>NZ_JACRSN010000008.1 GCF_014384705.1 Yeguia hominis | reverse complement strand
AACCGCGGAATTGAGGACATTTTCATCGCCTGCACAGACAATCTGACCGGGTTTTCTGCAGCGATTGAAGCCGTATTTCCCAAAACGGAAATCCAGAACTGTATCATCCATCAGCTCCGAAATTCCAGCAAATATGTGTCCTACAAGGGCATAAAGGCGCTCATGGCAGACCTGAAGGCAGAGTCTATGCCGCAGTCGATGAGTCTGCTGCTTTGGACGCTCTGGATACTTTTGCGGAGAAATGGGACAAAAAATACCCGAAGATCGCTCCGTCCTGGCGGGAGAATTGGCCCAACCTGAGCGCTTATTTCAAGTACCCGCAGGAGGTGCGCCGCCTGATCTATACAACCAATGCAATCGAGGGCTTTAACCGACAGCTTCGGAAAGTGAGCAAGGCAAAATCGGTATTCCCTACGGACGACAGTCTGCTGAAGATGCTGTATTTAGCCATGATGGATATTACGAAGAAATGGACCGGAAAGCGGCAGGACTGGAGCCTGATTCACATGCGCAGCCGGCCGTGTTCTTTGCCGGCCGCATGCCGGATTGACCGACTCTGCACACCGCGGTATGTCAAGGGTCTGCGCGGTGCGACAGCATCGCTCCGGTGAACGGAGGCTGACGCCTCCGCCCTTGACATACCCTCGAAGCGCTGTTATTTTATAGACAAGGCAGCAGCAGCTTGCGCCGCTCCCGCCTTAAAATGATTTTGCTCTATTTTGCACCACGATTTAGCGTTTACACAGAATTTGGGATTGGCCCACCTGTTGCGCTTGCAGTGGTCAGAACTTGTTTTGTGTGCGATTAGGATGGGGTTTTGAGATGAATTTGTTAGAAAAGAAACGGCCCATACGCTTGCTTTGCAGTTATGCACTGGCAATTGTTTCTGCGCTTGTACTGAGAGCGATTGTGAAGCGTATGAATCTGCCGGAGACGCATCCAGGATTTGTAATTCCGTTTTTGTTGATACCTGGAAGCTGTATCATTTCCTTTTTTTGGTCTTTCATTTCTATGATAACGGCGAATTATCCGAAATATCGGCAAGTTTTGCATGCGATTCTAATGATCATGTGGCTGGTGATTTTTGTTGTAGCCACGGTAAATTCCATTTGTTCGGTTTTGGGATAAGAGCAGCGCCTTTTCATTTCGGATTTGCCAACATTTCTAAAATAATCATGGGTTTAGGATGTGCTGCCTTTCAAATAAAAACGCAGTTCGAAATTTTGGACTGCTCCAGTGGAAAGGAAATTTGCACTTCTGATCGGACGTTATGAAAAACAAGCACAATAGGGTTTCGGTTTTGGAAAACGGACATCGTATTATGGGGCGTTCTGCAATTCCTTTCCATTGTATGACAATGTGCTTGTGAGGCAGAGTAAAATGCCTGTAAGGAATGAATTATTTGATGTGTTTTTTAAGAAACGTGTAAAGCAAAATACCTTTCCAAAAACCCTTAGGCCGCAAGTGGCAATTTGTAAATTAATTTCAAATGATCAGTTTGAATTTTATGCATATTTGCCATGAACGAAGAAATAAAAACCCTGAAAATGGCGCGCAGACACGGTTTGCAACAAATTCTTTCTGCGAATATGAAAAGTGTAAAGGGAATATCCTTTCGTATTTGATTTCGGCGGTGTTTGATTCGTGGTGCGCCTAGAGTGACGTTGTGCTTTTAAACAAGATCTTGCTGCAAGACTGTGAGGACAATCAATGGATGGTGGTTCCGACAGGATGGACAACAGAAATTCATGTGTGGAAAAAGCAACTTTTACGAAATACAGCGAAAATTATTTGTAAAGGAAATGCGCCTTTGCGGACGAAAAATTTTTAAGCGCAGAATGTGCGCGCCTTGTTCAAAAAGTG
Source organism: Yeguia hominis (assembly GCF_014384705.1). GTDB lineage: Bacteria > Bacillota > Clostridia > Oscillospirales > Acutalibacteraceae > Yeguia > Yeguia hominis. The sequence continues at coordinate 143,843 of NZ_JACRSN010000008.1, read as the reverse complement.
CTTTTTATCTGCCGATAGAAATACCTGAATTACCATGCTGCAAAGTATTCTCCAAGTGTTTCCTAAGTAAATGATAAACAAAAAAGCACGATAGTTTCTTTCAAAACTACCGTGCTTTTGGTGCAGGTAACAGGACTTGAACCTGCATGAAATTGCTTTCACATGGACCTGAACCATGCGCGTCTGCCAATTCCGCCATACCTGCATGAAAAGATGTCCCCCGAATTTTTACACGGCCAGAGGAAGCCGAGGAGGGTAATCAAACAAATCCTCAATTTTTAATGAACAGCTTCATTAAAAATAACTGTCAGCCACACTTCAAATCTATCCCAAAGTTGACTGCTCAAATAGTATAACAGGTTCAGAAAGGGTTGTCAATCCTTAAATTGCAACTTTTTTCGATCTGGACAACCGATTTATAATAAAAAAAGCCGGAGGAATCATAAAAAAATCGCGCAACGGCCAGAGAGTTACACAATTGAAACTGTTCTTTTTCCTTATAAAATGATATAATAACATAATATTGATCACAATGATATAAAGGAATGGTCCCTTAGGCAGCGCCTTGCCGGGGAGAGAGTTGATTTGTGCAGCTTCTCTTTCCGCGTTTTGTTGCTGGAAGCGATGGTGCATGATCAAGCAAAGGAGGTTGGGAAAATGAAAAAGAGACTGGCAGCGATTTTTGGGACGGTATTGCTTCTTTTTTCATTTTCCGGGTGTTCTTTTTCGATAATGGATACGGAAGCGTTGATGCAGCCGCCCAGTCCGACCGGAGATAAGCAGATGATTCAGCAGCTGATCCGCGAAGAGGCTGGTGCGGAGCTGAAATTGTGTTATCCGAAAAACGGCAGCTATCGTTCTGCCATTCTTATGGATGAGGACCTTACCGGAGACGGCAGACCGGATGTCATTGGCTTTTATCGGACACCGGATGAAAGCGGCGGCACGACGATTATTTTTCTGACAGAAGAAAACAACGGAGAATGGTCGGTAGTCGCAAAATATGCATATTCCTATTCACAAATTGACCGCGTATGTTTCGGGGATCTCAACAATGACGGCAAATTAGAAGCAGTCGTCGGTTGGGGAAGCCCGGTCAATCAGACCGGAAACGTCAGCGTTTATGTGTGGCATGAAAATAAAATGTGCGATATTCGACTGGGACGGACCTATAGCGAACTGGTTGTGGAAGACCTCGACGGAGACGGCGGGGACGAATTGTTCCTGGCGGAAGTTTCCAAAACAGAGAGTATTGATGAGGAAACCACGAAAGAAACGCCGGCAAAAGCGAGCCTTTACCGCGTGAAGGATGACGGAATCCGCAACATTGCTACGGTGGATGTGGATGCATCCGTCACGCGTTACGCGCAAGTGACCGTAGGACAGGTGGCGAAAGGACAGCTTGCGGTTGTTATGGATGGCGTCAAGGCAGACAATAGTATGATTTCCGAACTGGTTTACTGGCAGAAAACAGACGGCATCGGCCGTTTGGTAGTGCAGCCGAAAAATAAAGATGCAAATTCGGTGAATGTCAGCCAGCGCAGTGCTGCTGCGGCAATCACTTCACGCGATATCAACAAAGACGGATACCTGGAAATCCCCACCGTGGAACTGATGCCTGGAATTGAAGACGACAAGGGGAATATTTCCAATTATATTGTGCACTGGAACCGATTTGATCCGGAAGAAGGCACGCTTTTGCGTGCGGCAAGTACAGTGGTCAGCCTGGATTACGGCTATTGTTTTGTTTTGCCGGAATCCTGGGACGGCGCTGTGACCTGCGACGTTCGGGAATCTTCCATTTCCTTCTTTGAGTGGGATAAAACGGCAACGGCTCTGACGCGAAAGGGCGAATTTTTGCTGAAAATCCGGGTCTTTACAGAGGAAGAATGGATGCGTTTTTCGGGTGTGGATCAATATGCTCAACTGGAAAAACAGAACGGCTATCTGTACACAGTGAAACTGCCCGAAACAGAGAATCCTCTGCGGATGGATCTCACGGAAGTGGAAAACAGTTTCAGCTTGCTTAGCTAAAATGAAGGAGGAGTTTTTGAAGATGAAACGAATTTTAGTCGCGGAAGACGAACAGACCATCCGCGAATTTGTAGTGATTAATCTGGAACGCGCCGGTTATGAAACCTACGAAGCGGAAAACGGCGAAAAGGCGCTGGAGCTATATGAACAGGAAAACGGAAATTTTGATATGGCCGTTCTGGATATTATGATGCCGGGAAAATATGACGGCTTGGCGGTTTGCCGGGAATTGCGCAAAAAGAATAACGCGATTGGAATTATTATGCTGACTGCGCGGACGCAGGAGATGGATAAGGTCAGCGGCCTGATGATGGGCGCCGACGATTATGTGACCAAGCCGTTCAGTCCTTCGGAACTGGTCGCGCGTGTGGATGCAGTGTATCGCCGTGTCGCGCTTTCTGCGATGCGTACGGAAAATGACTTCAAAGAGGAGATCCGCTCCGGCGACTTTTCTCTGAATTTGCGCAATCGGACCTTGACGCATCAAGGCAAACCGATTGAACTGACGCAGGTGGAATTTCAGATCATGGAGTATTTTTTCTCGAATCCTGGAACAGCGCTGGATCGCTCGGATATCCTGCGGCATGTGTGGGGGGATTCCTATTTCGGGGAAGAAAAAATTGTTGACGTCAATATCCGGAGACTGCGGATGAAGGTGGAAGAAGAGCCTTCCAACCCGCGGCACATCATTACCGTTTGGGGGCTTGGGTATCGCTGGGAGGCATAAAAAAGAGCCGAAAAAACGGTGCGGAAGGAGGAACCTGGATTGACGCCCAAAAAGAGCATTGTCCGCAGATGGATTGTGAATGTGATGGGGATGGTCCTGTTTATTTTGATCACGCTGGTTCTGGTGCTGTCCATTTTTGTGCAGGGCTATGTTTATAACGGAATCCAGAGCACGCTCAATGCGAGTTCCCTGCAGCTGATGAATTTTTTTGTAGATTTTAATGGGAAGACTTCGACGGAGTTTATCAGCTTTGCCCGGAACTATGTGGAAAATTTTCCAAATAAGGAAATTATGGAGCTGATGGTCATCAATTCCCGCGGTGAGGTTGTGACCACTTCAACCGGGTTTGAACCGGATACAAACGAGATGATGCCGGACTATGAGTATGCTTTGCAGGATGAAGAGGGCCGCGGTACCTGGACCGGGAAACTTTCCAGCGGGGAAAAAGTGATGGCGGTTTCGCGGGTGCTCTTCAGCGATACCGGCGCACAGCTTGGCGGCATCCGATATCTTGTGTCGCTCAAGGCGGCGGATCGTCAAGTACGTATGATTGTTACGGTTCTGCTGATTGCGGGCCTGCTCATCATTTTGTTTATTGTTTTTTCCGGGCTTTACTTTGTGCGGTCGATTGTCAATCCGATCAAGGAGATCAACGCGACGGCCCGGCAAATTGCGCAGGGCGATTTTGACGCGCGTGTGGAAAAATTCAAAGAAGATGAGGTCGGACAGCTTTGCGACACCATCAATGATATGGCGTTGGAGCTGCGCTCCGCTGAGCGGATGAAGAATGATTTTATCTCTTCGGTGTCGCATGAATTGCGTACGCCGCTGACTGCAATCAAAGGCTGGTCGGAGACGCTGCAGGAAGACGGAATCAGCGGGAAAACCTACGCCAAAGGCCTCAGCGTCATCAGCAGAGAAGCGGAACGGCTTTCCGGAATTGTGGAAGAACTGCTCGATTTCTCCAGAATGCAGAGCGGCCGGATGACGCTGATGATGGAAAAAATTGATATTCTGGCGGAGGTCGGCGAGGCGGTTTACATGTTCAGCGAGCGTGCCTCCACCGAAAAGAAATTTTTGCTTTATGAAGAGCCGGAAAATATTTCGCCGGTACTCGGCGATATCAACCGGCTGCGGCAGGTGTTTATCAATATCATTGATAATGCGCTGAAGTATACTTCCGAAGGCGGAACCATTTCGGTCAGCGTCAACGAAGAGGGCGGATTTGTCCACGTCGTGGTCAGCGACAACGGCTGTGGAATTTCGGCGGAGCATCTTCCGCGGATCAAAGAGAAATTCTACAAGGCAAACCAGTCTGTGCGCGGGTCCGGAATCGGGCTTGCACTGGCGGATGAGATTGTCTCCATGCACAACGGAACGCTGGAAGTGGAAAGCCATGAAAATATCGGGACGGCAGTCACGATTACCCTGCCGGTTATTGTTCCGCAGGAATCCGGCGCAAAACGATCCGACGGAAAAGAAGAAAAGAAAGAGGACGAATAAATGGCAAGAGAGCAGATTAAACGAATTACCAGTATCGGCGGCCAGGCACTGATTGAGGGCATTATGATGCGCGGCCCCAAAAAATCCTGTATTGCAGTGCGCCATAAGACAGACGGCATCTTGCTGGAGGAATTGGAACTCCATCCGATTAAGGAAAAGTACCCGGCTTTGGGATGGCCCTTCCTTCGCGGAATCGTAACGTTTGTGGAATCTTTGCGTATTGGCTATCAGGCGCTGCAGATTTCCATTGAGAAGTCCGGCTATGAAGAAGAGGAGGGAGAACCCTCTAAATTCGACCAGTGGCTGGAACGGAAATTCGGCGATAAAATCAATTCGGCCATTATGGTTGTCAGTTCGGTTTTGGGCGTGCTGCTGGCAATTGCGCTTTTTTTCTTCCTGCCGACTCTGATTTTCAACGGCCTGCTCGAATGGGCAGGAGAGGGCCTTTCCGTTTGGCGCGCCTTGATCGAAGGCGTGATGCGGATCCTCATTTTTCTCGGGTATGTCGTCCTTTGTTCCTGTATGAAAGATATTCACCGGGTGTTTCAGTATCACGGCGCCGAACATAAGACGATTTTCTGTTACGAAAGCGAAGAGGAACTGACGGTGGAAAACGCCCGGAAACACTCGCGGTTCCATCCGCGCTGCGGAACCAGCTTTATGGTGATTATGATTGTCTTGGGAATTGTAGTTGGATTTTTTATTCCGTTTTCCAATCCGTTTTTACGCACGATCGTGAAACTGCTTTGCATTCCGATCATTGTCGGAATCGGCTATGAACTTCTGAAAATCTGCGGGCGGTATGACAATCTGGCAACGCGGATTTTGGCTGCTCCGGGAAAATGGGTACAGCGGATTACAACCAAAGAGCCGGATGACGAGATGCTGGAAGTTGCCATTGCGGCGCTGAAAGAGGTAATTCCGGAAAATGGGGAGGATTTGATTTGCAGCACACGCTCAAAGAACTCTATTTAAGAGGGAAGCGGGTTCTGCATGAAGCGGGGGCAGCTGATCCGGCATTTGAGGCGATCTGTCTGATGCAGGAAACGTTCGGCATCGACCGCGCAGGTCTTGCGCTGCGCGGTGCGGAGGCGCCCGCTCCGGAAAAGGTGGAACACTATGAACGCTTGCTTTCCCGGCGGGCTGACGGCATGCCGCTGCAATACCTGCTCGGCGAATGGGAATTTTTATCCCTGACGCTGACTGTGCGGGAGGGAGTTCTGATCCCCCGCCCGGAGACCGAACAGCTCTGTGAAACGGCGGCGGAATTTTTGCTGCAGACCGGCAAGCGGGAAGTGCTCGATTTGTGTGCCGGCACCGGGGCAGTGGGGCTGGGGGTTTGCACACTTGTGCCGGAGGCAAACGTGCAGTGCGTCGAATATTATGATGCACCGTACGTCTGTTTGCTTGAAAATATCCGGCGCTATCCGCAGTGGAATGTAGAAGCAGTCCGTGCGAATGTTTTGGCTGCGCCGGAAGGGCAGTTCCACCCGGTAGATGCAGTGCTTTCCAATCCGCCGTACATCGCCTCGGCGGTCGTTCCGACATTGCAGCGTGAAGTTTTACAGGAGCCGGCAGAGGCTCTGGACGGCGGCGCGGACGGCCTGGTGTTTTATCGGGCGCTTGCAAGACACTGGCTGCCGATTCTGCGGCCGGCCGGTTTGATGGCGGTGGAAATCGGGGAAGAACAAGGGGCGGCGGTTGCATTGCTTTTTCAAAATGCAGGTCTAAAAGACGTTCAGGTGCTTCCGGATGCATCGGGCCATGACCGAATGGTATGTGGAAAAAAGAGCTCCGAATAAAACGGCAGACAGGGTGCGTTTGTCTGCCGTTTTTAATCAAAGAATGAGGGAACATTTGTACTGAAATTCGGAATAGCCGTTGCTTTTATGCTTAAAATCCGTTATAATAGACACAGAATTTTCTGTGTGAAAAAAGCGCGCACAGAAGGAAAGAAATCTGCTGAAAAATCTGGAAGCGGAGGCGTCGGGATGGCAGTTAATAAAACAAAAGCGCTGGAAACAGCTTTGGAACAAATTGAAAAGCAATTTGGCAAAGGCGCAGTCATGCGTTTGGGGCAAAACAGCACCCTGCAGGTGGAGGCTGTTTCGACAGGATCCATCTCGCTGGATGCGGCGCTCGGAATCGGCGGGCTTCCGCGCGGCAGAATTATTGAAGTATACGGCCCGGAGGCGTCCGGAAAGACGACGCTTGCGCTGCATGCAGTCGCCGAAGTGCAGAAAGTCGGCGGAGAAGCGGCATTTATCGATGTCGAGCACGCGTTGGATCCGGTTTATGCAAGTGCGCTTGGGGTAGATATTGATTCTCTTCTGGTGTCTCAGCCGGATACCGGAGAGCAGGCGCTGGAGATTGCCGAAATGCTGATTCGCTCCGGTGCGGTGGATATTGTGGTGGTGGACTCGGTTGCCGCACTGGTGCCGCGCGCGGAAATTGAGGGCGAAATGGGCGATGCACATGTCGGACTGCAGGCGCGACTAATGTCGCAGGCCATGCGGAAGCTGGCAGGCGTCGTGTCAAAGTCCAACTGTATCGCGGTCTTTATCAATCAGCTTCGACTGAAGGTCGGTGTGGTATACGGTAATCCTGAAGTTACGGCGGGCGGAAACGCGCTGAAGTATTATGCCTCTGTGCGGCTGGATGTCCGGCGCGTAGAGACGCTCAAAGCAAATGGTGCACCGGTCGGTTCGCATACAAGAGTCAAGGTCGTCAAAAACAAGGTGGCGCCGCCGTTTAAAGAGGCGGAATTTGACGTGATGTACGGCAAGGGAATTTCCCGCGAAGGCGAATTGCTGGATCTTGGCGCAAAGCTGAATATTGTGCAGAAGAGCGGTTCCTGGTTTGGATACAAGGACCTTCGTTTGGGTCAAGGCCGTGACAACGCAAAAGAATATCTTGCGGCAAATCCGGAACTCGCAAAGGAAATTGAGGCGCAGATTCGGGAGAATTTTGATAAGCTGACGACAAAACCGGCAAAGGGCGCATCGGGCAAAACCGCAAAACCGCAGGTTGAGGCCATCCCGGAAACACCGGAGGAACCCACCAGCGCGCCGGCGAAAAAAACGTCGAAGGCCAACATTGATATTCTCGTAGACGACGAATAAAGATGGTATTGACGGAAGTAAAAAAACGCCGAAAACTGCTCACAGAGCTGTTTTTGGACGGTGAAAGCGCCGGCCGCATTGCGACCGAAATCTGGCTGCGCTCCGGATATCGGGTCGGCGACGACCTTTCCGAGGAGGCGCTGGAAGCGCTTTTTCAGGAATCGGAACGCTACCGGGCCAGCGAAAAGGCACTCTACCTTTTGGAGTACCGGGCGCATTCCAAAAAGGAACTGGAAGAAAAAATCAGCCGGGTGACTTCCCGGGAAGCGGCCAAAGAAGCGGTTTCCCGTATGGAAGATCTCGGGCTTATGGATGATGAACAGTATGCGCGCGCCAGAGCAGCCGATCTGCTGACGCGGAAGGGCTATGCCGCCAAGCGGGCAGTCTATGAATTGCAGCAAAAGGGCATTGACCGGGAGCTTGCAGCGGAAATTGTAGAGGAACTGGAACCGGATCCGTGTGAAAAGATCCGGGCGCTGCTGGAAAAGAAATATCCACAGGCGGGATCGGACGAAGCCTGTCGGCGGCGCGCGGTTGCAGCGCTGCAGCGGCTTGGCTACCGATACGGCGATATCCGCACAGTGCTTTCCGAATTGGATGAAGAGACTGCGGATGTTTAAAAACATGATAGCAATTGGAGCGTGAAGCGCGGATGGCAATTAAGGTTGGAATGATCAGTTTGGGCTGCCCGAAAAACCAGGTGGATGGGGAGCTGCTGATGGCGTCTCTGAAAGATGCTGGGTATATGCTCAGCGACGATGTGGGACTTGCGGATGTTGCAATTATCAATACCTGCGGGTTTATCGAGAGCGCGAAGCAGGAGTCCATCGATGAGATTCTGGAGCTTGCAAAATTAAAAGAAGAGGGGCGTATCCGTGCGCTTATTGTGACCGGATGTCTTGCGGAACGGTATCGCGAGCAGGTGATGGAGGAGCTTCCGGAAGCAGACGCGGTTGTCGGGATTGGCGCAAACGGTGAGATTGCGTCGATTATCGAGCGTGTTCTCGGCGGTGAGCGGGTCGGCCGTTTCCCGGAGAAAGAACGTCTGCCGCTGGAAGGCGGACGGGAGCTTTCGACGCCCAGTTATTTTGCGTATTTGAAAATTGCAGAGGGCTGCGACAACCGGTGTGCATACTGCGCCATTCCGGAGATTCGCGGCGGATACCGCAGCAGACCGATGGAATCCATTCTGGAAGAAGCGCGCCTGCTTGCAGCGGACGGCGCCAAAGAACTGATCCTGATTGCACAGGATACCACGCGCTATGGCGCGGATCTTTACGGGCGTCTGGCGCTGCCGGAACTTTTAGACCGGCTGTGCGAAATTGAAGGCATCCGCTGGATCAGATTGCTCTATTGTTATCCGGACCTGGTGACGGAGGAACTGATCCATACGATTGCCTCTCAGGAAAAAGTAGCAAAATACATGGATCTGCCCCTGCAGCATATTTCGGATTCCGTGCTCCGGGCGATGAACCGGCGCGGAAGCAAGGCAGAAACCGAAGCGCTGATTGAAAAATTGCGCAAGGAAATTCCGGGGCTGACCTTGCGGACAACCGTGATGACGGGTTTCCCCGGCGAAACGGAATCCGATTTCGAAGAACTGATGGCATTTATCCGCAAAGTGCGTTTTGAGCGGCTCGGCTGTTTTGCATATTCCTGCGAAGAGGGAACGCCGGCGGCGTCGCTGCCGGATCAGGTCGACGAAGAAGTCAAAGCAAGACGTGCAGAGCTGATTCAGGAAGAACAGATGCTGATTATGCAGGAACACGGGGAAGCGATGATCGGCAAGACAGTTACGGTGATGACGGAGGGCTTTGACCGCTATGCGGAATGTTATTTCGGCCGCACAGAAGCGGATGCACCGGAGATTGACGGCAAAGTATTCTTTACCATCAGCGGAAAAAAACCGCAGTTTGGCCAATTTGTGAAGGTTGAGATTGAAGACTGCATGGACTGCGATCTGGTTGGCTCCATGATCGAGGAGGACGCACATGAATCTGCCGAATAAGCTGACGCTGTTCCGCATTCTGCTGGTTCCGTTTTTTGTTGTGGTGCTTTTGCTGGGCGAACAGATTCCGCACAGCTGGCTGATTGCATTTGTAATTTTCAGCGTGGCTTCTTATACCGATCATCTGGACGGAATGCTTGCAAGAAAGAACGGGCAGATTACGGATTTCGGGAAGTTTATGGATCCTTTGGCTGATAAAATCTTGGTCGTTTCCGCGCTGGTCTGCTTTGTGGATCTGGGCGTGATGCCGGCCTGGTGCGTAATTATGGTAATCGCACGGGAGTTTATGGTGACGTCGGTGCGTCTGGTAGCGGCCGGAAAGGGGACCGTGGTTGCGGCGAACTTCTGGGGTAAACTAAAAACGGTCAGCCAGATCACGACGATCCTTACGGTCATGCTGCTGCAGTATTTTGGGGAACTTGCCGCAATGGGAAATTCTCTCGGCGCATTGACAGAAAAGACGGCAATCGATACGGTTTACCCGGTGATCAGCACGGTGATGACGCTGCTGATGACGCTTTTGTCGGTGTTCTCCGGTGTTGTCTATGTTAAGCAGAATTGGGCGCTGATCAAAACAGCGAAATAAAGTCTGACGATCCACAGAAACGAGGGCAATGGATGTTTCGGGAATTGAGAGAAGAACTAGACTCCTTTATGGAAAGAGACCCGGCGGCGCGTTCGCGGCTGGAGGTCTATTTCCTGTATTCCGGGTTTCGTGCAGTTCGTGCTTACCGGAAAGCAAATTGGTGTTACCGGCATAATCTGAAGTTCCTTGCGCGATATATTTCGCAGCGTTCGCGGCATAAAACCGGGATTGAAATTCATCCCGGCGCGAAGATCGGAAAGGGTCTGTTTATCGACCACGGAATGGGCGTTGTGATTGGGGAAACGACAGAAATCGGAGATTACTGTACGCTTTATCAGAATGTCACGCTTGGCGGAACCGGAAAGGAACACGGAAAGCGCCATCCGACGCTCGGAAACAATGTTTTGGTCGGTGCCGGGGCCAAGGTGCTCGGTCCGTTCCGCGTGGGTGACAATGCCCGTGTTGCGGCTGGCGCGGTTGTGCTCGATGCAGTGCCCGACAATGCGACGGCGGTTGGCGTGCCGGCGCGGATTGTCCGTGTCAACGGGGTCAAAACGGCGCCATGCGCCAGTCTGGATCAGATTCATGTTGTGGATCCGGTGGCGCAGGAACTGTGCCGGATGCAGATGGAAATCGAAAAATTGCAGCATGTGGTTTCCAGATTGGCTGAAAAACAGGATACGGCAGACCGCGCATGAACGACTTGGAATCTTTTAGAGGAAAGGGCTGAAACAATCATGAAAATTTACAATACCATGTCTCGTCAAAAGGAAGAACTGGAGACGCTGGTTCCGGGCGAAGTGAAAATTTATGCCTGCGGACCGACCGTTTACAACTATATCCATATCGGAAACGCGCGTCCGATCTGTGTGTTTGATGTCCTTCGGCGGTATCTGGAATATCGCGGAATGAAAGTCACCTATGTCCAGAATTTTACGGATATTGACGATAAGATTATTCGCCGTGCGGAAGAGGAACACACCGATTATCTGACCGTTTCCCGGAAATATATTGCGGAATACAAAAAGGATGCAGCAGGGCTCAATGTGCGGCCGGCGACCGTGCATCCGCTTGCGACAGAGAACATTGATGAAATTATTTCGATCGTCTCAACGCTGGTCGAGAAGGGCTATGCTTACGCAACGGCCGACGGCGACGTGTATTTCCGGACCGGAAAATTTGCGGAATACGGCAAGCTTTCCCACCAGCCGCTCGAGGATCTGCAGGCTGGCGCGCGAATCAGTGTAGGAGAGACGAAGGAATCTGCCATGGATTTTGCACTCTGGAAATCGGCAAAGCCCGGCGAGCCGTTTTGGGAGTCTCCCTGGGGCAAAGGACGTCCCGGTTGGCATATCGAATGCTCGGCAATGGCGCGCCGGTATCTTGGAGAGACCATTGATCTCCATTGCGGCGGTCAGGATCTGATTTTCCCGCATCACGAAAATGAAATTGCGCAGAGTGAATGCTGCAATGGTGTTCCGTTTGCAAAATATTGGATGCACAACGGCTATATCAATGTCGACAACACAAAAATGAGCAAGTCTCTTGGAAATTTCTTTACCGTGCGCGATGTTGCCGAAAAATATGGCTATGAACCCATCCGGTATCTGATGGTTGCTTCCCATTACCGGATGCCGGTGAACTACAGCGTCGAAGTGATCGAGCAGTGCAAGGCTTCGCTGGAGCGGCTTTACAATTGCCGCGACAATTTGGAATTTGTGCTGCAGAATGCGCCTGCTGGCGAGAAGCCGGGCGAGGCGGAAATTCGCGAGAGTTTGGCGTCGCATCGCGAGGATTTCATCCGTGCGATGGATGACGATCTGAATACGGCGGATGCCATTGCGGCGCTCTTTGAACTGGCGCGCGAAATCAACACCAAATGCAGCGCGTCGGAAGCGCCTTCCAAGGAATTGTGCGAATTCGCACTTGCGTTGTTCCAGGAGCTTGCGGACGTTTTGGGGCTTTTATACGCGAAAAAGCAGCCTGCAAGTCTGGATCAGGAAATTGAAGATTTGATTGCCCGGCGTGCAGAGGCCCGGAAGAATAAGGACTGGGCGACGGCGGATGCGATTCGGGACGAATTGAAGGCACGTCATGTGATTCTGGAAGATACTCCGCAAGGCGTGAAGTGGCGGATTGCAGAATAACGAAATTTTGACATTGAAAAAGGAACGGCAATTGCCGTTCCTTTTTTTGTGCCTTGAAAGACGGAAAGTTGCGTTCGGAATTTTGCGCATCATAAATTTTCCTGCGGAAAACAAAATGGGGATCTGGACTTGCACACAATTACAGGCCGAGGGCATGAATCATGCCTTTTAGAACAGCTGCGCTGCTGCGCAGCTGTTCTTCTTCTGCTGGAAGCAGCGGCGGAGTGACTTCCCGCTTAATACCCATGTTGCCCAGCACAAACGGCAGACTCAGACAGACGTCTTCGATGCCATAGCGTCCGTGGATCAGGCCGGATACCGTGAGCATGGAATCGAGATCCTGGAAGATTGCCTCGCAGATCTGCCGGGTTGAAAGCGCGATTGCATAGTGGGTAGAGCCTTTGAGGCGGATGACGGTTGCGCCGGATTCCCGAATATCTTTTTCGATTCGCTTGAGATCCTCTTTTCCGCAGGTGTTGTGCTTTTCACAGAGATCGGTGCAGTAGCGCTCCATTGGAAGGCCGCCGATTGACGTGAGCGACCAGGGGATCATGAAAGAGTCCCCATGCTCCCCGAATACGTAGGCGTGAATGTTTTTGGAGTTGAGATGCACATGTTCTGCAAGTCCGGCGCGCAGACGGGCGGTGTCCAGAATGGTGCCGGAGCCGATTACCTGATGTGCAGGCATTCCATACCGCCGAATCATCGCGTATGTGAGGATGTCGACCGGATTGCTGACGACGATGTAAACCGCGTGCGGGGCATAATGCTGAATTTGCGGCAGAATAGAATCCAGGATTTGCAAATTTGCCTGCGCCAGATCGAGACGGGTTTGTCCGGGGCGGCGCGCGATTCCGGCGGCATAGATGATGTGATCAGAACCGGATGCGTCGGAATACTCCCCGGAATAGACTTTGACTGGAGAACAGAACGGCGTTCCCTGTACAATATCCAGCGCTTCACCGGCTGCCTTTTCCTTGTTAATATCAATGAGTAAAATTTCTGAAACCATTCCATCTACAGTCAGTGCAAATGCAATGGAGGCGCCGACATTGCCGGCTCCTAGAATGGTAATCTTTTTTCCCATAATTAAATTCCCCCTTTCAAAATGCCTTTCGGAAAAGCTTGTTGAATAGTCCGGTTCCGGTAAGCCTGTGAAATAGCCAACAGAATGGTGCACTGTTTGCTGTCAAAAAGCGGTTTTGACCGAGTTTTTGTAAGTCGGACCCGGACGAAAACGGAGACTTTCCCGAAAAAATGCTTTGTATACCAAAATAGCAGGATATCGGCTCTGCTGCAACTGCTTTTTCAGAATCTTAACAGGATTTTGACAGAAATCCCCAGGTTTTTTATAAGACATAAATTTGTACGGGAAACAAAGAAAATTAGCTGTATATGTAATGACATTCGGAGTTTTCGACGCCGAGTTTTGACGAGACCGATATTTTCAGCGACCCGGATATCAAGCGGGAATCGAAATATTAAAAATTAGAAAAGGGGCGGAGTAGATGAACACAATTTCTTTAAACGGTGCCTGGAAAATGCGCGAAAACGGAACCGGAGAATGGATTCCTGCCGTAGTGCCGGGTTCTGTGTTTTGCGATCTTCTGGCAGCAAACAAACTGGAGGATCCGTATTTCCGGGACAATGATATCATTGCACGGGAATTTGCATCCCGGGACTACGAATATGTCCGCACGTTTGCGGTAACCGAGGAGCTGCTTGCAAATGAAAAGGTGCTCCTCAAATGCTATGGTTTGGACACCCTTGCAACAATCTATGTAAACGGACAAAAAATTGCGGAAACCGACGATATACACCGAACCTACGAGTTCGATGTAAAGGCGATTCTTTCAGAAGGCGAAAACGAGATTCGCATCGTCTTTGCCTCGGCGCTGGAATATGTGCGGGAGATGAATCGGAAGCTTCCGTTTGAATACAATATCAAAGATACGACCTTTGGCTTTCCGCATATCCGCAAGGCGCATAATATGTTCGGTTGGGACTCGGAGCCGGAGATCCCGGATGCCGGTATCTGGCGCGATATCGAACTGATTGGCTGGAGCGCAGTGCGGCTCGACACGCCGTATGTTCGCCAGACCCATACGCCCGGCTGCGCAGACCTCACAATCGAGGTTCTGCTGGAGCGTCTTGCATCCGATGCAGTTTCTGTGCAGGCGCTTTTGACGGCGCCGGACGGAACGGTTTATGAAACCTGTGTGCAGACGCAGGAAGAGCAGGCTGTGCTTGCTTTGAAAGTTGAGAATCCGGCGCTCTGGTGGCCGAACGGCTATGGCGATCAGCCGATTTATACGCTGCGTGTCACCCTGAAAAAAGACGGCGAGGAACTCGATGCGCACGAAATGCGGATCGGCCTGCGTTCCATGCGGGTGCGCAGAGAGCCGGATCAGTGGGGCGAATCGTTTGAAATTGAAGTCAACGGCGTCGGGATCTTTGCCAAGGGCGGCGATTATATTCCGCTGGATAAGTTCCTTCCGCGAGAGACGGAAGACCGCCTTGAAAAAATGTTTCGGGATTGCGCGGCGGTTCACCATACCTGCATGCGGATCTGGGGCGGCGCGATTTTCCCGAGCGATGCGTTTTACGATTTAGCCGATCGGTATGGAATCATCCTCTGGCAGGATTTCATGTTTGCCTGTGCGCTTTATCATTATACGCCGGAATTTGAGGCGAATATCATTGCCGAGACGCGGGATAATATCAAGCGTCTGCGCCACCATGCGTGCCTTGCGCTGTGGTGCGGAAGCAATGAAAACGAGTGGCTGTTCGATGAATGGGAACACACCAAAACCATGCAGAAGCGCCGCGATTATATCCGGCAGTATGAAGTGGTGCTAGCGGATGTTGCAAAGAAATATGATCCCGATCGTCTGTACTGGCCGTCTTCTCCGTCGTCCGATGGCTTTTTCCACGATGCCAACGGCGGGGAAATGGGCGATATTCACTGCTGGGATGTTTGGCACAATGCGATTAAGCCCTATACCGCGTACAAAGAATATCCTTCCCGCTTTACATCGGAATTTGGACTGCAGTCCTTCCCGACAATGAAGACCATTCGGGAATTTACACTTCCTGAGGACCGCGAGGTCTGCTCCTATATTATGGATTACCATCAGCGCAATGGAAACGGCTATGGAAATGCCCATATCCTCTATTACGTGCTGCAGGATCTTCCGTATCCGCACGATTTTGAAAAAGCGGTTTATGCCTCGCATGTTGTCCAGTCGGAATGCGTCCGGTTCGGAAGCGAATACTGGCGCCGGATTCGCGGCAGATGCATGGGTGCGCTGTACTGGCAGGTCGGCGATTGCTGGCAGGCGCCAACCTGGGCCAGCATCGATTATGCGGGCAGATGGAAAGCGCTGCACTATCGTTCCCGGCACTTCTTCGCGCCGGTTCTGCTCTCCATCGATGAAGAGGGCGCAAACCTGGACCTGTATACGGTTAGCGATCGGATGGAAGACACATCCTGCACGCTGCGCTGGTTCCTGAAAAATGCAACGTCAGAAGTGATCCGCAGCGGCGAAATGGAACTTTGCGTGAAAAACGGATCTTCCGCGTGTGTGCTGTCGCTTCCGAAAGCGGAACTGCTGGAAGGCGTCAATCCGCGGGAAGTCTATCTGGAAGCGGAGCTTGTTGCAGACGGCGTGTGCCTCAACCGCAACTGGTTCCTGTTTGTGAAACCGAAGCATTTCCTGTTTAAAGATCCGAATTTCCAGGTCGAGGTTCAGGAAGAGGAAAACGCATTCTGCATTCGTCTGCAGGCACAGGCCTATGCAAGATATGTCTATCTGGATTTTGACGAATTTGATTGCCTCTTTGACGATAACTACTTTGATATGTCCAAGGGCGAAAAGACCGTCCGTATTACAAAAGATACGCTCTCGAAGCCCGTATCCGCAGAAGAAATTACAAATTCCCTCCGGATTATGACGGTTGCAGATCTGTTCTAAACACAGGCTGCCAAAGGGGCGCCCGGCCGACTGCTGCCGGGCGCTCTTTTTGAGTTTTGGGGAGACCACTACTTTTTAAAGCTTGATTTTGGGCAGGATGCTGGTAGAAATCGGGATATGCGGTGTTGTATAATAACAAAGATTCCAAGATTTTTTCGGTCAAAAGGCCGTTTAACATGCCGATAAAGGAGACAACGATGGAAATCCAAAACGAAACCATCGAGCGGAATTCCACAATTCCGCTTTATAAACAGATTAAAGCAATTATGATTCGCTATGTGCTCAGTGAACATTCCGGCTATGATACGCCGATTCCAACAGAAATGGAGATTGCAGAGCATTTTCATGTCAGCCGTCCGACGGTTCGGCAGGCAATCCGGGAAATGGTCGTTGAGGGATATCTTTACCGGATCAGCGGCAAAGGGACATTTGTCTCGAAACCAAAGATTGAACAGACTTCTCTGGAAAATCTGACGAGTTTCCGGTATTGCGTGCCCAGCAAAAGCGATACGGCGAAAACCGTCGTGATTCGGCTGATGCTCACGTCGGCCGGGAAAACCATTGGGGAAAAGCTTCATGTGAATCCGCAGGCGGAAGTGATCCTGCTGGAGCGTTTAATGAGTGTGGACGACGAACCGCTGATTTTTGTCCAGTCCTATTTGAAATACCCGCAGTGCAACTGCATGTTTACAAACGATTTGACGCAGGACTCCATGCATCAGATCTTGATCCGCAACGGCATTCCGCTGTTTCGCGCAGCGCGTGAGCTGGAGTCCATTCCGGCAGGTTTGACCGAGGAAAAGTATTTGCAGATGGCTCCGGGCGCGCCGGTGACGAGGCTGGAGACACTGGCATGCCTGATGGACAATACGCCGGTCGCTTATACGGACGCCCGTTAACGCGGAGACCGGAATAAATTTTCTTACGAATTGAAATTTTAAAAAGCGTGATTGCGCTCAATTTTGCATAAAATTATTTTTTTATATTGACAAACCATCAATTTGCTAATAATATGTGGATAAGGAAATCAGCGCATGAAAAAAGGCAGTGCTGCGGTTCTGTACGTGCAGGTGTATGATTTGTAAAATATCGCTTTTTGATAACGCTGAGTATTTCATTTTCTGTATAGAAACCAAAAAGGAGGAAATCAAATGGTATTGGAGAAGGTAAAGGCGATTTTGAGCGAGCAGTTCGACGTGGAGGAAGATTCCATTACGCCCGACACCTCGATCGCGGAGGATCTCGACGCGGATTCTCTGGATGTTGTCGATCTTCTGATGTCCATTGAGGACGAATTTGAGATTGAAGTACCGGACACCGAAGTCGAAAATATCAAAACCGTCGCGGATCTCGTGAAATATATCGAAGACCACGTTTGAGTATGTGCCCAATAAAACCGCAGCTGGTAGGATTTACCGGCTGCGGTTTTTCTCCGCTTCAGGGAAAAATATAGTTGAAAATTATTGCTGATCCCTTTATAATAGACAGAGATTTTGAATTAAATTTGTCCGGAAAGGAAGGAATATCGCGTTGGAGGAATTCCGATTTTTAACGGATGGTGCATCGTATATTCTGCAGCATCCCAAAATGATTGTTATGTGGCTTGTCGGCGGGCTGCTGATCTGGCTGGCGCTCAAAAAAGATTTTGAGCCGGCACTGCTCTTGCCGATGGGGTTCGGTGCGATTCTGGTCAATCTGCCGCTGCCCGGCGTTTTAGGAGACAATGGGATTGTGCAGTGGCTGTTTCGGATTGGAATTGAGGCATCGGAAGCGTTTCCGCTTCTTTTGTTTGTTGGTATCGGTGCGATGATCGATTTCGGACCATTGCTTTCCAATCCCAAAATGCTTTTGTTCGGCGGCGCGGCACAGTTTGGCATTTTCTTTACCGTCTTGCTTGCGGTATTGCTTGGATTCCCGCTGAAAGACGCCATGTCCGCGGGGGTTATCGGCGCAGCAGACGGTCCAACCTCTATTTTGGTGTCGCAGGAGCTGCAAAGTACCTATATGGGCGCAATTGCAGTGGCGGCATATTCGTATATGGCTTTGGTGCCGATCATTCAGCCGATGGCAATTAAACTGGTAACGACGAAAAAGGAACGCCAGATCCGGATGCCGTATCATCCGCAGTCGGTTTCCAAAACCACGCGGATCCTGTTCCCGATTATCGTTACGCTCATTGCAGGCCTGATTGCGCCGACTTCTGCGGCGCTTGTCGGATTTTTGATGTTCGGAAACCTGATCCGGGAGAGCGGAAAACTGGAAAGCCTTTCGCAGACCGCACAGGGACCGCTTGCAAATTTGATTACGATTTTCCTCGGCGTCACAATTGCGTTCCAGATGCAGGCGGACAAGTTCCTGAATTGGGGAACACTGCTGATTATGGCGCTGGGCCTCTTTGCGTTCATCTTTGATACCGTCGGCGGTGTGCTGTTTGCAAAGCTGCTCAATCTCTTTACACCGGCCGGCAAGAAAATGAACCCGATGGTCGGCGGCGCAGGAATTTCCGCATTCCCGATGAGCGCGCGTGTCATTCAGAAAATGGCGCTCAAAGAGGACAATCAGAACCACCTGCTGATGCATGCGGTCGGCGCAAACGTCGCAGGACAGATCGGTTCGGTCATTGCCGGCGGAATTATTCTTTCCATTGCCCAGGCATGGGGCCTGATGTAACGGGAAACAGGAGGAAAATAAAATGCAACTGCTGAACCAACTGATGTATCTGCTTTCTGTGTGGTATCAAACGGTTCTTGGAGAAGTCACCGACGAAAATGTCTACAAGGCGCTCGAACTGATGGGCAAAGGCATGCTGGGAATTTTTGTCGTCATCGTCATCATTTATCTTGCGATTGTAATCTTAAATAAAGTAACGGCAAAGAACGATTCAGAGAAGAATCAATAAGGGAAAAAGGAGGCGCGCGCAGATTTGCGCGGAGAGAGTTATGGCAGAGCAGAAAAAAATGGTGGAAGCCATTACGCCAATGGATGAAGATTTTGCGAAATGGTATACCGATATTGTAAAAAAAGCGGAACTGATGGATTATTCCAGCGTTCGGGGCTGCATGGTGATTGAGCCGTATGGATATGCCATTTGGGAAAACATACAGAAAGATCTGGACACGCGGTTTAAAAAGACCGGACACGTAAACGTGTATATGCCGATGCTGATTCCGGAGAGCCTGCTTCAGAAGGAAAAAGACCATGTCGAAGGCTTTGCACCGGAGGTTGCCTGGGTAACACAGGGCGGCGGTGAAAAACTTGCGGAACGGCTCTGCATTCGTCCGACCAGCGAGGTGCTGTTCTGTGAGCATTATCAGAAGGTCATCAATTCCTATCGCGATCTTCCGAAGCTGTATAACCAGTGGTGTTCGGTAATGCGCTGGGAAAAGACGACCCGTCCGTTCCTGCGCTCTTCGGAGTTCCTCTGGCAGGAGGGCCATACGATGCATGAAACAGCAGAAGAAGCGCGGGAAGAAACGCTGCGGATGCTGCATGTCTACGCAGATTTTTATCGGGAGTCTCTCGCGATTCCTGCGGTCATTGGACGCAAAACAGAGAAAGAAAAATTTGCAGGCGCACTGGAAACCTATACTGTTGAACCGATGATGCACAACGGCGTGGCGCTGCAGGGCGGTACTTCCCACTATTTCGGGGATGGCTTTGCAAAGAGCTTCGGCATTACATTTACCGGCAGAGATAATACGCTTCAGCATCCGCATCAGACTTCTTGGGGCGTGTCTACCCGCATGATCGGTGCGATTATTATGGTGCACGGCGATGACAACGGTTTGGTTCTGCCGCCGGCGATTGCGCCGATTCAGGTCGCGATTGTCCCGGTTGCGCAGCATAAGCCCGGTGTGCTGGAGAAAGCGCGGGAGCTGCAGGCGCAGCTTGCTGAAACGTATCGCGTAAAACTGGATGATTCCGCACAATCTCCTGGATGGAAATTCAGTCAGTATGAGATGCTCGGCGTGCCGCTGCGGCTGGAAATCGGACCGAAGGATATCGAGAAAAATCAGTGTGTTCTGGTTCGGCGCGATAACCGCGAGAAGATTTTTGTGCCGCTTGACCGGCTGTCGGAAGCAGTTGCAGAGGGCTTGCAGGCCGTATACGACGGGATGTATGCAAAAGCGCTGGAGAATCTGAAGGCTAAAACACATTACGCGCACAATCACGAGGAATTCTTGGATATCGCCAAGAATAAACCGGGATTTATCAATGCAATGTGGTGCGGCGACACCGCGTGCGAAGAAAAGCTGAAGGAAGAGACCGGCGGTGTGAAATCGCGCTGCATTCCGTTTGAAGAGGAACACATCAGCGATGTTTGCGTTTGCTGCGGCAAACCAGCCAAACATCATGTGGTTTGGGGTCGCCAGTATTGATCTTCCTTAAACCGGCCGGCTGAAAGGCTAAAACATACAGGCTGCTTGAATCCGCAAATAGAGCTTTTATCGTGAAACAGGCAGGATGCTTTCGAAACTGAAAGCATCCTGCTTTTTGAATTTGGCGCGAAACCGGGCGGAAATGCAGAAGCATCGGTGCGTTTCCAGCGCATGTGAAAGAAAATTGGCGAAAACGGCCGTTTTGTATAAGAAGTGCGGTGCTCCTTCATAAATCTTTTACATTTATCATCTTGACAAAATCGGATGTAAATGGTAAATTAAAAGCATAGTTTAGCACTCTAGATAAAGGAGTGCTAAACCGGCCGCGAGCGGAGGTGAGCGGAATGGAATTGAGTGAACGAAAACTAAAAATTCTCGCAGCGATCGTTTCTTCGTATATTGAAAACGGGGAACCGGTTGGGTCAAAATCGATTGCTTCTGATCTTGGCGTCTCCTCTGCTACGGTGCGGAACGAGATGGCGGATTTGTCGGAGCTTGGTTTTTTGGAGCAACCGCACACGTCGGCCGGAAGAATTCCTTCTCAGCGCGGATACCGCCTTTATATCGATCACATGATGGAAAAAAAGCCGGTTACAGAGCGCGAGAAGAATTATATGGATTCCGCCCTGCATGCAGGCGCTTACGATCCGGACCGGCTTCTTCTGAATGTCTCGAAAGTTCTCGCGGCGATCACAAAGCTGGCCGCTGTTTCGACAACACCGAGCGGAAATATGGCCGTTGTCCGGGCAATTCAATTTGTGCAGACAAGCCGGCGGACCGCGATGATCGTTCTGATGTCCTCTGCAGGTACCATGAAAACACGGGTGTTCCACTGTGACTTTGATCTGACGCCGGAAATTTTACGGATCTTTTTCCGCGTTTTCAATGAACGTCTGGCCGGAAAGCCCGTTTCTTCCATTACACCGGCCTTCATTCAGACACTGGGCGCCTCCCTGGGGGAAATGATGCTCTTGATGTCTTCGGCGCTGATGGCGCTTTTAGAGGTCGCGAACGATACGCTGGAGACGGATGTTTGTCTGGACGGACAGGTCAACCTTCTGTTTTATCCGGAGTATGGCGGCGCCAAGGCGTTCGCAATGATGCAGTTTTTGGAGCGTTCCCGTGAGGTTGCGCGTCTGCTTTTGAATCAGCCCGGCGAGATGCAGGTGCTGGTTGGTGCAGAAACCGGCCGCCCGGAACTTGCAGAATCCGGCGTTGTGATCGCACGGTATGCGATTGGCGGCGAAGATGCCGGCGCAATCGGCGTGATTGGGCCGATGCGGATGGACTACAGCAAAACGATTGCAAATCTGGAATATCTTTCCCACTCGGTCGGAACCTGTTTAACGCAGCTGATGCGGGAAGAATCTTACTGAATAAAAAGCGCGTGCGCTTTACCGAAAGGAGTTGCCAGCGTTGGCGAAAAAGAATGAGGAGAAGCGAATGCCGGAGGAGCCGGTGCAAGAGGAGCCAAGGCAGGAGGCCGAAAAAACGGCGGAGCCTGCAGCGGAAAAACCGGAGCAGCAAGCATCGGACGCACTCCGTGTGAAGGCAGAGAAATTGGAGGAGGAGCTCAAAACGTTAAAAGAGCAGCACCTCCGGACGCTTGCAGAATATGATAATTTCCGGAAACGAACGGAACGGGAAAAGGCGGGCATCTACAATGATGCAACCATCGCAGCCATTTGTGCGCTGCTTCCGGTAGCCGATAATCTGGATCGGGCGTTGGAACAGAAAGAATGCAGCGCGGAAGATCTCCGGCGCGGTGTGGAGATGGTCTCCAAACAGCTGGTTGATTCCCTGAAAAAACTCGGTGTCGAAGAGATGGCGGGCGTAGGGGAAGAATTTAATCCGGATCTGCACAATGCAGTTTCTCATATTGAAGATGATACGCTGGATGAAAATGTCATCAGCGCGGTATTCCAAAAGGGATATCTTCTGGGCGACAAGGTTGTTCGCCACGCGATGGTGCAGGTAGCAAACTGATTTTTTAAATTTACCCGTTTGAATCGGATCGAATATTTGATTTTTGGAGGAATGAATTATGGCAAAGACAATTGGAATTGACTTAGGAACAACAAACTCTTGTGTGGCTGTTATTGAAGGCGGAGAACCGGTCGTAATCGCAAATGCAGAAGGCGCGCGTACAACGCCGTCTGTTGTGGCTTTTTCCAAAACCGGCGAGCGCATGGTCGGCCAGGTTGCAAAGCGTCAGGCAATTACAAACCCGGATCGTACCGTTTCTTCCATCAAGCGTGAGATGGGCACCAACTACAAGGTGACAGTCGACGGCAAAAACTACACGCCGCAGGAAATTTCCGCAATGATTCTGCAAAAGCTCAAGAGCGATGCAGAAGCGTATCTCGGCGATACCGTGACCTCTGCGGTCATTACGGTTCCGGCTTACTTTACGGACGCACAGCGCCAGGCAACAAAGGATGCCGGTAAGATTGCGGGTCTTGATGTCAAACGAATCATCAATGAACCGACAGCTGCGGCGCTTTCCTACGGAATCGACAAGGGCGACGACCAGAAAGTCATGGTTTATGACCTTGGCGGCGGTACGTTCGATGTCTCGATCATTGAAATGGGCGATGGCGTGCAGGAAGTTTTGGCAACAGCCGGTAACAACCGCTTGGGCGGCGATGACTTCGATAAGCGCGTGATGGACTGGATTGTTTCGTCCTTTAAGACGGAGACCGGAATTGACCTGAGCGGCGACAAGATGGCAATGCAGCGGCTCAAAGAAGCGGCAGAAAAGGCCAAGATTGAGCTTTCCGGTATGACATCGGTTTCGATCAACCTGCCGTTTATCACAGCGGATGCAACCGGCCCGAAACATCTGGATCTGACACTTTCCCGTGCGAAATTCAATGAGCTGACAGCGGATCTGGTTGAAAAGACCATGGGCCCGGTTCGTCAGGCGCTCAGCGATTCCGGCCTGAGCATCTCTCAGATTGACAAAGTTCTTCTGGTTGGCGGTTCTACGAGAATCCCGGCTGTTCAGGAAGCAGTGAAAAGCTTTATCGGCAAAGAGCCGTTTAAGGGAATTAACCCGGATGAATGCGTTGCAATCGGCGCGGCGCTGCAGGCTGGTGTTCTCGGCGGCGAAGTACAGGGCTTGCTGCTTCTGGATGTTACACCGTTGTCTCTCGGCGTTGAGACGATGGGCGGCGTGATGACCAAGATCATCGACCGCAATACGACCATCCCGACGAAGAAGAGCCAGATCTTCTCTACGGCGGCAGACGGCCAGACGCAGGTTGAAGTCAACGTCCTGCAGGGCGAACGGGAATTTGCGCGTGACAATAAACAGCTCGGCCTGTTCCGTCTGGACGGCATTGCGCCGGCTCCGCGTGGAATCCCGCAGATCGAAGTTACCTTTGATATCGATGCAAACGGGATTGTCAATGTCTCGGCAAAGGATATGGGTACCGGAAAAGAGCAGAAAATCACCATTTCTTCGAGCTCCAACATGAGCAAAGAAGATATCGACAAGGCTGTCAAAGATGCAGAACGCTTTGCTGCAGAGGACAAAAAGCGCCGCGAAGAAGTGGACGCCAAGAACAATGCGGAAAACCTCTGCTATGCGGTAGAAAAGCTGATTACAGACAGCGGTGACAAGCTGGACGAAGCGGATAAAACCGATCTGAATGCCAAGGTTGCATCTCTCAAGGAAGCCATGAATGCGAATGACACAGAGCGCATGAAGAGCGGAATGGAAGACCTGCAGAAAGCAATGTATGCTGCCAGCGAGAAGCTGTATAAGAATGCGGCTCCGCAGCAGGATCCGACGGCTGGTGCAGGCGGCGCGGGCAACGTGCCTCCGCAGGGCGACAACAATGTGTATGACGCGGAATACACGGATGTCGACGACAACAACAAGTAAAAAGTGCAATCGTGAGAATCGGTTGAATTCGGGCTTCAGGGGCGGTTTCGCCTCTGGAGCCTGTGAAAAGTGGAGTGATTTTGTTTGGCAGATAAAAGAGATTACTACGAGGTCATGGGCATCCCGAAAAATGCAACGGACGATGAAATCAAAAAGGCCTATCGAAAATTGGCCAAGCAATACCACCCCGACTTGAACCCTGGAGACAAGACGGCGGAAGCAAAGTTCAAGGAACTCAACGAAGCCTACGAGGTGCTTTCGGATAAAGACAAGAAAGCCCGGTATGACCAGTTTGGCCACGCCGGCGTGGATCCGAATTTCGGCGGCGGCGCTGGTGGCGGCGATCCGTTCGGCGGCGGATTTGGCGGTGTCGATTTCGGGGATATTTTCGACAGCTTTTTCGGTGGCGGATTTGGCGGTCGGCGCCAGTCCAATCCGAATGCGCCAAGACGCGGGAGCGATGCGGAAGCCGTGCTCAATATTTCCTTTGAAGAAGCGGCGAAGGGCTGCAAAAAGAGTATTACGTATCCGCAGATCGAGGTCTGCAAAACCTGTTCTGGAACCGGGGCCGAGAAGGGAACCTCTCCTAAAACCTGTCCGCAGTGTAATGGAACAGGGCAAGTCCGGATCAATCAGCGTACCCCATTTGGCGTTGTCCAGAGTTCCCGTGGCTGTGACCGCTGCGGGGGCCGCGGAAAAATTATCGAAAAGCCCTGCCCGGATTGCCGTGGAACGGGTCATCTGCGCAGACAGAAGACCATTGAGATTTCTGTTCCGGCAGGAATCGACAACGAAGGCATCCTCAATGTCAGTGGAATGGGCAATGCCGGTGCAAACGGCGGACCGAGCGGCGATTTGCATGTGTATGTGAATGTTCGCCCGCATCCGATTTTTGAGCGGAAAGGCTATGACGTCTGGTGTGAGATGCCGATCACCTTTGCACAGGCCGCTCTGGGCGCTGAGGTGACGGTGCCGACGCTGGACGGCCGCGTCAGCTATCGGATCCATGAAGGCACTCAGCCGGGGGACATTTTTAAACTCGCCAAAAAAGGAATTCCGCATGTAAATGGCCGTGGCCGCGGAGACCAGTATGTGCAGGTAACGGTAGAAGTACCGAAAAACCTGACGGCCCGGCAGAAAGAGCTCTTGCAGGAATTTGATGCAAACGGCGCAGAAGAAAAGAACTATCAAAAACGCAGCAAGTTTTTCCAAAAACTCAAGGAAATGTTTGGAGACTAAGTGTTTTTTAAAATAGAAGACTCCCGCAGAAGGGCACACAGTAAAAATGTGTTCTGCTGGAGTCTTTTTGTTTTGTAAAAAAAGTAAATCGCGATAGAGGGTTGCGCAGAAAGCGGAATGAGCATCGGAAAAAGACATCGTGCCGTGAAGCGTGTCAGGCGCGCCGGAGACGGCGTCTGCAAGGGGCATAAGGATTTTCCCCTCGCACAACAAATAAACAGCCCAATACGGTGTGTGTTCCCGGCAAAATAGAAGTGATTTGTATTCAAATGGGAGGAGGATCGTTTGACGGGGGCTCTTGCAGCAGAAAAGAAATGGAGAAGGCCCCGCAGCCCATCCCTTGATAGAAACCATGCAGAGCACGTGGATTGGGACAACACGCAAAACTTTGGGGAGAAGATCGACCGAACAAGCTTAGGCATCCCGTGACATTCTGGCAGATGCAAAAACACCTGACACCGGTTTCCGGCATCAGGTGTTTTGTGATGAAAGGGGTTTGCTTGACTTCAGGGATTTTGCTTGACTTCGCCGCCGGCGGTTCCGTCCATTCCTTCCGTGGCAAGTGCAGTTTCAATTTCTTTGTGATAATTCTTCAAATCGATATCCCACTGCGAGTAGGCTTCTTCACCGCGGTGATCCGGCAAAATGCCGAGATCATGCAGATAGTTTCCGAAGACAGCCGTGGCTTTTTTAGAGCCAAAATAATTCAGATGATCGCCTCGATCCCGTGTATCGGTGTTCCAGTTGATTTTTAATTCATCCTGTAACAGGTTCATATCCAGATACTCAATATCGAGCGATTCCGCAAGCGCGGCAATCGTGTTGTGCCGTTTGTAGTTCCAGTTCTTTGTGCTTGGCGTGCTCAGAAGCATAAACTCTGCGCCGTGATCCTTGCAGAGCTGCGCGATCTGCGCAACGTATTCTGCGTTGTTTCCGGGGATTTTTTCCTTCTTTTCGCTGGGCTTCATATATTTTTTCTGTGCTTTTTTGGTTGCGGATTCTGTTTGCGTGAAGAAGCGGAATCCACGATCCGGTTCTCTGTAAAGATACTGGGTCGGACCGAACGAAAAATCTTCGGCGGTAAGAGATTTCCATCTGTCATGATAAAGAAAGATGGGGAAAGCAGTTTCCGCTTTGGATTTGACCGTCCGCGCAAACGAAATCCGGCGGAAAATCGCATTGGTTTCCAGAACCACAAGTTTCGGGTTCTGGTTTTCCAAAACCTGCTCCACGAACTGTTCCGTATAGTTGAGCCTTTGGGACGGCGTTCCGCAGACATAGCTGGAAATTCCGTAGCTTTCCCAGATTTCCATTGGAGAGATCGAGGAATAGGTTTCACTATCTCCGAAAACCAGAACGTCCAGTGTGTCTTTCGGTTCCGCAAAGACGCCGACGGCCGAAGCGTTTCGCATGCCGGCCTCCTTTGCATTGGTCTTAGGAAGAAAAATGGGGGACAGGAGCGCCAGGAAGCCTAGGAGACCAGCCAGAAATAAGAGGGATCCCAGGAACTTTTTCATTGTGTTTTGCATGGGTCAACCTCCTAAAAATTGGCATAAATCGGGTCGACTGAGACATATCCGTGCCCATACGCGCCGAAGATCAGAACGAACAGGATCCAGGCATACAAAATCGCCCAGCGGGCAACCAGCGGACGGTGTGTGATCCATTCGCGGATGGACTGCCCTTTTTCGTTTAAAATACTGATGACAAAAATGACAGCGACGGTAAAGAGCACGATCGCAATATCATAAAAATCCAGGTTAAACGCTTCTAAGGCCTGTGCATTCAAGGTGGAAAAAGAGAAGTCTGTGACCATCTTTCCGAACATCTGCAAGCCCGCCTGAAGCCCTTCGGCGCGGAAAAACAACTCGCCGATCACAACCAGACAGGTTGTGCGCACGATTTGAAAGCACCGATAGGGAAAATGGTCCCGTTCAATGTGGAGCGCCTTTAGTACTTTTCCGGCAAGCGGCTCGATCATATTGCCGGAGAGAATCAGGACAAAATGATACATACCAAAGAAAATATAGCTCCACGCTGCGCCGTGCCAGAGTCCGTTACAGAACCATACGCAGAAGAGCGCAACCGCGCCTGCGGCAAGCGGTCCGAAGTGATTGCCGACCTTTTTGCGTGCCGCTGAAGTCAGTTTTTTCATCGGGCCGGACATGGTGACCGGATAAAAGATATAATCTTTAAACCAGGTGCCGAGCGTGATGTGCCACCGTTTCCAGAACTCGGAGATGCTTTTGGAAAAGAACGGGCGCGCAAAGTTTTCCGGCATGGTGACGCCGAAAATTTCCGCCGTACCGATCACAGCATCCATCGTGCCGGAAAAATCCATGTAGAGCTGGCAGGTGTATGCGATTGCGCCGAGCGCCACGACACCGCCGTTATAATTTGCGTAGTTCTTAAAAATTTCCGTGATCATCGGATTGAGCCGATCCGCAATCACAAGCTTTTTCATCATGCCAAACAGAATTCGCTGCAGGCCGGAGGTGAAATTTGCAAATTTGATTTGCGGCGCGGCCCAGAGCTGTTCGGCAGTCTGCGCATACCGGCAAATCGGGCCTTCGACGATTTGCGGAAAAAAGCTCATGAAAAGGGCGAGCCGTGCAAAATTCCGATCCGCTTTGATCACGCCGTGATAGACGTCAAATACATAAGAGATTGCCTGCATGGTATAAAACGAAATTCCAATCGGCATGACAAATTTGGGAATGGGAAGGACAGCCGATGTGCGCATGGTATGCAGAAGCGCGTTGACGTTCGAAAGGAAAAACGCGCTGTATTTGAGCGTCAGCAAAATGCCGAGATTGATCAGCGCCGCCAGGAACAGAACCCACCGCTGATAGGTGAGATATCGTTTCTTCAGCGCTTTCTTTTCTTCTTTCGGCAGTTCCTTTGCACGCGCACTGCGTTTTGCCTGCAGCTGACCGAGCCAAAGCCCGCAAAGATAAATGGAGAGCGTGGAAAGAAACAAAAAAGCGACAAGTTTCCCGCTGATCAGCCAAAAGAACCCATAACTTGCAACCAGCATAAAATACCGCCGCAATTTCTGCGGCAGAATACGGTAAACGATGAGTGCAACCGGCAGAAAAATTCCCAGATATGCAATGGAAAAATAAGAGGTCAGCGCGGTAACGCGAAAATTCAGGGCGAATTTCAGGAGATCGGCCATCTTATTCGTCCTCTTGCAGACGTTCTACCATTTTGAGAATTGCTGCAGCAGAGTTGAAGTTTGCCGGAATGATTTCGACGGCCGGGATCGTGATGTCATATTCATCTTCAAGCTCTGCCACGAGCGAAATAATCGATAAGGAATCCAGGCGATGCCCATCGATCAGATCCGTGCAGGTGGCGTAATCAATGTCGGGGTGGATGTCTTCCAAAATTTCAATCAGTCGTTCCATGTTCAAAATCCTTTCTTTCCGTATTGCGGCGTGTTCCATGCCGCAGTTTGTATCGTACTGCGTACTTTCAAAATTTCGCCGTTTTCCAAAATGAGATAAACGGCGGGAAGTTCCCTTGTTAAAAAGAGAGAGATTCCTTCCGTTACACAGTAAGCACCCGTGTTTTCAAAGCGGAGAACGTCCCCAACCTGCAGGGCAGGCAGCAGGACTTGCTTTGCAAGCAGATCGTTCATCGAGCAGAGCGAACCGCAGATGGTCCATTCTGCATCGGGCGGGAGACCCTCTTTGCCGCAGACGGACAGAAACGGGCGTTTCATGGCCATGTACTGCCCGAAATAGGCGATATGATGCATGCCGCCGTCTACGAGCGCATAGTTTTGCCCGTGATTCGTTTTGCAGTCCACAACCGGGGTAAAGTAAAATCCGCAGGAAGCGGCAATACTCCGTCCGAGCTCCAGCGTGATTTTTCCTGCAAACTGCATTTCGCAAAGCGTCTCCGAGAGCGCGGCAAAGTAAGCTTCTTCGTCAAATGTTTCGCCTTCAAAGTAGACAACCGGCGAACCGGTTCCGAATTCAAGCTCTTCGGCGGTGAACTGGAGTTCCGTCTTGAGCCGGAGCAATAAGGCGTCGAGCGCTGCCAGTTCGCGCCGGAGTTTTTTCACCGACTGCTTTTGTGTACCGGAGAAAAACTGCAGGCCCAGAATCCGCAGCGGCGAATCGTTTTCTGTCTGGCGGACAAGCGCAAAGATGTCTTCTTCGTTCATGCCGAACTGGCTGCCGTTTGTCAGCCGGAGCAGAACCGAAATTTGGCGTCCGTTCTCTTTGGCAAGACGGGAAAGCAGCGCATACTGCTCCAACGATTCGATGGTATAGACCGGGCAAAATGCGGGGTCGGCAAGCATCTCCGCCATGACGGACGGCGTCTTGTAAACGCCGGAAACGACGATCTTTTCAGAAGGAATTCCGAGTGTCCGGCAAACAGCAGCCTCGCCGGGAGAGCATACTTCAAAGCGAGCAACCTGATTTTCGAGCTCTTTCGCCAAAAAGAGATTGGCTTTTACAGCGTAGCATAAATCGACCTGTTTTGGCAAGTGACCGGCAATCCATCGGACCCGGTTTTTTAAAATCCCGATATCAAACGCATAAAAAGACCCTTTTTCGGTTTTCAGCAAGGTTTGTATAATCGTGTGATTCAACGTTTCCCACCTCTTGTCATCGCATCGAGCGCTTTGCGGTCAATTTTTCCGTTTTTCGTCAGCGGCATTTCTTCCACCTGCCGCAGAATGCCGGGAATCATAAAGACGGGCAGTTTTTCCTTGAGCGCATTGTGCAGGTCTTTCTTTTCAATGGTTCCGATGTAAAAGCCCTTGAGCCGGCTTTTTTCTTCTTCAAAAATACAGCAGCAGCGCTCAATTCCCGGAATCGCGGACATTGCCCGCTCAATTTCTTCAAGTTCAATGCGGTGTCCCATATATTTGATTTGGAAATCCTTCCGGCCGCAGAAAAGAAGTTCTCCGTCGGCGTTATATTTTCCCAGGTCTCCGGTACGGTAAATGCGCTCCGGGTAACAGGGGTTCAGCGGATTTTGGACAAAAACCGTCTCGTTTTGCTTTGGCGCGCGGTAATACCCCAGCGCAAGACAGGATCCGCGCACGCAAAGCTCTCCGGGCGTGTCCGGGGAAGTAATGCGATGCTCTTCCGCGTCGAGCAGAAAAACATCTTCGTTGGGGAAGGCGCTGCCGATAGGAATCCCCGAAGCGTAGTCCCGTGTGCGGTCAATTTCGTGATAGGTACAGTTACAGGTGATTTCAGTCGGACCGTATAGATTGACAAAGCGCGCCTTTGGCAGATGCTCCATCCAGGAGCGCAGATGCCGCAGCGGCATGACCTCGCCGCTGAACAGAACCTTGTTTACCGTTTGCGGCGTCTTGTAATCCAGACCGTGGAAAGTGCTGATCAGGCACAGCGCGGAGACTGCCCAGATCATGGTGGTGACGCGATGTTCACACAGAAAATCCAGCAGTTCAACCGGCGCAGAGAACAGGCGTCTCGGTACGATGACGAGCATGGCGCCGGTTTTGATTGCAGAATAGATGTCTTTGACGGAAACATCAAAATCAAACGGCGCCTGATTGGCAATGACGTCTGTTTCGGTGATAGAGAACAAATCGGTGAAGCACTCCATGAAGTCGATTACAGAGCGGTGACCGACGACAATGCCCTTTGGGGTTCCGGTGGATCCGGAGGTGAAGTTCACATAAAGCGGATCCGTGTCAAGTGCCTGTGCTCGGATTTTTTGCAAGCAGGCATGTGCGACCGGAGCGGTAGAGAGCGTTTCTTCCAGGAGAATCTGTGCGTCCGGAAACAGCGCCTGCGCCCGGGGGAGAAGGTCGCGATCGGTCACAATGACCGCAGCATCCAGAACAGACTGCACTTGCGTCAGACGAACGTCCGGCAATTCCGGATTGAGCGAAGAATAGAATGCGCCTGCATAAACTGCGCCGAAAAAGGTACACAGCGCGGGGACGCCCTTTTCCAAAAAGACGGCAACCGGCCGGTTCTGGCAATTCTTTTCCGCAAGAGCGCTGCCAATTTTCTGGCTGCGCAAGAGCAATTCTCCGTAGGAAAGCTCTATCTGCCCGTCCGTCACTGCGGGCTTGTCCGGCGCTTTTGCTGCCCGGGACTCCAGATATTCGAGTACATTGCGGGTCATTTGCGATTTCCCCTTTCGTCAGCAAAGCAAAAATATCATTATAACAGAAACACCCCTATTATACCGCAAATGTTGCAAAGGGAAAGGATTTTTTTTCAATTTTAATAGATAATTAAGATTTCAAAACGGCTTTACGATCTTGTCTCGTTCAGGCGGAACTTTTTGGATTGTTTTTTAAAATTCCGCACTTTTTGGCACCAAATAGCCGGAGCGGCATAGAATGCGATAGAAGGCATTTTGGGAAAGGCGGCGGTGCAATGGACGGAGTCTTACAGGGCTTGCCGGAAGCGGCGCTTTTGGTCTTTGCGCTTTCTCTGGATGCCTTTGCTGCAAGCTTTGCTTACGGAACCGACCGGATTCAAATCCCGGTTTCCTCTATGCTCGTCATAAACGGAATCAGTACCGGCATTTTGGCAATTTCCCTGTTTTTGGGCTCTCTGCTGAAGAATGTCCTTCCGGTCAGACTGACAGGCGCGTTGTGCTTTGCGATTCTTTTGATTCTTGGAACAGAAAAACTATGCGACAGTGCGATAAAAGCCTATATCCGCAGCGGCCGGCAGGTACAGAAAAAAGTTTCCTTTTCCTTTTTAAATCTTAATTTCATTCTTCGGGTTTATGCGGACCCCAAAAAAGCAGATGTCGATGCTTCTAAAACGCTGAGTCCGGCAGAAGCGGCCTCTCTTGCAGTGGCGCTTTCTCTGGACGGGCTGGCGGTGGGCTTAGGCGCCGCAATGCATGCGATAAACGGCATCCAGGTGCTCGTACTGTCTCTGGCGATCGGCGCAGCGGCGGTTATGGGCGGAAGTATTTTAGGCAACCGTCTTTCGCGAAAAAGCTCGGTGAATCTTTCCTGGCTGAGCGGAATTTTGCTGATTGCACTGGCGTTTCTAAAATTTCTATAGGGTTTACAGCGCGCGGATTCAGGTGTATAATGAATACAGTTCCATTG
The DNA here is from genome assembly GCF_014384705.1 of Yeguia hominis. Lineage (GTDB taxonomy): Bacteria > Bacillota > Clostridia > Oscillospirales > Acutalibacteraceae > Yeguia > Yeguia hominis. Next base: position 111,163 of record NZ_JACRSN010000008.1, on the reverse strand, counting down.
CGATTTAGGAGGCGAAATTCGTGCGGAATACGGCGTTAATCAGCGAAATGGTGGACTATGATGCGGGGTGTCCGCAGCGAATTCAGCATTTTTTAAAAGTTTATGCATTTTCGAAAGAACTTGGTATGCTGGAGCAGCTTCCTGCACAGGAACAGCAGATTTTGGAAGCAGCTGCCATTGTCCACGATATTGGAATCCGGAGAAGTCTCGAAAAGTATGGAGACTCAGACGGAAAGCACCAGGAACAGGAAGGCCCGGCAGAGGCGATGCCGCTGCTGCGCAAAGCTGGATACTCGGACGCGGAATGCGACCGGATTTGCTGGCTGATTGCCCATCATCATACCTATAACGCGATTACGGAGCGGGATCATCAGATCCTGGTTGAGGCGGATTTTCTTGTGAACCTTTATGAGGGACAGGCCAGCCTGCAGGCAATAGAGTCGGCCTACCGGAAAATTTTCCGGACAAAAAGCGGCAAACGGCTTTGCAGAGTACAGTTTGGACTTCTCGATTCCGGACATTGAAAAAAAGGCTTGCAAAATCGGAAAAAACATATTATAATTTTCGGAGCAGTATTATGCGGGCCATTAGCTCAGTTGGTTAGAGCTCCCGGCTCATAACCGGTCGGTCCGGGGTTCGAGTCCCTGATGGCCCACCACGTCGGAACGAGTTATGCTCGTTCCGATTTTTTATTGCATAAAATGATTGTATAAAAAACAGTGTTATTCCACGCTCCCTCCTCTTTCGCAAAAATCACGCCTGCTGCGGCGATGCCCCGATGCCCTTAAAACGCGTGCCGCTGCTGCGTGACGCGCACCGCCGGCCTTTCGGCGGAATTTTTCTTTTTCGCCGGATGTTCCGTGTAAGACACACTTTTATAGAATGCCGGGACTTGGCCTTAAAAATAAAAAGCTTTCGATGCCGAAAAGGATCCGGACTCGGATGCCCTTTAGAATAGGTGAAAAGCCCGCTGTGGAACGATTCCATAGCGGGCTTTTTGCTGCTTTTAGCGCATTTTTTCAAGAAATGGAATTTGAGTTGCGGCAGCAATTCCGCGGAACTCAAATTGCATGCCGCTTTTTTAGGCATAAAGCGGCGGCCTTGTCCATACACATGAAACTAGGGTTGTACCGGATGGTTGCGGCAACGCGAACCCAGAACGCTGCGCCCAAGACCCAAACAGCAGTTGCTGCTGATGAAAAACCGGGACAACTGAGAATAAGGAAAAGGAAGATGTGAAAATGGAACTGCGATTTGATTCGGCAGCGGCAGCCTGTGGCCCGCTTGCACCGATGCTGCTTGCTGTTCCGCAGAGTGTGAAGCGGGATGTGCAGGAAATCCGATTTCGGGCGGGCAAACCCATCGCGCTGAGCTTGCCCGGAAAAATTCTTTTTTTAACGGGCCGTGGGGAACTGGTTCATACGGTGACGCCGGGTTGCTTTTTTACGGACAGGCCGATTTTGGAAACGTTGTTTCGGCAGCTTTGCTCATTTTCTGTATATAGCCATCAAAGTGAAATTCAAAACGGCTATATCGCGCTTCGGGGCGGACACCGCGCGGGAATCTGTGGAACGGCGGTCCTCAGCCAGGGGAAAATTTCCGGAATTCGCAACATTTCCTCTATTAATCTGCGAATTGCACGCGAAATTCGGGGCGCGGCGGATGCGCTGGTCGTCAAGGGAGAAGCGCTTTTGGGCGGCCTGCTGCTTGCCGGGCCGCCGTGCTGCGGCAAGACGACAGTCTTGCGGGATCTGGCGCGCCAGCTTTCCGAAGCACGGAAAAAGGTTGCGGTAATCGACGAACGGGGAGAATTTGCGGGCGTCTGGGAAGGCGAGCCGCAAAACGATCTCGGGCCTTGCTGTGATGTGTTGGATGGATATCCCAAACAGGAAGGCATGCTGCAGGCGATACGGGTGCTTTCTCCGGAATTCCTGATTTGCGACGAACTTGGCGGTGCCGGAGAGGTTGAAGCCGTTTTGGAGTCGCTGTACGCCGGCGTTTCTGTTATTGCCAGCCTGCACGCGGGATCGGTACAGGAATTGCTCTGCCGTCCGCAGGCAGCAGCGCTTCTGCAAACCGGTGCGTTTCAGACCGTGGCGCTGATGGATGGCCGTGCTGCACCGGGAAAAATCATCCGGTGGATGAAAGCGGGGGATTTGCTTGAAAACCGTAGGGATTCTGATGGTGATCGCGGCGTGTGCGTGCATCGGCTGGAGCAGGGCGCTTCGGCTCGCGCAGCGGGTTGAGGAGTTGGAACGCTTCCGGGCGTTTTTACAGATGCTCTGTACGGAAATCCGCTTTTCGGCTGCACCTTTGGCGTCTTTAATCCGGCAGCATGCCGAAGAATCGAAGTGGCTGCAAGCCTGTGCAGCACTTCTGGAACAGGGAACTCCGTTTCCGCAGGCATGGCAGCGGGCTTCCCAAACGGCGCCGGTTCCCAAACAGGACCGCATGCTGCTCCGAGAATTTGGCGAAGGCCTCGGCGTCAGTGACGTGGAGGGACAAATTGCGCATTGTACGCTTTATGCCGAAAAACTGGAATTCCTGCTGCGGCAGGCACGGACAGAACAGACGCAGAAGTCGAAGCTGTATGTGACGCTCGGAATCAGCGCTGGCGCGGTGCTGGGGCTGCTGGTGATGTAAAAAGAAGGGACGGAAAAGCGATGGATGTGGATTTGATTTTTAAAATTGCAGCAATCGGCATTATTGTTGCGGTGCTCAATCAGCTTTTGATCCGTTCCGGCAGGGAAGAGCAGGCAATGATGACGACATTGGCAGGGCTCATTGTCGTGCTGATGATGGTCATCCAGGAAATTGACACCCTGTTTTCAACGGTGAAATCCGTGTTCGGCCTATGAATATTTTGGCAGCAGCAGGAATTGCGGTTGTGGCGGCGGCACTCTGTGCGATGCTGCGCCGCTACCATGCAGAATATGCGATTTTGACCGGTGTGGCGGCGGGAATCCTGATTACCGTGGAAATTTTGCGTTCAGTTGCACCCGCCGTGTCGGAACTCTATTCGCTGCTTTCCTCTGTAGACGGCGGCTATCTGCTCATTGTGTTCAAAGCGCTCGGGGTATGCCTTTTGACCCAGTTTTCCGCAGACGCCTGTTTGGATGCCGGAGAAAAGGCGCTGGCGTCGCGCGTGGAATTTGCGGGCAGGATTGCAGTGGTGCTGCTGGCACTGCCGCTGTTTGAAGAGATTGCGGAAGCGGTGCTTTCGTTAACAGGAGCTTCAAAATGAAGAGAACACGAATTTCAAAACACCTGTGCAGATGTTGTTTTGCGGTGCTTTTCTGCTTGCTTTTCGGGAACGGTTCCGTGCTGGCGGCGCAGACGGAACCGGGACTGTCGCCGGATGAAATCTATGCGGAGCAATATGAAGAAAGCGGTGCCGGAGAACTCTTCGGTGCATTGCCGGAGGATACGCAGGGGTCCATGGATCGGCTGGGGGTTTCCGGAGCGGATCTCACAGAGCTGCAGAATTTGAATGCAGAGACCCTCCTTGCGGAAATCGGCTCCACCGCTGCGGATGCGGCAACTGCGCCGCTGCGCTCGGCAGCCGGAATGATCGGGGTGATTTTGCTGTGTGCGCTGGTTTCAGGCGCCGATTTCTCCGGACGGCCGCTCAGCGGCACCATGACGCTGGTCGGAACGCTCTGCGTCTGCACGACGCTGATCCTTCCGCTGACCGCATGTATTGCCGATGCGGCCAAGGTGATTGACGGAGCAGCGGTTTTTACGCTTGCCTGTGTGCCGGTACTGGCGGGATTGCTTGCGGCCGGTGGACAGCCGACAGCCGCGACCTCCTACAGCTTTCTGATGCTGGGTGCAGGAAACGGCATTTCGATTGCTGCTTCGACGCTCATTGTCCCGCTGCTCAATCTTTTTTTGGCGTTTTCCCTGGTTTCAGGAATTTCTCCGCAAATTCGGTTGAAAGGCATTTGCGATGGGTTTTCCCAGGTGGTCAAATGGATTTTGGGATTTGCCACGACCGTATTTTCTGCGGTGCTGGGAATGCAGAGCTTTTTGACCTCTGCCGCAGACGCTGCAAGTGTTAAAACAGCAAAATTTATGGTCAGCAGCTTTGTGCCGGTGGTCGGCGGCGCATTGGGGGATGCGGTGACGACAGTACAGGGCTGTGTCAAGCTGCTCAAGTCCGGTGTGGGTGCGTTTGCACTGCTGGCGGGCGCGGTGATTTTTCTGCCGGTGCTGCTGCGTTGTCTGCTTTGGATTTTAACCTGCCAGATTTGTGCAGGAATGGGGGAGCTGTTTTCCCTGACGGAACTTGCCTCGGTACTGCGGGCCGCAGGAAAAACAATGGGAATTCTGATTTCTGTGATTTTATGCTGCCTTGTCGTGCTGACGGTTTCTTCTGTTTTGGTGATTACAGGAGGTGGTGGAGGATGAATGCGGTTCAAGTTTGGGCGGCAGCGGTATGCAGCGCGGTGCTAGTTGCAGCCTTGTTGCAGTATTTCTCGCCGAGCGGTTCCATGGATCGTGTGTTTCGGATGGTACTTGCAGCATTTGCGGTTTTGAGCTTTCTCTCACCGCTGTCAGCACTACTGCAGTCAGATTTTTCGCAGGAGCTGCGAGCCTTTCAAAGCGGGGCGGCGCAGGCACAGTTTGAGGAGCTTGTGGATACGCAGATCACAGAGGCGCTTTCCGTAAACTTGAAGAGTCTTGTTGCGGCAGAACTTGCCCAGCAGGGGCTTGCGTATCAAAAAATGGATGTAAAGACGGATATTGGAGAGGACGGGCGCATAGTAATAAACAGGATTGTGGTAGTCCTGCCGCGGGAAAATGCGGGGATGTGCCTTTCCGCAGCGGCGCGTCTGGAAAGCGCGCTTGGAATCCGAGCGGAGGTAACGGTAGATGGCGCAGGAGAAACAGGAGAAGACGTTTTTTAAGTGGATCTCAGATCCCGAAAAATGGCGGAAATGGGTGGTGATATTTGGATTAGCGGGAATTGTTCTGATTTTCCTTTCCGGCTTTTTTGGGAAAACCCAAAAAGAGGAAAAAATCGAAAATTCGGAACCGGCGTCTGTGACCACCTATGCGCAGCAACTGGAGGAAAAACTTTGTGGTATGGTCGATGTAATTACCGGACAGAGCGGCGCACAGGTGATTCTGACCATGGAGCGCGGTACCGAGCAGGTTTACGCCACGGAACAGAAAAAGAGCACGGAATCTGCCGGGGAAAAGCAGTCCGATGATACGGAGACCACCTATATTCTGGTGAAAAAGGCGGATGGTTCCCAGACGGCGCTGGCGGTTACGGAACTCGAGCCGGTCGTAAAGGGAGTTGTGGTTGTGTGTCCGAGGGGGGATGAAACAGAAATCCGGCAGAGTATTATTGACGCGCTGACAACGGTGCTGCATATTTCGTCGGCGCGGGTGTGCGTATTGTGTGCAAATTGAAAATTTACGGGAGGCATATCGTATGAAGATCGGAAAACGGCAATTGGTTTTGGCTTCCTTGGTTTTGGCTTTGGGAGCGGCAGTGTATCTCAACTGGGTCTTTTCCGGAGATCAAAAGCTGGTCGCGACGGATGCTCTGACATCGGAAAAGGAATACGGGCAGGCACAGCTGGTGAACGCTTCCGGGGAAACACTGGAAGAATCGGCGCTTTCCCAGGCACCGGAGGAGTCGACGGCGGAAAGCGGAACTGAGCCGGAAACAGCAAGTACGGCCGGAAAAATCCATTCGGCAACGCTTGCAGAGGCACGCCTTTCCCGTCAACAGGCCCGGGACAGCGCAACGGAACTGCTGGAGGATTTCCTGAAAGAGGGTGATGCCAGCAGTGAAGAGCTGAAAGCTGCTGCAGAAAAGGCTGCGGAAATTGCAGATGCAATTTTACAGGAGGATAACATTGAAAATCTGATTAAGGCAAAAGGGTATGAGGACTGTGTGGCAATGCTCGAAAACGGGGAGTGCAATATCATGGTGATGATTGAAACTGCCCAGCCGAACGATGCTGTTGTGATTAAGGATATTGTCCGCGGGCAGACCGATCTTGCATATGATAAAATTAAGATTATTGAGGTCGACTGAAGGAAAGATCCGGGAAACTCCTACTTGTTAAAAGCTGGTTTTGTGGTATAATAACCTTGAAGCACACTGCGCCTGTGCGCAGCGGGCAGCGAACGCTACCCAGACAAAGCTGGCGCTTTGAAGCTTCAGAACATTAAAAAAAGAGCGCATGGCTCTTTTTGCGGTGCCGTGTAGGATTTGGCGGCTGCTTTCGGCATGTTTGCGCATCATTAAGCGGAACGAAGAGTCGGAAAGTGCATCCTGCATTGCACCTGAAAAGAATCGCATGATTTGCTACTATACATAAAAGGATGTTTCCCGGCGTGCAAAGCGGGTTCGGGAAAAAAGCCAGAGCCTGTGTGCGGATAACCATCCGGCGCAGCGAGGGAGGAATTATGAAAAGACGGGAAGAACGCGAGATTGCCTTTGCAATCGGATTTGAACGCAGCGTCACAGGAGAATCAGTTGCGGCGGTGATCGACGGCGCGGAGGATGTGCGGGAATGTGTCATTCCGACGTTCTCCGCTTCTCTGGCGTCTGGAGTGGAACAAAATGAGGCCGAGATCGACGAAAAGATTTCCCGGAATATCCGTGGATGGACAATCGATCGCCTTTCCAAAGTGACGCTCTCTATTTTGCGTTTGGCCATTTATGAAATGTGTTACGAGACAGAAATTCCGGTCAGTGTTTCGATCAACGAGGCGGTGGAGCTGGCAAAGCTCTACGGAGACACAGAGGATGCGCCGTTTGTCAACGGCGTCCTTTCTACGGTTGCGAAGGAGCTGCATACAGATCATGACTAAGGCGGCTCTGGGAATCGATACCAGTAACTATACAACCTCTGCGGCCTTTTATACAGAATCCGGTATTTTGCAAAAAAAGCAATTGCTTTCCGTAAAAGAGGGAGAAGCGGGCTTGCGGCAGAGTGACGCCGTATTTCAGCATGTCAGGCAGCTGCCTGACGTGCTTTCTCCTTTTCTGCAAGAAAAGCCGGAGACAGTCGGTGTTTCCGATCGTCCGCGGGATGCGGAGGGTTCTTATATGCCCTGCTTTTTGACAGGGGTTGGAGCTGCAAGAATGCTTGCGCAGTCGATGGGCGTGCCGCTTTACCGGTTTTCCCATCAAGCCGGTCATATTGCCGCGGCGTTGTATTCTGCTCGCAGAATGGATCTCCTTAACAAGCCGTTTCTGGCTTTCCATGTTTCCGGCGGTACAACAGAAGCGGTTTTGGCGACACCGGGCGGAGACAGGTTGTTTACCGCCGCGCTTGCGGCGGCTTCGCTGGATTTAAAAGCGGGACAAGCTGTGGACCGCTGCGGATTGCTTTTGGGACTGCCGTTTCCATGCGGCCCGGCGCTGGAGCAGCTTGCCTTGCGCTGGGAAGAACCGGTGCGGGTTCGGCCGGTGCTGCGCGGTGCGGACTGTTCTCTTTCGGGCCTTGAAAATCAGTGCAGACAGCTTAGAGAAAAGGACGCGCCCCAAGAGTACATTGCGCGGTATTGTCTGGAATCAATTTTGGCTGCCTTGCGCGGTATGTGCGAAGCGCTGCTCCGGCAGCACGGCGATTTGCCGGTTGTATTTGCCGGCGGCGTGGCCTCCAATTCCATCTTGCGCAAAGCGCTTTCAGAGCGGTTCGGCGCATTGTTTGCGGAACCGGCCTTTTCTGCAGACAACGCGGCCGGAATTGCAGCACTTGCGTCGGTTGCACTGGAAAGGAGGATGCCGCCATGTATCGCGGAACACCCGATATCCTGACTGTATCGCAGTTAAACCGATATGTAAAATCCATCTTGGATGGAGATCCAAATTTGCAGGAAGTCTTTCTCAGCGGAGAAATTTCCAACTTTACCAATCACTATCGTTCCGGACACCTGTATTTTTCTCTCAAAGACAGCAAAAGCGCCATAAAGGCGGTAATGTTTGCTTCCGCCGCGCGCCGTCTGCGCTTTGCGCCGAAGGACGGTATGCAGGTGATTGTCCGTGGAAGAGCGGCGCTTTATGAACAGGGCGGCCAGTACCAATTTTATGTGGAGGAAATGCAGCCCGAAGGACTCGGTGCGCTGAATCTCGCATTTGAACAGCTGAAAGAAAAACTTGCCAAAGAAGGGCTCTTTCAGGCGGAACGCAAACGGCCTTTGCCGCAGTACCCGCAACGCATCGGCGTGATCACCTCTCCGACCGGCGCGGCGGTACAGGACATTCTGCAAATTCTCGCACGGCGGTGGCCGGTGGCGGAAGTGGTGTTTTGTCCGGTTCTCGTGCAGGGCGACGGCGCGGCACCGCAGATTGCAGAAGCGATTCGGCGGTTTAACGCCTGTCATGCAGCAGATGTGCTGATCGTCGGCCGCGGCGGCGGATCGATGGAGGATTTGTGGGCATTTAACGAGGAAGCAGTTGCCCGGGCGGTGGCGGCTTCGGAAATCCCGGTCGTTTCAGCTGTCGGACATGAAACGGATTTTACGATCTGCGATTTCGCTGCGGATCTCCGTGCTCCGACGCCTTCGGCTGCGGCAGAGCTGGTGACACCGGAGATCAGCGAGGAGGCGCTCCAGCTTGCAGCGCTTCACGCCGGTCTGCATGATCGAATTCGATTGCTGGTGCGCGCCGGGCAAGACCGGCTCGCGCAGCTTACCGGAACGCGCGTAATGCGGGATCCGGCGGAACTCATTGAGACGCGCCGGCTGGCGGCGGATCATCTTTCTGCACGGTTTGCGCACGCGGCAAAAGAACGCCTGTCCAATGCGGAAACGGAACTTGCCGATTTTGCGGGCAGACTGGATGCAATGAGTCCGTTAAAAGTTCTGCGGCGCGGATATGCGGTTGTGACAAAATCGGGCGCGGCCGTACGGAAAATCGAAACGCTCTTTCCGGGCGACCGGATTGCGGTGCTGCTTTCCGGTGGAAAAGCTGAATGCAAGGTTGTATCAGTCGAAAAGGAGGCGCAACATGGCGAAAGCAATGACATTTGAAGAGGCCATGCAAAAGTTGGAGGAAATTGTCCGGACGCTGGAAAATGGAGAGAAGTCCCTGGATGAGTCTCTGAAACTGTTTGAAGAAGGAACCAAGCTTTCCGCGTTTTGCTATGAGAAACTGCAAAAGGCGGAGCAGAAAATTACAGAGCTGACAAAGCTGGAGGAAGAACATGCTGGATTGGAATCAAAATGACTTGCAAAAGATTGAAGCGCAACTTGCTGCTTACGTGGAAGATCAGGGAGAGCCGCTGCACACAGAAATTCTTTCCTCTATGCGCTACAGTCTGATGGCAGGCGGAAAACGTCTGCGTCCGCTTTTGACGCTGGCGTTCTGCCGGTTGTGCGGTGGAGAGGCCGAAGCGGCGCTGCCGTTTGCGTGCGCGGTGGAGATGATCCACACGTATTCACTTATTCACGACGATCTGCCCTGTATGGACGACGACGCCATGCGACGCGGCAGGCCGACAAACCACTGCGTTTACGGAGAAGGCCTTGCCGTTGTGGCGGGAGACGCCTTGCAGGCGCTTGCATTTGACGTGATGCTGCGTCCGCAAACTCTGCAGCTCGCCGGTGCGGAACGGGCGGCGAAAGCAGCGCAGATTCTGGCAGAATGCGCAGGCGCCCGCGGAATGTGCGGCGGTCAGGCGATTGATCTGCTTGCAGAGGGAAAGAAAATTTCCATCGAAACGCTCCGGGAAATGGACCGCGAAAAGACCTGCGCGCTGATTGATGCTGCGGTACGGATGGGCTGTGTCGTTGCGGGTGCCAACGAAGAGCAGCTTGCCGCGGCAAAGCGGTATGCAATGGCGCTGGGACTTGCCTTCCAGATCGTCGACGATCTTCTGGATCTTGAAGGCGATGCGGAGATGATGGGAAAGGCAACCGGAAGCGACGCGGCGCATGAAAAATGCACGTATGTTTCGCTTTTAGGAAAATCGCGCGCGGAAGAGCTGGTGAAATCGATGACAGAAGAAGCAGTGGATGCGCTTGCAGCATTCCACGAGGGAACAGAACCCTTAAAAGCGCTTGCACTCGCGCTTGCAAAACGGCAGTCTTAAATTTTTAAAGGATTCGGCAAAAAGTTCTGAATTTTTAAAATGACCCGATGTAGAATGAGAAAAGGCAGGAAAGGAGGCGCGGCAGATGGACAGACGGAACGGCTGGTATCGGTGGATAACTGGATTTGGACTGCGGGTTCTGCGCCGATTGCGCCGACTTGGAAGACGTCTCGCACCGATCCTGCAAAAATTTGCCGGCCTGTTTGGTTTCCTTTACCGGAAAACACTGGGAGACTGGGTCGAAAGCTACCGGAAAAATCGGGCGGCGTTTCGAAAATATCGAAACCAGCGCGGAAAACAGGCAGCGCAGCGTGCGGCTGTGCTCCGAAAGACGCTGGTGTGCTCCGTTTTCAATATGATCATGCCGGTTTTGGCAATTGTCGTGCTTCTGGGAACCATTGCGTATTGGAATCAAATGGCATATGGGCTGTCTCTGGAATGCGAAGGGGAGAATATCGGCGTTTTAGAGGATGAGGCCGTCTTTGAAGAGGCCTCCGATTTGCTGTATCACAAAGTGTCTTATGATGCTGTTTCTCAGACGGCTTTACCGGCAACACCGGTGTTCCAAATACAGCCTGCGATTCATCGGACGTATCTCGACGCAGGCGCTGTTTGCGATACGCTGCTGGAAAATTCGGACAAGATTGTCAAGGCGTCCGGGCTCTATCTCAACGGCAGTCTTTTGGGCGCGGTGACGGATTCTGCAGCGCTCTCTGCCTATCTTCAGGAATTGCTCGATACCGAAAAAACGGCGTATAACGGGGAAGACGCCTGCTTTTTGGAGTCCGTTGAGCTGGTTGAGGGCTTATTTGCCACGGATCATGTAAAATCATTTGCAGAAATCAAGCAGCTGTTGACCGGATCGGTGCAGGAAAAAACGGAATATCGGGCTAAAAAAGGCGACACGGTGGAGTCGGTTGCACAGAAGCAGGCGCTGCCGGTTCTTTTTCTGTCTGAGGACAACGGCGGGATTTCCGGCAAGCTGAAGGCCGGAACCGTCCTGAATATCTGTAAGCGGCAGCAGCTGCTGCATGTTTTGGTGGTGCATTCGGAAACCTATGAGCAGGAGATCCCATATGACACCGTCACAACAGAAGATGATACGCTTTATAGCGATGAAACCATTGTAACGTCTGCGGGAGAACCCGGACGGGAAGAGCGAACGGACCGTGTCTCCTGCGAATGCGGAAAGGAAACAGAGCGGGAAAATATCAAGCGGACGGTGCTGACAAAACCGGTAGCGGAACAGGTGACGGTCGGGACGCAGATTCGGCCAACCGGAGAAGAGCCGGGCGTTGCAAGCGGCGTGTTTTCCTGGCCTGCGCCGACGCTTTGGACTGTGACTTCGGAATATGGTGCGCGTTGGGGAACCGTTCACCGCGGATTGGATATTTCGGGAAGCGGCGCAACCGGCCAGCCGATTGTCGCCTCTGATGCCGGCGTTGTCAGCTGGGTTGCGTTTGACGATTATGGATACGGCTATCACGTGGAAGTCGACCATGGGAACGGATTTGTCACGCGTTACGCACACGCGAGCGATATTGTGGTTACACAGGGCCAGAAGGTGGCGAAAGGCGAGTTGCTTGCCTATGTCGGCAATACCGGCGATTCTCAGGGCGCGCATCTGCATTTTGAAATCATTGACAACGGCACACAGATGGATCCGCGGCTGTATCTCGAATAGGAAATTTGCGCAAATTTTTGGCTTGCCGGTTGTTAGTGTTGACTTTTGCACAGGATTATATTATCATTTATAAGTGCACGTTTATGCTGCTCAAGATGAATTTTGTATTTTATGACGTTCCGTGATTTGCCCGCATGTCCGCATAGAACGGTGTCCGGCGGAGCAGAATGAAGACGGAGTGATAGATTTCGGGAACGAAAAAAGGGCAGGAAACCAAGTAGGATTGGAGCGTAACGCATTGGAGAAGTTAGAGATCACCGGAGGAAAACGCCTGACCGGCGAAGTGACCATCAGCGGCGCCAAAAATGCTGCCGTCGCCATTATTCCGGCGGCAATCCTTGCAGACGGCGTTTGTCGGATTGAAAATGTACCGGAAATTACGGATGTTACCGCAATGGTAGATATTTTAAAGGAAATGGGTGCTGTGGTTCGATATGTAAACCGTTCTACGGTGGAAATTGACCCGCGTCCGATTCGCACCTGTACGGCGCCTTATGAACAGGCGCGGAATATCCGGGGTTCTTATTATCTGCTCGGTGCACTGCTCGGGCGGTGCCGGCATGCGGTTGTGGCGATGCCTGGCGGATGCGACCTCGGTGTTCGCCCGATTGATCAGCATCTCAAAGGTTTTGATGCGCTCGGTGCGACCAATACACTCGAGGACGGAATGGTTGATGTCCGTGCAGATCGCCTGATCGGTGCAGAGGTTTACCTTGACGTTGTGACAGTTGGCGCAACCATGAATATCATGCTCGCAGCTGTAAAGGCGGAAGGCTTGACAGTGATTGAAAACGCTGCCAAAGAACCGCATATTGTAGATCTTGCCAACTTTTTGAATTCTATGGGTGCAGATGTACGCGGCGCTGGAACGGATATCATTAAGATCCGCGGGGTGCAGCATCTAAATGGTGCGAGCTACTCGATTATTCCGGACCAGATTGAAGCCGGAACTTATATGGTTGCAGCCGCTGCAACCGGCGGAGATGTCCTGGTTCGGAATGTAATTCCGAAACACTTGGAATCCATTACTGCCAAACTCGAAGAGATGGGCGTGACGGTAGAGGAAGGTGACGATTGCGTCCGGATTCGGCGCGATGGTCCGCTGACGCGCTGCAATGTCAAGACGATGCCGCATCCGGGTTTCCCGACCGATATGCAGCCGCAGATTGCCGTGCTGCTTTCGATCGCGGAGGGGACAAGCCGCATCAACGAAAGTGTCTGGGACAGCCGGTACCGTTATGTCGACGAATTAAAGCGTATGGGAGCCAACATTGCGGTGGATGGCCGGATTGCCATCATTGAAGGTGTCGATCATCTGACGGCGGCTCCGGTCCGCGCGACGGATTTGCGCGCGGGTGCAGCGATGGTGATTGCAGCGTTGTGTGCGCGCGGAACCTCGCAGATTGAGGATTTGTATCATATTGACCGCGGATATGAGCGTCTGGAAGAAAAATTGCGTGCATTGGGTGCCGATATCCGTCGCATTCAGGTGACGGAGCCAAGCGCGGCACGCGTTGGATAAACGATACTTGAATACATTCAGATGTGTATGGGGAACGGCATTGCCGTTCCCTTCTTATATTCATAAAAGTTGCGACATAAAATGGCGAACGGCAGAAACGAATTTTGCCGATGCAGAAAATAGAAAAGATCACAATCCCCAGATACAGAATGAGAAAGGTTCTGCATCTGGGAATTGTGTTTCGGATCTGTCGGCGCCTGCACGGTCCGCCATGGATTCTTCCGACTTGTCATTGCGCGTAGCATGACGGCACAATCAGCTGTACAAGTCTAGAAAATGCGGAAAAGGCCATTTGAATCCAGGTCAAAACGAAGATGTCGCATGTTTTGAATCCTTTTTGAAATCCAATCGGACAATCTGCATGTTCATCCTGCGATCGCCGATTTTGGCTAAAAGCCGGTAGAGCCCAGGTACCGACGGATCATGTAAATCCTGATACCCGAGCATATACCCGCGGCTTGAAACTTAAATCTCCGGGCTCCATGCGGAAAGTTCGCGTTTGGCATCTGAAACGGCAAAATAAGCGCTGACATCCCGGATCTTTGCGTTTTTGATCCAGGTTTTCAGCATCAGCCTGACCGCCTTTTGATTTGCAGCATCAAAAACGAGTACACCGCCGGCAAACGCATGCGCCATAGCCTGCACAAGCGATTGGACCTGTTCTTTCAAAAAATAATAGAACACACCGGCCGCAAAGAGCACGATACCGCCGGGGCTGTCGATTTTGTCAAACCACGCGGGATCATTCAGGTCACAGGGGATGTTCTCTTCTCGCTCTCCGGCGGGAAGTAGCTGGTTGCGCGCCGCGATAACATCCGGAAAATCGAGATTGTAGATCTTGCGAACCATTATCACAGTGCCGTCCGGTATGATCCAGCCCACAGCCGAGGTTGACAACAGCTGCCTGCGGATGTGCTTTCAAATAATCCTGTACCTCATAGGCGAGGTCATTCTGCCGCATAGCAGCTTCCAAAAATCCAAATTGCTGCAGTTTGCTTTTCGATTTTTCTTCCAGTGCGGAAAAATCATAATCGATCTGTTCCATAAGCCGGATGGCTGTCTCGTCCCGATATAGGATCGGAAAGCGTTCCGAACACATTTTCCGCGCGTAAAGCGGAATGACCAGTGTTTCCTGTACGGTATCTTTTTCAATGTGATATTTCATAGCGGCCTCCAGTCTGCTTTTTAGAAATGGCAGTGTGTATACTGCCGTATTTTTGCGCAGAAAACAGTTGTGCTGCCGGGCGCTTTTGTTGCGAAAGCCGTTTCTCAGGAAGAAGGCTTTTCATGAAGTTAACTCAGGCTAACTTCTGCGCTTTTGAAAAGCCGCCTTGCGGCAGCGTTTCAGGTTTGCGGAAACAATTCTTTCATTGCGCCGCGGATCAGAAGTCCCAATACTTCAGGGTAACAGACGCCAATTTCCTGCTGATGGGAAACGGTCAAAATCAGTCCGCGAATGGTCGCTGTTGCGAGTGCCATTCCGCCGGAAGGAGAAAGTCCGCTTTCTGAGAGCAGCTCACGGATATGCGTTTCGTCGTCATGGTAGTGCTCCTGTTTGACCGCTTCCGGTAACCGACGCAAAAGAAACTCTGCGTCATTTTCGATAAAGGTCATGGCGCCGGTGTCGGAGAGCTGTTTGCATGCGGCAATTAACGCCTTTTCAGCACGTGCATGAGGCGGGATGTCCGCGTTTTGCGCAAGCGCCTGTTTTGCGATTTCATAAATCTCCGTATGAATGTTTTCCAAAACGGAGAAAAACAGCAGTTCCTTCGAGTCGAAAAACTTATAGAAAGAGCCTTTGGAAATACCGGCTGCTTCGGTTAGCTGCTCCACGGAGGTTTTCCGAACGCCGATCGTCGCGCCGCATTTTCGCGCTTCCCGGAGCAGTGCCGTGCGAATTTGTTTGCTTTCATAATCGGAAAAAGCCAAATGATGCCTCCTAAATTTATGACTTGAATTGTCTATTTGGCCATAGTATAACGTGAAATCCTAAAAAATGCAAGTGTGTATTTGATGTCGAAAAAACAGCTCGACATCAAAATAAATGCAGCCGGCATGGCGGGCAATCGCCTTCGATCCCAAATGAGGGATGCAGCTTTCCAAATAAATCGGGCCAGTATGTACGGAAGCGCAATTGGTATGCGGTGCCGTTCCGGTTGCTTTACAAGCGCAGCGATTTGCGGTATTATAAAGAGCAGAAACGGTCGAGGAGGAAACAGCAAAATGGCAAGGCTTTATCCGCTGTTCAGCGGAAGCAGCGGGAACAGCTATTATATCGGATCGGCAGAGTCCGGCGTGCTGATTGATGCCGGGCGCAGCGCAAAACAGATTGAAATGCGGCTTTCCGGTGCGGGAATCGCCCCCTCTGCAATTCGGGCAGTCTTTGTAACGCATGAACATTCCGACCATGTGTCGGGGTTGCGGGTGTTTGCTTCCCGCCATAAAATTCCGGTCTATGCGTCCCGCGGCACGATGGAGGCATTGTGCGATATGGAAATCCTAAACGGGAAGTATCCCTGTGATGTGATCCCGACGTCAGGTATGGAGTGTGCAGGAATGCAAATCCGGCCGTTTGCAATTCCGCACGACTGCGCAGAAGGGTTTGGATACCGGATTGTAACGGCAGATGGACGCACAGTGGTGTTTTCGACGGATCTTGGCTATCTTCCGCCAACCGTTCAGGAGG
This sequence comes from Yeguia hominis, assembly GCF_014384705.1. Lineage (GTDB taxonomy): Bacteria > Bacillota > Clostridia > Oscillospirales > Acutalibacteraceae > Yeguia > Yeguia hominis. The sequence continues at coordinate 95,207 of NZ_JACRSN010000008.1, read as the reverse complement.
GAATTTCCGGATGCGATGCGATTGTGCTGGAATCTAACCACGACGTGGGAATACTCCGGCATGGAAATTATCCGTATGTGTTAAAGCAGCGAATCTTGTCAAAACTGGGGCACCTCTCGAATGACGCCTGTGCGCAGGAGCTTCCCCGGCTCGTGCAAAGCGGTGCGACGCGCTTTTTGCTGGCACATTTAAGTGCGGAAAACAATACACCGGAGACTGCGTTCCAGACAGCATTATCGGCGCTCAACAATGCCGGAATGCGGCAGAATGTGGATTATCAGCTTGCAGTTGCGCCGCGGGATAATCTTACAGGCGCGATGTGGATTTTTTAAAGGAGCAGAAAACCATGCTGACAGTTCGGATTCTTTGTGTCGGAAAGCTGAAAGAACGGTATTGGAGCGAAGCCTGTGCAGAATATGCGAAGCGATTAAAGGCTTTTTGCAAGTTTTCTATTGAGGAAATTCCAGAGAGCCGGTTGCCGGAGCAGCCATCTTTGGCGGAAATTGACCGCGCGCTGGATGGAGAAGCGCATCAGCTTCTAAAACGCGCAGGCAACAGCGTCATCGTTGCGCTGTGTATTGAAGGAAAGCTTTACTCTTCCGAGATGCTGGCAAGCTCGATGCAAACCTTTGCTATAAATGGTAATTCAGAAATTTGTTTTGTAATCGGCAGTTCTTACGGACTTTCGCCTCAGGTGAAAAAGGCGGCGCGTCTGCAGTTATCCATGTCGCCGATGACGTTTCCGCATCAGCTTGCGCGCGTGATGCTCTGCGAACAGGTCTACCGTGCGTTCCAAATTTCCGAAAATGGAAAATACCATAAATGAGCAGAAGACGAAAAAGCCGCACAGTGTACCGCAGTATATTGTGCGGCTTTTTACGGTTTGCTCTCGCTTTTTGGAGGGGGGATGTGTTATAATAACCTTAAGCGCGCCATGCTTGCGCATGCCGGACGGCGTTGCCGTCTTCGCAAAGCTTTTGCTTTGCCCCTTAAGAACATTTTAGCTTCGCTATAATAACCTTGCGCAGTTCCGCTGCGCGAACCTTGGTCGGCAAAGCCGCCCCGCAATGCTGGCGCATCGCCAGCGCAAGAACATTTTAGCTTCGCTATAATAACCTTGCGCAGTTCCGCTGCGCGAACCTTGGTCGGCAAAGCCGCCCCGCAATGCTGGCGCATCGCCAGCGCAAGAACATTTTAGCTTCGCTATAATAACCTTGCGCAGTTCCGCTGCGCGAACCTTGGTCGGCAAAGCCGCCCCGCAATGCTGGCGCATCGCCAGCGCAAGAACATTTTAGCTTCGCTATAATAACCTTGCGCAGTTCCGCTGCGCGAACCCGGTCGGAAAAGCCGCCCCGCAATGCTGGCGCAAAAACCTTTTTTCCACAAAAAGAACGCAAAATCTGTTTTGTCAAAACAGTGCAAAATGAAATTCGAGTGGTGGTAAAGATTGCAGTATGCAACAAATATAATGAAATACTTAAAGGAGAAATGTAAATGAAAGTTACAATTTGTATTGGAAGCTCCTGCCATTTAAAAGGCTCCAGACGGGTGATTGAACGCCTGCAGGAATTGGTTGAGCAAAACGGCCTGCAAACCAAGGTGGAGATGGGCGGCCGGTTTTGCATGGGGAACTGTGTCCATGGCGTTTCTGTAACGGTGGACGATGTGCTGTATTCCGTCAGTCCGGATACGGTAGATGATTTTTTTAAAGACGAAATTTTGTCGAAAGTTTCCTGAATTTTAAAAACGTGCGTTTAAACGTGTTCGGTGCAAAAAGCGGCGCACGCACAGCTGAAAAATCTGACGGAGAATCCTGGGAGGTTATACACGATGACGGAGTATCTCAAGCTGAAAAAATCGAATTGCAAAAACTGCTATAAATGTATCCGGCACTGTCCGGTGAAGTCCATTCGATTTTCCGGAAACCAGGCGCACATTGTCGGAGACGAGTGCATTCTGTGCGGACAATGCTTTGTCGTATGTCCGCAGAACGCCAAAGAAATCCGGAACGATGTCGAAAAGGCGAAAGTTCTGATGACAGAGAATGACCAGGTCGTTGTCAGTGTGGCGCCGGCATTTGCCGCAAATTATACCGGTGCTTCCATTCAAACGATGGAGAAGGCGCTGCAGAAGCTGGGCTTTACAGCAGCGGAAGAAACAGCAGTTGGCGCGACCATTGTCAAACGGGAATATGAAGCAATGGTGCGGGAAGGAAAGGAAGATGTCATCATTTCTTCCTGCTGTCCGACGGTCAATATGATGATTCAGAAGTATTATCCAGAAGCGCTCGGATGTCTTGCACGGGTGATGTCTCCGATGCAGGCCCATGCGGTCAGCCTGCGCAAACGGTATCCGGGTGCGAAAATTGTTTTTGTCGGGCCGTGTATTTCCAAAAAGGCAGAAGCGGATCAGTATGACAAGGTCATCGATTGCGTGCTGACCTTTGAAGAGCTGACAGAATGGTTCCGTCAGGAAGGCATCGAGCCGGAACAGGATACGGAACAGAATCCGGAGAGCCGGGCACGCCTGTTTCCGACGGCAGGCGGAATTCTGCGGACGATGGATCGCGAGGATACCGACAATTATACCTATCTGACGGTGGACGGGATCGAAAACTGCATGAGCGCGGTGAAGGACATCATCGCGGGAAAGCTTTCGCACTGCTTTGTGGAGATGTCCTCCTGCAGCGGAAGCTGCATCGGCGGACCGGCAATGGGAAAAGACCATCGGCTGCCGGTGACGGATTATGTGACAATCGATCATTACGCCGGCAAAAAAGATTTCCAGGTCGAGCAGCCGCCTCTTGCGGAGATTAAGCTGGATCGCGGATATATGGGTATGAACCATCGGATGCCCGGTACGCTGGAAATGAAAGAAATTCTGCGGAAAATGGGCAAAACAAAGCCGGAAGACGAGCTCAACTGCGGCACCTGCGGGTACAATACCTGTCGGGAAAAGGCGGTTGCAATCTACCAGGGCAAAGCGGATCTTTCCATGTGTTTGCCGTTTCTGAAAGAAAAAGCGGAATCTTTCTCGGATAACATCATCAACAACACGCCGAATGGAATTATCGTTTTGAACGAGGCGCTCGAGGTGCAGCAGATCAACGCCGCTGCCCGCCGGATTATGAATATCCGCAGCGAATCGGATGTGCTCGGCGAACAGGTCGTGCGGATCCTCGATCCCAAAATTTTCTTCGATGTGATGGAGAGCGGAAGAAGCGTGCAGGATAAGCGCGTCTATCTTGCGGAATATCAGAAATATATCGAGGAATCCGTGATTTACGATAAGAGCTACCGGATCATTATGTGCGTCATGCGCGATGTGACGGCGGAAGAATCGGAACGGGAAAAGAAAGAAGAAATCAGCCGCAAAACCATTGAAATCACCGATAAGGTGGTAGAAAAGCAGATGCGTGTCGTACAGGAAATCGCGTCTCTGCTCGGCGAGACGACCGCAGAGACGAAAATCGCTTTGACGAAACTGAAGGAGTCGCTGGGTGATGAATAATCTTTGTACAGATATCGGATATCACAGCCTGAATAAATACGGCGAACAGCTCTGCGGCGATCATATTGATGTTGTGGAGCAGGGGGAAGATTCGATTGTTGTGGTGCTTGCTGACGGGCTCGGTAGCGGGGTAAAGGCGAGTATCCTTTCCACACTGACGTCAAAGATTATTTCGACGATGATGGCGGAATCGATGAGCATCGAGGACTGCGTCTCTACGATTGCTTCGACGCTTCCGGTCTGTAAGGTGCGGGAAGTTGCCTACTCCACCTTTACCATTTTGCGGATTGTAAACAACGAAGAGGCGGAGATGATTCAGTATGACAATCCGCAGGTGATTTTGCTGCGTGACGGCAAAAACGTCGAGTATCCGAAAACCGTCCAGGAAATCGGCGGCAAGACCATTTACCAGTCCAAAATCCGTCTGCAGGAAAATGATGTGTTCATTTTGATGAGTGACGGTGCGATTCATGCCGGCGTGGAGCAGACGCTCAATTATGGCTGGGAACGCAAGAATATCGTGGATTTTATGGAGACTATGTATGACCCGGAATTTACGGCCAAGACGTTGTCGACCATCCTGCTGGACGAATGCAACCGGCTTTACGGCGAACGTCCCGGTGATGATACAACGGTCTGTACCGTGAAGATCCGGAACCGCGTCCCGATGAATCTGATGATCGGACCGCCGTCCAACCCGGACGACGTCAACCGAATGATGGCGCTGTTTTTCTCAAAGGGCGGAAAACATATCGTCTGCGGCGGTACAACGTCGACGCTGGCGGGAAAATATCTGCATAAGGAAGTGGTTCCGCAGCTGGATTATGTCGATCCGGAAATTCCGCCGATTGCGAAAATTGACGGCGTGGATCTCGTCACAGAGGGCGTGATTACCATCAGCCGGGTTCTCAAATATGCGCAGAGCTATCTGGATAACAATGCCTGTTACACAGAATGGAGCTATAAGCATGACGGCGCTTCGCTCATTTCCCGGCTCCTTTTCGAAGAGGCGACGGACATTAACTTTTTTGTCGGACGCGCGATCAACCCGGCGCACCAGAATCCGAATTTGCCGATTGGCTTCAGCATTAAAATGCGGCTGGTCGATGAGCTTTCGGAAGCGCTGAAAAAAATGGGCAAGCGCATCAAGGTCAGTTATTTCTAAAAAGCGAGGGCAAGGTTTGTGAGAAAATTTGATACCAAGGTACAGGATTTAAAGTATAGAGTACTGCGGGAGGTCGCGCGGGCGGCGTTTGATGGGAACCTTCTTGAGAAGATTTCCGATATTCCGAAGCTGATTTCCCCGGGACCGAAGTCGACGATGCGCTGCTGCATTTATAAGGAACGCGCAATCGTTTCAGAGCGCATCAAGCTGGCAATGGGCGGAGATCGAGAAAATCCCAATGTGATCGAAGTGATCGAAATTGCCTGCGACGAGTGCCCGATGGGCGGCTATGAAGTCTCGGAAGCGTGCCGGGGCTGCATCGCGCATCGGTGCAACGACGTCTGTAAACGCGGCGCCATCACCTATGATGAGCATTTGAAAGCGCACATTGACAAGACGAAATGTGTCGGATGCGGACGCTGTGCAAAGGTGTGTCCGTATAGTGCAATTATTAATCGGAAACGCCCCTGTGAAAATGCCTGCAAGGTCAAGGCGATTCGGGCAAACGAGGCGCAGGCGGCATCGATCGATAACCAAAAATGCATCGCATGCGGCGCGTGTGTGTACCAGTGCCCGTTTGGGGCAATTACGGATAAATCTTGGATTCTCGATGTCGTCGACCTGATTCAGAAGAGCGATGGAAACCGGGCGTATCCGCTGTATGCAATTGTTGCACCGTCGATTTCAAGCCAATTCAGCTATGCAAAGCTGGGGCAGGTAATTACCGGCCTTCGGGAACTGGGCTTTTTCCATACAGTGGAAGCTGCGCTGGGCGCCGACATGGTTGCAAACGCGGAATGCCAGGAACTTTATGAGAAGGGATTCCTTTTCAATTCCTGCTGCCCCGGGTTTGTCAGCTATGTTGAGAAACAATTTCCGCAGCTCAAAGAGCATATTTCTCACAATTTATCCCCAATGGCAGCCATTTCGAAATACATCAAGGAAACGCATCCCGGCGCACGGATTGTCTTTATCGGGCCGTGTACAGCAAAAAAGATGGAGATGAAACGGCCGGAGGTTGCGCCATATGTCGACAGTGTCCTGACGTTTGAAGAATTGCAGGCGCTTTTTGACAGCCGGGATATCGACATCACGACGCTTCCGGAAACAGCGCTCGACAACGCCTCTTATTACGGAAGAATTTTCTGCAGAAGCGGTGGGCTTTCAGAGGCTGTACGGGAAGGACTTAAAGAAAACGGTCTGTCAGATTTCGATTACCGTCCGCTTGCCTGCGACGGAATTGAGGCTTGCCGGACGGCGCTTCTCAAGGCGGGCAGAAACCTGCTGGTGGAAAATTTTGTGGAAGGAATGGCCTGTTCCGGCGGATGTATCGGCGGAGCGGGATGTCTGACGCATACGGAAAAGGACAAAAATGCCGTTGACGCATACGGAAGAGAGGCGCTGGAGAAAACCATCCAGGATGCTATCCGGGTTCTTTGACCGGGACAGTTGCCAGTGAATTTTGCAGAATAAAAGCCAAAAATGTCCGGGAAAGCCGGAGATTTGAGATGTCTTGTAAGGTGTTTTGCCGGCTGGAATCTTAAGAATGTTACGGATGCGCTTTTCGATTGCATCCAATGCGCTTTGCCCACAAACCGGCTCTCCGCTTTTTTCATCGAGTGCGTCTGCATTTGCCAAATCGCAGATTGGCAGTCTGTTTCGCGCGGCGATTGGAGCGAAAGCGTCTTTACGGGACATGTCTATCAGCGTATTCGGTGGCGTTCAAAATCAAAAAAGAACCGGGCTGCATCTTTCAAATGATGCAGCCCGGTTTGTTTTGGTTGTACCAAAGGCAACCCCCGGCTATGCCGGGGGTAAAAAAATAGCTTATAGCGAGGAGTAGAGTAGACAAGAAAAAAGCTCCCTGTTAGATAAGAAGTGGTTTGCCGACCACACAACAATCAAAACAGGGAGGACTTTCACGTGAAAGAAAAAGACATAAACAGATTAAATCATACGACATGGAGATGTCAATACCACGTAGTATTCGCGCCGAAATATCGGAGAATGGCGATATACGGAGAAATCAAGGTAGATATTGGGAAGATATGGAGACAACTATGCCAGCAAAAAGGAATCGAAATCATCGAAGCGGAGCTGTGCAGAGACCACGTACATATGCTCATCAGGATTCCGCCGAAGTACAGCGTATCGCAAATCATGGGATATCTCAAAGGAAAGAGCAGTCTGATGATATTCGACAGGCACGCAAACCTCAAGACAAGTATGGGAACCGACATTTCTGGGCGCGGGGATATTATGTGGATACGGTAGGAAGAAATAAAAAGCAAATACAGGAGTACATAAAGAACCAGCTAACCGAGGATCAGATAGCGGATCAGGTCGAACTGAAAGAGTTCGTAGACCCGTTTACGGGTAGCGTGAGCAAGAAGGCATAAAACAAAGCCCCTTTAGGGGCTGCCGGAGGAAGGAATGCGGTCGGCAAACCCCTTCGGCGCCCCTTCAGGGGCTGCGTCTGTACCAAGCCCTTCTAGGGCTTATGCAAGCCGCCGGCTTAGCCGGCGGCTTTGACTTTCGAAAATACAGGAAGACAACCGGTTCCGGCTGTCCGGTAAGCGCCCGGAAGAAGTTATGCTTTTCCGAGGCTCTTGAGCAGATTTTGAGCGGCCATTCTGCCCATGGCTTCCACAGCACCAGTGGTAGAAGCTGCGCAGTGAGATCCCATGATCAGGTTGTCGAGTGTGTAAAGTTCCTCATTCGCAGGCGGTTCCGAAGAGAATGCATCGACGCCGGCACCGTAAATTTTTCCCTCTTTCAAGGCGCGCACCAGCGCATCCTCGTCGACAACGCCGCCGCGCGCGGTGTTGACAAAAACAGCGGTGGGCTTCATCATGCAGAACTGCTCGTAGCCGATCATGTTCTTTGTTTCCGGCGTCAGCGGCAGATGCAGCGTGATGAAATCGCAGGATTGATAGATTTCTTCCGGCGTTGCATAGATGATGTCGTTCGCTTTGGCGTATTCCTCGTTCCAGAATACATCGTAAGCCAGAACCTTCATGCCGAACCCCTGTGCACGCTTGGCAACGCCTTTGCCGATGGCGCCGAGTCCGAGAATGCCCATGGTTTTGCCGTAAACATCGGTTGTGGTGATCTTTTTCCATTCCTTTTGTTTGCATTTTGCATTGATTTCTGTTACGCGGCGTGCGCAAGCCATCATCAGTGCAAACGCGTAGTCCGCGACGGCGTTGGAGTTTGCGCCGGCAGTGATGGAGACCGGGATGCCGAGTTCTTTTGCTTTTTCCAGATCAATATTGTCGGTGCCGACGCCATATTTGGAGATAGCCTTGAGGTTTTTGGCGCAGTCCAAAACCGCCGCATTGAGCGGGTCAACGCCGATTACAATTCCGACGACGTCGGCGATATATTTCTTCATTTCTTCTTCGTCCAAAATCTTTCCAACCGGATTGAGAATGACTTTATAACCCGCTTTTTCCAACATTTCGATGGGCTCACGGCTGGCTTTTCCGAAGGATCTGGGAGTTGCAAGAATTTTTTCCATAACTATTCATTCCTTTTTAAAATGATTCGGGTAAAGAAGCGGGATGCTGTAAATTTGATCCCGGATGTCTTCTTTTATTGTACACCGGGCGCTGGAATTTTGCAAGCAAAAATCATGATGTCATGACATTATGATACAAATATCAATCGAAACCGAAAGCTGTTTGCCAGTCAGAACAAAAATCAAATTTTTCAAAATGCCGGCTTGGCTTTCGTGTTTTAGAATTTGAACCATCTTCCGTTTGCAAATTGCCATAAAGAACTGCGGATGACAGGAAGAAACCCGGCAATGCCTGACTGCCTGACGAGAAGCAGTGGTTTCGATCAGAGGTTGCCAGGCGCGGCGGAGATCCTGGTTTCGGCCGCTTCGGCCGATCAGCCCTAAGAGGCGGTTTTTGGGGGATTTATAAAACAAAAGATGCGGCGTGCGGAAGAAGTCAATCCTCCACACGCCGCAAGGAAAGGGGATTATTAGTGAAAACAAAGTGCACGCTGCGGGTTTTTAAGCGTGAAGCGCGCAAATAAATCGTCGCCAACGCCGTGCGCAGCCAATGTATTGCGGAACGTATCCAGAATATAGGTCAAACCCAGCGCGCCGCCGTACGATCGGAGACGCTTGTTCGTGGTATCGAGACCGATGAGAATCTGGTCCGCAAATCCATGTTCGCAAAGCATTGCGATCAGCCAGGCCTCATCTTCGTCGCTGTGGTATTTAAAGCGGCCGATGGTATCAAACTGCAGGAAGACACCGCTCTCTGCAACGCGCAAATACCGATTGGGATCCGTGCGGTCGACGACGCGATCGAGATGGCTCATGATGATCTGGTTTGCCGGAACGCCGTTTTCTGTCAGGACACGGAACTGGCTGTCTGCGCCGTCGCCCATTTCAAGGTGCGTGATCACCGGAGCGCCGGTTTTGACAGCGGCCATTGCTGCCGCAGTAAAGAGTTTACGGTAAATCGGAAGAACATCTTCGCCTGAAGTGATGTCGCGTCCGTCGGAAGCGGTTTTGATGATGCCCGCTTTGGCAGCGCCGCGCTCTGTGAAAGGCGCCTCGCCGTTGACGTGATCGACAAACATCCCCAGCGTCAGTTCCCCGGCAAAGAGCTCGGCGAGCTCTTCTGCGGAAGAGTGGTAGACCACATGATCCTCCGGATAAAAGAGCAGCTTGTGAAAACCGGTAGAAGCGATGATTTTGACGCCGGAAGCTTCGGAAATCCGGCGCAGCCCGTCCGCCATCCGGCCGCAGCCGACCGGTTGGGCATCGACGAGCGCGCGTCCGCCTGCTGCATAGTAGGAAAGCAGCTCATCCGCGCTTTTTTTCTCGTCGTCCATACAGAGCGACGGATCGATCGTATAGGATTTTCCCTTTGCGAGCAGAAGATGCTCATGGCACTGGCAATAGCCAAGCTCCAGAGGGGAAATATCGCCGGTTACAGTTCTGATAAAGTCAGCCATATCGGGTTCCTGCCTTTGCTGGTGAATTAGTCGAGGTATACGATGCGTTTTTCAATAATGGAGGTATTGCCGGCCTCTACAATTTTAACTGCATTCATGCCGTCGCGGCCGGTAACCTTCGGCTGTTTGCCTTCGAGTACGCAGATTGCAAAGTCGAGATCTTCGCCGAGATAAGCGTCCTCAAAAAGATGCGTCCAGCTCTTCATGAATTTTTGTTCTTTGATGCCGCTGCGGTCAACACAGAGCATGGTGTTTTCATCGGTATTTCCAAGATAGATGCAGCCGTCTGTGCCGAGAATTTCCGCACGGGCATCATATCCGTATCCGACGCCCTGTGCGCCGTCGATGGAAGCCTGCACACCGTTCTTGAAGCGGCCGTTGAGCACGACGTTATCATAGAAATCCGGGAATTCTTTTCTTGCATCGTGGCAGCGGTAATTTCCGGCGATTGCATAGACATGCTCAAATTCGCTGCCGGAGAACCAGTGTACGGTATCGATATCGTGGCTGTTGACTTCTGCAAGCGGTCCGTTGCTCTTTTTAATGTCATACATCCAGGGACGCGGGGTGCTCGGACCGCGGGTCAGCGATTTTACGAGGACAACTTCGCCGATCTTTCCGGCGTCAATGGCTTCTTTGGCAGCCATAAAGCTCTTATCAAACCGGCGCATGAAGCCGATCTGCAGAACGACATGATTCTTCTCCGCCGCGTCGATCATCATCTGGCACTCGGCGGCGTTCATGGCCATCGGCTTTTCACAGAGGATATGCTTGCCGGCATTTGCAGCAGCAACTGCAATTTCGCAGTGATATTTGGTCGGGGAGACGATGATCACGGCGTCAATGTTTTCATCCTGCAGGGCGTCCTTGTAGTCAAAATAGAACCGGTCGATTTCAAGCTCTTTGCAGGCGGCCTTGACTGCGTCTTCGATCGGATCGCAGACGGCGGTGATTTTAAATCCCGGAACCTTGTTTTTAAAGTTGCGTGCGTGAATCATTCCGGCGCGTCCAGCGCCGATCAGGCAAACTTCTTTCAAATTTTTTCCCATTTTTGCACACCTCTATTATCATATGTTGTTGTTTGTTTTCATTTTAACAAATGCATTGGGCTTTGTCAATGAAAAATGAAATCATTTGAACGATTGATTATTGTTGCATTTTGTTTTCTGAAAGGGTATACTGAAAGTACTAACAAAGAATGCGTAGGGTTGTGTCATGAAAGCGAATTCGGAACATCCGTTGTTTGCGGAGGAACGCAGAGAACAAATTTTGCGGTTGCTCCACGAAAACATGAAAATTATGGTGCCGGAACTATGTGAACTGTTCGGTGTTTCTCCAGCGACGATCCGCGGAGATCTGCGCGACCTGGAAGCGGAAGGCAAACTCCGGCGGACGCACGGCGGCGCCATTCCCGTCAGTAAAATCGGGTTTGAGCCGGACTCCAATATGAAGGAAATCGAACATATTGAAGAAAAACAGCGAATCGCCGCCTGCGCTTGTTCGATGATTGAGGACGGCGACACCATTGCGCTGGATACCGGAACGACCACGATGGAGCTGGCAAAACTGCTTCCTGAAAAGAAGAATCTGACCATCGTGACCAATGACATCCAGATTGCGGCGTTTTTGGAAACAAACGCCGCATCGAATGTAATTTTGATCGGCGGTATGCTGCGGCGCGGATTCCACTGTACGACCGGATCGATGGCAGTCAAAGAGCTTTCCGCGCTGAATGTGGATAAGGCCTTTTTGGCGTCGAATGCATTTACCGTGAAAAATGGATTTACAACGCCGACGTTTGAACAGGCGGAAGTCAAGCGCGTCATGCTCTCTATTTCTTCACTCAATATTGTCCTGCTGGACAGCAGCAAGCTGGGCAGAATTACCTTCCTGAAATTTGCAGATGTCAGCGATGTGGATCGAATCGTGACAGATAACGGCGTTTCCCGGAAAATGCTTGCCGCGATCCGGGAGGCAAACGAGTCGGCGACCGTATATACGGTATAATGACATCTGAAACCGGAATACTTTCTGATAAGAAGATAAGAAAAGAGGTAAGATAGTGGAGACGCTTTATGATGTTGCGATCATCGGCGGCGGCCCCGGCGGTTATGCCGCCGCGCTTTACTGTGCACGCGCCGGACTTTCGGCTGTCGTGCTCGAAAAGCTTTCTCCGGGCGGCCAGATGGGTACGACGGATCGGATTGAAAACTACCCGGGATTTCCGGATGGAATCTCTGGCTTTGAATTGGGCGTGCGGATGCAGCAAAGTGCAGAGCGATTCGGCGCAGAAACGCGGCTGACAGAGGTGCGCGCAGCGGAACTTGCAGCCAAAGAAAAGGTGCTGCATACTGCGGAAGGCGACGTCCGCGCGCGGACGGTTATTCTGGCAACCGGTGCTTCTCCGCGGGAATTGGGGCTTCCGGAGGAACAAAGTCTGCGCGGACGAGGCGTTTCATATTGCGCGACCTGCGACGGAATGTTTTACCGCGGCAAAGAGGTGGTTATTGTTGGCGGCGGCGATACCGCAGCAGCAGATGCCGTTTTTCTTTCGAAGTTATGCCGCACGGTGACGCTTGTCCACCGAAGAGACGCGCTTCGGGCGTCCAAGGCGTATCTGGATCCGCTTTCCCGGTGCGAGAATCTACGATATGTATGGAATGCGCAGGTTGTCTCGATTTTGCACGAAAACACAGTGACCGGCGTCACGCTTCGGGATCGAAAGACAGGCAGAACACAAGAACTCGCCTGTGACGGCGTGTTTGTTGCAATTGGGCAAACACCCAACACTACGCTCTTTCGCGGCCAGGTTGCGATGGACGAGGCGGGCTATCTTCTGACGGATGAAACCATGCGGACAGATTTACCCGGCGTCTATGCAGTCGGAGATGTGCGGCAAAAGACGCTCCGGCAGATTGTGACGGCCGTGGCCGACGGCGCGATTGCGTCAAAATCCGTGGAAGCCGATTTGTCTTAAAATACGCAGTCCGTAAATTCGGCGGAATAAAAAAACAGATCTGTTTGTTTACTCCAGACTCATTGTAGCGCATTTGGGTTCGTTTTACAAGGTTTGCGGCTGGAATGCCGGACAGAAAAAGCAGAAGCGGATAGTTTTCTTGACAGCGGGCTGCCTTTTCGATATAATAAAGAAAATTTTGAAATGGGAAGGGCATTTGCCAGAATGGATACGGACAGTAGCGGCAGAGATCATGATTGCGGCTATCATTTGCAGAAATTATGGAGAGCATATCTGCCTTGCGTCAGGCTGGGCAGACGTGCTTTTTTGCGCTTATAGGAGAAAATGGTTCGACGAATTACTTTGAAATTGAAACGTATTTTTTGAAGGAGTTTTGAACTTGAGTACATACATCATCCTGATGGTCATCTGTCTGATTTTATCCGCCTATTTTTCAGCAACAGAAACAGCATTTTCTTCTATGAACCGCACCAGACTCAAAACGCTTGCAGAAAAAGGAAATCGGAAAGCGGCGCTGGCCTGTAAGCTCGAAGCCCAGTATGATAAGCTGATTTCTACGGTTTTGATCGGCAATAATATCGTGAATATTGCGCTGGCGTCTTTGGGAACCGTGTTGTTTGTGCGGCAGCTCGGAGATGTGGGCGCCTCGGTATCGACCGTTGTCATCACGGTGGTGGTTTTGATTTTTGGGGAGATTTCTCCGAAAAGTATCGCCAAAGACTGTGCAGAAAGCTTTGCGATGTTTTCTGCGCCGATCATCCAGTTCTTAATCTGGATTTTCCTGCCGCTGAATGCGATTTTTTCTCTGTGGAAAAAGCTGCTTTCCAAGATGTTTCACCTGCAGCCCGGCGGGAAGATGTCTCAGGAAGAGCTTTTGATGATGGTTGATGAAGTGCAGCATGAGGGCAGCATCGATGCAGACGAAGGCGGCCTTTTGCGGAATGCCATTGAGTTTTCGGAACAGCGTGCGCGCGATGTGCTGATTCATCGGGTTGATCTGGCGGCGCTGCCGGTAGATGCCAGCAAAGAAGAGGCGGCAGCGCTGTTTACCGCAACGAAATATTCCAGATTGCTGATCTATCAGGACACGATTGACAACATTCTGGGAACGCTGCTTCAGAAGGACTTTTATGTCGGCTGCGGGATAACCGAAAAGCCGATTCGGGAAATTTTGTCTCCGGTTCTCTTTACACTGGAGAGTGAGCCGATCAGCCTGCTGCTGAAAAAGCTGCAAAAAGCCAAGACGCATGTCGCTGTCGTGGTGGATGAGTACGGCGGCACATGCGGGATCGTGACAATGGAGGACATTCTGGAGGAACTGGTCGGCGAAATTTGGGATGAGCACGACGAAGAGGAAGTCCTGATGCGCAGACTTTCCCCGGATACCTATTGCATTGACGCAACCATGAATTATGAGGATTTTGCGGAGCATTTCCATTTAAAAACAGAATCGAAATCCGTGTCAGTAAGCGGATGGATTCTAGAGCAGTTCGGAAAGGTGCCGGAAGTGGGAGACCAGTTTACCTGCGAGAATTTAGAGGTTACGGTCACAAAGGTGGACAACCATCGCGCAGACGAGATCAAGGTGCGGATTCTTCCGCAGGAGCATCCGGAAGCGGAAGAAACGTAATGCCTGAAGCAGGGAAAGTGCTTTGTGCCTTGCAAGAATTTGTTTTTGCGCGCAGAAAGTTTGGAAATTGCAATACGATTGTGATAAAAATTCTCGATGCAGGAGCCTTCCGGTTTCTGCATCGGGGATTTTTTTGGCGAACGCTTTCGTTTGGCGGCATGTGCCGGCTCAGATGCGGAAAGATGGAGCTTCGAAAATGCTGGCGATGAGATACAGCCGGGAAGAAAAAATGCGGGAATCCGGCGGCTTTGGCAAGGAAAGCAAAACATCGGAACCCATGCAGGCAAATTAAAATTTAAAAAAATTTTTAAATCGGGATTGGCTTATAAAATACTAGTAAATATAATATAGTAGTAATCAAGAACAAACAAAAACAAGGAGATGGTGCGATGAACGCCCAATATAAAAAAGGTGTGCTGGAGCTTTGCGTGCTGTCTCTGCTGAAAAAGCGCGATTGCTATGGATATGAAATTTCAGAATCTCTATCCAGGCATATCCATATTGCAGACGGAACTGTTTATCCGATTTTGCGAAAGCTGAAGGCAGACGGGATGCTCACAACGTACTTGCAGGAAGAAAGCGGCGGGCCTCCGCGAAAATATTACAAACTGACCGAGCTTGGCCGCGAAACCTATGAAAAAGACCGGGCGGAATATTTGCAATTTGCGCGGTCTGTCAGAGTGTTACTGGAGGATGAAGAATATGACGAAACATGAATTTTTGACACGACTTTCGAATGAATTGCAAAAGAGAAACGTGGCGGATGCCGCCGATATCGCAGAAGAATATGAGCAGCATTTTGCGTTTAAGCAGGCCGACGGGTATTCGGAAGAAGAAATTGCCGCAAAGCTGGGCGATCCGGCTGTGCTTGCCGCGCAGTTTGATGGTGCGGATGCGCCCAAGCAGAAAAACGGCAGCAAACCGTTTGTGCTGGCGGGATTGTGCCTCGTTGATGTGTTCGCAGGGCTGTTTTTTGTACTGCTGACCGGATTTGGCCTTGTGATGGGTGTTGCGGCTCTGTCTTTTGCCACGCTTACGGTTTGCCTTTTGGGAAATTTAAACATTTACGGATTGATTCCCACGGTGCCGTATTGGTGCGGCGCAATTCTGGCGCTTGCCTTTGCCGCGCTTGCGGTGCTGCTTGTTGTCGGCTGTATCTATTATACGGCATTCCTGCGTCAGCTTATCCGTGCCTTTGGACGGTTTCAGCGGAATGCACTGGCTTTTGCTTCCGGCGCGGCAACACTTCCTGCACTGACGATAAACCCGCAATTTTCCGCCAAGACCAAGCGCCGTCTGCGCGCAGTGGCGCTTGGTTCACTGGCGCTGTTTGCAGCCTGTTTTGTGCTTTCGTATGTAGTGTGCAGCCTGTCGGCAGGAAGCCTGGAATTCTGGCACGCCTGGGGGATGTTTGAATAAGCTTGATGGAACCGAGGTGTGTTTGATGTACGGCTTGAACGCAGTCGCGCTGCCCGTTTACGACCTTGCGGCCGCGGTGTTTGTACTGCTGACGATCCACGGCTTTTTCTGCCAGAATCAAAAGCAGTATCAAAAATTTTCTGTTTTATGGCGGCATACTCCTCCTATGATTTCAGGAGGAACAACATGAAAACCATTGTGATGACAGGCGCAACCTCCGGCATTGGACTGGAAACGGCAAAGCTGCTTGCAAAAGACGGCTTCCGGGTGCTCGGAGTCGGAAGAGACGACGCGCGCTGCAAATTGGCCGCGCAAATCATTCGGGCCGCCGTACCACAGGCCGAGATCACGTTTTTTACGACGAACCTCATGCAGCAGCGGGAAGTCCATTGTGCGGCATCGGCGCTAACCGTGTTTATCGGTAAAAACTGCGACGGAAAGCTGTACGCATTGCTCAACAATGCGGGCTGTGCCAGAGGGTACTATATGACAACAGAGGACAGTTATGAACAGCAGTTTGCGCTGAACTATCTCGCGGGATTTTTACTGACATACCGGCTTTTTCCCTTGCTCCAAAAGGCAGGCGGCCGTGTGATTATGACAGGCAGCCAGTCGCATAAAGGCATCCGGGTACACTGGGACGATGTGATGCTCACAAAACGTTACAATCCGCTGACGGCTTATAAACAATCCAAGCTGTGCGACATCCTTTTTGCCAAAGGGCTGAATGACCGCTGTGTAAAGCAGAATGTCCATGCGTATACGGTCGATCCGGGTCTTGTGCGGACCGAGATCGGCAACAAAGGCGCCGGCGGGCTGGTTAGCGCGGTGTGGTCGCTGCGAAAGCTGAGCGGCGTCAGTCCGGAAATTCCGGCGCAAACATATGCGTTCCTCTGTAATCAGGTGCAGGCGCCCAAAGGGCTGTACTACAAGCAATGCCGGGAACGCGCATACAGCAGAGAGGTCACAACCGAAAATGCAGACCGGCTGTTCGCGCTCAGTGAGCGGCTCTGCGGAATTTCCTATGACGAGGTGTGCAGAATATGAATGTTTTCATCACAGGTGCGGCAGGCGGACTTGGCCGGGCAATGGCGGTCGAATGCGGAAAACGCGGATACCGGCTGTTTTTGACCGATATTTGTGAAGACGGGCTGCGCCGGGCACAAACTGGGCTGGAACGGCAATTTGGCATTCCCGTTACGGCAAAGGCTTGTGATTTGACGGATTCGGAGAGTGTGGATGTGCTTCTAAAAACGATCGATGCCTGCAAAATCAGATTTGATCTGCTTTTGAACGTAGCGGGTGTGGATTTTGAAGGCGGGTTCCTTTCACGCGACAGAGAGCGCGTGGTGAAAATCGTGACGCTCAACGATGCAGGAACGCTGCGGGTCACACACGCAATCTTGGAGCGGCGCAAAGTCGGGAGACCGTTTACTGCGGTGTTTGTTTCGAGCCTTGCTTTGCTGTTTCCCATGCCGCTGAAAGCAACCTATGCGGCATCAAAACGGTTTTTGCTGGATTTTGCGACCGCATTGCGTCAGGAATTGAAAGGGCAGAACGCCAATGTGCTGGCTCTTTGCCCAGCCGGGATGGTTACAACGGACGAAACCGCAGAGGCAATTTGGGCACAGGGGTTCTGGGGAGAGGCGACCACCAATCCGCTGGAAATTGTTGCGAGAAAGACGATTGACCGCGCTTTAAAGGGCAAGGGCCTCTACGTGCCGGGGGTGCTTAATCGGGCGTTGTCTGCGGTAGGCAACGTTCTGCCGCGCACCTTGGCGGCGGAAATTGTTTATTGGCGGTGGAAGCATACGCAGCAGAAATGGCTCAATGAAACAGAAACTGGATGAGGCGGCAAAAAAAAGCACCAACTTTAATACCCCATTTGTTAGACAGAATGCTGTACGGTCTAACAAATGGGGTGTTTGCTATGTGAAAGGAGATTCAAACCGGTACACGTCGAATGCAGGAAAGCAGGTCGTAGAGACGATAGGTCTGTCAGGAGCGGCTCGGCAGTTCCGGATCTGCGCAGCAGCCATCTGGGCAGTAATACCATCTCGGATTGTCCGGTGCTGCGCGTGGTGACGACCACGCTGGACGAGATTAGAGCTCCAGTTCATGAAACACCTGAAACAGGAATTCATTGCATATCTGGATTACAATGGCAATCTCAGAATTCAGGCAAAATGGAAGGGCTTGCCGTCTGCAATTCACAGACAGCAAGCCCTTTCGGCGGCTTGAACTATTTTCTGCTGAAAGATTGTCCAGCTGTTTTGGGTGGTTAACAACGGTGGCGGGTTTGAAATGCGAATTTACTTTACAGAGAAACGATAAACGGTTTCGGTATGGAAACGCACACCCGGCTCCAGGTACGAGGAGGGGAAAGAAGGCTGGTTCGGAGAATCCGGATAGAACTGGGTTTCGAGGCACAGCGCCTGGTGGCGGATGGCATCGACGCCGCCGGTGAACTTCATGCCGGGCGTGACATTATTGCAGGAATAGAACTGTACACCGGGCAAATCGGTGTATGCTTCCATGACGCGGCCGCTCTTCGGATCATGCACTTCCGCGAATTTGCGCAGCCCAGCGCCGCAGAGCGCATAATTGTGGTCATAACCGCCGCATTTTTTCAGGAGACGGTCGTCTGCGCCAATGTCCTGGCCGATCGGTTTCGCTTGGCGGAAATCAAACGGGGTTCCGTCAACCGGAACGATTTCTCCGGTCGGAATCAACTCGTCGTTGGCAGCAGTATAGCCGTCAGCGTGGAGCATCAGAACATGATCGAGCACGTTGGTGCGGAAATCTCCGCTGAGATTGAAATAGCTGTGGTTTGTCAGATTAACGGGTGTCTTTTTATCGGAAACAGCCGTATAGTTCAGATGAAATCCGTTTTCGCTGTCCAGCGTATAGACGATCGTCACGGTCAGCGTTCCGGGATAGCCTTCCTCACCGTCCGGAGAAGTGTGGCGGAAGGTGATCGAGGGCTGCTCACCGTCATCGGTCGAGACAACGTCCCAGACAACTTGATGGAAACCGCCCGGGCCACCGTGAAGGGTGTTGTTTCCTTCATTTTTGGTTAAAGGATACACCTTTCCGTCCATGGTGAACGTTGCGCCGCCGATCCGGTTGGCAAACCGGCCGACTGTGCTGCCCTGGAAATCCATTTTGTCCAGATATTCTTCCAATGTATCGTGCCCGAGTACAACGTTTCCGGCGCTGCCTGTCCGGTCGGGCGTCATCAGTTTTACAATCCGGCATCCATAGGGGATGACTTCCACAGCCGTTCCGGATGCATTGGAAAGCGTATAGACAGGAAGCTCCTTGCCGTCCGGCATGACGCCAAAAACGCGTTTTGAGATACTCATGTTTGGCCCTCCTTTATATTCCGAGCAGGGCGGCTCCGATGATTCCGGCGTCGTTTCCCAGCTCTGCCTTGCAGATTTGTGTTTTTTTGGCGTTGTGTGCATACTCTTCTTTGCGGACATATTCCCGCAGCGGCGCAAGCAGCGTTTCGCCTTCATGGCTGATGCCGCCGCCGATGCAGATGATATCCGGCTGCAAAATGTTGATCATATTGGCAATTCCACATCCGAGATACTCGATGAACCGGTCGACGACCGCTTTTCCGCAGGCATCTCCCTGCCGCATGGCATCGAAAGCGGTCCGCCCGTTTACCTGATCGAGATTGCCGTCGACCAGTTTCCACATGATGCTCTCCTTGCCGCATTCCGACTGCATGAATTCTTTTGTGGTCAGGATCAGGCCGGACGCAGAAGCATACCGCTCCCAGCATCCATGCCGTCCGCATCCGCATTTCCGTCCGCCGAATTCGATGACAATGTGGCCGGCTTCTCCGCCCATGAAGTTGCTGCCGGTATAAATTTTTCCGTCGATGATGATGCCGCTTCCGATTCCGGTTCCAAGCGTAATGGCCAGTGCGTTTTTGGATCCGGCCAGCACGCCGGCTTTATATTCGCCGAACGCCGCCGCATTGGCATCGTTTTCAACCAGGACGGGCTTGCCGCCGAGACGCTCCGAGAGGTCCTTCTGCAGCGCCCAGTCCCGAAGATCCAGATTCGCGCAAAACGCGATGATGCCGGTGTCATGGTTGATTCCGGCCGGAACGCCGACCCCGACATAAGGGACGTCTTCAAGGGTGAGATTTGCTTTTTCAAGGGCTTCCAGAACCAAATCCCCGAACAAGGCGCTCATTTTTTTCGCATCGCAGGATTCCGGGGTTTTGGCCTTGCTGCGGCTGATAATCTGATATTGTTCATTTATGACGCCGACCGCAAGATTTGTGCCGCCGACATCGATTCCGACATAATACATTTTATGGCTCCTTCCTGTTATCATTAAGAATAGTATACGCATTCTCATTTCAATTGTAAAGGGATTTTCTGGAACAACCCGTCTATTGATGCTTTGATGTAATTTGTGTTATAATATCCGCGGAATTGGTGCATTGCCCCAGGAATGGAGATCGATTTCCGTTGCGAAAAAACGATGAAATCTTCTTTTGCATACTGATCGGACGGTTTATAGAAGCGATTATACAAATTTTTAGAAAAAACAGGTTGGGCATTTTAAAAGGAGGAAATCACATGGGCGTCTGTCCGGAACAGTTTTCACGTACGGCGCTGCTGCTGGGTGAAGAGGCAGTACAGAAGCTTCAGCACGCGACAGTTGCAGTGTTTGGGCTGGGAGGCGTCGGCAGCCATGCCGCAGAAGCGCTTGCGCGCACCGGCGTCGGCAAGCTGGTGCTGATTGATCACGATACCGTTGCGGAATCCAACATCAACCGGCAGGTTCCGGCACTTTTCAGCACAATAGGACGCAAAAAGGTGGATGTCATGCGGGAACGTCTGCATGATATTGCGCCGAATTTAGAGATCGATATGCACGATTGTTTCTATTTGCCGGGCAATTCTGATCATCTTCTGGAAAATTGCGACTATGTGATTGACGCAATTGATACGGTTTCGGGGAAACTGGCTCTCGTCGAAGAAGCGCGGGAAACCGGTGTGCCGATGATCAGCTGTATGGGCATCGGCAATAAAAGGGATCCTTCCCGGATTGAAATTTCCGATCTTTCCAAAACTTCCGTCTGTCCGCTTTGCCGGGTGATGCGTCGGGAACTGAAGAAACGCGGCATCTTTCATTTAAAAGTGGTTTATTCCAAAGAAGAGCCGGTCCGTCCGGCCGGATCACCGCTCCCCGGAGAAAAACCAGTTCCGGGAAGTCTCGTGTATGTGACGGCGACGGCAGGCCTTTTACTGGCCGCTGCAGTGGTGCAGGATCTCATAAAAAATCCGTAAAACAAGGCGACGCTCTGCATGGTTTCTGTCTGCACGGCAATACTATTCCTGTAGCAGCTTCATGGATCAAACGAAGGGAGGCGCAGGCATAGCAGCGCGGAAGGCGATCCGATCGGATGGCGTCCGGCTGATGCTGGCAAGGTATGATAAAAAAACAGAAACCAAATCAACACCGCGGAAAACATGAAAAAGGGTATCGGATCATTTCCATTGCGGCAACTCTCCAAAATATGAATAAGGGATTTATCCCTTCGGATGTTACGGGGAGCTATACCGGAATGACCCAGACAAGCGAGAAACCGGAGCAGGATGCCGATGACCTTTAAAAAGGCAGGCAAGATTTTCTGATATTCCGCATACGAATGGGATGAGAATTCCTTTAGGGGTGTGTGAATATGAGACGGCTCCAAGTTTCCGGGAAGGCTGTTTTGATCAGTTTTCTTTTGCTCGTTCTGGCAGCGTCGGTGGCGGTTTCCGGATGGGTGCATCTGCCCGCAGAAAAACCGGCGAATGCAGAACAAAAGGACTTTATCACGTATGTCGAATTTAACGTTCCGTATTTAGCGCTGGAAAAGGCGATGGAGGCGGACATTGCGCTGCACGATACAGAAACGCCGGGCAGCTGGATTGAAATGCTGGCACTTTTAGCAGCCCGATATTACGGGGATTTTTCCCGGTATCGGGCTGCGGATTTAGAGGAAATCATAGAGGCAGTCTCCGCGGGAGCGCCGGTAGAGGAACTTGCAGCGGGGAATTCGTATTATGCCTATTATCGCGAGGCTTATGCAGCTGTTTTGGGCGGACTTTTGGGAGAATATCGTGTGGAGGTGCCCAAAGAAGGCGGCGAAACACAGTGGGAGACCCGTTACGGTCTGAAAGCCTTTTCCCCGATTGCAAAAGATTTTTACTACGAACATTATGATGATTTTGGTGCGCAGCGGACCTACGGATATGCCAGACGGCACTTGGGGCACGATCTGATTGCACCGACCGGCACGCCGGTCATCGCAATTGAGTCCGGCGCTGTCGAAAGCCTCGGCTGGAATCAGTATGGCGGTTGGCGGATCGGCATCCGCAGCGCTGACCGGAAACGGTACTATTATTATGCACACCTGCGGCAGAACCGGCCCTATGCAGAAGGTTTGAAGGAAGGGGACTCCGTACAGGCCGGAGATGTGATCGGTTATGTCGGCCACACCGGTTACAGCACAAAAGAGAATGTCAACAATAATATTGAGGTAAGCCACTTGCATCTGGGCATGGAGCTGATTTTCGACGAGTCTCAAAAAGAGTGTGACAACGAGATTTGGGTCGATCTTTACGCGCTGACGACGTTGCTTGCACAGAATCGATCGGCGGTTTACCGGGTTGCAGAAACAAAGGAATTTTACCGGCAGTACCAGACGGAAGACCTTGCCGCTGAGAGCAGCGGGCCGGACGCACAGCCGGCACAATAGACGTTGAAAATTTGGAATAAAATCTGTCTGGTTTCTGTCAGCTGATAAAGAAATATAAAAAAATAGATGGACCTCCGGAAGCTTATCCGGAGGTCCATCCTTCTGCGAAGCGCTGCCTGCAGAGGCGGCGCTTCGCTTGTGTAAGCTTATGATTCGTAAGCGATCAGAGACTGCGCCTGTGCGAGATTAGGGAACACTCCACTGCCGACGCTTGCAAACAGCGCGGCGCCATAGGCGGCTTCTTCCCGGTGCACTGGAAAAATCGGAAACATCCCAAAAACTTGCTCCATGATTTTTTGAAGCGCCGGGTTCAGCCGGATGCCGTTCCCGGAAGCGACCAGTGTTCTGCAGCGGTCGGGAAGACCGCCGGAAAGCGCAAAAAGTTCATCTGCAATTCCGTAGAGAATCCCGATCAGAAAGTTCTGGGGGGTAAAGGTTTCCGGAGAGAGATTTTCAATTTTTCCCCGGAGCGCCGGGTCCTGTCGGGTGCCGCAGAACTGGTTGTGAAACCGGAGCGTCCTGCGGATTGGCAATGTTTGCAAAGCACGTTCCATGATGGGATATAGTGCAGGCGGTTTGAGCCCGGCCATTTCGATACATTGTTCAAAAAACTGCTTCAGCAAGGCGTAGGCACGACCGCCGCAAAGCGCCGATGCGGCCCATAAAAATTTCCCGCCGGCATAAGGGCGCGCTTCCATGGTGTCAGGGCATTCGGTAGAGTCGGACAAAAAAGAAATCTGACTGCCGGTGCCGATGTTGATGAGTGCGCCGTCCGGATCGGAAACAGATCCGAGAAAGCTTGCCTGATTGTCCCCGAGTGCTGCACAGACCGGGATTCCATTCCAGGTTCCCAAAACAGCCGGCTCGTCTGTGAGCGCTGGCTGGCGTGAATTTGGGTACAAAAAGCAGCTCCGGTTTAAATCAAAAAGTCCAAAACTGGCGGCAAAGCTCAGATGCGTCAGCGGCATTTTTCGGCCGGTAAGCTGCATTGCGAGAAAGTCGCCGATCGAACAGAATACAGCGGCGTTTTCTGGAAGTGCGTGGGTCTGCGCGAGGACAAAATCCGTGACATTGCCAAACCCGGTCGCAGACCGAAGTGCTTTGGCATACGTGGTGCCCTGATAGGGAAGGTCTCCGCGTCCGTCCTGCCAGGTGTAAAGGGGACTGACTGGATCGCCGTTTTTATCGAGATAAAGAATGCCGTGCATCTGGCTGCTGATTCCGATGGCGGCAGTGCCGGGGCAAACCAGTTCGGACAGAAGCGCTTTTGCGGTGTGCAGGATGATGTTCGGATCCTGCAAGCGCTCCCAGGTGTGCGTTGCGGACAGGAAAGAAGAATTGTCCCGTGTTTTGGTTTCCTCAACAGCGCCGGAATCCAGATTGAGCCGGATTCCGCAGATGGTTGTGGTGCCGATATCGATTCCAATCGCATACATGTGCAGCACGCCTCCTTTTTGCTATTTAAAATATATAACAGATTTTGGGCGCTGTCAAGAAGAAAAGTAGTTGAATTGCCACTCGGAATCTGTTATAATAAAGCTAAAGAATTTGCCGTTTGGCAAAAGTTGTTTTATAAAAAACCGGACTCCAAAACTGATATCACACGGGTTCGGTAGGAAGGGGAGCGATACATGGATGCAATGAAAAAAAGAGTCATAGAGGCAATTGCGCGATATAAGCTGATTGCCGTCATCAGAGGAATTTCGGAGGATGAGATTTTGGGCATTGCGCAGGCCCTCTATCAGGGCGGGATCCGTCTCGCGGAAGTTGCGTTTGATGCGGCCGGAAATACGCCGGATATCATTACCGCTTCGATGATCCGCCGGGTCCGGGAACGCTTTGGCGCGGAATTTTTTGTTGGCGCCGGAACGGTTCTGACGCCGGAACAGGTGCAATGTGCCAAGGCTGGAGGTGCGGAGTATGTGATTTCTCCGGACGTCAATCCGGAGGTTATCCGTGCAACGGCGGCTGCCGGAATGGTTTCTATTCCGGGGGCCCTCACGCCGAGTGAGATGCAGCTTGCACATCGGTGCGGCGCGGATTTTGTAAAGGTCTTTCCGGCTGGAAATTTGGGATCCGACTATATCCGTGCGGTTCGGTCTCCGCTTTCCCATATTCGGCTGTTGGCGGTAGGCGGCATTCACAAGGAAAACCTGGGGGAATACCTGCATGCGGGCGCCTGCGGCATCGCGATAAACTCCAATATCATCAAAAAAGAGCTGGTCGCAAAGAAAGATTATGCCGCGATCAGCGCACTGGCGCAGGAATTTGTGCAGGCGGTGGAAGCATGCTGCTGACGGTGGATACCGGGACGACCAATACCCGGGTACACCTTTTGCAGGGGGAGGTGATCCTTGCGCAGAAGAAGGTTTCGGCAGGCGTTCGCAATACGGCCATTTCCGGAAATGCAGATTTTTTGCGGCAGGCGCTGCGCGATGCAATCACGGATCTTTTAAAGGAAGCCGCTGTATCGGAACGGGAAGTTTCCGCTGTGCTGGCGTCCGGTATGATTACGTCAAATTTGGGACTCTATGAATTGCCGCATGTTTCGGCGCCGGTTTCATTGCGGCAGCTTGCCAAACAGGCGGTGATTGTCCGGATTCCGGAGGTTTGTGAAATTCCGTTTTTCTTTATTCCGGGCGTCCGGAATCAGACGCCGGCGTCAATCGAATTTCTCGATCAGATGGACGTGATGCGCGGGGAAGAAACAGAAGCGCTGGGGATGCTCACGCTGTCCGGAGAAACCGGTCCGCTGCTTGCGGTATTGCCCGGATCGCATACGAAGCTGGTGGAAATCGGAGCGGGCGGGCAGATTCTTTCCTGCGAGACCACGCTCAGCGGTGAGATGCTGGCAGCGCTTTCTCAAAATACGATTTTAAAAGATTCTGTACAGGCCTGCGACGATTTTGATGCGGATGCTTTGTGCAGCGGATTTGCGTATAGCCGGGAACATGGCCTGAATAAGGCGTGCTTCCGGGTGCGACTGATGGATGTCTTGTTAAAAGAAGCCAAGGTGCGTACGTTCAGCTTTCTGGCGGGCGCCGTGCTTGCCGGGGATATCGGCGCCATTTCGGCAAAGGCCGAAACGGGGAAGCGGGTGCTGATCGGCGGAACCGGTCCACTGCACAGGATGTTTCTTGCTTTGCTGGAGCCGCTTCTCCCCGGTCAGATTGTTGAGGTTCGCGAAACAGACGCCGCGCACTGTACGGTGTATGGTGCGCTTGCCGTTTGGCGATGCCGGAATGAATAGAAAACCGGGCCGCACAGAAGACGGCGACAGTGCGGCAAAAATTTTTTAGGAGGAATCAAAATGGGCTTGTTTTCAATCAATACACTGGGCAATCAGATGTTTTCGGTTTCCGGACAGCGACTTATCCGCCGGTTTGACAGCGAACAGCTTTGGATCGAGCCCTGGGGAACAGACAGTTTGCGCGTTCGCGCGACCAAATGCAGCGAAATGCCGCAGGAAGATTGGGCGCTGTCGGAGCAGCCGGCAGATTGTGATTCCCGGATTGCAATTTTAGAGGACAACGCAGTCATTGAAAATGGAAAAATCCGCGCAGTTGTTGACGCGGCCGGCAAGCTGGAAGTGTATCATGTTTCCGGAAAACTGCTCCTGAAGGAATACCTGCGCAACCGTGTGGATGTCCAGGCAGATTACTGTTCTGCGCTGGAAATTGATGCACGCGAATTTTTGCCGCTGGTCGGCGGAGATTACGAGCTCACACAGCGCTTTGAGTCCATCGACCGTGAGGAACGAATTTATGGAATGGGACAGTATCAGCAGCCTTATCTGAATTTAAAGGGAATGGAACTCGAACTTGCACACCGGAATTCGCAGGCTAGTGTGCCGTTCTGCCTTTCCAGCCTCGGATACGGCTTGTTGTGGAACAACCCTGCCATTGGCCGGGTGACGTTCGGAGAAAATGTAATGACCTGGCAGGCGCGCAGTACCAAAAAGCTGGATTACTGGATAACAGCCGGAGAGACGCCCGCGGAAATTGAGGAGCATTATGCGGCGGTGACGGGCACGGTGCCCATGATGCCGGCGTATGCGATGGGATTCTGGCAGTGCAAGCTGCGTTATCAGACGCAGGAAGAGCTCCTTGAGGTTGCGCGTGAATACAAACGGAGAGGATTGCCGATTTCCGTAATCGTCATTGACTTTTTCCATTGGCCGTTGCAGGGAGAATGGAAATTTGACCCGACCTATTGGCCGGATCCGGATGCCATGATTGCACAGCTGCAGGAGATGGGAATCGAGCTGATGGTTTCCATTTGGCCGACTGTGGATTACCGCAGCGAAAATTTTGCGGAAATGCTGGAAAAAGGCTACCTGATCCGCACAGAACGCGGCGTGCGCGTCTCCATGACGTATCAGGGGAATACCATTCATTATGACGCCACCAACCCGGACGCCCGCAAGTATGTCTGGGAAAAGGCGAAGAAAAACTATTATGACAAGGGTGTGCGGGTTTTTTGGCTCGATGAGGCCGAACCCGAATACGATGTCTACCATTTTGATAATTACCGCTATTTTTTAGGCTCCGATCTTCAAATCGGGAATGTGTATCCGGTGATGTATGCCAAAACCTTTTTTGACGGCATGAAGGCGGAAGGACAGGAAAATATTCTGAATCTGCTGCGCTGCGCGTGGGCGGGAAGCCAAAAATATGGTGCGCTGGTTTGGAGCGGGGATATCGCTTCCGCGTTCTGGAGTTTGCGCAATCAACTTCCTGCGGGGCTCAATATGGGGCTTGCCGGAATTCCCTGGTGGACAACCGATATCGGCGGATTCCATGGCGGCGACCCGGAATCTTCGGCATTTCGGGAATTGCTGATCCGCTGGTTTGAATTCGGGGCATTTTGTCCGGTGATGCGTCTGCACGGATGCCGGATGCCGGAACAGCCGCAGGTCGGTACAACAGGCGGCGCCAACTGCCGCTCCGGCGCGCCGAATGAGGTTTGGAGCTATGGAGAAACGGCGTATGAGATTTTGAAGAAGTATTTGTTTTTACGGGAACGCATGCGGCCGTATCTGACAAGGCTGATGCAGGCGGCGCACGAAAAGGGAACGCCGGTGATGCGCCCGCTGTTCTATGATTTTCCGGAGGACGCCAGCGCCTGGAAGGTAGAAGATCAGTACCTGTTTGGCCCCGATGTTCTGGTTGCGCCGGTTTTGTACGAGGGCCAGCGCGAACGGGCGGTTTATCTGCCTGCGGGCGCACACTGGAAGAATGCCTGGACCGGCGAGGTGTTTTCCGGCGGCCAGACTGTCGCGGCGGCGGCGCCGCTGGACCAGATTCCGCTCTTTGTGCGCGACGGTGCGGAATTTCCCGCGTTGTGGTGAACGGTTCCAAGAAAAAAATACCTATTTTTAAACGAAATCGGTAAAAATGAATCGAAAAAACACCTCTCGTTGTAGAAGAAACCCTACAACGAGAGGTGTTTTGTTTGAAATTATCCAAAACTATGACTGGCGAAAAGGCTTTGTTGTTTGGGATATGGTACTGTCAAGATTTATGCGCAAAAAGGTTTGCAGACTCCGGCTGAATGAAGTCAGTCGGCAATAGGGACGTCGTTCAAAGCCGCCTCCAGTTGCTTCATATTCATGTACTTCTTGTTGCCCCGCTGCGTTCCCGCCACATGACGCAGCCTTGCACAGACCAGCATCAGCGCAGAGTTCCCATCGGGGAACGTTCCTGCCACACGCGTCCTGCGGCGGATCTCACGGTTCAGCCGTTCGATCACATTGTTGGTGCGGATACGCGTCCAGTGCTCGCCGGGAAAATCACAGCAGGTCAGCGTCTCCTCGATGCCGTCCTAGACCTTCTTGGCAGCTTCCTTCAGCTTCATCGCTCTCAGCTCGGCAACGACAGCTCTTGCCTTCTCGCGGGAGGCTTTCTTGCTCTCCTGCGCGCGGATCGCCTTGAGCATTTTCGCTGCAATTTTGACCTTTGATTTTGGCACAACAGAGAAAACATTGCGGCAGAAATGCACGATGCAGCGCTGGTATTTGGCATCTGGGAATACTTCGCCCACGGCCTCCAGCATCCCCATGCACTTGTCGCCGACGATGAGTTTCACGCCGTTCAGTCCCCGCCCGCGCAGCCGCTGGAAGAAGCTGACCCAGCTGGCCTTGTCCTCTTTCATCCCCTCGGCAGCGCCCAGAACCTCACGAAACCCGTCCTCATTCACGGCAATTGCCGCCAGAATGGCGACATTTTCGTATTCTCCGCCCCAGTTGCGACGCAGGTAAATACCATCTACGTAGACATACGGATAGCGTCCGCCCTGCAAAGGACGGTTCCGCCAGTCTTCAATGTGGACGTAGGCTTTCTTGTTCAGTTCGCTGACGGTGGCAGGCGAGACCTTGCTGTCCCACAGAGCCTCGGTGATGTTCTCCACACGGCGCACGGAAACGCCTGCCGGGTCCATTTCAATGAGGGCCTCCTCCACGCTGCTTTCCCGGCGGCGATACCGCTCGATGATGGCCGTCTCGAAGGATACGCCCTTGCGCCGCGGCATATGGAGCGTGACATCGCCGGAGGTTGTGGTGAGGTTCCGGTCATAGCGGCCGCTGCGATAGCCTTGACGGGCCTCGCTGCGCTCGCAGCGGGCCGCCTGCGTCAGGGACTCTGCCTCTTTTTCCAGCAGCTCGTTCAGGGTTTCTTCCGCGCTGCTTCGGACCAATTCTTTGATCTGCCCCTTGATTGGTTCCTCGTTTAGCTGTACAATTTTCTCGGACATCGTTTGCTGTCTCCTTTCGAATGTTTGCGTTGTGACTTCATTCTACCAGAGCCTGCAAACTATGTCTTCTTTTTTGCTCGTTTCAATTTGCGAAACTTATCTTACCTTATCTCTATTCTACAACAGGAGGTGCTTTTTTCTGCCGCAAATGCGAGCGGAAATCTTCCATAACCATAAAAAAGAGTCTGAACGCAATTTGCGTTCAGACTCAGTCTGGTGCCGGTGGCCGGACTCGAACCGGCACGGTATCGCTACCGGTGGATTTTGAGTTATTTGCTTCATACGGAATACAAACGAACTCAGACCCCT
The DNA here is from genome assembly GCF_014384705.1 of Yeguia hominis. GTDB lineage: Bacteria > Bacillota > Clostridia > Oscillospirales > Acutalibacteraceae > Yeguia > Yeguia hominis. The sequence continues at coordinate 65,695 of NZ_JACRSN010000008.1, read as the reverse complement.
ATGGAGGTCGTCAACGGACACCAAAAAGCCCGCAATTACTAATTATTTTGAAACTGATGTGTTAAAAAGCTCCGTTTCGTCTGCCATTTCCGCTTTTCTCAATTTTGACGGGAATTTTGGATTTTGGAGGGACATCGGAGGGATGTAACCCCAAAACGGAGCACAACAACACACGCAATAGATTCATAAATCACAAACGATATTATAGCGTATTCCTCTGCCATTGACAACACATTTTCCGAAAAAGAGGTACTGCTATGAAAACACGCGCACATTATGAAAAACTTTTCGCTTCATATCCCGATGTTGTCACTCTGCCCGAATTTCAAACAATGCTGGGTGGTATCGGTGACAGTACAGCCCGAAAAATCATGCGAGCAAATAAGGTCAAACACTTTTACATAAGATGTACCTATCTTATACCCAAAGCCTGTGTGATAGATTATGTATTGAGCGAAGATTATGCCAAATACAGTAAAACACTCAAAGCGAGGGTTTAACCATTAAGCCATTTGCAGAAATGCAGGTGGCTTTTTTCATACCCGTACATAGCCGCCTGCTTCGCCGCAGGCGGCTAAATTTATGCAAAGGAGGAACCCCATATGGCGAATTGCAAAGTGATCGCGGTGACGAACCAAAAGGGAGGCGTGGGTAAAACCACGACCACCGCCAATCTCGGCATCGGACTGGCACAGGAGAACAAGCGGGTCTTGCTGATCGACGCCGATGCGCAAGGCTCCCTGACGCTTTCCCTCGGCTACCCGAAGCCGGATGAGCTGCCCGTGACGCTGGCGGATGTGATGCAGAATGTGATCGACGACACGCCCATGCCGGACAGCTACGGTATTTTGCACCATGGCGAAGGCGTAGACCTGCTCCCTGCGAACATCGACTTGTCGGGCATGGAAATTCGGCTCATCAACGCTATGAGCCGAGAGAGCGTACTGCGGACATATATCAATTCGGTCAAACCCCATTACGACTATATCCTCATTGACTGTATGCCCTCGCTCGGTATGATGCCGATCAACTCACTGGCCGCAGCGGACAGCGTGATCATTCCGTCGCAGCCGTCGTTTCTGTCGGCAAAGGGGCTGGATCTGCTGATGCAGTCCATCGCAAAGGTCAAACGGCAGATCAATCCCAAGCTGAAAATTGACGGCATCCTTTTTACGATGGTGGACAGCCGTACCAACGAGGCAAAGGAGATCATCGCTTCTTTGCGCGCCCACTACGGCGAGAAGATCCGTGTGTTTGGAACGGAAATACCCTTTTCCGTCCGAGCCGCAGAAACCAGCGGCCGGGGCAAGAGCATCTTTGCCCACGACAAGAACGGCAAGGTCGCCGCCGCATACCGTGCGCTGACAAAGGAGGTGTTGGAGATTGAGCGTAAAAACGAGAGATTTAGGGATGACGCCGCTCGATGACCTGTTCTCCACCGATGAAAGCCGTGCGGAATCGCAGCTTGAAAAGGTCGTGACGCTGAATCCTGCCGAGATCTCCGACTTCCCGAATCACCCGTTCAAGGTCAAACAGGACGAGGCAATGGCAGAGATGGTCGAGAGCGTCCGAAAATACGGTGTGTTAGTTCCGGCTCTTGTCCGCCCGAAAGCGGACGGCGGCTATGAAATGGTGGCAGGTCACAGGCGCAAGTTTGCGGCAACCTTGGCAGAGCTGCCGGAGATTCCCTGTATCGTCCGTGATCTCACCGATGATGAAGCGACCATTATCATGGTGGACAGCAACCTGCAACGGGAAACGATCCTGCCGTCCGAAAAGGCATTTGCCTATAAAATGAAGCTGGATGCGATGAAACGGCAAGTAGGCAGACCAAGCAAGGAAAATTCTGTCCCAGTGGGACAGAATTTCGATGGTAAAACATCAAGGGAGCTGCTGGCGGCTAAATCGCCGGATAGCAATACCCAAATCCAACGCTATATCCGTCTGACCGAGCTGATCCCCTCCATCCTGCAAATGGTGGACGACGGGAAAATCGCTTTCCGCCCTGCCGTGGAGCTTTCCTACCTTTCTTCAAAGCAGCAGGAAGCCCTGTACAGCACCATGGAATGTGAGGACTGCACGCCGTCTTTGGCGCAGGCCATCAAAATGAAGGAGTTTAGCAAGGACGGCAAGCTGACCGAGGAAGTCATCCTCTCCATCATGCAGGAGGAAAAGCCGAATCAGAAAGAGCAGTTCAAAATGTCGAAAGAGCGTATCAGCAAATATTTTGCGCCGGGGACGCCCGCACAGAAAATCGAAGATACCATTATTAAGGCTTTGGAGCTATACCGCAAACGGCAGCGTGATCGTGAAGCCGAAAGGTAGAATTTCACTACCAAGGGACAGCCATACCCATTTCCGATGAGTGTACGGCGGTGTTTGCTTGTTCCCCCTCTCCACACCTCTCCCCCTCAAAAACTACCTGTACTTCCCGAAAAAGAGAAATTACAAGAGGCGGCAGTTCTTGCAGCTTTGCCATTTTCGGCGGCAGACCGTACAATGAAACGGCAAAGGAGGTTTGCGAACATGAGAAAAACGTGGATGATTGCCGCTTTCGCGATGCTGGCTCTTTCTGTTTCGGGCTGTGCAAATGCAGAGCATTCCGAGGGGACGCCATCTTCGGAGAAAACGGTCATGACCGAGCCTGTGCAAAGCATTGTGCCGCAGGCGCGCACAACCGTTTCTGTTTCGGAAAGTACAGAAATTTCCGCAGAGAGCACCGCAGAACCCGAAACGGCGGAAATGCCGTCGGTGGCTTCAACATCTGCCGCAGACAGAACACCGCTGCCGATAGAGAGCAGCACCATAGAGCCTGCGCCGCCGAAAGCATCCGAGCCGCCACCGGCAGCACCCACCGATCCGCCGATGCAGGAAACCGAACCGCCTGCCGCAGAAGAACCTGCCGAGCCGAAGTTTGATATTCAGACTTGGATCGACTACACCAAAGCCTATGCCGAAAGCGTGGGACTGCGGCCGGAAAGCACGGCGGTCGATTGCTGGGATACACCTATTGATGCAGATGCGGACTGTATCTATCTTGAACGGGATATTTGTTCCCGTCTGAATCGCTATGCCGCAGATGAAACCATCACGGATATTTGGGTATGGTGCGAAGCAGTCAGCACCAACAGCCATCTGCTCTATATCGGGTACGCGTAATTTCACACACAGAAGGAAGCATCGCAGTAATGCGGTGCTTTTTTCATGTCAACAAGGAGGTAAACAAATGAAAAAGTTTTATCGCAGGAGCATTTCGGGGCTTTTGGCTCTATTGATCTGCTTCACTACTATTCTGGGAAGCAGTGTGACTGCCCTTGCCACATCGGTTCCGGCGGAAACAGCAAAGTCCTATTCTGTGGCATTTCCCAGAAACGGAGATGCAAATCTGGATACCAGCGGCACATGGGGACATGATGAACTTCATTATATGAACGGCTGGACATCCGGCGAAAAAACATGGATGACAACACTGCACACTATTGGGGACTTTAACGGCCCGGCCTGTTATTGCATTGAACCGGGCGTACCCCGTCTGCTGGAAAGAACTTACACCCGCTATGGCGAAGATTATTGGAAGGACTACCCATCCGAGTGCAACAGTACCATTGATGCCGATACGATCAAGACGCTGCTGGGACGGATCATGCAGTACGGTTATCAGGGCAATCTGTCTCTCGGCTGGCGTTCACAGAATAATGCAGATGCCGACAAGTTGGCGCACATGATGGCAACACAGGTTTTGGTATGGGAAACCGTTGTCGGTGAGCGTGATGCAAACTTTAACCATGTTGACCCCGGCAGAGCTGATGCCGTGAAATCCGTTTATCGGACAAGCCATCCGCTGTACAGCCGTTTTTCTGCTTATTATGACAGTATGGAAGCCAGTGTGAAAAAACACACCATCCTTCCAAGCTTTATGGCCCGAAGCACAGGCAAGGCTCAGACCGTTGAGATGAATTGGGACGGTAGCCGTTATACGACCACTCTGACCGAAACCAACGGTGTGCTGAGTGATTATACCTTTTCCTCAGAGCAGACCGGAATCGATTTTACGACCCGTGGTAATACACTGACGATCACCGCCGAAGCGGCACCTACAAAGCCCTTGATAATCTCGGCTACCAAAACCAATATTCGCAAAGGCGTTGTGGTGTGGAGTGACGGCCATTACGGCCCCGACGGAACAATGCAGGATGTGGTCACTTACAGCGCCACGATCAGCGATCCCGTCAAAGCCTATCTTAACCTGAAAGTGTCCTACGGCAGCACCAAGATCATCAAGACAAGTGAGGACGGCAAGGTCGAGGGCATTTCCTTTACAATCACCGGCAATGGCGTGAACAAGACCGTTACGACGGGTGCGGGCGGTGTCATTCAGATCGACAACCTTGCCCCCGGCGTTTACACCGTCACCGAGCAGAGCTACGACAAATACGAGCCGCAGGAGGTGCGCCGTGTCACTGTCGTCAGCGGTCAGGTGGCAACGGTCAATTTCAATAATACCTTGAAGCGCGGAACCCTCATTGTGACCAAGACCTCCGAGGACGGCTTGAACGAGGGCGTGAAATTCCACCTCTACGGCACTTCACTTTCGGGGCTTGCGGTAGATGAATACGCCGTGACCGACAGTACGGGCAAAGCCGTATTTTCCGATGTGCTGATCGGCACGGGCTATACGCTGGAGGAAGTCGATACGGCGATCCGCTATGTCGTCCCCGCAAATCAGACGGCGGCGGTGGAATGGAACACCGTCACAAACAAGAGCTTTACGAACATTCTGAAAAAGTGGAATGTGACCGTCACCAAGAGCGACGCCGAAACGGGTCTGCCGCAGGGCGATGCCACCCTTGCCGGTGCCGTCTACGGCATCTATAAGGGCGACCAGCTTGTGGACGCCTACACTACGGATGCCAACGGGCAGTTCACCACGAAATACTATGTCTGCGGCGACGACTGGACCATCCGTGAGATCACGCCCTCCGAGGGCTATCTGCTGGACAGTACCGTTTATCCCATCGGCGCAGAGGCAAAGAACTACACCATGGAATACAACACCACGGCAAACGATGTGACCGAGCAGATCATCAAGGGCAGAATCGCCATCATCAAGCACACCGACGACGGCGAAACCCAGCTTGAAACGCCGGAGGCCGGAGCGGAGTTTGCGGTTTTCCTGAAAACCGCAGGCTCTTATGACAGCGCTAAGGCATCCGAGCGTGACTATCTGAGCTGCGATGAAAACGGCTATGCGGTCACAAAAGATCTGCCCTACGGCATCTATACGGTGCATCAGACCAAGGGCTGGGACGGCCGTGAGCTGCTTGCCGATTTCGATGTGTATATCGCCAAGGACGGGCAGACCTATCGCTATCTTGCCAACAACCGCAATTTTGAGAGCTATATCAAGATCGTCAAGGTGGACGCCGAAACAGGCAAGGTCATTCCGCTGGCGGGCGCAGGCTTCCGGCTCTACCGCCCGGACGGGTCACTCATTACGCAGACCTTCACCTATCCCGAAGTCACCACCATCGACACCTTTTATACGAACAGCGACGGCTATCTCATTACGCCTGAAAAGCTGGAATATGGCACGGGCTATTCGCTGGTGGAGGTTTCCGCTCCCTACGGCTACACGCTGAACAGCGAGCCGGTCTATTTCGATGTGACCGCCGACAACGCCACGGAGGAAAACGCCGTTACAGTGGTCGAGGTCACAAAGCCGAACATGGCGCAAAAGGGCGTGATCCGAATCAGCAAGAGCGGCGAGGTATTTTCTTCCGTCACCGAGGCGGACGGCACCTATCAGCCGGTGTTTGCGGTCAAGGGGCTTGCTGGCGCAGTCTATGAGATCACTGCCGCCGAGGACATCATCACGCCGGACGGCACGCTCCGCTATGCGGCCGGAGAGGTCGTCGATACCGTGACCGCCGATGAAACGGGACTTGCCGAAAGCAAGCCGCTGTATCTCGGCAAATACGAGGTCAGGGAGATCTCTGCACCCACCGGCTATGTGCTGAACACCGAAATCCACACGGCAGAGCTTGTCTACGCCGGGCAGGAAGTCGAGATCACCGAAACCGCCGCCGACTTCTGCAACAAGCGGCAGAAAGCCGCCGTTTCTCTGGATAAGGTCTTGGAGCAGGACGAACGCTTCGGCATCGGCACGAGCGGTGAGCTTTCCGCTGTGACCTTTGGGCTGTTCGTTACCGAGGAGCTGACCGCCGCTGACGGCAGCATCATTCCCGCCGACGGTTTGCTGGAGATCGTGTCGGTGGATGAAAACGGTCACGCTGTCTGCAAAACCGATCTGCCGTTTGGCAGCTACTATCTCAAAGAACTTTCCACGGACGGACACTATATCCTCTCCGACGAAGAGTACCCCATCGTATTTGAATACGCCGGGCAGAACACGGCGCTGGTGGAAATCAAGGCAAACGGCGGCGCACCCATCGAAAACAAGCTGCTCTACGGTGAGATCCACGGACTGAAAAAGGACGAGGACGGCAGCGGCCTTGCCGGTGCGCTGATCGGACTGTTTCGTGCGGACTGCACCGAGTTTACGACCGAAAACGCCATCCTGACTGCCACCTCTGCCGAGGACGGCAGCTTTTCTTTTGCCCGTGTGCCTTATGGCAACTGGATCGTGCGGGAGATCGAAGCCCCGACCGGCTTTGTGCTGTCGGAGAAAACCTCCCCCGTGACCGTCGATGCAGACGGTGCGGTGATCGAGGTAGAGATCGAAAACACACGCATCCGTGGTACGGTACAGCTCACCAAGACCGACCGGGACTATCCCGACAACAAGCTGACGGGTGCGGAGTTCACCGTTTACCGTGACAGCAACGGCAACAAGGAGCTGGATGCCGACGATGCACGGCTCGGCACACTCACCGAAACCGGCATCGGCGTTTATGAAATGGCCGACTTGCTCTACGGCGGCTATTTTGTCAAAGAAACAAAAGCACCGGAAGGATTCTATCTGGACGGCAACGCCTACTATTTCGAGATCACCGAGGACGGCAAGGCCGTGACCGTGGAGAATGAAGCCGGAAAAGGCTTTGTCAATGCGCCGCAGATCGGCTCTCTGAAAATCATCAAGACTTCCTCGGATGGCAAGGTCGAGGGCTTCTCGTTCCGTGTCACCGGTCCGAACGGATATGTCGGCGTATTCACCACGGACAAAAACGGCGAGATCATCATTGATGATCTCCGCATCGGTGAATATGTGGTGTCCGAGGTGTCGGACGGCGCTTCTGCCGCCTATATTCTCCCCGCAGACAAGACGGCGAGCGTTTTTGAGGGCGCTGTTACCAAAGTAGAAATGCACAACGAATTAAGGGACACCCCGAAAACAGGCGACGACAGCAATCCTGTTCTTTGGCTCTCCCTGCTCGGCATTTCTGCGGTGGGCGTTGCCTCTCTCGGCGTGATTGGTTGGAAGAAAAAGAAAACTGAAAAGGAGGACGCTGAATAATGGAACTGAAAACTATTGTTGCAATCGGACTGGTTGTGTTCATTGTGGGCGCTTTGATCTTCCTGAAGATCAAAGCCAAGAAAAAGTAAGCCTTGGGGCAGCGAAATCCGCTGCCCCTTTTACATATCCCGAAAAACAAAAAGGAGGCAAAAAATATGGTTCATTTCTTTGATTCGGACATAGCGAAAAAATACGGAGTCAATGCGGCGGTGCTGGCCTGCTTTCTTTGGGACTGTATCGAGCAGAAAAGCACTGAGTCGCCGCAGTTTCACGAGGGCAAGGTCTGGGTGCGCTGTTCGGTGCAGATGATGACCGGCTTTTTCCCGTTTCTGTCCTATGATGAGATCCGCTACGCCCTGAAACGGCTGGTCAAGGGGCGGGTGCTCACCAAGGGTCGGTTCAACGAGAGCCGTTTTGACCGCACGAACTGGTACGCCTTTACCGAGTTCGGACAATTTCTGATGGCAGAAAGCGAGGGACGGACGCAATGAAGGACGGCAGACACATCATTTGGAGCAACGACATTGACTACGACGACTGGCGGGAGGACTTGGAGGAGCAGTACCCCGACCTCACCGAAGCCGAGCGTATGGAGCTGATGTATGAACTGAACGGCGACTACTTGGACGATGAGCGCTCCAATCTGGACATTCAGCTCTCCCGCCCCATTCTCGTTGTCGGTGATCTGGGGCTTTGGCATGGCCGCCGCATGGGATATAAGGAGATTCCGAGCGGCAACATCCGGGACTGCCTTTACAGCGAACGGGACATGGATTACAGCACATGGTATGTGGATAAAAACGGCGACTTCCGCTGCGATGCCATCCATCACGACGGCACGAACCATTATCTCTACCGTACCTATAAGGACGGCGTGAGCGACACACAGATCGAGAGCCTGAAAGAAAAACTCTACCGGGGCATTGCCACCCGTGCGGACATTACCAGAGTGACCCGCAGGCTGGGCGACGAGATTGCCCATGTTTACGGCTTTCCCATCCCCCGCAGGCAGGCCCCGGTGCAGGAGCGATAACGGAGGCGGCTATAATGAATGTATCAGATACAAGGGACTGCGCCTTTGAAGCCTTTATTACCAACCTCGGCAAATACAACGAGGGCTTTTTGGTGGGCGAATGGGTGAAGTTTCCTGTGACCAATGAAGAAATGCAGGCAGTTTTCCGGCGCATCGGCATCGGACGGCGCTATGAGGAATGGTTCATCACTGACTATGACTGCCCGGATGCGGCCATCGGCAAGGTGCTCGGAGAATATGAGAGCCTGAGCGAGCTGAACTATCTCGCCGGACAGATCATGGAGCTGCGGGAAAGCGACGATTTCTGGCAGGCGGTTTTGGACTTGGGCGAGAATACCGGCAGTGTGCAGGAACTGATCAACCTGACCGAAAACTTGGACTGCTTTGATTACCTGCCCGGTGTGCGGAATGACTACGACCTCGGCTATTACTGGATCGAGGAAAGCGGCTGCTACGATACAAGTAATCTCGGCGCATTGGCAAATTATATCGACTATGAGGGCTTCGGACGGGACATTCGCTATGAAGAAGGCGGCGTGTTCGGGGATAACGGCTATGTGCGGTCAAACGGCGGCCGCTTTGTGGACATCTACGACGGCGACATCGAGAACATCCCCGAAGAATATCGGATCAGTTCACCCGCCGTTCCCGTCCGCTCCGCAGCCCCACGGCAGACGGAGCAGCCCGAACGATAAAATTTGCACCTTTGATATTGCCTTGCGGTTTGGGTATAGTATAATAAAAACGATAAGGAAGTGAGCACCGTGAGCGACAACTATTTTGACCTGCCATCCCGCATAGAGGACGCCTTTGCGGAGATCGACAGCGATATTGTGATGGATCTGCTGAATACCGACGAGGACTACGCCGCGCTTTCCGACCGTATGGACAAGCTGAAAACGCAGTACCCCGTCATCGACAAAATGAACGAGGGCAGCGGCGAGATCCGCATGACCTCAGAGGAGCATCGGGCGTATGTGGATTATCTGAGCCTTGTCCGTCAAATGGAGGACATGGAGCGACAGCACATTTACTTCCGCGGACATGCCGATGCCGTGGCCTACCTCAAAAAAATCAAAGCGATCTGATACAGACGGCACGGAACCCCCGTGCCGTTTTCTCATATTACTGCCTATTCAGGCACTCTATCTGCATATATTTCAAAGGAGTATATGCAGATAATTCGGATGACGGCTTGTTTTTCTGCACATAATATGCTATAATTATGTGCAGAAAGGCTGGTGCTGTATGAGAAAATTCGATTACTCCTTTTTGAATAACGGTTTGCTGCCTGCAAACCTTGTGAACCTCACTTCCAATATTGCGGCGCTCAAAACCATGGCGGGCGTGCGCAAGGACGAATACACGCAGATCTTCACGGAACTGGAAGCCGTCGCAAAGGTACAGTCCATCAAAAGTTCCAACGCCATCGAGGGCATTGTGACCAGCGACGAGCGTATCGCCGCCATTGTCAATCAGAACAGTGCCCCACTGAACCACAACGAGGCGGAGATCGCCGGATACCGTGATGCGCTGAATGAGATCCACTTGGGCTACGAACACATTGACTTCCGGCAGAGCGATATTCTGCGGCTGCACGAAATGATGATGAGCTTTGCGGGCTATGAGTACGGCGGGCAGTACAAGACGGACGACAATGTGATTTTGGAGATCGATGCGGACGGAAACCGCCGTGTCCGCTTCCGTCCTACGCCTGCGAGCGAAACACCGAAAGCAATGGAGCAGTTGGAGCTTGCCTATCTGGATGCCCGAAGCGATGCGAATATCAATCAGCTTCTTTTGATTCCCTGTGTGATACTGGACTTTCTCTGCATCCACCCGTTTCGGGACGGCAACGGCAGAATGTCCCGCTTGCTCTCACTGCTGCTGTTATACAAAAACGGCTTTGACGCAGGAAAATATGTGTCCTTTGAGGAGCAGATCAACAACTACAAGGCGTATTATTACGAAGCCCTGCGGCAGTCCTCGGCCGGGTGGGAAACGAATGAAAACTCCTATTTCCCCTTTATCGAGAATTTCCTCTCCACCCTCTATATGTGCTATAAGGAGCTGGACAAGCGGTTTGCGGTGGTACACGGCAAGAAGATCACGAAGAAGGCCCGTGTGGAGGCAACCGTCCTGAACAGCCTGACGCCGCTATCCAAAGCCGAGATTTGCAAAATCCTCCCCGATGTCAGCCCCACAACCGTTGAAGCCGTCCTCGGCGCAATGGTCAAGACCGGCTCCGTAAAGCGGATCGGTGCAGGACGAACGACACGGTATATTAAGGCATAATACAGGGTGAATATAATGGATGTATTATCTTTTGAGACCGAGGTAAGACAACTGATAGGATTGCAGCAAGAAGGGGAATATTGGGATTTCAAAAAAGAGTGGCATCAAAATAAGGCAGATTTACTACACGATATTATATGTATGGCGAATAATCTTTCTAATCAAGACGGGCTTATTATTATTGGCGTTGATGAAGAAAATGATTATTCTATTTGTGATGTCATAAACGACCCAAACAGAAGAAAAACACAAGATATTGTTTCATTTTTGCGAGAGAAAAAATTTGCTGGAGGTATCCGTCCAACAGCATATGTCCAACCAGTCACTTTGTGGAAAAAGACAATCGATATTATTGTTATTCGTAATGATCGCAATACCCCTTACTATTTAACAGAACAATACCAAGGTGTATTTGCTAATAATATTTACGCTCGGATAATGGATACAAATACTCCGAAAAATGCATCAGCAGATATAAATATCATAGAGAAACTATGGAAAAAACGGTTCGGAATTGATGCGACGGCTCTGGATCGCGCCTTGCTTTTTTTGCAAAAGCCTTACGATTGGGTGGATTCTAATAACGGCAAAAAGTTTTATAAGTATGCTCCTGAATTTACACTCGAAGATATTCAAGCTGAGGATGGTAGAGATGGTTATGAATTTTATCTGTTCAATCAGTGTGATTCTCGTCCTCGGTGGTATGACATAAATATTTACCATCATCAGACTTTATTATATTCTTTGGGTGGCGTGGCTTTGGACGGCGGTAGATGTTTCACTTCGACCCCTCGGACAGACGGACTTTCCCTATATAAGGACAGTTATCATCACTGGGATGTTTCATACAAGTATTTTATAAAAGATTCTATAGAATACACTATTCACCAGTTTTATATTACAGATAATATGGACGAGGAATTAACTGCTCGGCAAAGATTTTTGGAATGCGTACTTATTTTTGAAACTGAATTTGAAAGGACAAAATTCAATGCTTTTGTCATAGGCAATTATGAAAGATACAATATTGACGCATTTAGTGATCGCCTACCCCATTTCCCTGATTTAGAGGGTTATAATATGGACGCATTCAAAAAAGACTACTTACAATCTCAGCTTTTGCAGCAAATGTTAAAGGATTTCAGAAGCTAAAGGAGGCTATGTTTATGAGCGAATCATTTATTCCTGCATCGGAATTTGAAACAGCAAGTAACGCCGTCAGTAATATTTTAGGACAGCCTGTTGAGGAAATAAAAATTACTGACATATTGCCACCGCTTAATGATATAGCTGATTCGAACAAAGTATTTAAGGGAAAACTTTCGGTTCTGTTTGTAGATATGAGGAAATCCACCGATTTGACAGATGAATTGAAATCTAAAAAAATGGTGAAAGTTTATCGCTCATTTATTCGTATCGTTATCCAAGCAATTCGGTATTCGGGCGGATATACACGACAATTTGCCGGTGACGGAATTATGGGCATCTTTCAGAATAGCAATGTGGACGACCAAAATATTTCTTCATCTTGTAAAGCAATAAAAGCGGCACGATATATCCATACTCTGATTGATTTCTGCTTAAACCCCGCTCTAAAAAAATCTATGAATATTTGTATTGGCTGTGGAGTTGGTATTTGTACAGGGACAATTATGATTACAAAGGTCGGAATGCGCGGAAAAGAGAGTAATAAAACGGCCGAAAATGAAACGGGTATCGTTTGGGTCGGCTCAACAACAAATTACGCCAATCGGTATTGTAGTTTGGCTCACCCTTGCGAAATATTCATAGATGAAAACACATATTCAGAAATTGAAGATTCAGAAATATGGACTAAAACAAGCCGAACAAAGGGTAATAAAGTTTTTGAAGGATATGCAGTCAGCGAACATTACCTGTCACTGCCGGAAGAAATCACAGCAGAAGCAGTTAAGGCAGATACAGAGAATGATTCTGAGGCTTCGTTCATACAAAACATTTTCGCTGAAACGCAGGAAAAGGCTCTTTTGCTTGTTGATGAAATCAGCAAAAAATCCGCAGAGTTAGCGATTGCATTAGAGAAAGCCAAAAAACGAGAAGGTCAAGCAATCGCTCGTGATAATGAGTCGCGTAAGGAAAATATTAGGCTTCAACAATGGCAAAACAAATTAAATTCCAAACAAGCAGATGTTGACCGTCAGGAACAAAAGAATAAAGAGCAGGCTTATTCTATACATAAAAGCATTTTTTCAGAAACATTTTGCAAAAGTGACCTTATAAAGGAATTCGGAAAAGATCATTGGCTTGAATTTATCGGCAAAATGTATGAATTAGGAAAAGAAATTGGCAAGTCACAGCTTGAAGTTAAAATCGATTTAGATTGTTATCTTATAGGAATATATCGTTGCTTCGGCATGTATGAAGAAGCATATGAAATTTTATGTGTTCAAGCTGAACACTCAAGTTGGTTAAACCAATATATCCTTGAGGATGTTGTAAAACAGTCTGGACACTGGTTTAAATTAAAAGGTATTCTTGAAAAACGAGTTTACGAGGGTAAAGATTACCGAGAATGTTTAGATAAATTAAAATCAATGGGATATTAGGAGGGGTATCGTGGAAAGCAAAAGGACGCACGATGAGTTGAAAGAAATTCTTGATAGGAATACGGCATGGATAGAAAACTGTGATTCTAAAACATCTATCATTTTGGGGAGCTTTGGTGTTATAGCGGGAATTTTTCTTGCCACCGACTATGTTTCAAAATTTAAGAGCATATTATGCCATATGGCAAGCCGTGTCAGTTTTTGGACGGTCGTATATGTCATTTTCTGCATTTTGTCAATAAGTCTTATACTTACTGGTTGTGTATGTTGGCTTACTGTGTTATTCGCAAGAGTAAATCCTGATAAGTTCTATAATAGAGGCATTAAATCAGATTCACTTATCTTCTTTTCATCAATTGCAAAACACAAATCATTATCATCATATAAGCGGGATTTAGAGAAATGCGGAACAAAACAGATGGACGAAGATTTAATATCTCAAATATATATCTGCTCGATAATTTGCGATAAAAAATTCAAATACTACAAGTTGGGATTGTTTCTTGCTTCAATAGGTTCGATCTTATTTGCAGTATTAATTTTAATTGGTTTATTGATTATATGAAATATACTTTTTGGTCGGAGATGGTTGGTTTTGAATTGGAACAATATTTGGGAAAGTACAATTAGTGGCATTTTTGTGGTCATATTTGGTGGCATATCAGCGTGGTTGGCATACATACTCGGTATTCGAGGAAAGGAAAAATCACAAATTGCATCGCGCAGGAAGCAAGAAATATATATTCCTCTTAAATATGAAATGAAGACACTAATGGAAATGAATGATATTTGGAGAGATATTAATATTCCTGAAACCGATAATATACTTGCAAAAAATGATGAACTTGTAGTCAGCGAAGAGCTATATAAAAAATGTCAAAAACTTTCCGATGTTATTGCTCGTTATAAAAGTATAAATATGTACAATGTAGTTGCCGACATTCTATCTGATAGATTCAAGGAAAAATATGCTCAGCTATATGGCTCAATAACGCATATTGAGCACATATGCCAACCTGATTATGAGGATGATTTTGAAGTCGAAGACCCAGAGATAATTGCATTTTATGAAACAATAAGAATAAAAAGCAATATTGACAACCTTATGAAAAACGATGTTGGTTATGAAGAATATTGCCGTCAAGAAAATTATGTAAGTCCATTAGAAGAATATTTCGCAAGAATATGTGCCTCAGTGTTGCCGCACGGAGAAAAAACATATCAAGGCATCCAGCTAATTGATGAGGCTCTTGCACAAAAGAAGAAAACGCCTGCAGAGTACATTGCTTATGATTTCGATTTCTTCACCATCTATAATAAAAATGTTAAAGTACAAGAAAAGGAAATGCTTTTGGATGAAATCAAGGAACTTGCTTTGGATCTATATGAGAATTTAATGATAAAAATCAGAAATATCGGAAATAGGTACGAAAAAGAATAAGCCAATTTTGCATTCACATCTCATACATAGCCGAGAGGTTTTCATTCTGAAAGCCCCTCGGCTATTTTTATGTCAGAATGGAGGTGAAACATATGCCATATATCCCGCCGGAGGTGGTAGCGCAGGCCCGTAAGATGGATCTGCTGACCTATCTGCGAACTTATGAACCGCAGGAGCTGGTGCATTTCGGGGGCGGCACCTACTGCACCCGTGAGCACGACAGCTTAAAAATCTCCAACGGCAAATGGTGCTGGTTTTCCCGTGGGATCGGCGGCTATTCGGCGCTGGACTATCTTATCAAGGTCAAAGAGATGCCCTTTACGCAGGCGGTCGAAACCATCATAGGAAATCTGTCAGCGGCACCGCCCGCCTTTGCCCCGGCTCCGAAAACGCAGAAAGAAAAGGTGCTGCTTTTGCCGCAGGTCAATCGCAGCGCCACCCACGCCGTCGAATACCTGCACCGCAGAGGCATTGACGATGAGCTGATCGATTTCTGCATCCAGACCAGCCGCCTTTATGAGAGCTACCCCTATCACAATGTGGTGTTCGTAGGAATGGACGCAGACGGCAAGCTCCGTTACGCCAACCAGCGAGGGATCGGCTCGGACTTCATCGGGGACGCCAACGGCAGCGACAAGCACTATTCCTTTGGGATTCCAGCGGCGGCGGCAAGTGATACGCTCCATTTGTTTGAATCGGCGGTGGATCTGCTGTCCTACGGGACGCTGCAAAAGCTGGACGACAAGGACTGGCGCAGCGAAAACCTGCTCTCCCTCGCCGGGGTCTACAAGCCAAGGGCGAAAATCGAGGAAAGCAGCCTGCCCGCCGCGCTGGTGCGGTATCTTGCCGAGCATTCCCATATCCGCCGTGTGGTGCTCCGGCTTGATAACGACGCCACGGGACGGATCGCCGCAGAAACCATCAAGGCGCTGCTGCCGAGAAAATATGCGGTCACGGTGGACATCCAGCCGCCCCTGCAGGGCAAGGACTACAACGACTGCCTTTGTATGCGGCTGGGTCTGCCTATCACCAAGCGCGGAGAAAGGAGCAAAGAACGGTGAGCGACTTTATGAGTCCGGGGCAGCGCATCCGGCACTATCGTATGCTGCGGGGCATGACACAAAAGGCGCTGGGCATCGCCGCAGGCTTTTCGCCCGAAACCGCCGACATCCGCATCGCACAGTACGAATCCGGCGCAAGGACGCCGAAACACGCTCTGCTCTGTATGCTGGCAGAGGCGTTGGGTGTTCTCCCCTCGGCGCTGGACATTCCCCGTATCAAGAGCCGTGCGGCGCTGAACCAACTGCTGCTTGCGCTGGAGGATGAATACGGGCTGACGGTCACGATTATGATTACGGAAAACAACGAAAGGAAAATTTGCAATGGAAAATGAGAAGAAAATCAAGGTGGTACTGCTGGAACCGGGCAAGCTCGCCCGTGCGGTCGAGATCGATGCGTCCCTTGCCGGGATGCAGAAAGTGGTGGGCGGTCTGATCGAGCCGTTCTACCCCTTTGAGGAACAGGTCTGCATCGTCTGCAATGAGGAAAGCAAGATCAACGGGATGCGCCCGAACCGCAGCGTGAAGAACGACGACGACGTGATGGTGGACTTCATCTTCGGCCCCGCCTTTATCTGCGACTGCCGCGGCGAAAATCTGGACAGCCTTTCCGACGAGCAGATCGACCGCTATGGCAAGATGTTCCGCTATCCTGAACACCTTGCGAGGATGAACGACACGCTGTTCGGTATCCCATACCGCCCGCAGCCGGAGCAAGAACGCTGATATATTTTCGGTTGGTGGCACGATGTTCGGCCTATGGGACGAACGCTATGCACTGTACCAGCAAGCATCGCCGTTGTGATACCACAGCGGCACTTGTCAGGGAAATCCCTGAAACCCTTTTCGTCCCCGCCCATGCGGAGGGCGATATTTTTATACCCGGAAGGAGGAAAGCCGGTGAACGAACCCATGACCTTTTTGGACTTTTTCAGCGGTGTCGGCGGTTTCCGCAAGGGCTTTGAACTTTGCGGCATGGTCTGCAAAGGCCACTGCGAGATCGATAAATTCGCTGACCGCAGCTACCGCGCGATCCACGATGTAAAGGAGGATGAGTGGTATGGCGAGGACATCACCAAAACCGAACCCGCCGACTTGCCGAGAGTCAGCCTCTGGGCAGGCGGATTCCCGTGTCAGGACATTTCTGTATCTGGCCGGCAACGAGGGCTTGCAGGCAAGCGAAGCTCTCTCTTTTTTGAAATCGTTAGACTCCTCAAAGGCACGCCTGCCGAAGATCGACCCGAATGGCTTGTCCTTGAAAATGTTAAAAATTTGCTCTCCGTTAATCGAGGATGGGACTTTGCGACCGTTCTCCATTCGTTGGCCGAAATCGGCTATCATATCGAATACGGACTGCTTAATTCACGCTTCCACGGCGTTCCGCAAAACCGGGAACGCATCTACCTTGTCGCTTATCGACATTTTAGAGCCGAGGGTGGACGAAAAGTATTTCCTGTCACCGCAGGCGACGGCAAGGCTCTTATACAGTTGATCGGCGGCACGCAGGGCAAGCGGGTCTATGATCCCGCAGGCGTGAGCTGTACGCTGATGAGCGAGGGCGGCGGCTTTGGCGGGCGCACGGGCATGTACTTCATCGACCTGTGCAAAGGTGAACCGAGGCTGACCGAGCACGCCCGCTGTATCAAGGCAAGGTATGACAGCGGCATCACCAACCACAGCGGCGACAAAAGCGGCGTTCTTTGCATGAGCGGCGAGTGCCCGGACTGCACCGAAGAAACGGCGCTCATTCAACTAAAACGGGGTACGCCGAAAATCTTGGAGCAGGAGCACACCAAATGTCTGATCGCAGGCTACAACAAAATCGGGGTAAGCAACCGGGGCGAAAGCTCCGGCGTTTTTTATGGCTGCCGCGCTGTGCTGACCCCCGACCGTGAGAATAAGAGGCAGAACGGCCGCCGTTTCAAGGAGTGCGGAGAACCCGCCTTTTGCCTGAATACGCAGGACAAACACGGCGTTTATCTCTGTGCCTGCGATTCCTGCGAACACGCTTTACCCGTTAAACAGGCGGCGAACTTTAATAAAGACAAATCCGAAAACAGGACTGAAATTCCGCTTGGCTGCGGACGAATCCGCAAGCTGACGCCCCGTGAGTGCTGGAGGCTGCAAGGCTTTTCCGATGAAATGTTTGATAAAGCGGCCGCCGTCAATTCCGACGCCCAGCTTTACAAGCAGGCCGGAAACGGCGTGACGATTCCCGTTGTGTATGCGGTAGGCAAGCGTATTGTTGAAATTCAAAACGAACTCAATTCGGAGGTGAAAATATGAGAAAACGCAATGTTCACATTCAATTCTGGCTCGACAAAAAGGAAGCCGAGGCGTTTCAAAAGAAAGTGAAGCGCAGCGGTCTTTCCCGTGAGGCGTATTTGCGGCACTTGGTAAATGGGCTTGAACCGCAGGACGCCCCGCCGCCCGACTACTACGCCATGATGAGGGAGCTTCACGGGATCGGCAACAATCTCAATCAGATTGCCGTCAAAGCGCACACCCTGAATGTTCTCGATGTGCAAAGATACGACGAGGCCTGCCGCAAGATTGATACTGCTGTCAAGAAAATCACCGAGGCGGTTATCCTGCCGCGCCCGATGAAATAACGGTATGGCGACAACTTCAATCTGGCGTGTGAAAGGCTGGCTCGGCAAGGTGGTCGTCTATGTGGAGAACCCCGATAAAACAACGAACCCGAAATTTTACACGGACGAGGATATGACCGAACAGGACGGGCAGGAGCTTTCCGATGTCATCCGCTATGCGGTCAATTCCCGAAAAACGCAGAAAGCGGATAACGAGGACTGCGCCGTGGTTCACCGTTTTGTGTCGGGTATCAACTGCTTCCCCTCGACCGCCCGTGATGAAATGCTTGCCGTGAAAAAACGGTTCGGCAAAGAAAACGGGACGGTTGCCTACCACGGGTATCAATCCTTTGCTCCCGGCGAGGCTACCCCCGAAATGGCGCACGAAATCGGGATGAAGCTCGCCGCCCGTTTGTGGGGCGACCGTTATCAGGTGATTGTGGCGACCCACCTTGACAAAGAAAATCACCTGCATAATCATTTTGTGCTGAATACGGTGTCCTTTGTGGACGGAATCAAATACCACCGCACCAAAAAGGATTATCACGATATGCAGACTGTTTCCGATGAGCTTTGCCGTGAGTACCGTTTATCGGTGATTGAAAACCCACAGTACGGGAAAGCCAAGCAATACGGCGAATGGCGCGCCGAGCAGGAACAGCGCCCCACTTGGCGGGGACTAATACGCGCCGATGTTGACGAAGCCATACGGCAGTCTATGACTGAACGGCAGTTTTTCGATAATCTGCGGAAGAAAGGCTATGAGGTCAAGATCGGCAAAGATATTTCGGTCAGACCGCCGGGAAAGGAACGATTTGTGCGCCTGATGCGCAACTTCGGTGAGGACTATTCCATTGAACAAATCCGCAGACGGATTCTGTCGCAGACACGAGCTGAAAAGAAACCGTCCGAACCGACCCGTCAAGTCATACGGATTCGCTTGTTCGGCAGCTTGAAAAAGACCCGCAAAATCACAGGGTTTCGGGCGCTGTATTTTCACTACTGCTACCTGCTGGGGATCTTCCCGAAAAACAAACCGAAACAAAATAGGCGGCGACTTCATTTTCTCTTGCGTGAGGATTTGCGAAAGCTGGACGACATCACCGCCGAAACAAGGCTGCTTGTGCGAAATCGTATTGATACCGCCGAACAGCTTTTTTCATACCGTGACGAGGCGCAAGACAAAATTGCCGCTCTGACTGCTGAGCGAAAACAGCTTTACAAATTGCAGCGGACGGCGGCAGTCAAAGCCGATCCCGAAAAGTCAGCGGAAATCAAAGACCGAATATCCGCATTGTCAAAAGAGCTTGCCACTCTGCGAAAGGAGGTGTCTTTATGTGACGATATAGCCGAACGCTCCGGCGTTATCAAAGAGAAAATCAAAGCCGTCCGAGAGGATGAGCATATCAAAGGAAAGGAGAAAACCGACCATGTACAATTCCGGTGACGCAGCAGAACAGATTGTAAGGATCAGTTTAGAGGGTACGGAAGTTGCCTTAAAGCTGACCGGCTCTGCGGCGAAAAATATCGCCGCTATGATTTATACTGTTCTGAAAAACAGAGACAAGAACAAGACCAAAGGCAGGCAGCGTTTAACCGCTATGCTCAAAAGCGGCAAGGAACTCAAAGTGTTCACCGTCAGCGAGGAACATTTGAAACAGTTTGCCGCCGAAGCCAAGCGGTACGGCGTTGTTTACTGCGCTCTGCGCGGGAAAGAAAAATCCGCCGACGGTATGGTAGACATTATGGTGCGTGCCGAGGACGCTTCAAAAATCAACCGCATTGTGGAACGCTTCAAGCTGGCTGCGGTCGATACCGTTTCTATTAAGCGTGATATTGAAAAATCCAAAGCCGAGAAAACCGCCGCCCCCTTTGCTCCTGAGCAGGAAAAGCCCGATAAAGAGGCAGACGACCGTTTGCTTGACGATTTAATGGGCGTGCCTGTGAAAAAGGAGGAACGAACGCCGCAGAATCCCGAAGTCAGCAAAAATGATTCTTTTGGGAAAGCGGCGGAGAAATCCCATCCGTCCGCGCCTATCTCAAAGAAGCAAAACAGAACCGCCGAGGGTACTGTTAAGCCGCCCGAAGAACGCCCCTCTGTTCGTGAAGAACTGCGGGAAATCAAGGCGAAACAGCAAGAGGCGGCGGCTCCCGCCAAAGAAGAACCCATCGTTTCAAAAAAGCCGACCAAACAGCAGACGACCACCCACAAACAACCGTCCCGAAAAAAGAAACCCAAATCAAAGGAGAGATAACCCATGAGCAATTTTGATGATATTTTTGAACCCGCCCCGCAAGCCGAAGATTTTGACAAAGAGGCTTGGGCGGCAAAGAAAAAGGCAGAGCGTGACGAGAGGTATGCTACTGCCGACGCCACCGCTGAAGAAATCTGCACAGACGGCGGCAAGTTCCGTGACTATCTGAATGTGCAGGCAAAATTTCATCGCTACTCCGCTACTAACGCCCTTTTAATTCTGCATGACAACAAAAATGCCAGCAAACTTGGCGATAAGGATTTTTGGCGCGATCAGGGCGTGTATATCAAGCGGCAGGAATTTAACCGTCCGATTAAGATTATCGAATCTAACGGCGAGTACACCCGTGACGACGGCAGTATCGGCGTGTCGTATAACATCAAGCGCGTATATGACATTTCACAGACCACCGCCCGTATGAAAGCGCAGCCGCCTGTTTCCCACGACGCAAGGGCTTTGCTCGGCGCTCTCATTTACAAAAAGCCTGTGCCGATTCAGTCTGTCAATGAACTGCCCAATGACATGGGCGCTCTTTACGACCACGAACAAAAAGCTATTTTTGTTTGCCGAGGAATGGGTGCGTCTGATTTGTTTTATGAAGTATCAAAGGCTCTGGCTCATGCGGAACTTGCCATGACGAACGAGAATTATTCCTACAGCACCGCTGACTTTAAGGCACATTGTGTTTCGTATATTCTCTGCAAGGAATTTGGAATCGAAACGGATAATCTTTCATTTTCTCCAGCCGATTTTGACATTCCGAAAGAGTTAAGCGAAGCCGACCCGCAGGAAATCCGCGCCGAGCTTTCCGAAATCCGAGATACCGCCTACGACATTTCCGCAAGAATGGCAAGGTCGCTGGAACAGAACAAAGCGCCCCGCCATACGGAACAGGAGCGCTGATTATGGAGAAAACAGAAAAACGGGTACTGACGCTCGACCGTTACGAACATGGCGTTGTTATCAATGCTCTGAATGAAATGCGAAACGACCTGCTGGAAGAAGAACGCCCCACCGATATTGTTGACGAGGTTCTTTTGAAAGCAATCGACGCACCTACTAAAAAAGTGAGGTGCAGGAACGATGAAGCGCGGGAATAACCCTCTTGTCCTCTGCCTGTTCGGGATTCTCCCCGTTGTGTGGTTGGGGCTGCTAATCTCCCCCGCCGCCCACGGCGGTCTGCCGGAGATCGTCGCCCGGTTTCCCGCGGTGATGAACGACCCGTTTCGTATCGAGCTTTGCGAGGACAGCCTGAAAACTGTTCTCATTCTGCTCTGCGCTTACGGGCTTGCGGTGGGTGTCATTCTATCGTCCCGCCGCAATTACCGCCGCGGCGAGGAACACGGTTCGGCCAAGTGGGGCTCTGCTCGAACCGTCAACCGAAAATACCGGGCGGCTGCGCCGGAGGACAACAAGATCTTCACGCAGAATGTCCGTATGGGACTGGACGGACGAAAGCACCGCCGCAACCTCAACACGCTCGTTGTCGGCGGCAGTGGCGCAGGCAAAACGAGATTTTACGCCAAACCGAATCTGTGTCAGGCCAACACGAGCTTTACCGTGCTCGACCCGAAAGGCGAGCTGCTGCGCAGTACGGGACATCTGCTGCGGCAAAAGGGCTATGAGGTGCGGGTGCTGGATCTTCTGAATATGGAGAAAAGCCACTGCTACAACCCGTTTGTGTACCTGCGGGACGACAACGATGTGCAGCGGCTTGTGACCAATCTGTTCAAAAGCACCACGCCGAAAGGCAGCCAGTCCAACGATCCCTTTTGGGATACGGCTGCATCTATGCTTCTGCTGGCGCTGATCTTCTATCTGAAATACGAAGCGCCGCCCGACGAGCAGAACTTTCCGATGGTCATGGAGATGCTGCGTGCGGCAGATGTGCGGGAGGACTGCGACGAATACACTTCGCCGCTGGACGAGCTGTTTGAGCGGCTGGAAATGCGGGAACCCGACCATATCGCCGTGAAGTATTACAAGGACTATCATTCCGGCAGCGCAAAAACGCTGAAATCCATTCAGATCACGCTGGCGGCAAGGTTAGAGAAATTCAACCTGTCCTCGCTGGCAGCGCTGACCGCTACGGACGAACTGGATCTGCCGTCCCTCGGAGAAAAGAAGGTGGCGCTTTTTGCCCTGATCCCCGACAATGACACCAGCTTTAACTTTTTGGTCAGCATTCTGTACACGCAGCTTTTTCAGCAGCTATTCTATCTGGCCGACCACAAATACGGCGGCAGTCTGCCCGTTCCCGTTCACTTCTTGATGGACGAGTTCAGCAATGTCAGCTTGCCGGAGGACTTCTCCAAGATCCTTGCGGTCATGCGTTCCCGCAATGTGTTTGTTTCGATTATCCTGCAAAATATAGCGGCGCTGAAAGCATTGTTTGAAAAAGAATGGGAATCCATTTTAGGCAACTGCGACGAGTTTCTTTATCTCGGCGGCAATGAAACTTCGACCCACAAGCTGATTTCCGAATCCTATCTCGGCAAATCCACCATCGACACCAACACCTACGGCAAATCATCCGGGCGCAACGGAAATTACAGCACGAACTATCAGATCAGCGGCAGAGAGCTTCTGACGCCGGACGAGGTGCGTATGCTGGACAACCGTTACGCCCTTTTGTTTATCCGTGGCGAGCGGCCGGTGATGGATGAGAAATACGACATTCTGAAACACCCGAACATTGCGCTGACCGAGGACGGCGGCGCAGCACCCTATGAACACGGCGGAACGGAGAATGCTGTTGCGACGCTCTCGTTTGCAGGCGCTGCCGCCGAAACGCTGTCTGAGCTAAGTGAACCCATACCCGATTATGAGCTTCTTTCCAACGAGGATATAGAGGCTCTTTTTTAATTCAATTCAAGGAGGATAAACCCATGAAGAACACCAAAAAGACCGCAAACAAGCTGTCTGTGCCCGGCAAGGTCAAAAAGGGCTTCCGTTTCTACTGCGCCGCCGTGCTGTCGGTCGCCCTTGTGCTCGGCTGCTCCGTGACGGCTTTTGCCGCCAATGACCCGATCGCCGTTGTGAACAACCTGAGCGATTTCATTTTCGGACTGATCCGTGCGGTCGGCCTGATCCTGCTCGGCTGGGGCATCGTGCAGGTGGGACTTTCGTTCCAGTCCCACGATCCCAGCCAGCGAAGCAACGGCTTTCTCACCCTTGTGGGCGGCATCGTCATCACCTTTGCCAAAGAGATCCTCAACCTGATCACGGGCTGAAAGGAGGCAGCAGATGGAAAAGTGTGAGTGCTATATCCACTCTTTGAAACAGGGAGAAACCCATGTGCTCGGTGAGGCGACGATCCTCAAACGCATCGGGGACAACGACTACCTTGCCGAATACAACGGCGTGAAGTGCCACGCCATATTCAATCCCTTTGCCGGGCGCTACTTTGTAGACGATGTGTACGGCGTGATCCGCAGTTCGCCCGACCGGGACAGCAGATAAAATGATACGGCACACGGGGCAGGTCACTTCGGCCTGCCCCCATTTGCCGGAAAGGAGGAAGCTGTGAAGAAATACAGCATTATTTACGCCGACCCGCCTTGGCGGTATAAAGTCTACTCCCAAAAGGGACTTGGACGCTCTGCCGAATCCCACTACCCGACAATGGCGCTGGAAGATATACGGGCGCTGCCGGTCGGCACACTTGCCGCAGATGACTGCGTATTGTTTCTATGGACAACGATCCCGCTGCTGCATGATTGCTTTTCGGTCATGCGTGCATGGGGCTTTTCATATAAGACGGTGGCTTTCGTGTGGATCAAGCAGAACCGCAAGTCCGACAGTCTGTTTTGGGGCATGGGACACTGGACGAGAGCCAATGCGGAGTTCTGTATGCTTGCCACCAAAGGACACCCGAAACGCCGCTCTGCCGGGGTGCATCAAGTCATCCTCTCCCACATTGAGGAACACAGCAAAAAGCCGGAAGAAGCAAGACGGCGAATCGTCGAGCTGATGGGCGATCTGCCCCGCATTGAGCTGTTCGCCCGTCAGAAAGCGGACGGCTGGGATGCTTGGGGCAACGAGGTCGCCTGTGATATTGCGCTGACGGGAGGTGAGCCGAATGTCGGATAACTGGATCGTGCAGAATTTGGAGAATGCACTTGAAACTTGGAATGAAAAGCTGGCGGAGATCTGGCAGCTCATTACGCAGTCGCCGGAGCAGTTCAAGGGCGGCACGATTTGGAATGTGATCGTCGGCATCCACGGTGCGGTGCAGGCCATCGGCCTTGCGCTGCTTGTTTTGTTCTTTGTTGTGGGCGTGATGAAAACCTGCGGCTCCTTTGCGGAACTGAAGCGGCCGGAACACGCCCTCAAAGTGTTTATCCGCTTCGCTCTCGCCAAGGCCGCCGTCACATACGGCTTGGAGCTGATGATTGCCCTGTTCAACATCGTGCAGGGGCTGATCTCTACCATCATGAACGCCGCAGGCTTCGGTGCAGCGCAGGAAACCGTGCTGCCTGCCGAAATCGTGACCGCCGTGGAGAACTGCAGTTTTTTTGAAAACATCCCATTGTGGGCAGTGACCTTGATCGGCGGGCTGTTCATTACGGTACTGTCTTTCATTATGATAATGACGGTCTACGGCAGGTTCTTTAAGTTGTACCTTTACACGGCGATTGCGCCCGTACCTCTCTCCGCTTTTGCAGGCGAACCCTCGCAGAATGTCGGCAAGAGCTTTATTAAATCCTATGCCGCCGTCTGCTTGGAGGGGGCTATTATCGTGCTTGCCTGTATTATCTTCTCCCTGTTTGCTTCGGCCCCGCCCGTGGTTGACCCGAACGCTGCGGCGGTTTCTATGGTATGGAGCTATATCGGGGAGCTTGTTTTTAATATGCTCGTCCTCGTGGGCGCGGTCAAAATGGCCGACCGTGTTGTGCGTGAAATGATGGGCTTGTAATTGCTTTCTGCGGATATTCGCAGGAGGCTATTTTTATGTAAGTAAAGGAGCGATATGCTATGAACTCATACGAAGAAAAAAAGCAACGGAGAATCGACTACTACAACGAGAAAGCGGAGAAGTTTGAACAGCAAAGCAGCCAGCTTGCACACGAATCGAGCAAAATGGTTGAGGCGATTCCTCTGGGGCAGCCGCTTTTGGTCGATCACTATTCCTACAAATCCGATAAAAATTACCGTGACCGCGCATGGGGCAAAATGGAGAAATCCGTGGAGGCAGGACAAAAAGCGGACTACTACCGCAGTAAGGCCGAGGCCGCCGAGAAGAACACCGCCATTTTCAGCGACGACCCCGAAGCCGTTACGAAGCTGAAAGAAAAATTGCAGCAGCGACAAGACTTGCAAAGCCATATGAAAAAAGTCAACGCCTATTACCGCAAAAACGGTACGATGAAAGGCTTTGAAGGCATTTCCGATGAAAAGGCGGCGGAGATCGACGAGAGCGTGAAAAACGATTATTCGTGGATTACCGCCCCTTATGCTCCCTATGAGCTATCCAACAACAATGCGGAAATTAACCGTCTGAAAAAGCGAATTGAAAGTCTTGAACGCCGTGAGGAAACGGGTTTTGTCGGCTGGCAGTTTGAGGGCGGCGAAGCTGTTGCTAATCAGGAGGAAAACCGCTTGCAGCTTCTTTTTGATGAAAAGCCCGGCGAGGAACAGCGCAGTAAACTCAAAAGCTGGGGCTTTCGCTGGTCGCCCTCCAATAAGGCGTGGCAGAGGCAGTTAAACGGCAACGCCATTTATGCCGCCGGGCAGATTGATTTTATCAAGCCCCTTGACGGCAGAACCCCGCGCGAGCTTCAACCGAAGCCCAAAGCCAAAGGCGAACAGGAACGCTGACAGGAGGTATGCAGATTATGGAGGTAAAAATTAACCGTGAAATCCGCAACTATACCGAATCTATGTTTTTCGGTTTGAGTATGCGGCAATTCATCTTTTCCATTTTGGCGGTCGCTGTTGCCGTGGGGCTGTACTTTCTCTTAAAGCCCTATGTCGGAACGGAAACCGTATCGTGGATGTGTATTCTCGGCGCTGCCCCCTTTGCGGCGCTGGGATTCATCACTTATCACGGCATGACAGCCGAGCAATTTATCTGGGCGTGGATTCGCTCGGAGCTTTTAGAGCCGAAAGAAATTCGTTTTGAATCCTCGAATTTCTACTATGAAGCGCTCAAAGGCAAAATTGATACAGGAGGTAAACGATGATTAAGGCCTTAAAAAAACTGCTAAAACAGGATAAAGAGCGATATTCTGTTCCCCGCAAGGTGCAGGATATTATCCCGATTCAGCGTATCTGGAAAGACGGTATTTTTCAGGTGGGAAACCGCTTTTCCAAGACCTATAAATTTACCGATATAAACTACCTTGTGGCAAGCCGCGAGGACAAGGAAACGATGTTTCTTGCCTACTCCGAACTGCTCAACTCTCTGGATTCCGGTGCTACCACGAAAATCACGATCAATAACCGCAGACTGAACAAGGCAAATTTTGAACAGTCAATTTTAATGCCTATGCGCGGCGATTCCCGTGATGTGTACCGCAAGGAATACAATCAAATGCTGCTTGACAAAGCCACGGGAGCGAACGGCATTATACAGGAAAAGTATATCACCATATCCGTTGCCAAAAAGGATATTGAGGAAGCCCGCACCTATTTTGCCCGTGTGGGCGCAGACCTGATTTCCCACTTTGCCGCCCTCGGCTCAAAGTGTACGGAAATGCACGCAGGCGAAAAGCTGCGTGTGCTTCACGACTTCTACCGTCAGGGCGAGGAAGCCGCCTTTCATTTCGACCCGCAGGATATGATGAAAAAGGGACACGATTTCAAGGACTATATCTGCCCCGATTCCATTGAAAAGAACAGCGATTATTTGAAGCTCGGCGATAAATATTGCCGGGTTCTTTTTTTGAAAGACTATGCTTCATATATCAAGGACAGTATGGTAACGGAGCTCACCGACTTTAACCGCAATATGATGTTGTCGATTGATGTTGTTCCCGTTCCCACCGACGAAGCGGTGCGTGAGGTGGAAAACCGCCTTTTAGGGGTCGAGACAAACATCACAAACTGGCAGCGACGCCAAAACGCCAACAACAATTTTTCTGCGGTCGTGCCGTATGATATGGAGCTCCAGCGTAAGGAAAGCAAGGAATTTTTGGACGACCTGACAACGAGGGATCAGCGCATGATGTTTGCGGTCATTACTATGGTAATCACCGCCGACGACAAAAAGCAGCTTGACAGCGACACCGAAACGGTGCTGTCCGTTGCAAGAAAGCATATGTGCCAGCTTGCCGTTTTAAAATTTCAGCAGTTCGACGGCTTGAATACTGTTCTTCCTATTGGTACACGCAGAATCAATGCGTTCCGTACACTCACAACGGAATCTTTGGCAGTATTTATGCCGTTCAAGGTACAGGAAGTTCAGGACAAGGGCGGTATCTATTTCGGGGAAAACGCCATTTCTCATAATCTTATTATGTGCAACAAGGCGAATCTTTTGAATCAGTCGGCTTTTCTGCTCGGCGTTCCCGGTTCGGGTAAATCCTTTTCCGCAAAAGAATTGATTGCCTTTCTGATTCTCAACACCGAGGACGATGTGCTGATCTGCGACCCTGAAAATGAGTTCGGCGCTCTGGCGGCGGCTTTGGGCGAGGAAACAGCGACCGTCATTCATATGGCCGCAGGCGGCAAAGACCGCTTGAACGCTATGTATATGGTTGACGGCTACGGCGAGAACAATCCCATTGTGGAGAAATCGCAGTTCATTATGTCCCTTGTAGAGCAGATCGACAGAACCGGGGTCGGCCCGCAACAGAAATCCATTATTGATCGCTGTACGGCCCTTGTGTATCAGGAGGCCGAGGCGACGGGCAAAACCGCTACCCTCTGCGATCTCCGCAATAAACTTTTGGAACAGCCCGAAGAAAAGGCAAAGGAAATCGCCCTGTCTCTGGAACTGTTCACTACGGGATCGCTTGATATTTTCGGACACGAAAGCACCGTAGACCTCGACAAGCGAATTGTCGTCTTTGATATTCACAGCTTGGGCGATCAGTTAAAGCCTACGGGACTTCTGGTTATCACCGATACCATTCTGAACCGTGTTACGCTCAACTGGAAAAAGGGCAAGCGTACTCATGTCTTTATCGACGAGTTTCATGTTGTGTTTGAGAACGAGCAAAGCGGCATTTTCTTTAACTCTGCTTGGAGGCAGTTCAGAAAGAGAAACGGCTACCCGACCGCCATTACGCAGAATGTGGAATATCTGCTCGATTCCGTACAGGCAAGCACAATGCTTTCCAACTCTGAATTTGTGGTAATGCTCAATCAGGCGTTTTCCGACCGTTCCAAGCTCTCGAAGCTCTTAAATATCTCCGATGAGCAGATGAGCTATGTTACCAATGCGGACGCAGGCTGCGGTCTTATCAAGTACGGCAGCGCCCTTGTACCCTTTATCAACCGCTTTCCGAGAGATACAAAACTGTATCAGCTTATGACGACAAAACCCGGCGAGGGCGTGTTCGGCGGCGGGGACGCTTCTTAATTTCAAAACAGGAGGACAATTCTTATGAAAAGCAAATATCTGATGATCGGGGCGGCCGTATGTGCCGCCCTTTTCCTTTTCTCCGGCGTTATGCTTTATCGGCAGTATGCGGACGAGAAACAGAGCGCCGAAGCCTTTGACAATATCGCTGCACTTGTGCAGGACGAAACGCCGCCCGCCGATGAGCCGCAGGAAACCGAACCCCCGCAGCCCGAACAAACCGCCTTTGAAAAGTACGCTGCGGTCTATGAGCAAAACAGCGATTTTGTGGGCTGGATTTCCATTGAGGGAACAAACATCGACTATCCTGTAATGCAGACGGTTGACAATCCGAACTACTATCTGAAACGCAGCTTTGAAAAGCAGTACAGCGATTACGGCGTTCCCTATGTGCAGGAAAACTGCGACCTCGGACTTTCCGACAACTGCGTTATTTACGGTCATCATATGAATAACGGCAGTATGTTTGCCGACCTCTGCAAGTATGCCGACGAGGATTTTTACAGGGAGCACAAAACAATCCGCTTTGATACGCTATCCGGCTTTGGAGAATATGAGGTTGTGGCGGCATTCAAGACCGTTGCCTATTCCGAGCAGGGCTTCAAGTATTACCATTTTGTCAATGCCGAGGACGAAAATGCCTTTAACGAATATATCTCCCAATGCAAGGAGCTTGCTCTATATGATACGGGCGTGACTGCGGAATACGGCGACAGGCTGATAACCCTTTCCACCTGCGAATACAGCAGGCAAAACGGCCGCATGGTCGTTGTAGCGAAAAAGATTGTTTCGCCCTCTTTGGAGGTGGGCGAAAATGAAGCCTGAAAAATATGTCCTCTCTCTTTCGGGCGGGAAAGATTCAACGGCTATGCTCTTACGGCTCTTGGAGGAAAAGCTGCCTGTTAATTTGATTTTGTTCTGCGATACGGGGCTTGAATTTCCGCAGATGTATGAACACCTTGACCGATTGGAGGCGTATATCGGCAGACCGATTATACGGCTGAAAGCGGCGCACGATTTTGAATACTACTTTTACGAGTACACCCCGAAAAGGAAGAATCCCGCGCTGTCACAGTGCAGAGGTATGAGCTGGCCCGGTCCCCGTGGCCGCTGGTGTACGGGGATTCTCAAAACCCGTGTTATCAACGCCTATCTGAAAGAATTACGGGAGGATTACACGCTCATTGAGTATGTGGGGATCGCCGCCGATGAAACAAAGCGAATCAAGGATAAAAATTACCCGCTTGTAGAATGGGGAATGACAGAAAAGGACTGTCTTTCCTATTGTTACAGGCGGGGTTTTGATTGGGGCGGTTTATATGAGATTTTCAGCCGTGTTTCCTGCTGGTGCTGCCCTCTGCAAAGTTTGGGGGAACTGCGGAAGCTGTATCGGCATTTTCCCGACCTATGGCAGCAGCTTGAAGAATGGGACGAATCCACTTGGAGGACATTTCTTAAAAACTATTCCGTCCGTCAGCTTGCCGCCCGTTTTGATTTTGAGGACAGATGGCAGGCCGCAGGCGGCAATATCCGAAGCAGAGCGTTTTACTCTGCTCTGCGGCAGGAGCTTTCACGGCTCGGATCGGAGGTGACGCTATGCCGGATATAAAGACAAGGGAGATTGCCAAAGGAACGGTCAAGGCGATTGACAAATCGGCGGTTGCCGCCGAGCGTATGAAATCTGCCTATATTCGCACCAAAGACAAAGCGGATCACAGCCTTTATTCCGCAGAGGGTTCGCCCGATGAATACGCCGCCGACCGTGTTTCGGGAGGGACGGAAACCGCCGCCCGTGAAACCGTCCGCCAGCTTGATAAATTCGGGCGCAAGGGTGTAAAGGACACAAAAGAGAATATTTCCAAAGCAAAAGACCATTTTCAGCAAAAGAAAGCCAACTTCCCGAAAAAGCAGGCTCAAAAATCTATGCAGAGGGTTCGCCGTTCTGCTGAACCTGCGAAACAATCCATTAAGACGGTGGAACACAGCGGCAAGACCATTAAGCAAACGGCAAAATCTACGGGCAAGGCAACCGTCAAGACCGCAAAGGGTACGGTCAAGACCGCACAGAAAACTGTTAAGACCGCCGAGCATACTTCCAAAGCTGCCATCAAGACGACCCAGCAAGCAGCGAAAACAGCGCAGAAAACCGCACAGGCTACGGCGAAAGCAGCACAAAAAGCGGCACAGGCGGCTAAAGCTACTGCAAAGGCAACCGCCCATGCTGTAAAAGTAGCGGTCAAAGCAACCATTGCGGCGGTCAAGGCGATTATTGCCGCAACAAAGGCGCTGATTTTCGCTATCGCCGCCGGGGGCTGGGTTGCGGTTGTTGTCATTATCGTTATTTGTCTGATCGGCTTAATTGTCGGCTCGTGCTTCGGTATCTTCTTTTCTAATGAGGACAGCGGATCAGGTCAGACTATGCAGGCGGTTGTTCAGGAAATCAATACTGACTATCAAACGCAACTTGACACGACAAAGGCGAATATCTCCTATGATGTGCTTGAAATGTCCGGCTCCCGCGCCGTGTGGCCGGAAGTGCTTGCTATTTATGCAGTCAAAACCACCACCGACCCCGACAATGCACAAGAGGTCGCCACGATGGACGATTCCAAAAAGGCGATTCTAAAAGATATTTTCTGGCAGATGAATGAAATATCTTCCCGCACCGAAACAAAGACCGAGGAAGTAATTACCGAAACCGACGACGGCCACGGGAATATTGTGGAATCCACCTCTACCGTTACACGAACCTATCTGTATATTACGGTCAGCCATAAGACCGCCGAGGAAATGGCAGATCAGTACAATTTCAGCGCAGACCAGCGAAAACAGCTTGCCGAACTTCTTGCCGACGAAAACCGCAGTATGTGGAGCGCTGTTCTTTACGGTATCGGCACAGGCGACGGCGAGATTGTAACTGTTGCGCTCTCGCAGATCGGCAATGTGGGCGGTGCGCCTTATTGGTCGTGGTACGGCTTTAACTCTCGTGTGGAATGGTGCGCCTGTTTCGTTTCGTGGTGTGCCAACGAGTGCGGCTATATCGACGCAGGCGTTATCCCGAAATTTGCAGGCTGCGTCTGGGGTGTCGAATGGTTCAGAGATCGCGGACTATGGCAGGACAACAGCTACGAACCCCGTCCCGGTGACATTATCTTTTTCGATTGGGATAATAAAGGTTCGTCAGGCCCGCAGGACGGAGAATCCGATCATGTGGGGATTGTTGAAAAAGTCGAGAACGGCACAGTTTACACCGTGGAGGGCAATTCCGGCGATAGCTGCCGAGAAAATCACTATGCCATAGGGTATTATGAGATATTGGGGTATGGTATGCCGCAGTATTAAAATTCATTTCGGCTGTTTGTATTAAACAGCCGAATACATACGCTTTTCAAAAAAGTCTGCAAATGCAAACCAAACACTTGTGTTTTAGCGATTTAAGTGCTATGATAGAGTTAATAAGTCTATTCGGAGGAACGAAATGAAAGTTTGTTATAATAAGCTTTGGAAACTGCTTATAGATAAAGGGATGAAAAAAAGTCAATTAAGAGTGGCGGTTGGTGCAAGCAAAAGCACTTTTGCTAAACTTGGGAAAAACGAAAATGTCACACTTCCTGTTTTGCTTGATATATGCGAATATCTAAACTGTGACTTTGGCGATATTATGGAAGCTGTGCCGGAAATTAAGGAGCAATAAAATGAGTGAACAAATTTTAATAGTAGACGATGAAAAGGAGATAGCCGATCTAATAGAGGTATATCTTAAAAATGATGGTTACACGGTACATAAATTTTATAATGGTCTGGATGCTTTGGAATGTATTGAAACGCAAAAAATGGATTTGGCAATTTTAGATGTAATGCTTCCAGATATTGATGGATTTCGTATTTGTCAGAAAATCAGAGAACAGTATTTTTATCCTATTATAATTCTGACGGCAAAAGTTGAGGATACTGATAAAATTATGGGACTTACCATTGGAGCTGATGATTACATTACAAAACCTTTCAATCCTTTGGAGGTTGTAGCAAGAGTAAAAACGCAACTTCGCCGTTATGTTCGTTATAATAATGCGGCTAATACCAAGGAAATAGATGCTCCCCTTGCAGAACATGATGTAAGAGGACTTATTATAAACAAGAATACTCACAAATGTACTTTGTATGGAAAAGAGGTTACTTTGACACCTATTGAGTTTTCTATCCTCTGGTACTTATGTGAGAACAGAGGAAAAGTTATACCGTCTGAAGAATTGTTTGAAAATGTTTGGGGCGAGCAGTACCTTGATAACAATAATACTGTTATGGCTCATATCGGAAGATTGAGGGAAAAGCTTAATGAGCCTGCAAAAAAACCGAAATTTATAAAAACTGTGTGGGGAGTTGGATATACCATTGAAAAATAAAAGAAATAGCGAAAGAGATGATTATCGTCTTCTTAAAAACAAATTATTGATTAGAACTTTTGGAATGTTGTTTTTTGCGTTTGCTTTTTTAGCAGCCTTGTACTCTCTATTTTTAAAAGGGCACATAGCAGACACTTTTGTGGGTTTTTTGGATAATTTTGTCTACCATGATTATGACCGAGCTTATAATGTATATTCAATATATATTAGAGATTATATGGGTCTTTTCTTCGTAGTGCTTTCCTTACTGTTATTTGCAATTATTTTGCGCTTTTATCTAAATGAATTTTCCAAGTATTTCAAAGAAATTAACCGTAGTATAGATGCTCTGATAGAAGAAAATTCAGGAGATATTGTTTTGCCTTCTGAATTAACTGCAATCGAAAAGAAAATCAATCATATTAAGCATACTCTTGAACAACGAAAACTGGCAGCAGAGCTTTCAGAACAGCGGAAAAATGACCTTGTTGTTTATCTTGCCCACGATTTGAAAACCCCTCTCACCTCAGTAATTGGGTATTTAACTTTGCTGCGGGACGAAAACAAAATTTCCGAAGAATTAAGAGAAAAGTATTTGTCAATTTCTTTGGAAAAAGCAGAACATCTTGAGGATTTAATTAACGAATTTTTTGAAATCACGCGGTTTAATCTTTCTAATATCACTCTTGAGTACAGCAGGGTCAATTTGACCCGTATGCTTGAACAACTTACATACGAGTTCAAACCAATGTTTTTAGAGAAGAATTTAAAATGTGAGCTTGAAATAGCCCCAGACACTATGATAAAGTGCGATGTCAATAAGATGCAGCGCGTTTTTGATAATCTGCTGAGAAATGCAGTGAATTATAGCTTTGATGACAGCACGATTCATATTGCTGTAAAACAAAACGGTGAAAATTTGTGTATTCAGTTTACCAATTGCGGCAATACCATTCCAAAAGAAAAGCTTGTACGCATTTTTGAACAGTTTTATCGTCTTGATGTTGCACGAAGTTCCAGAAGCGGAGGTGCAGGATTGGGTCTTGCAGTTGCAAAAGAAATCGTTGAGCTTCATAACGGAACAATTACCGCAAAAAGTGAAAATGAGCAAATAGAATTTACAGTCACTCTTCCGCTCCTGTAGGAAAATCGTAAGAAATTCCGCAGGAAAACATAGGAAACTCTTGTGGGGAAACGAAAAAAAAGCACGCTTGCTTTTGGTACACTTATAGTACCAAAAGCAAGCGTGCTTTTTTAGCTTATCAGGGAGGAAAAACGATGTCAACTCATACCCAACAAACCAAGAAACGCCGTCCCCACTTATTTATCTGCATCCTGATTTTACTGATAGCATTAGCCTGCATCTTTGTTCAGCGTTTTGCAGGGACAGATATATACAACAAGGCATCATTGCCTTCCATTGATTTTGGTAATGAAAATGAAGCAGATGGAGAATGGTGCTTGATACTGGTGAATAAATGGCATCCCCTTGAAACTGACAGTGAAATCGATTTAACAGAACTATCAAACGGACAATGCGTGGACAGCAGAATATACCCTCAGCTTCAGAAAATGTTTGATGATATGAGGGATGATGGTGTATATCCTGTTGTTGCCTCCGGCTACAGAACAGAGCAGGAGCAACAGCAAATATACGATGAATCAATGGCGGAGTATATCGAAAAAGGATATTCTGAATCCGACGCAAAAACAGAAACAGAACGCTGGGTTGCTATTCCGGGAACAAGTGAACATCAACTTGGTCTTGGCGTTGATATAAATGCTGATGGCATAAATTCATATGGTTATGAGGTTTATAACTGGCTCGCTCAAAATGCCTATCGCTATGGGTTTATATATCGCTATCCAGAGAATAAAGTTGCAATCACAGGTATAGCCAACGAGCCATGGCATTACCGATATGTCGGTGTTAATGCGGCTACCGAAATATACAAACGAGGAATATGCCTTGAAGAATATCTGGGAGAAACAAACTAAGAGGGTGAATTTATGAAAAGAAAAAGACTGACACAGGTGTTTCCCTTTTTACTTCCTATCCGTAAATGGCAAAGGAAAAAACTGTTCTATTTAGAAATGCTGATAGACGGAAACAAATACGCCAAAAGTAAATCTGAGGCACTATTGCCTAATACGGTATTTGAAACTTCATCACTTATGCTGAATGAAAACAGTGGATTTGATATGAAATATCAAATTAACAAGGTACATAATCTTAAACTTGCCGCAAGAACAATCAATAAGGTGATTATTGAGCCAAATGAAACATTTTCTTTTTGGCAGCTTGTACGATGGGCAGACCACCACGAGAAATATAAGGACGGATTAAACCTTGTTGACGGAAAGATTGTCGGCTCTTATGGTGGAGGTTTGTGTCAATTAAGCAATATGTTATTTTGGCTTTTTTTACACACACCTCTTACAGTTGTTGAGCGACACGGACACGCTGTTGAGTCATTTCCATCCACAACAGAAGATTTACCTTGCGGAACTGATGCGACAATCTACGAAGGGTGGTTAGATTTAAAAATCCGCAACGATACGGACAATACTTTCCAGATTGAGATTAGCTTTGATGATAAATATATGTATGGTCGAATTTTGTCGCAAAGTTCCGTAAATATTGAATATACGGTTTTTAATTCGTCTGTTTCCTATTTCAAGCGAGAGGAAAAAATATATCAAATAGCTTCTGTTTGTCGTACAGAAAAAGACAAACTGACTGGTAGGCAGACGGAAAAAGAATTGTATGTCAATCAATGCGAAATAGCCTATAAGCTACCCGATGATATAAAAATTGAAGAAAGAGGTGTGTAAAATGCAAAAGAAAAAAATAGCAGTTATTTTTGGAGGCAATTCAACAGAGTACGAGGTGTCATTACAATCGGCATTTTCCGTGTTTGAAAATATCAATC
Organism: Yeguia hominis; assembly: GCF_014384705.1. Classification (GTDB taxonomy): domain Bacteria; phylum Bacillota; class Clostridia; order Oscillospirales; family Acutalibacteraceae; genus Yeguia; species Yeguia hominis. Next base: position 29,121 of record NZ_JACRSN010000008.1, on the reverse strand, counting down.
ATGATAAGTATGACATTATCCCCATAGGAATCACTCGAAACGGGGACTGGTATCACTACAAAGGTCGGTATGAGAACATAGCAAATAATACTTGGAGCGGGGATCGGGACAATCTCTATCCTGTGACCGTATCTGTAAGTCACTCTCAAAAGGGCATTTGGGAATTTGACGAGGATCAATACACTGCTGTTCATATAGATTTGGTTTTCCCAATTTTACACGGCAAAAACGGAGAGGATGGCACACTTCAAGGAATGTTTGAACTTTCGGGTATTCCTGTGATCGGCTGCAATACGCTTGCTTCGGCTCTCTGTATGGATAAGGATAGAGCGCACAAGCTCGTAAGCCTTGCCGGAGTAAAAGTTCCGAAATCGGTAACTTTCAAACGCTCTGAAAAGAATACGGCTTTGAAAAAAATCGAGACAGAGCTTTCCTATCCGCTTTTCGTAAAACCGGTTCGTGCAGGCTCGTCTTTTGGTATTACAAAAGTAACTGAGCAAGCAGAAATAAATACCGCCATAGAATCAGCCTTTGAACACGATACAGAAGTCATCGTTGAAGAAGCAATAGGTGGATTTGAGGTAGGCTGCGCCATACTCGGTATCGACAACCTAACGGTTGGACGAATAGATGAAATTGAACTGTCAAACGGTTTCTTTGACTATACAGAAAAATATACCTTAAAAACTTCAAAAATCCATATGCCTGCAAGACTTTCTCCAAAAGAAGAAAAACGGGTACAGGAAACAGCGGTAGCGATATATAAGGCTTTGGGCTGTTCCGGCTTTGCGAGGGTAGATATGTTTTATACACCTTCCAATGAGATCATTTTTAATGAAGTGAATACCATACCGGGACTTACCTCCCACAGTCGCTATCCAAATATGATGAAAGGTATCGGTCTGTCCTTTGCGGATATGTTGGACAAGCTGATAAGTCTGTATGTGGAATGATGAAAACAGTAACTCTAAGAAAAGAACAAATATATCAAGGTGATCTGCTGCTTGTAAATGCTCGGCATCCGTACAGAGATAACAGCAGAAAGTTTTATGTTTCTCTTAACAGCCGCTATGAAGAAACCCTTTTGAGCCGTGAAGCTGCCAACGCATTACAGCTTATATTCCAAAAGATTTCATCAGGGAACGCTATTGTTCCTGTAAGCGGATATCGAACCTTAGAGGAACAAGTAAATATATATAATACTTCTCTTAAAGATAACGGAGAGGAGTTTACACGAAAGTATGTTGCTTTGCCAAATCACAGCGAACATCAAACAGGACTTGCGATTGATTTAGGACTGAACAAGCCGGACATAGATTTTATCCGTCCTGATTTCCCGTATGGCGGTATTTGTGAAGAATTTAGGCAGGCAGCACCCGATTACGGTTTTATTGAGCGCTATGCCAAGGATAAAGAAAGTATAACAGGAATTTCACATGAACCTTGGCATTTTCGATATGTAGGATATCCACATTCAAAAATAATTACAGAGCAAGTTTTTTCCCTTGAAGAATATGCAGAATTTATAAAAAATTATCGGGATAATAGCAGGCTTATATTCACCGCAGTTTGTGAAACCGAGATTGAAATATATTATGTTCCTGCAAACAACAATGAAACTACAATCAATATAGAAGAAAACTATGTTAACCAAATATCAGGAAATAACATAGACGGTTTTATTGTCACCGTATGGAGGAAGAACAATGAACAAGAACTATACGGGCATTGACTATTTCAGGTTTATCGCCGCACTATTGATAATTGCAATACACACTTCCCCGCTTGGTTCTTTCAGCGAAACAGGCGACTTTATGTTGACACGAATTATAGCTCGTGTTGCTGTTCCATTCTTTTTTATGACATCCGGGTTCTTTCTGATTTCAAGATATGCTTATAACAACAGTAAATTATGGATGTTCGTGAAAAAGACTGCTCTTATTTATGGAGTAGCTATGCTGATATACATACCTATCAACATATATAACGGTTATTTCAGAATGGACAACCTTTTGCCAAACATTATCAAGGATATTGTTTTCGACGGTACTTTATATCATTTGTGGTATCTGCCTGCATCTATCATTGGCGCTACGATTGCGTGGTATTTGGTCAGAAAGTTTGACTATGGGGCAGCCTTGATCATGACAGGGATTCTCTATTTTATCGGTCTGTTTGGTGATAGCTATTATGGATTATCCGAAAAAATCGGTATTTTAGACGGATTTTATAATTTGATTTTTCAAATCTCAGACCATACAAGAAACGGTATTTTCTTCGCCCCTATTTTCTTTGTACTTGGAGGGCTTATAGCTGATAATCGTCACAAAATTGAATTTAGAAAAAGTATTTGCGGATTTAGTATTAGTTTTGTTTTGATGTTTATAGAAGCTCTTACACTACACTTTTGTAATCTGCAACGGCATGATAGTATGTATATATTTTTGTTGCCGTGTATGTATTTCCTTTTCAATATTATCCTGCATTTTAAGGGTAAACGCATTATATGGCTTAGAACATCCTCTCTGATTATTTATATTATACATCCAATGATGATTGTAATCATACGGTTGTTTGCAAAGTTGCTTCATTTAGAGAATTTGCTCGTTGATAATAGCATTATTCATTATTTAATAGTTTGCTTATCATCGGTAGCGTTTGGTATAGCAACAACGGTATTGTGGAATAAATACAGACCAAAAAAGGTAAGGTATGATAACGATACAGATAGAGCATATATAGAAATTGATTTGAACAATTTGGAACACAATGTAAAAACATTAAGAAAGGCTATGCCGCCGAAATGCGAATTGATGGCAGTTGTAAAAGCTCAGGCATACGGACACGGAGCTTATGAAATTTCAACCCACCTTGAAAAAATCGGAGTTCGGGCGTTTGCTGTTGCAACAATAGACGAGGGCATTAGCTTGAGAAAATATGGTATTCGTGGGGAAATACTTATACTTGGATATACAAGCATTGATCGTGCTTCTGAATTGAAAAAATATAATTTGATACAAACTCTGATTAGCTTTGAATATGCAAATGCGCTGAACAGGCAGGGAGTGATGGTAAACGCCCATATCAAAATAGATACGGGTATGCACAGGCTGGGAATACCGAGTGCTGACTTTTTGGATGTGGAAAAGGTTTTTACAATGAAAAATTTAAATATATGTGGTATCTTTACACATTTATGCTGCTCGGATAGCAGTATGCCTGACGATATTGCATTTACAAGAGGACAAATTGATGGCTTTTATAATCTCATTGATCATCTGAAAAAATCTGGTATAAATATTCCTAAATTGCATATTCAAAGTAGTTACGGTTTCTTGAATTACCCAGAGCTTAAATGTAGCTATGTCAGAACAGGCGTAGCCTTGTATGGGGTTAAATCTTTGCCGGATGATAATATAGAACTTCAACTCGATCTGCGTCCCGTCTTATCCTTAAAAAGCCGAGTTGTGCTGATACGGCAGATTGAAAAAGGAGACTCTGTTGGATATGGCAGGAGCTTTGTCGCAGAGCGTAACAGTCGAATTGCAATTCTGCCAATCGGATATGGCGATGGATTTCCGAGAAGTTTATCGAACGGCAATGGCAGAGCATTGATAGGTCAGTACATTGTTCCCGTGATAGGTCGTATCTGTATGGATCAGCTTGCCATTGATATAACAGATGCAGAAGGAATAGCAGTCGGTGATATTGCAACTTTGATAGATACGGATGGCTGCACCGATCTTTCTGCTGATGTCGTTGCCAAAAATTCCAACAGTATAAGCAATGAATTATTATGCCGAATGGGTGAGAGATTACCTGTTATTATAAAACGCCAATAAATTGGCTTGATTTTATACACCACAATATGAATTGTATTGCACATAAAAAAGCAGCCTTGCGGCTACTTTTCGGGTGCAGTATCGATTAAGGCTTTCGCAGTTGCTTTGACGACTTCCAATGACCGTTCATCGCAAGCTGAAAGCATACGGAGGAGATTTTCTACCTCGGAATCTTTGGACGGCTTTTCGGGGTAGAAAATCGAATCCGCAGAAATGTTCAATTCTCGGACGAGCTTATGTAGGACATCAAAACTTGGTTTCTTGCCCTCGTTCTCGATCCTGTATAGGTATCGCTCGGTAATATCCACTTTGTTTGCCAACGCTTCTATGGTAATTCCGGCGTTCTCACGAGCAGCCTTGATGATACACCCCAACATTTCAGGTCGGTTATGCACTTACAGTCCACCTCCATATATAATTATACTGATTTATGCCATCTTTATAATGGCACAGCAATTCAATTATAAATGTACGGACAGTTCGCAATTAACTGAACTCAATATAGAATACCAACCCCGCCAAATAAAAAAACGAGGTTTTGTCGGGGCAATTCAACACGCCTATACCCTCCAAATCCAAGTTTTTTGGATTGGAGGGATTTTTTTATGCGCTGGAGTACACTCGGCGTTCCGCTGCTTGTAATGAGCAGCGAATATGAGTCTATGACATAGGCATTATCAGAGGTGTTCCATCAAAAAAAGCACTTGCCCTACAAAGGGGCATTGCGGCTTACGTACTGAACTGATATGCCATGGATATAATGAAACAAACGCACTTGCACAGCGAAATTTGTCGCTATGTAGGTGCGTTTTTATAATTTGCGGTATTTCGACTTTTTATAGTGTCGGTTGCCGTAGCCCTCCCGATCAATCTGAATCTCAAAAAATTCAGATTGATCGGAGGTAAACGACCATGGACGAGAAGCGTCCAAAACGCAGAAAAGACAAATATAATCCCTACACACTTACCGAAAAAGAGGACAAGCATTTTCTTTCCTTTCAGGACGGACAAGGTATGTTACGGGAATTACAGATAACAAAAGAGTTATTCGAGGTACTAAACCGCTTTGAATTGGACGACCTTTCTATTCTCAATGAATGGGACAGGCATTATGAACATTCAGAGCTTACCGAGATTTCTCTATACAGTCGGGCGGCAATGCCCCCGGAATCGGTGGAGGAAACGGTATTTCGGAACTTACGGTATGAGGCCCTGCACAGAGCTATTAAGCAACTGCCCGAAGTACAGAGACGGCGGCTCATACTATATTACTTTATGGGGCTTACATACGCACAAATCGCTGAAAAGGAGGGTTGTACCTTTCAGGCCATCGGGAAATCCATATCGGCGGCTGAAAAAAGATTGAAAAAAATTCTTGAATAGGTGGTTGAACAATCATCATTAAGTGAGGAAACAGGTGGAGAGGTACGAAAACTCTCTGCCTGTTTTCCTCTTTTATGCGGTGAATGGGCGTGTCCTTTGACAACTGAATACCCATTCATCAAACACATTCCTATTGCTATTGTGATGAGCATAAGCCACATTAGCGGCTGCGCCACGATCTGCGGGAAAGAAAGCAACGAGATTTCACCTGTATGTTTTTAGGTCTTTGGCTTTCATTTTCTGCAAAGAGCGAATAACAGTCGGCTATCAGTATCGGGCGGCTCCCGATATGGCGACGACAAGCAATAGGGACAATGATACTCCTGTTCAGTCACAGTCCGAGCGTTGAAGCGTTTTTCGTGCGTGATCCGTCGCAGGCAATGAGAGCAGCCGACAGAGAACCTGCCGGGGGTGAGATTCCCGTGGAGCTGACAAGCCGACAGCCGTTTGATGACTTCCCGCAGCAATCCGGGGTGTCGAGGACAAATAGGATTGTTTCTTTATACAAGGTCAAACGGCAGGACGGGTCTATTGAAACGGAGAATGTTTATATCTTCCCGACCTTAATTCTGTTCTGTCTTTGACCTCTACATAGGCGGCTAACCGCCTAAATTTTCAAAGGAGGTCATAACACTATGAATCACACATATTTACGAGGCGATATGTATTACGCTGATTTAGGACACGGGATCGGCTCGGAACAAGAGGGTTATCGCCCCGTCGTTATCATTCAGAACGATGTCGGCAACAAGCACAGTCCTACGGTAATTATCGCTTCTATTACAAGCAAAAAGGACGCAAAGCCGAAACTACCTACCCATTACTACATCGACGCCGAAAACGGCTTGGAATTGCCCTCTATCGTCCTTTTGGAACAACTGCGAACCGTGGATAAGCGTCGCTTGGGTAACTTTATCGGTCACTTGTCCGAAAAGCATATACACGGTATCAATCACGCTCTGGCAGTCAGTATCGGTCTGATCGAGAGTGTGCCGAAAAAGTTAATCCTTTGCCTTTGCAGCGCTTGTGCCGACAATTTCTACGGTACGGGCGCTTATTCTTTACGCAGGATTGACCCGCAGCAGACCGAGAAAGACACCTGCACCTATTGTAATCAGAGAAAAGGATATGACTACGAGATTATCCCGAAGAATCGTTAAGGGGGCTACCTATGGAATCACAGACAGCCTATAAAATGTTATTCACGGATTATCCCGATGTAGTCAATGTCGAGCAAATGTGTGAAATGCTCGGCGGTATCTGCGACAAAACCGCTTATCGGCTTTTGAAGTCCGGCAAAATCAAGAGTTTTATCGTTGGCCGCCGTTATCGAATCCCGAAGCTCAACATTCTGGAATACTTGGAATTGATAGATAAATCTACTGCGTAAAACCTCGTTTGCACATTTGGCCTATGGGGTTCTTTTTGCTACAATATAAATGTCAATGGCAGATGAATCTACGCTGTACCAATCAAAGGAGGTTTTATTATGGTAGCAGGACATCTGCGAGAAAAAAACGGGTACTATCATATGGTACTGAACTATGTGGACGAATACGGTAAACGGCACACACCGTCGAAGTCCACGGGCCTAACCGTAAAGGGAAACAAAAAGCGTGCCGAAAAAATGCTTTCCGAAGCTCGTGCCGCAAAAGAAGCCGAATTAGAGGCAAGAGCAATCGAACGCAGCACAGGCAAAGCCCCCGCAGGCACAATTCTTTTTACGGCATTTCTGCTCGACTGGCTGGATATGACAAAAAAGAATGTGGAGGAAACAACTTACGGAGCGTATTCTATGACGATAAAAAGCAAAATCATTCCGTACTTTGAGGAACACCACCCCGGTCTGGCTCTGTGCGAGGTCACGCCAAAGCATATACAAGATTACTACACCTACGAATTGACGGTGCGGGGGGTTTCCGCAAACACGGTCATACACCGCCACGCCAATATCCGTAAAGCCTTACAGCACGCTTTCAAACTCGGTTTGATTGATACGAACCCAGCGGATCGCATTGAACGGCCGAAAAAAGAAAAGTTCGTCGGGAGCGTTTACGAAGAAGATGAGCTAAATCGTCTTTTTGAAATCGTCAAAGGCGACCCCATAGAGCTTGGCGTTATCCTCGGTGCATTTTACGGACTGCGCCGAAGTGAAGCAGTCGGCTTAAAGTGGGATGCGATTGATTTCAAAAAGAAAACAATCACCATTCGTCACACGGTTACACAGGCAACCATAGACGGCAAAAGCAAGATCATCCAAAAGGATCGGACAAAGACGAAATCCAGCTACCGCAGTCTGCCGCTTGTCCCACCGTTTGAAGAATTGCTGCACCGTCTGAAAGCACAGCAGGAGTTGAATCAAAAACTATGCGGGCGTTCCTATTGCAAAAAATACACCGGTTATATCTATGTCAACGAGATCGGTGAACTTGTGAAGCCCGGATATCTCACACAGCATTTTCCGCTGATTCTGCAAAAGAACGGTATGCGGAAGATTCGCTTTCATGATCTGCGGCATAGCTGTGCAAGCCTGTTGTACGCAAACGGTGTAAGCCTGAAAGAAATTCAGGAGTGGTTGGGTCACAGCGACATTTCGACCACCTCAAACATTTACACGCACTTGAATTTCACTTCAAAGGTTGCGTCTGCCAATGCGATTTTGGGCGTATATCCCTCCGCTTAATGTGCTATGCCCCTCCAATGTCCCTCCAATGTCCCTCCGAAAATCAGCCCGAAAACGGCAAATTTGCTGATGAGCGAGGGACATACATAAGAATATAGAGCATAAAGAAAAGCCCGCAAACCCAGCTATATCAAGGGTTTGCGAGCCATTCGGTGTGGTGCCGGTGGCGGGGGTCGAACCCGCACGGGTTATTAGCCCAACGGATTTTGAGTCCGCCTCGTCTGCCAATTCCAACACACCGGCATCTCATATTTTAAGTCATCTCCCGTTGCCCTGCCCGAGAAATCGGAGGGACATCGTGGAGGGACATTAAAAACAAGAACCATTTTCAGTTTTCAAAAAGCCTTGTAAAATCAAGGGTTTACGCCAAGGTGGTATGAAACGGCGTTGTGGATTTTGAGTCCACTACGTCTGCCAATTCCATCACACCGGCAAAAGTGGAATGGTATTATTATATACTGGATTCTTGAAAATTGCAAGAAAAAATTTGAATTTATACGGGAGGAGGAGAAATTTCTTGCATATTCATGAATTTTTAAGAATCCGGTATGAGACAGACGCGCCCGGATATGCTATAATATTTCTGTCTATCATGGAGACAGCCACCGCGGAAAGAAAAAGGGCAGGTGTCTTTTATGCAAGAAAAATCCTCAAACAGAAGATGCCGGCGAAAAAAACGCTGGCTTGCGGTCTGTTGTGTGTTGCTGTTTTCGGCGGGAATTCCATTTGCAGTCAGCGGTTTCATGCATGCGGTGGAGTCCGGACGTATACGATCCGCTGAAGAAGCGGCCGGCTTGGACGCGGACTGCATTCTGGTCCTGGGAGCCGGTGTGTATGCCGACGGCTCTTTAAGCCCGATGCTGAAAGACCGTCTTTCCCGCGGTGTGGAACTTTATCAAAACGGCGCCGCGCCGAAGCTGTTGATGAGCGGTGATCACGGGACGGCGGAATATGACGAAGTAAACGCGATGAAACAATTTGCACTGGACCATGGCGTCCGCTCAGAAGACGTATTTATGGATCACGCCGGATTTTCTACGTATGAGTCTATTTACCGCGCGCAGGCGATTTTTGGCGCAAAGCGCGTGGTGATCGTAACGCAGCGCTATCATCTGTACCGGGCGCTGTATCTTGCGCGGAGAATGGGTCTGGAAGCGTATGGCGTGGCCTCTGACTTGCGCGCGTATTCCGGACAGCCTTACTACAGTGCGCGGGAGATTTTGGCACAGTCAAAAGATTTTTTAAAAGCCCTGTTCCGTCCGAAGCCGACTTATTTGGGTGAAACGATTCCGATCAGCGGAAACGGAGATCTGACAAACGACCGGGAATTTTTATAAATTTGGAAAAGCGAGAGGGAGAACCATGGCGAATATTTTGATTGTGGAAGACGATCCGAACATTGCCAAAATGATTGAGGCGACGCTTTCAATTGGCGGATATACCTGTGAAGTTTGCGATGACGGAAAGGAAGCGGTCGAGCGGGTGCGGGATCGGAATTACGACCTGATCCTTCTGGATGTTATGCTGCCGGGAATGGACGGGTTTAAAGTAATTCAGCACATCCGCAATCGGGAAATCCCGGTGATCTTTCTTACGGCATTGCAGGATGTTGCCGATAAGGTCAAGGGATTGCGCCTCGGTGCGGAGGATTATATCGTAAAACCGTTTGAGGCGGTAGAACTTTTGGCGCGAATTGAAGTTGTGCTCCGGCGATCCAACCGCGGCAGATCTGTTCTGACCTATAATGATATTACCGTTAATATTGACCAGCACACCGTGCGCAAAGGCAATCAGGAGATTTCACTGACGCCGAAGGAATTTGATGTTTTGGTGTTCTTCATGCAGAACGTCGACATTGCCCTGACGCGGGAACGCCTGTTGGCATCGGTCTGGGGATATGAGTTTGAGGGCGAAAGCCGCACGGTAGACATTCATGTGCAGCAGGTACGCCGGAAAATGGGACTTCAGAATAAGCTCATCACGATTCCGAAACTGGGATACCGTCTGGAAAGCGTCTGACGAAATCGGGCAGGGAGGCCGCTATGAAGCTTTGGCATAAAATCTTTTTGTGTTCTCTGGCGCTGATTATCATTGCGGTCGATGTCACTGCGATTACGGTGCTTTCGCAGAGCTACCGCACGATGGTAGAGCGGGAACGGGATAAGGCGATTTCCGAGCACGAATATCTGACAGCGGGCATTGCCAACAATGTTTTATATGAACGTATGCGGCAGGGACGGCTTTTGATGGACGAGGAAGAGGTGCGAAAAATTGTCTCGGCCGCAGTGGAAGAATCGCTTGATTCCCGAATGGGATTTGCATTTTACGATGACAGCGGGGAAATTCAGTCCGACCGCGCGCAGGTTTTGTCCGAAAAAACAGACTATATCGAAGCCGTCAAAAATGGGGACGGTTGCTATTCGATGATTTCGGATGCAAACGACCGCTCATACATTATGGTAGGTTCCTCGATGAAAATGGAGGGCCTGATGTACTATATGTTCACCATTTCAGACATTACGGAAATTTTTGCGCTGCGCGACAATCAGTTCCTATTTGTGCAGCGCGCGGGAATCCTGTTCGGCGCGCTGATCGGGTTTATTCTGATTCTGGTGGTGTTCCGGCTGCTTGCGCCGCTAAACCGGATCAACCGCGGTATCCGCGAGATCGCACGCGGTGATTACAGTCTGCGTCTGCCGGAAAAGGGCGGGCAGGAATTCCGGGAGCTTTCGGGCAATATCAACCGGATGGCCTGTGCCGTCGAAGAAAATATGGTTCGTATCCAGGGAATTGCGGACAGCCGCAAACGGTTTATTGACAATCTTGCGCACGAAATGAAGACGCCTTTGACTTCCATTCTGGGCTTTTCCGACCTTTTGCGGGTCAAGCGGACGGTCAGCGACGAAGAACGCCGGGAATATGCGGGGATTATCGTGGAGGAAACCAAACGTCTGCGCGGACTTTCCGGGAAGCTATTGGAGCTTGCGACAACGGACAGTGTCAATTTGGAATTTGAGAAGGTTCCGATAGAAGAGCTGTTCGCGGAAATCCGTTCTTCTGTGACGCTGATGCTTGAGCGGCGTCAGGTCCGCTTCTCCGTATATTCATGCCGGAAAACGGTCTTCGTGGATAAGGAGCTTTTTAAATCTCTCCTTTACAATTTAATTGACAATGCGGCGAAGGCTTCTGCGCCCGGACAGGAAGTGCGGCTTGCAGCGGCCATGTATCAGGAGCATCTTTGGATTACGGTTTCTGATGATGGAATCGGTATGAGCGGGGAAGATGTCAAAAAGGCGGCAGAACCGTTTTATATGGCAGACAAATCGCGCTCCAGAAAGGCAGGCGGCGCCGGACTGGGGCTTGCGCTTTGCGCAGAGATTACAAAGCGTCACGATTCCGAACTCATGATCCGCAGTGAACTGGGAAAGGGAACAACGGTGGCAGTTGTGATGCCGTCTGCTCGATTGGGGGACTGTGCATGAAACTTTTGAAACAGATACTGCCGTTTTTGCTGGCTGCTATTATTATTGCGGGCGGATTTTTCGGTATCTACGGAATGGAAATGCTGATTCCGAATGAAAAGGACAAAATTGTGCGCAGCGATAAACGCGCGGCGAACCAGCTTCTGTATGTGGAAGAAGGAGAAACCCTGACGATTTATCCGTGGGATCACTATGATCCGGATGCTTTGCTTACACTTAAGCAATATGGGATCGAATACGGAATAGAAGCGGACAGCCCGGGATTTACGGAGTATGCTTATAGACTCGATACCTTTTTGTACCAGATTTTTTCTGACGGAAATGAAACGGAATCGCCGGGTCAGATTGTAACCAATATCGAGGGTTTCCATTTTTTTGAAAGTGTGCAGGATCTGTTTGAATCCATGGAAGTGACGCAGGCGGGCGATTTTGTGTTTTTGAAGGACAAAACCTGCAATGCAGTTTGGAACCGTACGGAATACCGGCTCGATGTCGCATCGTCCATATTTTTGGGAAATGAAAATCTGCCGATTTGCTATCTTCACCTGGTTCCGGTCAACCGAGACCCGGTTTCCAAAGAGCAGATGCAGAAAGCCAGTGAAAAATTGGAAGCCATGCACCGTGAAGCTCTTTCCCTTTACGATGAGTTCATCAAGACCTTTAGCACCTGGGAGTATGCGGATGGAGAAGATGCGGCTATGGAAAATGAAGACGGCTACAGCGGCTCGAATACTGCGTGGAAACTGTATCTGGAAAAGACCTCAAATGAGAATCTGCTGACACAATATTTAGCAGATATATCGGATCTAAACGGTATAGAGATCTACTATCTTGCGGAATTCCTGATTTACCAGGATTATTACAGCTTTTCCTATGATGGAGAAATTCTGATGGTGTTTTCTGTTTCAGAAAATGTCAGCGGGTCGAATGGCATGGTCGTGCTGTATTACGATCCGGTGCAGGAATTGTTTACCGGATACAGCATTAAACCGTAAAGGGTGTAAACTTTACGTGCATGCGCGGCAATTTTGAAAGCTTCGAATTTTGATCAGCCCGGCCGCTCTGCAAAATCAGCAGCTAGTGGCGGTTGCTGAAGAGAAAAAAACATGCTGCTGCCGGTGAATGTATTGGCAAAATGTATTGCAAATCAGAAAACGGGGTATTATAATAGAGACAAGAATTCAAATTATGTAGGAGGATGTCGAAGTGGCACAGATTACCAAAGATACCATCATTGGAGAGATTCTCAATATTGATGAGACGACGGCTCCGTTTTTCCTGGATATGGGAATGCATTGCCTCGGATGCCCTGCGTCGCGCGGTGAAACGCTGGAGCAGGCGTGCGCGGTACACGGGGTTGATGTAGAAGAACTTCTTCAAAAGATCAACGCCCACATCGCGGATAAATAAGCAAGCGCGCAAACAAGTTCCCCCGCAGCAGGCGTTGCGGGGGATTTTTCTGATTGGATGGAGTTTGTATGGAAAACACGAGCGAAAAGCGGCTGTTTCAGCTGGATGGCCGGCTTGCAAAGTGCGCGGCGATGCTGCGTGGCGTTCCGCTTGCAGATATCGGAACGGATCACGCATATCTTCCGGTCTATTTGGCGGTGCGGGGAGAAATTCCCGCCGCGATTGCCGCTGATCTGCGGGAAGGACCGCTTGAATCGGCCAAAAGAACGATTGCACGCTTTCACGTGGAATCGATCGTAACAGCGCGTCTTTCCGACGGGCTTGCCGCCATACAGCCGCAGGAAGCGGAAGATATTGTCATTGCGGGAATGGGCGGCGAATTGATTGCGCAGATCCTTTCCAAAGCGCCTTGGTTGAAAGCCGGCGGAAAACGGCTGGTTTTGCAGCCCATGACCACGCCGGAGGCGCTGCGCAGATTTCTGCGGGAGAACGGGTTTGCAGTCCGCCGGGAAGAGGCGGTTGCTGCAGGCGGGAAATACTATACGGTACTGTGCGCGGAATATGATCCGGCTGCAGTGGATACGAGCGATCTTTATCCATATATCGGCGCGCTGGATGGCGCTGCTGCAGAGAATCGGGGATATCTGAAAACCTGTCTCCATCGATTGGAAGCACGGATTGCAGGGCTTTCCCATGCCGGACGAAATGCAGAGGCCGAAGAACAAAAGAAACTTGCAGCGCAGATTGCTGCGCGGATGAAAGGGGAAGAAACGGATGACGACAGCAGGTGCAATTTATGACTGGATCGACAAAATCGCACCGTTTTCGACGGCGATGGGGTTTGACAACGCCGGATTTCTGGTCGGCGACCGATCTGCTCCGGTCCGGCGCGTGCTGCTTGCACTGGATATTACAGCAGAAGTAGCAGAAGAGGCTGCACGTGACGGGGCGCAGTTAGTCGTCAGTCACCACCCGGTGATTTTTACGCCGCTGCGGACGCTTTCGGCAGAATCTCCGGTGTATCGGCTTGCAGGCGCGGGAATTGCGGCCATTTGTGCGCACACCAATCTGGATATGGCTGCGTGGGGCGTCAACACCTGTCTTGCCGGCCGGATCGGACTGCAGGATGTTCACGGTATGGATTCGGATCCTGCAAGCGGCGCATCTCCCTGGTTTTTGGGAGAATTGCCGGAACCGCTCATGCCGCAGGATTTTGCCAAACAGGTTGGCACGCGCCTTGGCTGTGGCGGACTGCGCTATGTGCCGGGGCATCGTCCGGTTCGTACGGTGGGATTGTGCAGCGGCAGCGGTGCGGAATTCCTTTCGGCCGCACAGGCGGCCGGGGCCGACGCGTTTGTGACAGCGGACACCCGGCACCACCAGCTTCTGGAAGCACAGGCGGCCGGAATCACGCTTGTGGATGCCGGACATTTTGCGACGGAGGATGTCGTGATAGAACCGCTTTGCGAGAAGCTTGCGGCGGCATTTCCCTCGGTCGCATTCCAAAAGTCGACAGTACACCGGGATCCGGCAAGCTATTTGCTGTTTTGACTTTGGCATTGAAAGTGCGGATCCAACTGGCGATTTTTTGCGTGGTTCTGTGTGTGCGGCACGGCAGAAAATATGCAGAGAAGGGTTTCAAGCTGGCTTTTGTGCTTTTGATTCGAACAAAATCGTTTGGTGCGGGAAAAATCGAGGGCTGTTCCGCTTTTGCAGAACAGACGGTGCGTATACTGGCTAAAAACGAGATCCCTATTCATAGCAAGAAAGATATAAATATTGGATGTTCATAGAAGAAGCCGGGCAGCATGTGTGTTTCGGCTTACCTTGGAGGAGTTATGGCATTAGACGGAGCGTTTCTCCATCATTTAAAAAAAGAATTGGAAGAAACCGTGCTGGGCGCGCGGGTGGAAAAAGTGCAGCAGCCGAACCGGGAAGAACTGGTTTTGGTGATGCGCACTTTTCGCGACAGCTTGAAGCTGCTGCTTTCCACTCGGGCGAACAGTCCGCGGATCAATTTGATTGAGCAGGCGCCTGAAAACCCCAAACAGCCGCCGATGCTCTGTATGCTGCTGCGCAAACGGCTCGGCGGCGCCAAGCTGTGCGGCATTCGCCAGCCGGGACTCGAGCGGGTGCTGCTGCTCGATTTTGATGCGGTCAACGAGCTGGGAGACCGCGTGAAGCTGACCATGGCCGTAGAAATTATGGGCCGGTACAGCAATTTGATTTTAATCGGAGAGGACGGAAAAATTATCGATGCGCTCAAGCGGGTCGATGCGGAAATGTCCTCGGAGCGCCTGGTGTTTCCGGGGTTGCTTTACCGGTATCCGCCGGCACAGGAAAAGCTTTGTCTGCTGGAAACAGAGCCGGAAGCGATGGTCGAGCGGATGCGTGCACTTCCGCGGGATATGGCGGTTTCCAAAGCGGTGCTCTCGGTTGTGCAGGGCGTGTCTCCGGTGGTTTGCCGCGAGGCAGAGCAATTTGCAGGGCGCGGAAAATCTCTTACGGCACAGGAGATGACAGAAACAGAACAGGGGCGTCTGCTTTTCTTTTTGCGTCGGCTTGCGGAAACGGTGCGGGAAACAAAAGGCGTTCCGTATCTGATCGAAATTCCGGGTCAGAAACCGCTTGATTTTACATTTCTCAATGTAGAGCAATACGGCCTTTCGGCGGTCGTGAGCCGGCAACCCTCTTTTTCGGCGCTTTTGGAGCGCTTCTTTGGCGAACGCGACCGGATAGACCGGATGCGTGCGCGGTCGCAGGACCTTTTGCGGCTGCTGTCCAATACCTCCGACCGGATCAACCGGAAAATCCAGAATCAGCGGACAGAACTGGCGCAGTGCGCCAATCGGGAAGAATCCCGCGTTTTTGGAGAGCTTTTGACCGCAAATCAGCACCGGATTGAAAAAGGTGCGCAATTTGCCGAGGTGGAAAATTATTACGAAGAGGGTATGCCGATTTTGCGGATTCCGCTCAATCCGGCGTTGTCCGCTTCGCAGAACGCGCAAAAGTATTATAAGGATTACCGCAAGGCGCGCACAGCGGAAGAAAAGCTGACGGAACAGATCGCCCAGGCGGAACAGGAGCTGCGGTATATCGACACGGTTTTTGAAGAACTCAGCCGCGCGGCGACAGAGGAAGACTTGAATGAAATCCGAAACGAGCTGCGCGGGGAAGGATATCTGCGCACGCCGAAAGAGAAAAAACGAGGCGGCGAAAAGAAACCGGCAAAGGCAAAGCCGATCCAGTATGCTTCTTCGGATGGCTTCCCGATTCTGGTGGGACGGAACAACCGTGAAAATGATGAGCTGACTCTGCGCACTGCGCGCGGCTGTGATATATGGTTCCATACCAAAAATATTCCGGGATCGCATACCATTCTGGTTACCGGCGGAAAAACGCCTTCTGATGCAGCAATCCGCGAGGCGGCGCAAATTGCCGCGCAGCACAGCCGGGGGAAAGATTCTTCGCAGGTGCCTGTCGACTATACGCAGGTGCGGAATGTGTCGAAGCCTTCCGGTGCAAAGCCGGGTATGGTGATTTATGTCCATTATAAGACCCTTTATGTAACGCCGGAACGAAATCCGGACGGCGTGTAACGAAAACGGCAGGAATGGACTTCCTGTGAATTTTGGCTTGTTTTTTTTTCGGAAATCGTTTATAATAAAAAACGTTAGCAAGACAGACGTGCAAGGCACCGATGCGTGCCTTGGGATATGCGGGCGGGCAGGTCTGCACGGTAGAGCGCCGTGAACCATGTCAGGCGGGGAACCGAGCAGCATTAAGCGGAGTGCTTTTCGCGATGCAGGTCGCCTGTCCGCCCGTATATTCGAGGGTGCGCGTAGGCCTTGCTTTTTTATCGGGCGGTGGCGTAAGTGTATCAGGTTCTTTACAGAAAATGGAGACCGACCGTATTTGAGGATGTTGTCGGACAGCCGCAGGTAACAGTGACGCTCCGCAATGAACTCAAAGCCGGCCGGATTTCTCATGCCTATCTGTTCACCGGATCGCGGGGAACGGGCAAGACAACCTGCGCCAAAATTCTTTCCAAAGCAGTCAACTGCCTTTCTCCGCAGGATGGAGATCCGTGCGGCGCGTGTGAAATTTGCCGCGGAATTGACAGCGGATCCATTCTGGATATTGTCGAGATCGATGCCGCGAGCAACAACGGCGTGGATAATATCCGGATGCTGCGCGAAGAGGCGAATTTTACACCCGCAAATGCCAAATACCGGGTATATATCATTGACGAAGTGCATATGCTCTCGATCTCTGCATTCAATGCGCTTTTAAAGACGCTCGAAGAACCGCCTGCGCATGTGATCTTTATTTTGGCGACGACCGAGGTGCATAAACTTCCGGCAACCATTCTTTCGCGCTGTCAGCGGTTTGACTTTCGGCGGATTCCGCCCAAAGAGATTGCGGATCGTCTGACGTATATTGCTGAGCAGGAACACGTGAAACTGGAACTGCCGGCGGCGATGCTGATTGCGCGGCTCGCGGACGGCGCGCTGCGCGATGCGCTTTCCATTTTGGATCAGTGCATCGGTGTTTCGGATTGCGTGACCGAAGAGACCGTACGAAAAACGGTCGGGCTGGTTGGCCGGGATCACCTGTTTGCGCTGGCGGATAGTGTTTTCCGGAAGGATGCCTCTGCTGCAATGGAGGTCGTGGATCATTTGCACAATGCGTCCAAGGATATGGCGCGGCTGTGCGAAGAGCTCAGTGCGCATTTTCGGGCGCTGATGCTCATGAAAACGGTGAAAAAGCCGGGAGAAATTCTGACAGTCACCGAAGACGAACTGGAAAAACTGCGTGAGCAGGCGGCGCAGACGACGCTTGCTGGAATTTTGCATGCTCTGGACGTTTTGCAAGAGACCGTAGATCGGATGAACCGCGGCGGAAACAAGCGGGTAGAACTGGAAATGTCGCTCATTCGGCTGTGTGCGAAGGAACTCGACACCTCCAACGAGGCGCTGCTCCGGCGAATTGAAGCGTTGGAATGCGGAATACCGGTTGCCCCGCCGATTTCGAAAACAAAACCGCCGCAAGCGGAAAATCCGGCGCAAAATCCACTGCCGGAACCGGTGCAGCCTACACCGGGCGCGGAGCGCCTGCCGGTACGGGAAGAGCAGCCGTTTCCGATAGAGCCGCCGAAAAAGAGCCCGGCACGTCCGGCGCCTGCCAAAGTGCCCGGCGATTTGATTGCCAGCGCGGAACGGCTGGGACAATGGCCGGAAATTTTGCAGATTCTAAAGGGATATTCGCAATCGATTGCTTCTGCGTTTCATGGATCGTCCGCCTATATCAGCGGCGATTACGTCTTGATTGACGCACCGCAGTCCATTGCGTTTGAATTGCTTCGGAAGTCATCCCAGCGCGATAAAATGCGGGATGCAATCCGGCAGGTAACGGGCAGAGTGTATAAACTCGGACCGTATAAAAGAGAATCCAAAGAAAAAAATGAGGAAGACCCGCTCGACGAGTTGCTGAAGAAAGCGGAGGCAGTCGGCGTGGAGGTCATCAAGAAGCAGGAGGAATAGAATTATGAAAGCAAGATTACCGCAGGGATACGGCGGAGGCGGCGCCTCCAATCTGCAGCAGTTGGCGCGCCAGGCGCAGAAATTGCAGGAAAACATGGATGCTGCAAAAGAGGAGCTGGAGCAAAAGGAATATACTGCGGCTTCCGGCGGGAACGCAGTCCGCGTGACAGTAACCGGCAAGATGGAGGTAAAATCCATCGAAATCGAGCCGGAGGTTGTCGATCCGGAGGATGTTGAGATGCTCTCTGATCTGGTAACAGCGGCTGTGAACGAAGCGCTGCGTGCGGCGGCGGCTGACCGGGACGAGACGATGGGCAAGCTTTCGGGCGGTCTGAATATTCCTGGGATGTTCTAAGCGATGGGAGCTTATCATGTGGCGCCTCTGGAGCGTCTGATTGAACAGTTTGAACGGATGCCCGGCGTTGGACACAAAAGTGCGCAGCGCCTGGCATACTATATTCTGGGACTTTCCAAAGAGGAGACAGAAGCCTTTGCGCAGACGATCACGGAAGCACACGAAAAAATCCATTACTGTACGGTTTGCTGCAACCTGACCGATAAAGAGCTCTGTCCGGTATGCGGCAATCCTTCCCGCGACGCCGCTACGATTTGTGTGGTGGAGGATCCGCGCGATGTGTTTGCTTTGGAACGAACCAATGAATATCACGGAACCTATCATGTGCTGCACGGTGTGATTTCTCCCTTAAGCGGAGTCGGACCGGAGCAGCTTTGCGTGAATGAACTGCTCGCGCGCCTGAAAGACGATACGGTCAAGGAGATCATCATGGCGACCAACCCGACAGTTGAGGGGGAGGCTACCGCGATGTATCTTTCCCGCCTGATTAAGCCGATGGGCGTCAAGGTGACGCGCCTGGCGTACGGAATTCCGGTCGGCGGAGATCTGGAATATGCGGATGAAGTCACACTTTCCCGCGCGATGGAAGGCCGGCGCGAATTATAGGCTGCCCCTGGAATCTTGACGCCGTGCGTGGGGAATGCTATACTGAAACTATCATGCGGAAGGAGGCTTTTTTATTTTGGAAAAACAGGCTATGCGTACGATTGCGCAAAATAAGAAAGCCTACCACGACTATTTCGTAGAGGAAAGCATGGAGGCCGGAATCGAACTTTGCGGAACAGAGGTCAAATCGCTCCGCGCAGGAAAGGTGAACCTCAAGGATGCCTGGTGTTCGGTTGTGCAGGGAGAACTTTTGATCAACGGGATGCACATCAGCCCCTATGAGCACGGGAATGTGTTTAACCGGGATCCTATGCGGGTTCGGCGGCTGCTGATGCACCGGCGGGAAATTCTTCGGCTGTATGGCCTTGTCAAACAGGCCGGATATTCGCTGATTCCGCTTTCTCTGTATTTCAAGGGTTCGATGGTCAAGGTGCAGGTCGGCCTGTGCAAGGGCAAAAAGCTTTATGACAAGCGGCAGGATCTGGCGGCGCGGGCTGCGAAACGGGACATTGAGCGCGCCATGAAAAACAACCGATAAATAAGGGGATGTAATGGTTTCGACGGGGATTGTGAGCCTTGGTAAGCGAGCAGCGGTGCGGACCGCTTTAACACCCGCACGTTTAAAATTAAACGACAAAAATGTTTCTTACAACCAAAATTCTTATAGAATGGCGGTTGCAGCCTAACAATTAGACTGCCGTCTTTACCGGGAGTACCGCGGCTCGGATAAAGGCGTAGATTAGCGGTGAACGTGAACCGGGCGACGCCTTTGACCCGGTCATGACGTAAAGGCTGCCAATGCGCAGAGCCTGCCGATGGGCGCTGCGCGTGCGGGACAATATAAATCATCGGATACGCTCGTAGAAAGCCCTGGCAAGTGATTTTCGGACAGGGGTTCGACTCCCCTCATCTCCACCAAATAGCAAAAAGAGCCGGTTTTTACCGGCTTTTTTTCATGCTTACACGATTTTTACACGAATTTTATGGAATTGTGATTTTATCAAGTACGGCAACCGCATGTTCTTCTTCGCGCGGGTAAAGGTGGGAATAGGTGTTCCACGTTATTTTGATGTCGGAGTGGCCTGGTCGGCGCGCAATTTCCTGAATATTGATCCCTTCGTTTACAAGCAGGGAAACGTGCGAATGCCTGAAATCGTGGATGCGAATATGCGGAAGCCCTGCAGCCTGTGCAAACTGCGTATTTTTGTTTTCAATGATGGTATCGATTAAGCATTCAATCCCGCCGCACACACGATAATCATCTGTAAAATGCTTATCGGTTTGTTGCCGCTTCTTGTGTTCGGCCAAAACGGCCAGCAGCGGAGCCGGAATTTGTAAATCGCGGTAGGAAGAGGGGTTCTTCGGGGACGGTCTCGCTCCGATGAACGGAGGCTGACGCCTCCGCCCTTGACATACCCTCGAAGCGCTGTTATTTTATAGACAAGGCGGCAGCAGCTTGCGCCGCTCCCGCCTTAACATTATTTTGCTCTATTTTCACCACAATTCAGCGTTTACACAGAATTTGGGATTGACCCCCTGTTTTTCGCTCCGCTCTTTTTTCTTC
Source organism: Yeguia hominis (assembly GCF_014384705.1). Taxonomy (GTDB): domain Bacteria; phylum Bacillota; class Clostridia; order Oscillospirales; family Acutalibacteraceae; genus Yeguia; species Yeguia hominis. The sequence goes on along the minus strand of NZ_JACRSN010000008.1, from coordinate 8,253 downwards.
CCTCGATAGAACCGAGGGCTTATTTCCATAACTATCTAAAGGCACCAAGCAGAAATAGGTAGTCCTCAAAGAAGACTGCCTATCTCTGCATAAATGATGCGTCTTATGCTTTTACTACCATTGTTTCATATTTTGCCAATTGCACTTCTCCCTGAAGCATTTCCCCGGTATATAGATTCTTCATTGGCTTCTTGAGCTGAATCTTCTGCTCTTCCTTACTGTAATTCAAGATGAACATATACTGTGCATCGCCCTTTGTACGTACTGACAGCTCACACGCCTTCGGCAGTTCCACTTGATCTGAATATGGTGAAAGGACCTTCAGCTTTCGGAAAAACATCTCGGCTGTTTCTTTGGTAAAGGCGCCTCCAAAATACAGCACGCGCCCGCTTCCGACTGCATGTGCTGTCAGCGCAGGGACGCCCTTGTAATAGCTGTTGGCATATGTTCCGAGTGTTTTTGTTCCTTCCAAAGGCACCAGCTCATCGTTGAACACTGCCGCTTCGATCCGGTCTTCGTCCCAATCCACATAGACCGGACTCTCCTCATTCGCTACCATTGTGAATTCTGCAACTTCTACACCTGCCAGCTTTGCAGCAGCTCCGGGAAGCGCGTCCTGAACCACTCGGCCATTCAAATTTTTAAGTCCTGCACGGCATCCAAACACAAGTGTCCCGCCCTGTTCAACATAGCTTTTTAGAATGGTCACTTGTTCGTCATCCAGAATTACAGCATGCGGATAGAACAAAACCTGATACTTTCTCAGTTCCTCCGCCGTAGTGTTCTCTCGCAAATACACATAAGCAATCGGCGTATGCGTCATTTGAGACGCCGTGTACAAGCCTATTTTGCTAGCATTCTCTACTGCTCCATGCCATACATCAAGCTCTGCATCAAATTTGTTGTCGTACGTCTCAAGAATACCGACCTTTGCCTCATATTGGGAACCGGCAACTTCTGAAATTTTCTTAATTTTCTTATGAATATCTGAAATTTCTCGGATTCGGCGATTGTCACGGCCGCTGTAATCCAGAATTCCGTGCCAATATATCTCCGTCCCCATCGTGCATGTTCTCCAGCGGAAGTAGCAGATAAAGTCTGCGCCATGTGCGATGCTCTGCATGGTCCACAGGGTGATCTGTCCCGGCCTTGGGGTTGGGGACTCCATCCCTGTATTCCAGCCATTCGCCCCTGACTGTTGTTCCATAATGCCATAGATTCCATGTAAAGAGCGGACTTCATCCAGATTCATACTCCACATACGGTCCTTGAGTTCGTTTATTTCCACAAAATGCGAATTTAAGCCGTAGGCCATATTCGGATAAGAATCATATGTTATAAAATCCAAACTCTCTTCCGTCATGCGATGATTGTCCAGGTCCCCAAACAATCCATTTGTCGTAATGAAATCGCCAGGTTTCAAATATTTGCGCAGGATGTCGCTCTGCAGCTTTGCCCAACGGCACGCACTATCCGAAACAAACCGTTTGTAATCAAGCACCTCGTGCGGGTTCGTGCTATTGCTCAGTGTAGTTCGCGGCAGATAAACCTCCCCCCATGCCGTATAAGTCTGATTCCAAAACGCAGTTCCCCATGCCGTATTAAGATTTTCAATTTTTCCGTATTTCTTCTTCAGAAATTCACGGAAGGCAAGGACATCGCTCTCCGAATAGAACTCATTGATCTCACAGTTAATCTCATTATCCAACTGCCAACCGATAATCGCAGGATGTCCCGCATAGTGTGCCCCCATTCGCTCCACAAGCTCTGTTGTGAATCGCTGATAGATAAGCGAATTATAATTATAATGCCTTCTCGCGCCATGCCGATACAGTACGCCATCCTGCCTTGCGTTCAAGACTTCCGGATATTTATCCGTCATCCATGCCGGTGGGGTTGCCGTGGGAGTGCAGAAAATAACCTTCATGCCTTTCGCCTGGCACAGCGTCAAGAACTCATCGAAGAAACCCCATGTATATTCTCCTTCTTTGGGTTCAAACTTGTTCCAGGAAAATTCTGCAACACGAATGACCTCGATCCCGATTTTTATCATGCGTTCCAAATCCTCCGCCCACATGATCTTGTCCCAATGCTCCGGATAATAATCCGTTCCCATCAGGATTCGATCGCCATTTAACAGATAACTCATCGGTTATTCCTCCTTTACGTTCTCTTTCTTCCTTATTCCGGCCTCCTGTTATTCTTTCACCGCACCCGCAGTCAATCCCGACATAAAATACTTGGATGCACACAAAAAGGCCACCAACAGCGGCAGCACGGCACACGTGCTTGCCAGCATCATCGCGCCATAGTCAGTCCCTCGATCGCTTACCATTGACCGCAGCATCAACGGTAAGGTCTGAAGCTTCGGGCTTTTTAGAATCATCAAGGGCTGCATAAAATCATTCCAAATATTTACAAAGTTCATGATCCCTAACGACGCATATGCAGGCAGAAGGATGGGTGCCACAATTCTAAAAAATACGGTCCATTCCGAGCATCCGTCTATCCTTGCTGCCTCAACCAGGGATGTCGGTACATTATTTTTACAATACTGGCGCATCCAATAAATTCCAAACGCATTGGCGCAATTTGGAATAATCAGTGCCCGCATAGTATCCACCCAGCGAAACCTGCTCATCATAATGTACCAGGGGATGATGCCTGCCGTAGGCGGGATCATCATGGTTCCAAGAAGAATTGCAAACAGCACGGACCGTCCAGGAAAGTTGTACACTGCAAATGCATATCCTGCAATGGAACAGAAAAACAGCACAAGCGCCACATATGAAAATGTTATGATGCAACTGTTTCTGAAGGCCAAAAGGAAATTCACAGTATCATTCATTTTTATAAAATTTGTTTTTAAATTACTGCCAAAAATTAAGAACGGAGGGAAGGAGAATATTTCCTGCGTCGTTCTCGTTGACATCACAAACATATCATAAAACGGAAAGAGCATAATGATTGCAACCATTACCAACACGGTATAAAGAACGATCATTTTCCCCTTAAGACCTAATTTTGCGATTACGATCAGTACCATCGTGATTGCAGCAATTATCAGGAGCAAGTTCATCATAATCGTTCTCCTTTCTTCGCCATCCGGTCTGCCTTGCGCATTTCTTTTCTCTGCTGTTGTACGGCCTTATCTGCAATCCGATCTGGATCTTTCTTGTCTTCGGTTCCCTTGGTCACGCAAACAGAGACGATGATAATCATAATTGTGATCAAATAAGCCACGGCAGATGCATAACCATAAAGATTTCCTCCCTGCGGAGCTTTTGACAGCAAATATGTCATCAATGTCAATCCGCCATTATTCACGCCGCCTTGCCAGTTCTGCCCGGTTAAAATAAATGGTTCTGTAAACAAATTAAACATCCCGATCGTAGATTGAATGATGGTAAAAATAATGATCGGTTTTAAAAGCGGAATGCAAATCCGAAATAAGACTTGTCTTTGATTCGCGCCATCAATTTCTGCAGCTTCATAGATGTCCTTGTTGATTCCCTGCATGCCAGCCAAATAAATCACCATATTCCATCCAATCCACTTCCACGCAAACATGACAATAACCGCCACTTTAATGAAAGATCCGTCTCCGCCCAACCAATTTATTTTTTCTCCTCCGATCAAGGTTACGAGCCAGTTAATGATGCCGTAGTTATTGCCAAACATTTGTTGGAATACAATCGATATTGCGACTGAACTTGTAACCATAGGCATAAAATAGATGGTTTTAAAAATATTCTCGCCTTTTACCAGCTTGGAATTTAAGATAAAAGCGAGTGTCAATCCGCCAAGCAGGATTGGAATATGTGCGATGATGCCGATCACTAGCGTGTTTTTCAGTGCTTTCCAGAACAAGACATCTTTAAATGTATTGATATAATTCTCTAATCCAATAAAATGCATGGAAGACAGTCCATCCCACCTAAAAAAGCTAAGATAGAAGCCGTATACAATTGGGAACAGCCCAAAAATTGCAAAAAGAATAAAAAAAGGTGCAATATATACATACGCCACCTTATATTCTTTCCAGATTTTTTTTATGCGCATCATTTCTTCCCCCTTAATTTAAAACGGAGGCCGGGCTGTATGCCCAGCCTCCAAGAGGACTACCGTTGCTTCTTCATAAAATAATCTGTAGGACGCTTTAATTCCCATCCCAGACGCCTGCATCCTTCAGCGTTTGAATCTGTTGTTCCTTCAACTCCTTCGTTGCAGTTTCAACGTTCTGTGCAAACAGGTCACGGATTTCTTCTGCACTCTTGCCTTCCTGAAGCCCCTGATTTACAGAAGTGAATATCTGCCCCTCCGCAGTAACATCCATCTGCGTGGTATATACCGGCTCAAGATTTTCTGCAAGAGATGCCCAAAGTTCACGTGTTTTCTGTCCTCCAAAATAAGGATCTTCATAGGCATATAATGGATCGTCATATGCAGGAAGATATGCTGGGAAGTAATCCACTGCTTCAAACATTGCGTTCTGTCCCTGTACCGTTGCAAGCATATAAGACACGAATGCCCAGGCCGCCTCCTTATTCTGGCTCTGCTCTGGGATTACTAGGAACGATCCGCCCCAGTTCTTTCCGATGGTTCCTGCCGGAAGATTTGCAACACCCCAGTGTCCAGCGCCATCCGGATCGATGTCCTTCTTCAGAAATCCGCCGAACCAGCATCCGACCGGTACACAGGCAATCGCGCCATCCGCATAGGCTGCATAAGCTTCTGTGGACCACATATCCACATTCATGTCGAGGCCTTTTTCGCGCATTTTGATAATCGTGTTTAGACACGCAATGTCGCCCGCCCTCTCGATCTGAAGCTCCAGCTTTTCATTATAATAATCTCTGTTCTGGAATAAGAGCTGGTACAGATACGATCCATCTGCGATAAACCAATTGTTGGCTCCAAGCGCATGCACTGCCTCTGCTGCCTCCAGCACGCCGTCCCATGTGCTCAGCAGCTTATCCACCTCACTTGGCTCTGTCGGAAGTCCTGCCTGTTCAAAAATATCCGTCCGGTAGAAAAGCGTCGTCGGACCAACATCCCACGGGAGCAATCTCATGGCTTTCCCATCATCCGAAATGCACTGATCCCACTTGAAGGCTACAAAATCATCGGCTAGCGATTGCGCGCCATATGGATTGAGATCTGAAAGCGCTGCAGAATTCCGATACTGCGCAACATATGCACCCTCCACCATTGGTACATCCTGTGCGCCTGAGCCCGCCGCAAGTGATGTCTGCAGATTCTGATGATGGGCAGCCGTATCTGTAAACTGAAGTTCAACCTTAATGTTCGGATATTTTTCATTAAAGCCTGCCATAGCAGCTTCGAATGCATCATCACCAGACGGCCAGCCGCCGACAACGATATTCGCAGAAAGGCTGGAATCGATTTCTACAAGTCCAGATGATTCCTGCATAGAACTTTCTGCTCCTGAACTGCTGCTCTCAGACGAACTGCTGCTCTCAGCCATAGAAGAAGTGTTCATGATTCCAGAGTCTCCACTACAGCCTGCAAACAAAGACAGTACCATTAGGAATGCCGTTACCAAAGCCCATACTCGTTTCGGTTTCATCTTTTTCCTCCTTTACTATTGGTTGAGGTGCCGATTGCAAAACGCAAAATGTTGCAATCAGGCGGTTTTCTGTCAATAAAACAATCTGACATTCCTCCATTTTCACGGTATAATTGTGGCGGAAAATCCAAAAAACTACCGAAAGAGAGGAAGTTGTCATGCAAAATAAATATACTCAGGCATCGCTGTTTGACGATTACGAAAGCGTGGCAGCGAACCTTGAAGAAAACAAGTCCCGCCAATTCCGTCAGTTTGATATGCAGATTCAATGGGAACATCTGTCTTCGCCGGACTTTTATTGTACCTTTTACAACAGAACAAGACGCCCCGTAAATATGAGCAGGATGCCTTTCTGAAGGCGCTTATTTTTTACAGCATACTCTTGCTATACAGAGGGCAGACAGCTGCCTTTTGACCCTGCGGCATAGTGATAAGATACAATAAGTTCTGTGGCTTCAAAAAGGTTTCGGATGCCGCCAAGCTCAATCGGCCTTTCGCTACTTCAACATTTCGAAGTCCGTATTGAAGTTGAAAATGTTTGTCAGCTTCATGCAGTAAATAATGGTCTACTTTTCGCTGTTGTGACGTCGCCACTCAATTCGGTACATTTCTGCGGTTCTTAGCAATTTCTAAAATTTGCTATTTTTTCAATCAATAACCTCGCCGTTGTTTCGCGCGCTTGAAACGACGAATACAGACGCCTTTGCCTCTTTTGCAACTTCTTTCCTAGTCATCTTCGAGTTCAACAATTCTTCTATATGTTTTGTTGTACATGGATTCCCATGCTGTTTTTTTACCACCTCCCGATTTTTGCCGACAACTGGCAGGTCACCTGTCCGTGTATGGCTTTTGTCAAGTCCTTCTTCTGATTTTTCACGGGCAAAAAGAACAATTTTTGCCCTCCGATTTTATATCATAACAATAACAAATATATCACAAAATTTCAATAGAAATTTGAAAAAATATGTATTATTTTAATTTACTCTAAAAAAGAAAAAATTCCAAACGAAAGCGCGACAGCGTTTTGCTATAAAACAAATGCCACAAAAGGAACTTATCCATGAATATGGTGCACGAGAGGCGCGGAAAATCGTTTCATACGCAATGCGACATGGAAAAGTATGGTAAGCAGGCGGTAGGGGGGACCTGTTCAGCGTAAAACGATTGTGTGCGCAGGAGGACGGGAATGTCTGGAGGTTGTTGCTCGAAAGATTCTGCCGCCCGCACAGCACAGGGCATACGGCGAAAGAGGAACGGCAGAATAAAACGCATTCAAGAAGCATGACGCCCACTATGGAAGGGATGGTGTTTTTCGCGATCTGTAACGAAAGGAATACGAACGCAGCGATTTGAGGATGACGGATGCCGTCAAAAGACTGGGCAGACAGAGCGTAAAGACATTAAAAAAGCCGTCAAGGAAGAATGACCACAGATATCCGGAGCTCCTTGTGCCGGGAGAAAAGGTGAAGATCGATACAAAAGAAGAGCCATACAACGGTCTGTGCGGCGAAGCACTGCGGAATAACAGGTATTTCTGCCAGTAGACTGCCATCGATGAATGCATCAGGCTGCGGTTCGTATACGCCTTGGAGGAGAATACGCCGGAGGATACCAGTTTCTCAATGCGGTTAAAGTCAAGATGTGCCAGACAGATAATGGAACAGGTGACGCCGGACACGAGCGTTCCGCCGGCAGAAAACACGGCCTTTACAAATCCCGGAAACGGGAATATGATAGAGACAGAAGGGCGCGCTGCGGCCGGTCCGAAGGAGCGGACGGTCGGGGACGTTACATACCGGTATACGGAAACGGCGCCGGAAGCATATACGCCGCGGTCGCAGGAGATCAAGTCGGGCTTTGACGAGTTGGGGATTGCAAGCACGATCACGGACGGCGCGGCAGAGAGCGAGCGGAACGGACGCGTTGTGACGCAGAGAGGACAGGCCTCGACGCTGAAGGACGGCAGCATCCTTGTCCGGAACGACGCAGACAGCACGCTTTCGACCGGTCAGATTGTCGGGCATGAAATGTACCATGTCGGCAAAGAGCGCCACGCAGCAGAGTCCCAGGCGTTCTATGACAGCATTGCGGAGAGCGGAAACATCAATTTTCAGAGTGAAGCGTTTCAGGATATTTATGCTAGAATTGTAAAGTTTTATTTTAAAGATAATTTTGACTTTGCTACTGATTACGCGAAATTCTATGAAGAGTTTGCCGGCTATGTCAGCGGAAATCTTAAAGAAAACGGCGGCACCTTAGACGAAAGTTTTGCGGCCATGTTTTTTGAGCCCGACGCCATTAACAATTCGTGGAACACGTTACATAATTTATTTTTAGAAGATGGAAAGGCGGCGCACTTAAATGGCGGAGAAAACCAACAGGCCCTTGTCAGAGGAAATACGGCAGAAGATAGACCGGGAGATTCGGGCGTATTACGGGGCAACCAACGAACCGGAATTGACGCCGGAGGAAGAGAAGCGCCTCAAAACATCTTGTCTGGAATTCGCGAAGTTTATGGAGCAGAAGCAGAAGGAGAAGCGCAAAGCTACGGAGAAATAGGCAATTTTGCCGTCCAGGACGGGCAAACCGGCGGCGTTTCGGCACAGCGGGGAAACAACCCCTATGGAACAGAAACCGGCGCAGAAGGGCGCACAGGGGCATTT
>NZ_JACRSN010000007.1 GCF_014384705.1 Yeguia hominis | reverse complement strand
CAGCAGCTCTCTGCTCTTTTCCCTGCGGGCATTTTCTTCCGGGGTGCGTTTCTTTCTTGCCATTGTAAAACCTCCACTGTGGTGCTTCTATTATACACCACAGTGGAGGTTTACACAAAATATGGGATGGGCTCTATTATTTGATTCTAGAGTTTTCCAAGTACATGCGGATTACTTTTGTAACCATATCGTTTTCGTATAAATATTCTGGAAAAGTCATTCGGACTTCATCTGGCGTCAAAGGTTCAATCCCCAATAATTTTAAATAGGATTGAAATGCAGAAGAAATCTCTTCTTCTGTAAATTTATTTCCTTTTTCATCACAACAAACATAACGAAAACGATCCAAGATTCCTTTTTCAAAAAACTCTGCAAGCTTTCGAGCGCGAAATTCAGTAAAAAACGCGCAAATATCAGGTGTCAGAATAAAAGTCTTCCCATGCACCGTAAGCTTTTTTGTCTCAAAGTCTATCTCGTTCCACTGAAGATCTGCTGCCTGGTCTGCATTCAAATTAACCAAAATCAAAAGATACAAAATCGCTTGAAAATCTTCTTTCTTTCGATAAAAGAAGAGTCTTGCAAACGGCTCTGTTCGGAGTGTATGTGTCCGTTCTTTTGTGATTTCACTCATGAGCCATTCCTCCAATATAATGATTTATAGAAAGAATTTCCGGATGGAATTGCTTAACCGGATCCTTGGTATGAACATAAACATGTTTCTTTTCTCCTGGCCAAAGGTCAAAAGCGTTATCGCTTACCGTGAAGAAATCTTCCGGCATAATTGTTACATCCCAAGTAAAATAATCTGCCGTAAGTTCAATTGTCCAGTCACAATCTGAAACCCGATAAATTTTTGTTTTTACTGCTTCTTTGGGAATTTTCAGTTCTTTAAAAGCTGCAAGGAATTTTCGATTTCTTGCAAGTAGCTTTTTTCCTTCAAAAACTTCAACAAAAGCAAAGGTTTCCTTTGTATTAAAAGATTCCCTTTCCGGAAGCTTACCAATAGAAATCGGACTTGAACCCTCTAGAATACAAGTTTCTGTTTTACTCCAAAGTATCTTTCCTGAAAAAGTCTGAATACCAAATGTAACAGAAACCGGAATTGTTCTTATGGTATCGTTGTATAGGGTGATTTGGCCCCAACGATCTCCAAAAACTGCATTGACAGGAGCAAATGCACGCTTCATATAGTAATAACTCGCTTTTGGGATTCCATAATAGTCAAGTGGTGCATACCCAGTATGCCCCCAGCTTTCGTTATATTGCCAATATAGCGTTCCGCTGCAGACATACATTCGGCTTCTTAGGGTATCCAAAATGTCCTTTATTGCTTCTGCTTGGATCATCTGACCCGCTATTGTGTATTCTTTAAGGTCTGTCACTTCCTGATCCTTGTAGTATTTCAAAAGAAGATTCTGGATCAAACCAATCGCATAAAAACACATATGATGATACCACTCATGCGAAGACATATCAATCGGAAGTCGCCCCATATATCTGCTTGCCGAAGAAAGGTTTGGGGGAGTTTCTATTCCAAACTCGCTGACAAATTTATGATTTTCTTGAGAAAAATCCCAAATATCTAGTTGTTTGGTTCCATTTGACAACCATGCCATTGAATAATCCCAGACATGTTGATCCCCGCATTCACTAGTATTTGCATATTCACCGCCGAATGGGCTGCTCGGCCAATAAAAATTATTCGGATCTAATTGTTTCAGCGCATTTGGAATAATTTCATCATATATTTTAAGACCATAATGCTGTTCTGTGTCGCCGTGCTGAATTTTCATTTCGTCGAACATCTGCATATTTTCATTATTCCCACACCACAGCCCGACTGAAGGATGGTTTCGATATTTTCGAATAATATATGCCACTTCCTGCTCCACTTCAGAATAAAACGTAGAATCAAAATCAGGATAATAGCCACAGGCAAACATAAAATCTTGCCAAACAAGAATTCCAAGTTCATCACATGCATCAAAAAACGCATCACTCGGATAAATGCCGCCACCCCAAACGCGAAGCATATTGTAATTTCCATCATGTGCAAGTTTTACAAGATTATACGTAACTTCCGGTGTGATCCTTCCATAAATAGCGTCCTCTGGAACCCAATCTCCGCCTTTTGCATAGACTCGTTTTCCATTTACAAGGAAGGTAAACGTACTCTCTCGATCATTTAGCTTTTTCTGCTCCACCTCAATCTTTCGGATTCCATACCGCAGAGACTTTGAAGAAATTTCTATATTGTTTTGGCCTTTATAAAGCAACACTTTCACCTGGTAAAGATGCGGATCTCCAACACCATTCGGCCACCAAAACGTTACCGAATCCAAATGCAGCGTCAATTCCACTGTGTGTAAGCCCTTTTCTAGTTTAGGAATCGGAATACAGGTCGTTTTATATGTCGACGCATCCATTAACTCTACAGAAACAAAAAGATCTGCCTCATTTTGAAAGCCTTCCAACTCAACAGATACTTTTACATCCGCCGTATCATCAATGGAGGTATGAGAAAGATAAACATCGCGAATTACAGCTTCCTCATAAGCTTCTATCCTCACCCCGCGCCAAAGTCCACATGTGTGCAGGCGCGGCGTGATATCCCAGAAAAATGATTGCGTTGCCTTTCGCATCCAAAAACGCCGTACATCCCAGGTATTCCAACATTGTTCAAACTTTTCCGTTGGCTTATCTTCCGCCTCCGCAAGGCCAACATTTAACCGAACCTCCACCGTGTTATATCCTTCTTCTAAACATTCCGTTACATCAAAACGAAATTCTCGAAACATATTATTGGTGCTTCCAAGTCTTTTTCCATTCAGCCAAATGTCTGCTGTTAAGTCAATTCCCTCAAAAATCAGTTCTGTCCGTTTTTGTCTAAAATTACTTCCGATATAAAAAGTCTTGCGATACCACCAATCTTTCTCTTCTATCCACTCCATCTTCTGTGTATTATCTTCAATTAGGGGTTCCGGAATAATTCCTGCACGCATCAGATCAAGATGCACATCTCCTGGAACCTGCGCTTCAATCCATCTTCCCCACTTTTCTTCGGGTATGCCATGCTTACTAAATGTTAATTCCCAAGTTCCATCTAAAGATACTGTTACCATAAGATTACATCTTCTCCCTTCTTTGTACTTAAAATCCTGTAGTATTCTAAGAGTAAAATTTGATGGCCGGTTGTAAAATGAAGTTGGACATCTGACGAAAAAGAAATCCATAGTGACTTTCCGTATGGTAGAATGAAGTTTCCCAACACCATTCACCGGAGGCAATCACTATGGATCACACCCAGTATACCACAAATAAAGCAGAACGCAAGCCCGGAAAACATTTGACCAGAGAAGATCGGGGCGCAATTGAGGCGATGAAGAAGCTGGGGCAGTCTAATCGGGCCATTGCCAGATATTTGAACTGTTCACCCACCACCGTTTCTAACGAATTGAAGCGCGGCACACGGCCCAGAACCGGCCGGAGGGGCCGTATTCCCGGCTACTCCGCAAAACGCGGAATGCTTGTATATCAAACGCACAGAGCAAACAGCCACAAGCCACACCGCATATGTAAATGCAGCGCATTTGCTCAATGGGTCGTAAACAAGGTGCGTCAGGAGAACTGGTCGTTGGATGCCTGTGTAGGCTACGCACGCAAGCATAAGCTGTTTCTGCCTACGGAAATGGTCAGCACCAAGACCTTGTACAATGAAATATGGGCAGGCAATCTGGTATTGAAGCCGCTGGAACTTCCCGAGGCTTTGAAACGGAAAAAATGTTACAAAAGCACTGCTAAGCGCAAAAAAGCATACGGAACAACCATAGATGAGCGGCCTGAAATTGCATCGTCCAGGCTGGAAGTTGGTCACTGGGAAGGTGATACAGTGGTAGGAAAACGCAATGGCAAGGAGGCGGTTATTCTGACTTTGCTGGAAAAGAAAACACAGCACTACCTTGCAATCCGCATTCCCGGAAGGACCGGCGAGGCGGTCAATGCGGCGATGCAAAAGCTCCGTGAGGACTTCGGAGAGCCGTTTTTCAGCCAGATATTCAAGACAATTACCGTGGATAACGGGCCAGAGTTTGCGGATTTTGCCCAAACAGAACAGTTCGGGACGAAGGTTTACTTTGCTCACCCTTATACATCCTAGGAACGGGCACAGAACGAGCGGGAAAACGGTATGCTCCGTCGATATGTCCCCAAAGGAGTCTCTATTGAGAACTTCTCAGATGAGGAGATTCTCTGGGCCGCAGATGCGCTCAACGGTCTACCCCGCAGGAATCTGGGATACTGCACGCCGGAGGAACTGTTTGAGGCTTTCCTGGATATCGTCTACGCAGCCTGAACGGCTGCGAAAGCCACAATTTTGATTGAAGCTAACGCTTCAACCAAAATCGTGGCTGATTTTAGGACCCCTTTCTACCAGAATGTGTCCAATTTGCACTTGCAATTTGCGCTTTATATTTACTCCTTTAACTATTTGGAATAGATCATGAGCTTCGACATTGCAAATTCGTCATTTCGTTATATCGAAAAAGCGAAACGATTTTTTTCCAACGGCTCCGCTTCTGCACCATTTACAATTAATTTCCCAATCTTTTTCTCTGAAAGCACTTGAATTATCAACCTTTGAGGCTCGCAATAAGGCAACGGAAGATTTGACAACTGTGAACGCACAGTAATTTCCGGAGTTGCAGCAGAAATAAGTTCTGCCTGTACACCATCAATGCCAAATGCATACGCACTTCTCAAGTCCACACAAACATTCCCTACATGTTTCTCTAAATAAGCACTCGCTGCGAGGGCTCCACCGGAAGACCAAGTCATACCCGTCCATTCGGCTTCAAAACCTTTCATATCAATCCCGCGCTCGGCCGCTTTCTTTTTCATCGCTTCATCTGCCTGAGAGGTGTGTGCAGAACCAAAATGATGATGGATATTCTCCGGTGCATATCCCTGGCCGGGCTTTGCCTTACCATTTGCCGCATAAAGGATTTTTAAATTCTGGTCTCCGTGCAGATTATTAATCTTATTTGCATGATTTTCTTTCATGTCCATTAAAGCAAACGCTGCACGGCAAGCTGCAACCGCACGTTCCATAAATTCTTTTTTCCCCGTTGCAAGATAATAATTAACTAACGTCGGAACAATCCGTTGCTGACGGTTCTCATTCCATTCAGCATCCGTGTTTAAGCAACCGAAACCCCCGAAAAGATACTCTGGAAAAAATGACGGATCCCATACCTGTTGATATAAACATAAAATTCGAAGCAAATGCTCTCCATACTGCAGCCAACTATTATTTTCTGTTAGCCGATACAGCTCCAAAAACAAATCCGCTCCCCATAAGATGGACAATGTACACTGCGGTTTAATTCCTGTCCAATAATCCACTGCATAAAGCGGATGCGGACTACAGGAATAAATTGTCTCAAAATCAAAAAACTTCATATCTTCCACCATCATATGGAACACAAACTCTCCTGCACAAATAGCGGCGTTTTTCATTTTTTCCGAATGCACAAGACGCGCTACTCGTGCAAGTACTGCCGCATTCAAAGCTGTTGTTCCACTCTCTGCCAATTGGCGAGCCGGTTTCAAATCATGATATAAATATGTTGGTATTGCCCCTTTTTCTGTTTGGATGGAAAGAAGGAACTTTGCATATTGTACAGCAAGGTCGAGAAGCTCCGGGTCTTCATCACAATCTTCATAAAAGTTCAGACTCCACCACACGCTTGTGCTCATTGCAGCTGTATCATATCCATGGATTGGATCTGTCGCGCGGGCAGTCCAGAACAAGGTTCCTTCATATTGTTTTTCATCAAAATTATAGATACAAGGGAACGCGCCCTTCTGTCTTGGCAGCGATTTATAAAGATTTACAATTCCATCTGAAATTCGACGTAATTCTGCATGATTCCATTTTTCTGCATAGTGACGAATTCCATAATCAACAACCAAATCATTTTCCCACGCGTGAAAATTTGCACCTCTGCGATTCGCATTATAAATTCCAATGCATGTTTTACCATTTGCATCAAACGATTCAATACTGTCTGGCAACTCATAATGATAAGTATAACGTCGCCCATATTCCTCAAACGGCAATACCTGTGGGCGAACGTCTCCAACAAATCGTTCTCCATACCGTTTCCATAAATACTCTGTAAAAATTTGTGACACCTCAGATATTTCGCTATAGGTACCAAGCAAGACATCAAATCCATAGACCAAATTCGGCACGGTAACTTTTTGAAGCATCTGCGGTTCATGTCGTGTATAGGTGTGCCACTGCGGTTCCCAATGACAAATTCCATAAGATAAGCTCGGTGCCTCTATGATCCGCTCCAAAGAGTGCAGATCCATTGCTTGCCGGATAGTTCGATGTTCTCGAATGATATCAAGATCTGGAACAATTGCCAAATAAAATCCTCCGGCTGCCACCGCTACGATTGGGCTGCGGAAAAAATGATCTCCACACACGTGCATTTCAGATGTATGAATATTCGGCAGCCAAGCAAAATCCAAGATATCATAGGTTCGGGCAATTTTCTCTTCTGGGAAAAAATAAATACTACTCATTAATTTTGAGAGACGAAGATTCGGATACCCTTCGGCAATCTGATCCGACACCTCAACATGAATTCTTCCAGGAGCTCTGACAGAAAAAGATTGTCGTACATGGTGGCAATCCAATACTCCACAAAGGTCGACCTGATCATTTTGGCAAACACTCTGTTCCGCAGAAACAATTCCAGTCTGCAGTTCGTCCGTACCATTGTCCCATTCCACCTGCGGGGAACCGTCGACCAAAGTTAATCCGTCAAACCATATGTTTTGTTTTGTAACAATTCCGGTTCCACCAATCGTTATCCAGTGATCTTGATCATTCATAATCTGAAAATATAGATAATTTTTTCCAGAATACATTTTACTAATAATCCGTGTTTTCTTTTCCATATACATTCTCCTTTACTATACTGTTTAAAGCTTTAATAGTCAGTCGGAATAATTCTTCTTAAAATGTGATCAAAATTTAAATTGACTTTTTTAAAGGCAACACTATTTACTCGCCAAAAGTCACCGCATATGTATAAGTAAATAACTTTTGCGGATCAATACAACATATTCCCCGTTTTTCTTTCAACTTTCCATTGTGCGTTGTAAAATCATCAATTCCGTACCAAGGTTCAATGCAAATATAATGTTCCCCAGGGATAGACCAAATTCCAAGATAAGGAGTATTCAGTTCTACACACACGCGCAAACGATCATCGGCAGATTTTAGGGACACAAAACGCGACCGCAAGCCAGAAAAAATCAACGCGCCGTCTTTAAAAAGTGTATCACTCAAAACCAGTTCTTTTGATCCATCAAATACTTTATCCATACGCCCATCCAGAAGGCATTCCGAATTCATTCGGTACGCCTTGACATTTTCAGCATACTGGAAATAAAGCTTATCTCCTGGTTTACAAGAAAAGGAAGGATGGGTACCCAAAGAAAAATACATTTCATCAGCAGAATTGTTTCCGACACGAAAAGAAGTATGTAGGTTTCTCCCTTCCAAAGAGTACGTGACCAAAAGCTCAAATTGAAATGGATAAATCTTGAGCGTCTCTGCAGTGGCTTTTAAAACAAACGTAATTTTTTGTGCTTGTTGTTCGCAAACTGTAAACGGCAGGTCCATACAGAAGCCGTGCTTTTGCATATGAAACCATTTTCCATTCCAAAAGTAGGAATCCGATTTCATTCTTCCAATTACAGGAAATAAAATTGGCGCACAATACTGCCACGCCTCTATTTTTTCTCCCCAAAGATATTCTTCTCCCGTTTTTCTATCTGTCGCCCGTTTCCATTCTGCACCGACAGAATCTATTTCCACTGAGAGCAAATCATTCTGAATCCGATAAATCAAGCAATCACACCCTTTGTTGTTTTCTCCCATTTTAAATTCCCGGAATTACAGTTCCACCGCAAACCGGCAGATATACTCCGGTAATATAACTTGCAAGATCCGAAGCAAGAAACAGCACGGCATTGGCAATTTCTTCATCTGTCCCGCGTCTACCCATCGGGATTTTTGCAATATATTCTGCATCATCTTCCCCTTCTTGCCGTGTAACATCAGAAATTGTCCAACCGGGCGCCACTTCATTGACCGTAATATTATAAGCAGCAACTTCTTTGGCCAATACACGAAAAACGCCGTTCATCCCACGCTTTGCAGAAGAATACGCCGATCCTTCCGCTGAGGTTTCTGCTGCGCCCTCTGTATTGATTCCGATAAACCGACCGCAATGTGCTTCCATCATTGCAGGTAAAAAGGCCTTAGCGACATTGACGCTTTGCAGAACACAAGTTTTAAAAAGCGTGATATAACTTTCAATTGGCTGCTCCAAAACAGTTACCCACGGCTTGCTATATCCAACTGCACCGCTGATAACAATATTTGGATTCCCCAAAAGACTGCAAATTTCATTTTTCATCTCTATAACACTTGCAACATCTGTGACATCCGCCTGCACCGCAATTGCACGTTGCCCCATTTCCCGAATCTCTTTCACAAGTTGTTCTGCCATATTACGATTTGTTCCATAATGTACAGCAATATCTGCGCCGGCTTTTGCTAAAGTCCGCACAATAACTCTTCCCAATTGTCCCGTTGCGCCTGTTACAAGAGCTATCTTCCCGCACAGATTAATTTCTACCATTTTCATTCCCCCAAATATTTTGGCTTCATCACAACTATGAAACCGTTATATCATAACCAAATAGTTGTCATCATAGTAAAACTTTTTCACAATATTGCCGTTCTTTTTCAAAAAATACTTTTCGTCCATTAATATATAGTTTGGCAGGACCAGAAGTGCGCATTGTAATCCAACGCTCCGATGCGTCGACTGCCGAAACAATAGAAACTTCAGAATCTGACATAAACTTACCGCTTATTCCATCTATTCCAACAACTTCTTTGTTTTCAATATCTAGATAAACGGAGCCTATGTGAAAATCGAGAAAGGCACTGCAGCTAAGAGCACCCCCGGAACTCCATCCCATTCCAGTCCAGCACGTATATTGATTCTTTTCTTTTGTTGATTCATATCCAGGATGATGGATATTTTCCGGTGCATATCCCACACCAGGAATTGCTTTTCCGCATCCAGCATCTCGTTTCTCATACTGCTTTCCGAGGACAAGCTCATTAATCCCTTTGTTGTGGTTTTCCGGAATATCCATCAAAGCAAAAGACGCTCTGCAGGCTGCAACCGCCCTCTTCAAATACTGCGTATTGCGGGTTTCTTCAAAATATTCTGCCAAAGTAACCGCAAATCTGGATTGCCTTCCATCGTTCCATTCTCCATCTGTATTCATCACGCCAAATCCACCGTATAAATACTCCGGATAGAACGGAGGATTCCAGATCTGCTGATATAAGCACATAATATTTAGCAAATATTCTCCGGTTTCCAGCCATCTTTTTTCATCTGTCAGGCGATAGAGCTCTAGCATAAGATCACAGCACCACTGAATAGAAAGATTACAATGCGGTTTAATTCCTGTTTCATTGTCCATAAAATACAGTGGTTTCGGGCTGCAGGAATAATATGCTTCAAAATCGCTGAAATCTAAATTGGGTATAATCGTTTCCAAAACAAAAGACCCTGCTCGAATTGCGGCCTTTTGCCATTCTGTATTTGCAAACAACCGCGCGCCTTTGGCCAAAACCGCACCATTTAAACCTGTAGTTGCACTGTAACGCAGCTGTTCTCCTGGTGTAAGCTCTGAATAGAAGTATGTCGGAATCGCACCGTTTTTCTCTTGTACAGCACACAGAAAATCTAAATATTTCGAAATTTTTTCAACAAGTGCTGAAGATGATTCTAAGTCCTCATGCCAATACAGTCCCCACCAAGAAGTCACGCTCATTGCAGCTGTGTCAAAGCCTTTGATCGGATCGACAGCACGTGCAGTCCAGAATAAAGAGCCTTCATATTGATTTTCTGCAAAATTATAAATGCACGGGAATGCGCCCTGTTTTTCAGGTGACATTAAAAGCAAGTTCCGAATCCCATCTGCAATATTTTCCAGAGAGGAATCACCCCACTTGCGAGAATAATATTTCATCCCATATGCCATCAAAAGATCGTTTTCCCAAGCATGAAAATTCGAACCGCGCCTAGAAAGATTGTTGATTCCCACGCAAGAAAGTCCATTTAAGGTGCGTCTCTCAATAGAATCCATCAATTCATGTGCATAAGTATATTTTTTTCCATATTCTTCAAAAGGCAGTATCTGGGGTCGAATGTCAGAAAACCATTTATTCCCGTATTCTTCCCATAAAAAGTGCTGTATCGCTGCGACAACCTCTCTAGTCTCGTGGTAATTCCCTATCAGGATGTCATAGGAAAAGGAAAATTTGTGTGGAGGAGGGACTGCCTTTTCGGGAGAATGCGTTGTATAAACATGTGGGACTGGATCCCAAGTACAGACACCGTAACTAAGACGCGGACCTTCAATTGACGCATCCAGAGAACGCAGATCCAGTGCATACGGCAATTGATTCTCCTTTTGAAATTCATGCAAATCCGGAATGATTGCAAGATAATATCCTTTGGCGGCAACGCAAACAACAGGTGACCGGAAGAAATGATGCCCGCAGACATCTTCCTTCGTGTGATGTAATGCGGGTATCCACGCAAAGTCCAAACAATCATACGCCCGCTGAATTCTTTTCTCTGGAAAAAAGTAGATTCCGCTCATCATTTTGGATAATAATATATTGGTATCTAAAACATCACACTGAACCTCCACACGAATCCGGTTTTCAGACACTGCTGAAAATCCTTGTACAAGTCGGAAGGGTCCAGTTTCTGCTTGCATCTCCGTTCCGGATACAAAGAAATCCGGCTGTTCAGTACGTGTTTTTTTCGCTTTGTCAATCCACTCTATTTCATAAAAAGCATCTCGCTGTACAGGAATCGTATTCCAAAGCTTTTCTGTTGCTGTAATTCCTGTTCCACCAACTATCGTACCATCTGATAACGCAAAAAAGAGGCTATTTTCTTCTCGGCCGGTTCCCTTGAAAATTCCTACCACTATATTTTACCTCCCAGATAGGCAGAAAAGAGCGGATCCATACCGCTCTTTTCACGCCAGATCCTTTTTAAATTTTATTCTTCATACAGAAGTCCTGCGTCAGAAAGGATATCATTCCATTCTTGAACAACCCCGTCCAATGCTTCCTTAGGTTCCAAAACGCCAGTACCGGCTGAGCTCACCGCTTCATCCAATATCGTTTTGAGTTCACCCCATTCCGCCCATGCCGGTGCAGGTGTACTGTTTGCCAGTGCATCCGCCATGATCGGGAAAAAGTCGGGATACAGAGAATCCTCCGAGTGAAGGACAGACTGACGGCTCGGGAAGCAACCAGAGGAAACCTTCAGCGCTTCACCTTCCGCACTGGAAGCAAATTCAATAAATTTATAAGCCGCTTCCTTGTTTTTCGCATCGGAAGGAAGAACGATTGTCCATCCTCCCATCATCGCACCACCTTTATCTCCTTCTTCCCATCCGGGGCAAGCAATGGCACCAATTTTTCCAGCAACCGAGGAAACCTCTTCATTTTGCGCGTTTGCCCATGCACCCGGCCAGGTGATGACCTGCATGCAGCGTCCATCTGTAAACGCCAAGTTTGCTTCATAGTATTCATAATTATCAGAACCAGTGACCGCATAGTTTACAAGTTCATCACGGAAAGACTGCAGCACCTTGACGCCATTTTCGTTGTTGATAATCGGCTTGTACAAACCACCGATTTCCTCAAACATTCCCTGTCCCGTTCCCAGCAGCCGCGTAAAGAAGTTGCAGGTTGTCTGGTCACATCCTCGTTTCATCATCAACGCCGTACCATAAAAATCTTCGTCTGGACGGGTAAAGAATTCTGCAATATCAAAATACATCTGCCAGCTTGTCGCAGGAGCAAGGTCATAACCGTATTTCTCCTTAAAGGCTGCCTGTTCTTCCGGATCCTCCATCAAATCCTTACGATAGAAAATGATCTGGCAATCCGCCTTATAAGGATAGGCAATCAAAGAGCTCTTATCCTCGTTATAATAAGACGCGATTGTGGCCGGAATAAAATCATCCACATTATAATCCGGATCAGCAAGGCTTGGATTGGACGCATAGTCAAGCAGATTTTCTAAAAGCCCCGAATCCTTAAACTGCAGCGTAAAATCCATTGTTGCGATAATTACATCATAACTCCCGGATTGTGCTGCAAGATCCGTCTGGATTTTTGTTTTATAAACATCAGCAGGGATTGCTACCAATTCCACATCACAGTTGAATTTTTCTTTGAACGCATTGATCTGCGCAGAAGCCCCATCTGCAGCCTCGCCCGCCTCTGTGCAGACAATAACTTTTTGCCCACTGATATCTATATTTTCCGTTGTCTCACCAGATGAATCCTCGCTGCTTGTTCCTTCCGATGCAGAGACAACGGAAGACTCACCCGATGTTCCTGCAGGTTCTGAACTGCTACATGCTGTCAGTACTCCTGTAAGCATCAGCAGGCATAACATAAACGCAATAACTTTTTTCATTTTTTACCTCCTATTAAATTTGGGTTTGATTTTCAGACATCCGTTCAGTTGACACCCGATCCTCCTTTTTCTTGATATTTTTATTAAGAGGAAACATTCCTCCTAAAATGCAACCATAAAATTATCCCTTAACGGATCCTGCCGTTAATCCTTCCACCAAATATTTCTGTGCAAAAATAGTCAGCAGTACTACCGGGATCAATGTAATCGTCATTACCGCATACATTTCACCGTACAACCGCTCTCTGGAAGCATTGTAAGATGTAACCAAAACAGAAAGTGTTCGGACTTTTTCCGTTGTGGTAAGAATAATTGCAAACAGTAAATCATTCCAGGCTAACAAAAAGCTGAAAATCGCAGTCGTTGCCAGACCAGGGGCAATCAAAGGAAGGAGTAACCTAAACAGAATTCCTGTTTTTGTACAGCCATCAATCTTACCGGACTCCTCAATCTCATATGGGACCTGTCGAATAAAACTACGGATCAGAAAAACACTAAACGGCAAATTGAACGTCGTGTAACAAACAATTAACCCTATGTGCGTATCAATTAAACCAAGCATACGGAAAATCATGTACATTGGGACGCAAAGTGCAGCGGCTGGCATCATTCTTCCACTGATAACGACCGCCATGATCGCACCGTATCCTTTTCTGGTCTTTCTTGCTAATGGATAAGCCATCATGCTGCCAATCAAAAGAGAAAACACCATAGAAAACACTGCAATAACAACTGTTGTAAAAATATGCTTTCCAACATTATTGCTTTGAAAGGCGTTAATGTATTGATCCAGTGTTACCGTATCTGGAATAATTCGAGGCGGTGACTGAAAAATTTCTTTTGTTGGTTTAAAAGAAGAAAGAGACATCCAAATAACCGGAAGAATATATAAAACGGAGATTACCGTAACAGCAACAATATAAATGGCCTTTTTGGCCCAGTATTTTCGGTTTCCAAATACATTTTCCACGTGGTTCTCCTCCTTATTCCGCCGATGCAGTATTAAACAGCTTTGTAATCAACAGGCTAAATCCCATAATTACAATCATAACTAAAACCGCCCCCGCTGCTCCTACGCTTGTATTGCATTCTTCAAAAGCGATGTTATATACAAAGAAACTTAGCGATTCTGTCTTGTTGCCCGGTCCGCCGCCAGTCGATACTTTGATTAGGTCAAAAATTCGGAGTACATCCATCATACGGATGGAAATAGCAACCGAAAGAATTGGACGCAAAAGCGGAATCTGGATATGGAAGATTTTTTGCCACCACTTAATACCATCTAATTCTGCAGACTCATAAAGGGACGTGTCAATTGAGCGCATACCGGAAGCAATAATCAACATCATAAACGGGGAACAATACCAAATATCGATTAGGCAGACCGACCACAACGCCAAATTTGGATCTGCCAGCCAACTCACATTTTTGAGCCCAAGAAAAGACATCACATAGGAAAACAGTCCAAACGTCGGGTCATACATCTGTTTCCAAATGGTTCCTGTTACAACTCCCATCAACATATAAGGCATAAACAGAAGGCCGCGGAACAATTGGGAACCAGGTGCAAATTTAGCCTTTTCTATCTGAACATTTAATAACAATGCAAATGCATACCCGATCAGAAGTTCAGCTGCTACACACACCACTCCTAAAATCAATGTGTTTTTCACAGCATTCGTAAATTGCCCCTCTGTCAAAACTTTCAGGTAATTTTTCAGTCCAACAAATTTGACAGGTGCATTGGGCTTTGTAACCTTATAATTGATCAGACTGAGATACACCCCATACAATGTTGGAACAATTTGGATAAACACAATTACCAAAATTCCTGGCAACATTAAAAAAAGATCTGCTTCCAATACTTTGGAACGAAGTTTTCGCACATTGATTCCCCCAAAAACAATAATTAAACAACTCGACCATAAAAATGACTTTTCTAATCGATTTATTTGAGTTATTTATATCACACGCATTTGTTATTGTCAATAGTTTTTTAAAATATTTAAAAAAACCATTAATAAAAGGGTGTTTTTTTTTCTAAAATATGGTATACTGATAACTATTCCAATTTCTGAAAAACAGTTTTTTATTTCCGCTTATTTGCAATTTTCTATTTCGCTCAATAAAAAATCCGGAGGGTTATTTATGAAAAAAAAGGCAATACAGGCCTCTCAAGGAAACCGTGCAAAAGTCGTTTCCTGCTTTACAAACAGAAGACCATTAACACAAGAAGATGTTATCTGGACAACCAAACTTAGTCGGCCAACTGTTGTTGAAATCATAAAAGGGTTAATAGCAGACGGAGTTATACATAAAATTGGAACGAGAAGTTCCACAGGTGGTCGAAGCCCATATCTTTATGGACTTACAGACGATCTTTATTATTCCATAGGAATTGATTTTGACTATCCGCGCTTAACGGTTGGAATTCTAAATCTTTCGTGTGAAGTATTATTGGAAAATACCGTTTTTCTTGCATCTAATCTTTTGCCCGCTGATATTCTGCAATGTATGTTTGAAAAAATCGATAGTTTAATCGCCCGATTTGATTGTAATAAAGATCAGTATATTGGGATTTGTATCAGTATACCTGGACTAATTAATGAAACCAGCGGAGTATCCATCCAGTTAGAAAGAATTTCAGGCTGGGAAAATATCAATTTAAAAGAATTTTTTGAACAGCACTTTGGAATTGCCACTTATGTCAAAAACGACATCAATATGGTTGCACAGCTTATTTATGAAACTAAGCAGAACTTGCCTGAAGATTTTCTCTTTATCGGAAATCGAACCGGAATCGGTATGGCCATCATGCAAAAAGGAGAACCTTATCTCGGGATTAAAGGCAACGCCGGATTTTTGGGACATGTCACAATCAATATGGATGGCGATCTTTGCAATTGTGGGAAAAGAGGATGTCTGGAATCTATTGCAGGGGAGAATGCAATTCTACTGCAATACAAAAAACTTACTGGAAATCATATTCAAACAGAAAACGCGTATTCGACTCTTACTCAATTAAGCGACATGGGGGATCAAAACGCACAAATTGTTCTTACTCGAGCAAGCCGTGCTCTTGCAATATCCGTTGCAAACATGGTCAAAATTTTTGAGATTCCGACTGTTATTCTTGACGGATGGAAGTTGGCTGTTATAGAACCCTATCGGCAAATTTTTGAAACTACGCTCAGAGAAAACCTTTTTGAAAATATATCTTATGACTTAAACTTGATTTACTCGCGCAGCAATCCCACCGACGTTATTCACGCCTGCGGAAGCTCGGTTGTCAAGCATTACATTCAAAAACGATATGAAATTCTTTAAAAATTGAGAAAATGAAGACGTTATTCTTAAAAACGTCTTCATTTTTACTTTTTAATTTAAAATATTTTATAAAACCATTTACAAAACCAAACAATTATATTATTATAATATCGGCTTACCAAAAGACATTGATATTGGAGTGATATTTGTGAACAAAAACAACTTTGCACGTTTTGGAGAATTTCCTAAAATTGGGATTCGTCCGGTTATTGATCCCAGAAGAGCTGTATATTATGCAATATATGAGCAAACAATGAAAATGGCTTGTCAAGCAGCAGATCTCATTTCCAGCTCTATTTGTTATCCAGATGGAACACCGGTAGAATGCGTAATAAATCCGGTTTGTATCAGTAATGTAACGGAAGCACAGGAGTGCACTCATTTTTTTTCTAACAACTGTGTCGGCGGTATTTTGACCGTCGCCTGTGGATGGTGTTATCCGTTTGAAACCCTTGAATTTGATTCGCAAATTCCACAAGCGATCTGGGGATTAAATAGTACAGAGCGGCCAGGTGCGGTATACCTTGCTGCAACAAAATCATCTGGAAATCTATATGGCCTTCCGCTGTTCAGCATCTACGGAAAAGATGTCCAGCTCGACGCTTCAGAGCCTATTCCACTTGACGTTCAAGAAAAAATTTTACGGTTTGCACGCTGTGTGCTCACTGTAGGCTTAATTCGGAATCGCACCTATCTCTCACTTGGCACAATGTCTATGGGAATCGCAAGCAGTATTGTTGATTCCGACTTTCTCCGGCATTATTTAGGCATGCGAACTTCCTATGTTGATATGTCTGAAATGGAGCGAAGAATCCAAAAGAAGATCTATGACCCTGACGAGTTCCAGCGCGCGAAGAAATGGGTGAAAAAGCATTTGCAAATCGGGAAAGATTTCAACCCATCAACAGCACAAAAATCCGCTGCCGAAAAAGAAGCAGATTGGGACGAATCCATTCAGATGGCTTTGATTATGAAAGATATGATGAACGGAAACCCTCGTCTTAGCAAACTTGGATATGAAGAGGAAGCCAGAGGATATGGCGCTATCTGCTCCGGATTCCAGGGGCAACGTGCATGGACTGATTTCCATGTCAATGCAGATTTCATGGAAGCTATATTAAATTCTGGGTTTGACTGGGATGGACAGCGTGCACCGTTTCTTGTATCTACAGAAAATGATTGCATGAATGCTATTGCTATGCTTTGGGGATACTGCACAACATACTGTCCGCAAATTTTCTGTGACATCCGTACTTACTGGAACCCTGAATCTATCAAAAAGGCAACCGGGAAAGACGTTTCGGCACTTATCCCAACCGGGGTAATCCATTTGCTTAATTCCGGATCAGCCGCTTTAGAAGGATGCGGCGCTTGTAAAGACGCTGCAGGTAATGGAGCCATTAAGCCGTTCTGGGAGACTTCCCCGGAAGAAGTTAACGCTTGCCTGCAGGCTACTTCTTGGTATCCCGGCATGCTGAATCAATTTTTTGGAGGGGGATGGTCCAGTGGGTTCTCTACAAAATCCAAAATGCCTGTCACTATGAGCCGTCTAAATATTGTACACGGGATTGGACCAGTATTACAAATTGCTGAAGGTTACACTGTTGTGCTACCGGAAGAAATAGATCGTATTCTTCTAAATCGCACCGATCCCACATGGCCTTCAACCTGGTTTGAGCCCATCTGTAATAGTATATCTCCGGAATTCACCGATACATACTCTGTTATGAATGCATGGGGTTCTAATCATTCCGTTCTTTCCTATGGCCATATTGGAGATCTGCTGATTACACTATCCTCTATGCTGCGTATTCCGGTTTCCATGCACAATATCCCATCTAATCGGATTTTCCGTCCCGCGCTTTGGGATGCTTATGGAGCAGGAAGTGAAAAAGCAGCAGACTTGCTTATTTGTGAACGGCTTGGCGCCCTTTACAAATAATCTACCCAGCCGGTAGTCTCACATACTGTGGTAGCTAGCCATATGCGATAGTTTTCGACGCGTTGTCGCTGCTATACGGATACGCGTCCGTCATGAATTGCCACTCTGCGACGTCGGTATTGAACTCCTTCCGGCTGTACGTGTTCGTTCCGTCGCTGGATTTAGTGTGCAGTCTGATTGCAAAGTAGTGCTTGTTTCGATACCAGAGCGAAACCAGTTTCCGCTCTGGTATCGAATACGTTAGACTTAATGAATCCTGTGCCATGTTGAACTATCAAAAAAATTTGTTGCATAGGTTATAAGGCATAATGATTTGTGACAAGGTAAGATAAGTTGCTCAAAAAGAAAAGCACGTAAAAGAAGACACCGTTTGCAGGCTCTGGTAGAATGAAGTCACAACACAAACATTCGAAAGGAGACAGCAAGCTATGTCTTCTTTTTTGCTCTTTTCAATTTGCGCAACTTATCTTACCTTATCGGACTGAAGCCTGATTCATGCGCAGCTGGCTGTGTTTTTTGCCGACCGTATGCCGGATTGACCGGCTGCACACCGGTATGTCAAGGGCGGAGGCTGACGCCTCCGCCCTTGACATACCCTCGAAGTGCTGTTATTTTATAGACAAGGCGGGAGCAGCTTGCGCTGCTCCCGCCTTAAAATTATTTCGCTCTATTTTGCACCACGATTTAGCGTTTACACAGAATTTGGGATTGACCCAAAAAGCGCCATATAGGCGTCCTCTTCACAATTATGAATTATTGGCAGGGCGACGTATCTTACATCCATCGCAAGGTCCCTGTGTAAGTCGGCGGGACCATTTTCATTAAATAGCAGTAATTTGCGTCTTCTTTATTCTACTGGAATATCAAAGCTATATGGATCCAATTGCTCTTCCCAATTATCTGAATAAGCATCAAATGTAAGCTTGAAATCTGCTTGTTCGATTGCCGAAAAAGCAATAATTCCTTCGGTCGTTACACCCGGCGCAAGATCGGTTTGGATTTTCGGATAATCAGCAGCGAAGTTAATTTCTTCCTCATATTGCTTCCCATTCTGAATGATTTTTGCATTGAAGGAATAAAGAGAAAAGTTTCCAGATCCGCCGTTCCGAACTGTAAGATAAACACGAGTTTCTTTTTCCGCAAATTCAATTTTATCAACCGTGACAGAATATCCACATTGTTCTTGTGTGCAATCTTTTGGCTCAATAATGCGAAGTGCTGGCACAACAGCTTCCATATATGATAACACTTCAACTGAATCTGCAAAAACAGATGGCGCAGTAACAGATGCGCCGAACGCATTTTTGCCTTTAAATTTTCCGTGTACAGTCCCGGTGATTCTTACATAATCATTTGTGGCAATCGAAGCATCGGAATCCTGATAGGAAACAACTACATTTCGTTCATAGTTTTCGGGATCGGCGAACATTTGAAAATAAATTCCATCTTCATCTTTTTCGGGAGAAACGAATACTCTCCCAATTAAAGTAACGGTTCGTCCTTTAAATTGATTCGGATTGGTAAAAAACTGATCGATTTCCGAATCGGATAGCGGCGGGTCCGATTCGGGCGGCGACAGCTCCGATTCAGGTAGCGGCAGTTCCGAAACAACACTTGACATGTTATCGCTGGATGAGTTTGTGGGAGACTCCATACTACTGGTATCGCTGCCGAAAACGCTTCCAATAATCCCTATAAACAAAAAGAAAAGAATCAGTGCGCCGATAAGCGCGCCTAAAACAATGAGTAAGATTCCCCACCATCTTAACCCTTTCTTTTTTGGTGCAACTTGAGTCGGCATAGAATAGGACGGGTCGGGTTGTGTAGGCGCCGGACTATTGGGCTGCTGCGAAAAGAACGGCGTACTTGGTTGCTGTTCAGGCGTAGCCGAATCCGCTTTGCAGCCGCAATTCGGGCAAAATGCAAAATTGTGTTCCGTTCCGCATTTTGGGCACTTCATAATATACTTCTCCTTCATTTTACCGCTATTGCGGTTTTCTGTACGAATTTTGCCACCATTTGACAGCAATTAACAAATATTGCAAAATAACCTGTCACTATATAATAAACAAATAAATTTAAAAAGTAAATAGTAAATAATTAAATTTACTCAAAAAGTTTTGACATAACAAAACAAATGCTCTGCAATCAAGCAAACACATCCATTGCAGATATCAAATTTTTCCTCACGCCCCTGCGTGAGGGGCGACGCGCGGCAACAGATGGGGAAGAAGATGGCGAGGTATTTCTACTCACGCCCCTGCGTGAGGGGCGACGCGCGGCAACAGATGGGGAAGAAGATGGCGAGGTATTTCTACTCACGCCCCTGCGTGAGGGGCGACGGCGCGGCAACAGATGGGGAAGAAGATGGCGAGGTATTTCTACTCACGCCCCTGCGTGAGGGGCGACAAACACCGCACAATACCAAATCCAATTAAAATTATTTCTACTCACGCCCCTGCGTGAGGGGCGACTTGTGAGGGACGCGCGCACGGCGCGGCCTTCACAAATTTCTACTCACGCCCCTGCGTGAGGGGCGACCGGCTCAAGCAGCGCATGAGCGTGAGAGAAAGTAAATTTCTACTCACGCCCCTGCGTGAGGGGCGACGGGCGAACCAGCCCGATAGGCCCCCAATTGCACAAATTTCTACTCACGCCCCTGCGTGAGGGGCGACCAGCGCCGCAAAGCGGCTTGGCCTTGACTTTTGGCTATTTCTACTCACGCCCCTGCGTGAGGGGCGACGCGTTTTGTGTGGCCGGAGTGCGCCAGCCTGGTAATTTCTACTCACGCCCCTGCGTGAGGGGCGACGGGATTTTTCGCGCAAGAAGCGCGAAAAATTGGGATTTCTACTCACGCCCCTGCGTGAGGGGCGACGCCGCGCAGCGCCGCCGCAGGCGGCTTGGCCTTATTTCTACTCACGCCCCTGCGTGAGGGGCGACGTACAATACGCGATATAAAATCTATCCGGATGGATTTCTACTCACGCCCCTGCGTGAGGGGCGACGGCAATTCATCACAAAATCAGTGTCAGCTTTTGCGGCGAATTCCCCAAAAATCACACGGCTTTTCTCGGAACTTTTCCGCACAACCGGATGGTGCCACGAAAAACTGCGTGAATCGCTGAGAACATTTGCGCCAATCTCCCGTGAAATTGTGTTTGGGAGAGGGCGGCGCTAAAAAATTAGTGGGCTTCCGGCTTCTACGAGAGGCTTTTTACCCATGGTTTCGATACGATTTTCATAGGAGTTGCCCAATCGATAGAACCGAACGGAATCCTGTGTCATATCAATGGCTTTTTTCAGCTCATTCTTCAAAGAAACCAGTTGCGCTGCATCCACAAGCACCTCAAATACAGAGTTTTGCACGCGCATCCCGTGGCGCTCACAAATCTTTGCGACCTTACGCAGACGCTTCTGTCCGGCGGTATTCGATGTATCCACATCATAGGTTACGACCAGCATCATACGCCATTACCTCCACATAAACGGTGGGTATCGATCCAGATCTCCACGCAGAACACGGGCGAACAGCATGGATTGTGCATAAGGGATCATCCCAATGGGGATTTTTTCCTTTAAAAACGGGTGCTGGATGGACTCCCGTTTTCTATTGCGCCATTGTTCCAGAACCTTTCGCCGTCCTCTCTCACTGAGGTACACGGCCTCAAAGTCCGTGCTGAAATCCTGCGCCTGAAATTGGTCCTTGTTAAACATCGAAATGACCATCCGGTCACAGAGCGCGGCCCGAAGTTCTTCCATCAAATCCAGGGCGAAGGATGGACGTCCCGGACGGAGTGTGTGCAGGTATCCGGCGGCGGGATCCAGCCCCACGGCCTCCATAGAAGAACGAACATCATGGGCCAGCAGTGTATAGACAAAGGATAGCACCGCGTTGACTTCGTTCATTGGAGGTCGTCGGCTTCTCACAGTGAAACGATACCCCTTTGGACTGGAGAGTAATTCGTCAAACTGGGAGAAATAGACCGATGCTGCAGCACCCTCCAGTCCTCGCATGGCATCGATGTCCGTGCAGGAATCCAACTTTTGAGCGATGTCAGTCAAGGCGGACACGGCATCAGAGAGGGCGTGCCTTACCGATGCATCAGAGGCGGAACGGGCGTGCCGCATCAGCACGGCCTTGCTGTTTCGGATCTTGCAAAACAATAGATCTCTGACAAATCGGCTTGCAAAATCTGCATCCGCCAGGCTTTCATATTGTCGCTTTCGCAGCAACACATTTCCGCTGACCGGGCCGCATACTCGTCCCAGAAAAAAGCCGTTTTCGCTGAGAAAAGTAATGGTCACATCGTTTTTTGAGCAGAAAGACAGCAGCGCTGTGGAAAGTGTATTTTTCCCGAACAGAACAATGGAGCTTACCTGGGAGATGGGAACAGAGGCCTTTTCTGTGCCGCCGATGGAAATGCAGATATTTCCATTTCGCTCAAATAGGTAGCTCTCCGGAGTCGTGATATACAGGGTTTCCAGCAGCTTTTTCATAGTTCGTCATCCTCCATCGCCTCTTTGCGGAGCTGGGTACAATATCCCAAAGCAGAGCGCTGTACATCGGGCAAACAGTGCTCCTGCAGGGAACAGGCCCTGCACTTTGCGCCGTACTCTGCCGGCGGAATGGAAAAACTGCGGCGGAGCAATTCAATTTTTTGAATCGTCGTTTTTACCAGTTTGCGCAGCTCCGCCGTAAAGGAAACCGGGTATCGGCGGTGGGAGGTAATATAGTAGATGGCTCCCTCCGGAATCTGTGTCTGAAACATCTCCTCCAGGCACATGGCCTGCGCACAAAGCTGTATTTCATATTCCCGTTCCGACCGGAGTCGCCCGTGCTTATATTCAACGGGATATAGCCGCACTGGAAAATCCAGTGCGGTTATCCGGCATCCTTGGGGGGCGGCTTCTGCCTCGATGCAGTCACATTTTCCGGCGATCCCCAAAACCTGGGAAAAAACAGGAAATTCATACAGCTTTGCGGAGTTTCCCCGGCGCTCGATCCGCTGGGTGTGAACCTGCTCGTGCTCGGCCCGGCCTTTGGCGGTGTCTGCGTTTTCTAACCAGACTTGCTCGTTGGTCAGCAGCGCAGCCCGCCGCAGGCAAAATCCGGCTTGGGACAGCAGAGAAAGGGAGATCGGATCGTGATCATCCATGGCGGAACCAGTCTTCGTCTGCGGGAAGTGCATCCCAAACTACCGGCTCAAAAGCGCTGGGCTTGAAGCCCACCTGCACGCCTTTGGGCACCTTGTCCAGGGAAATCACGGCGGTGTAATCTCGATAGCTTCGGGGATAAGACACGTTGTCCTTTTTGACGACCTTCACCAGATCAAAAAGCTTGTGGGCTGGGGCGCAGCCCAGCTTTGCTTGGCGAACCCTCTGAGCCGCGTCACTATCCGTACCGATGTGCTTAAAAATAATCAGCGGAGAAACCACGGCCATCTCGCCCTTACTGGCGGAGTGGTCATGCTCATACATGTTCAAAATAGCCTCAAAAAGGATATTGAGATCCGCTTGGTCAAATCCTGTTTCCTCGGCCAGATTGGCGCTTACGAATCCACGAACCTCGTACAGACCAAATGGGATGATCTGCTTGCGGCCCATGGTGCGGAGCTTATCCTCCGACTGGGCATCTTCCCAGGCTTTATAGTCTTCTACGGTGGCGTCATCCTTTATCTTGTCCGCAACCGCCATGCGTGTGATGGAAATATCCAGCGGAAGGACGGGATCCAGGCTTTTTCCATAGGTGATCTGTACAGGGCCTCGCACCTGTCCGGCATTGGGACCTGTGGACATGACCGCGCCGAAAGTGCGCACATCGTAGAAGAGCTCGCAGGCTTTTTGCCTGCCTGCGTAAACAGCCTCCTTGGCCTTGGCGCAATTCTCCACACCGGCGGCCCGCTTAGCCTCGGCAATATGGCGGTTGATGTTGGTGGCCTGTTGGATGATGATGTTCATGCCGGGTTCACCCCGGTGGGCGAGCTCCACATAGTTGCGGATGCGGCGCTTAGTAGCGGCATCGGTGATGAACCCCTGCATGGTCTGGGGATCAATCCGGGGCATATTGCCCATGTCAGGATCGCCATTTGGGTTGCAGTTGGTGCACGCGATATAATACAGGAATTCGTATCTGTTCTGAATAGCCATGATATGCCCTCCTCTTATTCTTCAGCCGCCTTTTCTTTAGCGGCAGCGTTTTGAATCTTCTCCTGATTGAGTTTTGCGCCCATCTGATAGTAGCCCAGGGCAAAATAGGACTGCTGCTCCAGGTCCAGCGTGGCAGGGATATCTGTCCCCAGGGCAACGGAGACTTCCTGCAGTTTTTCCCGGTACTTCTCGGCAAGCCGGTTGTTCTCTATCTTTTCTAAATGGTGATTGGAACGGCTGCTGAGTTGGCCGATGACCAGTGCAGGCATTTGAATGGCGGAGGCATAATACCGCTCCACAATTCCGGTGTTGACATCGGGCATGGCCTTTTTCTGGATGGCTGCATAAATAGCCATCAATCCGCCGCAGTGATAGGCGGCGTTGGAAAGGTTGAAATTATATTCTTCCAAGATCGGTACCTCCTGATGATAGATTCGGTTTTTGCGCAGCAGCCAAACCTTCAGCCATTGACAGGCCAGACTGTTGGGCAGGTTATTTTGGGTGCTTTGGGTGCCGATGTCGTCGTTTGCCAGCAGCTCGGAACGGATATAGGCTAAGGCCTTTGCTGCAATAGCATCCGGCAGACGTCCGCCTGACAGAATAGCCTGGATCACTGTCGGCGTGACCCCGGCCAGCTCCTTCGACAGCCTGTCAAAAGGCCGGCTGTCGTTTTTTTGGAATTTCAAAAGGCGAAGCAGACGCGCGGTCAGTTTTGCGGGCCGGATGTTTCCGGTGCCGCTTTGATTGGTCAGTGCCAGATCGTCATACCACAGCTGTAGGCTGCGGCGCAAATCGGCGTAGTTGCCCCGGTCATACTTGCGGATCATGATGCGGCCGTTTACACCGCTCAGCAGCAAGATGTAATAGGATGCGCTGTCCAAATCGGGGGCAGCCTGTCCGGAATAGACGCTTTCGGGAACCTTGTTTGCGCTGCGCCGCCTCTCAAACAGATTGATGGGGGCTTTTTCCTCTTCTTCCGGCGGTTCGAATCCGAGATCAATGGTGCGGAGCGGGTCCTCCTCCGGAACGATCTCCCGGTCAAACCAGTGGACGAACTTCATGCCTGCCAGGATGGGCGCATCCTTGAGCAGGTCGTCCAGCGCCGCCTTTACCACGCAGAAAGCAGCCTCGGAGATCGGAGCGTTGGCCGCTTTTTTCTGGTTGTAAGAGCAAAAGGCCGTTTTGTCGAAGCAGATCAGTGCATCTCCGCTTGCGTGGCCTCCGACCACCCGCAATCCTTGTATGGGTGTGGTGGTGATCATGGGTACCGTCGGCTCGCCGGTGATCAGACACAGCGCTGAGGGTCGCTCCTCTCCACCGGAAAACTGCTTTCGGTATTCCTGCCACCAATGGCGGATCTGTTCAGACCGAAGCACAGATTGCCCATTGACCCGGAAGGAAATGCGATCTCCCGGCTTAATTTTCGCCCGGTCTAATTCCGTTCGGATGGCCGCTGCGGTCTCTGGGGTTTCCAATGCATGGACGCAGGTTTTCAGCAGGGGCTCTGCTTCCGCTGCGTCGCGGAGTGTTGTCAGGAAAAAAGCATGCTTGTCGCTGGGGCCTTCAGGAATCACAACAGAGCGCTTTTCCACCAAGACATTGCTCTTGTTCCTGCCGTTAGCCAGACTGCCGATGTCTGGGCAGGGGACGGGCTCGCTGTCTCCCAGATAAATATGGAACTGGTCGTCATTTTCAGAGAGAGAAATGTAGGCTTTGACGGTTTTTTCTACAAACCCTGGCGGCAGCGCCAACTGGCGGCGCACCCCGTAGTCATAGAGCGCTTTCAGCATAGGCTGCCTCCCTTCAAAACCTCCGGGCTGTCATAGGGCGGAATCAAAATGACGCCGTCTTTCATGACTGCGTGGAACAGGGACATTTGGATTTTTGTTTTTTTGGTGACCGCCACATCCTCCGGTGTAAACAGGTCGTAAACCATCAGTCCCGCGTCCAAAGACGCCTGGATGGGCGGGCGTGTGCCGTCGCTTTCCTCAAAATAGCAGGCAAACTCCCGCAGCCCCAGCGACGGCTGAAAATAGCATTTTCCTCCGCGGATGCGCCGCAGGGCTTGCTCGTACAATTGCGCCTCTTTCCCCGTAAAGGCCGGGCGGGGCACAATGGATACTGCAATCCGATAGCGCACATTCTGCAAAGCGGTCGTTTGCCGCTGGGTTCGTTCCTCATCCGTGAAGATGGGCTCTGAACCAACGGTGCACTTGACCTCATTGCGCTTGAAATTGATGTAACGGATGGGATGCAGCACCTCAATGCGATTGATTTGCCAGCGAAACTCCTTCGGCTTAAGATAAAGCGCGGAGAGGACTCCTCTGGCAGCAGAGGGGGTGGGGAATGGGTAAGTCAGCCTTTCCACCCGTGCGAAGGGCATTGAGAAACAGGCAAAGTCTCCCCAAACCTCAATGTTGATTTCTCTCAAATACAATTCACCTCCATGATTTGTGTGCTCTGCCTCATTTAGAGAACAGAGCAGACAAATAATTTGATCCTTTTTTCTATTAATTTTTCTACCCGTCGGCTAAATTAGCCATAATAACAGTATGATTGACAATCTACATTTTGTCAATCATTTTTTACAATAATAATGCACTAATTATCTGCCTTTTGGATAATTAGTGCATTGCTGCAATTAAAATATGGAGTCAAATTGATTCTCTTGAGGCAAATGCAGCCCCAATTCCGCAGAATAGAAGGATTCATACTGCGGACGAAGCAGATAGATATGGCTGCCCGAAATTTGATCGCCTACGGATTTTTTTCCGTGATGGGCAAAGGGGATTTCTTCCGCATAGATATTTAAATTTTTGGCAAAGCAGGTCATGGTGATGGGGGCGGCCTCCTTCAGCAGCGCACTGGTGATCCCCATCGTCCGCATCTGTTCGGCGATACGCGCATACAGTTCCTGCGCTCCGGCATAAGGGACAATGACTTGCGCGCCGGTGTTCTCGATCAGCTTGTACTCCGCTGCTGTTTGCGCAAAAGATCGAGCCTCGATGGCTTTTCGCAGCTTCGCCTTGTCTTTCGCGTCGTCAAACAGCCGCTGGTAGTATTCCCGAATCTTCTCCGGGTCATGGATCGAAAAAGGCGGTTCCATCTCCTGCACCGTCGCTGCAGCATTGTTGTACCATTCATCCGGATAGGGCATGCGGCTGTCCTCGGGGCAGAAAACGACCATATGACCCGCCCGGTCGCGGCCGTTTCGGTTGCATCGTCCAGCGGCCTGAACGATGGCGTCCAACGGGGCCAGTGCACGGTACAGGGCCCCAAAGTCTAGGTCTACCCCGGCCTCGATGCACTGCGTCGCCACCACCCGGCAGGGCAGCTTCTTGTCCAGCCGCTCGCGAATGGTTTGGATTTGTCTGCTTCGATGGGCCGGGCATAAATCCGTTGTAAGAAAGAAGACCGTATCTTCTGGGCAGAGTCGGGACAGTTCACTGGCGACCGCCCGCGCATGGCGGCGCAGATTGACAATCGTACAGACGCTATCCTGCTTAGCCATTTCCGCTGCGATGGACGCTAAGGGCGTTTCTTTCTGGATGCGCCATTCCACATCCACCCGCTGCAAAGCTTTGAACATTTTTGCGTGTTCCGGGAGAATCTCCCGTGGTGTCCAATCCAGGTCTTTTCGGGCAGAAAAATCCGGCTGCGTCGCCGAAGAGAACACCATGGTGGTGTGGTATCGGGCGCACAGCTCGTTTACCGTTCGAAGTGTGGCAGAGGTCAGATTGGCAGGCAGACTTTGCGCCTCGTCGAACACCACAACACTGTCCGCGATGTTGTGAAGCTTGCGGCATACGGTAGGCCGGTCTGAAAATAGAGATTCAAAAAAACGAACGGAAGTGGTGATGATAACCGGTGCGCTCCACCGGGCGGCCAGTTCCCGTGCCTTATCCGGCAGGTCGCTTTGGCTGTGGTCCACCAAAACGCCGGGAACAATTTTTGCATAAGTTGCCGCATTTTGTTCGGCCAGCGTCAGGAACGGAAGGACAATGATAATCCGTTTTTTGCCGTATTGCGCACAGTGCCGCAAGGCAAAATGCAGCAGCGCGAGTGTTTTTCCGGTTCCGGTAGGGGCTGTGAGCGTATAGAGTCCTTCGGGTTTCTCACCCATTTTTCCGCATTGGTCAAAAACCTCGTCCCGATAGGCGTTCAGGATTCTATCCGCCGTGGATTTTTGTTTGATGTTGTCCCGGTAGGCATACAGCTTTTTCAGAAGCATTTGCGGCTCAAAATAATTGTCCTCTGCGCGGTCCAGATAGGCGCCGTCGTCATTTAGTGCGGAGGCCGTATAGTCCGCATCTACCAGACAGGAAAACAGCATCCGGGTATACAGCATCGACTCCAATTCGGCAGTGGGCGGAGCGGGAAGCCGCGGCGGACGGAAATCAGGGAAATCCGCTGTGAATGCCCGTGCCGCTTCCTTGAGTTGGTCGACGTTTTCAATGGACGGCGTTTTTCCGTCATTGCCCCGGGCGTTTTTGGTTTTATCCACCATGGCGTGCAGTTCCGGTTTAATGGCATCATATGTCACAAGACCATCGTGATGGCCATTGACGGCTTCAATCACGGGGCGAATGCCGGCGCTGCCTTTATAAACATTTTCTAAGAAGCAAGCGCCGCCCATAGCGTGGTCGATCCCTGTCCGGATGCCCTTGATGACATCCTGAAACAATAAGGTATATTTCCCGAAGTCGTGTGTCTGTCCTGCCAGTCGAGCGGCAGGATCCAGCCCGCAAGACGTTCCAAATTTTTTCGCCAAATCGGCGACATTCTGCAAATGTGCTTGTACAGTTTCCTGGTGACCCTCTGCGTTTTTGGATTTTGCATAATATTCTTTCGTCTTGTCCATATTGCATCCCATCTGCACTTCGTAGCAGTGCCTTGGCTATGTAAATTTGCGGTGCTTGTCAGCTTGCGTTCCAAACAGAAGCCGTGCAACGTCCGCAGCCGATTTTCAGAAGTCCTCCATTTTAGCAACTCGGCCAGTGCGTGCTGCACAGCGTCCGAGTCGCCTCGGGGGTTTTCCATGTGGGCACAGGCTGGAAACGGATCGCCTGCGCGTTAGATGCCAATTTCCGTGTCGGAGTTTTTAAAGCTGCCGCCGATGGCTTTGCTGCTGAATTTACAAAAATGCCGGTAGAGCCGCAAAATGACAGAGAGCCTTGGCACGCTGATTTTCACAATCTCCAGCAGTTAGAAAACACATCTGCTTTGGGCCTTAATAAAGAAATTCAATCGTCTCTTGTATTCGTGAATTGATATCAGGTAGGGTACAGCCTTTGGTGTCAGGCGCTTTTAATATTCGGATTTGCAGCAAAAAGGTTTTATTTACTACAAGTTCTGCGTTTTTTTGATATTTAATATTTAAATTGTATCAATTCTTTTTGCGGATGTCAATTTTCATTTTTTATTTTTATTGAATAAATCATAAAGCTAAAAAGAAATCAAGTTCTTCTTGTTTCGCCGCATATCCTCTGACCTTGCAATTTGCAAAGGTTGCAGAGGCGTTCTGCAGTACGAAAAATACAGGAAATACTGCTGCTCTGTACTTCAAAAAAATTTGAAACATAGATTGTTTTTTTCTTCCAAACAGGGCATGTGTTTGTGAACAAGACAGAGAAATCGTATGGAAGCTAAATGCAAAAAGCGTGCTGCTGGTGGAAAATTGATGTTCTAGATCATAAAACTGACGAGGTTTGGCTGACTAACGCGGAGAGGTTGACTCGGTGATACAGGCCGGGCGGAAAATCTTTTCTCCGCCCGCGTCTCTTTTTGGGTTGTAAGATTTAAAAAAATCATGTACAATATGATTAAAATTGTTCTTATTTTAAGAATATTATGAGAAATACTGGAGAAAACGCAGAGAGAAATTCTTCTTTACAGCGATGAAAACGGGAAGTGTTCCGCGATGTTGTGTTCAAAGATGAAACGTTCTGGCTACCGCAGAAGGCTACGGCGGAGTTGGAAACGAACGCTGACGGGCTGAATCACCGATTAGATCTGCTCACCGGCCAAGCGCAACACCGTCATCCAGATTAGCCGCACTGCCAGAACGCCATTGATGTGTTCCGCGACCTGCGCTTCGCCCTTGCAGCAACGGCGGAACGCTTGAAGATGGGCACAATGCTGGCGCATCTTCAGTTTGGACGACCGCGGTTAAATCTGTTGTTGTAAAATGGGATGGGGAAATGAATATGCAAGATGTGACCGCAATATATAAAATGCTTAATTGGGAAAATCCGGATGAAATTCAATTAGAAGGGCTAAAATTCGCAAAGAAGATCGACGATTTATCTTTGTTGATTCAGCCGCCGGCACCTCCATCGGTTTGGGAGCAGTGCGCAAACATTTTATCAGAAAAATCTGATATGCAATTAAAACCTTATTTGTCTCAATTATTAGAATGGCTGCAGGATATCAATTGGCCGGGAGCAATAACAATTGCAAAACGACTAAAAACCTATTCAGGCGAAGGATTGGCAATCGCGCTGGAGAATGCGGTTAAAAGTACACAAAAAAGATGTCTAAAGATGTCGGAATGATGTGGTTGGACTATTTATCCGAACTACTCGATAATGAGATGCTTATCGCCAGTTTATGAGAAACCTCAATGAAACCGACATCTGAAATTTTAGAGCGTATTGAAAAGTGTTCCAGCGAACACAAAGACGGCGTATTCACAAGACTTTACAGATACTTACTTCGTGAAGATATTTACTACGCCGCCTATCAGAAACTTTATGCAAACAAAGGTGCAACAACACAGGGTATCGACGACGATACCGCAGACGGTTTCAGTGACTTCTATGTAAAAGAGTTAATCCAGTCACTAAAGGACGGAACCTACAAGGCTAATCCTGTAAGGCGTGAGTATATTCCAAAGAAAAACGGAAAGCTCCGTCCGCTGGGTATCCCGTCTTTCCGTGACAAGCTCCTGCAAGAAGTTGTCAGAATGATTTTAGAAGCTATCTATGAACCTGTCTTTGACAGCCACTCCCACGGTTTCAGACCGGGCAAAAGCTGTCATACCGCACTCCGTCAGATTTCTTCTGACTTCACAGGCGTGGTCTGGTTTATCGAGGGCGATATACAAGGTTGTTTTGATAACATCAATCACGAAAAATTGATTGAGATTTTGAGCAGGAAAATCAAGGACAGTCGTTTTCTGAACATCATTCGCCAGTTTTTGAAAGCTGGGTATATCGAGAATTGGAAATACAACGCCACTTACAGCGGTTCCCCGCAGGGTGGTATCTGTTCTCCAATACTTGCAAATATCTATCTGAATGAGCTGGACAAGAAGTTTCGGGAAATCGCAGAACGCTTTTATAAGCCGAGGTCTGCAAAATAAAAGCTGGAACATCTACCATACCAGGTGTTTTGGTTTCAAATGGAGACGATTTGCGAGATCAATTAAATATTATGTATGGAATTATGCTTTATGAGGAGGATAATAAATGCAAGACATTAGAACTGCCGTTCCATTTAGGTGTTTCTTAGTTGTGGTAATGATCAATATTTGTTGCTTTTTTAGTGGTTGTATATCAATGAATGTAGAAGAAACACTTTTAGAGGTTTCTACCTCACCTAATGGAATGTATACTCTTGAAATATATAGAACAGAACCTGACGCAACTGTGGATTTTTCTATTAAAGCCTATCTGATAAATGGAACATCTAAAAAACTAATTTATAATTGTTATCATGAAAGCAAAGCGGAAATAGAGTGGATGAATGATGATGTTGTTGTAATAAATAATAAAAAATTAGATCTTTCAAAAGATGAAAAATATGATTGGAGAAAATAGTTTTTGTTAAAAGGGGGGATAAAAAGGTTCATCTATTTTAATGAATACGGCAGCATCTTGAGACTTTAGTATAATATTAAGTATCAGACACCGGAATATCATGCGGCAAGCAAAGAATTAAAAAGACTGTCTTATTGGATTGACCATACCGCTGATGAAGCGGCAAGACGACAAGAACTGATTGACCAGCATGTGGGTGTAAAGAAGCCGATTTGTATGAGGTTCACGTTATACGGAACTTAAACGAGTTGGGCAATTCTGATTGGGAAACCGTGATGAAAAAGAAGCGGCGAAAAAAGTTCATTAATAAGCCATATTCCGTATGAACAAAAAAGCAACAATTGTGTTTGGTATAGTCTCCTCCGTCATCTAGTTCCGCAAATACTTCTATCACGATATGTCCTAGCCTATCCTTTCTAAAAAAACGCAACGCCAGACACGCTGTTGATTCATTTCCCCTACTTTCATTTTCCCATATACCTTCTTCGCTAGTTCCATCTAGAAATTGCTTAATTTGGCCAATCAATTCATCAATCAAAGGATCTGTAACGTATATTTTTGATGTAATCGTTGCCACAGATGAAGAACACACAACTTTTAATGCTATTAAATCATCATCTTCCCATATTTTTTCAAATATAATGTTATCTTCCATTGTATCGCTCCTTTTTTAACACGGCTTATTTGCCCTCAATCTCACTACAAATCAAAGGACGGTATGGAACTCCTTCCAGTTATACGTGTTCGTTCCGTCGCTGTATTTCGTGTGCAGCCCGATGGCAAAGTAGCGCTTTTCGTCCTTCACCAGCACCGCGTTGCCCCGCGCGTTTCCGCTGATCCAGAACACGATATCCCCGGCAGTTTTGTGAGAGCAACAGTCAGAGGGAGAGAAGCCCCTCCAACTGTTTCCTCACTAAAAGATAATTTTGTAACTGTTAAGGCTTAATCTTTATGTAAGGGATTGGGGTTATCCCAACAAGTCTGCGTTTGGGTGACCAAACGCGATGCTTGCTGGGATATATTATTCATATTTTGCATTCCATTCAAACTGCGCTTTAAAATCCTCATAGCATTGAGAACAAATCCATATGCTACCATCTTCTGTACAATAACCCTGTTTTAATTCGTCGTTTCCTTTTCCAAACTTCGCCATACAAAACTCACAATGATCATGATCATTCAGGGGATTATTCGATTTGTACGACCGTTTGATTAATGTCACTCCATGTAAATATTTATCTTGTTCTCTAAATAAACGCCAATCATTATTCATTATTAAACACTTCTCTTACTTAGGAAGGATATTACTATCCGGAAAAATTCTAAATGTTTGTGGACTTCCTCTAACACCATAATCCCAATGAGGTCCAATTGGTGGACCATGATTTAAATTAGAGTGTAACCACTCTCCTGTTTTCATATTCACAAAATTCCCTCGTCCGGATTCTGGTGTACCAGAACCACGCCATTCGAAATTTGGAATATTACATTTTGCGGCTGCTACAACTGCTACCGCTGCAGCAATGGCTACCGCTGTTACCAGTTTTTTGGCCCAGCTTGGCCAATTTCCATCTTCATCAGAGAGATTGGCAGGATTGTTAAAGCAATATGCAAACAGGTTTAAGCCTTGTATTCTTTCGTTCGCACCGGCAATTGCGCGATCCGCATTGAGAAATCTCCCCGTCTCCGGATCATAATACGTCAGACCGCTGACAATCCCGGTCGTTTCGGTGCCAGAGCGGAACGAGTTTCCGCCCCGGCACCGAACACGTCAGACTTTCCTCTTACATGTCCCGTTTTTTACTTGTCTGATAGAACAGGAAAAATCCTCACACTATCAAACTTTTTGTTTCCATGCTTTCCGCCTATTTTTTTGTCCACGCTTTTTTTCAATCCATCGCTCA
The DNA here is from genome assembly GCF_014384705.1 of Yeguia hominis. GTDB lineage: Bacteria > Bacillota > Clostridia > Oscillospirales > Acutalibacteraceae > Yeguia > Yeguia hominis. The sequence goes on along the minus strand of NZ_JACRSN010000007.1, from coordinate 112,618 downwards.
TATTTGTATTCCCGTTTTCCAGGTTTCCAAAAAAGAAGCCACAATGTTACGCCCCACACTAGATTCCAGATATATACCCCTATTACAATTTTTCTTCCAATTGTTTGATATTGGTCTGTAATATAATATAGTATGATACAGACTACTAAGATAAGCAAATGGCCTATTATAACCCCAAAATATATCGCAATAAAAATTGGGGGGATCACATCTCTAAATCTAGTGTAAAAAAACCATTCTTTTATAGTTTGGCCCTTTACCCTTTTTTTATATGCGCTATGATTCAACTGGTATACTTCAAGGCCACTAATAAAACCTCTAATATAAAAAGAATACAGAAACAAGAGGCAGAAAAGTGCTATCATTTGATTTTTTAGTGTCATCACCATGCCCTCCTAATCCAATAGCGATTAACCGCCTTTCAGTTGTACCCATTCGTCACCAGTGTCTTGCCGTTCAGTCTTTACCCTGTCAAGCGTTCTTTTTGTATTACCGCTTTTCTGCCTCTTGCCATCTCAGATACATGTCAATGAAATAATGTTCAAATTGGTTGTTATATGCACTGCCTTCCCAAGCCACATTAATGTAACTTAAGCAGACATCATGTCCTAAAAATGGCGTCAGGTCATCCCCGGGAAGGTTTCCCAAAAACGTCAGGTTGTTACTCGGAATCACTCTTGCTGAAGTGGAAATTAACTTAATTTTGTAATCGTCTTCTGTTATTTCATAATTAGGCTGGTATTGAAAAACAGAAGGCCGAACTTGTTTCATCCGTTCTGTTCTTTGAAGGCGTTCTACCGATGGCAATTCAGACCCGATCCAGTTATACACTTCCACCACCGGGATAATATGGCCCGGCCACCAGCTCGCTTCCGATACTTTACGGAACGCAATGTACTGCCCAAAGAACCCCTTCACCCGGCTGAATTCACTGCTGAACCGGTAAGCATACACGTCCCCGAGCTGCCATTTACAGAAATAGAACCGGTATTTTGAAACCTTTTTCGGCGGCGGCGGTTCCGTCTGCAGCTTCTGCCGGAGCTTGTCCAGCGTATTTTGCCACGCCCGCAATTTCTTCTCTCCGGCTTCCCGCCAACGTTCCAGCTCCGCTGTCTGATCCAGAAAATGCAGCGCCTTCTCCTTGACCGCAGGCAGAAGCCGACCGTAGTTCCATTGGGTATCTGCCAGCGCATACCAGAACAGCGGCTCTTCTTCCGCATCGCCCATATAGTCCTGATTCTGCTCAATCAGCTCCTTTGTTACTTCTTCATTGCTCTTTCCGCGCCGCAGCTTATCGACATATTCCCCACGGATATCGCTTGCAGAATCATTTGCATATAACGAGGTTCCCCATGCACCCATATTTTTTCACCTTCCCATTAAATTCAATAGCTCATCCTCTGTTGAATTTTGAAAAATTTGCACGACTCTACCCATATTCTCTTGAAATCCTGCCACATTTCCAGCGGCGATTTCTCTGCGTGCATGATCCAAATTTTTCAGCGTATATGCAGAAATTAAAGTCTGTTCAACCGCACGAGCTTCCGGCAAAGTCAAATTCGTAAATTTCACTTCTAACTCATCCAAATGGGCTTTGTTCGGATCCCTTCGATGTTCGTTTTGCCGTCTCACGGGATTTACGGTTCTTCCTACATATTCCACTTCACGAGTATCCTTATTTCGCATCACATAGACACTATGGTTCTTCGTGGTCAATTTTTTCTTTTGATTTTCCACTGCAGATTTTACGGCTTTGGCTGTCCGCTCGGCTGCCTTCTGTATACTTCGTTGTACAGTGGGATGAGACAACACTAAGCAAACTGTAAGCACCGCTAAAGTAACCAAAGCAGCTTTTAGAAACACACACGCTGCCGCCAAAGCTACAGCATTTCCGGAAGGATCAGCTTTATTAACTGGGCAATTGCCACAATAGGAGTATAAATTATAGGGTGCTCCTACATTTGCTCCAAGCAGTGCATCCGCATTTAGAAATCTCCCCGTCTCCGGATCATAATATCGCGCGTTGAGATAATACATTCCGGTTTCGGAATCGTAGTAGTAGCCACGATAGCGGAAGGGGTTCACGTCAGCGATCGTTCCTTCTTTGGTCAACAGCTTGCCCCATGCGTTATAGCTGTATTTCGCTACAATTTGCTTACTTGAAGCATCGCACAGCGCAATAACGTCTCCTTGCAGATTGTAGAGATAGTAGTACAGCTTCCCGCCGTGCTCCATGGCAACGCGGGTGCCTTCCTGATCGTAGTAGAACCACGTCACCGTGCTGCCGGTCTTTTGCGCCAGGATTTTATTTTCGTTGAGGAAAAAGTCCGTCGCTGTTCCGTTGACTGTTTTCTGCGTCCGGATGCCGTCGACATTGTACTTAAACGACAGCGTCATCCCGCCCTGCGACGTGCTGGCAAGCTGCCGGCCCTGCCACGTGTTCGACCAGCCGCGGTAGGTAATCGGGTTGCCGATTGCGTCGTAGGCGATGGATTGGCCGTCGTAGGCTGTCAGCTTATCCTTCCAGCTAGTATCGCCGTAGGTATAAACTACGGTTGTTTCCGGCGTCAGCGCACTTAAATCCGCATCCGTCGTATAAGCATATTCCTTGCGATTCAGAATATTGCCGCCCGCATCGTACGTATAGACGATCGTTTTGTTCTGCGTGACCGAATCGTGACGGACAAGCTGATTCAGGCTGTCATAGGTGTAGGACTCTTTAAGTTCCGTTCCCTCTTTTACCGTCTTGATGTTCCCGAGGTTGTCATACGTATACGTCAGATTCCCAACGCGCAAATCACCCGCTGTGATTCCCGTATACGTCAGGCCGCTGACAATCCCGGTCGTTTCGATGCCGGAGCGGAAACCGGTTCCGCTCTGACACCAAACACGTTAGACTTTCCTCTTACATAGACTATTTACCAATTTTCAGGGTTACTATCCTGAAAAATTCACCTTAAACAAGTCTAACGCAAACTGTCTCCTCACCCATATCCAACAATAATTTGGTATCTCGATCCCAAAAGTCAATGTCAAATAAAAATCTTTCGCATCCCCGTCGCACGCACGTGTAGGTGTTGACATCGTAAATCGCAAACTCGTTGAATTCCTGTTCTCTACTACTTTCCAATATTGCAACAAAATTTCCATTATCAGACCATCGTGTTTGGATAATCACATGATCTTCCTCCGTCGCATATAAAAATTCCAAATCATGTTTCTGCAAATCGAACAATAGGATCTTTGAAGAATTTCTGCAAAGTATTTTCCCGTTTCGATATTCTGCCTCTAATGAACGGCACATTTCAGGAAGCGGTATGGTCTCAACCTTGTAAAAACTTGTATTTGCAAAAGGATATTCCCATGCATAAAGATTCCAGTCAAATAGTTCTTTTTCATCAGAAAGATCTTCCAAAAAATAGAAGATCTTTTTTTCTTCATCGCAAAAAATCCGGGCAAGAAGAATTCCGTCCATGGGAAAAGTCTGCACTTTACCGGTTTGTAAATCCTGCAAAAAGAAGCCAGGTTCCACGTCAACAAGATCAACAAACGCTTTATGATCCGGCGTTAAAACAAACGTATCCAATGTGATCACACGCGGACGCAAAGACTTTATCTTCCTGACGCAAGTCATTTTTTCCAGATCAAACAGCACATATTTCCCGAGTGTATTCTTCAGCATTAAAAGGCGATCTGTTACAAATGCTCCGTTTGCAGCGCATTTTAAATCCTGAAATGTGTGAAGCAACGTTCCGTTGCGATCATAAATTCGGACATCGTTTCCTTCCAGCGCACAGATGAATTTCTGGTTATGCAACAGTCTTGTGCACCTTTCAAAGCGGAATAAAATTTCGGATTCTGGAATCATCATATCATACCTCCTACCAAATGGTCCACTGATGTAGTTTTTCGTTTACTAAAATCTTATTTCGAATGATATTGAGTCCTTGTATCGGGTTAAATCGATACTGCCACATAACCCGGTTTACATACTCAATGTAATAATGATTATTTAAATGAACATGAAAATTCCGACTTATAGAGACCAAATTTCTTGGATCTGTATTAACGTCTATACCATGACTTTTCAAAACATCCCGCGCTATCTTCGCTCCCGGATGATTCTTTGGAACAATATGATGCAAGTCATTAGGATTGCGAGGCTTGCGAATTGATTTCGGCTTCGCCTGTTCTTTCGGTTTTTCCTGCGGTGTTGATTGGGGCGGTGCAACTGTAACTGCATCCGTGCTAGATGCAGCGTCGCTCGTTTGACCAAATATAGTCTCCAGCCCATCGCTTATGCCGTCAATTACCGTATTACAGAAATTATTCCATGACTCTTGTATCACAGGCAGCGTCGTTGCTACGCTGCCTGTAGAAATCCAAACGCAAACCATGAATAGAATAACTGCTGTAACAATAATTGCATCGTCAACACCAGCAATCGTTCCATCAGAATCCCGCATGCTAATCGGATTGTTTCCTGCATACGCAAAAAGATTGTAACCCGCAGCGCCAACATTTCCACCAATAATGGCATCTGCATTCAGAAATCTCCCGGTTTCCGGATCATAATATCTCGCGTTGAGATAATACATTCCTGTTTCGGCATCGTAGTAGTAGCCGCGATAGCGGAAGGGGTTTACATCAGCGAGGGTGCCCTCTTTGGTCAACAGCTTGCCCCAAGCGTCATAGCTGTACTTGGCCACGATCTGTTTCGAGGAAGCATCACACAGCGCAATAACGTCTCCTTGCAGATTGTAGAGATAGTAGTACAGCTTCCCGCCGTGCTCCATGGCAACGCGGGTGCCTTCCTGATCGTAGTAGAACCAGGTGACCGTGCTGCCGGTCTTTTGCGCCAGGATTTTGTTTCCGTTGAGGAAATAGTTTGTTGCGGTTCCGTTGACTGTTTTCTGCGTCCGGATGCCGTCGACATTGTACTTAAACGACAGCGTCATCCCGCCCTGCGACGTGCTGGCCAGCTGCCGGCCCTGCCACGTGTTCGACCAGCCGCGGTAGGTAATCGGGTTGCCGATTGCATCATAGGCAATGGATTGGCCGTCGTAGGCCGTCAGCTTATCCTTCCAGCTAGTATCGCCGTAGGTATAAACTACGGTTGTCTCCGGCGTCAGCGCACTCAAATCTGCATCTGTCGTATAGGCATATTCCTTGCGGTTTAAAATATTCCCGCCGGCATCGTACGTATATACGATCGTTTTGTTCTGCGTGACCGAGTTGTGACGGACAAGCTGGTTGAGCGAATCGTAAACATACGACTCTTTAAGTTCCGTTCCCTCTTTTACCGTCTTGATGTTCCCGAGGTTGTCATACGTATACGTCAGATTCCCGACGCGCAAATCACCCGCTGTAATTCCCGTATACGTCAGGCCGCTGACAATCCCGGTCGTTTCGATGCCAGAGCGGAACGAGTTTCCGCCCCGGCATCGAACACGTTAGACTTTCCTCTTACTTGTCTCCGTTTTTGGTTTTTACTGGTCTACAAAGCCAAGTCTTTTCTTACTTTGTTCCCTACCGTCTTTAAAGAAATTCTTTCCTCATAATCCAAAGGCTCACTTTTTATTACGATTTTCTCACCTACAACTGTAATTCCACCTTTCTTCGTAAAAACGATGCTCCTTAACTATCCCAATTTGTCCAATTATGATAGTGTTCTTTCAGTAAAGTTAAAGTATCGCAAGATAAACTGGATATGAGCATATCATTATCAAGTAGTTCGGATAAATAATCCAACCACATTAACCCGATATCCTTAGACATTTTTTTTGTGCTTTCAACTGCATTTTCCAACGCTATTGCCAATTCTTCGCCTGAATAGGTTTTTAGTCGTTTTGCAATTGTTATTGCTCCTGGCCAATTGATATCTTGCAACCATTCTAATAATTGAGACAAATAAGGTTTTAATTGCATATCAGATTTTTCTGATAAAATGTTTGCACACTGTTCCCAAACCGATGGAGGTGCTGGCGGTTGAATTAGCAAGGATAAATTGTCAATTTTTTTTGCAAGTTCTAACCCTTCTAATTGAATTTCATCCGGATTTTCCCAATTAAGCATTTTATATATTGAGGTTATATCTTGCATATTAATTTCCCCCATCCCATTTTACAACAACAGATTTAACCGCAGTCGTCCAAACCGAAGATGAGCCAGCATTGTGCCACTCTTCAAGTGTTCCTCCAATTGGATGAACACTGACATGATTAACTCCATCTTTTACTGCATATACAACACCAGTTTTATTTAAATTTTCTATAGTTGTTACTGCAGCTTTTTGACCCGGGAGAGGAGGAACAGTTGAAAAAGATAGTCCTCTTCCGGTTAATGGATACATATCTACATCGTGCTGACTTGGCGTTAAACTTCCTGGATTAGTTCCACCATACCGATAAATTGGGGTATCCGGATTCAGAGGAGGCGCTTTTGTAGCTGACTTTTCTTTATCTCTTTCGGCCTGCCTTTGCAAATTTCGCATTGCAGGATAAACTACAGCTGCACTTGCCGCCATTGTGATAGCAGATGACCAGAAAGCTGCCTTAATCCGCGTTTGATTAATTGAATTAGTAATAGCCTTTTTTATTGTCCTTTGCGCTTTAGTAGCTGTTGACCTACTGATAATCCCTACAGATGCTAAACCGCTAACCGCTGCGGCAGCAATTATTCCTAATCCAAACATAGCCGCAGCTCCAATTGCAGCGGCAAATTTACCATTCGAATCGCTTCTGTTTGCTGGATTATTTCCACAATATGAGAATAGATTGTAACCAGAAGAACTTTCATTCGCTCCAAGCAACCCATCCGCATTCAGAAATCTTCCCACTTCCGGATCGTAGTACCGGGAATTGAGATAATACATTTCGGTTTCGGAATCGTAGTAGTACCCACGATAGCGGAAGGGGTTTACATCAGCGATAGTGCCTGTGCCGAGGTTTTCTTTTGTGAGTAATTTTCCCCACGCGTCATAGCTGTATTTCGCTACAATCTGCTTGCTCGACGCATCACACAATGCAATGACATCACCTTGCAGATTGTAGAGATAGTAATACAGCTTCCCGCCGTGTTCCATTGCAACCCTTGTTCCCTGTTGGTCGTAATAGAACCAGGTTACCGTACTGCCCGTCTTTTGGGCAAGGATTTTGGTGCCGTTGAGGAAATAATCCGTTGCCATCTCCGGATGTCATCTGTATTATTGTTGAAGGCAAAAACAAAAGCTATATTTTTATCTTGACGTTCTCTCCTTTTTAAGAAAAGGAGAGAACGTCAGTACACATCATTCATTAAAACTTTTTATCTAAAGGCATCGCCTCCTGTTTCTCAACAGGTTTTACGTAATACACAATAAAACTTCGGATAAAAGACGCTATAACAATTCCTAATCCTGTCAAGATCAAAATTGTTATAACAATTCTCTTCTGGAGCAATTGTGTATTGACATCATAAAGCAATATTGCTTTACCATCCACATCTGTTTTTTCAAGCTGCGAATAAGAACCAGCTGCAAAAGTATTGTAAAAAGCACCCATATTATTTTTCACCTTATAAGTGCATCCACTCACCATTTTTTCCCGATTTTGACGGACTTGATACCACGCCTTTACAGTTGAAAGACTCTGTTCATCGATTTCGCACATCCGGACAAAATCGCCACTGGAAGTCACTTCAAGCAGAAGGGAACCTCTAACACAAAAGATCACGAGATTTGCTTCATTCCAGCGAATATAATAACTGCCTGTATTATTAAATTTCAAACAGGATACCAATACATTATTACTGTCAAAAATACGAATCTCGTTTTCCTTTAATCCAATGGCAACGTCTCCGTTCGGCGAAACGTCGAAACTTATAATCGGAGAGAGAATCTCTACGGAAGGTTCAACTTTTCTCATTTGAACGTTTTTCCAGATTTTCTCTATCTCTGACGCCTCCATAGGGATGGTATCCATCCCAAAATCTGAAGCAAAAGTTGACGTTCCCATAATAAAAAACGATAGGAAAAAGCAGAGTGTAATTTTAAAAATATTCCATTTCATATTCATCTCTACCACTCCATTATTTTTACATATAGGTGATCTGCCATATCAAAAACATTGTACTCACACAACGTTGTGGTTTCACCCCATTCTGCATGAGCTTCTCCACCAAGTACTGACGGAATTCCTACTCCCGCAAATTTTGTTATACCACAATAATTTGTATCCTTTTTAGGACCCGGGATAATATTTACTTCTCCTCCGGCGACTACTGAAGCCGGAGCACCAGGAATTGGCACATTTGCAGAACCTCCGATCTGATATCCCGGTCCAGTCAATTTACTGACTTCAGGGGCATTTGTTGTCATCGTATAGAAGCTTACTGAAACGGCTGGACTGCTTGCTGCCGATACACCTCCCGCTACTGTAATTTGACTTGCAACATTACCTTGAGAATCAAATGATCTTCCTATTTGAAAGTTCGCACTAAAGGCTCCTGGGGTAACACTTGCACTGGCTCCTGTTGTAAACGTAAAACTTTTTTTGGAGAGTGTTTTCTGAAACTTCTTAACAATTGGACGTATTACGTTTTTGACAACTTTCTTTATAGAATCTTTGATTGCCTTAAAAAACCATTGTCCACCAGCGTCTTGATTATTAATCGGGTTGTTGGCACAGTACAAATATAAATTATTTCCCAAAAGTTTAGAACCACCATCGGTAATGCTATCCGCATTCAAAAACCTTCCCACTTCCGGATCATAATATCTCGCGTTGAGATAATACATTCCGGTTTCGGAATCGTAATAGTACCCGCGATAGCGGAACGGGTTTACATCAGCGAGGGTGCCTGTGCCGAGGTTTTCTTTTGTGAGTAATTTCCCCCACGCATCGTAAGAATACTTTGCTACGATCTGTTTCGAGGAAGCCTCACACAGCGCGATAACGTCTCCCTGTAAGTTGTACAGGTAATAGTACAACTTCCCGCCGTGCTCCATTGCGACACGGGTACCTTCCTGGTCGTAATAGAACCACGTCACCGTACTTCCGGTCTTTTGGGCAAGAATTTTGTTTCCGTTGAGGAAATAGTTTGTTGCGGTTCCGTTGACTGTTTTTTGCGTCCGGATGCCGTCGACATTGTACTTAAACGACAGCGTCATCCCGCCCTGCGATGTGCTGGCAAGCTGCCGCCCCTGCCATGTGTTTGACCAGCCGCGGTAGGTGATCGGGTTGCCGATTGCATCGTAGGCAATGGATTGGCCGTCGTACGCTGTCAGCTTATCCTTCCAAGTGGTATCGCCGTACGTGTATACAACCGTACTGGTCGGGGTTGCAGCACTTAAATCTGCATCTGTCGTATAGGCATATTCCTTGCGGTTTAAAATATTCCCGCCTGCATCGTACGTATATACGATCGTTTTGTTTTGGGTAATGGAATCGTGACGGGTTAGTTGGTTCAGACTGTCATAGGTGTAGGATTCTTTGAGTTCCGTTCCCTCTTTTACCGTCTTGATGTTCCCGAGGTTGTCATACGTATACGTCAGGTTCCCGACGCGCAAATCTCCCGCTGTGATTCCCGTATACGTCAGGCCGCTGGCAATCCCGGTCGTTTCGATGCCAGAGCGGAACCAGTTCCCGCCCCGGCATCGAACTGAAACAAAATTAAATATTGCCCATTCCTGCTATAGTTGCCATGTATTCACCAAATGTAATTCCGGTAATCAAATACACTGCTATTCTTATCATCAACGTTATTTCACCTAATATAATAAATCCATGTAATATTTTTTTTGTAATAGCAGAATGTTTTGCAATAATATTTATTAGAAACCAAAAACTAAACAGAATTGCGTTTGCTGGAATTAACCAAGCTAAAATATAATATAATTGCTTTTGCGTACCAGCGTTGATAAAATAATTTATAAACAAAAAACCAATAATTGCGACAAACACTCCGCCAAAGACGCAAACTAAATCCACCCCTAATGTTTTCTTTCTTAATTCATGTTTATTATCCATACCAAATCCTCCAATAATTCTCAATAAAGTAATCTTGATCAAATCCCCAGTCAAACGAAGCGCCCACAATGAAATATCCGCCGAAACTTGCCAGGGGGAAATTCTGTCCAAAAGAATCATACGGCTGAATATCATTAGGCATTCTATTCATATTACCATCAAAGCATATATACGGCTTGAAATATCCAGTCTCAGCATCCCAAGAAATACACTCTTGCCCCTCAATTCCAATTGAGGCACCATTCTTGTATTCGGCACCAATTCTAAATCCATTATGCTCCAATTGCACATTTACTATATCGTATTTTAATATAAGTGATCCCTTAAATCCTTCCATTCCGTCTACCGATCCACTTAATTTAATCAGAAGTAGAATAGTTAAACGTTGATCGATCGCCCCAGCGTTCAATTTCGCTGCGCAGCATCTCATTGAACAGCGCAATCTGTTGCTCCGAATAGCCGATATCACTTAACTGTTCGCTGTAAGTTTTCATCCTACTGTTCGGATTTTCCCGGTACTGGTACAACAAATACGCGTTGATATAATTCCGGCAGGTAATCGCCGAACGTTCTGGTTCTTCAATATTATCATGCAAGACTTCTTCAATAAAGCTTCGCGTATCCTGCCAAAAGTACTCCACAATCTGGTTCATGGTATCCCCTTCCCGCAGCTTGCGGTCTCCATATGTTTCAATTTCTTTCTGTAATTTTTCATTAAATCGCTGTATCTCGTCTTTAAGATCCCATAGATCAGTTCCTTTTTCTTTATGAAAATAGAAATTTGATGCTCCGCGCAACTCTTCTTCATAAGTACTCCATGGAAAACTGGGATCTTTCATTTTCAAATACCGTAGCCACAGTTCTAGACGGTTTCTGCAGTCAATTAGAGAAAGGTTTAATCCCCTTCCCTCGTAAAGAAGCTCATCTGTCATTTCCTCATTTGTAAAAGCAAATTCACTTATAATGGTATATATCGCATTATCAAATTTCATTTTCTTCTCCTTTTCATTGAGCCGGCACTGCAGAAGGATTTCCTGTTGCAAGAAAAACGATCACGCCGGCCACTGTTGCAACAATCATAACAGCTTCCGGACTAATGTCTGGAAGAGGTGACGTATCAAATGTAAATCCGTCCGTTTCCACCCATGTGCTCTCTTCTTCATAAATCACAATGGCTTTATGTGCTCGAACTTTTCCTCCTGGATATACGTGCCAATGTTTTCCATTTGGTGCTTCAACAACCCAACCAGATCCACCATCCATACTCGAATCTGGAACCCAGACATTTCCTTTTTTATCTTGATACCCTCTCTTGCCACTTGGCGATTTTACTTTTCCATCTTTCCCAACATTTTTTGGCGGCTTTTTGGGCGGGACATATCCGTCTTTTGAACTTGGAGGTCCAGGTTTAGACGGTTTGCTGTTCGCTATCATACGACGCTCTTCTTCTGTCAACTGTATTTCCTCTGGCGGATGTACCGTACAAGAGTGTCTATTACTTGGAGGCGTATACTTACCGCAATTGCTGCAGACATAATATCCCATATGATCTGCATAAATAATCGGATTATTTCTGCAATATGCAAACAAATTATTTCCTGTAGAAATGCTGTCCTGCGCAAGTACCGCATCCACATTGATAAATCTCCCCGTCTCCGGGTCATAATATCTCGCGTTAAGATAATACATCCCGGTTTCGGAATCGTAGTAGTACCCACGATAGCGGAAGGGGTTCACGTCAGCGATCGTGCCTGTGCCGAGGTTTTCTTTTGTGAGTAATTTTCCCCAAGCATCGTAAGAATACTTTGTTACGATCTGTTTCGAGGAAGCCTCACACAGCGCGATAACGTCTCCCTGTAAGTTGTACAGGTAGTAGTACAGCTTCCCGCCGTGTTCCATCGCAACCCATGTTCCCTGTTGGTCGTAATAGAACCACGTCACCGTACTTCCGGTCTTTTGCGCCAGGATTTTGTTTCCGTTGAGGAAATAGTTTGTTGCGGTTCCGTTTACCTTCTTTTGCGTCCGGATGCCGTCTACATTGTACTTAAACGACAACGTCATCCCGCCCTGCGACGTGCTGGCAAGCTGCCGGCCCTGCCACGTGTTCGACCAGCCGCGGTAGGTGATCGGGTTGCCGATTGCATCGTAGGCAATGGCCTGACCGTCGTAGGCCGTCAGTTTGTCTTTCCAGGTGCTGTCCCCGTACGTGTATACAACCGTACTGGTCGGTGTTGCAGCACTCAAATCTGCATCTGTCGTATAAGCATATTCCTTACGATTCAGAATATTGCCACCCGCATCGTACGTATAGACAATCGTTTTGTTTTGGGTAACCGAATTGTGGCGGGTTAACTGGTTGAGTGCATCGTAAACATACGACTCTTTGAGCGCCGTTCCCTCTTTTACCGTCTTGATGTTCCCGAGGTTATCGTACGTATACGTCAGATTCCCAACACGCAAATCGCCCGCTGTGATTCCCGTATACGTCAGGCCGCTGACAATCCCGGTCGTTTCGGTGCCAGAGCGGAACGAGTTCCCGCCCTGGCACCGAACACGATAAAACTTTCTCTGCTCAATTCATCAAATACTTAGCTTAAGGTGCCGCTATCATACATAGAAAAGGCAAAAATTGATCCATTTTATTTACTATCTTTTGAACTGTAAGAAGGGGTTCTTTTTGCAAACCAATCATACTGCGTCTCCACATTTGGATCCAACAAACAGCTTAAAACAAATATAAAAACTAATATTACAGTTACAAACACACTGCAATACAATAAGATATATCCTAAATACTCCCATACAGATGTTGCATATACTTGTTTTCTAACTTCTCCTGTTTCTTGGAAAATCTGACGATATCCTAGCGTGGATTTTAAAACATATTTTTTACCGTTGCTATCCTCAAAAATGTTTTGATACGGACGAATGGACTCTTTTTGGTATTTTGTCCACAGTGGTTCTCCATTTAAATTATAAAAGAAAACCTGATCTTCTTTTTGAATCCCAATTGTATTTCCATCGACAATAGAAAATGAATTCCCACTATGCAAAGGGATCTGTATTGTTCTAACTATTGTCTTTCCGTTCAGAACCACAATCCTTTCTTCTTGCCCAATATAAAGATTCCCATGAGCATCAATCGCAAATCCGTAAAATACCGGAAGAACGTTCGTTATGCGCAGAAAAATCATAATAAATGCAATTATTCCAACAGGTATCATAACCGATAAAATCTTTTGGCGATTCACATTTATCATTCCTTCTAATAATTTTCCAAAATCTGGTCGATACAATCGGGTATGTTGATAACATTTGACATAGCTGTAAATGATGTCTCGCCATGAACCTCTGGCAATGGACCAAAACTAACTCCCAAGTTAACACCATAATATACTTCTCCAGTATCTTTATCTGGAATGACTAAAATTTCCAAACCAATAATCCATGCGGAACCACCAACTTGATAAGCCTGCCCTGCAAGCTTATCTACAGAAGGAGCATTTGTAATTTGGATATATCCAGATACTGATGCGCTAGGAGTACCTCCGCCTATTCCCCCGGAGGCAAAATCTCCAAAATTCCCTTGTGAATCGACAACGCAACCTACATTCCCGTCAACTTTCGCACCAGCCGCAGCACTTCCTCCACAGCCAATACCAATTGTAAACCCATCTGAAGGTTCCTGAGGATTCGGCTTCGGTTTCGGTTTTGGTTTCCCACAGTTCATATGGACTTCACTCGGAGGTGTATACACACCACATTTAGAACAAGGATAAAAGCCTGAATAATCCGCATAAATTATGGGGGGTATTCTTACAATAAGCAAACAAATTCCCCACTGTCGGTTTGTTTTCGAGAATCATAATCACATCCGCATTCAAAAACCTTCCCACTTCCGGATCGTAGTACCGAGAGTTGAGATAATACATTCCGGTTTCGGAATCGTAGTAGTAGCCGCGGTAGCGGAAGGGGTTCACATCAGCGATCGTGCCTGTGCCGAGATTTTCTTTTGTGAGTAATTTTCCCCACGCGTCATAGCTGTATTTCGCTACAATTTGCTTACTTGAAGCATCACACAGCGCAATAACGTCTCCTTGCAGATTGTAGAGATAGTAGTACAGCTTCCCGCCGTGCTCCATGGCGACGCGGGTGCCGTTCTGATCATAGTAGAACCAAGTTACCGTACTGCCGGTCTTTTGCGCAAGAATTTTATTTCCGTTGAGGAAATAGTTTGTTGCGGTTCCGTTGACTGTTTTCTGCGTCCGGATGCCGTCGACGTTGTACTTAAACGACAGCGTCATGCCGCCCTGCGACGTACTGGCAAGCTGTCGGCCCTGCCACGTGTTCGACCATCCGCGGTAGGTAATCGGGTTGCCGATTGCATCGTAGGCAATGGACTGGCCGTCGTAGGCCGTCAGCTTATCCTTTCAAGTGGTATCGCCGTAGGTATACGGCACGGTTGTCTCCGGCGTCAGCGCACTCAAATCCGCATCTGTCGTATAGGCATATTCCTTGCGGTTTAAAATATTCCCGCCGGCATCATACGTATATACGATCGTTTTGTTTTGGGTGACCGAGTTGTGGCGGACAAGCTGGTTGAGCGAATCGTAAACATACGACTCTTTAAGTTCCGTTCCCTCTTTTACCGTCTTGATGTTGCCGAGATTGTCATACGTATACGTCAGATTCCCGACACGCAAGTCGCCCGCTGTGATTCCCGTATACGTCAGGCCGCTGACAATCCCGGTCGTTTTCGTGTCGTTGACATCAAGGTAGGCGTAGTTCGTCTTGATGCCCGACGCGTCCTTTTTCGTCAGACGTCCCAAAGCATCGTACGTGTTCGTCACCACACGCTCGCCCGGCAGCGCCACCGTCTTCAGTTTAATGGAAGCTAGGTGGTTCTCTCTCGTAAAAAAAGAACCACCCAGCAAACAACTTGTCGTTTATTGCAAATTTTCTGGTTTTTTCTTCTTTCCCACTAATTTATCCATGTCTTCGAAACAACACAGCATATAAACATAGAGAAACCAACTCAAAGAAGAAAGAACTCTGATGCCGTTTAACATTTTGCCACGGTCGATAGAACGCAGCCAATCCCAGTCCATCTGCATGCTGATTCCAAGAAGATCTGCAAGCAAGCATACAACGATCATTCCGATCGCCAAGCCGAAAAAGGCGCTCTTTTCCCGGTATCTTACAAAAAACAGGATCAAAAGTAAAATATGTACCGCCAGTGATAGAATCATCCACACCTGTTCACGAAGCATTTCTCTTTTTCCTTTCAAAAATATAGATTAGGACAACAAACGGCATCAGAAAAACTGGTTCATTCAGGTAATCAAAAAGAAAAAAATCATTCTTTAGTGGATTCATCAGCTTGAATACCCAACTCGCGATACACAGCGCTGCATGCGCCAAAATCGCCGCGCAGATTACATAGTCTCTTCTTTTTTTCACTATGATATCAATCGCACACGCCATTACCAAAAAAATTGCAAAAAGAGAACTATACAATTTATTTCCCTGCTTTCTTAATTGAAATAGGATATTCCAACTGTTTTATTAAAGGCCAAATTGCCATTTTGGTCATATAGTACGTACTGGGCATCGCATTCTGAATATCCGCATGGCCCAACTTCCAAGTAAATACGCGTAACAGTTACAACTGTATATCCTTTTTCAATGTATAGTGTTCTTCCTTCGTCATCTGTTGCAATACCATTTGGAATTACTGCCTCAGCCAAAGCTTTCATATCAAATGCAGTACTACCACTTCCATAAAACATGGATAATTCGTCTAAAACCTTGTTTTGAGCTGCGTAATTGGGTGCTGATATTGACGCATAATAAGAAAAGACATCCTCATTAGAATCTATATAGTCATAATTTATATGCTCCTTATATGGCGTATCATCTTCTCTATAAGGACGAGGAGGAGGAGCCAGATCAGGTATTGGATAATTTGCAGGACAAATATGCGTTTCACTCGGCGGAGTATAAATACGACACAGCGAACATACATAATAGCCTGTATGATCTGCATGGATAATTGGATTGTTTCTGCAATAGGAGAACAGATTTCCTCCGGTCGGAATATCGCCCGGCACCATAATTGCATCCAAATTCAGAAATCTTCCCACTTCCGGATCATAATACCGGGAATTGAGATAATACATCCCGGTCTCGGAATCGTAGTAGTAGCCACGATAGCGGAAGGGGTTCGCGTCGGCAAGGGTTCCCTCTTTGGTCAACAGCTTTCCCCAAGCGTCATAGCTGTATTTCGCTACGATCTGTTTGGTAGACGCATCACACAGTGCGATGACATCACCTTGCAGATTGTAGAGATAGTAATACAACTTCCCGCCGTGTTCCATTGCGACGCGGGTGCCTTCCTGATCGTAGTAGAACCAGGTGACGGTATTTCCGGTTTTCTGGGCTAAAATCTTCGTGCCGTTCAGGAAGAAATCCGTCGCTGTACCGTTGACTGTTTTCTGCGTCCGGATGCCGTCCACATTGTACTTGAAGGAAAGCGTCATGCCGCCCTGCGACGTACTGGAAAGCTGCCGCCCCTGCCACGTGTTCGACCACCCGCGGTAGGTGATCGGGTTGCCGATCGCGTCATAGGCGATGGATTGCCCGTCGTAGGCCGTCAGTTTGTCTTTCCAGGTGCTGTCCCCGTACGTGTACACAACCGTGCTGGTCGGTGTTGCAGCACTCAGGTCAGCTTCTGTCATATAAGCATATTCCTTGCGGTTTAAAATATTCCCGCCGGCATCATACGTATATACGATCGTTTTGTTTTGGGTAACGGAATCGTGACGGACAAGCTGGTTCAGACTATCATAGGTGTAGGACTCTTTAAGTTCCGTTCCCTCTTTTACCGTCTTGATGTTCCCGAGGTTATCGTACGTATACGTCAGATTTCCGACGCGCAAATCGCCCGCTGTGATTCCCGTATACGTCAGGCCGCTGACAATCCCGGTCGTTTCGGTGCCAGAGCGGAACCAGTTCCCGCCCTAGCACCGAACACGTTAGACTTTCCTCTTACATGCCTTCATTCCAATTCCTATTTTCACTTCAAAAAAGATACCATCCGTCCATCTTCCCAAGTTCCCAGCAATAGAGACGTATCATCATCGCAAAAATCAGCAAAATGATTGTATCGCGCTGTAAATTCATAAATTCTCTCACCCGTCTCTAATGAATAAACCGTTACCAATTCGCGACAAACTGCCACGAAATATTTCCGATTCTTAGAAAAACGAATGTCAAGAAACACTCCTTTATCTGTCTCGGATGTTCTTTTTTGGCATAGAATCTTTCTTTCTCCGTTTATACTTTGAATATATGGATGTTCATATTCATCAATAAAAGCACCCATTATTTCGTCTCCATCGAGATAGCAATTAAAAAGGGACGCTTCCATTTTGCTCGGCACTCTCCGTAAAAATTCTCCGGTTTCCAGAGAATAACAATACACCGCATATTGTTCCATTACCCACAATTCATTTCCCTCTCTTGAAAGTTTTCTTACAACTCCGTCTTCCAACATCGGGTCTTGTATGTCCAGAGACTGCAAAGTGGGTTCCGAATGGATGTCCGCCAAAAACAGCTCCTGCTTATCCGTGATGATCCCATCCGGAAAACAGTAACAATACTCTATAAAGCGGTCTTTTGAACAAATTACAGGTTCCGAACCCTCTGCACCCATTTTTCGAAACCGAAACAATCGTTGCAACCGGTTTTCCGGAATGCTATAGAGATAATAATTTGCAAAGAGCGTTCGGATCAGCAGATGCTCTTCATCCAGAAAGCCCGCATAATTCGGCGTATCAAATTGCCCTTTCCCTAATTTTTGAATCAATTGACCCGTTTCACGCGAATAGAGATACAGAATATTTTGGGAAGTGGTCAGAATATACTTTGCGTTTGCGTTCATAAAAAACGACGACTTTTTATGATAAAACAACATCTGTTTCCTCCTAATAATAATAAATTCCAAACAAAAGATTTGAAGTGATTTTTAAACGAATCTCGAGCAATGCTAAACTTACGTCATGTTGTTTTTGATATAGCGGCACTTGAGCACGATCCCAATACCCGGTATATTTTTCAAGCACAGAATCCACATATTGATAGTACAAATAGTTGTGAAGATACCAATGATACCAAGCGGGTAAATATATTAAATTCATTGGATTATGCACCGATATATGTGCCAGCTTAAGTCGGCTTTGAGCATAATTAGCATATGGTGACTTTTTCGCAACCATATGATGGAGATGAATTTGATTTGGATCAGCTTTTCGCGGCTTCGCCTGTTCTTTCGGTTTTTCCTGCGGTGTTGATTGGGGCGGTGCAACTGTAACTGCATCCGTGCTAGATGCAGCGTCGCTCGTTTGACCAAATATAGTCTCCAGCCCATCGCTTATGCCGTCAATTACCGTATTACAGAAATTATTCCATGACTCTTGTATCACAGGCAGCGTCGTTGCTACGCTGCCTGTAGAAATCCAAACGCAAACCATGAATAGAATAACTGCTGTAACAATAATTGCATCGTCAACACCAGCAATCGTTCCATCAGAATCCCGCATGCTAATCGGATTGTTTCCTGCATACGCAAAAAGATTGTAACCCGCAGCGCCAACATTTCCACCAATAATGGCATCTGCATTCAGAAATCTCCCGGTTTCCGGATCATAATATCTCGCGTTGAGATAATACAGAGAGGTTTCGGAATCGTAGTAGTAGCCACGATAGCGGAAGGGGTTCACATCAGCGATGGTGCCTGTGCCGAGGTTTTCCTTTGTGAGTAGTTTTCTCCACGCATCGTAAGAATACTTTGCTACGATCTGTTTCGAGGAAGCATCACACAATGCAATGACATCACCTTGCAGATTGTAGAGATAGTAATACAGCTTTCCGCCGTGCTCCATCGCAACGCGGGTACCTTCCTGGTCGTAATAGAACCAGGTGACGGTATTTCCGGTTTTCTGCGCAAGGATTTTATTCCCGTTCACATAGTCCCGGTGCCGCCCGATCTGCCCGTCGCGGTTGTAGCTCCACGAGAACTTTCTGACTCCATTGTATGTTTTTGATGTTACCCTGTCAAGCGTATCATACCCATAGCCTACCACAAAGCCGTTGCCATAGGTGGAAGACGTCAGATTCCCGTTGTTTGCTTCGTAAGCGTTCGTCACCAGCGCCTGCGTCCCCACCTTTACGCTTGTCGGGTTCCAGAATGCGTCGTACCCGAACTGATACGTTGTTGTCGGACTTTCGATGCTTCCCAGCAGCCCGCGCTGGCCATAGGTATAGGTGTCCTCAGTTAAATTCATAGCCGGGGTGATAAACCACCCCGGCTATATCCTTAACCTAACAAGAACTCACCCTGATAATTTTATAAACCACATTGAAATATAGATCACCTTTTTCAAAAGAGTCAAAAAACGCATCAGAATACACACTGCACAAGTATCTATAACTCCTTTTTTACAATTATGAGTTCTACAGAATTGTTCTCCAAAGAATTATATTCATCAAGATGAATATGCTCAAACTCTGGTACATTTTCTTGTGATAGCTCCAACATATGTCGTGCTAGTGAAATCAAACCTTCTTTATTTGCTTCAATTTGTACAATAGAGCCATCAGTTGAACATTTTATAGCAAAACCTTCTTCCCAAACAAATGAAAATCCCTTTTCGCTGTACATTGGCACATATAGGTTCATTTCCAATCACCTCATTTAATCAAATATAAAAATATGTGAGTTGCCTGTTATTTGAAATTTACCTGGTTTAAATGGATTTGGTGCAAGTATTTCAAAATTCAAATGTGGTGCTCCTGCATGATTACCAGTTGTGGCCAAATCTGAAGCTGTCATTCTAACCTGACGCAATCCATCTGATGATACAAATCTTCCTGGAGACATCTCTGAATATCCACTTCCAAGAAAATCTTCTGCCAAATCTAAAGCATCTAATGAATTAAGTGTTTGACCATTCTGCGGTAGTGGAGTCCCCCCACACATATTGTGCACAAGCACAGAGGTATTTCCAACAAAGTAGGTATGAAAATCCTTAACCTCTAAATTATAAACCCTTACTGGTGATTCCAATATCTCATGCTGAACTTTTTCTACAACAACATATTGCTCGTTATGCCGTAAAAGCATGTCACCAATTCGGAGTTGAATTGCACTGGTCCAACCTTTGTTTGGCACATAGAACGGATGCTCTGGAGTTGTGACTATTTCCTCACCGTTTGCATACACATGAACCAATTCATCAGTTTCGTTTACAAACGTGCGTACGACTTCTTTTCGCTCTTTTTCTCCAGTTTCAGGATTTTCTGACCAAACCTCATCACCTTTGCAAATCTTCTCAATTGCTACATATCCTGACGCGGCAAGCACTACTGTACCAGCAATAAAACACTCTCCCAATGATACAGACGATGTGCTTTTCGGCGTATATCCCGAATATCCACCCATTCCTCCAGTCACTGCGCCAGTTACTGCACCGGAAAGTGCGTAATCTGCGCTTGTTTCAACCGCAGCACTGGACGCGCCTTTCCAACCGCCCGTCCTTATGCGATGGCTTACTGCGCCCACTCCTAAACCAATCATTCCTTGCGTTGCAAATCCCATCGTTGCGCCAACCGCCGCACCAACCGCCGCTGCCGCAATTGCTGTCCCTGCACCGGCTGTCGCGACCGTCACCACGGCTGCAACCGCAACGACTGCAACAATTGCCACCGCTGCTACTAATTTCTTTGCCCAGCTTGGCCAATTGCCGTCTTCATCAGAGAGATTTATAGGATTATTAAAACAATAAACAAATAAGTTTAGCCCATGGGTTGTTTCATTTATGCCAGAAATTGTATTGTCCGCATTCAAAAACCTTCCGGTTTCCGGATCATAATACCTCGCATTAAGATAATACAGCCCGGTCTCGGAATCGTAGTAGTACCCGCGATAGCGGAAGGGGTTCGCGTCGGCGATGGTGCCTGTTCCGAGGTTTTCTTTTGTGAGTAATTTTCCCCAAGCGTCATAGCTGTATTTCGCTACAATTTGCTTACTTGACGCATCACACAGCGCAATAACGTCTCCCTGCAAGTTATACAGGTAATAGTACAGCTTCCCGCCGTGCTCCATCGCAACACGGGTGCCGTTCTGATCATAGTAGAACCACGTCACCGTGCTGCCGGTCTTTTGCGCAAGGATTTTGTTTCCGTTGAGGAAATAGTTTGTTGCAGTTCCGTTGACTGTTTTCTGCGTCCGGATGCCGTCGACGTTGTACTTAAACGACAGCGTCATGCCGCCCTGCGACGTGCTGGAAAGCTGCCGCCCCTGCCACGTGTTCGACCAGCCGCGGTAGGTAATCGGGTTGCCGATGGCGTCATAGGCAATTGCCTGACCGTTATATTCTGTCAGTTTGTCTTTCCAGCTGCTGTCGCCGTAAGTATACGAGACCGTACTGGTCGGTGTTGCAGCACTCAAATCTGCATCTGTCGTATAGGCATATTCCTTGCGGTTTAAAATATTCCCGCCGGCATCGTACGTATATACGATCGTTTTGTTTTGGGTAACCGAATCGTGACGGGTTAGCTGATTCAGACTGTCATAGGTGTAGGATTCTTTAAGTTCCGTTCCCTCTTTTACCGTCTTGATGTTCCCGAGGTTGTCATACGTATACGTCAGATTTCCGACGCGCAAATCTCCCGCTGTAATTCCCGTATACGTCAGGCCGCTGACAATCCCGGTCGTTTCGATGCCAGAGCGGAACGAGTTTCCGCCCCGGCATCGAACACGTCAGACTTTCCTCTACTTATTCTGTTGATCGTTTTTTTGATTCAGATTCCAAAGATTCCATATTCTTCTTTCGTCTTCGGAATCTAAACACACTTGCGTAATGTCACTTGTTTTGATAAACGTAATTCCATCTTCATATCCATACACATCTACTTGACGGACTCTACAAACATTGTCCTCCATGTTCTCGATAAAACCCGTGATCGCGTCTCCGCCATATCCCACAAGCTCCACCATCTTTTGGGATGACTGTGCAATCAATAGTAGGGATTCTATGGGACGCTCGGAATCGAGTGAATCTGGAAACTCCGGCAATTCAGAGAGAGATTCCAGTTTTTTCATTTTTTCAACATATTGCGTGTCGATTTCTATCCGGAAAATCTCCGATAATTGCTTGACCAAAACTCCATCATACTTGCCGTCTGATGTAATAAGATACAGCGTAACCGTTTCCTCATTTATAGATAAAATATAACCGTATATAAAATTAGATGTTTCTTCATGATTCGTATACAGACAAACTCTCTTATTTTCGTGCCATAACATTTCTAAAATATGAAACATTTTAATTTTCTCCTTTCATAATTAGACTTACATTCCCTGCAATGCTTCTAAAACTGCAGCCAAAAGTGGAGGAATGGCAGCATCATCCAAAATACCCACTCCCGTTCCATCATCAATAAATAAGCATACGATTGCAATTGTCCCACCTACAACGATTACTCCGTTTAAAACATCATTCCCAATGTCATTTTGATACTCATATTCGGGTTGTTCTGGAGCCAATAGATTTGGTTTTCTCTTGTTTGGATTTGGTTTTCTTCGAGCATCGCCCTTTTCACCTCTTTGATCTCTTTTACGTCTAGTCTCGCCTTCTTCATGCTTTTTTTGATTTGCAGGATTTGTGGTTCCTTTCTTTTTATGCTCTCTATATGCTGCAATCTTTAATTTTTCACTTTCTGTCAACTGTATTTCCTCTGGCGGATGTACCGTACAAGAGTGTCTATTACTTGGAGGCGTATACTTACCGCAATTGCTGCAGACATAATATCCCATATGATCTGCATAAATAATCGGATTATTTCTGCAATATGCAAACAAATTATTTCCTGTAGAAACGCTGTCCTGCGCAATCACCGCATCAATATTAGGAAATCTTCCCACTTCCGGATCGTAGTACCGGGAATTGAGATAATACATCCCGGTTTCGGAATCGTAGTAATACCCACGATAGCGGAAGGGGTTCACGTCGGCGATAGTGCCTGTGCCGAGGTTTTCTTTTGTGAGTAATTTTCCCCATGCGTCATAGCTGTACTTCGCCACAATTTGCTTACTTGACGCATCACATAATGCAATCACGTCTCCCTGCAAGTTGTACAGGTAGTAGTACAGCTTTCCGCCGTGCTCCATCGCAACGCGGGTGCCTTCCTGGTCGTAATAGAACCAGGTCACCGTGCTGCCGGTCTTTTGCGCAAGGATTTTGTTTCCGTTGAGGAAATAGTTTGTTGCAGTTCCGTTGACCGTTTTCTGCGTCCGGATGCCGTCGACGTTGTACTTAAACGACAGCGTCATGCCGCCCTGCGATGTGCTGGCCAGCTGCCTGCCCTGCCACGTGTTCGACCAGCCGCGGTAGGTAATCGGGTTGCCGATTGCATCGTAGGCAATGGACTGGCCGTCGTACGCTGTCAGCTTATCCTTCCAGGTACTGTCCCCGTACGTGTATACAACCGTACTGGTCGGTGTTGCAGCACTCAGATCTGCATCTGTCGTATATGCATATTCCTTGCGGTTTAAAATATTCCCGCCGGCATCATACGTATATACGATCGTTTTGTTTTGGGTAACGGAATCGTGACGGGTTAGCTGGTTCAGACTGTCATAGGTGTAGGATTCTTTGAGTTCCGTTCCCTCTTTTACGGTCTTGATGTTCCCGAGGTTGTCGTACGTGTACGTCAGATTCCCAACGCGCAAATCACCCGCTATGATTCCCGTATACGTCAGCAGCCTGACGTATACGGGAATTTTTGCGTCATTGGTGCTTCATTTAACGAGACAGCAACAAATCCTTCCATTCCGTCTACCGATCCACTTAATTTAATCAGAAGTGGAATAGTTAAACGTTGATCGATCGCCCCAGCGTTCAATTTCGCTGCGCAGCATCTCATTGAACAGCGCAATCTGTTGCTCCGAATAGCCGATATCACTTAACTGTTCGCTGTAAGTTTTCATCCTACTGTTCGGATTTTCCCGGTACTGGTACAACAGATACGCGTTGATATAATTCCGGCAGGTAATCGCCGAACGTTCTGGATCTTCAATATTGTCATGCAAGACTTCTTCAATAAAGCTTCGCGTATCCTGCCAAAAGTACTCCACTATTTGGTTCATGGTATCCCCTTCCCGCAGCTTGCGGTCTCCATATGTTTCAATTTCTTTCTGCAATCTCGCGTTGAAGCGTTCTACTTCGTCTTCGCAGTCATACGGATAGGTGCCTTTTATACTATGAAAATAAAATCCAGATGCTCCGCGCAACTCTTCTTCATAAGTATTCCATGGAAAACTGGGATCTTTCATTTTCAAATACCACATCCACAGTTCTAGACGGTTTCTGCAGTCAATAACGGAACAACTGGGCTCCGTTTCCTCATCGGTGGCTGCATCTGTCATTTTCTCATTTGTAAAAACGAACTCATTTATAATAGTATATACCGCATTATCAAAATTCATTTTCTTCTCCCTTTCATTGAGCCGGCACCGCAGAAGGATTTCCTGTTGCAAGAAAAACGATCACGCCGGCCACTGTTGCAACAATCATAACAGCTTCCGGACTAATGTCTGGGATAGAAGGCATATTAAATGTAAATCCGTCCGTTTCCATCAATGCACTCTCTCCTTCATAAATCACAATGGCTTTATGTGTCCGAACTTTTCCTCCAGGATATACATGCCAATGTTTTCCATTTGGTGCCTCAACAACCCAGCCGGATCCACCATCCATACCAGAATCTGGAACCCAAACATTACCTTTTTTATCTTGGTATCCTTTTTTCCTGCTAGGGGATTTTACTTGTCCGTTTTTATCTGCATTTTTGGGCGGCTTTTTGGGCGGAACATATCCGTCTTTTGAACTTGGAGGTCCAGGTTTAGACGGTTTGCTGTTCGCTATCATACGACGCTCTTCTTCTGTCAACTGCGTTTCCCACGGGGGATGCACTGTACAGGAATGTCTGTTGCTGGGAGGCGTATATTTACCACAATTGCTGCAGACATAATATCCCATGTGATCTGCATAAATAATCGGGTTGTTTCTGCAATATGCAAACAAATTGTTTCCTGTAGAAATGCTGTCCTGCGCGATTACCGCATCCACATTGATAAATCTCCCCGTCTCCGGGTCGTAATAGCGGGAATTAAGATAATACATCCCGGTTTCGGAATCGTAGTAGTAGCCACGATAGCGGAAGGGGTTCGCGTCGGCAAGGGTTCCCTCTTTGGTCAACAGCTTTCCCCAAGCGTCATAGCTGTATTTCGCTACGATCTGTTTGGTAGACGCATCACACAGTGCGATGACATCACCTTGCAGATTGTAGAGATAGTAATACAACTTCCCGCCGTGTTCCATTGCGACGCGGGTGCCTTCCTGATCGTAGTAGAACCAGGTGACGGTATTTCCGGTTTTCTGGGCTAAAATCTTCGTGCCGTTCAGGAAGAAATCTGTTGCTGTTCCGTTTACCTTCTTTTGCGTCCGGATGCCGTCGACATTGTACTTGAAGGACAGTGTCATGCCGCCCTGAGACGTGCTGGAAAGCTGCCGCCCCTGCCATGTGTTCGACCACCCGCGGTAGGTGATCGGGTTGCCGATCGCGTCATAGGCGATGGATTGCCCGTCGTAGGCCGTCAGTTTGTCTTTCCAGGTGCTGTCCCCATACGTGTACACAACCGTGCTGGTCGGTGTTGCAGCACTCAAATCTGCATCTGTCGTATATGCATATTCCTTGCGGTTTAAAATATTCCCGCCGGCATCATACGCATATACGATCGTTTTGTTCTGCGTGACCGAATCGTGACGGACAAGCTGATTGAGCGAATCGTAAACATACGACTCTTTGAGTTCCGTTCCCTCTTTTACCGTCTTGATGTTCCCGAGGTTGTCATACGTGTACGTCAGGTTCCCGACGCTCAAATCGCCCGCTGTAATTCCCGTATACGTCAGGCCGCTGACGATCCCGGTCGTTTTCGTGTCGCTGACATCGAGATAGGCGTAGTTCGTCTTGATGCCCGACGCGTCCTTTTTCGTCAGCCGCCCCAGAGCGTCGTACGTGTTTGTGATTACACGCTCGCCCGGCAGCGCCACGCTCTCCGGAAGGTTGTCCTTTGAGGAGTATGTATACGAGACCGCCTTATTGGTATCCGCATACCGGTACTGCAGCTTTGTCGACAGATCCACCGTATTGTAGCTGTTCGCAAGATACGACCCGTCGCTCCCGTCAATCCGCGTGATCCTGCCCAGGAAGTCGTACTGGTACTCATAGATGATCCCGTTTACATAGTCCCGGTGCCGCCCGATCTGCCCGTCGCGGTTGTAGCTCCACGAGAACTTTCTGACTCCATTGTAGGTTTTTGACGTCAGCCTGTCAAGCGTATCGTATCCATATCCCACTTCAAACCCGTTGCCGTACGTCGATGTGGTCAGATTTCCGTTCTTCGCCTCATACGCGTTCGTCACCAGCGTCCGGCTGCCGACCTTCACCGTTGTCGGGTTCCAGAACGCATCGTACCCGAACGTGTACGCGGCGGTCGGGCTTTCGATCTCCGTCAGAATCCCCTTCGCGTGATACGTGTATTGGTTTGTCGTTGCGCCCGACGCCACCGTCAGCAGGCGGTCGTTGTTCGCGTCGTACGTATACTGCACCGTATTCCCCGCCGGGTCCGTCACGCTCGCCAGCGTTCCTTTGGTCGTATTGTAGCTGTAGGTCGTGGCTTTTCCCCGCGCGTCGACATCCTTCAGCTTGTAATTGCCGTCGTCGGTATACGCCGCGCTCGTTTCGATTCTCTTTGTGCCCGTCTTCTGGTTGCCGTCGCTGTCCACCGCTGTGGTGCGTGTTTTGGTCACATTCCCCTTTTCGTCATACCAGAAGCTGAATTTCAGGTTTGACGATTTCGACACCGCACTCTTGAGCTGGTGCGCCTTTGCTCCGCTCCCGTACGTATACGTATACTGTTTGTTGTCTTCTGTTGTCGCACTTGTCAGCTCGTTTGCACTGCTGTACGTAAAGCTTTGGTTCCGCTTCGCGTTGTCCTTTGCGATAATGATGTTTCCATTTTCATCATAGATATTTTTTTAAATTATTCATATTTTATTTTTAATAAATTACCCTGTACGGCACCTTTTGTCAATCTCTCTCGAAAATGCGCTTTGAGGACAGTATTTTTCCAAAAGCAAAACCGAGGGAAAGGATTACTTTCCCTCGATTTTTGGGGGGCAATTGCAAACCCCGTATAAATAACTTGGACATTTCAGAAATCCTATATTTGGGGCTTTAACATACCAAAAATCACTTCCGTACTTTGAAAAGCTGGCGCATTACCACTGTTAGGACAAGAATTACAAAGAGCACGACAGCTATCAAGCCTACAATCGTCTGGGTCATTTGGCGTTCACTAACATCGTATAGCACTGTCCCATTTCCACTTGGCTCTAATCTTATTAACTGCGAATAGGAAAACGCGAAGGCATTAAATAAACCCATATTATTTTTTAAGATATACCTATTTTGATGGACCCTTTTTTCATTTGCAAACACCGTATGGTTCCAATAGGAATTATTTTCAGACGTATCCTCTATCGTCTTTAGCTCTATGGCATTTCCATCTGAATCAAACAGCGCTGCTACATTGCTCCTGACAAAATAGATTATGAGATGATCACCATCCCATTGAATACCAAAGCTCTGATTACAAACGAACCGATATCCATATTGAAATTCTCCTCTTTCATCATAAACAGATACATATTTATTTTGCGAATTCTTTGTACCGATTGCAATCATTTCATATTCGTTTACATCAAAACACTGAATTGTGTTTTGGGGAGGTTCCTCTGTCATCCGTGTAAGATTGATGTTCGATAAGAAAGTCTTTTGCATATTATCATCCATTTCTTTTGTTGAAAAACCTGTATGCATCGCAAAAATCTTTCTGCCACTTATCCATACAAATAAAGAAACAACGAGCAACACTATAAAAATCGTTCTTCTTTTCATATTTACCACTCCATAATTTTTACATAAATTGATTTTGCAGCATCAAAAACGTTGAACTCTGTTCCTTTTAATGTTGCTGTAGTCCCCCATTCGGCATGAATTTCAGCACCTGGAGTTCCAAAACCCACTGTTGATGTGGCACCAAAATACGTTTTATTAAGTTCAGGGTCTGGAATAATGTTAAAATCCACTCCACCAGCAAGAGGGACTCCATACACAGATGCTCCAGCAGATCCACCAATTTGATATGAAACATCTTCTAGTTTTTCAACGTCAGGAGCATTTGTGACTGTATTATATTTAGTAACTGATGCACCTGGAGAGCCCCCTGTAACACCGCCTGAAAAACTTCCCTGAACTGCAACATTTCCCTTTGTATCTATTGACACTCCTCCTTGGAAATTAATACTAAATGCACTTGGAGATGCACTTAGATTTATTCCGTGCGAATAAGTAGCATTTACTTTCGACAAACTCTTTTTAATTGTTTTTACTATTGGTCTCACAAATTTCTTTGCAAACCATTTTATAGCTTTTTTTATGATCCAACTTCCGGAAGGATCTGAATTATTAATTGGATTATTAGCAACATAAATAAATATATTATTGCCAAGCACTCCAGCTCCACCATCAGTGATTCCATCCGCATTGATGAATCTTCCAGTTTCGGGATCATAATATCTCGCGTTGAGATAGTAAAGAGAGGTCTCGGAATCATAGTAGTATCCGCGATAGCGGAAGGGGTTTACGTCGGCGATGGTGCCTGTGCCGAGGTTTTCTTTTGTGAGTAATTTTCCCCACGCATCGTAAGAATACTTTGCTACGATCTGTTTTGAGGACGCATCACACAGTGCAATCACGTCTCCTTGCAGATTGTAAAGGTAGTAGTACAGCTTTCCGCCGTGTTCCATCGCAACCCTTGTTCCCTGTTGGTCGTAATAGAACCACGTCACCGTGCTGCCCGTCTTTTGCGCAAGGATTTTGCTTCCGTTGAGGAAATAGTTTGTTGCGGTTCCGTTGACTGTTTTCTGCGTCCGGATGCCGTCTACATTGTACTTAAACGACAGCGTCATGCCGCCCTGCGATGTGCTGGCCAGCTGCCGGCCCTGCCATGTGTTCGACCAGCCGCGATAGGTGATCGGGTTACCGATTGCATCGTAGGCAATGGACTGGCCGTCGTAGGCTGTCAGCTTATCCTTCCAGGTGCTGTCCCCGTACGTGTATACAACCGTACTGGTCGGTGTTGCAGCACTCAAATCCGCATCTGTCGTATAGGCATATTCCTTGCGGTTTAAAATATTCCCGCCTGCATCATACGCATATACGATCGTTTTGTTTTGGGTAACCGAATCGTGGCGGGTTAACTGGTTGAGTGCATCGTAAACATACGACTCTTTGAGCGCCGTTCCCTCTTTTACCGTCTTGATGTTCCCGAGATTGTCATACGTATACGTCAGATTCCCAACGCGCAAATCGCCCGCTGTGATTCCCGTATACGTCAGGCCGCTGACAATCCCGGTCGTTTTCGTGTCGTTGACATCAAGGTAGGCGTAGTTCGTCTTGATGCCCGACGCGTCCTTTTTCGTCAGTCGGCCCAAAGCGTCGTACGTGTTCGTCACCACACGCTCGCCCGGCAGCGCCACTGTCTTTGGCAGGTTGTCACGGCTGTCATAGGTAAACGCCACCGTCTTGTTCGTCCCCGCGTACCGGTACTGCAGCTTTGTCGACAGATCCACCGTGTTGTAGCTGTTCGCCAGATACGACCCGTCGCTTCCGTCAATCCGCGTGATCCGTCCCAGAAAATCGTACTGGTATTCATAGATGATGCTGTTGATATAGTCCCGGTGCCGGCCGATCTGGCCGTCCCGGTTGTAGCTCCACGCGAACTTTCTGACTCCATTGTAGGTTTTCGACGTCAGCCTGTCAAGCGTATCGTAGCCATATCCCACTTCAAACCCGTTGCCGTACGTCGACGTGATCAGATTTCCGTTCTTCGCCTCATACGCATTCGTCACCAGCGTCCGGCTGCCGACCTTGACCGTTGTCGGATTCCAAAACGCATCGTACCCGAACGTGTACGTAGCGGTCGGGCTTTCGATCTCCGTCAGGATGCCCTTTGCGTGGTAGGTGTACTGGTTCGTCGTTGCGCCCGACGCCACCGTCAGCAGGCGGTCGTTGTTCGCGTCGTACGTGTACTGCACCTGGTTTCCTGCCGGGTCCGTCACGCTCGTCAGCGTGCCCTTTACCGTATTGTAGCTGTAGGTCGTGGCTTTGCCCCGCGCGTCGACATCCTTCAGCTTGTAATTGCCGTCGTCGGTATAGGTCGCGCTCGTCTCGATTCTCTTTGTGCCCGTCTTCTGGTTGCCGTCGCTGTCCACCGCCGTGGTGCGTGTTTTGGTCACATTGCCCTTCTCGTCATACCAGAAGCTGAATTTCAGATTCGACGATTTTGACACTGCACTCTTGAGCTGGTGCGCTTTTTCGCCGCTGCCATAGGTGTACGTATATTCCTTGTTATCCTCGGTCGTTGCGCTGGTCAGCTCGTTGGCGCTGCTGTAGGTATACGACTGCTTCCGCTTTGCGTTATCCTTCGCGGAAATCACGTTCCCGTTTGCGTCGTAGGTATAGGTCGTACCGGTCTGGTCGATGCTCAGCTGCACGTTGTCGAACCACGCGCGGTTTTCCTGGCCGTAATAGATCAGACGGTAGTACACATATGCGATGGTTTTCGACGCGTTCTCGCTGCTGTACGGATATGCCTCCGTCGTGAACTGCCACTCTGTGACGTCGGTATTGAATTCCTTCCAGTTATACGTGTTCGTTCCGTCGCTGTATTTCGTGTGCAGCCCGATCGCAAAATGCCGGTCCCCTTTCAGCGGCACTGCGTTTCCTCGCGCATTTCCGCTGATTCGGAATACGATGTCTCCAGCCTTTTTGTTCACGAACACCTTCTGGTACGCCAGCTTGTTTAAGTCCGCTGATCCGTACAGCCGGTAGGCGTCTCCTGTACTGTCATTGTAATTTGCCACGCCGTCCGCGCTCGTCGTATTGGAGGCGCTCCAGCAGGTGCTGCCGTTTGCAAAGTCGCTGTTTTCCAGCAGGTTATACTCGTTCATCGTATACCCGCTCTCCAGCTGGAAGCAGTCCGCCCACGCCGTCCCCGCGCCGCTTGTCACCACTTCCACCCGGATATGCGCCGTATTTTCCGGCAGCGTCCACGTCACGTGCCGCCGTTCCCAATCCGTCACATAGGTGATCGGCTCCGACATCGCTTCTCCCAGATAGCTGCTGTTCGCGTCATACGCGCACATCCGCACCACCGCGTTTGTCGTTGCCGCGCCGGTTTTGATCCACGCCGATGCGGTGTAGGTGCCGGACGCCACATTGTAGCACGGCTGTGA
Source organism: Yeguia hominis (assembly GCF_014384705.1). Lineage (GTDB taxonomy): Bacteria > Bacillota > Clostridia > Oscillospirales > Acutalibacteraceae > Yeguia > Yeguia hominis. The sequence goes on along the minus strand of NZ_JACRSN010000007.1, from coordinate 81,126 downwards.
AATCCGCCCTGCCTGCGTCACCTTCGCCGCCTTGTTCCCGAGGTACGCCTTGTCGGTTGCCACTGCGGCGTCCGTCAGGTTCCAGCTTGCGCCGCCCGACTCGAAGCTATGGTTTTTCAGCAGGTTATTCACGTGTTTTGTGCCGGTGGTCAGCTTTTTGATCCGGTTTGCAGTTTTGCCAGACGTCCCGGTATATCCCGCTGTCGTGATGCTGCCGTCCGCCGCTACGACATTCACGGTCCGTCCCACGCGGTCGAACAGGTATTTTTCCGTCCGGCCCTTATGGTCGGTGAATTTGGTATACCGGTTGCGGCCGTAGTCGATTTCGATATGGCCGCCCTCGTTCGCCGTTTCCTGCGTTCCGCTTTTGTCGTATTCGGTGATCTTCGTGACCCGCGAAATCGTCGCCTCGTCGCCGCTCTCCGGATATCCGAACGCGATCATCCGGCCGTCTGTTCCGCGCGCCAGGCGCATCCGGCTGTTGCTCCAGCGGAAGTTGTTCGTCGTGCCGTCCGGATAGGTCAGCGTCTTGATCCGCACGCTCTCATCGTATGTGAACGTGATTTCCCGACCCGCCGGGTCTGTGATTTTGGTCACGTTGTTGTTCGCGTCATACGTAAAGGAGAAATGCCGCTCGGCGCTGTCGTACACGCGGAACACGGTGCCCGACTCGTTGTAGGTCAAGCGGTACCGGTTGCCGTCCGTATCGTAGACGGCGCGCAGCTTTCCGGATTTCAGGAAGGTGATCTTCCCGCCTTTATCGGACGCCAGCTCATATTTCTGCCCTTCCACGAGATTGGCATCGCCGAGCACCTTGAGCGTCAGGCCGAGGCCCTCTTCGTCCTCAAACTGGTCGGTGGTGTCCTTTTTGGCCTTGAAGTAATGCACCGTTCCGTCGCCGTCCGTATATTTGTACCGGAATCCGGCCTTGTAGAGCGCCTTGGACAGTGCATCCGGGCCGTCTGTGATTTGCACCATGGTCTGTGAAATGCTCAGCCGGAACCCTTTGCCGATTTTGGTCGGTGTTTCGGCGTATTTGCCTTTCTGGTAGCCGTTATATACCGCCTGAATGGTAAACGGCGCGATGCTGCCGCTCGATGAGGCGATATCCGCAATGGTGACCAGGTTTCCCGTATAGTCGTTGACGTAGGTCGTGCATTTCTCTCCGACACTCTGCGCGTGGTACGTCCACCGGTCCTCCAGACCTTTGTTGTTCAGATATGACACCGTCAGCGTCGGCGTTGCCGTCGGGTACGAGTAGTTATTCGACGCAACAAAGCACGCTACCGCATAGTCGCTTTCGGCTTCTGACTGCAGACACAGGCCGTAGTTCGGCGACACGCCGCCGTACCAGTCTCTGACCGCCTGCGTGACATCGAGGCTCACCCAGCCCATTTCGCTCTTTTCCCCGACCTTTACATAGTCCATCACCGCGGTATCGCACTGCGGCAGTCCCGAAAACGCGCTCGAGTTCTGGATGCTGCTTTCCGTCCAGCTGCTCAGCACCTGATATGCGTTGATCTGCATGCTGGTTTTTCCCACGGCGGAAAAGCCGTAAGAACCGCTGTACTGTGCGACATTCAGCGTCCCGCCGATCACCATATCGCCGGCCTCCAGCGTCGGCAGGTCAAACTTCATGTAAGACCGGCATTTGCCGTAATCGGAATTCTTTCCGACGACCAGCGTCCCGTACGGGCGGCCGCTCGACGGCGTCGAATACAGCGCGCTCTCATCATCGGCGTAGTCCACGATGCCTTCGTGAATATACGGGTCGATGGTGACCGGGTAAACCCTTTCCGGCGCATCCAGCCACGCACGGTCGGCGTTCAGACGGAGACGCAGCTCGCCGTTTGCTTCTGAAAGAATCGTCATTGTCAGCGCGGTGCTCTGCGCTTCCGACGCATCCATCATCACCGGCGCCACGATGGTAAAGACGGTTTTATCTCCATCTTTCAGGGCAATTTCCGTCGCACTTTTTTGCTCAGCCTGCAAATTGCCGATTTCATACACCGCGACAATCGCGCTCTGCACCGCACGGCTTTTCAGGATGAGGTTTTCTTTTAAAAGATTCGACGTTACCACATATTCCACGTCGATATTCGGCAGCAGATTGCGGTACACAATCCCGCCGCTCAGCGCTTCGAGGTAAAATTCCGCGCCGCTCTCTGCAGATTCTTCCGGCGCAAAGCTTTCCTGCTCGCCGGTTACGACAGACGCCGCTGTGCGCGCATACCGCCACGCAAGCGTGTATTCCCCGGACTGGTAACGCACCAGGCTTTCACAGGCGCTGTCCTGCGCAAACGCCACGTCTACCGGCGACGAAGCCGGCACATACCAGACCGCTTCGGCGGACGGCGCAACGGGGTCCTCCGACGCAGCCGGATCGTCTCCCGTTTCACCGGACAGGCTCCCGGTTTCTTCTTCGGACACAGACGCCGGAAGCTGCACATCCGGCACCAGCGTATTGTCGATATCCTGCCACGCGTCTTCGTCCGTCTCCCGGTAGTGTACCGGTTTGCGGTACTGTACAGCCGTGTAGCTGCCGTCCGACCGAAGAAAGTGCTTGACGTTTTCTTCGCGCCGGCTTTCATCTTCTCCGATGATTTCGGCTGCAGCTTCTTCGTCTCGGGGCATGGCCGTCTCATTTTCGGCCACAGTTCCGCCGACGTCTCCTTCAACCAGCGTGACCGGATCTTCCGGTTCCGGCTCGTCAGATACGGGCGCTTCTGACGGCGGACCGGTTTCTCTCTCCTCCGGCGTCTCTGGTTCCGGCGAACTTTCGCTTTCCTCCGGGGGCAGAGATTCTTCCGGTTCCGGCTCGCTGGGGAGCTCCCCTTCCGCCGGCGCCGCCGGTTCGATCTCTTCGTCAGGCGTTTCTTCCTCTTCCGACGCAACGGGTTCTGTCTGGGGCTCGATTTCACTTTGTTCCACTGCATACACCGGCAGCTGTATGAACAATGCGATGCTCAGAATCAGGGCGATGACTTTCAGCCATTTTTTCATTGTTTGCCGCCTTTCTTTTTTCTCTCATCTCTTTTCTTTCCGGATTGCTGCGGCCTGCTGCAAGGGACTCCCCTCCATTTCCGTCCGTTTTTATATTCTGTTTAAATATTTTTCATAAGCCCGTCATATTTTGTCTTAAATTTATCATATTTGGAAAGTTTTGTCAATCTTTTTCCGTCAGCCCGCATCCTTTCTTCTGTAATACTGGAAGCAGTTTATAGGCGCAAGCTGTTCGATGCCGCTCAAAACCAAAAAGGATTTACGGAAATCATCAAGGAAATGGATGCGCTCGGCATCCGGGGCAAACGCGGAAAGCCGATACAATACCCACAGGTTTATGAAATGCTCCGCAATGAGAAATACACCGGGCTATATCCTTACAGCCCGCAAGAGGAAAAGAAGCGCGCAGACAGGCGGGAAAAGCCGAATGCGATTAAAATTGAAAACGCCCTGCCGGTAATCATCGGCAAGGCGCAGTTTATGGAGGTGCAGCGGATTATGACGGAACGGAAGCAAACAGGAAAGAAAGTCGGATATTTGTGCAGCGGGCTTGTATATTGCAAATGCGGCGCGAATGCTCATGTACGGTAGAGAAGCACAAAGCAAAACAAAGACAGCCAGCCCTGCCACTATTCCGAAGTCAGGGGAACGCAATAGAAAAATTCATAGCTGTATGCTATACTTAATTAGCATTTGAACATATCAAGCTGACACAGCAATCTCTTTGCTTGCCGTTAATGCGCGTCTACCAATAGTCCGCAGAAAGCAAGAGTAGCGTAAAGGTATAAAAATTTCAAACTTCTTTGTAACGAAATTCCGATTTCTCCGTCTAACCTATGAAGCTGAAGGAGGTGATGACAAGTATGGACTATGAAAAGCTCTATAAAGCCTACTATTTACAGGTATACTCGTATACTATTTCTCTTGCCAAAAATCGTGAGATAGCAGAGGAAATCACGCAGAACACATTCTATAAGGCTGTTTCTACAACATCACAATTCAAAGGTAAGTCAGATGAATTGACATGGCTCTGCTCCATAGCAAAAAATCTTTACCATGATGAAATGCGAAGCCGTCAGCGAGTAGCTGATGTGAGTGAAATCAATGACTTGCCATCAAATGAAAATGTTGAGAACGCAGTTGCAGATTCTGACATGGCGTTCCGCATACACCTCGTTCTTCACCGTTTGGAAGAACCATACAAAGAAGTCTTTCAGCTTCGCGTATTCGGGGAACTATCTTTTTCACAAATCGCTGCAATTTTTGGAAAAACAGAATCATGGGCGAGAGTTACTTATCATCGTGCAAAGCTAAAAATTCAAGAAAGGATGGATGAAAAGCATGAGTAAACAATGCGATATTGTTCGAGATATTCTTCCGCTGTATGTTGACGGTGCTTGCAGCGAAGCAAGCGCAGAGATGGTAAAAGAGCATTTGAACGCCTGTGCTGACTGTAACGCAATTTATCAGAAATTGCTTTCTCACACGAACGAAGATGTTCTTCACGAAGAAAGCGAAAGCGTTATTATGCGCCATGAGGCAAAAGAAAAGCAGAGAGGCAGAAAAAAGATAACGATTGCTGTTCTCGTTTCCATCGCTCTTTGTATCATTGCAATTTTTACAGCTCTCTTTCTGTTACCTATAAACATTGCTTATGAGCCTGTCAAAATCGACTTCCCATTTGAGGTTGAAGATGTCGAAAGCGTTGAAATGTACCACTATGACGGAGTGCCTGCATCAGCAGAAAAGAAAGTAGTTGTTGCTGAAAATGATATAAAGACCCTGTATGATAAGTTCAAGGGCTTATCCTTAAAAGACAAAACAACTGAGGAAACTGCCGGAGCAGATGTGACCAGCTTTAGATTTAACCTCTCAGATGGAACAAGCTACGATTTGATTTACGCCTGCTATGGAGTTAAAAACGGCGAATTGAAGTCAGAAGCAGGCGGTTTTAAGTATTTCACAAGTGCGGATATTGGCTCTTATTGGAACAATTTGAATACGGAACTTGAAGCAATTCCTATCAATGAGAGTGAATTGCCGTGAGCAGATAGCAAACCCAGCCGAGCCTGTCAACGGTCAAGATGAACGGCGGAAATGCGGCGCACCAGTTGTACACATGGAAGAAATAGACAAGGCCGCTATGGACTATTTGCATGATCTTCTTTCTGCTAAAAATCAAAAGAAGATTGCAGACGCAATGCGGGCTTACAAGGGCGCAGAGGGCGAACGCCTGAAAGACTTCAACACCATTCTGCGCCGGAAGATCAAAGAGAAACAGGACGAATACAACAACCTGCTGCAAAATCTTTCCAGCGGGGCGCTTCCTCCTGCCGTTTTAGAAGATATCGGAAACCACATGCAGGAAATCAAGGCGCAAATTGACGTGCTGAAAGCCGCAGAACCGCCCAAAGATTACACCGTGGAGCAAATCAAAGCATGGTTAGACACCGTTAAAGCCGCACCGGATCGGGACGCTGTACGCCTGTTAATTGCGCGCATCGACGTGATAAACAGCACAGAAAAAGAAAAGGCCGCATTCAGCATACACAGTACGCTGAATACGGTCTTGGGTGATCTTGGTTGCGGAGGCAGGATTTGAACCTACGACCTTCGGGTTATGAGCCCGACGAGCTACCGGACTGCTCCACTCCGCGATATTTACCTCTTTCAAAAGTGCTTTATTATTATACAACACAGATTTCAGAAATGCAATCCTTTTTTTCGCAAACCAACAATTTCAGCGTCATGTGTATTTTATGTAATTGTGAGATTTTATTTTTGTGCATTAATTCAGTGTGCTTTCTATTTCAAAAAAGCGGACTCTGCGCTCTGCAAAGTCCGCCCTTCGCGATATTCCCTGCTTTTACGAAACCTCCGCATAAAGCATCTCCAGACCAACGCCTACGCCGGACGCGGAAATTCCCGTTACATTCTCTTTTGCACCATACAGATACCCGCGGAAATAAAGCGGGATTTGCGGGCCGTGATCAATCAGGTATTGCTCACATTCGCCGAGTTTTTGGAATCGCTCCGTTTCATTTTGCAGATGATTTGTCTCCTCCAGCATTGTGTCATACGTCTCATCCGCCCAGCCTGTCCAGTTGTATGCCGCGTTGGAGGTCCACTGGGAAAGGTGTGCATACGGATCCAAATAGGCTGCATTGTTCACCTGAAGATAGAGATCATAGTCCTTTTCCCGGCAACGTGTGATCGCTTCTTCGGCCGGAAGGCATTCAAGCTGCACATCGGTTAGACCAAGCTGTTTCCAATAATCCACAAGTGCTTCCGCAACCGGAACGGCTGCTGCAGTATCATGGCAGACAAAACGAAGTGTGGGAGCTTTGTCCAGCGCAAGCGCCTGCAGTGCCGTTTGTAGGCTTGCTTTTGCCGCGGTTAGATCACCGGACAATGCAGTGCCCTGCATGGGATACGCCGCAGTATAGGCTCCGCTGCTTCCGGAAACAATCGAGGAAACGAACCGATTGGTCGCCTCTGAACCGCCGGTTGCAGCGCCGCTGACCAAAGTCTGACGGTCAATCGCCTGGCTCAGCGCCTTGCGGAAGTCATCATTCGCAAGCGCTTCCGTTTCCATATTGACCTGCAGCGAAATCAGCGTGTTCCCGCAGGCAGATTTTGCATCTGTATAATACGTGCTGTTGCTTTTCAGAAACTCGATATATGCATTCAGTTCCCCGGACTCATACATGAGCGCACGGGTCGCACCATCCGGGACAAGTTTGCAAACCAGTTTTTCCAGATGAATTTTATCCGCATCCCAGTACGTATCATTGCGTACCATCGTGATGGTCTCCTCGTCCCAGGACTGCAGCCGGAACGGCCCGCAGGAAAGATACGCTGCTGCGCTCTTTGCATAATCCGAGCCATAGGTTTCTACTGCGTCTTGCCGCACCGGATATGCATGAGAGTCTGACGCCAGCATATTCAAAAAATACGGCGATTCCGATTCTAGCGTCAAAACAAGGGTCTGATCATCCGGCGCTTCCATTCCAAGCGCAGAGGCATCCGCATTTCCGGAACGGTATGCAAGTGCATTTTTAATGGAAAGCAGCCCGCCGATCAGGGAAGGATTCACCTGCGGATCCAACGCCCGCCGGAACGCATACACAAAATCGTCCGCGGTTACCGGCTGCCCGTCCTCCCAGACAGCATCCCGGAGATGGAACGTATACTGTGCGCCGTCCACTTCCCAACGCTGTGCAATTCCAGGCTGTACGGTATTCTGATACAGGCGCACCAGCCCTTCTGACGTATGGTACAAAATTTCCGCATCAAACAGACTGAGCGTAACCGCTGAATCCAGAGAATCTGGAAATGTAGAAACCGCGTAAGAAACGACCGGTTCCTGCGGCTGCTCCGGCTGATCTGAATTTTCCTCTCCGGTAGACGCCGTAGACTCCCCGGATTCTGCCTGCGAAGAAGCCTCACTTGACTCTCCGGGCCCTCCGCCGGAAGCCGCACAGGCCGAGAAGGAAAATAACAAAATCAAAGCCAGACCCACTGAAATCATCTGCTTTTTTAAACTATGCATAAAAACACTCCTGTTTTCGTCAAGACATCCAGAGCCGATCCGCTCTGCCTTGCGGCGCGTTTTCCGGTCTCTGTATTGTTTATACCATCACCATTTTATAAAGGTATTATATCGCATAGGCGCCTTTTTATCAACTTTGACGCCACTGTTTTTCAAAAAACGTCCGGCCTCCGCATGGAAAACCGGACGTTTGCTCAGGACAATTCGAACATACCCGTGTAAAGCTGATAGTATTTTCCTTTCTGGGCAATCAATTCCTCGTGATTGCCGCGCTCAATGATCTGTCCGTTCTCGAGCACCAAAATCGCATCCGCATTCCGGACCGTGGAGAGCCGGTGCGCAATAACGAAGACCGTCCGGCCTTCCATCAGGCTGTCCATTCCTTTTTCAATCAGTCGTTCTGTGCGCGTATCAATCGAAGAGGTTGCTTCGTCCAAAATCAGCACCGGCGGATCCGCAACCGCCGCACGTGCAATCGCCAAAAGCTGCCGCTGCCCCTGGGAGAGGTTGGCGCCGTCTGCGGTGAGCATGGTCTCATATCCATGCGGCAAATGGCGAATAAATGCATCTGCATTGGCAAGCACAGCCGCCCGCTTTACCTCTTCGTCCGTTGCCTCCAAGCGTCCGTAGCGAATATTCTCCAGAACCGTTCCTGTGAACAGATGGGTATCCTGCAAGACCATGGAGAGCGACCGGCGCAGATCGTCTTTCCGGATTTTGTTGATATTGATCCCATCATACCGGATTTTCCCATCCGGGACGTCATAGAATCGGTTGATCAAGTTGGTAATGGTGGTTTTTCCGGCGCCGGTCGAACCGACAAACGCAATTTTTTGACCCGGATTGGCGTAGAGGGAAATCCCATTGAGTACGGTCTTATTTTCTTCGTACCCAAAATATACGTCATCAAACTCTACTGCGCCCTCGACCTTCTGATAGGTCACACTTCCGTCCGCCTTGTGCGGATGCCGCCAAAACCAGTCGCCGCCACGCGGCTGCTCTGTAAACGTACCGTCTGCGTGGCTGATTCCGCGGACAAGGGTCACATAGCCGTCGTCTGTTTCCGGCTGCTCGTCAATCAGGTTAAAGATTCGCTCCGCACCGGCAAGTGCGGTCAAAACCGTATTAAACTGCTGGGAAATCTGTGTGACCGGCTGGGCAAAGCTTCGGGTCAGCTGTAAAAAGGCCACTACAGTTCCAACTGTCAGCACATTGACAATCGCCAGCACGCCGCCCACCACCGCTGTTACCGCGTAATGAATATTCGAAAGATTCATCATGATCGGCATCAGAATATTCGCAAACGTATTGGCGTTGCACGCCGCCTCGCAAAGCGCCTCGTTCCGCTTGTGGAATTCCGCTTTTGCAGCGTCCTCATGACAGAAGACCTTTACCACCTTCTGTCCTTCGATCATTTCCTCAATATATCCGTTGACCTTCCCGAGTTCTGCCTGCTGACGCATAAAATACGCGCCGCTTTTTCCGCCGATTTTTTTGATCACAGAAAGCATGACAACCAGCATCAGCAAGACCAGAAGCGTCAGCTGCCAGCTATAATACACCATCAGCGCAAAAACGCCGATGATCGTGATGCCGGAAGAAATAAAGTTCGTCACACTGTTGGAAAGCATCTCCCGAATGGTGTCGGTATCGTTCGTATACCGGCTCATCAGCTCTCCGTGCGTGTGCCGGTCGAAATAGCGAATCGGCAGGCGTTCCATTTTCTCAAACAGTTCCGTGCGGATCCGGTAAAGCGCTCTTGTCGAAACCATCAGCATCACACGGTTATAAAAATAGGTGCAAGCTGCGGCAAACAGGAAAATCACGCCCATCGTAATCAGTGTTCGCACAAATCCTGCCATTCGCTGCGCAGAATATTCCTGCAGAAGCGGCGTGATATAATCGTCAATGATGCTTTGCAGCATCGCCGTGCCGGCCAGCATTCCGAACACACTGGCAAAAATCGCAAGCACAACAAAGATCAGCACAACTTTATATTCGCCCATATACCCAAAGATCCGTGCGATCGTTTTACCAGGATGCTTGGGCCGCTCCATCGGGGCGCCTTTGCCCGGGCCTCTTCCGTGCGCCATGTTATGCCTCCCCCCTTTGCTGCGATTCATACACTTCACGATAGATTTCACTTGTCTGCATCAGCGTTTCGTGGGTTCCGCAGGCACTGATTTTCCCGTCGTCCAGCACGACAATCTGGTCGGCGTCCATGACGGATGTAATCCGCTGCGCAATCATGATTACAGTCGTTCCGTGGAGATCGTCGCGAAATGCCGTACGAATTTTACTGTCCGTTGCAGTGTCTACCGCGCTGGTCGAGTCGTCTAAAATCAGAATTTTCGGTTTTTTCAGAAGCGCTCTGGCAATACAGAGGCGTTGTTTCTGTCCGCCGGAAACATTGACGCCGCCCTGTCCCAGCTCCGTATCATAACCGTCCGGAAAGGAACTGATAAATTCATGCGCCTGCGCTGCGCGGCAGGCCTCTTCGAGTTCGGCGTCTGTCGCATGTTCGTTGCCCCATCTGAGATTTTCCCGAATGGTTCCGGAGAACAAAACATTTTTCTGCAAAACCATTGCAACTGCATTGCGGAGCGTCTGCAGCGGATATTCGGCAACCGGCCTTCCGCCAACCTTCAGCGTACCGGAAGTCACTTCATAAAGCCGCGGAATCAGCTGAACCAGCGTTGTTTTGGCAGAACCGGTCCCGCCGATGATTCCGACGGTCTGGCCGGAGGCAATCTGCAGAGAGATATGCGAAAGGACGTCCTCTCCGCCTGCACCGGTGTCATAGCGGAACGATACATCTTCAAAAGAAACCGAGCCGTCCGCCAGCGTGCACGCCGCATCCGCCGCATCATCGCGGATATCCGGTGTTTCAGAGAAAATTTCTGCAATTCGGGAAACCGATGCACGGGAAAGAACAAGCATGATAAAGATCATGCAAACCATCATCAGAGACATCAAGATTTGCATAATGTACTGTAAAAAGCTCGATAGCTGCCCCAGCTCCAATTCTCCGCCGATGACGTCTTTTCCGCCGAGCCAAAGCACGGCAACAATACATCCGTACATACATAGCTGCATAATCGGCATGCCAAGCACCATGATTTTTTCCGCCGCAATCTGCGCGCGCCGTACGGCATCCGCTCTCTCGCGGAATTTTTCGGTTTCATGCCGTTCACGGACAAATGCTTTGACGACCCGGATTCCGATTAAGTTCTCCTGTACAGAAGCATTCATGGCGTCATACTGCCGCAGCATTTCCCGGAACCGCGGAAACGCGACAGATCCCAGCAGCGCAACCGCAATTACCAGCACCGGCAAAACGAAGAGGAAAATACTGGACAAATCCGGACTGATCAGAATCGCCATAAAAAGTGCACCGATAAACATTACCGGTGCGCGCACCGCCAGACGCAGCGACATCATAAAGGCATTCTGCGTGTTCGTGACATCTGTCGTCAGGCGCGTCACCAGCGATGCAGTCGAATACCGGTCCACATTGGAAAATGAAAAATCCTGAACCCGGTCGAACAGCCGGTTCCGCACATTTTTGGCAAAGCCCGTACTTGCAACCGCACAAAATTTTCCGGCAAGCGCGCCGAAGCACAGGGAAGCTGCCGCCATTACCGCCATCAGAAGGCCCATCAGGATCGTATACCGGATCCCGCCGTCTCCCTGGATACCGGTATCGATAATCGACGCCATTACCAGCGGCATCAGAAGTTCCATCGCAACCTCTCCCACAACAAACAGCGGGGTCAAAATTGCCGGCTTACGGTATTCCCCCACACAGGAAAGGAGTTGTTTGATCATTCAGATCCCTCGTTTCTATGACTGAATTCATATAAAATAAACGTATAAATCCGGAACAGAGGCCACATTTTTCAGATGGCATCCGCGCCTTGGAAAAAATAATTGTAGCGCAGAAAGCCCAAAAAATCAAGAAACAAATTGTGAAGGTTTCCAGTCTTTTCCGGATCATCTGCCCGATTCCAAAATTGGCTTTTCCAGTCGTATCCGTTCGCGATATTTTGCGATATAATAGAACTATCATTTTAGAAGTCCAAAGGAGAGTCCGGCATGTACACCTATCCGCTTCGCACATATTTGCAGGAAACCTTCGGAGAACCGATTTATAAGCTTGCGCTGGACGGCGGGATGACCTGCCCGAACCGCGACGGCCGATGCGGGACACGCGGATGTATTTTTTGCAGCGCGGGCGGCTCCGGGGATTTTGCAGAGCCTTTCCCGGAACAGCCGGATCTCAGCCTCCGTGAAACGATCTGGGAACAAATCGAACGTGCAAAACGGCGCGTTTCTGCGAAAACCAAAGCCACCCGTTTTATCGCCTACTTTCAAAACTATACCAATACCTATGCGCCGGTAGAACGGCTCGCTTCGCTTTTTTCCGCTGCAATCAGCCATCCGAATATTGCGGCGCTCTCTATTGCGACCCGGCCGGACTGCATTACGCCCGAAAACGCCGCTTTACTGCATCGTCTGAACACTGAAAAGCCCGTTTGGGTCGAACTCGGTCTGCAAACAATCCATCCGCGCACCGCCGCCTATATCCGCCGCGGATATCCGCTCTCTGATTTTGAAGAAGCCATGCGTCTTTTGCAGGGCCTGCATACCGTTGTTCATGTGATTTTGGGTCTTCCCGGCGAATCGCATGCCGATCAGGAAGGAACCGTTCGCTATGTCGCAAAAAGCGGTGCCGGTGGAATCAAATTGCAGCTTCTGCATGTTCTGCGCGGAACAGATCTGGAAGCAGAGTACCTGGCAGGCCGGGTTCCGGTCATGGAGCTGGAGGAATACGCCGATTTCGTCACGGATCTGATCGAACTGCTTCCGCCTAAAATGGTTCTGCACCGACTGACCGGAGACGGGCCGAAACGCCTTCTGATTGCACCGCTCTGGAGCGCACAGAAAAAAGTTGTGCTAAACGCAATCCAGCAAAATCTTCTGAAAAAAGACATCTGTCAGGGGCGGCTTTTTCATACCGCTTCTGTTTTTTCTGACAGCGCAAAAAATCCGGAAAATCCGTCATTTCCCTAAAAATGACGCTTGACACATCCTCTTGCTGCATGATATAGTTGTTGTGAAAACATAAAAAAGTTTTTATGTCGTTTTTACGTTTTGAAATGTCATCAGGAAACGAGGGATCCGCATGTATAACAGAGGCCCCGGAAACACCACAATCAAAGACGTCGCGGCGCTTGCCGGCGTGTCGATCGGAACGGTTTCGCGGGTAATCCACAACAAGGGCTATATTTCGGAACCCACTCGGCAAAAGGTTTTAGAAGCCATCACTGAGACGCAGTTTATTCCGAACATCAACGCGCAGACCGCGTCGGAACATCAGGCGCCGGTCGTTGGAGTCATTGTACCGGAAATCACCAACCCCTTTCTCTCCTACCTTGTTTCCTATATTGAAAAGTATTTGAATCTTGAAAATTACTCCGTCATGCTGTGCAACAATCTGTACAGCGCGGAAAAAACCAAAAAATTTATTGACCGGCTGCTGCAGTACCGTGTCCGCGGGCTGTTCATGATTGCAACGAAGCTGGACGACCGCGACTATCTGGAAATGATCCGGGAAAAACTCTCCATCGTCTGCATCAACACCATTATGGAGAAGGTCGACTGCATCAACTGTGCAGACTGGCAAACCACATTTGAGCTTACCGAGCACCTGATTTCGCTCGGGCACCGCGACATTGCCTACATGGGATTTAATCATACTTCCCCGCCGACGCTGGAACGTCTGCGTGGATTTCAGGACGCTATGATGAAGCACCACCTGCCCATCCGTGAGGAGTATCTGCAGGGGACGGATGTCACCATGCGGCCGATCCAGAACCTTCGCGACGGCAATCACGCACCGGCCAATGTGCTTGCTTCCCGTCTGCTGGATCTGCCCAATCCGCCGACTGCCATTATGGCGGTCAACGACTACTATGCGCTTGGCATCTACACGGAATGCCATAAACGCGGCCTGCAGGTCGGACGCGATATTTCCGTCGCCGGATACGATGACATTCCGCTTACAGAAATCATGACGCCGCCGGTCACTTCTGTCCACTGCGACGTAGACTCCATGGCGTATATTGCAACCAGCACACTTGTGGACCGAATCAAATCCAAAGAACATCAGCAGCTGGATTCCCGAAACATTTTGGTACCGGGCAGTCTCCGTCTTCGCGCTTCGACAGCGTCGCCTGTCACCGCCAGACACCGCATTTATCCTGATCGCTAACGTCTTGCGCCCTTCTGCTTTCAGAGGGGCGTTTTTTTACGTGTATTTGCGATCCGTGCTCCTAATTTTCTTTGTTCTCTGCGTCATCTGTTTTTTGCGCTGGATTTTCTGTGTTTTCCCCAGCGAACCTTTTCTTTCTCTGGCGAAGCATCCACAGCCCCGCAAGCAGCACCGCCGCAAAAGCCGCTGCAACCCAGTAGCCTGTCAGAACCTGCGTGTCCCCGGTCCCGGGATCCGATTCTTCCCCCGATTCTGTAGCAGGCGCCGGACGCGGCGTTCGGTACGGAGGCTCCGATTGCACATCCGACTGCGCCGAATTGAAAGAAACGCTCCCTTGCGGTTCTTCGGCCGAAATGGAAGGCGGCGCACTGGCCGGCGCCGGTTCCGGCGGTGCTTCTTCCGGCAAGGGTTCCGGCGTCGGCTCCGACGCAGAAGGCGCCGGCGTTACCGGCGTAAGGGCGTTCAGCGTTCGAACATAGTCCAGCGTAATGACAGTTGCCGTTTCGATCTCCTCATCCGCACGCAATTCGCCGCCTGTATACACATTATCCGCATACTCCCGCCGCCGCACAACAACGTCGGAAGCCGAAGCGCCAACATACGTGCCCAGCGTTTCCAAGACCTCTCCCTCTGGGAGTTTTTCATTTTCTGTCTGTAAAAAATACCGGTGATGAACCGTACAAGTCACCAATTGCAATGTTTTGGGCACAAACAGCCGCTGCACCGGTTCCTGTTCCTCTGCACCAAATACCAAAACAGATCGTGGAATTTTGGTAACATATCCTTCTCCCCAGTGTATGGAAAGGCCGCTGATTTCCGTTTCATCCGGTACAGACTGCGCATTCCAATACGCGCCCTGATGCACGCAGGCGGCTGCCTCCTCTTCGGAAAAGAGCAGCTGGACCGCCTCTGCTTCCGGCGGAACATCGGCAATTTGAATCTCTACCGATTCCGCAAACACGGCACCCTGCAAGCAGAGCCACAAGATTCCGCCAGCCAAAAATAACCGCATCCGTTTCATGACATCCCCCTTTTTTCATTTAACCATGATTTTATTTTTTGCCGCTTCTAAAAAAATTACGCATAAAAATCCATGTTTTCTTTTTTTATGGGGTGTGTTATAATAACCTCGAATCGCCATGCTGCGCATGCCTGCGCCGCTTTGCGCCTTTTCAAAGTTTCATATGCGGGCTAGCATCCTACAATTTCCACCGTTGGGAACCAATCCGATCGGAGTTGATTTTTTGGCTGATATTCTCACCCGGGCGTTGTCATTTGTTGCAATCATTGTTTTGGGCTATATTCTGCGGCGCATTCATTTCTTTTCTGCGGAACATTTTGGCCTGATTTCCCGCATTGTGATGAACATTACACTGCCTTGCGCCGTAATTGTGAATTTTAGTCCGATGGAACTGAAGGCCTCTCTGCTGGCGATTATCGGAATCGGAGTTCTCTGCAACCTCATTACAGCCGGCGTCGGCTATCTCAGCGCGCCAAAACGCCGAATGCAGGAAAAAGCCTTTAACATGATTAACCTTTCCGGGTATAATATCGGCACCTTTACCATGCCCTATGCGCAAAATTTTCTCGGTGCTGAAGGCGTGGTCTGCACCTGTCTGTTTGATGTTGGAAATGCGCTGCTCTGCACCGGAGGGACCTACGCCATTGTCTCCGGTATGTTGAACCACGAAAAGCGGGGCGGCTTTCTTTCCTCTATGAAGGCTCTTCTGCGCTCGGTTCCCATCTGGACCTATCTTATCATGCTGACTCTCACCGCGTTCCATCTTCAGCTGCCTGCTCCCATTTTGACTTTTGCAGGGCTCATCAGTCCTGCAAACGGATTTCTTGCCATGCTGGCAATTGGAATCAGCATTGACTTGCATTTTGAAAAGTCGCAGCTTTTTTCCATTTTAAAACTCACCGGCATTCGGCTTGCAATTTCTGCCGCCTTATCCGTCGCATTTTTCTATTTACTTCCGTTTTCGTTCTCCGTCCGGCAGACACTGGCAATTATCGTCTTTGCACCTGTTTCTGTACTTTGTCCTGTCTTTACCAAACATATTGATGGGGATGTCGCTTGTGCGGGAACCTTCAACTCGCTCTCCATTGCGCTCTCCATTTTCATTATGACCACATTGTTTGTGCTGATGAATGGTGCTTTTTAATCCCACAAACCGCTCATAAGGCATCCATTGCCTGAAAAGGCCCGCTCTCTCTAAAGCAGTTCAGAAAGAGCGGGCCCTTTTTTATTCTGTTTTCGGAGCACATGCTGAAGTTCCTTTTCGCTTTGGATCGATTTCTCTATCTCAGCGTCACCGAGACTGTACCATTTGCAGAAAATAGCGATGGATAGAAGGATCTCTTGTCAATTCCGGATGAAAACAAACTGCCAGTTGATTTTTTTGCCGTGCCGCAACAATTCGGCCGTTTACCTGCGCGAGCGTCTCGACTTCCTCTGAAAGCGCACCGACGATATGCGGCGCACGGATAAATACCATCGGCACGGTACCGCAATCTGCAAAAGCGCCTTCTGTCTCATAGCTGCCCAGCTGTCTGCCGTAGGCATTGCGCTGTGCGCACAGATCCATCGTCGCCAGGTGACGTCGGTCATCGTTTTCCAGCTTTTTGGCCAATAGAAGCAGCCCCGCACAAGTTCCAAACACCGGCATTCCCGCCAAAATCGCCTGCCGAATCGGCTCGAGCAACGAAAGTTCCCGGAGCAGCTTTCCCATAGTTGTGCTTTCCCCGCCGGGGAGGATCAGCCCATCCGGCGGCGCCTGCAAAAAATCGTTTACCTGCCGGATCTCGAAATGCGGCACCTGCAGACGATCCAGCATCGCGCCATGCTCTGCAAATGCCCCCTGCAGCGCAAGGATTCCAATTCGCATGTTAAACGCCTCTCTCTGCCATGAGCAGGCTGATTTCCTGTTCATTGATACCGACCATAGCTTCCCCAAGACCCGCAGAAAGCTCCGCAAGCCGTTTGGCATCCGTATAGTTGGTCACTGCCTGAACAATTGCCGCCGCACGTTTTTGCGGATTTCCGGACTTGAAAATTCCGGATCCGACAAAAACGCCTTCTGCGCCCAACTGCATCATCAAAGCAGCGTCCGCAGGGGTCGCAATGCCGCCCGCAGCAAAATTCACCACCGGAAGCCGTCCGGTTTCGTGCACCTGCTGCACGAGTTCATACGGAACCTCCAATTCCTTCGCAGTGTGATACAGCTCATCCTCCGACAGCGAAACCAGCCGGCGGATTTCATTGTTCATTTTCCGCAGATGTCGGACAGCCTGAATGATATCCCCGGTACCCGGCTCGCCCTTCGTCCGAATCATGGATGCGCCTTCCTGGATCCGGCGAAGCGCTTCGCCGAGATCTTTTGCGCCGCAAACAAATGGTACCCGAAACTTTGTCTTATCAATATGCAGCCGGTCATCTGCCGGAGAGAGCACTTCGCTCTCATCAATATAGTCAATCTCAATGGCTTCGAGAATCTGTGCTTCGACGAAATGTCCAATCCGTACCTTCGCCATAACCGGGATCGAAACCGCCGCTTGAATTCCGGCAATCATCTGTGGGTCGCTCATTCGGGAAACACCGCCCGCTGCGCGGATATCTGCAGGGATCCTCTCGAGCGCCATCACCGCGCACGCGCCGGCCTCCTCTGCGATCTTTGCCTGTTCCGGCGTGGTTACGTCCATAATGACGCCGCCTTTGAGCATCTGAGCCAATTCTTTATTGAGTGTGTAGCGATCGTTTTGCATGGATACAATCCCCTTTCGTTTCCATTCTTTCGGAGGCCTCCCGAATTTATTTCATTATCTTCGCAAACTGGTCTTGTGTAAATACTCAAAACATGTTATATTAATAATACCAGTTTATAAAAAGGAGGAATCTTTGCCGTGATTACGGCGATTTTGGACAAATCCTCTTCTGTCCCGCTTTATGAACAGCTTTACCGAGAAATCCGAACCCGCATCGAAAGCGGTGAATTCAAGGCCGGGGAAAAACTTCCTTCCAAACGAAAGCTGGCCCAACATCTTGGAATCAGCCAGCTAACCGTACAAAACACCTATACGCAGCTTGTTGCAGAAGGCTATGTGTATGCCATTCCCAAAAGTGGTTATTATGCGGAAGCGATTGAGCCCGTTCCTGCCGTTCAGGAAGAGCCGCTCTCTACCTTTTCGGATCGACCCACCGATTTTCCCTGTTGCCAGTATGATTTCGCGACCAATGCAGTAGATCCCGATGCCTTCCCATTTGCAACCTGGGCCCATATTGCCCGACAGGTTTTGCGTGAACATGCTGGCATTCTGAACGCCTCGCATCCGCAGGGGCTCCCGGCGCTGCGGGAAGAAATTGTGCGGTATCTGTATCGCTTCCGGGGGATTCGCACATCGCCGGAACAGATCGTCCTCGGTGCAGGATCAGAAGCTCTATTTGCCATTCTCATCCCCCTTCTGGGCAGAACCAGCATTTTTGCGCTTGAGGATCCCGGATACAGAAAAATCGGGCAAATTTTGGAGGATCATAACGTTTCTTCCGTCCCGATTCCGCTTGACGCCGATGGGATGCAGCTTTCCGAACTCCGAAAGAGCGGTGCTTCTGTCGCGCATATCTCCCCTTCCCACCAGTTTCCAACCGGAATTGTCATGCCGGTCAGCCGTCGGCTCGCACTTTTAAAGTGGGCAGGAGAAGCACCCGGCCGGTATATTATCGAATCCGACTACGACAGCGAATTTCGGTTTTGCGGAAACCCGCTCCCTGCCTGCCGTTCTCTGGAGGGCAGCGGCCGGGTCATTTATCTCAATACTTTTACCAAAAGCCTTGCGCCTTCTTTGCGCATCAGCTACATGGTTCTTCCGCCGGAGCTTCTGACGCTTTATCGCAACCGGTATCTGCGATATGCATGTACCGTCCCCAGCTTTGAGCAAGCGATTCTCTGTGAATTTCTGCACAACGGAATGTTTGAGCGTCATTTAAACCGCATGTGCAAGCTCTATCGAAAAAAGCGGGATCTGCTGATTGCCGCCATTCAGGGAAGTCCTCTTTCCTCCCATATTGAAATCGCAGAAAGCAACGCGGGGCTCCATTTGCTTCTGCGTGTTCAGATTGGGCTCCACGAACAGGAGCTCGTTTCTGCGGCATCTGCGTGCGGCGTCCGCATTCGCGGAATTTCCGAATACTACCGCTCATCTGCGCCCGACGATCTTTCTCCGACGCTGGTAATTGGGTATTCCGGAATGCCGACAGAGACACTCTCTGCGGCAGTGGAAACCTTGATTCGTGCTTGGATGTTTGCATGTGCGCAAAAAAAATTAACAAGACTTTAACGCCGTTTTCAGTTTATTTACGCACAGAAACTGAACTTTTCCAAATCCAAACGCATTGATGTGCATAAAAAGAAGATTTTTAGGCATCATTTTATGTGTTAAAATCTATTTCATTTTATTAAAATCAACGATACAATGGCTAAGAGGTGATTAACATGGATAAAAGATATCATGAGATGTACAAAAAATTAGGATTAAACCTTGCGTATTATCGAAAATCCAAAGGCTACACACAGGAACTGCTGGCAGAAAAACTGGATGTTGACCGCACAACCATCAGCAAAATTGAATTGGCGGTTTCCGGCGTATCTCTTGACCTCCTGTTTGCCATTTCTGAACTTTTGGAAATTCCGGTACAGCGCTTTTTCGAATTTCGTGACTAGTTCCCTTTAAACATTCTTTCAGCCCTCTTTTGCCGTTCTCTGATACGGCTAAAAGAGGGTTTTGTTTTTGGTAGGATTTTGCCTTCCCATTTTGAACGTCGCGGTATATTGCAAAGCAGTCATACAAATGCTATAATACCGCCGAAAGCGATATAGAAGGGAGCGCCATCGTGAAAGACTTGCTGATTTATCTCAAAAACTATCGCAAAGAGAGTATGGTCGCGCCGCTGTTTAAACTGCTTGAGGCCTGTTTCGAGCTGATTGTTCCCGCTGTTATGGCCAAGATCATCGACATCGGAATTCAAAACGGCGACACCGCTTACATTCTGCGCATGGGATTGCTTCTTATTTTGTTCGGACTTGTCGGGCTTCTTTGCTCTGCCACCGCACAATATTTTGCTGCAAAAGCCGCTTACGGATTTGGGACTGCGCTGCGGAAAGATTTTTTTCGTCATGTCAACCGGCTTTCTTTTGCAGAACTTGATAAAATCGGCACCTCCGCGCTCATCACCCGGATCACCGGCGACATCAACCAGGTACAGTCCGGCGTCAATCTTGTCCTTCGCCTCTTTCTGCGCTCTCCGTTTATTGTTCTCGGCGCGCTGATCGCCGCTTTTCTGATTCACCCCCGGATTGCGCTGATTTTTCTGTTGGCAATCCCGCTGATTTCCGGTGTCATTTATCTGATTATTCGCCTGAACATTCCTGTTTACCGGCATGTCCAGCAGCACCTCGACCGGATCGCACGCATTACGCGCGAAAACTTGGCGGGCGTCCGGGTAATTCGGGCTTTTTCGCGGCAGGAAACAGAAAAAAAACGCTTCGCAGATGAAACTGCTCTTTTACGCAAAGCACAGCTTCTTGCCGGAAAAATTTCCGCTCTGCTCAACCCCGCAACCTACGTCCTTGTAAATCTTTCCATTGTCGCCATTCTGTGGTACGGCGGAAAAGAAGTCTCTTCCGGCACCTTAACACAGGGCGAAGTCATTGCGCTGGTCAACTATATGACGCAGATTCTGCTCTCCCTCATCACGCTGGCGAATCTCATTGTCGCCTTTGCAAAAGCTACCGCCTCGGCCGCACGGATTCGCTCTGTTCTGGCTTACACGCCTTCTGTACAGGATCCCGGCGGCATCACGCCCGACGCCGTTCCGGGTGCGCCGCGCATCTCTTTCTCAAATGTCTCTTTCCGCTATGGCAACGCCGAGGAAGATGCCCTGCACCAAATTTCCTTTACCGCAAAACCGGGGGAAACCATCGGCGTCATCGGCGGAACCGGCGCCGGAAAATCGACGCTTGTTCACCTGATTTGCCGGTTTTATGACGCAACAGCGGGTTCCGTTCAAATTGACGGGGTTTCGGTGCGCGCGTATCCGTTCTCCGCGCTCCGGCAAAAAATCGGGATTGTGCCGCAGCGGGCTGTCCTGTTTCGCGGAACCATCCGGGAAAATATGCGTTGGCGCAAACAGGATGCAACGGACGAAGAAATCTGGAAAGCCCTTCGAATTGCGCAGGCCGAAGAATTTGTCCGTGCAAAGCCGGAGGGGCTGGATACCGCCGTGCTGCAGGAGGGCAAAAACTTCTCCGGCGGCCAGCGGCAACGGCTGACGATCGCCCGGGCGCTCGTCGGAGAACCGGAAATCCTCATTCTGGACGACAGCGCCTCTGCTTTGGATTTCGCAACCGACGCCGCCTTACGGCGCGCCATTCGGGCGGAAACCCAAAAAACGACCGTTTTTCTGATCTCCCAACGATCCGCATCCCTTCAGAACGCGGAGCAGATTCTTGTCCTGGATGACGGACGCCTTACAGGCGCCGGAACGCACCGTGAACTGCTTCAAAGCTGCGATGTATATCGGGAAATTTGTCTTTCTCAGCTTTCAAACGAGGAGGTGGCCCGCGGTGAAGCATAATCCTGCGCTCTTTCGAAAAATTCTGCACCTGCTGCGTCCATACTGGCATATCCTGTCTCTTTCGATCCTGTTCGCAATCTGCAGTGTTGCGCTGACGCTCTACGCACCGCTTTTGATCGGAAACGGTGTCGACGCGCTCATCGGACCCGGGCAGGTCGACTTCCGTGCGCTTCTGCCGATTTTAGGAAAGCTTGCTCTTGTAACCGTAGGCACCGCATTCTCACAATGGCTGATGAATCTCTGCCACAACCACGTGACCTTTCGCGTTGTACAGGATTTACGGACGCGCGCATTTGAAACCGTATCGGAACTTCCGCTGCGATATCTCGACACCAAACAATACGGTGAAACGATCAGCCGGATCACAACCGACGTCGACCAGTTTTCCGACGGCCTTCTGATGGGGTTTTCGCAGCTTTTCACCGGTGTCATCACGATCGCCGGAACGCTCGGCTTTATGATCTCGATCAACCTTCCCATCTCTCTTGTCGTCGCTCTGATCACACCGCTTTCCCTGTTTGTGGCCGCCTTCATCGCCAAACACACCTATGACCAGTTTTACAAGCAGTCCCAGGCGCGCGGAGAAATGACCGCCCTCGTGGAAGAGCTTGTCGGAAATGCGCAGGTCGTGAAGGCGTTCGGATACGAGAGCCACGCCCAGACGCAATTTGACGCCATCAATGAACGGCTGGAAATCTGCGGCCGCAAAGCCGTTTTCTTCTCCTCTCTGACCAACCCCTGTACCCGCTTCGTCAACGGTCTTGTCTATACCGGCGTCGGAATTGTCGGCGCGCTGTTTGCAATCAGCGGCGGCATTTCTGTCGGGCAGCTTTCCTGCTTTCTGACCTATGCCAACCAGTACACCAAACCGTTTAATGAGATTTCCGGTGTAATTACAGAGCTGCAAAATGCGCTGGCCTCTGCGGAACGGGTTTTCCACCTGATTGAAGAGCCCAGACAAACGCCGGACGCACCGGACGCACCGGTTCTCTCCTCTCCCGACGGCACCGTCGACCTTCGCCATGTCTATTTTTCGTACCGGCCGGAAGTCCCGCTGATTGAGGATTTCAACCTTTCTGTAGCAAGCGGGCAGCGCATTGCCATTGTCGGGCCGACCGGATGCGGAAAAACGACCATGATAAACCTGCTGATGCGGTTTTATGATGTCACTGCCGGAAAAATTCTTGTCAGCGGATATCCGGTTGATTCCATCACCCGCGACAGTCTGCGGGGATCTTACGGCATGGTTCTGCAGGAAACCTGGCTTAGCAGCGGAACCGTCCGGGAAAATATCGCTTACGGAAAGCCCGATGCTTCTGAAGCAGAAATCATCGCCGCTGCCAAAGCAGCCTACGCAGACGGGTTTATCCGGAAACTGCCGCAGGGGTATGACACGCCGCTTTCCGAGGATGGCGGAACGCTCTCGCAAGGGCAAAAACAGCTGCTCTGCATTGCGCGCGTCATGCTTTCGCTTCCGCCGATGCTGATCCTCGACGAAGCGACTTCGTCGATCGACACCCGAACCGAGCTAAAAATCCAGCAGGCGTTTCAGCGGATGATGGAAGGCAGAACCAGCTTTCTGGTTGCACACCGGCTCTCGACCATACAAAATGCCGACAGCATTCTTGTGATGCGCGACGGACACATCGTCGAACAGGGCAATCATGCGGCTCTCCTTGCCCAAAACGGATTCTATGCGAAATTATACAACAGCCAATTTTCAAAATAGAACTCTTATATTTTGAGAGCCGGGCAGCAAAACAACCTTCGTTTTGCTGCCCGGCTCTTTGGTATTTTTCTGCGAATCTTTTCATTTTCTGGGATCCTGCCGCGCGGTTATCGTCACATGAACGAGATCGCCCGGCTGCTTCCGAATTTGCTTGCGAATCTCTTTGCGCACCCGCAAAATCGGACGGGGCATCCCCCATCGGACAATTTGTCCATCGTAGGCAACGCCGTCAAATGTCGCGTGCACTTTCACGTGCCGTCTTCCAAACGCAGCCTTTACATCAAACGGAATTTCCACATATGCGCCGTCCAGATCCGGGATTTTCCGGATGTCGACATCGAATTCATAGTTTTCCCCCTGCACCAGCTCACCTCCCGCATTTACTATTCCCCATCTTTTTTCCGGCATCACAAAAACGCACCGCGTTTTCCAGCGAAAACCCGATGCGCTTTCTTTTTTCATTTTTGGGGATTCACGATACCTTGGCGTAAACCGGAATCCGGATCACATGCTGACACGGTTTCCAGATCAAAACGGAAATCGCATAATCCACCATGCTGTGTGCGATTGTCCCCACGCCGACCAGCAGTAGAACCGACATGATAAACCCGTTCTGATAGAATTGTTCGCCTAAAGAACCGCCAAAATAGAATCCTGCCACCACGATCACTTCAAAGGCTGCATGAATCACCGCGAGAAACAGGCCAAACGGAACGCCGGTCTTCCAAGACGCAATCAAAGTCCCCTTTTTCTTCAGCATCAGGGTCCCAACCAAAACAAATACAATCTGGCTCAGCGCCCGGAGTACGACCACCATAGGAAATCCGGCGAAGAAAAAGCCGACCGTTGTAACAAGAGACACTGCAATTGCCACGGGCAACGAAATAAACATCGCGATAAAAATCGGCACGTGACTCGCAAGCGTAAAGGACATCGGCCCAATTTCAATTTTCGGCATCACTATGGGAATCAAAATTCCCAAAGCACACAATAGCGCCGAGATAACCATGTACAGAATCCCGTTCTTTTTCATTTGTTTTCCCTCTCCTCATGTTTCAGTCCACCTCAGGCAGAAAAGATCTCCTTTAATTCGTCCACTGTGTAGACTTTTGCGCCGTAGACGGCCTTGAGATATTCCATCCCGTTTTGATAATCCGCCTCGGTAAACGCATCCGTTGCATCGCTTGCAACTGCCACTTCAAATCCCAGGCAATATGCATCCGCGCTCGTATGCCGCACACACATATGCGTATGCAGGCCGGTCATCACAACGGTCTCTACGCCCAATTCTTTTAACAGCAGCTCGAGATCTGTCCGGAAAAATCCGCTGTAGCGGCGTTTGGGAACCACATAATCTTTCTCGCACAGACCCAGTTCCGGAATCACCTGTGCGCCTTCCGTTCCGGCAATTGCGTGATCTCCCCAAAGCTTCAGCTCGTGGTCAATTCCTTTTAAGTGTGCGTCATTGCAGAAAATCACCGGCACGCCGTTCTCCCGCGCAGATTTCAGCAATTCCGCTGTTTTGGGCACAATCGCCAGTCCGCGGTCGCATTTAAGCGCTCCGGTCACGAAATCGTTGAGCATATCGACAACCAAAATTGCTGTTTTTGTCTTTTCCATGCAAAGAGCCTCCTTTTTATTGTCTTGACACCTGTCATTGCATATGATACCTTGTTTCCCAAAAAATTGCAATAGAAAAATTTCCAATCTTCCTGTAGAAAAGAAGATTGTTTTTTGTTATGATAAGAATTAGAACCTAAAATTCGTTCGTCTTGTTTGACAGGGGGGAAAGCAAAGATGAACACCGAAAAACGGCGGAAAACGATTCTTTCTATGCTTGAAGGCCGCATGGAATCTTTAAATGCATCTCAAATGGCGGAAAAATTGGAAGTCAGCCGGCAGATTATTGTCTCTGATATTGCACTCTTGCGCGCGCAGGGGCATAACATTCTCTCGACGCCGCGCGGATATCTTTTAGAAAAGCAGGAGCCGGACGGCTACACCGGCATCATCCTGTGCCAGCACGGCAGCGAAGCTATTCGGGAAGAGTTTTATCGGATCGTCGACAACGGCGGGGTTGTCCTCGATGTTTCGATTGACCATCCGATTTACGGTCTGCTCTCTGCCTCGCTCAATATCCGTTCCCGCTATGACGCCAATCTGTTTCTCGAGCAGCTTGGCGCCTCCACGGCCAAACCGCTGAGCGCCCTGACGGAGGGCTTTCACACACATCGGATCCGCACGGAACATGCAGAAGATTTTGCCCGGATCGAGGCTTCCTTGCGGGAACTCGGCATTCTGGTAGACGCTTAAGCCTTTTTCTAAACTTCTGCTGGCAACCCGACGGCGAAATTTGTCCGTTTTGCGTTTTTCTTCCCGGATTCCCTATTTTGTGCGGATTTTCATCGCGGCGATACTTCGGAGAACCTCGCCGGCAAGCGTCTGACGCCCGGGATTTCTATAGAACTCTGATTATTTAGCAAAAGAAGGTTTTTACATGCAGCAAGCTCAAAAAAACACGCGCGGGATCACAGAAGGCGTCATTTGGAAACAACTGCTTCTGTTCTTTTTTCCGATCCTGCTCGGAACGTTTTTTCAGCAGTTATACAATACAGTCGATGCGATCATTGTCGGAAAATTTGTCGGAAAAGAAGCGCTTGCCGCAGTCGGCGGAACAACCGGCACGCTGATCAATCTTCTGGTCGGCTTTTTTGTCGGCCTTTCTTCGGGCGCAACCGTGATCATTTCCCAGTATTATGGCGCGCGGCGCGACCGGGAAGTCGGCCTTGCCGTCCATACCTCCATTGCGCTCGCAATTGCCGGCGGCGCCATTTTCATGGTCATCGGCATTTTCGGATCTCCGCTTGCCCTGCGGCTGATGGATACGCCAGAAGATGTTCTGCCGTATGCCAGCACCTACATCCGGATCTATTTTGTCGGCATGATTCCTTCAATGATCTACAACATCGGCTCCGGCATTCTGCGTGCAGTTGGAGATTCCCGGCGCCCGCTCTATTTTCTCATCATCTGCTGCCTGACCAATCTTGTGCTCGATTTATTGTTTGTCGTAGTTTTCAAGCTTGGCGTAACCGGCGCAGCGATTGCAACCGTCCTTTCCCAGGTGGTCAGCGCCATTTTGGTTCTCCTGGTTCTTGTGCGGACAAAAGAAGCGTACCACATGGAATGGAAAGAAATTCGGTTCACCCGCCATATTCTGATTAATATTATTCAAATTGGATTTCCCGCCGGCTTGCAGTCTGCTATGTATAATCTTTCCAATATTCTCATCCAGTCCTCTGTCAATCATTTCGGCACAGATGTCATTGCGGCCTGGGCCGCAAACGGAAAGATTGACGCCATCTTCTGGATGGTTATGGGCGCGTTCGGCGTTTCTGTGACGACCTTTGTCGGACAGAACTTTGGCGCGCAGCAATATGCACGCATTCGAAAAAGCGTCCGGGTCTGTATGGTGATGGCCTTCCTTGCCGCAGCCGGAATGAGCGCTTTGATGCTGCTCGCAGGCAAACCGATTCTCTCGATTTTTTCGGACGATCCCGCAGTTATTGCACAAGGCGAAGCGGTTATCCGGACTTTAGCGCCGCTTTATTTTACATATGTCTGCGTCGAAATTCTTTCCGGCGCAGTGCGCGGAACCGGAGATTCCCTTTTGCCGACGCTCATTACCTGCCTTGGCATCTGCGTTTTGCGAATTGTTTGGGTCTACGCCGCGCTGCCGGTCTGGAACACCATGGAAACCATTGTGCTCAGTTATCCGATTTCCTGGGCCGTTACTTCACTTCTGTATATTTTCTATTACTTGCACGGCGGCTGGCTTCGCCGCAGAATTGCGCACAATGGATTTGCGCCGGAAGAGCGGGTTCGGCGTAAAAGAAGGCGCACCACGTAAAGAAGGCCTCTCTGGACAGAATGTTCAGAGAGGCCTTCTTCATTATTTCACAGTTTTACGAACGGTTCTCTTTCCAGAACGAACCGTCTCGGCCCGCCGATTATCGCAAACTTTTTCGGAATCGGTCAATATACGGCAGCGCCGCACCGGCCGCAGGCGCTTCTGTCTGATAGCGGCAAACGCGGATATACGCGGCGTCTGATGCGAATGTATTGCGATCTGCAGCCAGCTTCTGAAGCTCCGGCAGATACGGTTCCATGTAGGCGCCAACATATCCTCCTAGAATGACATCGCAGTCAAACAGCATGTGAATATTGTTGACCGCAATAGCTAGCGCCTGCAGATATTCCTGCCAGACAGCGGATGCACGCAAGTTCCCGGATTTGAGCAGCGAAAAAAAGCCGGAAAGGCTTCCGCCTGCCAAATCGGAAAGAATGGTCGCAGCGCAGTAAGTCTCAAAGCATCCGCGCTTACCGCAGTAGCACACGCGTCCGTCCGGAACAATGGTCATGTGCCCGATTTCTCCGGCGCGCTGATGGATGCCGGTGTAGATTTCATTTTGAATCAACACCGACCCGCCGATGTTGTTGCAAAGAGAAATATAAAACGCGTTCCCGAGGTTCTTGCAGCTCCATACCTCTGCAAATCCGGCGGCGTTGGCGTCGTTTTCCAGCGTCACGGGATACGGCAGAAACCGGCTGAAGTCCTCGACCGTCCGTCCCGTAAAGTTTAAAATTTTCCCATAGTAAATTCGTTTTCGATCTTCGGTCACAAGGCCGGGCACCGCAATTCCTACACCAAGGATCTGCTCCGGCACAGCGCCTACTGCAGAAAGGCTGGAAGCAACCAGGTCTGCAAGCGCACGTGCATAGGCTTCCCCCAGCACAAACGGATACGGAAGGCGTTCCGTGTGAACGACTGTACCGCTTAAATCAACCAGAACCGCTGTAATACAGTTTTTTGTAATATCCAAACCAACCGCCAGCCTGGACTGGTCGTCGATCTCATACAGCTTTGCCCGGCGTCCGCCGGTATTGCCGACACTTCCGGATTCCCGAATCAGACCGGCAAGTTCTGATAAATTTTGATTGATCGTCGGCAGACTCAGCCCTAAACGGCTCACGAGCTCCTGCTTGGTGCAAGGGCCTTCCTGCATCAGGCAATGGAAGATTTTCTGCCGGTTAAACTGTTTCAGTTTTTGATTCAAGGTTTTTTCCGGCAAGGAACTCCCTCCTTTCCAAATTGCGGGCACGCAGCAATTGCTGCGTGCCCGCAACCGCACTTTTTCCTTATCGGATTTCGGACAATGTCCGCATATCCTCTTTTAAATCCTGATAAAGTTTCCGGTACAGTGCATAGTATCGGTTGTATTTCTCGTGCGCCTCCGGGTTCGGCTGAATCCGGTCGCCGAGCACCTGCCACTTTTTCACATCGTCGAAGGTCAAAAGGCCGGTTGCAATTCCGGCAAGCATAACGTCGCCCAAATTTGCCTCAACATCATGAATCGGGCACACAACCGGATATCCGGTCACGTCCGCAAAGATCTGACGCCAAACCTTCGACTTGGCAACGCCACCGGCAATCAGAATGTATTCGCCCAAATCGTCACTCGTGCACTCCATCGTGTGGCGCAGCGAATACGCGACGGTTTCCAAAAACGCGCGGTAAACATGCGCTTTGGTATGTGTCAGAGAAAGACCAAAAATGGTTCCCTTGGCATCCGTATCCCAAACCGGTCCGCGCTCTCCCATAAAATACGGCAGAACAATGAGGCCCTCGGAGCCCGGCGCAATCTGCGCAGCCTTCCGATCCAGTACAGCATAGGCATTTTCGCCGCCCGCCAACTCCGCCTCTTTCTCCAGCTCCGCAAAGTTATCGCGGAACCATTTGATCAGCGCGCCGGCTGTAGCGCTTCCGCCGAACAGATAGGAAAGCCGCTTCGGCTCAATCACATACGGCCATTCTGTCAAATTCTTTCCTTTGATCGTGTCTGCATGCACCAGAGCCGCACACATGGAAGTTCCGATTGCCGCTGCATACACACCGGGTTCGAACACGCCAAGGCCCAGAGAAGCCGCACCGCAGTCAACGCCGCCGGAGATAACCGGCGTTCCTTCTTTAAGGCCCATCTCTGCTGCTGCCTGCGCTGTCAGAGTTCCTACAACTTCTGTGCATTCCACCAGACGTTCCGGCATCATGCTGCGCGGAATTCCCATTTCATCCATCAGCTCGTACGACCAGGTTTTGGTGTTCATATCAAAAATACCGCCGATATTGCCGGCAGAAGAGTAGTCAATCGTCACCGCACCGGTCAGTTCATAAATGGTATACGCATTCGGCGGAAGGAACAGCTTTGTTTTGGCCCAATTTTCCGGCTCATTATCCTTCACCCAAAGGATCTTCAAATAGCCGTAGTAGGGATCGATGCCGTTGTGCGTAATGGCGCGCATTTTTTCTTCGCCGATGGTTTCTTTGACCCATTTTTCCTGTTCCGTCGCGCGGCGGTCCATCCAAATCAGACACGGACGCACAGGCTTCATATGTTCATCCACCGGGATTCCCGATCCGCCATATAGGCCGCTGATAGCAATTCCCTTGATATCTTCCGGAGAAACCCCGGCCTTCTCCCGCGCGTTCCGGATCGAAGTCTTTGTCGCTTCCACCCAAACATCCGGCCACTGCTCCGCCCAAAGCGGCTTTGGTGTCAGGACGTCATATTCCTGTAAATCCTGCGCGATTAAATTGCCCTCCGTGTCCATGAGAATGGATTTTGTCCCGGAAGTTCCAATGTCCGTTCCGATTAGATAGTTCATGATACTCCTCCGTTTCTAAAACAATACTTTTTTAAAATGTAATCGCAACCTTAAAATCTCCATATTTTCCGGTTGCGTATTCAAACGCTTTTTCCCATTCTTCAATGGGGAACATGCTGGAAACCACGCCGTCCGTTTTCAAGTTTCCGTTCGCGATATTTTCAATCACAAACGGGAAGCAGTACGGCGACAGGTGTGCGCCGCAAATATCCAGTTCCTTGCGGTCCCCGATAATCGACCAGTCCACCGTTGTCGGCGCACCGAACACGCTGAATTCCACAAAACGGCCCAGTTTGCGGATCATGGAAAGGCCCTGTGTTACGCTGGACGGATGACCGGTCGCCTCAATATAAATGTCACAGCCATATCCCTCGGTCAGCTTGAGCACTTCCGAAATCACATCGACCTTGCCGGGGTTCATCACGATATCTGCGCCAAAGGCTTTTGCCTTTTCCAGACGGTTATCCAGCATATCCAGTACAATCAGCTTTGCCGGGTTCTTCATCCGCGCATATGTCAGCATTCCCAGACCAAGCGTTCCTGCGCCGGAAAGCACCACAACGTCTTCGCATCCAATCTGCGCGCGGTCTACAGCATGCTTGGAGCAGGCGTACGGCTCAATGAGCAGCGCATCTTCAAGCTTCATGCTATCCGGAACTCTGTGGATCACGCTGTTTTTCGGATAGCGGACATATTCCGCCATGCCGCCATTGTTTTCTTTCTGGAATCCAAAAATATCATGCGGCTGACACATCCAGTAGCGGCCGGATTTGCAGAATTTGCATTCGCCGCAGGGAACGATCTGATCGGCGGTGATGCGGTCTCCCAACGCAAAACCTGTTACATTCGCGCCCATTTCCACAATCGTCCCGAGGAACTCATGGCCCGGAATCACCGGCGGCCGAACATACGCCGGCTGCATGGCATCTCCCCAGAACATCGCGGCGCCGTGCTGGCATTTGAGATCTCCCGCGCAGATTCCGCAGGCCTCGGTCTTGATGATGATATCATCCGGACCGCATTCCGGTGTCGGGTAAGCAGTTTCCAAACGATAATCTCCTGCTCCGTATGCGACCAGAGCCTTCATGGTTTTTGGCAATGTGCTCATTTTGAAAAAAATCTCCTCTCATTATTGAAATCGGTTTTATAAAACGAATATGATTTAATAGTATATCTATACGGTTTTTCTGTCAATTCTTTTCTGAATTTTAGGAATAAAAAATTTAATACTCTTTTTATAATAAAAGTTGTACGTACTTTTTATATCACAATTCCATTGAAATTTAATTCTAAAAAAGGAATATATCCGCAAATTTTAAAACAAAACTGCATTTTGGTATAAGGAACGATCTTGTCGGACAAAATTTTATTCGAGAAAATACGCGCCGCGCATCTGCACGGCATTGATTTCTCTTTTTTATACTTTGCGGGTTACAAGGCTGCGCGGACTGGTATCTTCCGTTTCTCCTGACTCGGATTTTTCGCAGGACAAAATATAAACAAAAAGGGACGCTTTCGTTTGGAATGCGTCCCCTAAAATTTTGTTTTTTATTTTGCCTCGCAGGTCCAGCCAAACGGATCTGCAATTTTCCCCCACTGAATTCCAGTCAGAGTGTCATACAATTTCTGAGAAACCGGGCCGATCTCGCCGTTGTTGATCGACATGATTTCGTCGCCCCATTTAAGTTCGCCGATCGGGGAGATTACAGCAGCCGTGCCGCTTCCGAACGCCTCTTTGAGGTGGCCGGTCCGGGCTGCTTCTGCCAATTCGTCAATCGCAATCGGACGCTCTGTAACCTTCATGCCCCAGGAGCGCAAAATCTCAATGCAGGACATTCTGGTAATACCAGAAAGGATGGAACCCTGCAGCGCCGGCGTCACGATTTCATCATCAATTTTGAAAAAGACGTTCATCGTACCGACTTCTTCGATGTATTTCCGCTCTACGCCGTCAAGCCAAAGTACTTGCGTGTAGTGCTGCTTCTCAGCCTCGTCCTGCGCCTTGAGAGAAGCCGCATAGTTGCCGGCAGTTTTTGTATATCCCATACCGCCGCGAACCGCGCGGACATAGTTCTTTTCCACGTAAATTTTCACCGGATTCAGGCCTTCCGGATAATAAGCGCCCACCGGAGAGCAGATCACGATAAAGAGCAGATGGGACGCCGGATGCACACCAACCTGCGGGTCAATTCCAAAGATAAAGGGGCGAATGTAAAGGGAAGTGCCTTCCGCATGCGGCACCCAATCTTTTTCAATTGCAACCAGCTTGGCAATCGCATTTTTGGCAAATTCTTCGTCAATCTGCGGGATGCAAAGTCGCTCGTTGGAGACATTCAGACGCGCCATATTTTTTTCCGGCCGGAACAACAGGATTCGGTCATCCGCTGTCCGGTAAGCCTTCATGCCCTCAAATACGGACTGGCCGTAGTGCAGGCACATCGCGGAAGGCTCCATTTCAATCGGGCCATACGGAACAATGCGCGGATCGTGCCAGCCTTCTCCCGCATCATAATTCATCACAAACATGTGATCTGTAAAAATTTTGCCAAAGCCCAGCTTTGTTTCATCCGCCGGTTTTGCTTTCGGCGTTTTGGTCAGTTCCACTCGAATTTCCTGCATGATACATTCCTCGCCTTCTCAGTATTCAAACTGTATTCGCTTATCTAAAAGGCAAAAGCACAAGCTCTCGAGCGGCGTAGCCGCCAAAAATGCCATAGGCATTTTCCCTTTTTTGCTGTCAAAATGTCACCGCAGCCTTTTGTGCGGCCCTCGCCGCGATGACGCATGCATAAGGCTGCCATGCGTACTCAAACTTGTATTCTTGAGGTTATTTTACGCCAGTTCAATGTTCTCAAGAAAGCAAAGCCTGCGGCTTTGCCTGACAGCGGCAGCCGTCCGCGCTGTGTGCTGCACAGCGTGGTCTTGAGGTTATTTTACGCAAGTTCAATGTTCTCAAGAGAGCAAAGCCTGCGGCTTTGCCTGACGGCGGCAGCCGTCCGCGCTGTGTGCTGCACAGCGTGGTCTTGAGGTTATTTTACGCAAGTTCAATGTTCTCAAGAGAGCAAAGCCTGCGGCTTTGCCTGACGGCGGCAGCCGTCCGCGCTGTGTGCTGCACAGCGTGGTCTTGAGGTTATTATAGCACCCCTTTTTGCGCTTGACAAGAAGCGGAGCGTGCAAGGATTGGAATCTGCCGAAAATTTTTCTTGTATATTTTTTGCCCCAAAGCAAACAATATTTCTCGAAGGAGGTGATACCTTTGGAAAATAAGAACTACAACAATCAGAGCACCAATCAGGCTAACAACTGCAACGGCACAAACCGCAACAACCAAAACGCTTCCCAAAAGAAAAACCAGTCTTCTACCAACTCTGCAAACAACAAGGCGAATAACAAGGCAAATAATTCTACGAACCGCAGCACAGACGCTTACAACAACTAACTGTTTACACGGCCTTTAATAAAAACTTCGGGATTTGTCTTCTGACACCACCGAAATTTCCCGGCAGAAAAAGCGGGCCGCAGACGGCAAAAACTCTTTTTGCCGCAATTTTTCTGCGGCCCGGTTTGCTCCGCAGTACCTAAAAAATGGATCGGCACAATATGCGCCGATCCATTTTTTTACTTGCGTTTTATTTTTTTAGTTGTCACATAACTGCTGTAAGTCTTTCCGGAATACGCCTTTACGGTATAATAATAGGTCTTTCCTTTTTTGGTGGTTTTATCCGTATAACTCGTTCCGGTTGACGTCTTAAGCTTCGTCCATTTACCGCCTGGCGTTTTGCGATATACGTAATATCCCGCGGCGCCCTTCACTTTGCCCCAGCTGATTTTCACACCTTTCGAGGTATTGGAAAGTTTCACACTCGGTTGGCTCAGGCACTTGATTTTCCGACTGTTGGTCGACGTACTCTTTATAGAGCCGGAATACGCTTTTACCGAGTAGGAATATGTTGTACCGGATTTGGCAGTCGTGTCGGTATAACTGGTTCCTTTCGTGTCCTTGAGGCGTTTCCAGCTTCCATTTCCGGTTTTGCGGTACACGTAATATCCCGCTGCACCCTTTACTTTTCCCCAGCTGACTTTCGCGCCTTTGGAGGTATTGGAGACGGCCACCTTTGGCTGCGCAAGATATTTCAGCGCCTTGCTGCCGACATAATCCGTACGAATTCCGTCCGCTTCTCCGCGCACCGTGTAGGCATATGTCGTTCCGGACTTAACGGTCGTATCGGTATAGCTCCTTGCCGTTGTCTTTTTCAGGAGCTCCCATTTGCCATTGCCCGTTTTTCGATAAACAAAATACCGATTTGCCCAATCCACACTTTCCCAGCTGATCTTCATGCCCGTCGAAGCATTGGAAATCGAAACACGCGGGGCATCGAGATAAAAAGCCCACAGAAAGTTTTCATTCGCATAAGTTTCTGCAGCGCTGTTTTTGTAACAGAAAATCTGCATCTCATAGCAGTCATAAAATGCATCTTCGCCGAAGGTCTTGACGCTTTTCGGAAGAATGATTTCTGAAAGCGTATTGCATTCATAGAACGCGTCTTCTCCAATTCCGGTTACGCCATCCTGAATCACAACGCGATGCAACACGGTGCTTTCTCCCCAAGGGGTACAAATCCACAAACAGGGCTCTCCATATTCGTCATATCCCGCCTGATATGCCGCCTCCAAAACGCCGTTTCCGGTAATGGTCACGGTTTCGATTCCCGTACATTCCCCAAAGGAATCGAGCGCACAGCCGGTGTTTGTCTCTGTAGAAACTGTCAGATTGCGGATCCCGCTGCAGCCATAAAACGCATATGCTCCAACCTTTTCTACACTATCCGGAAGCACAAGACCAGTCAGCGCCGTTTCATCGGCAAATGCATAATCCGCAATCAGCCGGGTTCCATTTTTGACCTTCAGGGTTGTATTGGCTGGTATGGTTCCCTTGTAACCGATCAGCACGCCGTCCAGATATAAACACCCGTCTTTCTGCGCGTGATACCAACCGGTATCTGCCAACGCTTTGTTTCCAAGCACATGCAAAGAACCGGAGAGTTTGATCGACGTTAGATTGGTGCAGCCCGAAAATGCTTCCGCCTCTACGACCGGTACCCCATCTTCCAGGACTGCCGATGTCAGCGATGCGCAGTTTCGAAACGCACTGTACGAAACCGGCACACCGCTTTGAACCGTCACAGAGGTCAGTCCGCTGCAATCTTCAAATGCCGCAATTGCAAGAATGGTTCCAGTCGGCACAGATAATTCCGTATTCTCCGGCGCAGTGCCCTTATAGCCGAGCAGCGCCTTTCCCCAATATAAAAATCCGTCCGGCTGCGCGTAATACCAGGCCGTTTCGTCAAATACATCTCGACAGATGATCGACAGGTCTTTCGGCGCCGTGATTTCTGAAAGCGCAGCGCATTCGCTGAATGCACCCTGTTCGATACAGGAAACCGTATCCGGAATTTGAAGCGTCTGCAAATTGGAACAACCGGAAAACGCCCAATTTCCGATGGAAATCAGGCCGTCCGGAAGCGTAACGGAAGTCAAACCCGTGCACCCGCGAAATGCGCTGCCCCGAATTTCCTCCACACCGTCTGGAATCGTGACTTCCGTCAGATGCGTACAGTTTTCAAAAGCATTCCAGGCAATTCCGGTCAATCCTTCCGGCAACACCAGCGACGTAATCTCGGATTTGTATTTTTCCCACGGAATGTCCCCATCTACATTCATATCCCCGGAGCCTGTCAAAACCAGGGAACCGTCCTCGTTCAGTTCCCACAAAAGATCTTCTCCGCATTCCCCATAATCCTGAAATCCATCGGAACCGGCTGCAAACGCCTCTATTCCGAATACGCTGGCAACAAGCAAAATGGCCAGCAGTACGCTCGTCATTTTCCGTAAAGCAGTTTTCATTTAAATTCCTCCCTATTTTCAAAATACCATCCGCCATACCAAAAATGCAATCAGACGTTTGAATGGATCCGCAAAATCTGCACGGGTTTCACAAACCCGATTGCAGCTGCCTCTATCACCTCCTGGTTTTGCGCTGTGCCATAGGATTGACAGACAAAAAGCCGGAATTCCGCAACATCTTGTTTTCTACGGCGCAACGAATCCCGCTCTGTTTCTTGTTTGTAAAAGCCAAAGTAAAAATATAAAATTCAGCCTCGAATTACATATTTTTCCGTCGATCTATTTTCATTATATGCACGTTTTTTCAAAAAATCAAGTATCTATCCGGCAGCTTTCATAATGATGTTGTGCTTCTTCACAGAAAAACATCCTGCGCCGATCCGCTCTCGCTCAGGAACGGTTCCACGCAGGATGTTCTTATGTGATTCTTTTATTCCATTTCACAAATCATAGAAAATAGTTCTCGCAAACGGGAAAGATTCCCCTGAAGATATAAATACCCAAAAACCGCTTCCAATGCCGTAGCGGCATGGTAGTCTGCCGGCGTCGAATTCTTGGGAAGATGCGCTGTGTGCGCATTGCGGCCGCGTAAATAAATGGCCTTTTCTTCTTCTGTAAAATTCGGGAGCAGTCTCTGCGCCGCCTTTGCCTGTGAACCGCAACAGACCTGCTCGACTGCCCGCCGGTGCAGCGTGTTGACCGGTGCATCCAGCATGCAGGTCAGGCGTTCCCGCACAAACAGATCGAACACACAATCCCCGACAAACGCAAGGTTGAGCGCATTCATCCGCTTTGGTTCGCAGGGCGTATCATAAAACCGATCCAAAACCCGACGTCCTCCTTATTCCACGAAATCAAATTCCACATCATACAGGCTGACCGTATCGCCTTCCTGTACACCCGCTTCCCGCAAGGCGTCTATAACGCCTGTATGAATCAGGACACGCTGGAAATATTGCAGGGATTCATAGTCATCAAAATCCACGGTTCGCAAAATTTGCAGCAGCCAATCTGCTTCCACGAAATACACGCCGTCTTCCTGCGAAATTTTGACTTCTTTGCGCTCCATCTGTTCCGCGCTGACAACCGGAGCCGGTTCCGGCTCGTATCGCGCAACCGGAGGAAGCCCCTGCAGCATTTCTTCTACCTTTTTCAGAAGCGGATCCACCTCATAGCGGATTGCCGCCATAATCGGAAAGAAGGCATACCCCTGCGCCTCGACGAAACGGCGAAAATCCGCAACAGTCTCGTCATCTGTCAGGTCGCACTTATTGCCCGCAACCACCATGGGGCGCTGCGCCAATTCCGGATTGAATTTCTGCAGCTCTTCATTGATGACCCGGAAATCTTCTTTGGGATTCCGTCCCTCACTGCCGGAAACATCCACGACATGAATCAGCATCCGGCAACGCTCTACGTG
Source organism: Yeguia hominis (assembly GCF_014384705.1). Lineage (GTDB taxonomy): Bacteria > Bacillota > Clostridia > Oscillospirales > Acutalibacteraceae > Yeguia > Yeguia hominis. Next base: position 43,894 of record NZ_JACRSN010000007.1, on the reverse strand, counting down.
CCGCAAAAACTGATGACCCAGGCCGGCGCCTTCCCAGGCTCCCTCAATCAGCCCCGGAATATCCGCCATAACAAACGAGCTGCCTTCGCGCATGCGGACAACGCCGAGTACCGGCGTCAACGTTGTAAAATGATAGTTCGCAATATTGGGTTTTGCCTCGCTGACCACAGAAATCAGCGTCGATTTCCCGACATTCGGAAATCCGACCAGCCCGACATCCGCCAAAAGCTTGAGCTCCAGGCGCACCGCGAACTGTTCTCCGGGCGTACCGGGCTTTGCAAACCGCGGCGTCTGCCGAGTCGGCGTTGCAAAGTGGCTATTCCCCCAGCCGCCGCGTCCGCCTTTTGCAACAATTTGCGGCTCTTCAGACGAAATATCCGCCAAAATCCGACCGGTTTCCTTTTCCCGGACAAGCGTTCCGCGCGGAACCCGAATGATCAGATCCGGCGCACTCTTTCCGTAACAACGGTTTCCACGCCCATTTTCTCCGCTTTGAGCAGCATATTTGCGCTTATACCGGAAGTCAGCCAACGTGGAAAGGTTATCGTCCGCCTGAAAAACCACGTTGCCGCCGCGCCCGCCGTCTCCGCCGTCCGGCCCGCCGGACGCCACATATTTTTCCCGGTGAAATGAAACTGCACCGTTCCCGCCGTTTCCGGCTTTAATTTGAATTTCCGCAACATCTACAAACATCCGCTACACCTCACTTTGTGCAGAATTATTTTGGCTTTTTCCTGTGCGATCAAACGCCTGATCGCAGCAATTTTCGATCTCCTGATTTTATTTTGAGAAACATCCGGACAAGGCGCCGGACGCAAAATTATAAAAATCGAAACGCTACAGAAAAAAGCCCGGGCAATCCAACTTGCCCGGGACTTTCCAGTTCATTATCGCCAGTAATTACTGCTGGGCGCTGTATACGCTGACCTTTTTGCGGTCGCGGCCAAGGCGCTCAAATTTTACGTGGCCATCGATCAGTGCAAACAGGGAATCATCCGAACCTCTGCCCACATTCTCGCCGGGATGGATATGCGTTCCGCGCTGTTTGACCAGAATATTGCCTGCGAGGACAAACTGTCCGTCTGCACGCTTGACGCCGAGACGCTTCGACTCGGAATCACGGCCGTTCTTTGTGGAACCCATTCCTTTTTTATGCGCAAACAACTGAATTTGAATTTTCAGCATGGTGACACCTCCAAATAAAATACATGAATATCATCCGGATATTGTTCTTCCAGGCCCTGCAAATGCAGTTTCAGACCCTCAAGAAGGATTTGGCAGGATGCGTACGCCTTTTTTTCTAAAAGCAGAAGCATATCGCCGTCCGCTACTTCGATTCGGGCTTCCGCGTGTAGGACATCCGTAACGGTGTTCGCCACCAAATAGGCTGCCGAAGAAACTGCCGCGCATACAATGTCGCTGCCTTCTTCGCCGTAATCAGAATGTCCCGAAATCCGGAACCCTGCAAGCGCACCGCCCGCCGTAAGAAACTCTGCGCGGATCATTACGCGTTAACTGCTTCGATCTGTACCTTCGTGTAAGGCTGTCTGTGACCCATCTTTCTCTTCTCGCCTTTTTTCGGCTTATAGGTCATGACGGTGATTTTCTTGGCCTTTCCATTTTTCAAAACCTTACCGCTCACAGAAGCGCCTTCTACAGAAGGTGTTCCAATTTTCAGCGCGCCGTCATCGCCGCACACTGCGATCACCGGGAACGTTACCGTCTCATTCTCTTCTGCTGCAAGCTTCTCGACAAAAATGACATCGCCATACTGTACCTTGTACTGCTTGCCGCCTGTTTCAATAATTGCAAACATTCAGGATTCCTACCTTTTTTTCAGACTCGCTGCTCCGGGTGCGAAACCCGCTTAAAAGACCCGGCTGCAAGCGGCTTTTTCACTATACCATACAGGTCCGATTCTGTCAAGATTTTTTGCCGGTTTTTCCGCAAAAAATGCGCAAAACAGCCGTCTTTGGGGGATTCACTTCGCCATCTGAAAATTCTTTTCAAAGCCGCTGAAAATATGCGGCCGCCTGCGCGGAATCTCTGCGCGATTTTGCTGCGGTGCTTTACAGATGCAAAGTGCGGAAGCCCCCCTAACCGGCATGATGCTTTCTGTATTCGGTCGGAAGCTCTCCGTATACTTCTTTAAATGCGCTTGTAAACCGACTTTGGCTCTCATAGCCTACTGCCTGCGCAATGGCCGCAATCTCATCCTGCGTCTTTAACAGCAGCGTCGCCGCCTGTTCCAGACGGTGTTTTTTCATATGCATTGCAATGGTCGTTCCATAAACCTTTTTAAAGACCCGTTTTAGGGTTGTCGTGTTCATCAAAAATTTTTTGGAAAGCTCCTCGATGGTAATACGTTCCGAAAGATGTTCGACCAGATAGTGGTGCACGTTGCGGATAATCGCCTCCTGCGCTGCCTGAAAATCCACGTCTTGTTCCGGACAGGCAATTTCCATCACCACTTCGACAATCTCATGCAGCAAGTGAATTTGCTCGGTATCGGCCGCTTTATAGTAGACCTCTTTTCCCTCACGCCTGCTGACTAAGAGACCGCTTTCTGTGAGCGAACGCAGATGGTGCGAGACCGCCGGGCTGGACATTTCCAGCATGGCGGCAATATTGATCACACACGCTTCCTGATGGCTCAGCAGCCAAAAGATCCGAACCCGGGTCGGATCGCTCAGCTGCCGGAATACATCCGAAACCGCAGAGAACAACTCTGCATTCTGCAGAATCCGGTGCAGGCTTTCCACATTTCCGTGATCGCTGTGATGGTGCGGTAATTCAAACATCCTTGTTCTCTCCTATTATCCGTTTTGGAAATTCTATTCGCCTTTTTAGAAACATGTCTGAAAAGAATCTTGATTTTTTGCCTTGCTGCCAGTATACTACAGTCAGAACGATTAAGCAAGTGTTTAATTATAAACGAAACGCAAACGGAGGAATTCAACATGAAAAAAACGTATCCAATCGAAGTCGACTGTGCGAACTGTGCCAACCTGATGGAAGAAGCCGCCCGGAAAACTGCCGGTGTCGCCGCTGCGACCGTAAACTTTATGACCCAGAAAATGATCGTCGAATTTGAAGACGGGCAGGATGAAGCCAAAGTCATGAAGCAAGTTAAAAAGGCCTGCAAAAAGGTGGAGCCGGACTGTGAAATCGAACTGTAACAGCAAGGAAACCATCGAAATCAAAATGCCAACTGACGCCAAGCAAAATCTGACAGATCGGAGATTGTGGTTATGACAAAAAAGCAAAAAAGAATGCTGATTCGTATTCTGCTTACCGCTGTTCTTTTAATCGGGCTCTATTTTCTGCCTCTGACCGGTATTCCGCAGTTGGCCGCTTATCTGGTTGTCTATCTGCTGATCGGATATGATATTTTAAAAAAGGCAGGATGGGGCATCCTCCACGGAAGACCTTTTGACGAAAACTTCCTAATGGCCGTGGCGACAATCGGCGCGTTTGCGGTTGTGATCTGGACCAAAAGCGGCGATTATGTGGAAGGCATTGCCGTAATGCTTTTTTACCAGATCGGTGAATTGTTTCAGAGCTACGCGGTCGGAAAAAGCCGCAGAAACATCAGTGCGCTGATGGATATCCGTCCGGATTACGCAAACATTGAAAAAGACGGCCAGCTTCTGCAGGTCAGCCCCGATGAAGTCAGCGTCGGCAGCATCATTGTGGTGCAGCCCGGCGAAAAAGTCCCGCTGGACGGCGTCGTCGTAAACGGGAGCGCCAGCCTGAACACAAGCGCGCTGACCGGAGAAAGCCTGCCCCGCGATATCAAGGAAGGCGAAGCCATTATCAGCGGCTGTATTGATTTAAACGGCGTCCTGAAGATTCAGACAACCAAAGCGTTTGGAGAATCGACCGTCTCTAAAATTTTGGATCTGGTCGAAAACGCCAGTTCCCGAAAATCCAAATCCGAAGCATTTATCTCCCGGTTTGCCAAGATTTACACGCCCGCTGTCTGCATTGCAGCATTGATTCTGGGCATTGCGGTTCCGCTTGTTCGGATGGCGGCCGGCCTATCGGCCGAATGGATGAGCTGGATTTACCGCGCGCTGACCTTCCTGGTTGTCAGCTGCCCCTGTGCACTGGTCATCAGCATTCCGCTCAGCTTTTTTGCCGGCATCGGCGGCGCAAGCAAAGAGGGCATTCTCATCAAAGGTTCCAACTATTTGGAAGCGCTTTCCAGTGCAGAATATGTGGTCTTTGACAAAACCGGTACCTTGACGCAGGGCGTGTTCGAGGTCACAGGCGTCCACCACAACGAGCTGGAACGGGCAAAAATTCTGCAATACGCCGCACTTGCCGAATGCGCCTCGTCCCATCCGATCAGCAAAAGCCTGCAAAAAGCATATGGCAAATCGCTTGATCGCAACCGTGTGACCGACATCGAAGAAATCAGCGGTCACGGAATTCTCGCCAAGGTAGACGGACGCCAGATTGCCGCCGGAAACGCCAAGCTGATGAAGCAGCTAGAGATTCCGTATCTGGACTGCCATCATGTCGGGACCATCATCCATATGGCAATTGACGGCGAATACGCCGGCCACATTGTGATTTCCGATGTCGTCAAGCCGCACGCAAAAGAGGCCATCGCCGCGCTGAAAAAGGCCGGCGTGGAAAAAGCGGTCATGCTGACCGGAGACAGCAAGCGGGTGGCGGATCAAGTCGCTGCAGACCTCGGCATTGACGAAGTGCGCAGTGAGCTGCTTCCGGAAGACAAAGTCAAAGAAGTGGAAAAACTGCTTTCGCAGAAACGCGCAAGCGCCAAGCTGGCCTTTGTCGGAGACGGCATTAACGATGCGCCGGTTTTGACGCGTGCTGACATCGGAATTGCGATGGGTGCTATGGGCAGCGATGCCGCAATTGAGGCCGCTGATGTCGTTTTGATGGATGACGATCCTCTGCAGATTGCAAAAGCCATTCAGATTTCCAGAAAATGCATCGGCATTGTCAAAGAAAACATCGTCTTTTCGCTGATTGTAAAATTTGCATGCCTTGCTTTGACCGCTGTTGGCATTGCGAACATGTGGGCAGCCATTTTTGCCGACGTCGGCGTCATGATCCTGGCTGTTTTAAATGCAGTCCGTGCTTTAAAGGTTCATCATTCTGCGCATTGACATCCAGAAATAATTTCTAAAGAAACGCAGGCAGACCGGGGTCATTCGGTCAGCCTGCGTTTTTGGTTGGGCAGGTTCGTCATACTCTGCATAGATCGGAAAATTTCTTAAACTCCATTTCATGTACATACTTTCGAACAATTCGCTTGATCGCAATATCCGACCCCATAAGCCAAAACACCGGCCGCCGCTTCTCTGGCCACCGGTCCGTATGCGCAGAAGCCGCCGTTTGGGCGTTTCTTTGCAGAAAAATGCATTGCCCGCAAGGGGGAAGCGTGTTATAATAACCTCAAAGGAGCATGCTGTCGCATGCTGACGGCTTCCGCCGTCTTTGCAAAGCTTCGCTTTGCCTTTGAGAACATTGTACCTTCGGTATAATAACCTGCAAAGGAGCTAGCTGTCGCATGCTGACGGTCTCCGCCGTCTTTGCAAAGCTTCGCTTTGCCTTTGAGAACATTGTACCTTCGGTATAATAACCTGCAAAGGCCCTTGCTCTCGCATGCTGACGGCTTCTGCCGTCTTTGCAAAGCTTCGCTTTGCCTTTGAGAACATTGTACCTTCGGTATAATAACCTGCAAAGGAGCATGCTACCGCATGCTGACGGTTTCCGCCGTCTTTGCAAAGCTTGCTTTCGAAAGACAATCGGTTTTCGTATAATCGCCGCAAAAGATGGCCATGCTCACAAAAGCCGCTGTGCGCGCTGTCCTTCTTCCGTTTTTCGTTTCGCACGACGTTCTTTCATCTTTATAAACGGACATTTGGCCCGCCTTTCGGCGCGCTGTCTCGCACAAAATTCAATTTACTGAGGATTTTCATCATGCCAACTTTATTGGATCGGTGCCGGAATTATTTCCGCCGCACCAACAAGGTTTTATGGATCATTGCATTCGCCATTTCTTGTTACAGCCTGATTCTTTTAAAAAGTGCAGAACGCGCTTATAACAGCAGTTATTTCAAGACACAGCTGGTCGCCATGATCTTAGGCTATGGGGTTGCCTTTTTGATTACGCTGATTGATTACCGGGAGTTCACCAACTTCTGGTATCTCATTGCAGGCTTCTGTGTATTTCTCATGATTTATACCCTTTTGTTCGCGGATGCCGTTCAAAGCGCAGGCGGCGTCAATGCCCGCGCCTGGATTACCATCGGCGGACGCTCCTTCCAGCCGTCAGAGCTTGTTAAAATCGGCTTTATGATTACGTTTGCCAAACATATTGAAGTCCTGAAGCGCTATGAAAAGCTTGAATCCTTTCTGCAGGTTGCGCTGCTCGGCGTACACGCGCTGATTCCCGTGTTGCTGTGTCATGCACAGGGAGACGACGGCGCTGCAATGATCTTTTTCTGCATGTTCCTTGCGATGTCTTTCGGCGCCGGCGTACAGCTGCGGTATTTTGCCGGGGTAATCCTCACCATTGTCGTCGCCGTTCCGCTTGCCTGGAAATTGGATCTTCTTGCAGAGTATCAAAAAATTCGCTTCACCGCTATGTTCCATCTGGACGATCCGAATTTTGACCCTGACATCATTTATCAGCAGGTGCAGGGTCGGACCTCCATCGGTTCCGGACAATTCTTCGGCCGCGGTCTTTTCCACGGACCACGCGTTTCTTCCGGCATTGTCCCGTTCCAGCACAGCGACTATATCTTCTCTGTTGCAGGAGAAGAGCTCGGGTTTGTTGGGTGCTGCCTTTTGATTGCGCTCTTGCTTGCGCTTTTGATTACCATCCTGTATTGCTCCAAACAAGCCCGCGATGCCAGCGGCACCTGCATCTGTTTCGGGTTTTTCGGCCTTGTTGCCTCACAGGCGTTTTTCAACATCGGCATGTGTCTGGCGCTGCTGCCCGTTATGGGCGTCACGCTTCCATTTTTCAGTGCAGGCGGTTCCTCTGCAATGTGCCTCTATTTCGGACTTGGATTTGTCCAGAACGTCTATATGCACCGTCCAAACGGCGGTGAACGGACCATGCTCCGGAAGGATTACGCCTTGAGAGGCGTGGTCGGATAATTTATCAATCCAAATAAAAAGGAATTCTATCATTTATGGAAAAACTCAACATTCGGCGCGCCAAACAAGGCGATATCCCGGAAATTGACAAACTGCTCTACCAAGTTCACAAAGTACACAGCGATGCCCGTCCGGACTTATTTCGGCCTGGCACAAAAAAATATACCGACGGAGAACTGACTGAAATTCTGACAGACGATCAAACGCCGGTTTTTGTAGCAGAAAAAAACGGCAACATTTTGGGCTATGCATTCTGCATCCACAAACAATTTGCAAATGATCTGAATCGGACCGACATCAAAACGCTCTATATTGACGATCTCTGCGTTGATGAGCATGCACGCGGCGCCCATATCGGCAAAACGCTTTATGAATTTGTTCTGGACTATGCCAAAACGTGTGGATGCTATAATGTAACGCTCAATGTGTGGGCCAGCAACCCGAACGCTGTAAAATTCTACGAAAAGATCGGAATGCAGATCCAAAAAATCGGAATGGAAAAAATTCTGTAACTTTCTATATGTTACAAATTCACAAAGACGCCCGGCGAAGCGCTTTTTTCTTCGCCGGGCATTTTTCGTCTTTTCGGTATAATCCGCATTTATGCGGCTTCTTTTCGCATCGCCCGTCAAACAGAACGCGCTGCTTTTTCCCGCAAGAGGGCAATTTCCGCTGCATAACCGGAAAAATCGTTCGGCGTCTCAAGATAGAACGGCAGTCCGCGCAGCGCCGGATGGCAAATTAGGCGGACAATCGCCTCCAGACCGAGTTTTCCTTCCCCGATTTTGGCATGCCGGTCTTTTTTGCTGCCCTTTCCATACAGGCTGTCGTTCAGGTGAACCGCCCGCAAGCGCGAAAGCCCAACCACCCGGTCAAATTCACAGAGCACGCCATCGAGATTCTTTTCGAGATCATATCCTGCATCAAACACATGGCAGGTGTCGAGACAAACGCCCATTTTCTCTGACAGCTCCACACGATCGAGAATTTCGCGCAACTCTTCAAAACATCCGCCGACCTCGCTTCCCTTGCCGGCCATTGTCTCCAAAAGCACCAGGTTCGGCTGCTCCGGCGTTAAAACCTGATTGAGCAGATCCGCAATTTTGGAAATTCCAATTTCGATGCCTTGTCCAACATGACTGCCCGGGTGAAAATTATAGGGAACTTGCGGCAAAAGCGCTAGGGTGGCAAGGTCTTCTGAAAAGGCCAGCTTTGCGAATTTCGTTACGCGGTCGTCCGCAGAACAGGGATTGAGCGTATACGGTGCGTGTGCAAGCGGCGGTGCAAATGCATGTTCCTGAAGGAACTGCTGCAATGCTTCCGCGTCTGCCGGATCCACCTGTTTCGCGCGCCCGCCGCGCGGATTGCGTGTAAAAAACTGAAAAGTATCCGCACCGGCCGCCAGAGCTTCCTGCCCCATATGGAGATACCCTTTTGCAGAGGAAAGATGAAAACCAATGTGTAACATGTCGGATTCTCCTTCATTTGACAATTTTTTAATTCATTTTGTGATACGCTGATTGCAAAGGACACGATGTGTCCGGACTCCATTTTGTATGATACCAAAAATAAGGCCGGAATACCAGAAAATAAAAGTCGAACGTTTATTCGTTTTTCTATTTACAAGAACATATGTTCCGTGATACAATAGAGATCGCGAAAGGAGTGATGCCAAGTGGACCTCTTTGAAAAGCTGCGAATTTTAACCGATGCTGCCAAATATGATGTCGCCTGTACATCAAGCGGTACCGACCGCAAAGCTTCACGCGGCGGAATTGGAAATGCGACTGCATGCGGAATCTGTCACAGTTTTTCCGGAGACGGAAGGTGCATTTCTCTGCTCAAAGTTCTCATGAGCAATGCCTGCGTTTATGACTGCAGCTATTGCGTCAACCGGTGCTCAAACGAAACGGCACGCGCCACCTTCACGCCGCGTGAACTTGCAGAATTGACCATGAATTTTTACAGGCGCAATTATATCGAAGGGCTGTTCCTCAGCTCCGGCGTCATTCGAAACCCGGATTATACCTGCGAACGAATGGCGGAAGTTCTCCGTCTTTTACGGGAAGAATACCGCTTTTCCGGATACATCCACACAAAGGCGATTCCCGGCGCCGACAGCCGACTGATTGCCAAACTTGGCGCATGCAGCGACCGAATGAGCGTCAACATTGAGCTGCCCTCCCAAAAAAGTCTGCAGATGCTCGCGCCGCAGAAATCAAAGCAGTCCATCCTGCAGCCGATGGGACTCATTCGGGATCGCATTTCCGAAGCTTCCACAGAACTTGCGCTCTATCGAAACGCGCCGCAGTTTGCGCCGGCCGGACAAAGCACCCAGATGATTGTCGGCGCCACACCGGAAAGCGACTATGAGATTTTAAAGCTGACAGAAGGGCTTTACAAGCGCTATCAGCTAAAGCGGGTCTTCTTTTCCGCTTATATTCCGGTAGCGGAAAATGCACTTCTGCCCGCTTTGGACAGCAAACCGCCGCTGCTGCGGGAACACCGGCTGTATCAGGCGGACTGGCTCCTGCGGTTTTATGGGTTTCACGCCGGTGAACTGCTCGATGAAACAAACCCGAGCTTTAATCCGCTTTTAGATCCAAAATGCAATTGGGCGCTGCATCATCCCGCTTTTTTCCCGGTGGAAGTCAACCGTGCACCATACGAAACCCTGCTGCGGGTTCCGGGAATCGGCGTCAAAAGCGCGCGCCGCATCCTGGCTGCGCGCCGGACAGCTGTTTTGGATTTTCCGGCGCTCAAAAAACTCGGCGTGGTCTTAAAACGCGCGCAGTATTTTGTCACCTGCCGCGGAAAACCGCCGGCTGGCCTGAAAATCACCGAAAGCGCCGTCCTGCGCGCGATGCTTTCTGAAGCCGGTGTTGAAAATGCACGTCTGCAGGAAGTCCCGCAACAGCTCAGCCTGTTTCAGGATCCACAACAAATTCGCTTTTTAAAAGGAGGCGCCATATGAGCGCGGAACTCATTTATCTTTTCGATGGCAGCCTGGACGGGATCTTCTGCTGTGTTTTTGAAAGCTTCTTAAAAAAAGAATATCCCACCGCGGTCGTGCCATTCGACGAACCGCAGGCAACACTGTTCCGCCAAAAAGAAATCCGGACGGATCCTGAAAAATCGCAGCGGGTTCTCCAGGCAATCGTACGAAAACTAGGGACTGAAACACTTGACTTCGTGCGCCGCGCCTTTTTGACCTGTCTCCCCGGCCGGGCGCTGCTGATTCTGAATTTTCTGCGCCTGGGTTTTACGCACGGCCCGTCCGTTTTGCAGATGCTGACAAATGATACCGTCTCCGTTCTCTCCAAAGCCGTTCTGCATCTCAATCAAGAAGCGCATCTTTTAAGCGGATTCGTTCGATTTTCCGATTATGACGGCTCACTGGTCGCAGAAATCGAACCCAAAAACTTTGTGCTTCCGCTTCTGGCACAGCATTTTTGCGAACGCTTTCCGGAAGAACACTTTTTCATTCACGATCGGACGCACAAAGTTGCATTGCTCTACCGGCCTTATACGTGCCGGTTTGCTGCGGCAGAAGCCATTGAACTGCCGGAAGCGTCAAGAGAAGAGGAGACTTGGCGCGCACTTTGGCGGCAGTTTCATGAAACGATTGAAATCAAGCCGCGCCGCAATCCCGGATGTCAGCGCGGGCATCTCCCCCTGCGGTATCGGGGATGCATGACGGAATTTCAGTCTCTCGGAAACGCGCAGCTTTTTCCGGAACCTGCCGGATAAACGCTGTATTCTTTCTGCGTTTTTCTCATTTTTAGCGGCAAGACTCCGAACAGCGCTGTGATTGTTTTCCTATTTTTTTGCTTGCGATAATTCCCCGCAAAGCAAACCGTTCCACCCGCTTTCGGAAGGGTTTCCCGGCAAATTATACGATGAAAATTGCAGGGTGAATTCTCTCCGATCGCCATCGAATACGCGGCCACCCGCAAACAGCTTCTTGCGGCGAACTCGTCAAACCGATGTATATAAGGCGGGAGAATGATACTCCCGCCTTTGTTGTATAACGAAAACCACTCGCTAAGCGAGAGGTTCAAAAAAGCCTATGGCGATAAGGAAAAATCCCTGCTAAAATTATTGAGCGGTCTGCCAACTGCACAATAAAAATAACAGGGAGGCATTCAATATGGGAATGAATGACATCAACAGTTTATCACATACAAAATGGAATTGCAAATACCATTTTGTGTTTGCACCAAAGTACCGTCGAAAGGTATTCTATTACGAAAAGAGAGCAGCAGTAGGGAAAATTCTGCGGCAGTTATGCGAATGGAAGGGAGTAAACGTGATTGCAGCGGAAGCATGCCCGAAACACATCCATCTATTCGTCGAAATCCCACCAAAGATAGCAGTATCGAGCTTTATGGGGAACCTCAAAGGCAAGAGCAGCACAATGCTATACAAGCAATTCGGCGAACTAAAGTATAAATTCCGGAACCGGGAATTTTGGTGCCGGGGCTATTATGTAGACACGGTCGGAAAGAATGAAAGCCGAATTAAAGAGTATGTCGAGGACCAGCTAAAGGAATACAAGATGGGCGAACAGTTAAGAATCCCGTCGTATAGCCCGTTTACGGGTCGCAAGTAACAATCCTACGCGGCTGGCAGATCGTACTTACGCGTTTTACGCGTAAGCGAGGAATAGAGGGCTATGCCCGCATATGAAATACCCCGGCACAGCCGGTGGCTGTGTTTTGTATACGTTTGTAAAATTCCAGCATCATTATTTTTTAAATTGGACTTGACTTAAAGGGCACTTTAACCTTTATAATGATATCAAACTTAAAATAAGGAGGGTCTATCATGAAAAAAGCTACAGATTGCTACAAATTGAGTAACGGCGTTGAAATTCCATGCATCGGGTTCGGAACCTGGCAGACGCCTGATGGGGATGTTGCCGTTTCGTCTGTAAAAGCTGCATCTGTAAAAGCTGCAATTTTGGCTGGATACCGTCATATTGACACCGCTCAAGCTTATGGAAATGAAGAGAGCGTCGGAGACGCTGTACGGGAAAGCGGCGTTAAAAGAGAAGAACTGTTTATTACTTCAAAACTTGCAAACCCAGAACATGGTTATGACAGAACGATGGTTTCGTTTGAACAGACCCTGAAAAAACTGCAAACGGAATATCTTGATCTGTATCTCATTCACTGGCCAAATCCAATTGCATTCCGGGACAACTGGAAAACGGCAAACGCTGAAACCTGGAAAGCTTTTGAAGAATTATACAAGGCAGGAAAAATACGCGCGATTGGACTGAGCAATTTTTGGCCGCATCACATTGAGGAGCTTCTGAAGACCGCCACCATTGCGCCGATGGTCAACCAGATCCGGCTTTGCCCCGGCGATACACAGGATCCGGTCGTTGCTTACAGCCGTGCCCACGACATGGTTTTGGAAGCATACAGCCCACTGGGAATTGGAAAGATTTTTGATGTAGCTGAAATGAAACGGCTTGCGGAAAAATATGGACGCAGTATTGCGCAAATCTGTATCCGCTGGAGCTTGCAGAGAGGTTATCTGCCGCTGCCGAAATCCGTCACACCATCCCGTATTCAAGATAATTTAAATGTGTTTGACTTTGAATTGGAAGAGGAAGATGTAAAGCTGATTGCAGATTTGAAGGGTTGTGTCGGATTCGCGGAGAATCCTGATGAAATAGATTTTTAGTTTTAGGCCCTGTTTTTAGCGACTATTTTATTTATGCTCCTGCTTTGAATTGTCATAGCAGGAGCATTTGTTTTGTCTGCCGAACGATGTAAAGAGATATAGAGCAGTGAACGATTTCGTTTTTACTGGGTCAATCCCAAATTCTGTGTAAACTGCAAACCTTTTTGCGCATAAATCTTGACAGTACCCGAATACGCGGCCGCCCGCAAACAGCTTCTTGCGGCGAACTCGTCAAACCGATGTATCCCCAGTTTACCTGTATATCTCGCGTTTGCGCATCTAATATGGCGCCTCCTGCTTTTTGTGCGGCATCTCCTCCAGCAGAACGCGCTGTTTTCAACGACAAAAAACGGCCTGAACCCTGTGGTAATCCAGGATTCAGGCCGTTTTAAAATTTCTCATTTTTCCGCAATTCTTCGCAAAAAACTGCTGCCGCGCAACATGCGCTGATACCGCGCCGCTTCGCGATGAATGTCGAAACCGGCGTCTGCGTGCCCTTCCGGATTTCACACGCAAACATGCAGCTTATCCCTCGTACGGGACAATCTCCACGCGCTCCATTACGACATCTGTCGTCGGTTTGTCATTTTCGTCCGTTGCAACTGCCGCAATGGCATCTACCACTTCCATGCCCTCAAACACCTGCGCAAACACCGTGTGTCCCTTTCCGGACGTGGAATAGGCGCCGTCGAGATTCGGATTTCCTCCGTTCTCTTCGTACGCTTTTTTTACCTGCTTTGTGATTTTATCCATATCAATAAAGCTGTAACCGGCTGCATCATAGGCAGCAGCATTCTGCTGATAGGCCTCGTAATACTGCTGATAAAGATCCCATCCGCCAAAACTCGACGCAGCCGCCTGGTTGATAAAGAACTGGCTGCCGTTTGTGTTCGGGCCGGAATTGGCCATCGCGACCGCGCCGCGAAGATTGAGCAAATTCGCATTGAATTCGTCCGCAAACGCTTCGCCCCAAATGCTCTCTCCGCCGGTTCCGTTCCCCTTGGGATCTCCGCCCTGAATCATAAAATCGTTAATCACACGGTGAAAAGTCAGCCCATCATAGTAACCGGAAGCGGCCAGCGCTTTAAAATTATAAACGGTTTTCGGCGCGGCATTTGGGAAAAAACGCATCTTGATGACGCCCATATTTGTAGTCATCACCGCAATCTCCTCACCTGCTTCGGGCAGATCCAGCTGATATCCAACCGCTTTTTTCTTGTCACTTTTTCCTGCCTTGACATCTTCCTGTGCAACGATGGTCGTAAAACCATCCGATGCGGCAGACGTCACATTGTCTTCCCCGCTGCCGGAACAGGCGGTACAAATCGAGAACACTGTCAGTATGCCGAACAAGCCGGCGATCCATTTTTTCATGGTATATTCCTCTCTATTTCTGTAATGCCTCTATTCTAACGCATTCTCGCCCCATGCGCAAGAAAAAGTTTCCTTCCTCGTGTGTTAAGCGCCCTTCTATGCGCATATAGATGGCATTGTGGACGGATAAGGAGGAAAACACAATGGCATATTATCCCGAAGGATGGCTTATCAATACCTTTCAAAACCGCGCTGCAACGGCAAACGTTTCCGCGCTCTCGGACGCCATGCGTGAGGGCCGTATTTTAGAAGGACGCGCACTGGTCTGTGACAGTGCGCACAACCTGCTTGTCGATTTAAACGGCATCCGGGGCATCATTCCGCGTGAAGAGGGCGCAATCGGCATCCGTGAGGGAACGGTACGGGATATTGCACTGATTTCCCGCGTCAACCGTCCGGTCTGTTTCGTGATTACAGATATTGAAAAAAGCGGCGGTCAAATTTGCGCAACCCTCTCCCGCCGGAAAGCGCAGGAGCGCTGTCTGCACGATTTCATCGAATCCCTGATCCCCGGAGATGTTGTGGATGCAAGAATTACCCACCTCGAACCCTTCGGCGCGTTTGCGGACATCGGCTGCGGCCTGATTTCTCTGCTTCCCATTGACGGCATTTCAATCTCCAGAATTGAACATCCGCGTGAACGGTTTTTTCCGGACATGGACATCCGTGCCATCATCAAAAGCAAAGAAAACAGAAAAATCACCCTGTCCCACAAAGAACTTTTGGGCACCTGGGAAGAAAACGCCGCCTTGTTTTCCGTCGGTGCAACCGTTGCAGGCATCGTCCGATCCGTAGAGCCTTATGGAATTTTTATTGAGCTGACGCCGAATCTTGCGGGGCTAGCTGAAGCCCGTCCCGGCGTTTTTCCCGGGCAGCAGGCAAGCGTCTATATCAAAAGCATCCTGCCGGCGCGCATGAAAATCAAACTTGTCATTATTGACACCTTCAGCTATCATTACAAGCCGATTCCGCCAAAATACTATTTCGAGGGGCGGCACATGGATGCGTTCCGCTATTCCCCGGACGGTTGCCCCAAACAGATCTCCACGGTTTTCTGAGCAATCTTTTATAAATCCCACACGTTTGCGATCGGAAAACACGCAAGCCCCGCCACTGATCCTTTTGCTCAAGCATGACCCCTCTCGGGCCCCGGCAATTTTTTGCCGGGGCCTTTCGCATGGCTTGACAGAACACGCAAACCGCGCTATAATACCATTGTTTATCGCTTTAAAGCATCGATGACAAAAACCATCAATACATAAATGCGATAAAACAAGCAAAACAAAGGGGCTTCGGATTATGTGGATCAAACTTCTTCTGTTGGCGGTCTTTTTCGGCGTCATGATCGGCGTCGGATTCTACACGCGCAAACACGCAACGGATGTCAACGGATTCGTCCTGGGCGGCCGTTCCGTCGGGCCGTGGCTGACCGCGTTTGCGTATGGAACCTCTTATTTTTCGGCTGTTATTTTCGTCGGTTATGCCGGGCAATTTGGCTGGAAATACGGAATCGCCTCCACCTGGATCGGCATCGGGAACGCGCTGATCGGGTCTTTGCTGGCCTGGGTCGTTCTTGGCCGCCGGACACGGATCATGACCCATCATCTCGACAGCTCCACTATGCCGGAATTTTTCGGAAAGCGCTATGACAGCAAAGCGCTCAAAATTGCTGCCTCTGTGATTGTCTTCCTTTTCCTGATTCCTTATACCGCTTCGCTTTATAACGGTCTTTCCCGCCTGTTCGGGATGGCATTTCATATTGACTATTCTGTCTGCGTCATCGTCATGGCTGTATTAACCGGCATCTATGTTATCGCAGGCGGCTATATGGCGACGGCAATCAACGATTTCATTCAGGGAATCGTCATGCTGTTTGGCATTGTTGCGGTGATTGCCGCCGTTTTAAAGGGCCATGGCGGCTTTCTGGCAGCACTGCAGGGCCTTGCGGAAATTGAGGATTCCTCCGTTACCACGCAGCCGGGCGCTTTCGCTTCCTTTTTCGGACCCGATCCACTTGGACTTTTCGGCGTCGTTGTGCTGACCTCTCTGGGGACCTGGGGGCTTCCGCAGATGGTTCACAAATTTTACGCCATCAAGAGCGAAAAAGCCATCAACACCGGTGCGGTGGTTTCCACGGTTTTCGCCATCATTGTTGCGGGCGGCTGCTATTTCCTCGGTGGATTCGGCCGTCTCTTCTCCGACCGAATTGATATTGCCGCTGACGGCTACGACGCCATTATTCCCACCATGCTTTCCGGCCTTTCTGACATCTTAATCGGCATTGTCGTAATTTTGGTGCTCTCCGCCTCCATGTCCACGCTGTCCTCTCTGGTTCTGACTTCCAGTTCTACGTTGACGCTCGATTTTATCCGCGGATTTCTGGTCAAAAACCTCAGCGAGAAAAAGCAGCTGCTCATCATGCGGATTCTCATTGTCTTTTTCATTGCGATTTCCGTTGTAATCGCACTTGTTCAGTATCACTCCTCTGTCACCTTCATCGCCCAGCTGATGGGCATTTCCTGGGGGGCGCTTGCCGGTGCGTTTCTGGCGCCGTTCCTCTATGGGCTCTACTGGAAACGGACCTCAAAAGCAGCCGTTTGGGTCAGCTTCCTCTGCGGTTCTGTGATTATGCTGGCCAATATGCTGTTCCGCGGAGCCTTCCCGCCGCTGCTGCAGTCTCCGATCAATGCCGGTGCGTTTGCCATGCTTGCCGGACTGGTTCTAGTGCCGGTCGTCAGCCTTTTGAGTAAAAAGCCGGATTCGGAACGCATCGAGAAAGTTTTCTCCTGCTACAGCGAAAAAGTCTCTGTCAGTCAAAAAATCGCCCTTCCGGAAGAAGATCAGTAATTTCTTTATATAAGATTCCGCAAAAAAGCCCTTGGCCTGCTCGGTTCGATGCAGGTCAAGGGCTCTCTTTTTTGTTTGGATTCAAAGGCTGAAAATCAGTCTGCCACAACGCCTTTTTTCAAAATGATATTTGCGTACAGTACCGTTTCCCCGGTAGCGATTACCGCGTATGCAGTCTTTGCACGATCATAAAAATCAAACCGCGGCAAGAAGGCAAACCCGTTTTCCATCGGCTCCTTGGCAGCGCGAATGATCTTCTCATATTCGCTCCACACAACCGGTGTTCCGACTGCGTCTCCCGGGACAACTTCCATGAGCGCCACAGGCTGTTCCACATAGGTGTCCAAGGGAAACAGCTGCAAAACCGCCTCCAGAATCTCCGGTACGCCATGGCCGTCCAACCGAATCAGGCGTTGAGCATGTGAGGCGCTGGGAAAATTCCCATCTGCAATTACCAATTCGTCGCCATGACCCATTTCCATCAAAATCTTCAGTAGCTCCGGCGACAAAATGCTGGGGATCCCTTTTAACACAACAGATTCCTCCCTATCGTTCTTTTCGGCGAACTGCCGGCTTATCCTTACTAATGGTAATGGTTCCCTCATCGTCAATTGTCAGCAGGTTTCCGACCGCAACGCCGGCAGGAAGTTCGCTCTGCTCAATCGCATAGAGTTTCTTTTCCGCATCTGAGCAGAACACATAGACGCTGTCCAAACGCTCCACCGTTAATGTTCTCATTTTTTCCAACCTTCCGTCTGATCCATAATCCGTAATCGAAGTCTCGTTTTTATTCCGACTGATCCGCCTTCTGCATATTCATTTCCAGCCACTGCTGATATGTGATCAGCACCTGACGCGGTTTGGAACCTTCATGCGGCCCGACAATGCCGACCTGTTCCATTTGATCGATCAGTCTTCCAGCGCGTGCATATCCCAAACGCAGCCTGCGCTGCAAAAGCGAGGTAGAAGCCTGCCCGGCCTCAACCACACATTTAATGGCTTCCGGCATCATCGGATCCTCAAAGCTGTCTTCGCCGTCAGACGCCGATTGTTCCGGATCTGCCACTGCGCCTTTTTCGATTTCCTCCATGATTGTTTCATCATACTCGTGTGTCTGCACTTCTTTGATGAAATTGATCACGGACTCCCGCTCCTCGTCGCTGACAAAACACCCCTGCACACGGAGCGGTTTCATCGATCCGACCGGTGCGAAAAGCATATCACCGTAGCCCAAAAGCTTTTCTGCGCCGCCGACATCCAAAATGGTTCGGGAGTCCACCGGCGACGCCACCGTCAGCGCAATACGGCTCGGGATATTTGCCTTAATCAGACCCGTGATGACGTCAACCGAAGGCCGCTGTGTTGCCACAACCAGATGGATGCCCGCTGCACGTGCAAGCTGTGCCAGCCGGCAGATTGCATCCTCGACCTCGTTCGGCGCAACCATCATCAAATCCGCAAGCTCGTCGATAATAATCACGATCTGCGTCATTTTTTCCGCGGGGTTCCCGTTTTCATCGTGAATCTGTCCCGTTGCGGCCAGTTTATTATATCCGGTCAAATCGCGGACATTGTTTTGCGCAAAAAGCTGATACCGTTTCATCATTTCGCCGACCGCCCAATTCAAAGCGCCGGCTGCTTTTCGCGGATCCGTCACAACCGGGATGAGCAAGTGCGGAATGCCGTTATAAACCGGAAGTTCTACCATTTTGGGGTCAATCATAACGAATTTGACCTCATCGGGCGTTGCCTTATACAAAATGCTGATGATAAAAGAATTGACGCACACCGATTTTCCGGAGCCGGTCGTTCCGGCAATCAGAAGATGCGGCATTTTGGCAAGATCCGCCACAACCACCTGCCCGGCAATATCACGCCCGAGTACTACGGTCAGCCGGCTTTTTGCAGAGGCAAAGCTGTTGGATACAATCAAATCCCGCATCCGTACAACACTCCGGTGTTTATTCGGAACCTCAATTCCAACAGCCGCTTTCCCTGGAATCGGCGCTTCAATCCGGATGCCGGAAGCTGCCAGGTTCATAGCCAGATCGTCCGCAAGATTGGTAATTTTACTGATTTTCACTCCAGCCGCAGGCTGCAGCTCATAGCGGGTAACCGACGGGCCGCGGCAGATATCCAGAATTTTGGTCTGTACGCCAAAGCTTTTCAAGGTATCGACCAAAAGCTTTGCATTGGTTTGCAATTCTTCGGTCTCCAGCGCAGCATCCTGCTTTTTGCTGACCTCCAGCATGGAAAGCGGCGGAAAATGATACTGACCATCCTGCGGCGGATGATCCGGAAAAATCGTCGTCTGCACCGGCACGCTGACCGGCGGCTCGGGGATGTCCTTTTTTGGGGGCAGCTCCGGCTTGGAAAGCATGACCGCTTTGGGAGGCGGTTCCGGTTTTACAGAATGCTCCGGTTGCTTTTTGCCTGCTGCACGGCCGTGCAGGGCCGCCTGAATATCCTCAACGGTTGTATCGGAAACAATCGGTGGCGGCGCTGCCGGCTTCGGCATCGCGGCAAGCGGCTCCTCCGGCTCTGGTTCTTCCTCAAATTCCGGATCCGGGATTCCAAACACCTTTTGCAGACGCTCCAGCTTTTCGTTCCGCGCCGGACGCAAAAGCGCTTCGGCTGTACGCGGCGGTTCCGAATCCGTCTCAGGATCCGGACCAAGCGGAATATCAATATCCGAAGCAAGCGGGTCCCGGCTCCTGTTATGGTGCCGGACCGTCGTGGTAATATTTTCCGCCACTTTATTGACCGGTTTCGTCACCGTTCGAAACAGCTGAATCAAACTGGTTCCCGTCAGGAACATCACCGCCACAAACAGGAGCAAAACCACAACGATTTTCGAACCGATATCCCCAAAAGCTGCAACCATATGGAATCCGATGATCCCGCTGACAAGTCCGACACTTTCATGATCCACGCCTTTTTGATAGAGAAGCCCCAACATTTCCCAGTAGGAAACATTCTGCGGCATCTGTCCGGAACGGAAAATATAAAGCGCCGAGCAAAACATCAAAATCACAGCCACGGTCAGCCACATTTTGGTACGCAACCGGCTTCCGCGGCGCTCCAGCGTCGTGACAACCGCAATATACAAAAGGAAGATCGGCCACAGAATTGCGCAGGCGCCAAACAATCCGAGAATCAGGTTATGTAAAAAGCGCCATACAGACTCGCCCTCTACGAACACCAAAAATCCTGTCAGCAGCGCGCACGCAAACAGCACGATTGCCATTCGCTGCTCTCTCTGGCGAATCTGCTCCGGGGTCCGCTGCGGCTTTTCCCGCACAGCCTGGTTTTTGGCCGCAGTCTTGCGCGTTTCTGCCGCAGGCTGGCGTTTCCGCTGTTTGGCCGACGCATTTTTTCGGGGTGCAGATTTCTTTTTTTCTGCCGTCTTTTTTCCTGCTGCCGATTTTTTCTTTTCGGCCATACCTCTCCGGGGCCTCCCTTCTAAACGCGCTTTTTGTTACGCGTTTTCCTCATGAAAACGTAATTGCCGCACCGGTAAATACATTGACGCCGGTCGTATGCTCAATCACGCCGACCACAACCGATACAATACCGAGGATCAGCGTATACCATGCGAATACATGCAGCTTATTGGTGGTTACCATCCAGCGAAGCAGTTTGATCGCGAGGAACCCAACCACTGCCGCCGTAACCATTCCGGCAATCAGCGGCGCAGCTTCGACTGCAACATTTTCGTGAATTGCATCTTTCACGGTCAAAACAGAAGCCGCCAGAATAGAGGGAATTCCCAAAACAAAGGAGAAATCCAGCGCTGCCTGCCGGTCGACGCCGCGCATCAGTCCAACAGAAAGCGTCGAACCGGAACGGGAAACGCCAGGAAATACCGCTGCAATACACTGTGTCACGCCGACTGCAATCGCATCGCTGACCCGAAACGCTTCTCGGCCATTATGTTCATATTTTTTCCGCATGACAAGATGCGCTCCCTGGGATCTGCGGCTGGCAAGGATTCCAAGCGTCAGCAGAATGCTGGTTACAATCAACGCGCAGCCTTCCAGAACGATGTCGTTATCCGTGGCAAAGACATCCGCAAAATCTTTGACTTTCATACCGGTTCCGGGCACCGGCAAAAACAGCAAGAACAGTGGAACAAGCGCAATGATCAGCATGATCAGCAGCCGGCGGTCTTCGTTCATCCGGCTCCACCGAAATTGCCCGGTCACCAAATCTTTTACCAAAAGTCCAAACGCCACAATCAGGCGCAGAACCACCTTATAATAAACCGCCAGTACCGCAACCAGCGTACCGACATGCAGCATGACGTCAAACAGCAGGCCGTCTACGGAAATTCCCAAAAAATGTTTGCTCAAGGAAAGATGGCCGCTGCTGGAAACCGGCAAAAACTCCGTCGCTCCCTGAATAATTCCTTCAATAATCGCTTCTACTACCGTCACTGTTATCTGCCTCCGATTATGTAATTGGCGGGAAAATTCCCGCCTGGGTAGAACCTTTTTATTGCGATCCGTTTTTCCGGAAGGACCGCCGCTCCGGACGCACCTGCGCATTTTTGGGCTGCCGCCGTTTTTCAATCATACCGTAAAGGCAACTGATCGCATCGGAAAGGCTTCCCAATTCGTCAATCAGCCCTTCCCGCACGGCATTTTCCCCATCCAGAACCGACCCAACATCCATCACGAGTTCCTCTGTATTCATCGAAAGCTCATAAAACCGTCTGGGGGAAATTCGGGAATTCTGCGTCACAAACTGTGTAATTCGATCCTGCATCCGCTGAAAATATTCGAACGTCTGCGGCACACCGATCATCATTCCATTCATCCGAACCGGATGAATGGTCATCGTCGCAGAAGGCGCAATAAACGAACGTTTTGCCGCAACGGCAAGCGGCACGCCGATCGAGTGTCCGCCGCCCAGAACAAGCGACACCGTCGGCTTCCGCATTCCGGAAATCAGCTCTGCCAGCGCAAGTCCTGCCTCCACATCGCCGCCAACAGTATTGAGGATCATCAGAAGGCCCTCGGTCTCAGGATCCTCCTCAATGGCCACAAGCTGCGGAATGACATGTTCATACTTTGTCGTTTTGTTCTGAGAAGGCAGGATATAATGCCCTTCAATCTGCCCGATAATGGTCAGACACTGAATCCGGTGTCCGCCGTTGTCGGTAACGACCATACCGGATTCTTTGATCCGATCAGCAGGACTGCCCTCATTTTTCGCGTCCTCTGTGCCGGTCTGTTCTTCTTCATATTGATTCTTCGTATCCATTCTCAAAGCCACCTCCTGAAACATAGTGTTCCGGAATCGGCCGCTTTCATACATGAACGGAAATCCATTTTATTATAGCATTCATTTTCCATTTCATCAAGGAAAATCCGGTACAAACGTTCGCAAAAAATCCGATTCTTCTGCACGCCGCAACATCCGCCGTCACATTTTGCAGAAGCATTGACTTTTTCTTCATTTTCGCCGATAATAGAACTGTTATTTTTTTCTCATAATTTTGCCTGTTTGTCCGGGCTTATCTTGCAAAGAGGAGGGAACCGGCAGCACAAACAGTGTTGTGCGCCGCAGTATATGGCAAAACGCGAAAAAATTTCCATGTCCGTTATTCGGCGGCTTCCGCGTTATTATCGGTTTTTAGGGTTGCTGGAATCCCACGGGATCGTTCGGATCTCTTCCAAAGATCTTGCCGCACGCATGGGCGTAAATGCCTCTCAGATCCGGCAGGACTTTAACTGCTTCGGCGAATTCGGGCAACAGGGATACGGGTATATGGTCAGCCGTCTCCGGGAAACAACCGGTGAAATCCTGGGCCTTCACAACGCTTATAAAGCGGTCGTCGTCGGCGCCGGAAACCTCGGCCGGGCAATCACCTCGCATATTTCCTTTGAACGGCACGGATTTTTTCTCGCTGGAATTTTCGATAATTCCCCGCAAAAAATCGGGACGTTTATCCACGATGTCCCGGTCTTTGATGTCGCAGAACTGGAAGCGTTCTGCAAGCGGGAAAAACCGGTCATGGCAGCAATCTGTGTCCCGCTAAGCGCTGCGGGCAGGATTGCCGACACGCTCTATTCCTGCGGCGTCAGAAGCTTCTGGAATTTTACGCACTATGACATTGCCATGGAATACAGCGATGCCATTGTAGAAAACGTCCATCTCAACGACAGCCTGATGACCCTATGCTACCGGATCAGCAACCCGGAACAGAAAGCATCTTTATAAAATAAAAAAACAAAACGCAATCGGCATCCTGACGCTATCGCCAGAATGCCGATTTTTTCGTCTATCTTCCTTTTTAAATCAAAGCAACAGCACGGTATCTGCCCATGCAGAAAGGCTCGATTTCGGCGTCTCCGATGCATCGCACTCTGCAAGCACACAGGAAAACCTGCTCTGCGCAACATCGCGGATATCGGGCAGCTTTCCCGGCTGCGCCAGCACGCAGACCGGCATTTGCGCGCCTTGAACAGGATTTGCCTGCTCTGAACTTTCTGCATCCGGCGTGGGCTCCGTTTGTTTGCCTGCAGAAGCCTTTCGGAAAATCTCCGACGCCCGGCAAAGCGCACGGGAACGCCATTCTTTTCGGGTAAGCGCTCTGCATGCAAGATCTTTTTTCCGCAGTTCTGCAGCAAGGACATCCGCCGGTTTTTCGGAAAGAGAACCCGCTGCCGGTTCTCCGGAAACCGCCTCTTCCATAAGCGCGCCAAAAAGCGCCTTTTCATACGCAGGCACAATCTCTTCATGCGCCATCCCTGCTTCATAAGCGGTCACGACGGTTTGAAGCCCCGCCGCGATTGCCTCTTCCCGAACTGCCTGCCACTGCACCCACGCCGAAAGCATCGGCAGTCCTGTCCGCCAAATCTCGCAGGCGCGCTGCTGCGCTTCGAGATACGTTTCGCCTTCCCGCGCAGGCTGGTCCGTAATCCGGAAGAGCCGGTACACACCCGCCTGCATCTCTGAAAAAGTCCGCCAGGTTCCGGCGAATGCCTGCGCCGCCTTCCAGTCCACACGCGCACTTTTTTGAAAGAGCGCCATACAGCCCGTATTGCGGAGTTTTTGGTCGCAGGACTCTGCAATCGCACACAGGCGTTCGATTGCATTCCAATCCGTATATTGTTCCTGATACAGCCCGGAAAGCGCGCCTCTGCATCCGGAGAGCAGCTTTGCAACCGCATCATTTTCTTTCTGATAAGAACGCAGCTTTTCCATGGCCGGTCCGATGGTCTCCTTGCCAATCGGGTGCCGGGCATACGGCGCCAAGTGCTTTAAAATCCGTTTTTGCTCCATATTTCGCGAAACAGACCATTTTCCACAGGATTTTTCCCAATCCTCCAAAAGCATCGTGCCGTCCTGACGCAGTAAATCCTGCAGCCAGTCCTTGGAAAGTTCAGAGAAAAGCGCCCGCTCGCGTTTCCCGTGTACGGTCATTTCGCGCAGCTTCCGTAAAAAACCTGTGAAATCGGTCATCCCCATCCAGGACGCCGGCAGGCTCTTCATCTCCGAAAGAATCGTGCTGAAGGTATAGAGCTGCAGCAACGCCTCTTTGGTCGTGGGCGCCGGTTCCTGCAGCGAATCACACAGCGCAGCCGCACGCTGCTTGACCTGTTCCAGCGCTTCCCGGTAAAGCACCAGGGACTGCGGCGCATATACCCGCAGCTGACGGGAATCCTGTGTCTGTCCGATTCCGGAGAGCACATGGCCGCAAGGATGGCCGACTGCCTGTGCTGCTGAAACCAGCCGGAGCAGCAGCCCGTTCCAGTCATTCACCGTCTTTGCGCTCACGCCTGAAATTTCTTTGAGGGAAAATGCCATACCGCCTGGTGCATCCCGGTAAGTCTCATATCGTATGGCAAGCTCCCACAGCGGCCACCCGCCGTTCCGCTTTCCATATAAAATCCGAATCCAATCGGCCTGCTTTGCCCGTTCCTCTGCGCAGGTTTTTTGCAGACCCGGAAGCGCCTGATCGATCTCTTTTTTCAGTGTTTCCTGCTTTTCCAAAACGGTCTGCGCCGAATCGGAACCCAGGCAAACACAAAACAGATTGAGCTCTTCCTCCCGCAAACATTGTTTTACTGCAGCTGCTGTTTCTTCCTGCTGCGGAAGGAACAACACCTGTTTCCCGGAAGCAATCGCCTCCGACAAAACCGCAGCAGCTGCTTCCGGCGCAGACATGCCGGTCGGAGCCGCCAATCTCCAGACACCCTTTGTCTGCGCCGCCTCTCCGCGCAGACTTCCTGCTTCCAATACCGGCGTCCAAATCCCGACCGGTGCAACCGACACAGAGCGTTCATCGGCCACACTGGCCTCGGTCTCTGCGCGCTGTTCTTCCTGCATGATTTCCACCTACTCCATCTCCACTACCAAGCCGCCTGTTTTCCTAACGGGTGTACCCCTCCAGCTTTCCGGTAAAACCTTCCAACGCTGGATGCTCCTGGTCATCCTCCAGCCGATCCTCCGGAACCATGAGCATCTTTAGCGCATGGCAATCCGCAAACCGGCATTCCATCTTTCGAACGCTTGCAGGAATCGTCAGCGTCTCCAAATTCGTACACATCCAAAAGGATCCCGGCGCCAATTTTTCCACCGTATCCGGAATCACATAGGAGCTCCCCTGCTTTGCCGCAGGATAACACAAAAGCGTCTTTTTCTTTTTGGAAAACAATACGCCGCCCTCTGAAAAATAATACAGATTTTCCGGATCTACCAGAATTTCCTTAAGCGACTGACATCCATAAAACGGCAGGGAATCCTCCCGGCCGATCGTACGCAAACTTTCCGGAAAAGAGAGCCGCTCAATTCCGCTTTTCGAAAAGGCATTTTCTCCCAGTTCGCGCACAGACGCCGGCAGTTCCGCCGTTCGGAGCGCCGTGCAGCCATAAAAACACTCTTTTCCGATGGTACGGATTTCCTCACCGAGCACAATTTCGGTTGTCTCCTCGCTCTCGAAAAAGGCGCGGTCGGCAAGTTCCGTGACCGGCTTTCCATCGATTTCCTCCGGCACAATGACTTTTCCGCTTAAATCTGAACGAAAAATCCGCCCGGTATCTCCCAATGAATCATACGCGGGTTCCACACAGAGCGTCCCGCCGGAAGCAGGCTGGCAAAACCATAAAATACCGCCGGCCTCCACCGCTTCCGGTGCAGCCGAACAGCCTGTCCCTGCCAGCAGCAGAAAAAGTCCCAAAGCCATGCAGATCAGCCGATATCCCTGTTTCAATGCCGTCCCCCATTTCTCCGTTACAGACTGTTTTGGAAATCCGGATCCGGCAAAACCTGTCTGCGGTTTCAACCGGAATATCTCTATTATAAAACAAATCGCGCACCCTGTATAGAGGGTGCGCGAAATCCATTTTTTACAAATTCTTTTACAGATTACCGTTTGCAATCATTTCTGCAACGGTCTCCTTGGAAATCTTTCCTTCCATCGGGCCGAATGCCGCCGTATTGAGGGAAGCAGCAGCCGTTGCCAGACAGGTCGTATCTTTCAGGCTCCGGCCTTCAATCAAACCGCAGAGGAACGCACCGTCAAAGCTATCGCCTGCGCCGGTCGAATCTGCAACCTGCACCGGATATACACCCATGGAGAAGGACTCCTCGCGCGTATAGATGATGCAGCCCTTGGAGCCGTTTTTCAGCGCGATAATCTCCATGTTCGGATTTTCAAAGCAGGCTTTCACCGCATCCTCTACCGTATCTTTTCCGGTCAGTTGTAAGATTTCCGGAACACCCGGCAGGAACACGCTGGTATGCTCCAGGACTTCCTGTACGAGCTTGAGGCTTTCCTTGCTTTTTAAAAGCTCCGGACGGATATTCGGATCGAACGAAATCTTGGTTCCCTGTTTGTAAAACGCTTTCATGGTTTTGACGATTTCCTTGCCGAATGCATCCTGTGCCATGAGGGAACATCCCATGATATGGAAATATTTTGCATCCTGCATGCCGTCCATCTTCGGCGCTTTCGCCTGTGCGGCAGGCGTATTGCCGATATGGTAGATAAACTTCCGGGAACCGTCCTTAAAATACGTGACAAATGCGCAGCCGGTCGAATTCTCGTCGCTCTCGAGCACATGGGAACAGTCCACGCCGTCTCTTTTCAGGCGATCGAGCAAACATTTTCCGAAATCGTCTTTTCCGACGCCGCCGATGATGCCGGCAGAGTGTCCCAGACGGGCAACCGTATCAATACAAATAGCCGGCGCGCCACTCGGGAACGGACCGCGGAACACACCCGCTTCATAAAGCTGCATATCCGCTTCGGGGCGCATGATTTCGACGAGCATTTCTCCCATAATCCAAACTTCTGCCATGCGAAACATCCCTTTCCTGTTATGGTTCTGCTTCATGATAGCACAGCAAATTTTCTTTGTCAATGAATCCGGAGCCTAAAATTTTACACGTGCTCATTTTAGGAAACCCTACCGAATACAGACAGCTTTATTGGGCTGTTTCCCGGACAAATCCGATATAGTCCATGCAAAATTCATCCTGTCCGAACAGAGACTTGCAAGCTGCCAGCGTTTCCCGGATCGAAGGCGATGTGACGTCCAGAATTGCGCTGTCCAGCCCTTCCGCCATCGCCATCGCAAGGAACGCCCGGTTCAGCAGTCCGCGCCGGGGCAGCCCGAAGGAAATGTTGGAAAGTCCGCAAACCGTATGGACACCGGAAATCCGTGCGCGAACCGCCCGCAGCGTGGCAAGCGCCGTAACCGCTGCCTGATCCGCTGTTGCAAGCGCCTCTACCATCACATCGACATACAGATTTTCCCGCCGGACTCCGGCAAGCACTAAGTTTTCACAGAGCGCCTGCGCCGTTTTTGTCCGCTCCTCCGCGCTCTGGGTAAGGCCGAATTCTCCGGCCGGCATACAGACAACCCCGGTACCACACTCAGCCAAATATGAAAAAAGCGGCTCAAACACCGGACTCGGCGTGACAGAATTCAAAATCACCGGACGTCCTGTACACAGCGGAAGCGCCGTGCGCACGACTTCCGGATTCTGGCTGTCAATCATAATTCCGCATTCACAGTGGTCTTTCACAAGTCCGATTAACCACTCCATGTCCGCCGCTTCATTTCCGGCCACCGCGGTATTCAAGTCCAGATAATCCGCGCCGCACTGTGCCTGCAGACGGATCATCTCGATCAGATACGCTTCATCGTGCGCGGAAATCGCTTCCAGCGTCTTCGGAATGGAACTGTTTAACTTTTCACCAATGGTAATCATTGTTCTTTCCCCCTGATATACTCTATGAGCATTTCTGTAAATTCTAATTTCTTCAGCGGCGTAATGAGATAAAATCCGTCGCAGGAATCGTAAACTCGATCGATCAGCTGTCTGCAGAAACCGACCGAAATTTCTTTTGTCTCTTCCGCGTTTTTATCCTTCAGCAACGTAAGAATCCGTGCGGGCACCTCAATGCCTGCGACCTCATTGTTTAGAAAAAGCGCGTTCCGGTAGCTGGCAACCGGCATAATGCCTGCCATTAGCATGCAGGAAAGTGATTGCCGTGCGGCAGTCAAATTCTCGGCATTTTGGCGGGTAAAAACCGGCTGGGTAAACAGAACCGTCGCACCGTTCCGAATTTTTTCCTCCGCACGCCGGAGTTCCACATCAAAATTTCGCGCATTCAGATTCAGAACGCCGCAGATTCGATAAGGCGAGTCCGCAAACAAATCACTGTTGAGCGCCCGGACAAACTCCATCAGACGGAAGGAATTAAATCCGAACACGCTCGGGTTTCCATCGCGCGCGGTATCGGGGATCGGATCGCCGGTCAAAGCCAAAATATTCCGAAGACCTTCCATATTTCCGGAAAGCAACTCTCCCTGAAGCGCAATACGGTTTCGGTCCCGGCAGGCTACATGCGGAATGGTTTCGATGCCGATTTCCCGCTGGATCCGCGCCGCCGTCATCACGCTGGACGCACGCGGTTTGGCAAGCGGAGAATCCGGCACGGTGATATAATCTGCGCCGCAGGCCTTCAGACGCTCCGCGGCACCCAGAAGATAGGTCATATCTGTATCGATCGGCGGGGAAAGCTCTGCGGCAATCATTTTTCGGTCTTCTATCAAAAAGCCTTTCGGCTCTGCCGTTTTGAGCGGCTCTGCCTTTTTTCTGACCGGCAGCCGTTTGATTCCGGACGCGGCGCGCAGCTTTTCCGCCGCAGCACGAATGTGATTCGGCGTGGTTCCACAGCATCCGCCAAGCACATTCACACCGCACTGATACAGCCTCACCAGATAGTCTGAAAAATAGTCCGGATTATCGATATAGGCCGTACGTCCGTTCACCATGGACGGATAGCTGGAATTCGGCATTGCGAGCAGCGGCTGATCTTCCGCATCCAAATCCTGGATTAGCTCCAGCATATGTGCCGGCCCGCAAATGCAGTTCATTCCCGCATAATCTGCACCGGCAGCAAGAGCCTCTGCAATCAGCGTTTTGTAAAAGCCGCCCGCCTTGGTGTATCCATCCAGCGACACGGCAAACGAAACAAAGATTCTGGCATTGCGCCGGACGGCTTGAATCCGACGGATTGATGCCTTGAGCGGTTCCAGTTCCTGCTGCGTTTCAAACAGAAAATTCGATGCGCCGAGCGATAAAAACTGCTCTGTAATCCGTCCGTATTCATATGCAGCGTTTTCCGAACGGATCGGGCCGACATCTGCAAAGACCCGTTCGCTCCCCCCAGCAGCAAGCACAGCGGTTTCATAGCCGTTTTTGATAATCTCCCCTAAAAGGGAAGAATCTGTGCTGAGTGCGCTGTTTGCCGCAAATGTATTGGTTTTGATGGCCTGTGCACCGGCAGCCAGATATTCCCGATGAATTTCATAGACCGCATTTTTCCGGTGAAGGTTGGCGAGCTCCGGCGCCATGGCGGAGCCGTGCAGCGCATGATAATAGGTTCCGAACGCACCGTCAAAAAGCAAAACATCTGACACAATGGATCCCTCCGTAAATCCACATCCGCAGCATACCGTTGCATGCGGATTTTAAAACTTCCAAACAGGATCGGCGAACATCGCCGCACCCGATACTTCATAGTACCACAAGTTTTCAAAAACTACAAACTGCATTTCCCAAATTCCGCAAAAAAGCCGGGGCTGCAAACCCCGGCCAAAAGAACTTCAGGTCGCTTCCGCTGCGGTTTTCTGAAGAAGTCTTACCCCATTCGGAACGCTTTCCGGATAGATGTGGTAAATATTTCCTTCTTTTGAAACCATGGAAATCGTAATTTCCGGAACCAGCTTATGCAAAAGGTCGATGAACCCGTTTGTCGGCGTTCCCGCCATTCCGGTGACGATCTGAACCGCACCGGTCTGTTTGACAAAACCAGCGGTAATCAGCGCCGGATCGTCGTTGAAGAATACGGTCATATCCGCAGAGACGGACCGTGCCTTTTGCCTAAGGTATTCGAGCTCTTCCCCATCTGTTTCATATCCTGCGCATGCAGGCTGGACATTGAGCACCCGAACCGGAATTTTCTGGAGCTGTCCAGCAATCTGAACGCCTGTTTCGATCAGGCGTACGCAATCTTTCTGGCCGGTTACACAAACCAGCACACACGGTGTTTTGGAGACCATCACCGCGATATCCCCCTTATCGGTTATTTTTAGCACGGAAAAAGGAATTTTTCCTTTTCTCTTTTCTATTGTTATCATACCATATTTTCGTTTGATATGGTAGTATCTCCACGTATAATTTGTAAAAAATTTGTGAAATTGTATTTTGATTTTCACGCAACAGCGGCGCATGCGCGCCGGATCTTCCCGAAGCACATGCGCCGCAAAAACTGGTTCCCTGTTATACGGTTCCAGCCACAAGGATCGTGGTGACACCCGCTCCGGCACTTGTCGCCGCCGGGACACGAATTGTAGCCGCGCTTGCCGCACCGGGCAGTGTCAGCGTATTCGTTGCGGCATCCAGATCGTAATCGGACGCCGAATAAGTGGTCGTGACACCGTTCGTGATAGACTGAATACTGCTGACGGTAAAGCCCTCCGGCAAGACATCGCGCAGGACAACACTCTCTGCCGGTTCGTTTCCGGTGTTGGTCAGTGTAAATGTGTAGATCAAGGTTTCCCCGCTGCTGATGGTCGCTTTGCTGGCTTCTTTATAAATAGAAACCTCCGCATAGGATTCTGCCGTTACCGTTTCAGCCGGATCCGGTGTTACAAGCAAAACCGCACCCTCGGCAGAGCCTTCCCGCGCGGTTACAGCGGCCGTATTGGTAATGGTCTCCACCTCTGCGCCCAGTGCGCCGCTTACCGCCGCCATATAGAGCACAAACGCAACCGACTGCGGCTGCAGCGGAACCGGCAGCACAAAGGTAATGGAATCCGCATTGACGGTCGGCGTAATCGTATAGTACACGTTATCCAAAATAACCCGTGCGCTTCCGCTCACATAAGAAAGCGGATCCGCGCCCTCTGCCGCGCCCAGATCGTCCGCCACCGTGACCGTGTACAGAGGCCCGGTTCCGTTATTTTCCAGACGGAAAATATACGTCAGATTCTGCCCCGGACGGAATGTTTCTGTCAGGCTTGTTTTGGTTGCGGTCAGGCTGTACTCGTCCAGAAGCGTCGTCGTGGTCATATTGGAGTTTGCCGCTCCTGTTCCGCTGCCCGCAAAGGAATAGGTAATGTTCGCTTGATTATTGAGATTTGTAGGCATAGCTGTTCCCTTCCCATATCTGAATATAGTTTTAAAACTGCGGTCTACCATACTATATGCCGAAGAAGGGCCGGCTGTTCCAGCGGTTCCGGAACTCTTGCACAAAAGCAGCGAAAAGCCGCACAGTTCTGTGCGGCTTTTCAAATCATGGTTCTTTATGAGGATTATTTCAGGTAAAAGACCTCCGGCATAAAGTGAATCGGCTCTTCCTCGTGAAAATCAAAAGAACCTTCCACCATCTTGGAGGTAATGGCATTCCAGCGTCCGCAGGCCTCGCTTGCGGCAATATAGGCATTCGCCGCATCAATATCGTCGCACTCGAAGCAGTAGAAGAACTGGTTGCCGTTTTGGAAAATGGAATAGTTCCGATATCCGGCTTTGCGGTGTTCCTCCAGAATTTCCGGCCACGGATTCAGATGCATGTTCACATATTCTTCCAGACACTCTTTCTTGACCGTCCATGTCCATGCAAATTTTTTACTGTGTTCCATTCCACTCGGCGTCTCCTTTCAAAATCAAGCTTTACTCGAAATAAAAATCCACGCTAGCGCGGGAAATCCGAACCGGGCGCATAAAGGTTCCGACCGCCACATGATCCGGATGCACCTTATAGCGCAGATAATCTTCCATAGAATCAAAGTCCGAAATTAAAATGAGATCATAATTTTTTCCGTCGGCATCCGGCGCATTTACTGCCACCGTGGACGCGCGGATCCAGTCAATTTTCTGCGGAAGCGCTTCCAGCATAGCTTTGGTAATCGCGACATTCTCCGCCTTGGTTCTGCCGCCTGCTTCCTCTTTGAACTGAAACATCACAACATGCCGTAACATTTTTCAGATCCTCCTTTTATCCTTCAAAAATTCGCTTTGCTGCACCGGAGCGTTCCAATACCGTCACCAGCGGCACGCCAAGCACCAGACAAATTACAAGTTCCCCGAGTCCGACACTTGCCGCCGAAGAGAAAAATGCGACCCAGGAAAACGACTGCAGAGAAAACCCGGCATCCGACAGGCACGCAATCTCCAGTCCGACAATCACAGCATTACAGACGACCGGCGGAAGCGCAGACAGCACCGGAAGGCCCTTCAGACGATAGCGCCGGAGCGAACGGCTCCAAATGGCCGAAAGTCCGGTTGCTAGTGTCCCGAACAACAGGTCCACAACCCCCAGCGGACTCCACAAATTGGAAAGGAAACAGCCGATTATCAGTCCCGGCACAGCTGCAGGCGTCAAAACCGGAAGCAGCGTCATCGCTTCAGAAATTCGAAACTGCACCGGCCCATATGCCAGATTGAGAAGCGACGCTAGGTAGGTTAATAGCGTATACAGCGCTGCAATTGCCGCGCCCAGGACAAGCGATTTTGTTTTTTGCGTCATATCCGAAAGACCTCCGTAATTCAAACACTGCCCCTAGCATACTATAAAACTTTCTGAAAAGCAAGCGCGGCACGATTTCCCGTCTTCCTTTTCCCTGCATCCTATGCTATACTTAAAAATTAGACAAACGAAAAGAGAGGTGCGCCGCCATTCCATGAAATACCTGCTTCAAGCCGCCATCATTTTGCTGCTGTCGTTTCTCGGAGAAGCCTTGCATACACTGATCCCGCTTCCGGTTCCGGCCAGTATCTACGGCCTGCTGCTGATGCTCCTATGCCTGTGCACCGGAGTTTTAAAGCTGCATCAAATTGCGGAAACCGCCTCCTTTTTGCTCAAAATTATGCCGGTTCTCTTTCTTCCGGCCATTGTCGGCCTGCTTGCGGTTCGCGCGCAATT
The DNA here is from genome assembly GCF_014384705.1 of Yeguia hominis. Classification (GTDB taxonomy): domain Bacteria; phylum Bacillota; class Clostridia; order Oscillospirales; family Acutalibacteraceae; genus Yeguia; species Yeguia hominis. The sequence goes on along the minus strand of NZ_JACRSN010000007.1, from coordinate 10,386 downwards.
GCTCGACATCCTGATCCCGCTTCTCGTTATTCTGGCTGCAACGACCTATATCGTCATGGCGGTTACCGGAAAAACCACAGAAGCCGCACTGCGTTTGGAACGGAGGAAAAGAGATGCGTGACTTTTTTATCCACTCGGTCTATTTCGGCGTTGTTCTGAGCTTGGCAGGGTATTTTCTCGGCATGTTTCTTCGCAAAAAGGTAAAAAGCGATCTGTGCAATCCGCTGCTCATCGCCGTTCTTTTTGTGATTGCCTTCCTTCTGCTTACCGGAATTTCCTATGAAGATTATAACGCCGGTGCACAGTATCTGAGCTATCTGCTTACACCCGCGACGGTTTGCCTTGCTGTTCCGCTTTACCAGCAGCTTTCTCTGCTGCGAAAACATTGGAAGGCGGTTCTCCTCGGAATTGTCTCCGGCGTGCTTGCAAGCGTTGGAAGCGTCCTGCTCTTTGCATTTCTTTTTGGATTGTCCCATGAGCACTATGTCACGCTGCTGCCGAAATCCGTCACAACCGCAATCGGCATCGGCATCACAGAGGAACTCGGCGGCATTCCGGCCATTGCCTCCGCCGTGATTATTTTAACCGGAATTCTCGGAAATGTAACTGCAAAAGGGTTCTGCCGCCTCTTGCGCATCCGGGATCCCATTGCGGTCGGGCTGGCGATCGGAACCGCCTCTCATGCGCTCGGCACCGCCAAAGCGCTGGAGCTCGGCGAAATCGAGGGCGCCATGAGCAGCCTGTCCGTCGCCATCTCCGGATTGCTGACCGTCATTTTCGCTTCTGTCTTTTCCAATTTTCTGTAATCGATATCTTGAACAGGAGGTCCGACTATGGAACCGATTTCCTACCTTGTCTCCAAAATTGACGGCGACTATGCCGTCCTGCTTCGCGAAGGAACCTCTGACACGATTCTGGTCGCCCGTGCGCTTCTGCCCGAAGAAACCGATGAGGGAATCCGTCTGCTTTACGACTTTTCTACGCTTTCCTACACCGTTCTTTGAAGAATTGCAAGCGGACAGCGATTTCCTCTGAATCGGTGCGCAAGGACTTTGGGCGCCAGAAAGCACCTCTCCGGCGAATTGACTTCCAGCTGCAAACCGCCGGACTTTGCATTTGACGAAAAAGCTTTTTAAAGGCTTTCCGATTTTGGAATACGAAAGGACTGCGTCTATGGAACAACGGGTTCGGGATATGACCGCCGGAAATCCGGTTCGGCTGATTCTCTCCTTCGCACTGCCGCTGATGCTCGGCAGCATTTTTCAGCAGCTTTATACCGTTGTGGACACCGCCGTCGTCGGACGCTATGTCGGTGTTGAGGCGCTTGCCGCTCTGGGGGCAGTCGATTGGCTCAGCTGGCTTGTTTTAAGCCTGATTCAGGGTCTGACGCAGGGGTTTTCCATTTTGATCGCCCAGCGCTTCGGCGCCAATGATATCCCCGGGCTTTGGAAGTCCGTCACCATGTCGGTCTGGCTCTGCGCCGGGATCGCGATTCTTCTCTCCGGCATCAGCCAGCTTGCTCTGCGTCCTGCCTTGCGGCTGATTCAGACGCCGGACAACATTTTTGCAGACGCCGCGATGTATCTGCACATCTGTTACGGCGGCATCGTCATCATCATGGCATACAACCTTCTTGCCGCCATTCTGCGTGCACTCGGAGACGGCAAAACGCCGCTCTACGCCATGGTGATTGCTGCTGTGCTCAATATCGGTCTTGACTTTCTGTTTGTTGTCGGATTTCACTGGGGCATTGCAGGCGCGGCGGTTGCCACCGTCATCGCACAGTGCTGCTCTGCCGGCGTCTGTCTGCGGGCAGTCCGGCGGATTTCCCTTCTGCAAATGGATGCAGAAAGTTGGAAACCAGACGGCGCCTATCTCAAGAAGCTGCTCCGCCTCGGCATGCCGCTTGCGCTGCAAAATATCATTATCTCGGTCGGCGGATTAGGTGTCCAGTCAATCATCAACGGGTTCGGGTATCTCTTCATCGCTGGCTTCACCGCAGCCAACAAGCTTTACGGCCTAGTGGAACTTGCGGCCGTTTCCTTCGGATTTGCCGCCGCCACCTATGTCGGACAAAATCTCGGTGCACGCCAGTATGCGCGCATTCGGCGCGGGGTTCGGGTTGCCTGTCTGATGGCCTTCTGTACTTCCCTGGTTGTTTCCGCGGTTACGCTGTTTTTCGGGCACAGTCTCATCGGGCTTTTCGTATCTAAAACAGAACCGCAATATGATATGGTATTGCAAACCGCATATACCTACCTGACTGTGCTGTGTGTCCCGCTCTCCGTGCTGTATCTTTTGCACGTCTACCGTTCTGCCCTGCAGGGGCTCGGCAACATGGTAATTCCGCTGATATCCGGTTTTGCGGAATTGTTTTTCCGGTTGCTCTGTGCCGCGCTGCTTCCGCTCTATCTGGGGGAAACCGGCATTTTCTACGCGGAGCCCGCCGCTTGGGCCGGTGCGACAGTCCTTCTGATTGTCTCCTATTATCTGCAAATTCGGACTTTGGGCCGGACAGATGCGCCCCGCCCGCTACATGACGGCTCCGCCGGTTAAATAGGCGGAAAGATATCCCGAAAACAGCGCCGCCATGCCGGCCGCCAACAGGATTGCTGCAGCCGGGCGCTTCCGGGTCAGCATTCCTAAAAAGAGGAACACCGGCACGTCACAGGAAAGATACCGTCCGCCGCTGAGCAGCCAGGAAAGCGAATAGCTGGTGAGAAGATATCCATAGCCATAGCACAGAAACGACGTCCTGCCGCGCCGAACGCTCAGCAGCAGAATTGCAAAAAACGCAAAAAACAGCACAAATTGCGGCCACCAGATTTCCGCTGAAATAGCTTCTCCTGCTGTCTGGATCGCATTCTGCAAAACATACCAAAGCGTACCGGAGGTCGGGTACATTCCCTGGTTCCAGTGGGACTGCATATTCAAAAACGCCAGCGCGTCTCCCGCCACCCACCAATTAAGCAGGCAATAGCCCCCCGTGCCCAATAGCGGCAAAAGGATTGCGGGCAATTGCTTAAAAAGCATTTTCCACCGCATCGTTTGCGGTTTTTCATTTTTGAGTTCCCGGGAGAACGGCTTTTCCGCAGCAAACAACTCCACGCCTGCGGCAACGATCAGCAAAACGCCCTGCATCCGCGTCAAAGCAGCAAGAAAGCCCCAAATTCCCGCGGCATAAAACCGATGGCGCCGGATCTCATCCAGCGCAAAAACTGTGGTCAAAAAGAACAGGCTTTCCGTCATCACACCGCCGAAAAAAAACGAAAACGGAAACACCGAGAGGAACACTACGCTCCATTTTGCCGTTTTTCTTCCATATTCCGCCGACGCCAGCGCATAAAATCTGCGGCACCCGAAGGCAAAGCACAGAAACGAAACGATAAGCCCCGCTTCCGCCGAAGAAAGCCCCAAAAAACTGACCGCGCGCATCAGCCAGACATAGAGCGGAAAAAACACCAGAAACAGCGGCGTGCCTTCCTCCAGATAGCCGGCATAGCCATGCCGGGAAAGCCCGATATAATGCCTTGCATCCCACCGAATCCAGGGATCGCACAGCGTCGCGGCGGCCTCCGGGTTTGCCTTTTGCAAAATAAAACCGGCTGCAAAAAACACCAACAGCCGAAACGCCAAAGCGGCGCCAAAAACGCACCACAGCTCTTTTCGAGAGGGAATCTCCCTGAGCGCACCTGCCGAAACTGCATGTTCTGCCGTCTTTCGGATGGATAGGCCGCTCTCGGTCAGGACGCGAACTATCAGCACACCGCCAAAGCCCAGGATGAGTATGGAAAGCGCCATATTCCAAAAAACTTCCATATATTCCCTCCCTTTTCGTCTGTGCGCAACACCTGAAAAAAGCAGTCTGGTCTATCGGTTCGTTTGCAGAGGCACACTCAAAAAACTTTGCATTTTATTTATTGTATCATTGTATCATAAAGCAAATTGCTTTTCCACTTTCCAAAACGAAAGGATCGATCACTGATGGCAACAACCTTTCAGCCCGCTTGTCCGCATTACCGCAAATGCGGCGGCTGTCAGATGCAAAATCTTCCTTATGCAGAACAGCTTCTCTGGAAACAGCGGCTTTGCGACCGTCTCCTGCGTCCATATGGGAAACCCATGCCCATCCTCGGCATGGAAAATCCACTTCATTACCGCAACAAAGTGCAGGCGGCGTTCGGCGTCAATCATAAAAAACAGATTATTTCCGGCGTCTATCAATCCAGTTCCCATCGGATTGTGCCGATCGATCATTGCATGATTGAAGACGCCTGCGCGGACGCCATTATCGTCACCATCCGTTCGATGCTGCCATCGTTCAAAATTCTTCCCTACCAGGAAGACAGCGGCTACGGCCTGCTGCGTCACGTTCTGGTCAAACGCGGATTTACCAGCGGTGAAGTGATGGTCGTGCTGGTAACCGCCTCCCCCGTTTTTCCTTCGCGAAACAACTTTGTGAAAGCGCTGCGCAATGCGCACCCGGAAATCACGACCATTCTGCAGAACATCAATCCCGGCCACACCAGTCTCGTTCTCGGCGAACAGGAAAAAATTCTTTACGGACCCGGTTATATCGAAGACACCCTCTGCGGCTGCACCTTCCGGATTTCCGCAAAGTCTTTTTATCAGATCAATCCCGTTCAAACAGAGGTTCTCTACCGCACCGCGGTCTCCTTCGCCGGACTCACCGGCAAAGAAACGGTTGTCGATGCCTACTGCGGCATCGGGACGATCGGTCTGATCGCCTCCCGTCACGCAAAATCGGTCATCGGCGTAGAGCTCAACCGCGACGCCGTCCGGGATGCCATCTCCAACGCAAGGCGCATGAATATCCGCAACGCCCGATTTTATCCGGGAGACGCCGGAGAATTTCTCTGTGCAATGGCCGAAGCCGGAGAACGGGCCGACGTCGTATTTCTAGACCCACCCCGTGCCGGCAGCAGCAACGCATTTCTAAATGCGCTGCGAACGCTTCTGCCGAACCGGATCGTCTATATTTCCTGCAATCCCGAAACCCTTGCGCGTGACCTCGCCGTTCTGGCAAAGGATCCGTACCGCGTAACGGCCATCCAGCCGGTGGATATGTTTCCGTTCACACATCATGTCGAGTGCGTCGTATTGCTGTCGAAAGCGGATGGTTTTTCCACATAATACCTCTCAAATGCCTTTCTTTCCTAAAAAACAAGCTGTCTCTATCCAAACCCCGCAGGCGTTTTCCTGCGGGGTTTTTCTGAAAAAATTGCAAACCTCGTTGACAATCGCGCAAAATCATCCTATAATACGCAAGTATGATTTCGTACTTTGGAGGAATGAAATGGATCAGACGCGAAAAAACAGCGTGCATCAAATTAACTATCTTGCCTCGGAAATGGACGCAATCTATCATCAGGCATCCCTCAAGCTCGGCATCACCGACAGCGTTTCCCGCGTACTCTATACAATCTACGATATCGGAGACGGCTGTTTACTTCGCGACATTTACAAAAAAAGCGGTGTCCGAAAACAGACCATTAACTCCGCCATCCGTTCTTTGGAGGCTGCCGGAATTCTTCATTTGGAACAGCATATCGGCCGGACAAAAAAGATTATTCTGACGGAAAAGGGCAATGCGTTTGTTCAGAAAACCGCCGCAAAAATTTACCAGGCGGAAATCCAGGCCTTCGATACATGGTCTGAAGATGAAATCAGCAGCTATATCCATCTCATGAAAAAATATCACGACTGCCTTCGCCGGCAGATCGAACAGCTATAAAGGAGGAACTATGAAAATCATTACCGTAAGCCGGGAATTCGGCTCCGGCGGACGTGAACTCGGGAAGCGTCTCGCCGATTATTTGAAATTTGATTATTATGACAGCGAAATTCTGACCGCTGTTGCCCAAAACAGCGGTCTGGATCAGCATTATGTGGAAGATCAGCTGAGCGACCACGGATGGCAGGCATTCCCCCTTACTTTTCACGGAACCATCGGTTCCACCGGATATCTGCAATCGAGCCGGGTAGAACTTTTGCTCAAACAGAAAGAAGCCATCGAAAAAATTGCGGCTATGGGCAAAGACTGCGTCATTATCGGCAGAAACGCTGATGTTATTTTGCAGCAGGAACATCCGTTCAATCTTTTTGTCTGTGCAGAACCGGAAGCAAAGATCAAGCGCTGTCTGGAACGCGCTTCTGCAGAGGAAAAGCTGACCGAACGAGAACTGATCCATAAGATGCGGCAAATTGACAAAATGCGCGCGCAAACCAGAGCCATTCTTTCCGGCTCCCCATGGGGTCAGCGCGATGCATATCACATCACCATCAACACCAGTAACTGGAATATCAAAGATATCATACCGGCAGTTGCCCAGTTTGCAAACTGCTGGTTTGGGAGGACAGTATGCGCATTCAACTCTCCGATCACTTCAGCTACCGAAAACTGATCAAATTTACTTTTCCCTCCATCGCCATGATGATTTTTACATCGATCTACGGCGTTGTAGATGGATTTTTCGTCTCAAATTTTGCCGGAAAAACACCTTTTGCGGCGGTCAATCTGATTATGCCGTTCTTAATGATTGTTGCCACCGTCGGCTTTATGTTTGGAACCGGCGGCACTGCGATTGTCGCAAAAAAGTTCGGGGAAGGGGACAAAGAAAAGGCAAACGAATATTTCTCTCTGTTTGTTTACGTCGCTGCCGGAATTGGAATTTTATTGGCTGTACTCGGCATTTTGTGGATTCGTCCGATCGCTTCTTTACTGGGCGCAGAGGGTGCGCTGCTTGAAAATTGCGTTGTTTATGCACGAATCATTCTTGCCGCACTGCCGTTTTATATTTTGCAGCTGCTCTTTCAAAGCTTTTTTGTAACCGCAGAAAAACCGCACTTGGGACTTATCGCAACGATTGCAGCCGGCGTTACCAATATGATTTTGGACGCGGTTCTGGTTATTCTGCTTCCGGAGGAATGGAAGCTTGCCGGCGCCGCCATCGCCACTGCCGCAAGCCAGGTTGTCGGCGGCGGATTTCCCCTGTTCTACTTTCTTCGAAAAAACAGCAGCCTTCTCCGGCTCAGAAAAGCCAGAATGGATGGAAAAGCCATTTTTAAAGCCTGCACCAACGGGTCTTCTGAATTCATGAGCAATGTATCCATGAGTCTCGTCGGCATGCTTTATAACATTCAGCTTTTGGCATATGCTGGAGAAAACGGCGTCGCCGCTTACGGCGTCATGATGTACGTAAGCTTCATTTTCGCAGCCGCCTTTATCGGATATTCTATTGGAACTGCGCCGATTATCGGGTATCACGACGGCGCGCAAAACCACACCGAACTCAAAGGTCTGCTCCGCAAAAGCCTGATTTTGATCGGCCTGTTCGGCGCCGGCATGATCGTACTGGCCGAACTACTAGCTGTTCCGCTCGCCAAAATCTTCGTCGGATATGACGCAGAACTGATGGAGCTGACGGTCGCCGGATTCCGAATTTTCGCATTATCTTTTGCGTTTATGGGATTTGCAATCTTTGCTTCCGGCTTCTTCACTGCGCTGAACGACGGCGTTACCTCTGCGATTATTTCCTTCCTGCGCACCCTGGTATTTCAGAGCGCCGCCGTTTTGCTTCTGCCGAAACTTCTGGGCATCAACGGTGTTTGGATTTCCATTGTCGTGGCAGAATTTATGGCCGTCATACTCGGCACGGTTTTCCTGATTGTAAAAAGGAAACACTTCCACTACTAAGCCGAATTCTGATATGATCCGTCAATCCATAACAAACAAGAATTCCCGCTGCGTGTTCCTTTGAGCCCGGAATGCGCGGCGGTGTTTTTGTGTACCAAACATTTTGCCGCACAAAAACACCGCACACCTTACAGCACCACTCTTGCGAACCGGCTTTTCAGGATGTATGATAAAAGCATCCAGGAAGAAAGGCGCCTTCCAGGGCACCCTAAGGCAAAGGCTCCGCTGCCCGCTCAAGTCCTGTATGGCAGCTTTTGTAAATCGGCGCCACGTCGTTTTCCTTCCTGTTTGCGCAAAGCAGAGATATTCCGACATTTGGAGCCTTTTTTTGCGAAAGGGTCACTTCGTCCACATCCGTCATGTTCTGCACACAAAAATTTTTTTATCTGAGGAAAACTCTATGAAACGAACCTTTGTTACGGTGATGCCAAACCATATTGGCGCATTTTTAAAAGCCAGCCGGTGTTTTTCGGATCTCGGCGTCAACATTACCCGCGTCAGTTACAACAAAGCGGTTGACTCCCACTGCCTGTTTATTGACGCAGAGGGCTCCAAGGAGCAGCTTGCAAAAGCCCAAACTCTTTTGGAAAAAATCGGTTACCTGCAAAACGGCTCTGATGAAAAGAGCGTCATTCTCCTTGAGTTTCGGTTGCGGGACATTCCGGGCAGCGTGACCCCGCTTCTGGAATTGATCGCTTCGTTTCATCTGAATATTTCCTATATCAGTTCTCAGGAAAACGGCACCGCGTACCAGCTTTTTAAAATGGGTCTGATTACCGACGATGCCGAAGCAATCAGTCGGTTTATCGAGAAAGCCCGGACGCTTTGCGAGGTCCGTGCAATCGAATACAACCGCGCCGATAAAGTCTATGACAACAGTATTTTTTACAACAATTTTGTCTCGGAACTTTCCAGTCTGATGAAGCTTCCAAAGCAAAGCGAGGAAACGCTGCTGATCAATGTCAATCTCGCGATGCAGCGGCTGGACGAATCCGGTGTTTCCCCCTACTACACCTTCGACAGTATCAGCCGATTTACGGGGCTTCTTGCGCAGGCAAAGGGAAGCCATTTTTCGCCGAGAATCTCGAAAACCCGCATCACCGAGAAAACAGAAATCACCCTCCTTGAACCTCCATGCGGAAGTAATACGGCGATCATCAAAAGCGGAAACGAATACCTCTTTGTCGATTCGGGCTACGCCTGTTATGCGCAGGAAATGTACGAAATTTTCAGAAAGCTGATTCCCGACTTTGATACCACTGAAAAGAAGCTCTTCCTGACCCACGCCGATGTGGATCACTGCGGTCTTGCTCCGAATTTTGATAAAGTCTATGCGTCAAAACGGAGCGCGGAATGCCTGCGGCTGGAATTCGAACACCAGGATGGATTCCGGGAACAAAATGACCTTCACAAACCTTACATCACCATCTGCAAGGAACTGACGATGTATCGTGCCACACCGAGCGACCGGATTGAACCCATCGGCGGTGATTCGGATTTCAGAGCACCGCTTTCCTGCACCGGCACCTTTTCATTTGGCGACCTTTTTTTCAAAATCTACGAAGGAAAAGGCGGCCATCTGAAGGGCGAAACCGTATTGATTGACGAAATCCATCATCTTGTTTTCAGCGGTGATATTTTGATCAATATCAAAGACATGACGCCTGCGCAGGCACAGTATAACCGCTATGCACCGATTTTGATGACCTCTGTCGACACCGACCCAAAACTCTGCGCCGAAGAACGGCGATTTCTGTATACGCTCCTGTCAGAAGGAGAATGGCATATTTTCGGCGGTCACGGTGCGGAAAAGCGCGTTTCCATTTAAGGCTGCATTTCTGTCCGGGACCTTTTCCCGGCGCTTTTGCGGAATATGTAGATTTGTCAAACAAATTAGACAGCGAACTCGGAGGGAGAGAGCCAGCGGAGGGGTCTTATGGGTAAGTTGTTAGAGCGACGATTGTGAACGGCAAGCTGCTTTGCGAAATCATCCAGAGAATAGAAAGCGTGGCAGGAGTAAAAACGTTTCTGATCCTCGCGGTGGCTGCGCTCGACCTTGCCGTTGTGGCGCGGGGTATACGGGCGAATGCGCTTGTGGCGAACGCCCAGCTCAGCAGCAGTCTTTTCAAACAGCGTCGGTAAGTCGCGATTACTGCCAGAAAAGCGGTTCGTAAACTCAAAGCCGTTGTCTGTCTGGACACACTCCACCTTGATGCCGCGGCGCGCATATACCACACTTTCAGTCTGCGCAGGAAATCCGCCGAGGAATAGGTAGACTGCTCCGGATAGGCTGCGAGGAAATGCAGGCGCGTGAACTCGTCAATGGCGGTGTACTGGAACAGCCGAAGGTTCGGATCTGCGATACAGCTGCGCGGAACGACCTTCACGCCGACCTGAACGCGCTCACCGGGATAGGTCATCTGCTCATACGGCTTGGGCTTGTATGTCTTTTTGGGCTTTTCGGCGGGAAACAGGCCCATTTTTCGCATGACACGGAACAGACTTTCCGGACAGCGTGTATAGCCGCGCTGCCGCAGGCGGTGCCAAAGTTCGATCATGCCCAGGGTCGGGTTCCTGCGGCGCATGTCGCGGATGAGCTTCCGTTCGGCCTCCGTGTGCTGATTCGGATGACTGTACGGCCGCCTAGACTGGCAGGCCAGGGACGCCAC
>NZ_JACRSN010000006.1 GCF_014384705.1 Yeguia hominis | reverse complement strand
GTAGACACCGTAGGAAAGAATGCGAAGAAAATAGAGGAGTACATCCGAAATCAGTTAGAGGAAGATAGGATGGGCGAACAGCTGACAATGGGAAACTTCTAAGCCCGTTTACGGGCAGCCGGCAACAAGCCCCATGCAGATGTCAGACCGTACCAACGCCGCATGAGGCGCGGCTGGTAACATAGGACTTCGCCCGCATAAGAAATCCCCCCGGCACAGCCGGGGAGATATTTATTGTATAAAGAAAACCACCGGCAATGCCGGTGGTTCCAAAAAGCTTTAGCTATGCATAGAAAAAATGTCCTCCTTTGATAAAATGAAGATGGTCTGCCAACCAAGAACAAAAAATCAAAGGAGGAATCAAGTCCAAATGAAACTTGATGTCAGTAGTTTAGCACACACGAAGTGGGAATGTAAATATCATATCGTATTTGCGCCGAAATACAGGAGACAGATCATATACGGAAAGATCAAACAGGATATCGGACAGATGCTCAGAAAGCTGTGCGAATATAAGGGTATCGAGATCCACGAAGCAGAAGCGTGCAAAGATCATATCCATATGCTCGTATCCATACCGCCGAAATACAGCGTATCGCAGATTATGGGAAATCTCAAGGGAAAGAGCAGCTTAATGATCTATGAAAAGTATGCAAATCTCAAGTACAAGTATGGGAACCGGCATTTCTGGTGCCGGGGATATTACGTCAGCACAGTGGGACGAAATAGGCGCGCAATAGAGGAGTATATCAAAAATCAGCTCCAAGAAGATTACACAGACGACCAACTCAGCATCAAGGAGTTCGTAGACCCGTTTACGGGTGAGCCGGTAAGAGGAGGCAAATAAACAAAAGCCCCTTTAGGGGCAGCCCGGGAAAACTGCGCGGTTGGCAGACTTTTCGACGAGCCTATAGGCTCAGCCCGGGTCATGCCCCAAGGGGGCTAGTGCAAACCACCGGCGCGGCCGGTGGTTATGATTTGAATCGGTTAATAATCCGCTTTGACCTTTTTTCGGGGTGCTTCGATCGACTGCGCGTTTGTGCGTTGGCTCCGTCCTGATTCCGCCAGGAACGGATCGGGCAAGTATGAAACGCGGAGAACAGCGGAGCCCCCGGCGTTTCGCGCACAATCCGCAAACACGCCGCGGTGCGATGGTGCGCCGCGCGGCGAACGAATCTCTGTATGCGCGGCAGCGATGGGTCCGCTGTACGGCGCAGCAGATGCCGGCAGGCCTGGATGGCCGATTGGGCGGCAAATCAAAACCGCGGCTCCGGGTGCAGACGGCAATATTGCGCGCGGGCGGCGCATACAATACTGGTGAAGCGCATGACGGGAAGCGCGAAACAGCGCAGCTTTCAGCACAGGTACGCTGCGGCGCAATTATTCTCCGCCGATGTAATAGTCGTCCCCGAATCCGGTCTCTTCCGAAGAGTGCGGCATGAATTTCGTTCGGCGGCTTTCCTGCTGTTCCTCTTCTTCATAGTCGAAAAAGGCATCGGTTTGCGCAGAACGGCGCGGAACCGACGGGACAGCCGTGCGGGAAATGCCCCGGCCGCCGGAACGCAGAGAGCGGTAGATCTCTTCATAGGCCTCTGCTTCCGTAATTTCGTCGAATTTCCGGACGGTGCTGCTGACCAGCTTGCGGAGCATCCGTTTGCCGCTGGTATCCAGCCCGGCAAGGCTCAGCAGAATCTTTTTAAGCTGGTTGGAATTGGTGAACGTAAAGCCGTTGCGCCCCTCTTCGAGGAAATCGGCGTTGGAGCAGCCCTGCTTGAGCAGCGCCGGAAGGCCGCAGGCCATTGCTTCGACCGGCGACATGTGCACCGACGTGGAAATCGAGGTGCTGATAAAGGCGTCGCACGCACGGAACAGCGCGGGCATGTCCTCGTGCTCCACTTTTCCTGCAAAAGAAAGCTGACGCGTCACGCCGCGGATTTTTGCCATTTCGGTCAGCTCGTCCGGGTGCATATCCGCACCGGCAATGACAAGCTGAAGATTGTCGGCGGGCTTGACGGAGCCGGCCCAGAGTTCCAGCAGCGCCTCCAGTCCGCTGGAAGAATCGAGCGGCCCGGCGTAGATGATGCCCGTTTTGGAGGCGCCGAGTCCCAGTTTCATCCGAAATTTCTGGATTTTCTGCGGATCGACGGTGTCGAATCCGAACATTTCAGAATCGACGGCGCAGGGAACCTCGGTGATTTTTTTCTCGACGCCGATCGTGTGCAGCTCGGATTCCAGCTTTCCGGTGAACGCGGTGATGACGTCGGTAAGCTCCAGAATTTTGCAGGTCAGATATTTATAGAAAAAAGTCGGAATCGGCGCAAAAAGGCCGGAAAAGCTTGTTCCGAGCGCGTCGGAAAGACCGAAAACGGTGGTGACGACCGGAATGTTGTGCTTTTTGGCAAATCGGGCGGCCTGATAGCCCAGCAGAGAGAGCGTTTCAATTTGGATAATGTCCGGGGAAAAGGTGTTCAGCGCGGCGATTCCTTTGCCGATCGAAAACAGGCGGGCGCTTTGCCGGTAGGCGTTTTTCGAGGGCCGGGCCGTTACAGCGGCCAGTGACTTTTCCTCGTAAAAGCCGTCGCTTTCGAGGTCGGAGGTCAGCACCATAACCTGGTGGCCGAGTGCGGAAAGACCCTTTTCGAGGACATATGCGTGAGAAGCAGCCGTATCGGACTGCAGAAAATAGGCGTCTGTGCAAATTGCGATTTTCATAAGTGGCTCCTTCGGAAAAAATGAATCCCCGGCGTGCAGCGGGGTGCAGCCTTTCCCGCAGAGAAACCTGCAGGCGGCTTTTTATGTGTCTGGAAAATCCAGGTAAATGCGAATTGTGCGCTTGGCAAATGGAAAAACCGACAGATCCAGCGCAGCAGACCCGCCGGTGGGGCAGATCCCTTTAGAGGGGATTATGCGTTAGCAAAATGTTCTCAAAGGTGCGGAAGCGAAAGCTTCCGAAAGGCGGCGGTGCCGCCTTTAAGACCTACGCAGCAGGTCTCTTTAGAGGGGATTATGCGTTAGCAAAATGTTCTCAAAGGTGCGGAAGCGAAAGCTTCCGGAAGGCGGCGATGCCGCCTTTAAGACCTGCGCAGCAGGTCTCTTTGAGGTTATTATAGCACATTTTTGTCCGGATTCAATACAAATTCCCGGAATAAATTGTGCTTTCGTCTTTAAACTTGCGCAAAAATGCGGTATACTGATAAATAGAAAAACAGGAGGCGCAAAAATGGCGCTATTGCACGGAAAAACCAGAACGAAGGATTTGATGGAATGAAAACTGCGTATACGGTTTCGCTCTCAAAAGTCATGAAGGACGTCCCATTGGGCGCCATCTATATGCCGGAGGATCCGGAGGAAATTCTCATTTCCTCGCCGGATGTCAACCGCTCCGGTCTGGAGCTTAACGGATTTTTGGATTATTTTGATGAAAAGCGGTTCCAGATTTTCGGCAATACGGAGATGGGGCTGCTCATGTCTTTCCCGACGGAACAGCGTGAGGATGCGCTCGACGAATTCTTTTCCCGGCGTCCGCCGGCTGTGATTATTGCCCGGGGAATCAAACCCCTGCGGGAAATTCTTTTTGCTGCGGAACGCTATAAAGTGCCGCTGCTCGGAACAGAGGAAACGACGTCCAGCCTTCTGGCGGCGCTGGTTTCCTACATGAATGTGGAGCTTGCGCCCCGTATCACGCGCCACGGCGTACTGGTCGAGGTATACGGCGAAGGCATCCTGATCGTCGGCGACAGCGGCGTCGGAAAAAGCGAGACGGCGATTGAACTGATCAAGCGCGGCCACCGTCTGATCGCAGACGATGCGGTGGAAATTCGCAAGGTTTCCGCAAAATCGCTTGTCGGCTCTGCGCCGGACAATATCCGCCATTTTGTCGAGCTGCGCGGAATCGGCATCGTCAACGCGCGCCGGATTTTCGGTATGGCGGCGGTCAAAATGACGGAAAAAATCGACATGTGCATCAACCTGGAAATCTGGGACAGCACAAAAACCTACGACCGGATGGGGACCGGCAACGAATATGCGGAAATCCTCGGCATCAAGGTGCCGGTAACGACCATTCCGGTAAAACCCGGCCGCAACCTGGCCATTATCATCGAGGTCGCGGCAATGAACAATCGGCAGAAGAAAATGGGCTACGACGCGACACAGGAGCTGCTCGCAAATCTGGGCATGGATATTTCTGTGATCAAGACGCCGGAAAAACGCCGGGATCTCGATTTTTAAGAACCACAGAACAGGCGGCTCGTTCCGGAGCCGGCAGTTACGGGGAGTGTGACGATGAGCGAAAAACAGTGGATGGACACGCTGGAACCGGCGCTTTGCGCGATCGGGTGTGTGACCCGGCGTGCAGCGCCGATGGCGGCGTATACGACATTTAAAATTGGCGGACCGGCGGATTTGCTGGTATCCGTAGGCGATGAGGCAGGTCTGCAGAAGGCGCTTGGACTCTGCAGGGCGGCAGAGGTGCCTGTTTTGCTTTTGGGGAACGGGTCAAACCTGCTTGTTTCGGACGCCGGGGTTCGCGGGGCGGTGCTCCGGCTTGCCGGTGCGTTTCGGGAAATCCGGCTTTCCGGCGAGACAGGTCTTGTCTGCGGAGCCGGCGCTTCGCTTTCGGCGGTCTGTGTATTTGCGCGGGAACATGCGCTTTCCGGACTGGAATTTGCTTATGGCATTCCGGGAACAGCCGGCGGCGCGGCGTTTATGAATGCCGGCGCGTACGGCGGCGAGATGAAGGATGTATTATCGCAGTGTAGGCACCTGCTGCCGGACGGCACGGCCGGCGCGCTCTCCGGTGAGGCGCTTGGGCTTTCTTACCGGCACAGCGCCTATGCGGAGAACGGCGCGGCGATTCTTTCGCTGGAGCTTTCGCTGCAGGCAGGAGACCGGGCGGAAATTTCCGCAAAAATGGATGACTTTATGGGGCGGAGACGGCAAAAGCAGCCGCTGGAATTTCCAAGCGCGGGCAGCGTCTTTAAGCGCCCGGAGGGCCATTTTGCAGGCGCGCTGATTGAAAAATGCGGCCTGAAGGGCAAGCGGATCGGCGGCGCGCAGGTCAGTGAGAAACACGCCGGGTTCATCGTCAACTGCGGCGGGGCAACCTGTGCGGATGTCCGGGCGCTCATTGCCCTGATTCAGGAAACGGTTCTGCGCGAATGCGGCGTCGCGCTGGAATGTGAAGTTCGAATGCTGGGATAAACCTTGAGGGTGGGAACAATACAATGGAATTTTTACTGGTAACCGGCATGTCCGGGGCGGGAAAATCCCGCGCAATCGATGCGCTGGAGGATATCGGCTTTTTCTGCGTCGACAACCTTCCGCCGGAACTGATTTTGACCTTTTACGCGCTCTCTGAACAGGCGGGCATGGAACGTGTTGCGGTGGTGACGGACATCCGTGGCGGAAAGCTGTTCGGCGGGCTGCTCAAGACGCTTGAGGAAATGAAGGCGGCGGGAAACTCCTATCGGATTCTCTTTTTCGACGCCGACGATGATGTGCTGATTCACCGCTATAAGGAAACGCGCCGAAAGCATCCGCTGGCGAACCAGTTTTTGGGCTCTGTCGAACAGGCGGTTGCGACAGAACGGAATATGCTCCGGCCGATTCGCGATATGGCGGACTACATTTTCGACACGTCGCTGATTTCCTCGGCGCAGCTGAAAAACCGGATTACCGGCCTCTTTTTCGAGGAGACCGGCGGGTCGATGTCGATCCAGTGCATCAGCTTCGGGTTTAAACACGGGCTGCCTAAGGAGGCGGATCTCGTCTTTGACGTGCGCTGTCTGCCCAACCCGTTTTATGTGGAGGAACTCCGTGAACTGACCGGACTGGACAAGCCGGTCTTTGACTATGTGATGCAGGCGCCGGAGACCAAAGGCTTTGTCACCCGGCTGTTCGATCTGGTGGATTACATGGTGCCGCTATATGTTGCGGAGGGAAAAAGTCAGCTTGTGATTGCGATCGGCTGTACGGGCGGGCATCACCGGTCCGTGGCCATTGCGCAGAGCCTGTGCGACCATCTGTGCGAAACCGGCAGCCGTGCGGTTGCAAACCACCGGGATATCCGGAAACAGCAGTGAGGTGGATCTGTGTCATTTGCGTCTGATGTCAAAAAGGAACTGCTTCAAATTGAAAAAAAGGCGTCCTGCTGCGAACTGGCCGAGTGTTACGGCATGCTGCGGTTCTCCCGGCTGTTTTGGAAGGATGCGGAATATCATACAGAGAACGGGCTGCTGGCCCGGCATTTTGCGGAAACAGTCAGCGCGCAGGCAGGCGTGATTGCCGAGGCCGGCACGGTCATGCGGCGTTCCTCCCCGGCATTTTCCGTCCGGCTGGCAGGCGAGGCCGAGCGAGAACGGCTGCTTTCGGTGTTTGGAGAACCGGAAGAACAGGAGACGCCTGAGATCCGAATGGCGTTTCTGCAAAAAAGCTGCTGTCAGGCGGCGTTTCTGCGCGGCGCGTTTCTGGTCTGCGGAACCGTCAGCGACCCGTACAAGGAATATCATCTGGAATTTGCAACGCCGCATGCGTCGCTGGCCAGCGGATTGTTTGCGTTGATTTCCGGTATGGAGGACGGCATGCAGCCGGCGCTTGCTGCGCGGAAAAACAACATGCTTGTGTACCTCAAGGAAAGTGAGCGGATCGCGGATCTGCTGACCTATCTCGGTGCGCACAGCTCCGCGATGGAGCTGATGCAGGCAAAGATGTTCAAGGAAGTTCGAAATTATGTAAACAGAAAGACGAATTTTGAGACGGCTAACATCAGCAAGACGGTTTCTGCGGCAATCCGCCAGACCGAAGCGATTCGCCGGGTAATGGAAACTTCCGGAATCGAAGCGTTTCCGGAAGAGCTGCGGGAGCTTGCGCTGCTGCGTCTGGAGAATCCGGAGATGTCTCTGCGCGAGATGGCGGAGCGTCTGGGTCTGAGCCGTTCCGGAGTCAATCACCGGATGCAGCGGATTTTGGAGATTGCACACACGTAGTGTGTTTCATCGCGGGCACGGAGTGTCTTTCGTCGCGCAGGAGGTTTTCGCCGTTCTGTGACCGGGTGGACGCGAGAGGACGTGCCTACCGTGCTGTGGCTTTTTTACGCGGACGGGTAATTTTTTTACCTGGCACAGAGTGCCTTTCATCGCGGACACAGAGTGTCTTTCGTCGCGCCGGTCACTTTTTTCCATTCCGTGGTACCCTGGACGCGAGAGGTAACCTTCTCCGTTCCGTGGTTATGTCTCTTTTCCCATGCCGGAGATTTTCTCCGTTCTGTGGCGTGCTGAACGCGGGAGGTCGTGCCTACCGTTCTGTGGCTTTTTTACGCGGACGGGTAATATCTTTTACCGGACACGGAGTGTCTTTTATCGCGCCGGAGGTTTTCGCCGTTCTGTGACCGGGTGGACGCGAGAGGACGTGCCTATCGTTCTGTGGCTTTTTTACGTGGACGGGTAATTTTTTTACCTGGCACAGAGTGCCGTTCATCGCGCCGGTCACTTTTTTCGTTCCGTGGTGCCCTAGACGCGGGAGGTAACCTTCTCCGTTCCGTGGTTATGTTTCTTTTCCCGCGCCGGAGATTTTCTCCGTTCTGTGGCGTGCTGGACGCGAGAGGTCGTGCCTACCGTTCTGTGGCTTTTTTACGCGGACGGGTAATATCTTTTACCGGACACGGAGTGCCTTTCGTCGCGGACACGGAGTGTCTTTCATCGCGCCGGAGATTTTTTTGGCCTGCGGTATGCACAATGTAGGTTTTGTGGTTTTCTTAAATGAATGCGGGCGTGTTTGATGCCGGAAAGTGTACGGGCGGTTTGTCCGCTTTGGGTGCAGGCGCCGCGCCGATTTGCCAACAGGCAAATCGGCTTTGCCGTGCGCGGCGCTGCCGCGCACGGCGGCCGCGGAGCGGTGCACGGAAGGCGGGCGGCGAGGCGCTTTTTGGCAGGTTTGATGGATGGCGTGTCGCGCGAAAAAAGCGCGGCCGGCGGCGCCTGCATCGAAGCGGAAAACCGCTGCCTGCTGAAAGACGCCGGCATAGCGGCAGGTGAGCGGCGCCTGAAAAGAAGGATTCGGCTGCGGTTTGCATATTGGACAGCTGCATCCGGGAAAAATAAACGGGAATCTTCGCGCAATTTAAAAATTTTTCAAAAAG
This sequence comes from Yeguia hominis, assembly GCF_014384705.1. Taxonomy (GTDB): domain Bacteria; phylum Bacillota; class Clostridia; order Oscillospirales; family Acutalibacteraceae; genus Yeguia; species Yeguia hominis. The sequence continues at coordinate 140,390 of NZ_JACRSN010000006.1, read as the reverse complement.
CTGAGAGAAAGGCGGTGCGCCATGGGATTTGTGCATTTGCATCTGCATACGGAATACAGTCTGCTCGACGGCGCATGCCGCATCGAACAGGCGCTTGACGCCGCCAAGGCGATGGGACAGACGGCGCTCGCCATCACCGACCACGGCGCGATGTACGGCGTCATTGATTTTTACAAGGCGGCGCAAAAGCGCGGCATCAAGCCGATTGTCGGGTGCGAGGTTTATGTCGCAAAGCGAACCCGCTTCGATAAAGTACACGCCTTTGATGCAGAAAACCGCCATCTGGTGCTGCTCTGCAAAAACGAAACCGGCTACAAAAATCTGATTACCCTTGTTTCCCAATCCTGGACCGAGGGCTTTTACAACAAACCGCGCGTGGATCTGGAGCTGCTCCGAAAGCACAGCGACGGGCTGATTGCGCTTTCCGCCTGTCTTGCCGGCGAGATCCCCCGCGCGATTCTGGCGGGCGACCTTGCGGGTGCACGAGCTGCGGCGCTGCGTTACCGCGAGATCTTCGGCGCGGATAATTTCTATTTGGAACTGCAGGATCACGGCCTTCCGGAGCAAAAACGCGTACTGCCGCAGCTGACCCAGCTTGCGCAGGAGCTTTCGATTCCCCTTGTTGCGACAAACGACTGCCACTATATCGCACGCGAGGACAGCCGTATGCACAAGGTGCTGCTTTGCATCCAAACGGGACGCACCGTCGACGATCCCAATGCGATGGAGTTCGGCTCCGATGAATTCTATATGAAAAGCGAGGCCGAAATGCGGGAATTGTTTCCCGAATATCCGGAGGCGTTCGACAACACGCTGGAAATCGCCGCGCGCTGCAACCTGGAAATTGAATTCGGCAAGACCAAGCTTCCGCGCTTTGAGGCGCCCGGCGGCGAGGATTCCACCGCCTATTTCCGCCGCAAATGCCAAGAGGGTCTGCGCGAAAAATATGGGAAGCATCCGGATCCGGCAGTCCTCGATCGTCTTGCCTATGAGCTGGATGTCATCGAAAAGATGGGGTATGTCAACTACTACCTCATTGTCAACGACTATGTGCAGTATGCAAAATCCGTGGGGATTCCGGTCGGGCCGGGAAGAGGATCCGGTGCGGGCAGCCTGGCGGCCTACTGCATCGGCATCACGGGAATTGACCCGATCCGCTATCAATTGCTGTTTGAACGCTTCTTAAATCCGGAGCGCGTGAGCATGCCGGATTTCGATATCGATTTCAGCGACGAACGGCGCCAGGAGATGATCGACTATGTGGTGCGCAAATACGGCAGCGACCGCGTGGCGCAGATTGTCGCCTTTGATACGATGGCGGCGCGGGCTGCGGTCCGGGACGTCGGCCGTGCGCTGGCCATTCCCTATGCGGCGGTCGACAGCGTCGCCAAGCTGATTCCGCGCGTCCTCAAGGTCACGCTGGACGGCGTATTGCAGGCGCAGCCGGGCAGCCCGGAGTATGCGCCGGATTTCCGGGCGCGCTACGAGGCCGACCCGCAGACACGCGAGCTGATCGACATGGCCCGGAAGATTGAGGGAATGCCGCGCCACACCACCACGCACGCCGCCGGCGTTGTTATCACCGACCGGCCGGTGCGCGACTATGTGCCGCTTGCCAAAAATGACGAGGCGACGGTCACACAGTACACCATGACGGCGCTCGATGAGCTCGGGCTGATTAAGATGGATTTTCTCGGCCTGCGCAACCTTTCCGTGATCGACGATGCGGTGAAGATGATCCGCCGGACCGTGCCGGATTGCGATATCGAGAAAATTCCGGAGGATGACCCCGCGGTGTTCGCGATGATCAGCGCCGGGCAGACGGTCGGGGTCTTTCAGTTTGAATCTCCGGGCATGAAGCGTCTGCTCATCCAGAGCCGTCCGGAGAGCATCGAGGATCTGATCGCGGTGATTTCCCTGTTCCGGCCCGGGCCGATGAGCTTTATCCCGACCTATGTTGAGAACCGGCATCATCCGGAGCGCGTGCGCTACCGGCACCCGAAGCTGGCGGGCATTCTCGGCGTGACCTACGGCTGCGTCATCTATCAGGAGCAGGTCATGCAGATTTGCCGGGAGCTTGCGGGCTATTCTCTCGGGCGCGCCGACGTGGTGCGGCGGGCAATGTCCAAAAAAAAGGCCGACGTGATGGAGCGGGAGCGTCAGATTTTCATCTACGGCCTGACGCGCGAGGACGGCACCGTGGAAGTCGACGGCTGCATCCGGCGCGGAGTTGATGAGGACACCGCCAAGGCGCTCTGGAGCGAGATGGAGAGCTTTGCCTCCTATGCCTTTAACAAGTCCCATGCGGCGGCCTATTCCGTGGTCGCATACCGGACGGCATGGCTCAAGTGCCATTATCCGCGGGAGTACATGGCGGCGCTGCTGACGAGCGTCCTCGGCGACACTGACAAGGTGGTCGGCTATATCGCGGAATGCACCCGCCTGGGGATCCGCGTGCTGCCGCCGCACGTAAACGAGAGCCAAAACGGTTTTAGCGTTTCGGGACGGGACATCCGGTTCGGTCTGCAGGCGGTGAAAAATCTCGGGAAGGGCTTTATCGACGGGCTGATCCGGGAACGCGAATTCGGCGGAAAATTCGAGTCGTTCTATGCGTTTTGCAAGCGGATGTACGGCAAGGAGCTAAACCGCAGGGCGCTGGAGAGCCTGGTGCAGTGCGGCGCGCTGGATCATCTGGGCAATAACCGCAAGGAGATGCTCTATGCGGCGGGCGGACTGCTCGATACGCTTGACGAGACAAAACGCCGGAATGTCGAGGGGCAGATCGGATTTTTCGACCTCACAGCCGGAAATCAGGAGTCCGCGTATTCGATCAAGGCCTATGAGGAATTTCCGGAGTCGGAACGGCTTGCCATGGAAAAGGACGTCACGGGGCTGTATCTTTCCGGACATCCGATGGCGCCGTATCTGCCGTTTTATGCAGGGCGGGAATTGACGCGGACGGATGCCCTCAGCGAGGAGGACGGCCCGGTGCGGGACGGCGACCGTGTGACGGTGCTGGGCATGGTCGTTTCGGTGAAATTCAAGACAACGAAAGCCGGCGGAACCATGGCCTTTGCCGTTTTGGAGGACTGCTTCGGGTCGGTGGAGCTGCTATTGTTTCCGAATACGCTCAGCGAATATGGCGCGTTGCTGACAGAGGGCAAGGCGGTGCGCGCTTACGGGCGCGTGAGCAGCTCGGAAAACCGCGGCGTGTCGCTCGTTTGTGAACGGCTGCTGCCGCCGCCGTCGCTTACGGAACCGCCGGAACCGGCTGAGCCGGCAGAATCGGCGAAAACGCCGCAGGAACCCCAAAAATCCCGGCGGCCGGGGCTGTATCTCCGGATTTCGGGGGAAGAGGCCCCCGCCTATCGCAAGGCGATGCAGTATCTCGCGATTTTTGACGGGACGACACCGCTGTATGTGTTCTGCGAGGACACCCAAAAGCTCAAGGCAGCGCCCGCCGGACGCTGGGTGGATGTCAATCCCATTTTGCTCCGGGAGCTGAAAAAGCTGCTCGGAGAAAAAAATGTCGCGCTGCGGGAATAAGAGCGGCAGGCTTTGGTGCCGAATTCTGCGCCGATCGGAATTCCCAGTTGACAAAGGGTGGAAAAATGATTTATCATAAAGTAGATTTTGAAAAAGATCAGGCAGTCAAAAGGAGGTTTTCGGGATGCCGAGAAAGAGAATTGCAGTCTTAACAAGCGGCGGAGATTCCCCTGGAATGAATGCGGCGGTTCGAGCGGTCGTCCGGACGGGAATTTATTTTGGAATGGATGTTTACGGGATTAACCGCGGGTATACCGGGCTTCTCGAAGAAGATATTTTTAAAATGAGCCTGCGCAGCGTTTCGAGCATTATCGGCCGCGGCGGCACGATGCTGCATTCTTCCCGCAGTGCGGAATTCAGCACGCCGGAAGGCGTTAAGAAGGCGGCGGCGATCTGCAAGGCGCGCAATCTGCACGGACTTGTGATTATCGGGGGCGACGGCTCCTTCCGCGGCGCGCGGGATCTGGTGGCGCAGGGCGTTCCCTGCATCGGGATTCCCGGCACGATCGACAACGATATTGCCTGTACGGAATATACCATCGGCTTTGATACCGCAATCAATACGGCGGTCGAGATGACGGACCGCATCCGTGATACGACAGAATCGCACGACCGGTGCAGCGTCGTGGAGGTCATGGGACGCAAATGCGGCGATATTGCGCTGCATACGGCGATTGCAGTCGGCGCGTTCGCCGTTTTGGTGCCGGAAGTGCCGTTCGATTTCCAGAAGGACGTCATTGAACGGATGCTGGAGGCCAAAAAGAGCGGCAAAAAGCATTTTATCATCGTGGTGGCGGAGGGCGCCGGAGATTCCAACAAGATCGCCGAGGCCATCGAGCAGGAAACCGGTTTTGAAGCGCGCGCGACGATTCTCGGACACGTGCAGCGCGGCGGCACGACGACCCAGCGCGACCGCGTAATGGCGGGTCTGATGGGATACCGCGCGGTGCTGCTGCTCAAAAACGACGAGGTCGGGCGCGTGGTTGCGGTGCGCAACGGAAACGTGGTCGACTATGAGATCGATGAGGCGCTCTCGATGAAGCGGGTCTTTGACCTCGACATGTATAAGACCGCCTGCAGACTCTCGATTTAAGATTAAGGACTTTATAGTGAAGTATTTGCCCCGCGTGATGTCTTGCACGCGGGGCTTTTTCTACAGAACGGATTAGAGCGCCGGTGCGGTGAAACACGGCCTTGCATGTGCGCAAGTGCGCGGCGCTTTCCCTGCAAAGTGCGCACAGGAATTGGCGCAGCAGGGCGCGTTCGGAGACGCGTTCTATAGCGCATGGCGGTGCGGAGAAAGTACGGCTTTCATAAAATGGAATCCCTTCGGGAAATCAGTCTGGACTGTACCCAAGAAAACGGACCGTAAAAAAAGCACCTTCTGTTGTAGAATAGAAGCTTAGAGATGAGCAAAACTCCGATTTACTCACAAGTCCAAACAATATATAGTTCCATCTAACTTGCTTGAATTCTATATATTGCGATTCGGCTTTGTGAAACTTGCGTTTTGCTCATCCTTAAGAATAGAAGCTACAACAGGAGGTGCAGTCATGTCGAGAGGAGATACGAAAGCAGAGGCGCCCGCAACAGAAAGCTGCCGCTGGAACCGCACTTGCCCGTTTGCGGGCTTAGGAGCAAGCGGCGCAGGTGGATGCGTCGGAAGCGCAGCGTGCTGCGCGCAGCTTTCCTCAGCGGCGGCGCCAGCTGCGGCGCGCTGGGTATGACCCGCAAAATCAGATTCGGTTGAGACGCATGCCGGCAATCGGCTCTGGTCGGGCCGATTGAAGCTGCCGGTTTGGCCGGCGGGTCGGCCTTTTGCAGAAGCGGGGAACAGCTCGGCGTTCTTTGAAAAGGCGTTTCTGCGCGGCATCATTTGCAGACCGCTTGCAGCCGGCAGACAAACGGCAGACAAATCGGGATGGAAGGGCGAACGGCAGGCGGCGGGGTCTGTTTCGGCTTGTGTTTTCGGAGAAAAAGAGGGCGTGCAGAAGGGACTTGCAAAATTTTTAAAAATCCTGCATAATGATATCCTGATGGGAAAGGCCATTTCCGATATGCACCCGAAAATGACGTTGTGCGGATTACTTTTGGAAAGCAGGAGGTGCGGTGGATGTCCCAATTCACCAAAAAGGCAATTGAGGCGTCGTTTCTCGAACTTTTAAACGAACGGCCGCTGGATAAGATCGGAATCAAGGATATTGTCGACCGCTGTGAGATCAACCGAAACACATTTTACTACTATTACCGCGACATCTACGCGCTGCTCGAAGAGATCTTCCGGGAAGAAGCGGAGACTATCCTCAAGGCGCACGATCCGGTGGAATCCTGGGTCGACGGCTTTTTGCAGGCGATTCACTTTGCGCTTGAAAACAAGCGCGCCATTTATCATCTTTATCATTCCTCCGGGCGTGAATGGGTGGAGACATACATGCTGCAGCTTGCCGGGCACATTATGATGGACTTTGTGCGGGATCGGGCCGGATCGCTGCAGGTCGCGGAATCGGATTTGCAGATTATTGTCTCGTTTTATCAGTACGCGCTGGTCGGCATGATCTTTGAGTGGGTTCGGGAAGGCATGGGAATGGACGCGGAGCGGTTCATTCGGCGTGTCGGCGTGATTTTTGACGGGAACATCCGGCATGCTTTGGAAAATTGTGCAAAATCGTAAGAAAATCCGTCCTTTTCGGGGAAAAGGACGGATTTTTTGCGGTTGACAAGATACCCTATATGGGTATATGATAAAGATACCCCATGAGGGTATCTTGCGAAAAAGGAGAGGAACGCCATGGAAAAAGCATGCTGCGGCTGCCATCAGACCAAAGAGCGGTCCAAGGAAGAATATCAGAGCCTGATTCACCGGCTCAACCGGATTGAAGGCCAGGTGCGGGGCATTCGGGGGATGGTCGAGAAAAGCGCCTATTGTCCGGACATTCTCGTACAGGTTGCGGCGGTCAACGCCGCGCTCAATGCGTTTAATAAGGAATTGCTTGCCAATCATATTCGAACCTGTGTTGCAAAAGATATTCGCGAAGGAAAAGACGAAACCATCGACGAACTGGTGCGCACACTGCAAAAGCTGATGAAATAAGGAGGGCTTTTTTATGGACCGCGAAAATATCGGAACCATTGTTTTCATTGTGGTTTTGCTCGTGATTGTTGCATTTGCGGTCAGAGGCTCCATCCGGCATATGCGCGGAGAAGGCGGATGCTGCGGCGGCGGAAGCGTCCGCGCAAAGCCGAAAAAACTTACCGAACCGGTCGTAGAGAAAAAGGTGGTTTCCGTCTCCGGCATGCACTGTGAAAACTGCCAGAATCACCTGACGGAGCTGCTCAACGAGCTGGACGGCGTTTCGGCAAAGGTCAGCCTAAAAAAGCAAAACGCAGTGGTGCTGGCAACCCGGCCGGTATCGGACGAAGAGTTGGAGGAAACCGTGCGCCGGGCAGGCTATCATGTGGAATCGATTCAATCGGAGGCATTGTAAATGAAACAGTATACCGTAACCGGCATGAGCTGTGCGGCGTGCAGCGCGCGTGTGGAAAAGGCGGTTTCCAAGGTTCCGGGCGTGACCGAATGCTCCGTCAGTCTGCTGACAAACTCCATGGGGGTGGAAGGAACGGCTTCTGTGCAGGCGGTTGTCAAAGCGGTGGAGGATGCCGGGTATCACGCCGAACCGAAGGAGGCGTCCGCAGCAGAGCAGAGGTCTTCCCAGGAAGACGCGCTGCTTGACCGCGAAACGCCGCGCCTTCGCCGCCGTCTGATCGCGTCAGTCGGGTTTTTGCTCGTGCTGATGTATCTCTCTATGGGGCATATGATGTGGAATTGGCCGCTGCCCGCCGCATGGGCAGAAAATCACATTGCGATGGGGCTTGTCGAACTGCTTTTGACGGCGATCATCCTGGTCATCAACCAGCGCTTTTTCATCAGCGGGTTTCAAAGCCTCTGGCACCGCGCGCCGAATATGGACACGCTCGTTGCACTCGGTTCTGCGGCGGCCTTTCTGTACAGCACCTATGCACTTTTCGCGATGACGGACGCACAGCTGCGCGGCGATATGGACGCGGTCATGGGCTATATGCACGACTTCTATTTTGAATCGGCGGCGATGATTGTGACGCTGATTACCGTGGGGAAAATGCTTGAGGCGCGCGCCAAGGGCAAGACGACAAATGCGCTCAAGGCGCTGATGCGGCTTGCACCGAAAACGGCAGTCGTGCTGCGTGACGGTGCGGAGACCGAGGTCCCCATCGCCGCAGTGCGCAAGGGCGACGTCTTTCTGGTGCGTCCCGGCGAAAATATCCCGGTTGACGGCGTGGTGCTTTCGGGCAGCAGCGCGGTCAACGAGGCGGCGCTGACCGGGGAGAGCCTTCCGGTCGACAAGGCGGAAGGGGATCTGGTCTCTGCGGCAACGGTGAATCAGTCCGGTTTTTTGCAGTGCGAGGCCACACGCGTCGGCGAGGACACGACGCTCTCGCAGATTATTCGCATGGTCAGTGACGCGGCGGCCACCAAAGCGCCGATCGCCAAGATTGCGGACCGGGTGTCCGGCGTGTTCGTTCCGATTGTGATCGCCATTGCGGCGGTGACGTTTGCGGTCTGGCTTTTCGCGGGGGAATCGGTTGGGTATGCGCTTGCACGCGGCATTTCGGTGCTTGTGATCAGCTGTCCGTGCGCGCTCGGCCTTGCAACGCCGGTCGCCATCATGGTCGGCAACGGCGCCGGCGCGAAACACGGAATCCTGTTCAAAACAGCGGAATCGCTGGAAGAAACCGGGAAAGTGACGCTGGTTGCGCTCGATAAGACCGGCACCATCACGGCCGGAGAGCCGGAAGTGACGGATCTGTTTCCTGCGCCGGGCGTTTCCGAGACAGAGCTGCTCGCGCTGGCTGCTGCGCTGGAAGCAAAGAGCGAACATCCGCTTGCAAAGGCCGTTTTGAAGCGCGCACAGGAAGCGGGAATTGCGCCCGCCGCCGTGTCGGACTTTACGGCGCTGCCCGGAAGCGGGCTTTCCGCCAAGCAGAACGGCGTGCCGGTTTACGGCGGAAGCCTGAAATTCCTGAAAGAGCAGGGACTGGTTTCCGCAGAGATCGAGAATCAGGCGGAGGCGTTTGCCACAGCGGGGAAAACGCCGCTGCTGTTTTGCAGAGACAGAACCGTTTTCGGCATTCTTGCCGTTGCGGATGTGATGAAACCGGACAGCCCGCGGGCGATTCGGGAACTGCGGGAGATGGGCATCCGCGTGGTGATGCTGACCGGAGACAACGCCCGGACTGCGGCGGCAATCGGAAAAGAGGCCGGTGTGGACGAGGTCATTGCGGACGTTCTGCCCGACGGCAAGGAACAGGTGATCCGGTCGCTGCGGGAAAAAGGACGGGTTGCGATGGTCGGCGACGGCATTAACGACGCGCCCGCTCTGACGCGCGCGGATATCGGAATTGCGATCGGCGCAGGCAGCGACGTGGCGATCGATGCGGCCGATGTCGTGCTGATGAAGAACCGGCTTTCGGATGTTCCGGCGGCGATCCGGCTGAGCCGCGCGACGCTGCGGAATATCCACGAAAACCTGTTTTGGGCATTTATTTATAATGTGATTGGAATCCCGCTGGCTGCGGGGGTATGGATTCCGGTATTCGGCTGGACGCTCAACCCGATGTTTGGCGCAGCGGCCATGAGCCTTTCCAGCTTTTGTGTGGTCTCCAATGCGCTGCGGCTGAACTTCTTTCAGATGTACCGCGCGCGGCCGAAAAAAATCAAACAGACGGAGGATGCGAAAATGACAGAAATTACGATGAAAATTGACGGCATGATGTGCGGACACTGCGAAGCACGGGTCAAAGCTGCACTGGAAGGCGTTTCCGGCGTTTCGAGCGCTGCGGTCAGCCACGAATCCGGAACAGCAGTCGTCTCCTGCACCGGAAAGGTGACACAGAAGAAGCTGCGCCGCGCAGTCGAGGACGCCGGGTATACGGTTGTCAGCTGCCGGTAAAGCGCGATACACAGACAAAAAGCTCCGGCCGGAAAGCGGCGGGGCATAAGGAAGAAAAGACAGTTTCGGCCCCCCGGCGTGGCGATTCGTTGCGCCGGGGGTTCTGCGTCTGCGAATACACTCGGTTTTTGGGGGAATCCGGATCGTTTCGGCATAAGTAAAATCCATCTTGATGGCATGTGCTTCCTGCTGTTGATTTTTTGTGCGCTTCGGGAAGGAGCGCCTCAAGCCGGTCAGTGTCATCATGGTCAGCACGAAGGGAGACGGTGAAAAATACTCGGAACATTTTGCCGGATACCTTGTGTTTCTTCGGATATTCGTATATGATGTATTTTATTGAGAATTCTCCATGTGCAAGTGCGGTATGAACGGGATCAAGGTCGAGATCTCCATTCGGGAGGCGTCCTATCGTTTGGGTGTATCAGAGCGGCGGGGCAACCAGGATTGCGCCGAGGGCCGCATTTCCGGCGTATTCCGGTTCGGGCGCTCATGGGCGATCCCGGAGAACGCGGAAAAGCCCTCTGACCTGCGCTTCAAGGGACAGCGCCGCAATCCGGATGGGACAGCCCCCTGATGGATCCCCTTCCGCATTTTAAGCATCCGCAACAAAGGAAGTGAACGATATGGCCTGCGACGAGAGTTTATACCGCCAATATCTGAGCGGCGACGACGCGGGGCTTCATGCCCTGATGAAAAAATACGGCGATCCCCTGACGCTGTATATCGACGGCTACCTGCACAACGTTCACGACGCCGAGGAGCTGATGCTGGATGTCTTTGCCTATCTGTTCACGAAAAAGCCGCGCATCCGGGACGGCGGCTTCAAGGCGTATCTCTACAAGGCGGCGCGGCACATGGCGCTGCGGCGCAAAAGTAAGCGGAAGTTCCTGCTCAGTCTGGACGAACTGGCGGACGAGCCGGATGGACGGGTGCTGGTGGAGGAGGTTACACAGACTGAGGAACGAAACCGCATCCTGCATTTCTGCATGGGCGAGATGAACCCGGAGTATCGGGAGGTCCTCTATCTTACCTATTTTGAGGGCATGCGCTACGCGCAGGCTGCACAGGTCACGGGAAAAACAGTAAAGCAGATCACCAACATGGTGTATCGGGGAAAAGAGAGCCTGCGCAGGCTGCTGGAACGGGAGGGAATCACGAATGCGGAGCCATGAGGAACGTGTTGCGGAAACAAAGCGGCGCATCGCCGCAAGAAACCGGGAACAAAAACTGCGGCGCGGCAGAATCACCGTGTTCGCGGCTGCGGCGGCATGCCTTGCGCTGATCGTGGGCGCGTCTTTCGCCATGCCCGGTATTGCCGCGCGGATACAGAAAAGCGAGTATTCCGGCTTTGAAACGGCGGCAAGTATCTTTCACGGCAGCGCCGCCCTGGGATATATCGTCATCGGACTGCTGGCGTTTCTTTTAGGCGTGTGCGTGACCATTTTGTGCTTCCGGCTGCGGCAGATGTGCCGGGAGGACGCGCAGAACGGGGAAAGCGAGGGGCGGCATGGAACTGATTGAGAACCTGCTGCAATTACTGGTCACGTTTTTGGGAGCCTGCCTTGCAGGATTTGCCTACTGGAAAAGCAGACGACAGCAGTATTTTCTGCTGCTCTGCTTCTATGGATGCTTTGCGCTTGGGGCGCTCTACTGGACGCTGTACCTGCTGCTGTTTGGAGCGACGCCGCGGGTCTTTTACGTGTCGGAGTTCGGCTGGGTGTCCAGCGTGATTTTTCTGCGCATTTTGCAGGCAACGGCGGCCTGTAAAGAGGAACGCGTTTTTTCTAGCCGGAGGGCGTGGCTTGCGCCGCTGATCGGTGTGCCGCTGCTGGTATTTTACTGCACCTTCGGGGATATTCTCTCGAACCTCATCTGGTGCGGCATGATGATTTGGCTTTCCTTCTGCGCGATCCGGGGGCTGGTCTATGCAAACGGGCAGACAGGCACGGCGCGGAATATACGATGGTTTCACATCGGGGTGCTGTGCTTTGCTGCCTCGGAATACCTGCTTTGGACGGCGGGCTGCTTCTGGCCGGATGCTTCTCCGGCAAGCCCAACCTTCTGGTGCGATATGCTGCTGACGCTGACCATTTTGGGGCTGCTGCCTGCCACGAGAAAGGCGGTGGGTGCGTGACCTACATCGAAAACATCTTCCTGTGCATGGTGTCCCCGCTGCTGGTGGCCGCTTTGTGCATGGGAAAGCGGCAGCTGCGCCTTCTTCTGTTCTGCATCGCCGGGATGGGCGTGTGCCTGCTCTCGGCCTACATTAACACTTTCCTCGCGGCGGTGTGCCGGGCGGACGTCCTTGCCGCCACGGTGGAGATCGCGCCGGTGGTGGAGGAAATGATGAAGCTGCTGCCGCTGGCGTTCTATCTTCTCGTGTTCGAGCCGGAGGGCGAGAAAATCAAGTCCGCTGCCGTCACGGTCGCCCTTGCCTTTGCCACCTTTGAAAATGTGTGCTATCTTATCCAGAACGGCGCCGACCGCTTCTCCTTCATTTTTTTCCGGGGCTTCGGGACGGGCGCGATGCACGTGCTGTGCGGTCTGATCGTGGGCGGCGGGCTTGCCTACGCTTGGCAGCGGACATGGCTGAAGATCGCCGGGACCTGCGGTCTCTTGGGTGCGGCCATCACCCTGCACGCCATCTATAATCTGCTCATTGCCTACGGCGGCGCGGCGCAGTATATGGCTTACGCCCTGCCCGCGCTGCTGATAGCGGCGGGAAGGCTGTTCCGCTTCGGGCGGAGAGAATAATTGAAAACACACTCCTTGAGAGCTGCTTTTTGGCGGCTCTCAATTTTTTTTGAAAATTTTGCGTTTGGGGTGAGAGTTTTTCCGATTTTTTGTACCTATATAAGTGAAAGGGTTTTTATCATAGTTCCAGACAAACCGGAAAGGGGGTTCAAGCGATATGTATGATACCGCAAGACGGGTCGAGCTCGTCAAAAAGCGGGTGCGGGAAAACACCCGCCGGAGGCAGCGGCGCGGCATATATGGGCTGAGCGCCGCGTGTTTGCTGCTGTTTGCGGCGCTGATGCAGGCGTCGGGCACGGTCGTCGGGCAGGGGCAGACAGCCGCATGGGGCGTGTTCGGCGCGATGCTGCTGCGGGAGAACGCGGGCGGCTATGTGCTCGTCGGCGTTCTCTCCTTTGCCGCGGCGGTGGCGGTCACCGCGCTGTGCTTCCGGCTCAGAAGCAAGGAAAACCGAAGAAAAGACGGGGCGGACAAACCGAACCGACACGAACAGGAGGGAACGACAAAATGAAGAAACGAATCCTAAGCATTCTGCTCCTATGCTGTATGGCGCTGACGCTGTTTCCAACGGCTGTTTTTGCGGCGGGCGGAGAAGCTGCCGCGCTCTCACCGGACACGGGCAGCCTGTGCGAACACCACCCGGAGCACGACGAGGCCTGCGGCTATACGCCGCAGACAGCGGATACCGCAGGAGCGCCCTGCGGCCATATGTGCGAAATTTGTGAATCCGGAGACGGCGGCGCAGACCCGGCTGACCCGGCAGGGACATCCGGCGCTGCGATGCCAAGGACACGGGGCGGGGCAGTCCGTCCCGCTGCCACCCAATACACCTATACGCTGCATTACGATGCCAACGGCGGCAGCGGCGCGCCGCCAAGTCAGAGCGTGACCAGTTCGGAATTTCATGTATGGGTTCCCATATCAGAAATAATTCCAACCCGTGACGGATATACCTTCATGGGTTGGGCGAATTCTCGGACTGGTAAGCCGATATATGGCGGAAGCGGCGGTTATACCAGTTGCCTGGTAGTACATGGGTATGATATGAGCACAACCATCTATGCCATATGGGAGGTGCACAATCATAACTGGGGCGAATGGACCTCCAACGGCAACGGAACGCACACCCGCACCTGCGCCACGGACAGCAGCCATACCGAAACAGGCAGCTGCTCCGGCGGCAAGGCCACCGGCACGGAGAAGGCCATTTGCGAAACCTGTCATACGGCCTACGGAGAGCTTTTGCCGCTCATCAAAACGGTCATCACGACCCCGCCCACGCTGCCCGCTGAGGGGCATGTCGGCGATGAGTACCTTGATGAGGCTCTCAAAGGCGGCGAAGCAAAGGTCGAGGGGACGGACATCGTTGTTCCCGGCTCGTTCCGCTTCAAGCACAATTGGGGCGGCGTAGTAGGCCCGGGCGAAAACCGCATGGAAATCCTCTTTACCCCCGACGATGCGGAGACATACGCCACGGCGGAATGTATCGTCACCGTGACGGGGCTTAAGCACACGATCACAAGCGTCACAGAGGAAGTCCTCCCCGACGAGCCGTTGGGCACGGCGTTTGAGTATCTGGGGCTTCCTCACTTCGTCGAGGTAAAGACCAACACCGGCGCGACCTTCGGTCCCATCCCCGTGACATGGGACGGCTCCACCTATGACCCGAACAAATATGGCGAGCAAATCATTACCGGCGAGCTGCATGTTGAAGAGAGCTTCTACGAGGAGGAGCTGGAGCCGACAAGCACGGTCAAGGCCATCGCCAGAATCACGCTCATTGACGACGGGGCCATTGTGCCCACGCTTGAGCCGCCCACCTACTCCAGGCAGATATACAGCGGCGATTTTTGCCAGCTTGCCTTTTCCGACGAGTATCTTTCCGGCGGAACGGCCACGGCAGATGGCGAAACGGTTCCAGGCGTGTTCACTCTGAACGAGGAGCAGGAAAAATACGGCTACTGGCACAGAGGCGGCGGGCTTGTTCAGGTGGGGCCGCTGGCGCTCAAGGTCACCTTCACCCCCTATGACCGGCTGAGGTTCAGCACGGCGGAATGTACCGTCAACGTGGACGTCATTCCCCGCAAATTCAGGCAAGCCAATACATCGTATATTGACAATAAAAAGATTGGAACAGCCTTTGAGGATCTCGGTCTGCCGAACGCGTTCTATTTCTTCGCGGAGGCCGATGAACCAAACCACGAGGGAAGCGGGCTGAACGGCAATGTGCCTGGCATCATCAAGTGGGACGACTCGAGCTACGACCCCAATTCGTATGAGGAGCAGACCATCTACGGCGAGGTCAATCGCGCCGAATTTGAGAAGTATTACATCGTACCCGAGGGCGCCGACCTCAGAGGCGTGGTAAAGGTCACGCTGCAGGCTGACCCGGTGGAGACGGAGATCACGCAGCCGCCCGTCTTCCGGTGGAAAAACGGCGATTTTACGCTGCCCGACAATACCATGTTCGTCAATCGGATCTTCGAGATGGGAGCCACAGGCGGGGAAAGCGCCAATCTTGCGGACGGCGTGGCGAAGGTCAAGGGGACGGATACCGTCGTCCCCGGCACGTTCTCCTTCAAGGAGGGTACGCCCGGATGGTTTGACACGCTGGGCGAGAATATTGTGACGGTGGTATTCACGCCGGCTGACCAGCGCGGCTACAGGAAGGCGGAGACCACGATCAAGGTTAACGTCATCAAAAATACCTTCAAGCGTTGCGAGGAGCCGGATCCCATTACGGAGAAGAAACTCGGCACGACCTTTGCAGGGCTTAACCTGCCGGAAATTGTGGTCGTCGAGGCCATCGACGGTCTCAGGGTTGGCATGGAGGTTTCGTGGGAGGAATCGTCCTATGACGCGCAGTCCACGGCTTGGCAGACCATCCCCGGTACGCTGGTATTCGACGCTAACGACGAGCACAAGTATCAACAGCCCGACCCTGCGGTAACGGCCAAGATCCGGGTGAAGCTCCTAGGTTCGGAGGATGCGCCGGCGATTACTACCACGACGCTGCCCGGCGGCACGGTCGGCACGCCGTACCACCATCAGCTTCAGGCAACTGGGGGAGGCTTCATTCTGTGGGAGCTTTTCAGCGGCGCGCTGCCCGAGGGCTTGACGCTGAAACAAACCACCGGCGAGATCAGCGGCACGCCCACTGCGGAAGGAACCGCCCAATTTACCGTTCGGGCCCTCAACAGCGTGGGCAACGATAAGAAGGAGCTGTCTATTACGATAGCCAAAGACGCACCTGTCGAGTACGCCGTAACCGTCACCAATGACGGCAACGGCACGGCTTTTGCATCTCCTGCCAAGGCTGCGGCCGGTACGGAGATCGCCCTGACCGCTGCGCCCAAGGAGGGCTACCATTTCAAGGAGTGGCAGGTCATCAGCGGCGGCGTGACCATCAAGGACGATAAGTTCACCATGCCGGACAGCAATGTGGAGGTCAAGGCAATCTTTGAGAAAGACGCGCCTTCCGCAGGGGATCTGGTAGACCCTGTGGTTCGGATCATTCCGACCAGAGGAGGTATGTATTTTGCGCAGCAAGGCACACGGACGGCGGCGGATTTCTTCAAGCCGGGGGAGGTGCCCAAGGGTGCAAAGATCACGGCCATCACACCGCCCGCGTCTCCATCTATTCTGGACAGCATCAGCGTAGATAATGACGGGCTTCTGAGCTATGCTAAAAATGAGGCGGATGGCGAGCAGCTGAAAACAGATGTCTACACCGTCACCATCACCAGCGATGACTACGCGCCCATTACTGCCCCGCTGACCGTGCGCCAGTATCTCTTTGCAGGTTTTAGAGCAGCAGTCGATGTAAGCCCCTGGGTCTACGGAGATACCCGCACTTACAAGTGGAAGGCGATAAATCCCGGCGAAAACGGCACCTGGTCGGCGATTATGCGGGAGCAGGGAATCTTTGAAATTTACGAGGAAACCGTTGATACGACCAGCGAGCCGGGAGTGTCCCACTATACGACGAAGGTCAGGGCGATCAAGGCGGGCCGGACCTTTATCGATATTCTCTATGTATCCGATACTACGGCGTCGTGGTCGCCATGGACGCATAGTTCTGTTTTCGCCGGTGACAAGGTCGTTGTGCGAGGTCTCACCGTGACGGCAGGCAGCGCAACCATCACCAAGGGCGATGCGCTGCCAACAGACCTTGTGAGTTGTACCGGCCTGCTGGACAGCGAAGGGCGCACGGACGACCGGGATACGGTGCTGGACAACGCCCTTTCCTATCGGCTGCTTGACGCAGACGGCGCGGAGGTCACGGTGGAAGCGGCACGCAATACCCCCGGAACCTACACCGTTGTCCCCGCTGCCACCCTCAAATCCGGCTGGGACGAGCGGTATTCGCTCAACAGGGTCAACGGCACGCTGACGGTGGAGGATAAGGTCGAGGAGCTGTTCACCGTCACTGTGACCAGCGGCGGCAACGGCACGGCGTCCGCATCTCCTGCCAAGGCTGCGGCCGGTACGGAGATCGCCCTGACCGCTGCGCCTGACAAGGGCTACCGCTTCAAGGCGTGGCAGGTCATCAGCGGCAATGTGACCATCAAGGACGATAAGTTCCTCATGCCGAACGACAACGTGGAGGTCAAGGCCATCTTTGAGAAGGATGCGCCTCCTGCACCCACCGAGTTCATCGTCACCTTTGACGGCAACGGCGGTACGCCCTCTGTCGGCAGCATGACCACCACGGATCAGAAGCTGGCCGCTCTGCCCAGCGCCTCCCGAAGCGGCAGTTACAGCTTCGACGGCTGGTACACCGAAAAGAACGGCGGCACAAAGGTCACGACTGCCACCGTGTTCTCTGCAAATACCACCGTGTATGCCCATTGGATCTACACCGGCGGCAGCAATGGCTGCAGCGATTACACCATCACGGCGATTGCCGGGGCAGGCGGTACGATCTCTCCCTCCGGCAAGGTCAGCGTCCGCGAGGGCAGAGACCAGACCTTTACGATCACACCGGACAAGGGCTATGCGGTTTCGAATGTCAAAATCGACGGCCAGAGCATCGGCGCGGTGAAGTCCTACACCTTCGCGACTGTCAGCGGACCCCATACCATCGAGGTCATCTTCATGAAGGCCAACGGCAACCCGCAGACCGGCGTGTTGGTGGATACTGCCGCCGACAGTTGTGATGCCGACGCCGCAGACGGGGCAGTAAAGAACGGCAGGATCGAGGGTGCCGGCGACACTACAGGCAGTCCGGATGCCATCAGTTCCCGCACGCAGATTGTCACCTTCCTGCGGCGCACCGCTGGCAGTCCCGCGCCTGAAATCCGTACCATGCTTTTAGCGATGTTCCCGTGGGCAGATCCTGCTTACAACGCGGTTTTGCGGGCGGTGGAGAACGGCATCACCTAGGGTGCCGGCAGCGCTGCATTCAGCCCCAACGCAGATTGCACCAGGGCGAGATCGTGCCTTTCTCTGGCGCTGCAAGAAGTGACCGGCTGACATGACCCTATAAGTGACCAGCGCCGCGGACGGGTGTTTCGCTCTGATGCTGCGCTGGTTCCTTTTCATCGCAGAAAACAAATTTCATTGACCTTTTGCGCTGCACCGCTATCCCAGCGCGGCAAGGAGACAGCACTATGAAAAAAATCACAAAAATCATCCGGCCGATCATCTGTATGGCAGTCCTTCTCTTTGCCATGACCATGGCAGGCGTGGGCTGCTCGCAGAAGGAGGCGGAGCCTGCCGCCGACAGCTCAGCCGCGCCCTCTGCATCCAGCGCGGCGGAGCCGCAGCCGACCGCGCCCCCCGCGGGGGAAGTCATCCCCACGATAGACAGGCAAGCAGAACTGGCGCAGGCCAGAGCGAAGAATCCGGATGCCGTGGCATGGCTGTATATCCCCGGCGCGGAGGTCGACGACCCCGTGATGCAGGCGGAGGACAACGGCTATTACCTGAATCTGGACGAAACCGGCGCGTACGCCATGTGGGGCTGCTATTATGCCCATTGTGAAAACCAAGTCGGCGGCAGGGACGAGCTGGACAAAAACACCACCATTTTCGGTCACTCCGCCAGCAACTGCGACCCGGACGGGCCGAAGTTCACCAAGCTCTACCGCTATATGGACGCAGCGTTCGTGAAGCAGCATCCGTATCTCTATCTCTCTGTGGATGGCGAGGATATGATTTTTCAGATCACCGCGCTGTTCGTCACGGATATTGCGTTTGACTATATTGCGCCCAATCCAACGGGGAACGATCTCACCAGTTTCTTTGAGACGGTTGCGCGGAAAAACTGGTTTGCCTTTGATGGTGTGACCTTCTCCGAGGAAGATCCTGTTCTGACCCTTTCCACCTGCTGCCAGAAGTATGATACAGCGAATACCGGCAACCAACGGCTGGTGGTCATGGCGAAGCTGCTGCCGGAAGGCGCAATTGCACAGGATTTCAGCGTGTCCCTTGTGGAAAATCCTGAAATGCCCTGATTGATAAGAGAATCGGAAAACCCCATGCCCTTGCGATACCGAAATGCAGCGTATGGCATAGAGAAAACGGCGGCTGCTTCTGTTAGAGGCAACCGCCGTTTTCGTTCTTTCCCGCTTTCATTTGGGAAGGAGCCCGTGTGTATGATGGGAAGCTGCAGCATTTCTGAGAAGCGCCTCAAAGAAAAGCAGTATGAGCGGTACGACGGGACATGCCTGCTCTTGGATGAAGCAGATCGATTTGACGGTGCGCTTCTCTCGCTGCCGGAGACGCTATGCGTCCGCATTTCGCTTACTTGTCTACCCAGCTGAGGTCAATTTTCAGAATGGTTCCTTAGTTACCCTCGGCCAAAAGCGGCCGGAGCTTCTTTTCTTGTTCGAGCACGAAGAGCGTTTTCGGAATTTCAGATTCGCGGGAAACAGGTTTGCGGGGAACAGGCATTATTTAAAGCAGGATCGCGTCGCCGGCGGTATAAGCTTCCAGCGAATTTTCGCGGACCTGGATGCAGAGATACGTGATCGGCGTATCGGCGTCTGCAAAGAACTGGCGTTTTCCTGCAGGGGCAATGCGGAGCCAGTCTCCGGCTGTAAGCGCGATGGTTTCGCCGTCGAGGATTACTTTGCCCTTTCCGGAGAGAATTCCATAGATTTCTTCATTCTCTTTGTGCGCGTGCACAAACGGGACGCTTCCGCCGGCCGGAAGACAGTTGATGCTGACTTCTGCGCCGGTCAGCGAGAGCGCGTCGTGCAGTTCGGTTCTGGGGACTTCGGATGTGTGAATTTTGGTGTACGTGTTCATGTTGGGATTCCTCCATTTGTTGTAACTTTGTTTGATACATCTATCATACGCGCGATTTGTTGTAATGTCAATAGTTACAACAAAATTTTTTCAAAAAATTCCCCTGCGGCTGTTGCGCCGCGGGGAAACGGGAATATTTAGAAAATCAGCCGGTCGGCATCCTCCAAAAGCATTTTTAACGAGACGCTCTGCAGCTGCTGCTCCATCGCGTTTTGGACGGCGTCCAGCCTGCGGTCGAGAATGGCGTGAATATTTCGTCCGACCGGACAGTGCGGATTCGGATTTTCATGAAAATGAAAGAGGGTCTCCTCGGAAACGCAGTCGACGGCGCGGTAGACGTCGAGCAGCGTGATTTGCTCCAAAGGCTTTGCGATTGCTGCGCCGCCGCTGCCTCTTTTCACGCTGACGATTCCGGCTTTTTTCAGTTGCTGCAACAGCCGCCGGATGACAACAGGATTGGCGTTGACGCTGGAGGCGAGAAAGTCACTCGTGACTTTTTGTTTGTCCTGAAACACCTCCATGCATAAGAGCATGTGCACGGCGATGGTAAATCGGCTTGAAATCTGCATGGTTGACCTCCGTTTGGGGATATCGCCCGGTCTTTTCGATGTGCGTTTCGGAATGGGCGGATTCGAGATGCACATTTTGTGCAGGGAAAAAGGTGATCGGTGCGGGGGAAGGCATTTCATGCCTCTGGTTTTTGCGCCAGCTGGCTGGATCAACAAAGAGCGCCGCGGAACGATAGGGGGTTCTTTTACGTTCAGGGGGCCGCCGGGGGGGCCCTGAACGGTAGGCATGACCTCTCGCGTCCAGCGCACTACAGAACGGAGAAAAGCGACCGGCGCGATGAACGGCACTTCGTGCCCGCGTCCAGCGCACTACAGAACGGAGAAAAGTGACCGGCGCGATGAACGGCACTTCGTGCCCGCGTCCACGATTCTTACAGAACGGAGAAAAGTAACCGGCGCGACGAGAGGCACTACGTGCCCGCGACGAAACACACTTTATGTGGGCGGTGTGGCGCTCTGTGCCTGCGTCCGTTATTTCTTAGAATGGAAGAAGCTGTCAGAGCGCGCGAAAAATCAGAAAACCGCGGAACGGTAGGGGGTTCTTTTACGTTCAGGGGGCCGCCAGAGCGCCGCGGAACGGTAGGCATGACCTCTCGCGTCCAGCGCACTACAGAACGGAGAAAAGTGACCGGCGCGATGAGAGGCACTACGTGCCCGCGTCCACGATTCTTACAGAAGAGAGAAAAGCGACCGGCGCGATGAACGGCACTTCGTGCCCGCGACGAAACACACTTTGTGTGGGCGGTGGGACGCTCTGTGCCTGCGTCCGTTATTCCTTAGAATGGAAAAAGCTGTCAGAGCGCGCGAAAAATCAGAAAACCGCGGAACGGTAGGGGGTTCTTTTACGTTCAGGGGGCCGCCAGGGGGCCCCTGAACGGTAGGCATGACCTATCGCGTCCACGATTCTTACAGAACGGAGAAAAGCGACCGGCGCGATGGAAGGCACTACGTGCCCGCGACGAAACACACTACGTGTGGGCGGTGGGGCGCTCTGTGCCTGCGTCCAGCGCACTACGGAACGGATTAAATGACCGGCGCGACGGAAGGCATTTCATGCATGCGAGTGGCGAAGGCGCCGTAGGCGGTTGCGTATTCGGCGTCTTCCGGCAGGAGAAAATCGAGATGGTACATCTCGCGGAAGGTTTCGTAGATGCCTTTGGCTTGCGGCAGAGAGGCGAGCGATCCGGTCAGTACGACGGTGCCGGTGCCGATTCCGTGTGCGGCAAGCATGGCCATGGAGCCGATTCCCTGCAAAATCATATTGATGAGCGCGGCGGCGGTGTCTGCGGACGGCAGTGCGTTGCGGACTTTTCCAAAATTGGAGGCGGTCGCATGCGGCGGAAGGCCGGGAACTTCTCCCTGACAGATGTCCCGGATGGTGATATCGGCATGTTCGAGGACGCCCTCCTGCGCCAGACGTGCAACTGCGCTGATGTCGGTCTCGTTGAGCAGAAGCTTCGAAAGCCCGAGCAGTGTTCCGCCGCCGATTCCGCTGCCGCCTAAATGCGTGCAGCCGGCCTCGGAAGCGTGCACAAACGCGGTTCCGGTTCCCATGCTGACGACAACGGCCTCCTTTACGCCGGAGAGCAGAAGGCCGCCGCGTCCGATGGCCTCGAATTCTTCGACGTATGTGACCGGCAGGTCATACTGATTGTGCGAAAGGCGCGACGCGCCGACGCCGGTTAGAATCAGCTCCTGGATCTCGGAAAGCGCGACGGCGTGCTCTTCGGAGAATTTGCCGAACGCGCCGTAGAAGGAGGCAACCTGATCGTCGAGGCGGACAATCGTTTTGCCGATCCGCTCGCCGGTTTCCCGGTATCCGGCGACTTTGGTTGCGGAGCCGCCAATATCTGCGCTGATGATGATTCCCATTACAAACACCCTCCCGGTTTTCCGGTTTTGTTAAAACAGGCCGCTGATGGTTCCGGTTTCGTCGATGTCAATCCGCTCTGCGGCGGGAACTTTCGGCAAGCCCGGCATGGTCATGATGTTGCCGGTGATGGCGATGACAAAGCCTGCGCCGGCAGCAAGACGCAGCGAGCGCACGGTGACGGAGAAGTCCTCCGGCGCGCAGAGCAGGGAAGCATCGTCGGAGAAGCTGTACTGCGTTTTGGCCATGCAGACCGGCAGCCCGGCATAGCCGAGGGCTTCCAGACGTGCGACCTCTTTTTTGGCCTGTGCGGTCAAGACGGCGCCGCGTCCGCGGTAGACGCGCCGGACGATGGTATCCACTTTTTCGGCGATCGACCCGGTAAGCGGGTAGGAATAGTGAAAGTGCTTCGGCGCGTCGCAGAGTGCGGCAGCTGCCCGCGCCAGATCCATGCCGCCCTCACCGCCCCTGGCGCAGACTTCGGAGCGCGCGAAGGGGACATCCTGCGTCTTGCAGAACGATTCGACAGCCTGCAGTTCGGCCTCGGTATCGGTCGAGAACCGGTTGATGGCGACAACAACCGGCAAGCCGTAGACCGAGCGGATATTGTCGAGGTGACGCGCAAGGTTCGGCAGACCGCGCCGGACGGCATCGGGGTTTTCTTCGGTGAGGCGGTCCTTCTGGACACCGCCGTGCAGTTTCAGCGCGCGCACAGAAGCGACGAGGACAACGGCATCCGGAACAAGGCCGGACGTACGGCATTTGATATCAAAGAATTTTTCCGCGCCGAGATCCGCGCCGAAACCGGCCTCGGTCACGACATAGTCGGCGAGGGCGCGTGCGGTTTTTGTGGCAATGACGGAGTTGCAGCCATGTGCAATATTGGCAAATGGGCCGCCGTGAATGAGCGCGGGCGTGTTTTCGAGCGTCTGGACGAGGTTCGGCTTGATGGCATCCCGCAGCAGCGCGGCCATTGCACCGGAGGCTTTGAGATCTCCGGCGGTGACGGGCTGATCGGAATAGGTGTAGCCGACGACGATTTTGGAAAGGCGCGCCTTGAGATCGGCAAGGTTTTCGGACAGACAGAGTACGGCCATGACCTCGGAGGCGACTGTGATGTCGAAGCCGTCTTCGCGCGGAATGCCGTTGACGGTGCTGCCAAGACCGTCGACGATGTTCCGCAGCTGGCGGTCGTTCATATCGACGCAGCGCTTCCAGGTGATGCGCCGCGGATCGATGCCGAGGGCGTTTCCCTGATAAATATGGTTATCGAGCATGGCGGCCAGAAGATTGTTGGCCGCGCCGATGGCGTGAAAATCTCCGGTGAAATGGAGGTTGATGTCCTCCATGGGGACAACCTGGGCGTATCCGCCGCCCGCAGCGCCGCCTTTGATCCCGAAAACCGGCCCGAGAGACGGTTCCCGCAGCGTGACTATGGCGTTTTTGCCGATCCGGCGCAGGCCGTCGGCAAGGCCGATGAGAGTTGTGGTTTTGCCTTCTCCGGCAGCGGTCGGCGTGATCGCGGTCACCAGAATCAGTTTGCCCTGTCTTTTCGGCGCGGGCAGTTTTGTGACATCGATTTTTGCTTTATAATAGCCGTATGGCTCCAGAACAGATTCGTCAATTCCGGCTGCAGCGGCGATTTCCCGGATGGGTTTCAGGTTTGCGTTTTGCGCGATGGTGATATCCGGCAGCATGGTGTTCCTCCTTTGGTTGCGGTTCCATATTTTGTGGATAGATGCTTTCAGTTTATCATATCTTGCGGAGCGCAGCAACCCTTTTTGCGGATTTTCCCGGCATAGATGCATGCGGCAGGGCACGTTGCATTCTGCGCGGGGGTTTGTTATAATAACCTTGCGCGCCGCACTGCGTGTGGCCGCGGTCGGCAAAGCCGACCCGCAAAGCTGGCGCTTTGCGCAACGCAAGAACATTTTGCCGGAGACATAATAACCTCAGCGAAGCCGCGCCTTGCGCGGCGGCAGCGTTGCTGCCTGCCCAGAGCTGTCGCTCTGGGCGCTGAGAACATTTTGCAAGGGCATAATAACCTTTGCGAAGCCGCGCTTTGCGCGGCGGCAGCGTTGCTGCCTGCCCAGAGCTGTCGCTCCGGGCGCTGAGAACATTTTGCCGGAGGCATAATAACCACAGCGAAGCCGCGCCTTGCGCGGCGGCAGCGTTGCTGCCTGCCCGAAGCTGTCGCTCTGGGCGCTGAGAACATTTTGCCGGAGGCATAATAACCACAGCGAAGCCGCGCCTTGCGCGGACAAGAACATCACGGATTTGAAAAAGTTGTTTAGAACCGTGTGCAGTTACAGAATGGGCGGATATCCTGGCGAAAAAAATGCCGGAAACGCCGCAAAAGTTTGACCGGCCGGGCAGGAAGCCCGGCTTTGCAAAAGGAAGTGTGCACCAAGTGGCGAAAAAAGTCGAAACTAGCCGTTTGGAACGGCAGGCATTTCAGACCGGCCTGCGAGACGGTCTGCCAATTTGTCTCGGGTATCTGCCCGTATCGTTTGCATTTGGAATGCAGGCAGCGCAATATGGACTCCCAGTATGGGTGCCGCTGCTGATTTCCATGACCAATCTGACTTCTGCCGGGCAATTTGCCGGGCTTTCCATTCTTGTTGCCGGCGGCGGATACCTGGAGCTGGCGGTTACGACCTTTGTCATCAATCTGCGTTATATGCTGATGAGTCTTTCGCTTTCTCAGAAAGTTTCAGAAAAAATGCGCCTTTCTACGCGCTGTGCGGTGGCGTTCGGCGTGACGGACGAAGTTTTTGCCATCGCGTCCCAGCGCAAGGAGCCGCTTGACGGCCGGTATATGGCCGGGCTGATTCTCACGCCGTATCTGGGTTGGTCGGTCGGGACGCTCCTCGGCGCAACGGCGACGTCGCTGTTGCCGGTCACGGTGCAGAGTGCGCTCGGCATCATGATTTACGGCATGTTTTTGGCGATTATCATCCCGCCTGCGCGCAAGTCCCGTGCGGTGCTGCTTGCAGTACTGATTGCAGCGGCGGTCAGCTGTGTGTTCCGGTACACGCCGTTTTTACAGGGCGTTTCGGCCGGCTGGACGATTATCATTGCCTCGGTTCTGGCAGCAGGTATTTGCGCCTTTGCGATGCCGATCGCGGACAAGCCCGCAGAGGCGGACAGCGAAACAAACGGGGAGGCGGTAGAATGAGCACATCTTTCCAGATTTCCCGAATTTTGCTCTGCATTCTCGTGATGGCGGTTGTGACCTATTTGCCGCGCGTCCTGCCGCTCGCGGTGTTCCGAAAAAAGATTGTCAACCGCTGGGTTTGTTCGTTCCTCGCATATATGCCCTATGCGGTTTTGGCGGCGATGACGTTTCCGGAGGTTTTCTATTCCACGCAAGGTCCGATTTCTGCGATCGTCGGATGCGCGGCAGCGCTCCTGCTCGCTTTTTTCCGCCGCAGCTTGTTGACGGTAGCGGCCGGAGGAGCACTTGCGGTGTTTCTCACAGAATGGGTTTTGCGGATGATTGCATAAACCGCAAAAAGAAATTAAATGCACAGCGACGCAGGCCGCTCAGCGGTGCGGATTTTGCGCCGTGGAGCGAAGCGGAACCAGCAAAAATGGCCGGAGGAGCAGCTGCGGTGTTTCTCACAGAATGGGTCCTACGGATGATTGGCTGAAATAAAGATGTTTGCGGAAAGCACAGCGACGCAGGCCGCTCAGCGGTGCGGATTTTGCGCCGTGGAGCGAAGCGGAACCAGCAAAAATGGCCGGAGGAGCACTTGCGGTATTTCTCACAGAATGGGTCCTACGGATGATTGGCTGAAACAAAGATGTTTGCGGAAAGCACAGCGACGCAGGCCGCACGCGAAGCGTGTTTCATCGCGCCGGGGGCCGTTTCCGTTCTGGAAACGGAGCGGACGCGGGAGGAGGTTTGCTCCGTTCTGTGGCCTATTCTTGTTTGCCATTTACAAACACGCAGTGTCTTTCATCGCGCACGCGAAGCGTGTTTCATCGCGGACGCAGAGCGTCTCTCACCGCGCTGGGGTTTGCTCCGTTCTGTGGCGCGCCGGACGCGGGAGGTCACGCCTGCCGTTCCGGGCACGGAGTGCCATTCGTCGCGCCGTGGGTTTTCACCGTTCTGCAGCGCGCCGGACGCGGGAGGGCGCGCCTGCCGTTCCGGGCACGGAGTGCCATTCATCGTGCCGTGGGTTTTCACCGTTCTGCAGCGCGCCGGACGCGGGAGGGCGCGCCTGCCGTTCCGGGCACGGAGCGCCATTTGTCGCGCCATGGGTTTTCACCGTTCTGCAGCGCACCGGACGCGAGAGGTCACGCCTACCGTTCCGCAGCTTTGCGTCTGCCCTCTGTTCTTACCTTCACCCACCCTCGTCATCGGCACGAAATTTCGCTCCCCCCGCACACGAAGCGTGTTTCATCGCGCACACGGAGTGTGTTTCATCGCGGACGCAGAGCGTCTTTCACCGCGCTGGGGGGTTGCTCCGTTCTGTGGCGCGCCGGACGCGAGAGGTCACGCCTACCGTTCCGGGCACGGAGTGCCATTTGTCGCGCCGTGAGTTTTATCCGTTCCGTAGCGCGCTGGACGCGGGAGAGTGTGCCTGCCGTTCTGCGGCCTTCTTCGTTCTGTGGATTTTTGCGCACATGGAATGTCCGCCTTCTGCGGTTTGGCTTATATAAATATTCTGAATTTACCGAAAAAAAGAAGCGTTCGCGCCTGGTTTTGCGGAAAAACCGAAGGGCGGGACGCTTCTGTGCGTTTGCAGCGTTTGGAAACGGAATGGGAAAGGAATGTCCGGCACAGGCGGCCGCATAGCGCGGTGCGATGGATTCTTTTTTTGATGACGCGTAATTTGGGTGGGGAAAACGAAAAGCCGCTGCGTCGATACGGCGCGCGGCTTGGGTTCGGTTCGGATGGAATAGATGGCATCGGCTAATCGATCTTGATGGAAAAGTCGTTGTAAAATTCGGAGGCGGTTTCCTGCGCCAGCTGCAAAAAGCCCTTCATTTGCGGTGTGATCCACTTGTTTTTATGATAGCATAGCTGCGCCCAAAGCTGGACATGGCAGTCGGAGGCCGGAATTTTGCGCAGGGTTCCCATCTGCAGCTCGCGCTGCACGGCGAACTCCGGCAAAAACGAGACGCCGGCGTTGACGCGCAGCAGGCGCACGATGACTTCGGTATTGCCGATTTCCAGAAACGGATTCGCCGATTCGCCCTGCGCCGCAAGACGCTGCTCCAGCTCATAGCGGTAGCTGACGCCGGTTTCCGTCAGGATCAGCGGCTCGCGGATGATCTCTTTGAGCGTTGACATGGATTTTTCAGAACGCAGATAATTGACGCCTGCGACAAAAAAGGCCGGACTGGCGGCTTCCAGAACGCAAATTCTGTCCGGAGAAGGGCGCCGGCGGTCAAAAAAGTAGATGAGATCGACCTCGTTTTGCCGCAGCATCTCAAAAAGCGCCTCCGTCAGGCCCGTGCGCAGTATGGTTTCCACCTTCGGATAGGCCTGGTGATACCGATGCAGCAAACTCGGAAATACAGAAATCAGGAGCGACTCAATGGTGCCGATGCGCAAAACACCAGCTGGATTTCCGGGCACCGAGAGCGCCGCGCGCGCCTTTTCTTCCGTTTTGATCAGATCTGCGGCATATTTGAGCAAAATGCGGCCGCTGTCCGTCAGTGTCACTTTCTTTCCGATCCGATCAAACAGCGGGACATGCAGCTCGCTTTCCAGCGCGCGGATCTGCATGGTCACTGCAGACTGAGAATAGCCCAGCTCGTCCGCTGCACGCGTAAAACTCAGCAATTCTGCGGTGCGCAGAAAGGTATGAAGATTGCGTAATTCCATGATTTCACATCCATTTGAAAAATTGAACTATTTGATTCAAATCATGAATTTTACAAATTGATATATTTATGCTACAATGAAACCTGTCAAAAGTCAAGGAAACCTTGCATGGACTTGACTTTGTGAACCCTCTGATTTTTCCTCTCCTTGATCATAATATCAAGACTTTCCTCTAACAAGGCCCGGCAGCGTCGCTAGGACGCTGCCGGGCGTCCCCGTTTTATAGAAAAAATTTCATAGAAAAATGAGAAAGCGCCTGCGGAAGCAGACGCTTTTTTTACCGTTTGTTTTTATATCTACGCGGCGGTATATCGGGATTTCCTTTTTCTTCATAGGTACCGCGCGCATCATCGCACAGCCATTCGAAGGAAACCCGATAAAACCGTGCGATCCGAAACAGGGAATCCAGTCTCGGCTCACTTTTTCCGCTTTCATAGTACGCATAGGTCGAGCGGTCAACCGTAAGCAGTTCGGCAAGATCATTTTGTGTGAGCAGATGATTTTCTCTGAGTGAACGAAGCTTGTCTCCTAATTCTTTTGACATCAAAAATCCCTCCCCAAATTCTTCCAAATTAAACCGGATTTGGATTTATGCAGGATCTGCGGAACGGTTTTCCGGAACGTATTGCGGCAGAGCACGTCTCTGGCACGTGCTTCAGCAGAGAAAACGACGGCGCCCACAAATCATATCTCTAGTATAACGCATCTCCTTTCAAAATACAGCAAATATTGGGAACTTTTATTTTTTTATTCAAAAAACTTTAAAATTGGCTTCTTTTACATGAATATTCTGTTTTGAAGAATGAAAAATCTCTTTTTTGAAATATCATACACAAATATTCTTGCGCGTGTATAGAACGGAGAATGCATCCGGCGCGATGAAACACGCTTCGCGTGCTCCCGCGTCCGGCGCGCCACAGAACGGAGCAAACCCCCGGCGCGATGAGACACGCTGCGCGTGCGCGATGAAAGGCGCTCTGCGTCCGTGCCCAGTATACTGAAAAAACTTTGAGCATACGCAGACTTTTGAACGGTGTATTGTGTATATTGAAAGCCGCGGAACGGAGAAAGCGTCCTCTCGCGTCCGGCGCGTGTATAGAACGGAGAATGCATCCGGCGCGATGAAACACGCTGCGCGTGCGCGATGAAACACGCTTCGCGTGCTCCCGCGTCCGGCGCGCCGCAGAACGGAGCAAAACCCCGGCGCGATGAACGGCACTTCGTGCCCGCGATGGAACACACTTCGTGTGCGCGGGGGAAGACGCTTCGTGTGTGGTGCACAAAAATGGGGGGCTGGTTTCTCTGTTTTCGTGAGGGAGATAGAATTTCCGGGTGTGGGAAGATCGGGAATTGACTTGCAGAATGCGGGAAACTATAATAAAATCAGTATAAAATATACCGAAATAAGGCAAGGGGAACGCGCCTGTCTGTGGTTCAGCTTTCTTAGAAAAACCGGGACGGACGCGGTGCTTATTTTCGGCAAATCTTTCCGGCGCCGACTTTGCGCCGGACAACAAATCGGAGGGTGTAAGAAATGAGCCGTGTTTACAATTTTTCTGCCGGTCCTTCTATGCTGCCGGAATCGGTTCTGCGCCGTGCGGCAGAGGAAATGCTTGATTACAAGGGCAGCGGTCAGTCCGTAATGGAAATGTCACACCGTTCCAAAGTTTATGACGAAATCATCGTGGAGGCGCAGCGCCTGATGCGCGAAGTCCTCGAGATCCCGGACAATTACAAAGTGCTGTTTATGCAGGGCGGCGCGTCCTCGCAGTTTACAATGGTGCCGATGAACCTCATGACCGGAAGCGGCAAAGCTGACTATGTACTCAGCGGCCAGTTCTCCACGAAAGCCTATAAGGAAGCCTGCCGGTACGGCGACGTCAAGGCGGTTGCTTCTTCCAAGGAAGAGGGCTTCTCCTGCATTCCGGCGCTCGATCCGAAGGAGTTCCGTCCGGATGCGGATTACTTCCACATCTGCATGAACAATACGATCTACGGCACAAAATGGCACACGCTTCCCGAAACCGGAAACGTGCCGCTGGTTGCCGATATTTCCTCCTGCATCGCCAGCGAGCCGCTTGACGTTACGAAGTTCGGTCTGCTCTATGCGGGCGCGCAGAAGAACATGGCTCCGGCCGGCCTGACCATCGTGATTGTACGCGAGGATCTGATCGGTCACGAGATGGAAATTACCCCGGCGATGTTCAACTACAAGACGATTGCCGACAATGATTCGATGTACAACACGCCGCCGTGCTGGTCGATTTATATCTGCAAGCTGGTGCTGGAATGGATCCGCGACGAGATGGGCGGACTTGCCGGCATGAAGGCGCACAATGAGAAAAAAGCCGCTGTGCTGTATGATTTCCTCGATTCGTCGAAACTCTTTAAGCCCTGCGCGAAGAAGGATTCCCGCTCGATGATGAACGTGACGTTCGTAACCGGCGACAAAGATCTCGATGCGAAATTTGTCAGCGAGGCTGCGGCAGCCGGATTTGTCAACCTCAAGGGTCACCGCTCTGTCGGCGGAATGCGCGCTTCCATTTATAATGCAATGCCGCTCGAAGGCGTGGAAAAGCTCGTCGATTTTATGAAAGCGTTCGAGGCTGCCAACGCCTGAACCGACCAGAGAAACGGGGGATTTATGATGTATCACATTCACTGCCTCAATAAAATTGCCGCAGTCGGCACGAACCGTCTCGGCGAAAATTACGAACTGACGGATAAAATCGATTCCGCGGACGCCGTTTTGGTGCGCTCCGCTTCCATGCATGAGACCGAATTTCCGAACTCTCTGCTGGCCATCGCGCGGGCAGGCGCCGGTGTCAACAACATCCCGATTGACCGCTGCAGCGAAGCGGGCATCGTCGTGTTCAACACGCCGGGCGCCAACGCAAACGCTGTCAAAGAGCTGGTCGTTGCGGCGCTGCTGCTTTCTTCGCGGAAGGTGATCGATTCGGTTGAATGGGCCAAAACCCTCAAAGGCAAGGGCGACGAGGTCGGCAAGCTGGTCGAAAAAGGAAAGTCCCAGTTTGCGGGTCCGGAAATTGCCGGAAAGACGCTCGGTGTGATCGGGCTCGGCGCGATCGGCGTATTGGTTGCGAATGCCGCTGCGGCGCTCGGAATGACGGTTTACGGGTATGACCCGTTCCTTTCGGTCGACGGTGCATGGGGGCTTTCCCGCGCGATTCATCACGCGCACACGCTCGATGAGATTTTCTCCTGTGACTATATTACGGTACACGTTCCGCTCACGCCGGACACAAAGGATCTGATCTCAAAGGACAGCTTCGCAAAGATGCACGACGGCGTGCGGATTCTCAACTTTGCGCGCGGCGGACTGGTGAATTCCGCAGATATGCTCGAGGCGCTGGCTTCCGGCAAGGTTGCGGCCTATGCGACGGACTTCCCGAGTGACGATCTGATCGATGTACCGGGCGTTCTGGCGATTCCGCACCTGGGCGCTTCTACGCCGGAGTCCGAGGACAACTGTGCCTGCATGGCGGCGGATCAGGTTCGCGATTATCTGGAAAACGGAAATATCTGCAATTCGGTGAACATGCCGGCGATTTCCATGCCGCGCGACGGTTCGGATCGGATTTGTATCATCCACAAGAATGTGCCGAACACTATCAGCCTTCTGGCCGGTGTGATGGGCGGCGCCGGTGTCAATATTGAAAATATGCAGAGCAAGTCCCGCAAAGACTATGCGTATACCATTGTCGATGTGACCGGCGGAGATGTCGGCGCAGCGGTGCAGAAGCTTTCGGATGTCCCGGCGATTATTCGCGTTCGGGTTATTCCGGGCTGACCTCAACAAGCAGACCGCGAGAGGACTTTTCCCTCCCGCGGTCTTTTCACACACACGAAGGGTGTTCCATCGCGGACGCAGAGCGTCTTTCGTCGCGCCGGGGGTTTTGTCCGTTCTGCGGCGTGCCGGACGCGGGAGCACGCGAAGCGTGTTTCATCGCGCCGGATGCATTCTCCGTTCTATACACGCGCCGGACGCGAGAGGACGCTTTCTCCGTTCCGCGGCTTTCTGTATACACCGTTAAAATTCTGCACGTGCCCAAATTTTTCTTCCACAGACACGCAGTGTCTTCCATCGCGCCGGGGGTTTGCTCCGTTCTGGAAACGTGCTGGACGCGGGAGGGCACGAAGTGCCGTTCGTCGCGCCGGATGCATTCTCCGTTCTGTAAGAATGGTGGACGCGGGAGGACGTTTTCTCCGTTCCGCGGCTTTCTGTATACACCGTTAAAATTCTATACGTGCCCAAATTTTTCTTCCACAGACACGCAGTGTCTTCCATCGCGCCGGGGGTTTGCTCCGTTCTGTGGCGCGCCGGACGCGGGAGGGGAATTCTGCTGTTCTGCAGCGGTTTCGCGGCATTTCCGCAACTGTTCTGTGGCTGTTTCGCGACGGGTTCCCAGCTTTTTCATACGGATCTGCTTCTAGTCCGCGGTTTACTGGATATGCCGCGCGAAAACGGAGAAGCCTAAACCCCTCTGTGCGCGGAACGGCTTTCAAAATGCGATACGGCAAAGGCGGACAGATGGGTGCGCTTGACGCTTCTGGGCGGCAGAAAACGGGTGGCAGAACGATTTTAAGGCGCAGAAGAAGAGACGCAAAAGAAAACGAAACCGAACCCGACCCTGACGGAAAGTCTGTGCAGACGGCTTCCGAAAGCCGGGCGGGTCAGAAGATAAGGAGTGCAGCCGATGGGAAGCATCCGCATATGCGGGGCCGCGGTGTTGGAGCCGTCCGGCCTTAAGAAAAAAGAGCTTTGGATTCGGGACGGCGTATTTGTGCAGCCGGATCCGAAGGAAACGCCCGATGAAACCATCGATGCGGCGGGGCTGGTTGCCGCACCGGGACTTGTCGATCTGCATGTGCATCTGCGGGATCCCGGTCAGACGGAAAAAGAGGATCTCGTTTCCGGGTGCCGTGCGGCTGCGGCGGGCGGTGTGACGAGTTTGCTTGCCATGCCGAACACCCGTCCGGCGATGGACTCCCCCGAAGTGCTCCGCGCATTTTTATCCCGCGCGGCACAGCAGAAGATTCACGTCTATCAGGCATCGGCGGCGACAAAAGGGCTTTTCAGCGAGAATTGCTGTGATCTTGCCGCCATGCAGGCAGCCGGTGCGCGCGCCGTATCAGACGACGGGTTTCCCGTCAAAACGGCGGACTGCATGCGCCGGACGCTTTTGGAGGCCGCGCGGCTCGGGCTGCCGGTCTTTGCGCACTGTGAGGATCCGGCGCTCATGGGCGGAAAAATGAATGCCGGCGCGCTTGCCGAAGCGCTCGGCGTGCCCGGAATGCCGGAAGCCGCCGAAGAAAACGGAATCGCCCGGGATCTTGCGCTTGCCGAAGAACTGCAGGTCCCGCTGCATCTTTGCCACGTCAGCACGCGCGGCTCGGTTGCGCTGATCCGAAAGGCCAAGGCGCGCGGCGTGCGCGTGACGGCGGAGACGGCGCCGCACTATTTTTCACTCGACGAGTCGCTCCTTTCAAAGCGTGATGCCGATTACCGGATGAACCCGCCGCTGCGGACCAAAGCGGATGTCTTGGCGGTGATCGAGGGCCTTTGCGACGGAACACTCGACGCCATTGCAACCGACCACGCGCCGCACGCGCCTGCGGAAAAAGCGGATTTTCTGGGCGCACCGAACGGCTCGATCGGCATGGAGACCTCGCTTGCGGCTGGGCTGACCTTCCTTGTAGAGCCGGGGCATCTGACGCTTGCGGAGCTGCTGGAAAAAATGTCCCGCAATCCGGCGCGGATTCTCGGCATTCCTGCCGGGACGCTTTCGCCCGGTGCGCCGGCGGACCTTGTGCTGTTTGACCCTAAGGCACGGAACACGGTCGATCCTGCGCGATTCCACGGAAAGAGCCGGAACTGTCCGTTTAAGGGCATGACGCTTTCCGGACGCGTTCGGATGACCATTGCGGGCGGCACGGTGGTTTACCGCCCGACACTTTGAACCGAGAGAAACACACGCCAGACTGGCGGGAAAAGGAGAAAATTTCGATGGAACGGCTGATTCAGGCAATCCGGGCTTGTCAAAACCCGACGGTGGCAGGACTTGATCCGAAACTCGACTACATTCCGGAACAGATCCGGGAGGACGCATACCGCCAGTACGGCAAAACGCCGGCCGGCGCGGCAGAAGCCATCCTGCGCTTTAACCGCGGGATCATCGACGCGCTCACGGGACTGGTTCCCGCGGTCAAGCCCCAGTGCGCCTATTACGAGGCGTTCGGCTGGGAGGGCGTCCGCGCGCTGGCAGAGACGATTGCCTATGCGCGGAAAAAAGGCCTCTATGTCATTACCGACGGCAAACGCAACGACATCGGCACCACGATGGAGGCCTACGCGGTGGCGCATCTCGGAGAGAACAGCGTGGAGGAGTTCGCCTTTTCGCCGTTCGGCGCGAACGCGCTGACCGTGAACGGTTATCTGGGCAGCGACGGAATCCGGCCGCTTTGCAAAATCTGCAATGCGCTTGACAAGAGCATTTTTGTGCTTGTCAAGACCTCGAACCCGTCGTCCGGGGAATTGCAGGATCAGAAACTGGCCTCCGGCGAGACCGTTTACCGCGCGATGGGTGCCATGTGTGAAGCCTGGGGCGCGGACAGCATCGGCATTTCCGGCTACAGCCGGGTCGGTGCGGTGGTCGGGGCGACCTATCCGCAGCAGCTCGAAGAACTGCGTCAGGCGCTGCCGCACACCTTCTTCCTGGTGCCGGGTTACGGCGCGCAGGGCGGCGGCGGAAAAGACGCTGCGCCGGCGTTTGACAAAAACGGAATCGGCGCGGTGGTCAATTCTTCGCGCGGGATCCTCTGCGCGTGGAAAAAAAGCGGCGGAGACTTCATGGAGGCCGCTGCCCGTGAGGCAACGCGCATGCGGGACGAGATTATGGAGGCAATTGCCGCGCGGTAAAAGCGCGGGGACACGGAAAAACGGAATCAAATTCGCAGTCCGGATCGCCGTGGAAACGCCTTTGACGCAAAGGCAGAGGCGCGGCGAAACGGCATTTTTAGAAGGAGGCCTATGCATGCTCGAAGAAAGAACAGAACTCTGCGCACTTTTACGCGAACAAAACGCCCTTTTGAAAAAGCAGCTCTCAGCCGCCAGACTTTGTGCGCTGGTATGCGGAATTTTACTGCTTGCAGCGGTTCTTGCGGCGGTGATCCTGCTGCCGCGCATGGCGCAAACACTGCAGGAGGTCTCCGACGCAGTGTCCAGCATGCAGCTTGCAGTGGACAAAATCCAAAAGATTGACATTGAGACGCTGAATCAGGCGATTGCGGATCTGCAACGGATCATTGCGCCGCTGGCCAGCCTGTTTGGCAATTAAGGAGGGGCCGCATGGATACGCATCTTGCCAAAATTCAGACTGCCCGCGCCATTGCGCCCGGCATCTATGATTTTACCCTGTCCGCGCCGCAGCTTGCCAAAGAAGCGCGGCCCGGACAGTTTGTGCATATCCGTCTGCCGGGACACACGCTGCGCCGGCCGATTTCCATCTGCTCTGCTTCCGCTGCGGAGGGAACCGTTCGCTTGGTGTTTGCGGTCCGCGGAGAAGGAACCCGCGCGCTTGCCGCCATGGGACGTGAGGAAACGCTCGATCTCCTCGGCCCGCTCGGCAATTCTTTTGATCCGGAGTCTATTCTGAGTAAATGCGGTAGCTGTCGCCCCGAAGCCGGAAGCGCGTGCGGAGACGGGGCTGTGTGTGATCCGGAGCTTGCCCGGAACAAGTTTGCAAGTGTTCACCCCGAAGCCGGAAGCGCGTGCGGAGATGGGGATGTGTGTGCGCCGGAAAAAAGCCGGAGTGCCGATGGGCGCGTGATGCTGGTCGGCGG
The DNA here is from genome assembly GCF_014384705.1 of Yeguia hominis. Taxonomy (GTDB): domain Bacteria; phylum Bacillota; class Clostridia; order Oscillospirales; family Acutalibacteraceae; genus Yeguia; species Yeguia hominis. Next base: position 104,708 of record NZ_JACRSN010000006.1, on the reverse strand, counting down.
GGGGATCGGCGTGCCGCCGATGCTGTTTCTTGCGCAGGCGCTGCACGGGGACTGCATCGCCGTGCTGGGCTTCCGGTCGGCGGAGTCCGCGATTTTGGCGGAGGAATTCCGCGCGCTGGGCTGCGATACCAGAATTGCGACCGAGGACGGTTCTCTCGGAGAAAAGGGCTTTGTGACGGACTGTTTTCCGCAGTCCGGAATTTCGGCGATTGCCGCCTGCGGGCCGGTTCCGATGCTTCGGGCGGTGGCATCCTACGCAAAGGCGCGGGCGATTCCCTGTGCGGTTTCGCTGGAAGCGCGGATGGCCTGCGGCGTCGGCGCCTGTCTTGGGTGCGCGTGCAGCTTATTGCGCGAGGACGGCACGGCCTATTACGGGCATGTCTGTAAGGACGGTCCGGTTTTTGACGCGGCGCGCGTCGCATGGGAAGGAGCGCAGGCATAATGGCTGACGTACGGGTCAATCTCGCGGGAGTTCTCCTGCAAAATCCGATTATTGCGGCGTCCGGCACCTTCGGGTTCGGGCGCGAATATGCAAAATTCTATCCGCTGTCCACACTCGGCGGCATTTCCTGCAAGGGCACAACGCTTCGGGAGCGGCCCGGAAACCCGCCGCCGCGCATTGCGGAAACGCCCTCCGGTATGCTCAACGCTGTCGGGCTGCAGAATCCCGGCGTGGAGGCGTTCCTGGAAAACGATCTGCCCTGGCTCAAGGAGCAGGGCACGGCGGTCATTGCGAACATCGCGGGAAGCTGTCCGGAAGATTACTGTGCGGTCGCAGAGCGGCTTTCCGACTCGGCGGTCGACCTTGTGGAGCTGAATATTTCCTGTCCGAACGTGAAGGCCGGCGGCGTACAGTTCGGCGTGACGGCGGAAGGCGTTGAGAGCATCACCAGAGCCGTGCGGCGGCACTGCAAAAAGCCTATGATGGTCAAGCTTTCCCCGAATGTTACGGATATTGCCGCACTCGCAGAGGCGGCTGAGTTTGCCGGTGCGGATGCGGTTTCGCTCATCAACACGCTGACCGGCATGCGCATTGACATTGAAACGCGCCGCCCGATTTTACATAACAACACCGGCGGACTTTCCGGCCCGGCTGTATTTCCGGTTGCCCTGCGCATGGTGTGGCAGGTTGCGAACCGCGTGAAAATTCCGGTCGTGGGGCTGGGCGGCATCTCAAAATGGGAGGATGCTGTCGAAATGCTGCTGGCAGGCGCGACGGCCGTCCAGATCGGAACGGCATTTTTTACCGATCCCTATGTGCATCTGCGGGTGCTCGACGGCCTGCAGGGGTATCTTGACCGGCACGGATACGCTTCTGTGACGGAACTGACCGGAAAATTGGAGGCATATTAATATGGCATGGCAGAAAAAACCGGAAGGCGCCTGCCGGATGCTGCTGGTTCGGCACTGTGAGACAGAGGGCAATCTTCGGCATGTCTTTCAGGGGCACATCGACACGCCGGTCAGCCCGCGCGGGGAAGAACAGCTCGCGCTGCTGGCAGTGCGGTGCCGGAATCTTCCGATCGATGCAATCTACACCAGCCCGCTGGACCGTGCAGTCAAAACCGCGGAGGCAATCAACCAGTTTCATCATCTCCCAATCAGGACGGAGCCGGATCTGATCGAAATTCACGGCGGCGTCTGGGAGGGCAATCCGATTGAGGAATTCTCCAAGACGCATCTCGCGGACGAATACGCCTGGAGCGAAGAACCATGGAATTTTGCGCCGGAGGGCGGCGAGTCCATGCGGAACGTGTATGTGCGCGTATGGAATGCGGCAAAGCGGATTGCTGCGGCGGAAATGGGCAAGACCGTGTGCGTTGTTTCCCACGGCTGTGCGATTCGGAATATCCTCTGCGCGGCGCTCGGCAAGCCGGTGGAGGCGCTCGGCGAAGTCGGCTGGGGCGTCAATACAGCGATTTCCGTTGTCGATTTTTTGCCGGACGGAAGCAGCAAAGTCATCGCAATGAACGAATGCGGCCATGTGCCGGTGAACCCGGACGCTTTTACCGGCGCGTACCGGATCCCGGAACGCGATGATGCGCGGAAGGAGGTGGACTGATGGTCATTCTCGGAGTGGATCTCGGAAAAGCCCGGACAGGCTTGGCGGCTTGTGATCCCGGAGAAATTCTGGCCTCGCCGGTGCGCGTGATTGCAGAGCGCGATCGGGATCGGCTTTTGGAGGCCGTCGCGGCGGAGGCGTCTGCCCGGCGCGCGGAGCGTCTGGTGGTCGGTCTGCCCAGGAATATGGACGGCAGCGAAGGGGAAAGCGCGCAGAATGCCCGCGCATTTGCGGCAGCGCTCGCCGAAAAGACCGGTCTGCCTTGTGATTTGCAGGATGAGCGCGGGACGACAATCACGGCGCATAACTATTTGAGCGAGACGAATGTGCGCGGAAAAAAGCGCAAGGCGGTCGTCGACGCGGCAGCGGCTGTGATTATTCTGCAGGATTATTTGAGCAGACGGAAGCAAAGCCACGGCGGACCGCTGTTGTAAAAACGGTGAGACGCCCGCTTGCGCTGTTGGATGCGAATCGGAACGGGCGTGGATGCAAGTTCGCGTCGGCAGGAAGCTGGAATAACGGCGTGCGGATGACTGCAAGAAGCAGTCAGCAAAAGCGGGCCGCGAAACGGAGAAAGCATCCTCTCGCGTCCGGCGCGTGTATAGAACGGAGAAAGATTCCGGCGCGGTGGAACACGCTTCGCGTGCTCTCGCGTCCTCCCAGCCACAGAGCGGAGAAAATCTCCGGCGCGTATATAGAACGGAGAAAGATTCCGGCGCGATGGAAGACACTTCGTGTCCGCGGTGAAATACACTCTGTGTGCGTGTGCAAGAGATCGGACAAAGAAAATGCGGAGTAACGCTGCATTGAAGAAAAAATTTGGGCACGTGCAGGCTTTTGAACGGTGAATTGTGTATCATTGAAAGCCGCGGAATGGAGAAAGCGTCCTCTCGCGTCCGGCGCGTGTATAGAACGGAGAAAGCGTCCGGCGCGTATATAGAACGGAAAAAGATTCCGGCGCGGTGGAAGACACTTCGTGCCCGCGATGAAATACACTCAGTGTGCGTGCGCAAGAGATCGGACAAAGAAAATGCGGAGTAACGCTGCATTGAAGAAAAAATTTGGGCACGTGCAGAATTTCAGCGGTGTACAGAAGGCCGCGGAACGGAGAAAGATTCCGGCGCGACAAAACACGCTTCGCGTGCTCTCGCGTCCGGCGCGTGTATAGAATGGAGAAAGATTCCGGCGCGGTGAGACGCACTCTGTGTGCGCGGAAATTAAATGGAGAAGAGGTTCTTTTATGCCAAAAGAATTTTTGATGGGAAATGAAGCGATTGCGCTCGGCGCGCTGCATGCCGGCGTTGGGCTTGTTTCCGGATATCCAGGTACGCCTTCGACGGAAATCCTGGAAACGGTTGCCAAACGGCGCGGAGATGGGGTTTATGTCGAGTGGAGCGTCAATGAAAAAGCGGCGCTTGAGGTTGCCGCGGGTGCTGCCTATGCGGGCGTGCGCACGATGGTGACGATGAAGCAGGTCGGCCTGAATGTGGCGTCTGACCCGCTGATGAGCCTTGCCTATGTCGGCGTGAAGGGCGGCATGGTGGTTGTGGCGGCGGACGATCCCGGCCCGATTTCTTCGCAGACCGAACAGGATACGCGCCTTTTTGCGCAGTTTTGTAAATTGCCGGTGTTTGATCCCTCTTCGCCGGAGGAGGCCTATACGCTGATCGGCGAGGCGTTCGAATACTCGGAACGCTATGCCACACCGGTGCTCTTCCGGCCCACAACGCGCGTCTGCCACGGCTGCGCGGCGGTCGAGGTGCAGGAAACGGGACGGCAGCCAGTACCGGCGGCGTTTGAAAAGGACACCATGCGATGGGTGATCTTTCCGCGTACATCTTATCTCAACCATCTGAAAATTGAGGAGCGAAATCCTAAAATCGGCACGGAGTTTTCGGCAAAGAATCCGGTGTTGGAACTCGGAACAGGGGAGACTTGCCGGGTTGGCGTTGCCTGCGGGGGAATCAGTTACGCCTATCTGATGGAGGCTGCCGCACAGGAGGCTGTGTGCGGTGTGCGGGTCTTGAAGGTCACAACGCCGTATCCGTTTCCGGAAACCCAGGCGCTTCGATTCCTTTCGGGACTCGACGAGGTGCTCTGCCTGGAAGAACTTGACCCGGTGATTGAGCGGGAGCTGACTTGCCTTTGCGGCAAACACGGACTTTCCGTGCGGATTCACGGAAAAGGCGACGGCTATGCGCCGCGCGCCGGCGAAAACAGCACCGAAGCGGCAAGAAAAGCGCTGCGGCTGCTGCTTGGCAGGGAGACGCTTCCGGATTTAAAGCCGGATGCCGACTTGCCGGCGCTTCCGGTTCGTCCGCCGGTGCTTTGTGCCGGATGTCCGCACCGGGCGTCTTTCTATGCGGTCAAGCAGGCAGCAAAAGGCAAAAAAGCGGTGTTTTGCGGCGATATCGGCTGCTATACGCTCGGCAATGCGATGCCGCTCGATATGGTCGATACCTGTTTGTGCATGGGGGCGGATGTCACCATTGCACAGGGCCTGCACCGTGCGGAGCCGGATACGGTTTCATTTTCGTTTATTGGGGATTCGACATTCTTTGCATCCGGAATTCCCGGCATAGTAAACGCAGTGTATAATCAGACAGATATTGTTCTGATCGTATTAGATAATTCTACGACAGCGATGACCGGGCAACAGCCGCACCCCGGTACCGGCCGCACCATGATGGGCAAAGACGGCGGCCGGGTGTCGATTGAATCGGTGCTCCGCGCGGTCGGTGTATCGTTTGTCGAGACCGTCGATCCGCTCGATCTGAACGGCGCGGTTCGGACGGTGCAGGAAGCTATTGCGGCTTCCGGCGTGCGCGCGGTGGTGTTCCGTTCGCCGTGTATCGCGGTGGCAAAGCCGGAGGGCTGCTGTGCGGTCCTTCCGGAAAGCTGCACCGGATGTCGGAAATGTATCCGTGAGATTGGATGTCCGGCGCTTGTGGCAGACGGCAAAACGGTGCGTGTGGAGCCGCCGCTCTGTACCGGCTGCGGGCTTTGTGCGCAGATCTGTCCTGTAAAGGCGATTCATGCGGCTTCCGGCGCGCATGCTGTACCAATTTCCTGCGCAGAGAAACCCGCTGCATGCGGATCGAAGGGGTCTGAAATTCAAAGTGCGGCTTCGAGTTTGCCCGGGGCGGACTCCGGCTCGAAAGAAGGTCAGGCGGCGGTAGCGTTCGCGGCATCGGGGAGTACGGTTCCGGGCTTGCTCGGGGCGGACTCCGGCTCGAAAGAAGGTCAGGCGGCGGCAGCGTTCGCGGCATCGGGGAGTACGGCTCCGGGTTTGCGCCGGGCGAAAGACGGCTCGAAAGATTATTTGTTGTGCGGTGTGGGCGGCCAGGGAACGGTGCTGGCTTCCAAGCTGCTTGCATTTGCCGCGATGGAACAGGGGCTTGCAGTCCGGACGGCGGAGACCATCGGCATGGCGCAGCGCGGCGGATGCGTGGTGAGTCATGTGCGCGCCGGAGATGTAGTGCATTCTCCGCTGATTCCGAAGGGCTGTGCGGATACCATTCTCGGCTTTGAGCCGGGTGAGGCGGTGCGCTGTTTGCCGTATCTCAAACCGGATGGCGCGGTGGTCGTCAGCCAAAAGGCCATCCAGCCGGTTACGGCCTCGCTGGCACGCACGCCATATGACGCATCGGATATGCTCGACTACCTGCGCGCGCGGGTGAGGCGGCTGACGGTGCTCGATACAGAGGCAGTCTGTGCGGCGTGCGGCTCTTCAAAGGTGCTCAATATTGCGCTTTTGGCGGCAGCGGCCGGTGCGGGCGCCATCGCTCTGACACCGGACGCGCTGATGGAGGCCATTCGCAGACGGATGCCGGAAAAATTTCACGAGGTCAATCTCCGGGCGGTTCAGATTGCCCTGCAAATGCGGAAAGGATAATGACTTATGAAAATGACAGAAACGCAATTTTCGCTGATCCGGGCGCAGCTGAAAACGCTCACCTCCAAGGATTGCTTTTACAAAGAAAAACTGAAAGATATTGACATTGACGCTATCCGTACACAGGAAGATTTTGAAACGCTTCCGTTTACCTGGAAAGGCGATCTGCGCGAAGCGTATCCGCTCGGCCTGCAGGCGGTGCCGGATGAAGAAATTGTGCGGATTCATTCCTCTTCCGGAACGACCGGGACGCCGGTCATTATTCCCTATACTGCGCAGGATGTTGCAGACTGGGCGGAGATGTTTGCGCGCTGCTATCGGATGGCAGGCGTGACGAATACGGACCGCGTTCATATCACGCCGGGCTACGGTTTGTGGACGGCCGGAATCGGTTTTCAGGCCGGTGTGGAAAAGATCGGCGCAATGGCAATTCCGATGGGCCCGGGCAACACGGACAAGCAGCTGCGCATGATGATGGATTTGAAATCCACGGTGCTGTGTGCGACGTCTTCGTATGCGCTGCTTTTGGCCGAAGAAATTGCAAAGCGCGGAATCGGCGATCAGATCCATCTGCGCAAGGGCATTATCGGCTCTGAGCGCTGGGGAGAGAAAATGCGGGAGCGCATTGCAAAAGAACTCGGCGTCCGGCTCTATGATATTTACGGCCTGACAGAGGTCTACGGCCCGGGCATCGGCATCAGCTGCGACTATGAATGCGGCATGCACATGTGGGATGATTATATCTATTTCGAGATTGTGGATCCCAAAACCGGAAAGGTGCTTCCGGACGGCGAGATCGGCGAGTTGGTCATCACGACGCTGCGCAAGCAGGGCGCGCCGCTGATCCGCTACCGCACGCATGATTTAACCCGGGTTTTGACAGGCGAGTGCCCGTGCGGCAGCCGGTATCCGCGGATCGATACGATCCTCGGACGCACCGACGATATGGTGAAGGTCAAGGGCGTCAATATTTTCCCGAGCCAGATCGACGAGATGCTCAGCACGGTTCCGGGCGCATCGAGCGAATACCAGTTTATGATCGACCACCTTGAGGGCAGAGATATCTGCACGCTCTTTGTCGAGTGCGACGACGGCGCCAATCGGTACAGCGTCGAGATGGAAACAAAGGAAAAATTTAAAGCGCGGATTGGAATCAGCGTCAATGTGATGCCGGTTTCAGTGGGAGATCTGCCCCGCAGCGAGAAAAAGTCAACGCGCGTGTTTGATAACCGCTATTGACGCACACGAAGTGTGTTTCATCGCGCACGCGCAGTGTGTTTCATCGCGCCGGGAGTTTTCTCCATTCTGTACACGCGCTGGACGCGAGAGGGCGCTTATTTCCGTTCCGCGGCTTTTTCATGCCGCACGCGAAGCGTGTTCCACGCGGACACGGAGTACCTTTCTCCGCGCACACGCAGCGTGTTTCATCGCGCCGGGAGTTTTCTCCGTTCTGCGGCCGGGTGGACGCGGGAGGGCGCTTATTTCCGTTCCGCGGCTTTTTCATGCCGCACGCGTAGCGTGTTTCACCGCACACGGAGTGTGTCTCATCGCGCCGCACACGAAGCGTGTTCCATCGCGCCGGTCACTTTTTCCGTGTTGCGGCCGGGTGGACGCGGGAGGGCGCTTATTTCCGTTCCGCGGCTTTTTCATGCCGCACGCGAAGCGTGTTTTACCGCACACGGAGTGTGTCTCACCGCGCCGGTCACTTTTTCCGTGCTGCGGCCGGGTGGACGCGGGAAGATATGCCTACCGTTCTGTGGCGTTCACTGTTCCGCGGTTTTCTGATTTTCCGCTTTGAAAAAATTCTCTGTTCTATATACGCGCTGGACGCGAGAGCACACAAAGTGTGTTCCATCGTGCCGGAGATTTTCTCCGTTCTGTGGTCTGCTTTTGTTCGCTATTTCACAGTTGCGAAGCGTCATTTGTTGCAGAAGCAGAGCTCCATTGCGCCGAAAAATCTGCGCGGTTTTGGCTGTTTGAATAATTGCTGGAGCGTGTTGCAGATCAGGGCGCTTTGCGTTGCCGGATGACGTTCTGTGCGTGAATTTTACGGCGAACATGGAAACGCTTGTTTTGACTCGCGGACGATGGAATGGGTTTTGCGTTTATAGGGCGGGTGTATGACCAGCTGCAAAATATGTGCTGCGGTGTTTTATGGGTAAAAATTAAGATCAAAAAACTGTAAAAGACGAAGGCTTTTTCCAAAAGGAAGGCTTTCGTCTTTTTTGTTATCGTGATTGCAGGTGGCGGCTAGCGAAGATCGGAGAGGCAGCTTTCCCAGGCTCCGGGGCACGGACGCCGATTCGCCTTCGGGCGAATCGGCTGGGTTCCGCGTAGCAACGCTGCGCGGAAGGACCGCGTGTCGGCGTACCGAAGAATGGCGGTGCGCTTTTGGGCTTTGGATTTTTTCCGAAATCCGGATGCACAGCAAACGCGGTCTGTCCGTGCCCCGGAGCCTGGGAAAGCGGAAACTTCGCCAATTTGTGGAATTGCCAGGTTTCGAATGCCGGAAACTGCGCGGCGCTTTTTTTCACAGAATCGCACCGCTGGTTTTTATAAGACAAAAATTCTTTTGCATAAAAGTTGCTCTTCAAAAAGGTCCGATGCTTTGGCTGCTTGTAAGGAAAGCTGCCTGTGTTTTGCGCCGGCTTGTTGGCGAACGAAGCGCGCCGCAGAACGGAGCCCTTTTCAGAGCGGAAAATCAGAAAGCCATAGAACGGCAGGTGCGTCCTCTCGCGTCCAGCGCGTGTATAGAACAGAGAATTTTTTCAAAGCGGAAAATTAGAAAACCGCGGAACAGTGAACGCCACAGAACGGTAGGCATATCTTCCCGCGTCCACCCGGCCGCAGAACGGAGAAAACCACCTGCGCGATGAAGCACACTGCGTGTGCGCGAAGGAACACACTTTGTGTGCTCTCGCGTCTAGCGCGTATAGAACAGAGAATTTTTTCAAAGCGGAAAATTAAAAAACCGCGGAACAGTGAACGCCACAGAACGGTAGGCATATCTTCCCGCGTCCACCCGGCCGCAGCACGGAAAAAGTGACCGGCGCGATGAAACACACTGCGTGTGCGGTGGAACACGCTTCGCGTGCGGCATGAAAAAGCCGCGGAACGGAAATAAGCGTCCTCTCGCGACCAGCGCGTGTATAGAACGGAGAAAATCTCCGGCGCGATGAAACACACTGCGTGTGCGCGATGGAACACGCTACGTGTGCGCGATGGAACACGCTACGCGTGCGCGAAGGAACACACTTCGTGTGCTCTCGCGTGCAGCGCGTATATAGAACAGAGAATTTTTTCAAAGCGGAAAATTAAAAAACCGCGGAACAGTGAACGCCACAGAACGGTAGGCATATCTTCCCGCGTCCACCCAGTCACAGAACGGAGAAAGTGACCGGCGCGATGGAACACGCTACGCGTGCGCGAAGGAACACACTTCGTGTGCTCTCGCGTGCAGCGCGTATATAGAACAGAGAATTTTTTCAAAGCGGAAAATTAAAAAACCGCGGAACAGTGAACGCCACAGAACGGTAGGCATATCTTCCCGCGTCCACCCAGTCACAGAACGGAGAAAGTGACCGGCGCGGTGAAACACGCTTCGCGTGCGGCATGAAAAAGCCGCGGAACGGAAATAAGCGCCCTCCCGCGTCCACCCAGTCACAGAACAGAGAAAACCACCGGCGCGGTGAAAGGCACTCTGTGCCCGCGATGAAGCACACTGCGTGTGTGCGATGGAACACAGTTCATGTGTGGGTGTAGCGGACATTTTGGGGGTAGGTGCCGGCAAGCATGGAAAAGCCGGTCAGGCAGACATCGAGAATGCCGCGGACGCGCGCTCGTCTCGCGGGCTTTGCGCGGACTGCGACGGAGAGAATGCCCGGTTCTATGTGTGTGGAAAGCGTTTCGAGAGAACCTTCGGCCTCTTCGCGCTGCAGCGAGGTTACCATGGCACAGGCGAGTGCCGAAAGACCTGCACAGACTAAATCCTTCCCGAATGGGCCGGCGTTTGCGTGACCGAGGATTTCAATGGTGTCACAGCCGCCGAGACGGCCGACGGTGATGGTTGTCATGCGCGTTCCTCCTGATCGGGCAGTGGGGGTTCCGGCTTGTGCGGCGTGTTAAGCTCTGCTTGTGTGTGCAGCGGTTCTTCGGTTTGCGGGACGGCTGCTTCCTGCGCCTGTCTGCGTGCGGCCTCGGCTGCGAGAGATGCAGCCGCCTGCTTTTGCAGGGCAGCGTCCCGGATGTCCGTGATGCGCCGAATGACGGCCTCTTTGCCCTCAAAATGCATCATGGAGATGGCTGCCAGTGCCTGTTCGGCCCTTGCCGGGTCAAAAAATCCCAGCGCATAAAGCTCTTTGGCGAGTTCGTTTTGGGCTGCTTTTGAGAATGGCGACGATTTTTGCGAGGTGACGACAAGATCAAATACCGGGCGGCGGTAGCCGAGCTCCATGCCGAGCAGATTGCCCTGCGGCTGCGGCTGCAGGCGCGCGTTGTCGTATTGCAGAAACAACTGCCCGCCCTGTGGTGCGGTGATCCGGAACCAGCGCGGTTCGGTGTAAAATTGCCGGATCAGCTCCAGACACAGGTATCCCACCTCGACAAACGCCCGGTAGGAAGCCCGGATCATATCGCGGGAGAGCTTGCTTCCGGCTTCCTGCAGCGCAGCAATGGCCGAGGCTGCGGTGACGCCGGAATTGGTGCCGCCCTGGCTGAAATCACGGTTGCCGCTGGTCTCCTTGAGTTCGTCGATCTTCATCTGGATCATCGTCAGGAAGGATCCGGAGAGCGGCTGGGTGTAGAGCTCCCGGATGCTGTCCTCGCCGAGTCCGCCTGCAACATGAATGAAATCGCGGCTCCAGTCGGCAAATTCTTCCTCGTTGACGCTGCCGTCGTCCCGAATGAAGAAGCGCTTTTTGCCCGCCATCAGCGCATTTTGCAGGACAACACCGCCCATCCGGTCGATGTACATCTGCGGGTCTTTCATGATGTCGAGATACCCAAAGCCCGCAGGGGTTCCTTCTGCGACGAACAGAACGTCGAACACGAAGGGATATTTTCCGTGGTCATAGAAGCCGCGCTGGGCGTAGAGCGGGTCGTCTTCAGAGGCATAAAGTACCTCTTCGCCGGTGAATTTACAGTAGTGCAGAATGGGGCCCGCCGGGGTTTCGCGCTTGTAGTACCAGTCGATGACCGCGGTCTTTCCGGTGGTGTCGACGCTGTCGTCGTAGAGATATTTGGCGATGTCGAGGGTCGAGTGCAGGTCTTTTCCGGCAAGCTGCGGATGCGCTTCGCGCAGAAGGTCTTCGTCGATGAGTTCTGCGTGAAAGACATTGCGCGAACGCTGGATGTCCCGGATGCCCGGTTCCCAGTACAGGTTCAGCAGGTCAAGCTGGCGGATCTCAATATCCCCAAGGCCGTTTTCGCTTCGGGGATTCCAGAATACGCCGTATACACCGGTCCCGTTTTTGAGTTTGTACCACCACAGGTCGGAGTAGGTCGCTTCAAACCGGTTCTGCTCCAAAATGACGGGCAGAATCGAGGAAAGCGCGGACGCCTCTTCGCGGTCGCTCTCCTCGCGCGGGAGCACGTTCGGCTCCGGATAGCTGTCCATGGCGTCGGCGTGTTTGTTTGCGATGGAGTTGAAGAGCCAGGCGCTTGTCGGCGGAATGTCTTCGCCGGTGCGGCGCAGACGGTCGGTGTGGCGCAGTTTGTACCACTGTTCGTTTTCGATGATGCGCGCTTCGAGATTTGCTTTGCCGGCTTTGTAGCGGCGCAGCGTTTCCATAGCCTCGCGCAGCTGCGGTTTTCCGATGCACAGGGTCGGTTCAGTAACGGGAATTTTCATGGATGATACGCTCCTTTTTTGCTTTTTTTCCATCGTACCGCATCGGTTTCGAAACTTCTCCCCGTTTTCGCGCCAAAAAATAAAAAAATTCTGTTGACTTTTGTTGCCAATTGTGGTATTATATCACATAGACAAGAACGGACGTTCGATGAATGTTCGAGCATAACAAAGAAGGGAGGAACATCCGAAAATGGCATGGATGGAATTGCATCAAAGTTTACCGCAGAACAAGAAAACGCTGCGCTTAAAGCGTCTGCTGAAAATCCGCACACCGCAGGCGGTCGGGCATCTGTGTATGCTTTGGCTTTGGGCGATCGACAACGCGCCGGACGGCGATCTGACGCCGTTTGAACCGTCGGAACTTGCGGAGGTTTGCGGATATGAGGGGGAGAATCCGGCACAGTTCGTGGCGGCGCTGCAGGAATCGGGCTTTCTCGACGCGGACGGATGTATCCACGATTGGCAGAGCTATACGGGGAGACTATTGGAGCAACGGGAACTCCAGCGCGAACAGGCGCGCCTGCGGCAGCAGAAGCGTCGGGAGAAGCTGCGGCATGTCACGCGTGACGACAGCGTAAGTCACGCAGATACAGAACAAGACCAAACAGAACAAGACAGAACAGAACCGGACGAGGACACACACACTGTGCAGAGCGTTTTGCCGGAAGCGGTCGAGCGGCGCTTTTGCAGCGCGATTCATGCCATGCGCCCCGGAGAGCGCGAGACCTTGTGCCGTCTTGTTGAAAAATTTTCGGAGGCGACGGTGCTCAGAGCGATTGAAGAGGCGCGCGGAAGAGGAAAGAGCGCGAACTATCTTGCGGCAATGCTGGAATCGGGATTTTCAAATTTTTCCGGATTTGGGATGAAAAACGGGGAGACAACGAAACGCCGTCCGACGTATGATTTAGACGAACTTGATAATATGGCGGATTTGCTGATGATTCCGCCATGCAACTAAGGACGGACAAGGGATAAGGAGGAAAAACCATGGCAAATTACAAGGGCGGAGCCAACACGATTTGCCCGTTTTACGAGCGGGAAACGGACCGGAGCATTACCTGCGAAGGGCTGCGGGAAAATTCGGTTTTGACAATGCGGTTTCCGGCGCGCAAGGACAAAAGCGCATGGCAGGAGGAATTTTGCATGACGTTTGCATACCGGCGTTGCCCGCTGGCGCGCGCCTGTTACGAGAAATATGAAGAACCGGAACGGTACGCCGTGCGCGCAGCCGCAAGCGGAATGTAACGAACGCCCAGGCAGAACTGCGGAACGAGCGGCTGTACAAAACAGACTGCAAAATGGCAGGCATAAATTCTCGCGTCCACCATGGTTCCAGAACAGAGAATCCTTTCAGAGCGAAAGACCAGAAAGAGAAAGCCGCGGAATGGCAGGGGCGTCCTCCCGCGTCCAGCGGGTGTTCAGAACGGAGAAAACTTCCGGCGCGGTGAGACACACTGCGTGTGCGCGGTGGAACACACTTCGTGTGCAGAACGGAGAACCCTTTCAGAGCGGAAGATCAGAAAGAGAAAGCTGCGGAATGGCAGGGGCGTCCTCCCGCGTCCAGCGGGTGTTCAGAACGGAGAAAACTTCCGGCGCGATGGAACACGCTGCGCGTACGCGATGAGACACGCTGCGCGTACGCGATGAGACACGCTGCGCGTGCGTGTGGGGGGGCTTGCAAAGTTGGCGGTGGGGGAGTATAATCAGTTCCGGGGTTTCGGAAACAAAATATGTTCTTACAGGGGAACCACAGGCAAATGCCGGGTTCTCCTTTTTGACTGAGACAAGCTGTGAGGCGTGCGGAATCATCTTTCGGTACGGTGCGAACAAGCCGCGGAATAGTGGAAGTGTCCTTTGCGTTTGCCATATTTTCAGAACGGAGAAACCGCTGGCGTTGGAGATCAGAAAATCGCGGAACGGCGGGGGCGTCCTCCCGCGTCCAGCGGGTGTTCAGAACGGAGAAAACTTCCGGCGCGATGGAACACACTTCGTGTGCAGAACGGAGAACCCTTTCAGAGCGGAAGATCAGAGAGGGAAAGCCACAGAACGGCAGGCACGACCTCCCGCGTCCAGCGCGCCACAGAATGAATGAAAACCTCCGGCGCGATGAAACACACTTTGTGTGCGCGGTGGAACACACTTCGCGTGTGGGGAAAGGAGATCGAATATGAGAACGGTGTTATTTGATTTGGACGGCACATTGCTGCCGATGCAATTGGAGGAATTTACAAAGGCCTATTTTGCGGAGCTGACGGCGGCGTTTGCCGAAGTGTACGGGCAGGCCGCACTGGCGGATATTCCGGCGTTTGATCGTTTTTATGAGAACGGGCGGTTCCAAAATGCCAAAGCGGCAACGCAGCCGACGCCGCTTGCGGCTGCTTGCATCCGGACGCTGAAGGAGAAAGGCTATCGGCTGGTGCTGGCCTCCAATGCGGTCTTTCCGCCTGCAGGAATGGCCGCGCGTGCGCGCTGGGCCGGTGTGGATCCGGCGGATTTTTGCCTGATTACGTCTTATGATGTTTCAAGTTACTGTAAGCCGAATCTTGAATACTATCGGGAGATCCTGTCGCTGATCGGCGAACAGGCCGAAAACTGCCTGATGGCGGGCAACAGCGTCCGCGAGGATCTGTGCGCCGGCAAACTCGGAATGGAGACGTTCCTGGTGACCGATTGTCTGGAGGACGCGGAGGGCGCCGATTTGTCCGGGTATCGGCAAGGCTCTATGGCGGAACTGCTCCAGTATCTGAAAGCACTGCCGGAAGCAGAGTGGGAGTGCGAGGACCGGGCTGTGTAAAATTTGGGATTGCTTCGTAAGATCGGAATGCAATCGAAAATCAAACGTGAATTTGTTCCCGTAACAGCGGAATCTGCGAAAAAGCAGGTTCCGCTGTTTTCGTAAAAATTGAGTTTTGATTTTGCATATAGGAAAGTGCCGACCAAACGTGCAATCCAAACGGGTTGCAAAATAAATGGAGAACTTTTCACAATAGAAATATGGCGCAAAAAAATCCGCGGAACGGCAGGCGCGTGCTCTCGCGTTTGCCCGGCTCACAGAACGGAGAACCCTTTCAGAGCGGAAGATCAGAGAGGAAAATCCACGGAACGGCGGGGGCGACCTCTCGCGTCCACGATTCTTACAGAAAGGACAAAGTGACTGGTGCGACGGAACACGCTACGCGTGCTCTCGCGTCCAGCGCGCCACGGAATGAATGAAGACCTCCGGCGCAGTGAGACACACTGCGTGTGCGCGGTGGAACACGCTTCGTGTCCGCATTCTCCAGCAGCCCGGGCGCGGAAGCGGCCAATTGGGTCCTATGGACCAATGGGCCTGGGTGCGCGAATGCGCACCGGCCGCGTGCTGAAGGCGTGGAGAATGAAACGAAGCTGTCTCGTTTGCGGCGAGCGTTTGCAAAAGAGGGGGGCTTTCAGACGCGGCGCTTCCGCGCCCGGGCTGCTGGAAGAATGCTGCCTGTCTGAATGCAGGAAACCGAAAATGCTTTTATAAAATCTGCAGAAAATTTGCGGCAGACAATCAAACGCCAAGCGGAACGTACGGCGAGTCGTGGATTTTGACTTTTGCAACCAGAGAATGGATAGCGAAGCAAAAATTAGCCGCGGAACGGTAGGTGCGTGCTCTCGCGTTCGCCCGGCTCACAGAACGGAGAAAGTGATTGGCGCGGTGAAACACACTCCGTGTGCGGCGCGACGAGACACACTGCGTGTGCGGTAGAACACGCTTCGTGTGCGCAGAACGGAGAAAGCGACTGGTGCAAGAGATCAGAAAATCGCGGGACGGAAAAGGTATCTGACATGTTTTTGATTAGGCTTGCCGTTCCGCAGATAAAAAATCCGCGGAACGGTAGGCGCGTGCTCTCGCGTTCGCCCGGCTCACAGAACGGAGAAAGTGACTGGCGCGGTGAAACACACTGCGTGTGCGGCACGATGAGACACACTGCGTGTGCGGCGCGATGAGACACGCTACGTGTGCGGTGGAACACGCAGTGTGTGATTGACATTCCGGCTGGGCGTGGTACAATAATGGGGAACGCTTTGTGAAAGAAAGAATCGAGGTTTTTTACATGGTAAAAGTTGATGTTTTTTCCGGGTTTTTGGGCGCTGGCAAAACAACGCTCATCAAAAAACTCTTAAAAGAATGCTACACCGGCGAACGCGTGGTGCTGCTGGAAAATGAGTTCGGCGAAATCGGAATCGACGGCGGATTCCTCAAGGATTCCGGGATCCAGGTGACGGAAATGAATTCCGGCTGCATCTGCTGCTCTTTGGCGGGTGATCTCGGCGAGGCGCTCAAAACGATCGTCGAAACGTATCAGCCGGAACGCATTTTGGTCGAGCCCTCCGGCGTCGGCAAGCTCTCGGATGTGCTGCGCGCGGTGCAGAATTCTCCGGTCGCGGACAAGCTTTCCATTCACAGCGCCTGCGCGGTGGTCGACGCCGTCAAGTGCCGGATCTATCTGAAAAATTTTGCGGAATTCTTTGAAAATCAGGTTGCCTGTGCGGGCGCCATCATCCTGAGCAGAACCGGCGGAATGCGTGAGGAAAAACTCGCGGAGTGCGTGCGCCTTCTGCGCGAAAAGAATCCCGATGCACCGATTCTTACAACCCCTTGGGAGGAACTTCCCGGCGAGAAAATTCTCGAGGCGATGGAAGGCCGCAACAGCGTCCTGGAAGCGCTTCTGCAGGGAGCAGACGTCTGCCCGGAATGCGGCTGCCATCACGATCATGACCA
Source organism: Yeguia hominis (assembly GCF_014384705.1). Classification (GTDB taxonomy): domain Bacteria; phylum Bacillota; class Clostridia; order Oscillospirales; family Acutalibacteraceae; genus Yeguia; species Yeguia hominis. The sequence continues at coordinate 88,156 of NZ_JACRSN010000006.1, read as the reverse complement.
TGAACATCATCATGAGCACGAGCATGAACATGAACATGACCGCGAGCATGAACACGACCGCGAAGGCACCTGCTCCTGCGGTCATGATCATCACCACGATCACGACCACGATCACCATCATCACCACGCGGACGAGGTCTTTTCCAGCTTCGGCGTGGAGACTGCAAAACGGTACACCGAGGATGAGCTGCGCGGCATGCTGGATGCGATCGGAAGCTGCGGCATGATCCTGCGCGCAAAGGGCATTCTGCCGGATGCGGACGGCAAGGGCTGGCTGCACTTTGATTATGTGCCGGGCGAATATGAGATCCGGCGCGGACCGGCGGATTACACGGGCCGGCTGTGCGTCATCGGGACGTCGCTCCAGGAGGACGGCCTGCGCGAATTATTTGGAATTTAAAAAGGCGGAGGGACCGGAATGGAGACAGTCATTTATCTGATTGCGGGCTTTCTGGAGAGCGGAAAGACGACGTTTATCAACGAAATCATGGGCGATCCGAACTTTTTCCAGGGGGAAAAGACGGTGATCCTTTGCTGTGAGGAAGGCTTTACCGAATACAACGAAGACCGGCTGCGCGAAACGCAGACGACAGTGATTCCTGTGGAGAACGAAGCGGATCTGACCGGAAGCTTTCTGAAAGATCTGAACGCGAAATACCGTCCGGAGCGGGTCATCATCGAGTTCAACGGCACCTGGTCGATCCAGAAGCTGTTTGAGGTGAAGAAGCCGAAAAACTGGGTGCTCGGACAGGTCGTCGCCATTGCAAATTCGGAGACATTCAAAAGTTATGTAAACAACATGCGGACGATGATTGCGGATTCGTTCCGCCAGGCAGACACGGTGATTTTCAACCGCTGCACGCCGGAGACAGACAAGGCCTCGTTCCGGCGGATTGCGCGCTCGATCAACCCGCGCGCAGAGCTGATGTTCGACAATGTGGACGGCACTGTGGACGACGGGCGCTCCGAGGGGGATCTGCCCTACGATCTGAACGCCGATGTCATTCAAATTGCAGACGAGGATTTTGGCATTTGGTATCTTGACGCCATCGAAACGCCGGACCGGTACGACGGGAAACTCGTGCGCGTGAAGGGGATGGCGTTCCACCCGCGCGCGGCCCGTAAGGACGGCGTGTTTGTGCTCGGGCGCTTTGCGATGACCTGCTGCGCGGAGGATATCAGCGCGATCGGGTTTGTCTGCAAGGCGGACGGGGAGATTCCTGCGGAAAAGCAGTGGATCGACGTCATTGCGCGTGTGAAAAAGGGATACAGCCCGCTGCACAAGCGCGAGGCAGTACTCCTGCATCTGAAGAAATTCAAAGCTGCTAAAAAGCCCGAAGAGGAGCTTGTTTATTTCAACTAACACGCGGAGCGTGTCTCATTGCGCACGCGCAGCGTGTTTCATCGCGCCGGAAGTTTTCTCCGTTCTGCACGCGCAGCGTGTTTCATCGCGCCGGAAGTTTTCTCCGTTCTGCACGCGCAGCGTGTTTCATCGCGCCGGGAGCTTTTTTCCGTTCTGTGAGCCGGGCGGACGCGGGAGCACGCGCCTACCGTTCCGCGGATTTTTTTATCTGCGGAACGGCAAGTCTAATCAAAAACATGTCAGATACCTTTTCCGTCCCGCGATTTTCTGATCTCTTGCACCAGTCGCTTTCTCCGTTCTGTGGCTGAGCGGACGCGAGAGGCCACGTCTACCGTTCCGCGGCTAATTTTTGCTTCGCTATTCACTCTCGGTTTGCAAAAGTCAAAATGCACGACTTATCGTACGTTCCGCTTGGCGTTTGATTGCCCGCCGCAAATTTTCTGCAGATTTTTAAAAAGCATTTTCGGTTTTCTGCATTCAGGCAGGCAACATTCTCCAACAAACCGGGCGCGGAAGCGCCGCGTCTGAAAGACTTCCTCTTTCACAATCACTTACCGAAAACGAGACAGCTTCGTTTCATTCTCCACGCCTTCGGCACGCGGCCGGTGCGCATTCACGCACCTAGGCCAATTTGGTCCATAGGACCCAATTGGCCGCTTCCGCGCCCGGGCTGCTGGAGAATGCGGACACGGAGTGTCTTTCATTGCGCACACGCAGTGTGTCTCATCGCGCCGGTCACGTTCTCCGTTCTGTGAGCCGGGCGGACGCGGGAGCACGCGAAGCGTGTCCCACCGCGCCGGTCACGTTCTCCATTCTGTAAGAATCGTGGACGCGAGAGGACATGCCTACCGTTCTGTGGCTTCCTTTGCCTGCGAATCGGCAGCACAATCGAAAACGCGAAAGGACACTTCTACTGTTCTGTAGCTTGCTGATTTTTCGTGCCGCAGGCTTTCTTCGTACTGCGGCTCTTTTCTCCCAATATTGCGATGCCTTTTCCGATCTGTTGTACGCTTGTACGCCGGGTGCGAAATGTGATATCTACCATTCCGCGGATTGTCCATTGCGCGGTAAACGCACATTGGGCAGAATGCAATGTGAAATACGCTTTTTTGAAAAAATGGAACCGGTGCAACGCCAAGGCGCTGTACCGGTTTTTTGCGCACAATTTGATGAAACACAGGTTTTTTCGGGGCGAAAATGGGAAAACAAAAAGCTGCATCTGCGCACATGAACCGTGCCCGGTTGCAGCTTTTCGGTTTCTTTTTAGATTTGTGGATGCGAAGCGGTGCGGAACGATACGGGATGATCGGAAATCTACCACCGTATACGACCGTACTCCATGGCATGCGGTCGCACCCCAGTGCATACGACCGTATACGACCGTATACCACCGTATACGAAACGTACCAAAGCAAAGACAAAAACAAAAGCGAAAACAAAAGCGAAAACAAAAGCAAAGAAGAAGAATAGAAGAACGTCGCACCGCGTCTGTTGGGAAGGGTTTGACGTTTGGGATTGCGGGCAAACGCGGAAACAAGCAAAGCCGGTCAGTGCTTGTGCCTGCGCAAACCCGTGTTTGCGTGTTTCGATTGTGCTGCCGATTCGCAGGCAAAGAAAGCCGCGGAATGGGAAAGTCACAGAACGGATGAGGCGTCCTCTCGCGTCCAGCGCGTTTCCAGAGCGGAGAACGTGACCGGCGCGATGGAACACACTTTGTGTGCTCTCGCGTCCGGCGCGCCACGGAATGAATGAAAACCTCCGGCGCGGTGAAACACGCTCTGCGTGCTCCCGCATCCAGCGCGTTTCCAATTGTGCTGCCGATTTACAGGCAAAGAAAGCCGCGGGATGGGGAAAACCATAGAACGGATGAGGCGTCCTCTCGCGTCCAGAATACCACAGAACGGAGAACGTGACCGGCGCGGTAAAACACACTCTGTGTGCGCGAATGCGCACCGGCCGCGTGCCGAAGGCGTGGAGAATGAAACGAAGCTGTCTCGTTTTCGGTAAGTGATTGTGAAAGAGGAAGTCTTTCAGACGCGGCGCTTCCGCGCCCGGTTTGTTGGAAGAATGTTGCCTGCCTGAATGCAGAAAGCCGAAAATGTTTTTTAAAAATCTGCAGAAAATTTGCGGCGGGCAATCAAACGCCAAGCGGAACGGCATGCACGACCTCCCGCGTTTGCCCGGCTCACAGAACGGAGACCCCCCAGGCGCGGAGATCAGATCAGAAAATCGCGGAACGGGAAAAGCCGCAGAACGGACGAGGCCTCCCCTCGCGTTTTTGATTGTGCTGCCGATTTACAGGCAAAGAAAGCCGCGGAACGGGGAAAACCACAGAACGGATGAGGCGTCCTCTCGCGTCCAGCGCGTTTCCAGAGCGGAGAAAGTGACTGGCGCGATGGGACACGCTTCGCGTGCTCCCGCGTCCGGCGCGCCACGGAATGAATGAAAACCTCCGGCGCGGTGAAACACACTCTGCGTGCGGCGCGATGAGAGACACTTTGTGTCCGCGATGGAACACGCTATGCGTGCTCTCGCATCCAGCGCGTTTCCAATTGTGCTGCCGATTCGCAGGCAAAGAAAGCCGCGGAACGGGGAAAACCACAGAACGGATGAGGCGTCCTCTCGCGTTCAGCGCGTTTCCAGAGCGGAGAACGTGACCGGCGCGATGGGACACGCTTCGCGTGCTCCCGCGTCCGGCGCGCCACGGAATGAATAAAACCTCTGGCGCGGTGAAACACGCTCTGCGTGCTCCCGCATCCAGCGCGTTTCCAATTGTGCTGCCGATTCGCAGGCAAAGAAAGCCGCGGAATGGGGAAAACCACAGAACGGATGAGGCGTCCTCTCGCGTCCAGCGCGTTTCCAGAGCGGAGAACGTGACCGGCGCGATGGGACACGCTTCGCGTGCTCTCGCGTTCGGCGCGCCACGGAATGAATGAAAACCTCCGGCGCGGTGAGAGACACTTTGTGTCCGCGATGGGACACGCTATGCGTCCGCAACCAGCGCACTTTTTTCGATTGTGCTGCCGATTTACAGGCAAAAAGAGCCGCGGAATGGGAAAACCACAGAACGGATGAGGCGTCCTCTCGCGTCCAGCGCGTTTCCAGAGCGGAGAACGTGACCGGCGCGATGGGACACGCTTCGCGTGCTCTCGCGTTCGGCGCGCCACGGAATGAATGAAAACCTCCGGCGCGGAGAAACACACTCTGTGTGCGGCGCGGAGAAACACGCTGCGTGTGCGGTGGAAGACGCTACGCGTCCGTGGAATCGACGATTTCCGAAAGCTCGGACTCTTCTTTCTGCAGACCGGGCAGTTTGGGGAGCTTGCGCTTTTTCAGGCCGATAAATCCGATCGCAGCGACGAGCAGCGCGCCGAGTGCGTCGATGATCAGATCGGTGATGGTGTCTGTGAGCGCGGCGTGGCCGACCAGCATGGTGCCGTCGGCAAGATGGTAGCGCTGCATGTTCAGGCCGAGCAGACCGTCGAAGGTGTACTCGTAAATTTCCCAGAGCGCGCCGGCTGCCAGCGCAAAGCAGAAGGCAAACAGGGCGATGAAGAAGGGGCTCAGCCGGACGGAGACGTGCTCTGCGTCATTGAGAATCGTAACCAGCGCAAATCCGAGCGCGCCGAGCATCGCGCCGCTGAAGGCGTGCAGATAGGAGTCCCAGTGCGGGACGAGATAGAAGAAGCTGCGCACCTCGCCGAGGTAAATCGCGCAGTAGAGGAAGATATAGTACATGATGAACATGTAGTTCGGCAGGGAGAAGGAGAATTTGCGGTTGATAAGATCCGGCAAAAAGAGCACAACAAGGCCGAGAATGCACTGCGTGAGCATGAGCAGATAGTCGCTCTTGACCGGCTCAAACTCTCCGCCGGCCGGCGCTTCTGTCGGCGCAGAGGCGAGATTGATTGCCGCATAAACGATGGAGAATGCGAGAGAAATAAAGACGATGATGCAGACGATTCGTTTCCAGTTGAATTTTTTCTTAAGCTTTGCCATAAAGCGGCTCCTTTCCAAACCCGCCTGCCTGCGGGAAAATCAAACTGCGATTATGGTAACATAAATCAGGAAGAAAGTCAAAAACGGGGAGAAAATCCGCGCGGTGTCCGCTAAGATGAGAGAGAAGATCAAACAGGGAGGAACCTTTTCATGCGGACAGCCATCAATTGGACGCCGATTCAGGATGAATACTGCGATACCGGCGCAAGTTTTGCCGAACTCGGACGCAAATACGGCGTGAAACGAAAGACCATCGCCACCCGCGCGGCGCGCCATCGCTGGAAAGCGCTGCGCCTTGCCGGGCTCGACAACGAACCGGCATCAGAGCCCGATCCGCACCAAGCAGCACCCCCAAAGAATCCGCTGCATGCGACGGTGGATCTTTTCACACAAGCCGCACAAGCTGAAGCGCCTGAATCTGCAAAAGACCCTGCAGCACAGGGCGATGAAACGCCTGAATTTGCAAAAGACTCTGCAGCACAGGGCGATGAAGCGCCTGAATCTGCGGAAGAATTTGCGGCACAGGGCGATGAAGCGCCTGAATCCGCAAAAGACTCTGCAGCACAGGGCGATGAAGCACCTGACTCTGCGGAAGAATTTGCGGCACAGGGCGATAAAACGCCTGACTCTGCGGAAGAATTTGCGGCACAGGGCGATAAAGCGCCTGACTCTGCGGAAGAATTTGCGGCACAGGGTGATAAAACGCCTGAATCCGCAAAAGACTCTGCGGCACAGGGCGATGAAGCGCCTGAATCCGCAAAAGACCCTGCGGCACAGGGTGATGAAGCGCTGGCTCGTGCGTATCTTTGGGAAGCAGCGGCGCATATGGGGTATGTGCTGCAGCGCATTTTCCGCGACGAAGATCAGTTTTTCCGCTATCTCGTCAAAGAAAAAGGCGGAGACGGCACAGCGCTGCAGGAATGCATCTGTCAAAAGGCGGATACCAAGGCTATCCGCGACATGGCGAACGTGCTCAAAACACTCACCGCAAGCGTGCGGGATCTCAGCGGCGCGGAGCCGGCAGAGAAGACGCCGGCGGGCGGCGTGATTCTGCTCGGCGCCGCAGAAGAAGGAGAATCCGACCGGGAGCTTTTGGAGGAGGAGACAGCGGATGACCACGAAGAATTGGAACCCGAATGACCCCGATATCGCGCAGCAGGAACACGTGATTCGGATTCCTGCCGGCAGAACAGAAGGCGGCATCCTCTGGAAACCGCAGCCGCGTCAGCTTGCCTTTCAGGCGCGGCGGGAATATGAGGCGCTTTACGGCGGTGCGGCAGGCGGCGGCAAAAGCGACGCGCTTTTGTGCGAGGCGCTGCGGCAGATTGCCATCCCGCATTACCGCGCCCTGATCCTGCGCAAGACGCGTCCGGAGCTTTCGGAGCTGATTGACCGATCGCGTGTGCTCTACGGCGCGCTTTCCCCGCAGGCGGTCTACCGCGCTTCGGCGCAGTGTTGGGAGTTCCCGAGCGGCGCGAAGATCTTTTTCGGTTCCATGCACCGGCCGCAGGATCGTTTCCGCTACCAGGGACTGCGCTATGACTATATCGCATTTGACGAATTGACCCATTTTACTTACGAGGAATACGCGTATCTTTTTTCCCGCAACCGGCCCTCCGGCCCGGGAACACGGGTGTATATCCGCGCGGCAACCAATCCGGGCGGCGTGGGACATGCCTGGGTCAAATCGCGGTTTATCACGCCTGCACCGCCGCTGACGCCGATCTGTGAAACGGTCACGGTAAACGGCCCCGACGGGCCGCGCCGGTTCACGCGCAGCCGGGTGTTTGTGCCCTCCACGGTGTTTGACAATGAAATTCTGCTGCGGCAGGATCCGCAGTATCTGGCGAGCCTTTCCATGCTGCCCGGCGCAGAGCGCGACGCGCTGCTTTACGGCTCCTGGGATTCCTTTTCCGGGCAGGTTTTCCGCGAATGGCGCAACGATCCGGCGCACTATGCGGACCGCCGGTGGACGCATGTGATCGATCCGTTCCGGATTCCGCCGCACTGGCGGATTTGGCGCGGGTTTGACTTCGGGTATGCCAAGCCCTTTGCCGTGGGCTGGTTTGCCGCGGATCCGGACGGAAGAATCTATCACATTCGCGAGTACTACGGCTGCACCGGGACGCCGAATACCGGCGTAAAGTGCAATCCGGCGCAGATCGCGGAGCAGATCCGCGAAATCGAGGAGACCGATCCGAACCTCCGCGGACGGAAAATTCTCGGCATTGCCGACCCGTCGATTTTCGACGAGAGCCGTGGGGAATCGGTCGCGGCAATGATGGCGCGGTCGCCGCATTTTATCACCTTTCGCCCGGCGGACAACACGCGCATTGCGGGCAAGATGCAGATGCATTACCGGCTGGCGTTCGACAGCGAGGGATTTCCGATGTTCCAAGTGTTTGCAGCGTGCCGGAATTTTATCCGCACTGTTCCGGCGCTGACCTACAGCGCCTCAAACGTCGAGGACGTCGACACCGACGGCGAGGATCATATCTATGATATGGTGCGGTATGTGCTGATGGAACGGCCGATGTCTCCGGCGGCGCCGCAGAAGCAGGCGCTTTTGCCGGATGATCCGCTCGATCTGCGTGTGCGTCCGGCGATGCGCGGAAGATCCATCCGAATTTCCTGCTGAAACAGCACGGCTCTATATGTCTGTGGCGAATAATGCATAACAATCTTCATTTATAGCGTATTATTCTGCTTTAAGTAAGAGAATTTTTGCGTGAAAAGTATGTTTGAGAACGAAAGTTCCGAATAAAAATGACAAAAAGGGATGAAAATAATTAAAAATATAAGCAGATTTAGCTGAATTTTTCTCCAAGTTGCGGGAATTTGCGCGGATTTTGACAGAATAGTTGCACTTTTTCCGGTTTCGCAGTATAATGAAAAAAATCGGAGATCATTTTGCAGGATCGAACAAGCTGCAGGAGAAGGGAGACGAAACGCGTTGCGAAGAACAGACCGGGAAGTTACGGAGTTTTCGGAAATCGAGGAAATCATCCGGGAGTGCCGGGTATGCCGGCTGGCCTTTTCAGCAGGCATGTATCCCTATATTGTGCCGATGAATTTCGGCTATGCGTGCGAAAACGGCGAACGGGTCTTCTACTTTCACTGTGCCGGAGAAGGGCGCAAGCTCGATTTGATGCAGCAAAATCCCAATGTTGCCTTTGAGCTCGACTGCAGATACCGGCTGATGAGGCCGGAAAATCCGGCGGATGCCTGCGGCTACAGCGCCTGTTATGCATCGGTGATCGGTTCTGGACGCGCGTCGCTCGTTGTGGATCCGAAGGAAAAGGAGCGCGGGCTGCTTCTGCTCATGCAGCAGGCTGCCGGAAAACGCGAGGATTATGTGATTACGAAGAATAGCCTGCGCGCGGTGACAGTGTTTCGCGTGGACGTCAAAAGCCTTTCCTGCAAGAAGCACGGAAGCTTTTAGGCAGGCATTGGATCCAATCCGCCTATGCTGAGCCTGTTCAAGTCCAGTTTGGATGGGGTCGGCATTTTTTTGTTTTACAACCAAGCGGCAGCATTGTTTATAATTACTGTAAAAATATGTTATAATTGGTTAACAATTATGGCGATTTTCGAAGGAGGGGCGTTATGTTTAAAAAAATGTTAGAGCGAACAGATCCATATCAATTATCGGGGTTCCTGATGGAAGGTGCAGAGCATCCGGGAAATGCCGAAGGCTCCTGCAGCGAACAGGTTCGGGCGGCGCAGGGGGAAATCCTTGCCATGCTGCGGACACTTTGTGAGGGCCGCGACGACTTTGACGAACTGAGCAGCAAATTGTTTGCGCAGATTGGCGTATGTCAGCAGAATTATTTTGAGCAAGGTATGAAAGCCGGCGCACGAATTGTGCTGGGACTTTTGGACACAAAAGAATAAAGCGATGGCCGCACACAGAGCTTCTGCGTGCGGCCTTTTTGCGTCTGCTCAGCGTTTCGGCGGAATGCTCCAGGCGGAAATTTGCTCCGCCAGATTGTACACGGGAATGCCGCGGGACACAGCATAGGCGACCGTATAGGCGGTGCCGCCGGAAGAACGCGTGCAGTAGCTGATGCAGCGGGTGCTGTGGTTGACCAGTGCGCGGTTGCGCCGGAGCATATTGCCGCTGACTGCGGTGTCCGAAAGGAAGAACGCAGTATCTGCGCGCGAGAGAATGTCATAATAGCGGATGCGGTCATCCGGCGAAAAAAGGTCGGCCTGATGACGATGGGGAAGCAGCAGGTGCAGCCGGATCCGGGGATCCTGGGCGCGCAAATGGAGAATGGCATCGGCAGCAAGCGTATCAAAGCCGACCGCGCCGCCGCAGTAGAAGTCAAAACAGCCGTCCTCGAGACAGTCCTCGATAGCGGCAGGCAGCGCGCGCTTGAGCGCGTAAAGGTGATTTTTGGGAAGGTTGCGGTGTCCGGTGAAACAACAGGCGGTCTGCGGATGGTTCATGGCGTGGCCTCCCAGCTTTTTTGCGATATATGTATCGTATCATATTTTTCATGTGATTGCAATACGTTTGCAATGCAGATATTTGAAACGAAAGGGGGGATAATATTAGCAATACAATTGTATTGCGAGGTATCGCCGTGAAAGGCTTTAAAATCCCATCCATTCCTCCGACGACAAATAAGACGATTCGATTTCCAAATGATTTATTAGAAGAAGTAGAAGCAATGATTCAAGGTAAAAACTGTACATTTTCTGCTTTCGTCATTGAAGCCGTGCGTGAGGCGCTCGCATCTTTAAAGGAAGAAAATGAAGCGTAAAAAACGCTGAAAATGATTTGACCGCCGGGAGCGTTTCCGGCGGTGTTTTATTTTGCGCACGCAGAGCGTGTTTCGTCGCGGGCACGGAGTGTCATTCATCGCGCCGGTCACTTTTTCCGTGCTGTGGCCGGGTGGACGCGGGAGGGCGTGCCTACCGTTCCGCGGCTTCCTTTGCCTATGAATTGGCAGCACAATCAAAAACGCAAGAGGAGGCCACGTCCGTTCTGCGGCTTTCCCGTTCCGTGATTTTCTGATCTCCCGCGCCAGAGGGTTTCTCCGTTCTGTAGCCGAGCGGACGCGGGAGCACGCAAAGCGTGTCCCATCGCGGGCACGGAGTGCCATTCATCGCGCCGGAGGTTTTCATTCCGTGGCGCGCCGGACGCGAGAGGACGCGTCTGCCGTTCCGTGGCTTTTTCATGCCGCACGCAGAGCGTGTTTCATCGCGGGCACGGAGTGCCTTTCATCGCGCCGGAGGTTTTCATTCATTCCGTGGCGCGCCGGACGCGAGAGGACGCGTCTGCCGTTCCGCGGCTTCCTTTGCCTATGAATCGGCAGCACAATCAAAAACGCGAGGGGAGGCCTCGTCCGTTCTGCGGCTTTTCCGTTCCGCGATTTTCTTTGCTTGCGAATAGCAGCGTAATCGAAAGGGTGTTTTATCGTTCCGCAGCTTATCCGGCTGACCGTGCAAACCACAAGCCCATCATGGTGGTTTACTGCACAAAGTGTTTTGCTGCATCGGATGCATGGAAAATTTCCCTGTGCGGCGGCGTTTTCCGCGAAATTTTGTCCGGCGCGCCCTCGTTTCTGCAAGCTGCTTCTCCCCGAAAACCGGGGCACGAACGCCGTGCGGCCGAAGGGCCGCACGGCCTAACCCTGCGCAGTTATCCTGCGCAGGGTAGCCGCGTACCGGATAGGTAAAAAGCCGGGCGGCGCAGCTTACGATACAGAGAATTTTTCCGCAGAAACACAAAGCCGCAGACGCGGCCGGTTCGTGCCCCGGTTTTCGGGGAGAAGCGCGGTTTCCGGGAAACTTCCGCACTGCAAAACAGCGCGTTCGCCGCAGAGAAAATTTTTGTGCCTGTGCCGCCACGCTTCCGCATTTCCTCCGCAAAATCGGCGCCTACTCTGCTTGCTGGGCCGATGCAGACCGCACGCTGCCGGCGCGGTAGGCTTTGGGCGTACAGCCGATCCATTTGCGGAAGGTTTCCGTGTAATAGCTGGCGCTCAAAAAGCCGCAGGCGAAGCTGATATCTGTAATGCTTTGATCTGTACTGCGCAGCAGCTCGGCGCTGCGGGTCAGCCGGTACTCCGTCAGGTAAACCATCGGCGTCCGGGAAAGGTATCGCCGGAACAGCGCGCAGCATTTGCTCTGGCAGACATTTCCCGCGGCGGCAATTTCGGCAAGCGTCAGCTTTTCGGCGTAGTGTGCGGAGAGAAACACCAGCATTTCCTTGAGCGGCTGGAGCTGCCGGCTTTCTTTTTCGGCTTCAGCCGAAGGCGGGCTTTGATGCGGCATCTGCTCGTATAACAGCGCCCAGAATTTACAGAAGGCGCTCTGAATCCGCAAAACCGCGCCCGGGGCATCCTTTTCCGCGTCCATTGCGCAAAGGCACGCGATGGCCTCGACCTGCCAGTCTTCTTCCGGCTTCAGCACAAGGTACGGCATGCAGGCATTTTCGGCAACCGGCGCAAGATAGCGCTCCTCGAAAAACGGCGTGATCCGCAGGACGGACGGATGGATCAGGATGCAAAAATAGGTGCATTCCGTCTCGGCGGAAGAAAATCCGTAATGCAGCCGTTTGGAGTTGATAAAAATTGCGTTGCCGGCCTGCAGCGTCAAGATTTCGCCGTCGACGCTGTATTCCATTTCTCCGGAAGTGACATAGAGAAGCTCGATGTCGTCGTGCCAGTGACTCGGAAAGGTATAGTGCGGATAGTCCGAGAGATTGCCCGACCGGATATAGGCCGGGTACTCCGGAAAGTTATACCGGACGCGCTCAGAGCGATCCTGCGCAAGATCAACAGACAACATAGGTTTTTTCTCCAAATACAGGATTGTTATAGAACTAGCTAAAATAACGATAGTATTTTTAAAATGAGTACGCTATTATTATAGCCAGATTCAAAAGAATTCGCAAGAGCAGGAGGCTGCCCTATGAATGCCCCAGGCATGAGTCAAAAAGAATTCCGCAAACGCCTTTGGACGCTTGTGCTTCCGATTTCCTTCCAGCAGTTCATGCTGTCGGCCGTCAGCGCGGCGGATGCCTTTATGCTCGGCGGCGTCAGTCAGGACGCTCTCTCGGCTGTGTCGCTGGCAAGCCAGGTTACGTTCGTGATCAATATGGTCGTGGCGGCGCTGACCAGCGGCGTGTGCATTCTTGCCGCGCAGTATTGGGGCAAAGGCGACCGGCGGACGGTCGAAAAAATCTTCGCCTATGCGCTGAAGCTGAGCGTCTCGGTTTCGCTTCTGTTTACCGTTGCGGCGCTGGCGATTCCCGAAGTTCTCATGCGGTTTTTTACGCCGGATGCCGGACTGATTGCACAGGGCGCTTCCTATTTGCGGGCGGTTGCCGTTTCGTATCTGCTCAGCGGCATCTCCCAGATCTATCTGTGCATCTTTAAAAATACCGACCGTGCCGCCGCGAGTATGCGGATCAGTTCCGTGTCGGTGGTGCTCAATATTGTACTCAATGCCGTCCTGATTTTCGGATTGTTCGGTGCGCCGCGCCTGGAAATCCTCGGCGCCGCCATTGCAACGGTCGCCGCGCGGGTCGTCGAATTGCTCTGGTGCGTGCTGGAAACCGCACGGAAGGATCGCGTGCGCTATTGCATGGCGGATCTTCTCCATACGCAGCCGTGGCTCCGGTCGGATTTCTGGAAATATGCATTGCCGGTGCTCGGCAACCAGATTGTCTGGTGCTTGGGCTTTACCATGTATTCCGTCATCATGGGCCATCTCGGCTCCGATGCGGTGGCGGCCAATTCCATCGCCAATATCGTCAAAAATCTTGTCTCGTGCTTTTACTGCGGGCTTGCTGCCGGCGGCGGGATCCTCATCGGAAACGAACTCGGCCGCGGGGCGCTGGATACCGCAAAGCATCTCGGCTCGCGTCTTTGCCGGATCGCCCTTCTGGCCGGCGTGATTTCCGGTGCGGTGACGGTTGCGCTGACGCCGCTGGTGCTCTGGGTTGTGGATCTGAGCGTTGCCGCGCGGGGCTATCTGATCTGGATGCTGGTGGTCTGCTTCTTCAATATGATCGGGCATTCCATGAATATGATGACCATTTGCGGCATTTTCTGCGCCGGCGGAGACTCGAAATTCGGTCTCAAGTGCGATATCGTCATCATGTGGTGTGTTTGCGTGCCGCTGGGACTTTTGACAGCGTTTGTGCTGCACTGGCCGGTGATCGCCGTCTTTGCGCTTTTGAATCTCGATGAAATCATGAAGCTTCCGGCCGTTTACCGGAACTATCAAAAATACAAATGGGTCAAAGACCTGACAAGAAAGGAAGATCTGACATGACGGAAGACGAGCGCAAGGAAAAAGGACTGCTTTGGTGCGATACCGGAGAATATTTTGCGGAACAGGCGCGTGCCAAGGACCTGGCGTATGCGTTTAACCACCTTCCGCCGTCCCAGAAGGCGAAACGGGATGAATTGCTCCATGAAATTTTTGCCTCTGTCGGGAAAGACGTCTGGATTGAGCCGACGATTTCGCTGGCGCGCGGCAAAACCGTCACCATCGGGGACGGCGTCTATATCAATTCCAATCTCACGCTGATCGATGACTGGAAAATCACGATCGGCAATCATGTCCTCATCGCAACCGGCGTGACCATCTGTACAACCGGCCATCCGCTGCATTATGAGGCGCGCCCGAACGGCGAAATGATCAGCAAACCGGTCGTCATCGAGGATTGGGCCTGGATCGGCAGCAATGTCGTGATTATGCCGGGCGTCACGATCGGGCGCGGGGCCGTCGTCGGCGCGGGCAGCATCGTAACGAAGGACGTTCCGCCGATGACCGTTGCGGCCGGAAATCCCTGCCGCGTGGTTCGCGAGATTACCGAAGAGGACAAAACGCGCTACCGCCGGGATCTCTAAGATTTGTTTGGTTTTGTTCTGCATTCGCGTTTTTCGCCGTGAAAACGGCTTTTTATGGCTTTCTGAAAACGCAAAACAGCCGCCCTTTTTGGCTTCGGGCGGCTGTTTTGTGCTTTTTTATGGTGAGAATGATGCGCTTATTTGATTGGCCGGGCGCGGAAGCGGCGATTGTGCCGGTTCGCAGGCGAAGAAATTTAGTAAAGAAAGCCAGTTAAAAAACTACAGCATGGCGAAAGTTCCCTCTCGCGTCCAGCACGTTTCCAGAACGGACAAAACTACCGGCGCGATGGAACACACTGCGTGTGCGCGCCTGTACTGTTGGAAGAATGCGGCCTACCCGAATACAAGAAGCCGAAAATGTTTTTTTAAAATCTGCAGAAAATTTGCGGCGGGCAATCAAATAACAGGCGGAACGTACGGCAGTCGTGACTTTTGACTTTTGCAAACAGAGAGTGGATAGCGAAGCAAAAATTAGCCGCGGAACGGTAGGCACGACCTCCCGCGTCCAGCGGGTTTCCAGAACGGACAAAACCACCGGCGCGATGAAACACACTGCGTGTGCGCGATGGAACACACTGCGTGTTCAGAACGGAGAACCCTTTCAGAGCGGAAGATCAGAAAAGAAAAGCCGCAGAACGGTAGGCACGTCCTCCCGCGTCCAGCGCGCCACGGAATGAATGAAAACTTCCGGCGCGACGAAACACGCTTTGCGTGCTCTCGCGTCCAGCGGATGTTCAGAACGGAGAACCCTTTCAGAGCGAAGATCAGAAAAGAAAAGCCGCGGAACGGTAGACGCGACCTCCCGTGTCCACGATTCTTACAGAACGGACAAAACCACCGGCGCGATGAAACACACTTCGTGTGCGCGGTGGAACACACTTCGTGTGCGGAACGGAGAACCCTTTCAGAGCGGAAGATCAGAAAAGAAAAGCCACTGAACGGTAGGCACATCCTCTCGCGTCCAGCGGGTTTCCAGAATGGACAAAACCACCGGTGCGATAAAACACACTGCGTGTGCGCGGTGAGAGACACTGAGTGTGACAGAAAAACAGATTTTGATTTTGTGAAAGTGGGCGCAGAATGGACAAGCTGCGGAACGGCAGGGGCGACCTCTCGCGTCCAGCGCGCTACGGAATGAATGAAAACTTCTGGCGCGACGAAACACGCTTTGCGTGCTCTCGCGTCCAGCGGGTTTCCAGAACGGACAAAACCACTGGCGCGACGAAAGGCACTCCGTGCCCGCGGTGGAACACGCTACGCGTACTGCGGAAAGGCGGCTGGCCGACTCGCGTAGACAAAAAGATATTTATGAAAATCACAGAGAATTTGTGATCGGCAACGCGGTTTATTTTTTTCAGATTGAGCAGTGCGCCGACGTAAAAATCAGAAAGCCACTGAACGGTAGGCACATCCTCTCGCGTCCACTGTACCACAGTACGGAGTAAACTCCCGGCGCGACGAAAGGCACTCCGTGCCCGCGACGAAACACGCTTTGCGTGCTCTCGCGTCCAGCGGATGTTCAGAACGGAGAACCCTTTCAGAGCGGAAGATCAGAAAAGAAAAGCCGCGGAACGGTAGACGCGACCTCCCGCGTCCACGATTCTTACAGAACGGACAAAACCACCGGTGCGATAAAACACACTTCGTGTGCGCGGTGGAACACACTTCGTGTGCGGAACGGAGAACCCTTTCAGAGCGGAAGATCAGAAAAGAAAAGCCGCGGAACGGCGTGCACGACCTCCCGCGTCCACGATTCTTACAGAACGGACAAAACCACCGGCGCGACGAAAGGCACTCCGTGCCCGCGATGAAACACACTGCGTGTGTGCAGCAAAAGCCCCGGCTGATTTATCAGCCGGGGCTCCTGCCACCATTCTGTTTTCTATGACGAACAATCGTTATACGCGTTTCGGGTTGTCGATGACAACGGGCTTGCCGTCTTTTTCGACGATGAGCTTCTTGTAGCCGAGCTCTTTGATGATGCCGTAGTTATGGCCGGCGTCGCCGCGGAACGCAAAGAATGTGATCAGCGGGGTCTTGCCGGTGTTGATGCTGCGGTGCGCCCAACGCTTCGGGCAGTAAACAGCTCCGCCGGGCTTGAGGGGAACAGCGTCCCAATCGCCCTCGGGATTTTCTTCCATCATGTAGCCTTCGCCCTGCAGGCAGATGTAAACTTCTGCAGTCTCGAGGATGGTATGGAAATGACCGTTGGTCATGAAATATTCGCCGCCGACTGTGCCGGGGTAAACAATGCTCGTGCCGAATGCGATGTCGCCCGGAAGCTCCGGTGCGCCGAGCTCATAGAACTCGTAGACCAGCTGGTCATTTTCCGCCTGCATTCTTGCGCGGGCTTCTTCGTCGTTGTACATGCCCTTCATGCTGGAAAGATACCGCTTGGAGGACGGATACTGCTGGCTCAGACCGTTGATGAGGTCAAAGTCAATGCGGAACGGAAGATCAAAATTAAATGCCATGATGATTTCCTCCTACTTATTTCGTTAAAAGCCGAACTTATTTGCGGGTTTCAAATGCGATGCGTTCGCACTTGTTGAGGGTTTCGCCGACGATCGGAATATGGAACACCTCAGCGACAACCTGCGTCCAGCCATGGATGAAATACATCCAGCCGTCCTCGATGGTGAGGTTGCGGGATTCCTTCTGCTTCTCAGCCTGGTGCATGAAATCGAGTTCGCCGCGGTAGTTGATTTCCCAAACGAGCGCGTTCTCCGGGAAAATGCCGTTATCGGTGATCGGGGAGCCCGGTGCGTCTTTGCCGAGGCCGGTCGCGTTGACGACGAGCGAATACGGCGGCAGTGCTTCCATGGTCTTGTCGTTGCCTTCCGGCGTGGGATTATGGACAAATGCAAACTCGGTGGCCTTCTCGCAGTCCTTGAGCTTTGCTTTTGCATCCTCAAGACGCGGGGTGGAGCGGTTTGCGATGGTGATCTTCTTCGGGACGTTCTTGCCGTGATCCTTGCGGGTGAAGTACATGCTCATGGCAAGGCTGGAACCGCCGGCGCCGAGCAGAAGAACTTCCGCTTCCGGATGGTCGATCCAGTGATTCTCCGGCACGAAGCATTCGAGCGCCAGACCGCTGGAGATCGGGTCTTTTGCGTGACCGATCAGCTTACCGTCTTTCTTCGAGATGGAGGAAATTTCCTCGAGCGCCTCAGCATAGGGATCGAGCACGTCGAACATATCCTTGCAGGCGTTGAGCAGGTCAAGCTTGTGAGTCGTAACGAGAGCGCCTTCGGAAAGCGGATCGTCACGGATAAAGGCGACGGTCTCACGATAGCACTCACGCGGGCCATGGATCGGCAGATCGATGCCCTTGATGCAGACATCCTTCAGGCCAAGCGCTTCTTCCGCCCAGCGGGGGAAAACACGCATGATGGAGGATTTCTCAGTGGTAACGCCGATGAAATAGATGGTGCGTTTGTCGGCAGGTGTAAAATTCGGCATAAGGATAATCACGCTCCTCTAAAAATTTGACAAGAGTTCAGAAGACCAGGAAATCAAGGCTCGGCTCGCTCTGCAGCGTTTCTTGTTCCAAAAGCCGGTGGGGAAGTCGCCGGCATGCATCTGCACGAGGAACCGTCAGCCCAATTTCCGTCTGTACTATTATTATAAGGTCAAAGCATTATGATGTCAAGATGTAATTACAAATTTTCATTGACATTGCATCATGCGGATGCTATAATAAAATACGGAAAAACGAAGTGCAAACCGAAATTTCTAAAACTTTGTAAAATTCAGCTTGCCGCGCGGCTGTTTTAACACGCGGCCCCCTGTCCGGCGTCTGTGCGGATCTACGCCTGTATTTCATATTATATTATGGAAACGGCCGGCGGGACGTGAAGGAGTCAACATGAGCAGTGTTATGGATCGAATCAGCGCATGCGGCATTGTGCCGGTCATCAACCTCAAGAGCGCAGACCAGGCGGTCCCGCTCGGACGCGCGCTTCTTGCGGGCGGCATCGATGTGATGGAGATCACCTTCCGCTCGGACGCAGCCTGCGCTTCCATCAAGAAGGTCTGTGAAGAGCTGCCGGAGGTTCTGGCAGGCGCCGGTACGGTAACGACCTGTGCGCAGATTGACATGGCGATTGAGGCCGGCGCGAAATTTATCGTTTCTCCGGGCCTTTCCGTCAAGCTGGTTGAATATGCCCAGAAGAAGAACATCCCGATCCTTCCCGGCACGGTGACGCCGTCTGAGATCCTCACCGGTCTGGAGCTCGGCCTCGATACCTTCAAATTCTTCCCGGCCGGACAGTACGGCGGCATCAAGACGATGAAGGCGCTGAGCGCACCGTACGGCGGCATCAAATTTCTGCCGACCGGCGGCGTGAATGCCTCGAACCTCGCAGAGTATCTTGCGTTTGACAAGATCATTGCGGTTGGCGGAAGCTGGATGGTCGACAAGAAGCTGGTTGATGCCGGCGAATTCGAGAAGATCACCGCAATGACCAAAGAAGCGACCGATATCTTCCATTCTGTCCGCGGCTAAGCGTTTCTCCGAAAGAATCGCTTGACTGTGCGCCCGGTGTTTGCTATAATGCAATAATAGGGCGGTTTGCAAAATCAGGTTGTGCGCCGGTTTTGAAAACAGAAAATCGAATCTTTGTACCGCCTCCGCTTTCGCGTGGAGGCGGTTTCCTTTTTTAACGGACTGATGAGGAGGCATCCCATGGCTGCGGATGGAAAGTTTTTAATCGATAAAGAGAGCCCGATCCCGCTGTATTACCAGGTCAAACAGTTCCTGGTATCGAAAATCAAGGCGAAGGAGTATTCCCCCGGGGACGCAATCCCGACAGAGTCGGAGCTTTGCGAGATGTTCGGTGTGAGCCGTCCGACAGTACGGCAGGCGCTTTCCGAGCTGGTAAACGACGGCCATCTTGTGCGCATGAAGGGCAAGGGGACGTTTGTGGCGTATCCGAAAATTGACGCGCGGTTCTTTAAGAATCTGCAGTCCTTTAATAAGGAAATGCGCGAAAAGGGCATGGAGCCCTCCACGCGCGTGATCTGTATCGAGATGCGTACCGACGAGACGGCGGCGCAGATTTTGGGGCTTCCGGCGGCAAGCCCGCTGATTTATCTTGAGCGGCTGCGCTATGCGGACGACATGCCGATGGTGTATCTCGAGACCTATTTGCCCTATGAGCGGTTCAGCGCGCTCTACGAGGTGGATTTTTCCGTCAATTCGCTCTACGAGTCGCTTGACCGGCTCTATGGGCTGCCGATTTATAAAGTGCGCCGGAATTTTGAGGCGGTGCTGCCGACAACCAAGGAGGCCGGGCTGCTCGGCATCAAAAAGACCCAGCCGATCTGTTTTGTCACAACGATTGCGACCACCGACCAAAACGAGGATGTGGAGTATTCGCTGGCGCGCTATCGCGGCGATATGAACAAGTTCAGCATTGAGCTTTACCGCGAACCGTAACCGCGGCAGAATTTACGGACGTACCTGCGGCCGGGTCCATGTCGGACCGTCGGCGCGGTTCGATCTGCACAGAGCGGTTGACACTTGCGTTTTTTGCGCGGAATGCGCCGATCTGCTGTTTTTGTGAAAATCCAGAACCTGATCCAGCGGATCCTTGCGGTGCGCTGGATTTTTTTATCTTTCGGCGCTTAATATTAGGTTTCTTTCATTGTTTTCCGTTTAGGAGGTTCATACGAATGCGTGTCCCCAATTTTACAGAAGGGAAAATTCTTTCGCCGCTTGTGCGCTTTGCGCTGCCGGTGCTGCTGGCGCTGTTTTTACAGACGATGTACGGCGCGGTGGATCTTTTGGTGGTCGGACAGTTTGGAAATGCCGCAGATGTTTCCGCGGTTTCCACCGGCAGCCAGATGATGAATCTGGTTACCGTCATGATTACCGGTCTCTCGATGGGCGTGACGGTGCTTGTCGGCCAGAAAATCGGCGAGCAAAAGCCGCAGGAGGCAGGAGACGCTGTTGGCAGCGGTATTTGCCTGTTTGCAGTGCTGGCGGTGTGCATGACTGCGGTCATGATTTTTGCGGCAGAGCCGTTTTCACGTCTGATGCAGGCGCCGATGGAGGCGCTTTCCGGCACCGCGCTTTATGTGCGGATCTGTTCGGCGGGCATGATTTGTATTGTGGCATTCAATGTTCTCGGAAGCGTATTCCGCGGAATTGGAGATTCCAAAATGCCGCTCATCACGGTGGCCATCGCCTGCGGGGTCAATATCGCCGGGGATCTTCTGCTGGTCGCCGGGTTTCGGATGGGAGTAGCCGGCGCTGCGCTGGCTACGGTTTTGGCACAGGCGGTCAGCGTAGTGCTGTCGCTGGTGATTATCCGCCGGCGCGGACTGCCGTTTCCGTTCTCCAGAAAGCAGGTGCGGTTCCACGGCGCGACGATCCGCAGAATTCTGGGGCTTGGGATCCCCATTGCGCTGCAGGATTTTCTGGTGAGCATTTCGTTCCTTGTCATCATGGCGATTGTCAACTCCCTCGGACTGATTGCCTCGGCGGGCGTCGGCGTTGCGGGAAAACTCTGCAGTTTTATCATGCTGGTTCCTTCGGCATACATGCAGTCGATGTCCGCATTTGTTGCGCAGAATATCGGTGCGAACAAACCGGATCGTGCGAAAAAAGCGCTGTTGTACAGTGTTTTGACCTCGCTGGTTTGCGGAATTCTCATGGGATATCTTTCGTTCTTCCACGGCGATTTTCTGGTTTCGCTCTTTGCGCGTGAAACAGAGGTCATTGCTGCCGGATGGTCCTACTTGCGCGCGTATTCGATTGACTGTCTGCTGACCTGCTTCCTCTTTTGCTTCATCGGTTATTTTAACGGCCGCGGAAAGACGGTGTTTGTCATGGTGCAGGGACTCGTCGGTTCATTCGGCGTGCGGATTCCGGTCTCCTATGCGGTCAGCCGGATGGCAGGCGTTTCGCTGTTCCAGATCGGGCTCGCGACGCCGGCTTCTTCCTTCGTGCAGATCGTGCTTTGTCTGATCTATTATCTGCTGCTTGTCCGGCCCCGCAGACACGAAGTGTCTCTCACCGCGCCGGAGGGGTAATTCATTCTGTGGTGCAGTGGACGCGGGAGGGGGCTTCTGCCGTTCTAGGGCTTTCTTTGTCTGCAGATCGGTAGCACAATCGAAAACCCGCTGGACGCGGACACGAAGTGTCTCTCACCGCGCCGCACGCGCAGCGTGTTCCGTCGCGCCGGTCGCTTTCTCCGTTCTGGAAGCATAGTAGACGCGGGAGGGAGCTTTCTCCGTTCCGCAATTTTTTGATTTTTGTGCCGGAAGGGGGCTATTCTATGGCTTTTTTACTTACCGGCGAACTGGCGCAAAAGAATAGACGCGGACGCGGACACGAAGGATCTTTCATTATTCCGCAATTTTTGTTTTTTGCATCAGAGGGTTTTGTCCGCTTTGTAGGACATTCGGCCGCAGAGGATCTCCATTCTGCGGCTTTTTGTTTTTTGAGCCTGAAAGAATCGGTTCAGCTGCGAGCGGACGCTTCTGCCGTTCTAGGGCTGATTTTAGCTTCCTGCATTCGGGTTGGCAGCATTCTCCCGGCAGCCCGGGCGCGGAAGCGGCCAATTGTCCCAATTGGCCTGGGTGCGCGAATGCGCACCGGCCGCGTGCCGGAGGCGTGGAGAATAAAACAAAGCTGTCTTGTTTTCGGCGGGTGTTTGTAAAAGCGGGGGGCTTTCAGACGCGGCGCTTCCGCGCTCGGTTTGCCGGGAGAATGCGGAGAAGGATCCATTCTGCAAATCAAGATAGGATGGCGCATTACCACATCATAAATTTCGCGGATGCTTTTACGCACAGCGCAGTTTTGCACACAGGATGTGTGCGCTTTTTTCTGCGTTTTGCTTTGGGCGATTTCCGCGAAAGAGCCTTTTTTCCCGGGAATCGTCAGGAAACTCTTGTTTTTTTTGCACTTTTGTGTTAAAATATTTTTGCTAAGATCACATAAATCACGTTAATAGTAACACTATATTTGTTAAATTCAACATACATATAGCCATTCTGTTGTGATCTTGTGAAAAAGCTTGGAAGGGAAGGAAAATTGCAGATGGAGAACCAGAAGAAAGAATTCCTCATGCAGAAGGCCCGTCGGATCCGCGCGCTGACCGTAGACGAAATCGCGCACCTCGGGCAAGGGCACATTGGCGGCAGCCTGTCGATCGTCGACGCGCTGGCAGTGCTCTATTTTGATGTCATGCACATCGATCCGAAAAATCCGCAGATGGACGATCGCGACCGTTTTGTGCTCTCGAAAGGACACGGCGGCCCCGGCCTCTATGCGACGCTTGCAGAACGCGGATACTTTGACGTGGAAATGCTCCACACCCTCAACCAGCCCGGCACGCTGCTGCCGAGTCACTGCGACATGCTCCGCACACCCGGTATCGATATGACCGCCGGTTCGCTCGGACAGGGCATCTCCTGCGCGGTCGGTATGGCGAAGGCTGCGAAGATTTTCGGAAAATCCTACAACGTGTACTGCATCATCGGCGACGGCGAGAGCCAGGAAGGCCAGGTCTGGGAAGCAGCGATGGCTGCCGCACAGTGGAAGCTCGACAATTTCTACCTGTTCCTCGACTATAACAAGCTCCAGCTCGACGGCTATATTGCGGACATCAATGCCTGCCCGAATCCGGCGGAGCGCTGGTCTGCATTCGGATTTGACACGCAGATGATCGACGGCGGAGACGTCGCGGCAATCGGCGATGCCATCGAAAAGGCAAAAACGGTCAGCGGCAAACCGCACATGATCGTCCTCGATACCATCAAAGGCGCTGGCGTACAGTTCGTCATCGACGCGGCGCCGGGCAACCACAGCATCAGCGTCAGCGCTGAGCAGAGAGACGAAGCGCTCAAAGCGCTCGGACAGTAAGGGAGGGGACGCATTATGGCAAAAGAAATGCGCGCGGTACTCGCGCAGGCACTGATCGATCTCATGGAAAAGAATGACAAAGTTGTCGTCCTCGACGCGGACCTTGCGAATGCGGACGGCATCAAAAAGGTCTTTAAGGCGTTCCCGGAGCGCGGCATTGATGTCGGAATCTCCGAGCAGAACATGGCCTCTGTTGCGGCTGGTATGGCGGCAACGGGCGCGCTTCCCTTTATCGTCACCTTTACGCCGTTTGCAACGCGCCGCATCTGCGACCAGATCACGATCTCGATCGCCTATGCAAAGCGCAACGTCAAGATTATCGGCACCGACCCCGGCATCACCGCAGAGCTCAACGGCGGCACGCACATGAGCGTGGAGGACGTCGGTGTGCTGCGCAGCATTCCGGGCATGGTGATCTTTGAGCCGGCAGACGGCGAAGAGCTGGCACGCGCAATTCCTGCAATCGCAGAGTATGACGGCCCGGTATACGTTCGAGTCAAGCGGAAAAATCAGGATGATGTCTACGAAGAGGGCAAGTGCAACTTTGATCTCTTCAAGGCGGACATTCTGCGCGAAGGCAAGGACGTTTCGCTCTTTGCCTGCGGCATCATGGTAACAGAGGCGCTCAAGGCGGCTGCGCTGCTTGCAGAAGAAGGCATTTGCGCAGAAGTTGTGAACGTCCACACCATCAAGCCGATCGACGCAGAAACCGTTGTGGCATCGGTCAAAAAGACCGGCTGCGCAGTGACCTGCGACAACCACAATGTCATCGGCGCGCTCGGCAGCGCGGTTGCAGAGACGCTGGCGAAAGAATATCCGGCGCCTGTCGAGATGATCGGCATGCAGGATCGGTTCGGCCAGGTCGCAAAGCTGCCGTTCCTGATCGGCGAATACCAGATGACCGCAGAAGACATTGCAGCTGCGGCCAAAAAGGCGATTGTACGCAAATAAACAGGATTCCATAGGATGAATCGGGCTCGGGCGGGTGTTACAAAACTGCCCGGGCTTTTTTATCATCCGTGCTGGAAAATCAGCACTTGAGAACCGGCGTTTGAAAACCGGCGCCGGGGCACGGTGAGACAGGCGCGGCCGGCTCAGGAAATTTCATTTTTCTGTCAGGGCGCGCAGCGCTTTTGGAAAATATGGGTCTGGGGTTGCTTCCGGCAAAGCGGGTTTGCCCGGAATGCCAAACTCGCAAAGACAATCAGAGGGGTTTTGAAATCGGGATATTCGGTGTCCGCAAGAAAGACGTGCAAACGCCGGCTGCGGGTACCGCTGTGATGTGGAGGAGGGCTTTTATGAAGAAATCCATCGTACGCACACTTGCGCTGTGCCTTGTGGTGCTGCTATTGCTGACGTCCTGTTCGCTGCTGCGGGATCCGAACGCACAGCCGTATTCGGCGGAGCTGCTGGAAAAGACGCTGGCGGCGGCGATCAGCGTGCAGTCAGAAGAAGTGTCTCTGGTACTGGAGCTGACAGAGGACATCGATACGAAATTTAGCGAGGACATCGACCGCCTGATGGAAGAACAGTATGCAATCGGACGGTACATCTCGGAGGTCAGCTGGATGCGTACCGGCGGCTGGTGTTCACAGCATGTGACCTTTACGATCCGCTACCAGACGGATGCGCCGCAGCGTTCGCTGGTACTCTCTGCGGACGGAACGCCGAACACGACGGAATTTTCCAAAGAGGCAGTGTGTGCATGGATGGCTGACCTGATTGCGGCGGACGTGCAAAGCGGCGTGCTGCTTTTTCCGGCGGGAACGGATGCGAAAGCGGCCGAACAGGCGGCGCTTGACGCCATGCAGGAGACGCCGGAGGGCGCTTATTCGCTGAATTCCATCGAGTACACGACATCGGACTACGGCGACTGCATGGAACTGGCGGTATGGCTTTTCTACCATGACCGCGACGTAAAGGTCGCGGAGATGGCGGTTGCGCACAACCCTGATGAGGTTGTCAAGGAAATTTGCAGCGCGTGGGAAGGCGGCGCGTCGAACCTCTGGCTGCGGATTCTGGACACGTCTCCGGAGGAAATCGATGCTGCACTTTGCGCGGCCTATCAAAATACGCCGGGCAGGCTTTTGCCAGTCGAGGCAACGACGACAGAGTATTATCCGGACCCGTCGGCGTTTCCCGGCGATCTGATTGTGAAGTTCGGCAGCGAATCGAAATCTCTGTACGCAGAGGATATGGCGCCGTACGAAGCGGAACTGCGCGGTGCAGTCAATGAGGCCTGTATCGAAATTCAGGAGACTGCCGGAGCAGATGCAGACGAGGAAGCGCTTTGCCAGGCCATTTTTGATTATCTCTGCGAGAATGTCGAGTATGATGATGTGCTTGCCGGGCGGGTGGGGGCAGAGGAAGCCTTTACAGAAGCAGATACCTTGCGCTATAGCGCATACGGCGCGCTTATCGAGGGCGAAACCGTTTGCGCGGGATACGCGTATGCGTTTCGGCTCTTGTGCGACCAGATGGATATTCCGTGCTGGGTCGTGGTGGGCGATGTTCCGAACGGCCTGCACGCCTGGAATCTGGTGCACCTTGAGAGCGGAACCTGCTGGGTGGATGTGACCTGGGGCGATACCGGCGAGGACGACGCCTACGCGCTGTTCGGCGAATCGTTCTTCGACGAACAGGGGTACAGCGTGCAGGAGGGATATTATCTGCCCTGGGAGGTCCCCGCAGCCTAACACACAGAGTGTGTCTCGTCGCAGGCACGAAGTGTCTTTCATCGCGGGCACGAAGTGCCTTTCACCGCGCACACGCAGTGTGTTTTATCGCGCCGGAGATTTTCTCCGTTCTATACACGCGCTGGACGCGAGAGGACGTGCCTGCCGTTCCGCGGCTAATTTTTACTCGCCGTCGCATAGAAGTTTGCATTGCTCTGAAAATGCACTGGACGCGGGAGCACGCGAAGCGTGTTTCATCGCGGGCACGAAGTGCCTTTCATCGCGCCGGAACTCTTTTCCGTTCCGTGGCGCGCTGGACGCGAGAGGACACCTCGTCCGTTCCGCGGATTTCTGATTTACCGCTCTGAAAAGTTTCTCCGTTCTGTGAGCCGGGCGGACGCGAGAGGGGGCTTCTGCCGTTCTAGGGCCTTCTGATTTTCCATGCCGCAGAGGTTTACCATTTCGCGGTTTTTTCTGCGCTTTTTGCGGTGGATTGCATGCGGAACGTTTCGCTGTGCGGCGTACTCCTTTCCTGTGCGGGACGTTCGGCGGGTGCGTTTTTGGTATACGGAACGTGGCGGTTTGGAAATATGCGGACATCTTTGTTCTGTGCAAAGGTGTCCGCTTTTTTGTCTGGAGGGTCAAGATGCGTTGTACCGGTCAGAGATTCGGTCTTTTTTCGGCGGGATCGGCAGGGTCTGGCGTGAAGCGGGAAATATTCCGGAACAAGCGATGAACTGGGGAGACGGGCTTTTTTAGGGCAAAATTGCCGAAAGTGCGCTCCGCTTCTCCGCAGGCGCCGTGGCACGGACGCCGGTTTGCGGGCAAACCGGCTTGGCCACACGCGGCTTCGCGGCGTGTGGCGACCGCGCGTCGATGCGCTGGGGAGCGTGTTGCGCAGATTTTCCGAAACGCGCGGTTTGTCCGTGCCACGGCGCCCGCGGAGAAGCTGCTGATGGGAGGCGCGAAGCTGCAAAGAAGCGGCTTTCGGGTGCAGACCGGAGTTTTTGGGCGGCAGTGTGTAACTGGCCTTAAAAGTCTGCAGCCTGGGCGCCTGCGTTTTGGCGGCGGGCAGGTTTTTGTGCGCAGATAAAAAACAAAATAAAAGCGGCCCGGCTTCCGTACTATCCGGAAACCGGGCCGATGCAGACCGACGCGAAGGAGAGTGACGATGAAACGGGATATCACGAGGAGATCTTCGCGCCGTTTGCTGATAAAAATGGAAAAGATGCGCGAATAGAAAGGCGCGCCGCAAAAATTCTTTATTTTTGATTGGATTTTTCGAGATCGGCAGGCAAATTGTCGATGGCGTAGGTAAGACACTGATTGATGAGCGCGCTTCTGCTGATCTGAAATTCCAGAGCAAGCTGATCGATTTGTCCCAAAAGCTCTGCGGGAATCCGGATAGTAATGGCTTCTTTTTGATAATTTTTTGGAATAAAGGAGGACATCCGGCTCACCTCAGCTTCTATTTTACTGCACATGGGTTCTAAAAAATAGATTCTTTTTCCGCATACAAAATGCATGAAAAAATAGAATACAATTAAGATGTGTTATGCGCGATGAATTCATACTGTATGTTTACATTATATAATGTAATAGTCTGTATGTCGAGAGTAAAAATGCTTCATTATATAATCAAAACATTAGATAATGGAGACATACAATATGATTAGATTAAATGTACTTGCACTTCTTGAACAAGAAGGCAAAAGCAAATATTGGCTTAGTAAACAGTTGGACATGAGTTATCAAAATTTTTTGAAAATGATTCAAAATGAAACGAAATCCATTCAGTATAAAAATATCGAAACGCTATGCCAGGTTTTGCATTGCAGTCCAAACGAACTTTTCGTGTTTGATTGGCAAGAAAAAGAGGCGTAAATAATATAGAACGGTAGAGG
This sequence comes from Yeguia hominis, assembly GCF_014384705.1. GTDB lineage: Bacteria > Bacillota > Clostridia > Oscillospirales > Acutalibacteraceae > Yeguia > Yeguia hominis. The sequence continues at coordinate 60,470 of NZ_JACRSN010000006.1, read as the reverse complement.
CACCCTCTCGCGTCCGCTCAGCCACAGAACGGAGAAAATCTCCGGCGCGGTGAAAGACACTTCGTGTCCGCGGTGAAACACGCTGCGCGTCCGCGGTGAGACACACTACGCGTGTGCAGAACGGAGAAAACCGCTGGCGCAGGAGATCAGAAAATCGCGGAACGGGAAAGCCCACAGAACGGTAGGCATGTCCTCCCGCGTCCATTCGGCCACAGAACGCAGAAGATCCCCGGCGCGATGAAAGACACTGCGTGTCCGCGGTGAAACACACTCTGTGTCCGCATTCTCCAGCAGCCCGGGCGCGGAAGCGGCCAATTGGGTCCTATGGACCAAATTGGCCTGGGTGCGCGAATGCGCACCGGCCGCGTGTCGAAGGCATGGAGAATGAAACGAAGCTGTCTCGTTTTTGGCGAGTGATTGCGAAAGAGGAAGTCTTCAGACGCGGCGCTTCCGCGCCCGGGCTGTTGTGAGAATGCTGCCCATCCGAATGCAGGAAGCCGAAAATGTTTTTTAAAAATCTGCAGAAAATTTGCGGCGGGCAATCAAACAACAGGCGGAACGTACGGCGGGCAATGCATTTGACTTTTGCAAGCAAAGAGTGAATAGCGAAACAAAAATTAGTCGCAGAACGGTAGACGTGGCCTCTCGCGTCCGTCTGGTCAAAAAACGGAGAAACTTTTCAGAGCGGTAAATCAGAAATCTGCGGAACGGACGAGGTGTCCTCTCGCGTCCAGCGCGCCACGGAACGGAAAAGAGTTCCGGCGCGATGAAACACGCTTCGCGTGCTCCCGCGTCCACGATTCTTACAGAACGGAGAAAGCGACCGGCGCGACGGAACACACTACGCGTGCGGAACGGCAGACGTGCCCTCTCGCGTCCAGTGCGCCACGGAACGGAAAAGAGTTCCAGCGCGACGGAACACGCTACGCGTGCGGCGCGATGAAAGACACTTCGTGTCCGCGGTGAAACACGCTACGCGTGCGGAACGGTAGACGTGCCCTCTCGCGTCCGCTCAGCCACAGAACGGAGAAAATCTCCGGCGCGGAGAAAGACGCTGTGTGTCCGCGGTGGAACACACTGCGTGTGTGTTTACAAGAAATGAGAGATGTGGTATAGTAGTATTGCTTGCAGAATGCCGTGCCGGTATTTTGCAAAACAGCGCGAGGTCGCGCGGTGTGCAGAGTGGCGCATCGTGCGCGAAGAGGGAAGCCCGTGCAATTCGGGCGCAGCCCCCGCTGCCGTAACGGGCGACTGAAAAAAGCAGGGACGCTTGTGCGTCCGGCCACTGGCCGATTGGCCGGGAAGGCGTTTTTTTCGGGACGACCCCGGAGCCGGAAGACCTGCCCCGATGCTGTGACGCTCCCCTTTCGGCGGGAAAGGGCGGAGCTGGTATAAATCTGTATGGCCTGCGCGCTTCGGATTGCAGCGCTTTTTCGGCGTACCCGGAACTTTTCAGGCTTGCAGGGCTTCCCGCATTTTGCGGGCTTTTTTTATGCGCTTTTGCTGTTTTGAAGTGGTCGGCGCACTGTGCGGACATCTTCAGGCATTGCGGATGAAAAAGCGCGCGTTCCCCGAATGGGGGATTTCATTACGGCCGCAGAGTCCTTCTGCGCCAAAGGAGTGGAAGCAAATGAAACAAACCAAACGCATGCTCGGATTGCTGCTTGCGCTGGTCCTTGTGGCGGCAATGTGTGTCTGCCCGGTCAGCGCAGCAGAGGGCGAGAAGACCGTCACGGTACGGGTTGAGCTGATGGATTCGACGCTCATTCCGCCGACCGAGGTCACGATGCCGGCAATGCATCAGACCTTTGCCGACTTCGGAATGTCGGAGACGGACCCCGGCTTTGACACCCCGATCCACGCGCTCGCGCAGTATCTCGTCCAGGAGGGCTACAGCGAGGCGGAGGATGTCTACGAAATCCTGGAGGTCAGCTACAGCAACCTTTCCTCGATTTTGTATACTTATGCAAACGGCGACGCAGCGCCGGATTCCTCGCACTTCTATATGTTCATGGTCAACGACCAGTACCCGACGCCGGAAGGCAGCAGCTATGGCTATAACATGGCGGATTGCCCGATTTCGGACGGCGACGAGATTGTTGTCTATGCCATGAACTATCCCAATACTGCGTTTTATGCCTATTTTGAGACGCAGTCCCTGACGGTGGAGGCCGGGGAACCTGCATCGCTTCGGCTGATGGGCCAGAGCGTGTTCGGCGGAACGGGCGCTCCGGTTTCGGGCGCAAGCCTGATTCTCTCTTCGGACGGCGCTTCCCCGACGATTCCTTCCGGCATCACGACGGCGGCGGACGGCTCCGCGCAGGTCGCGTTTGACACGCCGGGCGTCTATACGGTTTCGGCCTCGCGCGCGGACATTTCGCGCCCGAGCGCAACCATTACGGTCACGGCGTCGGATCCGGACGCCGATGCGCAGTATGTGCAGGCGGATCTCGCGGCGCTGACGGTGCCGAACCGCACGAAAACCGATCTGACGCTGCCGACGATCGGCAAAAGCGGCAAAACAGCGGTTTCCTGGACTTCCGACAAGCCGGACGTCATTGCGGCAGACGGCAAGGTCACGCGCGGGGAAACGGATCAGACCGTTACGCTGACGGCGGTGGTCAAAAAGGCCGGCGCCAGCGAGACGCGTACGTTCCAGGTCCTGGTGCCTGCAGCCTCTGCTGCTCCGGCATCCTTAAAAGCAATTGTCCCGTCCGCCGGAATGCTCGACTTTTCCGCGGATGTCAAATCGTATCTTGTAAAGCTGCCGATCGGCGTTGCGGACGTGACGCTGACCCCGCAGTCCAGCGACGGCTCCGATGTCACGGTGACGGGCGGCGCTGCTGACGGGAAGGGCGGCTATGTCGCAAAGCCGGGCGAGACCCTCGCGTTTGCTGCGGAGGACGGCGTTTCCTATACGGTAGCGGTCGCGTCGGCGACGGCGCTGGATGCAGAATGGCCGCAGTACCGCGGCGCGGCATCCGGTACGACCGGTGCAGAAACCGCACGCAGCGAAAAAGAAGCTTCGCTCAAATGGGCGGCTGCTCTCAAGGACGCTTCCGCCTGGGAGACCGGTGTTTCGGATCCCCTGCTGATTGACGGAAAGACGTATCTTGCGGTCGGCAAAAACCTGTTTGTGCTCGATGAGAACGGAAAAACAGTGCAGAGCGCTGTGCTGGCGGCTCCGATCGGATATACATCGCGTCCGGTTTATGCGGACGGCCTGATTTTTGTCCCGATTGCAGGCGGCGCGGTGGAAGCGCTCTCCGCGGATACGCTCACGCCGGTTTGGGTTTCGGCGGATTATCAGACAAAAGAAGACGGAGAAGCGCATCAGTCGCTTTCTTCGCTGCTCTATCAGGATGGAAAACTCTACGGCGCGACCGCTGCGGCAGACTGGACGTCTTCCTATGACGGCGTGGTGTTCTGCCTCGACGCGCAGACCGGTGAGACGGTCTGGACATATACGCCGGGCGGCACCGGGTACTACTGGGCCGGTGCGGCGATGGTAAACGGCGCGATTGTAATCGGAGACGACAAGGGAGACCTTGTTTCGCTCGATCCGAATACCGGCGCACTGCTGGACAAATGGAATGCCGGCGCGCGGATCCGCTCGACGGTTGTCGCAGATGGCGGCCGGGCGTTCGCGGTTTCGGCTGACGGAAAACTCCACCGCATTGCGGTCGGCAAAGACGGCAAATTCGGCAGCGTCAGCAGCGTTTCCTTTGCGGCAAGCAGCACCTCTTCGCCTTCCATTTTGGACGGCGTGCTCTATGTCGGCGGCGCACAGAGCGCGGAGCAGAACTATGCCGGCGCGGTCTGTGCAATTGATGCGGAGACGATGCAGGTAACTGCGCGCGCAGAGCTGCCCGCAGACGTCAAATCGGCACCGGTCGTTTCCAAAGTCAAGGGCAAGCCGTATGCGTATGTGACCTCCAACACGACGCCGGGCGCACTGTATGTGTTTGATCCGGCGGCCGGTACCGCAAAGGCGGTTTATACGCCTTCCGGCATGCAGGAGAACTACTGCATGGCAAGCCCGATTGCCGGCGCGGACGGCACGCTTTACTATACGAACGACAGCGGTACGCTGTTTGCGATCCGCTCCAGTGTGAAAGACGAGGAGACGCCGTCTTCCAGCGGATCTTCGTCGGAGGAATCGAATTCCTCGAATCCTTCTTCGGGAAGCGAAAATCCGTCGAGCGACCTTTCGTCCGGCGGAGAGAGCAGTGCGGCCTCTGCAAGCGAATCGCAGCCGAAGACCGGCGACGCTGCGCCGATTCTGCTGTACGGAATGCTGCTTCTTGCGGCGGCGCTTTGCGGCCTTGTGCTGCTGCGGATCCGATCCCTGCGGAAAGAGAGTTGACAAACCATGCGCGCTTGTAAAAATTCTTTCAAAATGATGCGGCTACCGCGGCGGGAACGCGTTGCGGCGCTGCTGCTGGCTTTGATTTTTCTGCTGTTTTCGGCATGCGCGGCGCCGGAGAGCGCCTCGCCGCATGCTGAGAGCGGCGAAAGTACCGTTTCGGAATCGGTTTCCGGCGAGGCTTCCGGCCTGCCGGAGACCGCTGCGGACGGGGACGCGTCCGGTGTTTCGGCAGGAAAGCCGGATGAAAAGCCGGATGCATCTTCTGACGGAAACGATGCGGAAGAGGGAAAAAGCAGCAGCGCGGCGTCAAATCCGGAAGAAAATCCTTCCAGTAGCGCTGCGTCTCCGGAGGATTCGTCTCCGGAGCATGGCGGCGCGGAACGCGTCTCTGCGCCGGAATCTTCGTCCAGTGCGGCGCCGAAGCCGGTTTCGACCCCGAAACCGACCCCAAAACCCACGCCCAAGCCGACCCCGAAGCCTACACCGACACCGGATCCGGTCATCTACGTCAGCATTTCCGTTGACTGCGAGACTGCCGATGCAAAAGGGCCGGAAACCGGATACGGCGGATGGCTGCTCGGCGCAACGACCGTGGAGCTCTCTCCGGGCGCCAGCGTGTATGACGCGCTGATGCAGACCGGGCTGACGGTTGGCGCGAGTTCCTCGTCGATGGGGATGTATGTCTATTCGATCGGCGGAATTTCCGAAAAGGACTACGGCGGAAAGAGCGGCTGGATGTACAGCGTCAACGGCAGCTATCCGGGAAAAAGCTGCAGTGCATATACGCTTTCGGACGGGGACGTGATTCAGTGGCGGTATACCTGTAACGGCGGAAAGGATTTGTAAGCTTGAAGCGTCATGTTTTTGAAACATACCATCCTGCGGTGCTGCTGCTGTATCTTGTGGCAGCGGCGGCGCTCTCGATGGTTTCGATGCACCCGGTGTTTCTCGGCATTTCGCTGATTTGCGGGTGCGCATATGCTGCGGTTCTCAAAGGCGCGCGGAAATTTCTGCGCGCCTCCTGGTTTTTTGCGCTTTTTGCACTGGCGGTCGCGCTTTGTAATCCGCTTTTCGGCGGATCCGGCGCGACGCTTTTATTTTATATTGGCAGCCGCCCGGTGACGGTCGAAGCGCTCTGGTATGGGGGCTGCGCCGGTATGATGCTGCTTTCGGTGCTTGTTTGGTTCCAGTGTTGGCAGGAACTGATGACGAGTGACCGGTTTTACTGCCTGTTCGGGCGGATTTTGCCGATTGCGGCGATGACGGTCTCGATGACGCTGCGGTTTATCCCGCTGGTTGCGCGCAGAGGGGCGGAAATTTCGTTTGCACAAAAGGCGCTCGTCGGTCAGCGCGGAGAGGCGGAGCCGATTGCATGGGCCGAACCGGATCCGCCAAACGCGGCGTGTACAGCGATGTGTGCCGGCATGCCGAGGAAGCGGCAAGGGGTGCGCGCTGCCGCAGAAAGCGGCGACCGCGGGACTGCTGCACCGCAGGATCTATGTAAAGCGGACGCAGACGTGCGCCGCGGCATCGAGGAGAAGGCTTCTAAAAAAACGCAAAACAAATTGCGGCTCAAAAACTTAACGGTGCTCGTAGGAATGACCATGGAGGATGCCATTGAGACGGCGGACGCGATGCGGGCGCGGGGATATTCCGGGATGCGCAGAAAAAAAGGCCCGGCGCGTACGGCCTGGCAATCTCGTCCGCTGCGGGCAGGAGATTGGGCGCTGCTGGTGCTTTTCGGCGCGCTGGCGGCGTTTAGTGCAGGGATGATGGCGCTCTTTCGGGCGCGGTTCTACCCGAAAATGGCCATTCCGGCACTTCCGGTTTGGGCGGCTGCGCCCTATGCGTTGCTGCTGCTGTTTCCACTTTTGATAGAGGGGAGGGATCGTCTCTTATGGCGGCGTTTTCGTTTGTAAATTTTTCCTTTCGATATGCCGGCGCTTCCGAGGAGGCGCTCCGGAACCTCACGCTGACGATTCGGGAAGGCGAATTTGTGCTGCTTTGCGGAAAAAGCGGCAGCGGCAAAACGACCCTTTTGCGCCTGATGAAGCCGGAAATTGCGCCGGTCGGAACGGTGTCGGGCTTTTGCGGCCGAAGGGCGCCGGGCAGACGGCAATATCGGCGGGGAGAGCGTCTCTTTTTTGGAAAACGGCATTTCTGTTTGGGGGCGGCGCCCAGCGCGGTCGGGTTTGTGATGCAGGATCCGGACAATCAGATTGTCACTGATACGGTCGGGCATGAGTTGGCGTTCGGGCTTGAAAATCTCTGTATGCCGCCCGCGGTGATCCGGCGGCGGGTTGCGGAGACAGCGCATTTTTTCGGAATCGGCGGGGATCTTTCGCGCCGGACGGATGCGCTCTCCGGCGGCCAAAAGCAGCTTTTGAGCCTTGCTGCCGTGACGGCGATGCGCCCGCAGATGCTGCTGCTCGACGAGCCGACGGCGCAGCTCGATCCGGCTGCCGCTGAGAATTTTCTGGCGCTGCTGCAGCGGCTCAACCGGGAAACGGGCATGACGGTAGTGCTCTCGGTACATGATCTTGAGGAAGTTTTGCCGATTGCGGACCGCGTTTTGTTTTTGGAGGGCGGTGCGCTTCGGGCGGATTTGCCCCCGCGCGCATTTGCCGCGTCTTTGCGCGGAGATGCGTTTGCGGCGGCGCTTCCGGCGGCTTCCCAGCTGCCGACGCTGCCGGATGAGATGCCGCCGATTACCGTGCGGGAGGGAAGAGCGTATCTGCAGGCTTCCTGCGGGGAATGGCTGCGGCGCCCGGATCCTGCAGAAAATTCGCCGGCAGAGAAATCGCCGGGCGTGCAGGAGGCCCTTTTGGTGCGGGATGTCTGGTATCGCTATACGCCGGAGTCGGACTTTGCGCTGCGCGGGCTGGATCTTTCGGTGCGAAAAGGAGAAATTCACGCGGTGCTCGGCGGAAACGGCAGCGGAAAAAGCACGCTGCTGCGGCTGCTTTCCGGCACAGAACGGCCTTCGCGGGGAAAAATTCGGATACAAAAGGGACTGCGAACGGCGCTTTTGCCGCAGTCTCCGAAAATGCTTTTCGGGCAGGAGACGCTGCTGCGCGACCTGATGGAGCTTTCCGGGCAGTTTTCCTATTCGGAGAAGAAAATGCGGGAAATGGCAGAAACACTCGGAATTTTGCCGCTGCTTTCGCGCCATCCGTATGATCTTTCCGGCGGTGAGCTGCAGCGTGCGGCGCTTGCCAAGCTTTTGCTGACGCGTCCGGAAATTTTGCTGCTCGACGAGCCGTCGAAAGGAATCGACGCCTGTTCGAAGGCGGCGCTTGGCGGGTTATTGCGCGCCCAGAGTGACGCTGGGCGCACGGTGCTGCTTGTGACGCATGATCTGCCGTTTGCGGCGGCGCTTGCGGACCGCTGCACGATGCTGTTTGCCGGAAGTGCGGTTTCGACAGCAGAGGGCCGGGCGTTTTTCTGCGGGAACGCCGTCTATACGACGGGGACAAATCGAATCACGCGCGGACTGCTGCCCGGCTGCGTGTTGCCGGAGGATGTGGTGCGCAAATGAGACGGGAGACGGTTTTGAAAATTTTGGAGCCGTGCATGCTGGTGCTGGTGCCGGCAGTGCTCATGATCTGTGCATGGACCGGCGCGGAGTCAACGGCGCTTTTGACACTGCTTGCGGTTTGCGCGGCGCTCGTTCCGTTCTTTCTGCGGTTTGAAACGGAACGCCCGAAACCGCGCGAAATGATGCCGGTTGTGGTGCTTTCGGCGGTTGCGGCGGCTGGGCGGATCTTGTTTGCGGCGGTGCCGAACGTCAAGCCGGTTACGGCGATTGTCATTCTCTGCGGGGTCTGCTTTGGCAGACAGAGCGGATTTTTGTGCGGCGCGCTGGCTGCGTTTTGTTCAAACCTTTTTTTCGGACAGGGACCCTGGACACCGTGGCAGATGTATGCCTGGGGGCTGACCGGTTTTTTAGCCGGCGTTTTGGAAGCGGCGGGTGTGTTCCGCCGGTTTCGCTGGGCGGTGTACGGGTACGGCGTTTTGGCGGCGCTTTTGTTCGGCGTGATTATGGATTCCTGGTACGTGGTCGGATTTGTGACGCCGCTGACGTGGCAAGGGGCGTTGGCCGGGTATGCGGCGGGGGTGCCTTCGACATTGACGCACGCAGGCGCAACGCTCGTATTTTTACTGCTGCTTTATGCGCCGTGGCGGCGGATGCTGCTGCGGATCCGGCTGAAATTCGGCATCCGGTGAGGGCGCTTAATCACATTCTTGCGTGCGACTTTTTATGAAATTGCGATAATTTTGGCAGCTGCAGAGCGGAAACATGCCGCTTTGCAGCTGCTTTTTGGTTAGGCATGTGATTGCAGTTTGGATGCGGCGTTTCGGCGCGGCAGACGGCATTTAATTGTATTGCGGACGAATGATTGCGGTATAATAACACAAAGAGGATTATGCCGCATAAACACTGGGGTTTTGCTGATTTTGTCCAAGAATTAGATTCGAGACCCGGGCATAATTCGACTTTAATATGCCCGAAAGGAGGAGCCAATTTATAGGCAGCCGAGCAAAACATATTTAATACCTGTCACACAGAAAAGCCGAATGAGCATGGAAACTCATTCGGCTTTTCCTATTTCACGAGGAGGATGAGGATGAAAAAACAAGGTGTACTGATTTATGATGATGTGATCGGACGGATGGACATTCGCTTCGGGCCGCTGGATTACTACGGCGGCCTTCACTGCGGAGAACGGCTGGAGGTGCTGCTTGACGGAAAATGGATCCCGACGAGAATCGAACTCGGCGAGTTCTGGTATCTCAAAGGCGTGAAGCGGATCAAGCTGAACGGACGGATTGTAAGAATTGAAGACTGATACTATGTGACGACGGAAAGGTCGTTTTTTTATTATTCCAAGGAAGGAGGCGCTGATGTTGAAATGCTTGATGAAGTATGAATGGGTAAAACTGCGAAGAGATCCCCTGCCGGCCGGCAAAGGCATTAAGTCTGATGCTCGCAAGCCTTGGCGTCCTGATTGGTGCGATCCTTTATTCCCGCAAGAAAAAGCTTCTTGCAGACTGAAAAGGGAGGCAAGGAAATGAAAGCAAAACTGACAAAAGGCATTCTCCTGATCCTGTCGCTGCTTTGCATTCTCTGCGTTCCGGTCACACCGGTCTATGCGGCGCAGCAAGGTACAGACGGCAGCGAGCTGCAGGGTGGTAAAAGCAGAACAACTGGAGATCCAGCTTGGCGCATCATGGTCGGGCGTAGAGTTCCAGCTCAAGACGGACGCCGGGGTTTACCCCGGCGCCGTCAAGGTTGAGCCGGATGGCGTGCTCCGCCTTGAGATCGGCGGCAGCTCCCAGTACATTCTGACCTGTATGAATTCCTCAACTTCGATTCCGGAACCGGAGGATACGGCGGACTCAACAGACCGGACGCAAGCTCCTGCCGCAACAGAGCAAAACTCTGCGCCAAATGAGAAAGCCGCATCCGGCATCCCGACGCTGCATATCATCCTCTTTGCAGGAGGTATGGTCATTGCAATCGGCACGCTGATCGTCATGCAGATTCTCAGGAAAAAGCGTGAAAATGAGGCGCCGGATGACGAGGAAGACGAGGAAGACGAGGAATAATCCCCCAGACTGAGTCTGACAGAGAAAAGCGGGAAATTTGCGGTATTTTTCGCAAAATTCGGCGCGAAAACGCTGATAAACCTTGACTTTTCGGCACTTCTCTGCTGTACTATAAAATATAACAGGAGCTTGCGTTCAGGCTCTCGATACGTCTATGGTATGGCGTCAGACTTCGCCTCGGGAAGAGGCAAGGAATCGTTACGGATTTGCGCACTGAGCAAGTCCACAACAACGCAGGCAATTGAATATGATAGCCGGAAGGCTGCTTGAATCCATACAGTGATCATTTGTGCTGTATGTTTTAATGCAGTTCTTCCGGCTTTTTGTTTTTCTCGGAGGTAATATTGAACGATGAATAAAAAGAAGAAAAGAAAGGAGTTTGATCGGGGCATGCGGTGCCCCTACTGCGGCAGTCCTGTTGTGTACAGAAGTGCAGACGGGATCTACCGCGACAATTCCAGTGGGACCATGCTTTATGTGTGTTCCCGCTATCCCGAATGCGACTCGTATGTCCGCGTCCATACCGGCACGAATATTCCGGTCGGCAGTATGGCCAATCACGAGCTGCGTACATTGCGCCGCACAGCGCACCATTGTTTTGACCAGCTTTATGAATCCGGTTATATGAGTAAGCAGGACGCATATCAGTGGCTGGTCGACCTGATTATGCACTCGGTGATAATGCTGAAAATTCCTATGATGCGAGGTATTGGGCGAAACCATTTGCGGCATTGCTTGAAGGATATCGTAGCGAAAGTATGTACTAAATGAAAAGAGTGTAAAATCACAAAGCAACTTTACTCACCGGCAGATGATATTTCTATGCTGTGGCAACATTTTTTCGGGATTTTTAGTGAGCAAAAATTAGGCACTGTTCAACCCATTCCGGCTGTTGTTATATAACAATATTACATACCGATTCACAAAAGAGATATTAAGAGGTCGAAACCAATAAGACCGAAACTAAAAAATCCAAAAGCTGCCGATACACTTCTACTTGAACAGGAGATCAAATGAGGGGCTAATAAGAGTTACTGATTGTCATGCCCGTGCCTTATTTCCCCACTCCACGAAAAGAAAAAATGCAAGGAAATTAAATTCATCGCTTTATAAAACATTGCGTTTTTGCAAGAAATATGATATTATTTTCTTAAACAGCCAAGACCGACTGTTCCTATTTTCGGAGTAAATCCTGTTTGAATCGAGGCTGACGGTATGGATATAAGCTATAAAAAACTCTGGAAAATGCTGATCGACAGGGATATGAAAAAGAAAGACCTTGAAAAGGCTGCGGGCATCAGCAACTATGTCGTTTCCAAAATGACCAGGAATGAAAATATCACGGTTGAAACCGTGGGCAAAATCTGCAAAGCACTGAACTGTACGCCGAATGACATGATGGAATTTGTGTTCAACAGTGAGATTTGATGATGTCTTTGTATACTGCCTTTGGTAAATGCACATTTGGAATCGCCCTGCCGAAAAACACATAAAATCGCCAAGGGACCGATCCTTGTCTGCGAGAGAGAAAGCGAGAGATTCACCCAATGAAACGGAAAACGAAACAGTTGCTCCCGATGATCCTTGTTTTTACGATCATTGCGGCGGCTTATTCTTGCAGGTTGCTTGCCATGTTCGACATCGGCGGTGTTTGTGTGAGCTATATCCGTGCGGCGCTTTATCTGTTGCTGTTTTCCCTGTGGGGCTTTTCCATCGACCTCCGTATTATACAGAAGCAGGCACTGCACTGCTTGCGCCTGACAGCGGCACTTATGCTTGTGTGGCTTGTTTTGCGTACGCTGAAATATGAAGTTGTTACTAGTTTGACAGTAGCACGGTACATTTGGTATCTTTACTATCTGCCAATGCTTTTCATCCCGTTGCTTGGGGTGTACATTGCTCTATCTCTCGGAAAGTCGGAGGAATTTCGCCTGACCGGAAGGATCGGCGCTTTGGCCGTCATTCCGGCTGTGCTGTTTTTGCTGGTGATCACCAACGACCTGCATCAACAGGCATTTGCTTTCAGCAGCGGCGTGCCGGGAGGACCGGACAATTATTCCTATTCCCACGGCCCCGTTTACTTCTGCTGCCTCGGCTGGATGGTGATCTGTATGCTTTTTTCGCTTATCCTCCTTTTGAAGAAAAGCCGCGTCCCGAGCAGCCCCAAAAAGAAGCTTGCACCGTTTGTTATAGGCTGCGCAACGGTTCTGTATGGGATTTTGTATCTGTCGGGGCTGCCGGCTGTACGCTGGTGGTTCGGCGATATGAATGTGATGTTTTGCCTGTTATATGCAGCAATTTATGAAAGCTGTATACGATGCCGGATGATACAGTCCAATACAGGCTATGTCGAACTGTTCGAGGCAACGACGTTGGCAGCATGTGTTGCGGACCGTAACGGAGAGATCGTTCTCCGTTCCCGGACTGCAGATGAAGATATGGTTTGCCCGAAGGACGGACTTCAGATCATCCGTCCCGACGGAATACGCATTTCTTCGGCACCGATCAGCGGAGGATATGCCGTCTGGCAGGATAATGTGCGCCCGCTGACCGAACTTCGCGAAAAATTAAGCGAAAACAAGACCAAAATAAAAAACAACAAAGAGAAATTGCTGGAAGCTTATCTCATACAGAAAAAGCTGAATGAGTTGACCGAAAAAAACCGCATTTATGACGAATTGGAAACAAAGTACGGAAAGCAGATTGCCAGGATCGGGCAACTGCTGAAACAATGCGAGGGTGCAGAGCCTGTCGAAATACAAAACCTGCTGAAAAGAATTCTTCTGCTTGGCACTTACATCAAGCGCGGCGCCAATCTGTATTTTCTCAGCCTGGAATATAAGTTTCTGCCGCAGCAGGAGCTCCGGCTGACTGTAGACGAGGCGGTGAGGGTCATGACCGTTTGCGGCACAGAGTGCAGTGCGGCCTATCATACAACAAAACCGATGCTTTTGTCAGAGGTGGTGCGTTTGTTCGATCTTTTGAAGATCGTCGCGGAAGCAGCGATAAATGAGTTGCATTCTTTGTTTATTTCCGTATCCGACAGTGAGATGGTTCTTTCGGTGGAGTGTGCCGCGGATCTGTCTTTCCTCGTTTCTTCGAATGTAACCGTTAAACAGGAGGACGGATTGTGGCTTATTCGCACGCTGATAGGAGGAGTGAACGGTGCATAGAATGAAACGCTTAGGTTTTAATGCCATCAAAGAGAGCTTTGACCGACTTCCCACTGCCGCATGTTTTTTTGATAGCACGGGTAGTATCGTCCTCTGCAACCGGCAGATGTATCAGTTGAGCAGACAGCTGCTTGACAGCGATATGCAGTATTTAGGCGAGGTGGAGGAAGCACTGTCTGCTCTTCCAAATGGCATTGTACAGATTCCGGATGTAGAGAATACTTATCGGTTTCCGGACAAAAAGGTATGGAGATTTGAAAAAACTGAGGTCACCGATCGATATGGGGAGAGCTATATACAGCTCACCGCCGCCGATGTTACCGAGCTGCAGCGCGCCTTGGTGCAGCTTACCGACGACAGCAGAAAACTGGAGGAGGATTCGGAGAAATTGAAGCAGCTTTCCGATAATGTCGGGACATTAGCGCGGGAAAAGGAGCGACTTGACGCAAAATATTCCATGCACGACAACCTTGCCGCCTGCATTACACTTACGAAACAGTACATAACAGGAGAATTTGATGGTATTGATGCGGATATTGTGTGCCGTGAATGGGAGAAAGTCATTCCCTTTCGGGATGCAATCGGTCTGTCGGCAAAGGAAAAGCTGCTTGACAGTGCAAAGACGAGTGGCGTGACCGTGAGGATAAGAGGCGAAGACCTGATGGATGGTGAGGCGGAGCTGATGTACACCGCCGTGCAGGTCTGTTTAACCAACGCTATTCAGCATGCCAATGCGACCGAGATTTCTGTGAATATTTGGAAAAACGAATGCAGCTATACAGTCATGATACGCAATAACGGAAAACCGCCGGAGAAAAAGATTACAGAGGGCGGTGGCCTTACCAATCTGCGCCACAGGATAGAAAATTCGGGCGGAAAGATGACAGTACAGAGCTTACCGGAGTTTTCTTTGGCGATTGAGATGCCGAAACATGGAAATTCGGGAGGGAACCCATGGCTATAAGGAAAATATTGATTGTTGAAGATCAGGCACTGGCGAGAACATATCTGTGCTCCTGCGTGGAGAAGTGCACAGATTGCGAGGTTGCGGGTACGCTGACACGTGCTGATGCGGCGCTTTGCCGCTGCGGCGAGGGTCACATCGATCTGATTCTCATGGATATATGCACCGAAAGTGACTCGGACGGTCTGGCTGCTGCCGAATCGATTAAGAAGTTCTATCCCAGGATAAAGATCGTTATGGTGACATCTATGCTGGAGGGACGATTTCTTGATCGGGCAAAAAAGATCGGCGCCGACAGCTTCTGGTATAAGGATTCCCCTTCAGGTGACCTTGTGGGAGTAATTGATGGCACTCTTTCCGGCAAGCACTTCTGGCCGGACAGTGTACCGACTGTCCGGCTCGGCAATACGCTTTCCTGTGAACTGTCCGACCGCGAGATGGAGACCCTGCGCCTGCTCTGTGAGGGGAAAACCAACACCGAGATTGCCGAAAAACTGAATGTGGCCGAATCCTCGGTACGGACCTACATTAACCGCATGCTGGAAAAAACAGGATATGCAAACCGCAATCGCCTGATGATTGCAGCCGTCGGCAAACGCATGGTGGTACCCGGATGCTGGTATGAAGAACACAAAGAGACTTAATATATATGTAACAAACGATATAGTTATATGTGTTCGCGCAAAGCCGCCCGGCTTATAAAAAGCAGGGCGGATTTGCTGTTGTCTGAAGTAAAAATGGTTATGAGTTCACAATTTGTTTACAATTCAAGCTGCATTTGTCCTCGATTTTGAGGACAGACAGCGCCTTTTCTTCTTGATATAATAATGCCGGAAAGTAAGATGAAGCAAATTCATCGGATATATCATGAAGAAAAAGGGGGTATGGTTCGATGAAAAAAATTGTGGTCGATATGCAGAATTTTCTGTTCGGCGATTCCATAGCGGCTGCTTTCAAGAATTCGAACTATGATATCGACGTGATTCGTGCGGAGACCCCGCAAGATACTGTCGAACTGTGCCGCGTGTACAAACCGTTTGTCCTTGTAATGGAAGTTACCGCCTATACGCCTTGGCTACTCTGTGAAAGGATGAAGCTTCGGGACGAGGTAAAGGCGACGTGCCCCGACTGCAAGATAGCCCTCATCGTGGATTCCAACACCGAAAAACAGGCGGCGAAGGATATACGCGATGCGAAGAAAAACGGTATCATCGACCAGTTTTTTTATGGCTCTATGACCGCCGAATATTTGATGGATCAGATTTATGCGATGTGATCAGTCACGAAGGAAGAGGGGTGAAATACAGTGAAAAAACGAAAAGGACTTCGTTTTCTGTTGGCTGTAATGATGCTTCTTTTAATGGTACCCTTTTCAGCAGCGGCCGCTATGATCTCATCCTGAATCACGGCAACGATGACCCGCGGATACGCTTCAACCTCAACTGTCAGGAGGTGAAGGGTGGGCAGACGGTAAGGGATCTGCTGGCAGGCTTGGGCTATGAGATGTCTGCGGATATCCTGTATATGCCTGAGTGGATGCAAAAGCTGAAGGATGCAGGAAGAATTAAATTCTTTTTCTTCGCCCGCCTTCGTAATCCGGTTCTGGCCGAGGGCTATGAAGCCGCCTATTTGCATGATTTTTATGTGGACCGCGCCGGAAAACACCGTGTGGATTTCTACTGGGTCTGCAAGTCGGCGGCCGATCCGGACAACGATAACTTCAGATTTACGGGTCTACTGAAGGATTATCGGATCATAGATGCGGAAGTCCTTTATCAGACGCGTATCGTCTTTGATGTGCGGATGAACGAATCGGTCAGCGGCAAACGCTACATATGGAATGTAAAACTTCAGCAGGCGGGCGGCGAATTTACCGAAGCAACCAGCGCCGCCCACAAGATTTCCATGCATCCGGATACATTGGCGAAATGCTATCACAATCCGACATGGGATGGGATCCCCTCCGAGTGGGAGTATAATTCCGTTTCGGATGCGTATACTATAGCACTTCTATATAAGACCACGGCACGGATACGAATTTGGCTCGGCGGTTGCGACGGCAGACGACGGAGTTACTCTGAATGTGCAGCATACAAAGGTTACAGGAAGATCAATCTCCAATGGTTCTCCCCAAAGTCTCGTTATCGACCTTGTGGCAATGCGAAGGCTGACCGATGTACGCGGTACGCTCAAAAACTTCCGCTACGGCGCCGACTCCGTTTTTACGGAGATCGTATCGAATGAGCCGAAAAAGGATACCTTCCAAGATCCGCTGGTATACGATTCCGGCTATGGCGAATATGGCGCAGAGGCAGGTTATATTGACGATCAAGGTATGTATTATATCTACTTCGATGTAAAGCCCGGTTTTGGCTATTATCTCCCCGAGAACGCTTCGGTAAAGGTGATACGGCCCGCGGGCTACGGCAACAGAACAGTCCACGATGCGCTTGCATACAGCACGGTCTATAAGGGGGCGATTGGTTCGACTACACACCGATAGAAGACCAGAAATACCGGACTGAACGCGGATTAGAGGCAACCAGCGGGATGAAGGAATACGGGACCAATATCCGCATACAGGAGCCTGTGGCGGGAGACCGTCCCGCTGTCTATGCCAGCTATGATAAACCGACAAGCCTGCCGCAAAATATGAAGGTAATGTCGATGCAATGGCTGGGCCCCGACCACAAACCAATGGGGATATATGACAAATTTGAGATCGGAAAAGAGTATACCCTCAATCTTCGGATCGGATTTGAGGGCGGCGAAGAAAAGGGTCAGGTATACTCGAAAAATTGGGAAGAGTCCAAGGTGAGCGGTAAGAGTGTAACCGCATGGATGCTAGACGTGGACTTTACAGACGGGCCTGTCTGGGAGATGTATCACTCCTATAAAGGTGGTTGACCCCAGCGCCGTCGGGACGCTCAGCGGCACGGTGAAGAGCTATAATTCCGCCACCGACCCGGTGACGGTGCAGCTGTTTAGGAGCGGCTCCTCTGCGGCGGCGTACAGTACCACCGCAAATGGAAATTCCGACAGCTATACTATTTCCGGCGTCACTCCCGGCACCTACACCATGAAGGTGTCGAAGAAAAATCATGTCACCCGTGAGTATTCAGTGACAGTGACCTCCGGCACGAAGACTCAAAACGCGGAGATTCATCTGCTGGGGGATGTCAACGGCGACGGAAAGATATCTACGGCGGACGTTAACAAAATAAATTCTCACGCCAAAAAAGTAAATCTTCTTGGGTAAAAATTCTGTCTTAATGCTGAGACTTCCGCTCTGTGATCATACGCGCGGATACCGGAACTTGAAAAATAAATCGGAGAGATATCTCCCCGTCAATATCGACTGAAAGTTGCCGATATATATCCGGCAATTCAATTGATACGACAGATATCAGTCAGGTTCAGCGGGTATTGTTCGGAATAATTTTGAAAGAGGAGAGGATCGCGTATGAAGAAAGTATTTTGTCTGTTTTTTACAGCAGTATTACTTGCCTGCTCTTTATGCGGATGCGTGGTATTGCCCGAAAAAAAGACCTCATACCCTGATGGAAGTCAGATTCCCGGCAGTAGCTCCGTCAAGCAACCGAAGAACACAAATGCGGAAGACGTTGCTTTAAAGACGCTACAGCAGAAGATAAATTATCATAGCAAGGGCGCGGGCGTCGCTTTTATCGGCTATGTGGACAGCCAAAGCACCGAAGCGGAGCTGCGCAGTTATATTACTGACGGCAAAGTCGGAAAAACTTATCCTTTTATTTTGAACGCACCGATGTTTTTGACCGAGGGACAGGAGCTTTACGCAATCGTGCCGCCCTGTGACAAAGGCAGAATCACCGTGTATGCCTCAGATATAACCGAAGACGGTCAATATACCGACGATCGGACTTCCCCTTTGTATGAGGGAAAAAATGGCGAGCCGCTATTGCTGCGGTGCAACCTTAGCGAAATATACTCCAATGTGCTGGTTACCGCTACTGACGGTGGTGGCGCCATCGACTTCCGCCCGTCGCTGTCTATGGAAAACGGGCACCTGCAGGAGATCGCAGGGGTGTACGATTTCTCAATATACGAGGAAACACCCGACGAGCGTTCGGTTCAAATTGCAACAGAAATTCTTCTTGAAGCCGACGAGGTAAAGAACGCTGTCGAAAGCGGAATGAAGATTATATATACCGGGGATACGCAGATGATCGAGGGCCGTCCCTGCCTGCTGTTTGCCTTGGGAACCGACAGCGAGGAGCAGTTTGTCAGAGAGCATTATTACGGCGTATGCGACAATCTCATTTATGTCTATGATGCAGTGAGCGATACATGGGCGGTTCTCGGGAGGGAGTAAGATAAAAGGAGAAAAAATGCGCAATTCAAAACGAAGCGGCAGTTATTTCCCTTGTCTCTTCATAAATATGCTGATGAATATTGAAGGACTGCTGCCGGCTGTGATTTTATTGGTTTTGCATTTTTGGCTGAAAATATCGGTGTGGTGGTCGGTCGGGGCATTTATCGCGTGGATTTTATATTTGATGATGTGGATGGCCTTTATCGGCTGGGCAGGTAAATGCGGCTCGGCGTACGATTTGCCGAAAGAAAACAAAAATCCATATTCCGTAGGGAGTATGGAAAATAAACGATAATCTGCCGGCTTCGGTCGGGGAATATACAGATCATTCTTACAAATTGGAAAGGAGCAATTATCATGGGACTTATTAAAGCGGGAATCGGTGCGTTGGGAGGCACGCTTGCGGATCAATGGAAAGAATTTTTCTATTGTGAATCCATGCCGAAAGAGGTGCTTGTCACAAAAGGGCAAAAGCGTATTACCGGCCGTTCTTCCAATACGAGAGGAAACGACAATATTATTACAAACGGCTCCGGTATTGCGGTGGCAGACGGACAGTGCATGATCATTGTGGAACAGGGCAAGGTTGTGGAAATTTGCGCCGAACCCGGTGAATTTACATATGATACCTCTACCGAGCCGTCTATTTTCTCCGGCAATCTCGGCGAGAGCATCAAAGAGACGTTTCGGACGATCGGCAAACGCTTTACTTACGGCGGCGACACCGGCAAAGATCAGCGGGTCTACTATTTCAACACAAAGGAACTGATTGATAACAAATTCGGAACGCCGAATCCCATTCCGTTCCGTGTGGTCGACAGCAAAATCGGCCTGGATGTGGATGTTTCGGTGCGCTGCTCCGGCGTGTATTCTTATCGGATCGCCGACCCGCTGCTGTTCTATACCAATGTATGCGGCAATGTGGAGCAGGAATATACACGGGATGAACTGGACAGTCAGCTCAAAACCGAGTTTATCAGCGCACTGCAGCCGGCGTTTGGCAAACTTTCCGATTTGGAGATGCGCCCGAATCAGATCGTCAGCCATAATACGGAGCTGGAAGAAGCGATGAATACGGCGCTTTCCGCAAAATGGGGAGAACTGCGCGGACTCAAAGTCGTCAGTATTGCCCTAGGCTCTGTCACGCTTCCGCCGGAAGATGCGGAGATGATCAAGCAGGCGCAGCGCATGGCCATCATGCGGGATCCTACCATGGCGGCGGCTACGCTGGTGGGCGCACAGGCCGATGCGATGAAAGCGGCGGCTTCCAATGAAGCGGGCGCGATGACCGGCTTTATGGGTATGGGTATGGCGATGAACGCAGGCGGCGGTATGAACGCACAGAACCTGTTTGCTATGGGGCAGCAGCAACAGCAGCAGGCGCAGCCCAGTGCCCCGGCGGCAGCTCCTGCAGCGGACAGTTGGAAATGTGCCTGCGGAGCAACCGTCACGGGTAAGTTCTGCCCGGAGTGTGGTGCCAAAAAGCCGGAACCCGTGCAGGCGGGCGCATGGAAATGCAAGTGTGGCGCTACGGCTACCGGAAAATTCTGTCCCGAGTGCGGCAGCCCGAAGCCCGCGGACGAAGGCGGCTGGACCTGCTCCTGCGGCACGGTGAACAAGGGCAAGTTCTGCCAGAACTGCGGTGCCAAGAAACCCGAGGGCGCACCACTCTACCGTTGCGATAAATGCGGCTGGGAGCCGGAGGATCCGACTAATCCGCCGAAGTTCTGTCCCGAATGCGGAGATATATTCGACGATAACGATAAAAAATAAAACTGCCGCTTAGAGGGAACCGTATTAACGGAAGTGTTATTTCGGTTAGGTATGAACGGCTTAAGCAAAAAAGCCGTTCATACCGCCGAAAGGTTTTTGCGCAGCAGGATAAGTTTCCCTGCCGGCGAAACGACAAAGAATTTTTCGTATGATTTGTTAAGGAGTGGTTTTATATTTGCTTGCAAAAGGAGATCCTGTTATGAGTAAAAGAAATAAAGACATTAAAATGACCATATTTATCATGGTCGCCGGCATCTGCTTGATGGTTGCGGGTGTAATCGGAATTGTTACAAGCAGAATCGACAGCAGGGAATATAAAAGCTCAACCGATATACGGAAAATTTCCGCTGTCATTGTTGACTTTTCAACCCAAGACGATAAGGATGATTCCGGTGATGTTCGTTATACAACATATAAATTTAAAGTTTCATATGTTATTGACGGAAAAACCTATAAGGGAAAATATGAAGAACGTGTCTGGTCGAGCAGCTACGCAAGAAAATACACCTATGATAAATTGAGAAAAGGCGACACAATAGATGTCGAGGTTTATAAAACCTCAAAAGGCGATTACAAGCTTTCTCCTGAGGGAAATCCCGTTGATTTTCTGCTCTATTGTGCGGCAATCCCCGTCGGTTTGTTCTTTGTTGTTATAATGATATGCGACATTGTAAAAGACAACCGAAAAAAGAAAAGCGAAAACGAAATGATCAGCAAGGAATAAATCAGAGGTGCTTTTATGAATTTATCAGTAGCACTGATTATTGCGGCTTCCTTTGCGATATTATGTACATTCTATATCGGTAAAAGAATACTTACCATAGATTTTTCGGAATACAGTTCCAAAAACTCTAAAAAAGCTAAACTGGAAAGACTGCTTGCGAAAAAGGACACTCCCCTTCAGGATTCAAAAATCCGAAGAGATATAAAAAAAGCCTTTGAAAAAATTCTGATACCGCTGGGGAATGCGGATCAAGACCTTCTTCCGGCAAGAATGGATATGGCATTCCGAAAAAAAATCGTCAGTCAAATCAACAGACTTAATAGGAATAAGCTTTGCCGCAAAATTTACGTTACGGATGTTGTTCCCGTTCCTAAAAATGACTTTGAAACATGGAGCGATGACGGCAGAGAATGGCGGGAATCTGTTTTAATGTGCAGCACGCTTGAGCGTTTTGCGTCAACCGAAGACAACATAGTTCAGAGTGAGATATACCGTAAGAATTCATATCTCAGAATACTTCAGTCAAGACACGTTCGCCGCACCGATCAAAAAGAAAATAAGAAAAGCTATTATAACGATATGTTAAGAATAACCTGCCCGTCCTGCGGTGCAAGCGTCAAGCTTGACAGTCAGCAGGTTACCTGTGAATACTGCGGCGCCGTTATTAAAAACGAGTTTTACGATTGGCAGACTGAAGCGTTTGAGATTTATGAATCTATCAGTACAAACCTGAAAAGATTTTTACAGCTTCTTGTGTCCGGCTCCATACTTTTCTTATGTGTCTTTCTGTGCTTATATTTAATCGAGGACACCGAGATTTCCCTTGCGGCCGGCGTTGGTGCAGCGGTTCTGGCTTTCGGAGGAATCATCACGCCGATTATCTGCGGGAGAATCAAGCAAGAAAAGCTTGCCGGAAAAATCGTAAGATATTCCGAGAATTTTCTCAGAGCCTGCTTAAACGAACACTTTTGGGAGAATGAAAACGACGAAGACCTGCTTGATTTCAGCGTTGGTACGATTAAGCTTTTAAAAGTTGCCCACACAGAAGAAACAACAACCGTTACGGCTGACATTTTCGGAACAAAAACCTTTCTTCCCGAAAATCAAAAGCCGTATACAAAAAAATTTAAAAAGAGATTGATCATGCAAAGGGCAAGATATCCCGAAAGACGAAAAGCGGACGGCGAATTCTTTACCGAAAAGGATTGCCCGTCCTGCGGCGCCAATTTTATGCCTGATGAAAACCACTGTTGTTCGTTCTGCGGGTTTGGCTTACAGGTCAACAATGCAAAATGGATTGTACAAAAAAACAAATAATAAACGGAGGATCACATTGTGGGACTGTTTGACAAAAAATATTGCGACATTTGCGGCGAGAAAATCGGACTTCTCGGAAACCGCAAACTGGAGGACGGAAATCTCTGTAAGGACTGTGCAAGAAAGCTCTCGCCGTTTTTCAGCGAACGGCGGAACTCGACCGTGGAGGACATTAAGCGCCAGCTTGCTTACCGTGCGGAAAACGAAAAGAGGCTTGCCGACTTTGCTCCATCGATCACCTTCGACGGGAGCAAAAAGGTATACATCGATCCTATAGGGAAACGGTTCATCGTTACCGGTGCCTCCAACTGGCGCGGCAGCAACCCCGACCTCATTGCATTTTCCCAGGTGCTGGGGGTGAACACGGATATCCGGGAGAATAAGGAGGAGATTTTTTACGAGGACTCCGAGGGAAATGAGAAGAGTTATGTACCGCCCCGCTATGCCTGCGACTATGAGTTCAATGTGACGATTCGAGTGGATTCCCCTTGGTTTGACGAGATCGAGCTGGAGCTGAGCGACGGTAACCGCCCCGACAGCCCCTATACGAACCTGTACCGTCAATATGAGCAGAAAATGCACGAGCTTGCGGATATTCTGATGCGCCGGGATAACAGAAACCGGGTTTGGGACGGCAGCGGCATGATGAATCGGGTGGATAACACGAACATCCGCCCGGAAAGACCCGCCTCCGCGCCGAATGCAATGGGCGGTGAGACATGGGGATGCCCGTCCTGCGGCGCACAAAGCAGCGGAAAATTCTGCGCAAACTGCGGCGCCCCCAAGCCTGTAGTCAGCTCTGGCTGTACAAATTGCGGGTGGAGACCGGCGGATGGGCAGGGTTTGCCGAAATTCTGTCCGGAGTGCGGCAGACCGCTTCAATAAAGCAATGAAGAACACCGTATGTAAGGTTGTGACGGTTGTGTTTGCTCTCTTGCCGGTTTTCGGTTTTTTCGGCTGCGGTGGAAGTAAAAAATACACTTCCGATGATATCGTCTTAATCAGTACCGCCTATTACGGCACGGAAATGAACCCTGTGTATTCCTTCGCCCTGAAAAAAGAAAAAGACGGCTGGTTATTCTCTGCAGACTGTCTTGTGGGAAGTCAGAAGGATCATTACACTTCGTTCGGCGCGTTCCCGATAACAGCAGAGGATGCGGAGAGTTTCTTTCGTATCATCTGTGAGGACGGCGAGACTGAGAGGCTTTGCGGGTACCGTAATCGGATACGAATTTTTAACAGTTCCGATGCACCGACACGCAGTTCCGGAATGACCTTTTCTGACGGAAACACGATAGAGAAGGAAACAATGCTCGGTGACAGGGCGCTTAACTGTCTCTATGCGCTTGCCGACAGGTATTATGAGGCAGCTGAAAGTTCAGCAGACACTCCGCCGGATACAGCAACGAACTGAACATCATCTTGTCAAAGCAAGAAAACTAGAAAACAAACCGACGCTGTCGGAAAAAGGAGGAAAATTATGGCTAATCAATGCGCTATCTGTGGTGCGGACATCAATCTGATCCAAACCCAAAAGCTGTCGGACGGCAACTGTATATGCCGCAAGAATTGCAGGAAAAAGGGATTCAAGGCATATGACTATGTGCATAGCAATCTTCCGGGTGTCAAGGCGCATCTTGCACAGGTGGAGCGCGGCACCAAGCTGTGGCAGCACTATTTCATTCCGCGGGAGAAAACAAAGGATAAGAGCAAAAAACTGAAGCGCTTCGGCACCTATCTCTATGTGGCGGAGGATATCGGTCTGATGGCGTATATCCAGAACGATTACAAGTTTATGATGTTCGGCAAGACCACCCGTGCCTGTGTATACCGCATTGCCGACCTGCGCAGCTATAAGTATGAGGAGCAGCTCGTTAAAAACGGCGATAAGACCGAGAAGAAGCCTTTTGCAAGGCTCAGCTTTACCAATACGCAGGGCCTATACGAGTTTGTTCTCCCCATGAATAATTTTAAGGATTTCGAAAATCTTAAAAAACATTTTGATACACTGTTCGGCATACAGAATACACTCGGCAACGCCTCAAATGTTTGGAAGCAGCAGATGACTGCGGTTAAGGATATAGCGGCAGGATTTTCTGCCGCGGTAAAGGGAGAGGCCGATGCCGGCGACAAGGCGGCGCAGGCAATCGACTCCCTGGATGCCGCAATCTACGGCGACCGCACCGAATGGATTCAGAAAGCAGATGCGGCCCTTGCGGCATTTAATGGGTGAAATTCTTTAAGAGAGGAGATCTTTTCATGCAAACCTTGCAGGAATATAAATGCCCCTGCTGCGGCGGCGCGATAGCCTTTGACAGCACGCTCCAGAAAATGAAGTGTCCTTATTGCGACACGGAGTTTGAAATGGAGACGCTGGAGGGTTACGACACCGAGCTGCAGAGCGAAAAATCTGACAATATGGAATGGGAAACCACTGCCGGAGGAGACTGGCAGGAGGGAGAAACCGACGGCCTGCGCTCGTATGTGTGTAAATCCTGCGGCGGCGAGATCGTAGGCGATGCCAACACGGCGGCTACCGCCTGCCCCTTCTGCGGCAATCCCGTGGTGATGATGGGTCAGTTCTCGGGCGCTCTCAAGCCGGATCTTGTCATTCCGTTCAAGCTGGATAAAAAGGCGGCAAAGGCGGGATTAATGAAGCACCTGACCGGCAAGCGGCTGCTGCCTAAGATTTTCAAGGATCAGAACCATATCGACGAGATCAAGGGGGTCTATGTTCCCTTCTGGCTTTTCGACACCGATGTGGACGCACAGGTGCGTTATCGTGCCACAAAGGTCCATACATGGAGCGACAGCGACTACAATTACACCGAAACCAGCCACTTTTTGGTGCATCGGGGCGGCAGCGTTGGCTTTGAGCATGTTCCGGTGGACGGCTCGTCCAAAATGGCAGATGATCTGATGGAATCCATTGAGCCGTATAATATTTCGGATGCGGTGCATTTCCAAACGGCTTATCTTGCCGGCTATGTGGCGGATAAGTATGATGTGACCGCCGAGGAAAGCGTTGACCGGGCAAACCAGCGGGTCAAGCGGTCTACTGAGGAGGTATTCGCCGAGACGGTAGAAGGGTATACCACCGTTACGCCGGAAAACACCAATGTGCAGTTCCATGGCGGAAAGGCCCGGTATGCGCTTTATCCGGTGTGGCTTTTGAACACCACATGGAACGGCAACCAATATATCTTTGCCATGAACGGGCAGACCGGGAAATTCGTCGGCGATCTGCCGGTGGATAAAGCTGCGGCGACGCGCTGGACATTCCTTCTGGCGGCGATATTCACAGCGGCTTCCTACGGCATTGCGTGGGTGTTGCACCTGATGGGGCTGATTTAAGGAGGGGACGGAATGAAAAAGAAAGTACTGACAGTGTTATTCTCACTTGTTCTGTTCCTTTGTATAGCGAGTCCCGCTTTTGCGCAGACGGACGGATTTGCAAGTGAATACGAGCGCGTACAGGACTTGGCGGGGCTGCTTTCCAACAACGAGGAAGCATCGCTTGTGACAAAGCTTAATGAGCTCAGCGAGCGTCAGAAAATGGATATTGTTGTGCTGACCACTGACACGTTGAACGGGAAAACCCCGCGGGACTATGCCGATGATATTTACGATTACAGCAACTTTGGTTACGGTGAAAGCAAGGACGGCGCATTACTCCTTATCAGCGTCGAGGACAATGACTGGTACATATCCACCTGCGGCTACGGCATTACAGTCTTTACGGACGAAGGCATTGAGTATATCGGCAAGCAGATAAAGGGAGAGCTGTCCGACGGTAATTTTGCGGGTGCCTTTGATAAATTCGCCGATCTTTGCGATGACTTCATCACACAGGCAAGAACTGGCGAGCCTTATGATATAAAGAATCTACCCAAGGAGCCGCTTTCCCTTATTTGGATCCCCATTGCCATCATTGTAGGCTTTATCCTATCCCTCATCATAGTGGGCAGGATGAAAGCAAAGCTGAAAACGGTCCGTTTTCAGGCGGCTGCAAGCAGCTACATAAAGGACGGCAGTCTGAACATTAACGAGAGCCGGGATCTGTTCTTGTATAACACTGTCACACGCACTGCGAAACCGAAAGACAACGATTCAGGCGGGAGCAGCACGCACACCTCTTCTTCCGGCTCGACCCATGGCGGCGGAGGAGGCAAATTCTAATGCTATCTTCGCCCGCAAGAAAAAAGCAGCAATAAAAATATTTTATAAAGGCGAGATAACACATGAGTATTTTTGACAAACTGAAAAGCACAGCCGGGCAGGCGGTAAATGCCGCCGCACAATCCCTGGGCAGTAAGCGGGAAACATTTACCTTTGCAGCACTGCCGGAGAGCCTTGCCGAAATGCAGGCGCTACCCGAGGCGAGCCTCGACACGCCCTACAAAACGGCAGCACTTACGGTTCTTGCTCTGTGCGCCTATGCAGCGGATAAAAGCATCGGCACCGAGATGTTGAATTGGCTGCGGGGACCTCGTCTGCTGAACGGACAGGAAATTTCTTTCCTGAACGACCGCTTCCGCGATGGCAAGACCTACCTGCCCTTCACTTATTTTGCCGGTTCCACACCGGACAACAACTACACACCCACCCAACCGTATACGATCACCGTTGAGAGCAATCATGTGTCCGACAAGGAGCAGGGATATATGAAGCTTTTTATCCCCTGCGGCGGCACAGACGATCCCCGCCCTATCAAGATGCGCCAGCGGGGCAGCGACGGCAAGTGGTTTTTGTGGGAGCAGTATCTGCTGACCGGTGTGCGCACGCCGAAGGCTGCCAATCCGTGGGCTTAAGCAGAAAGAGAGCATATTTAGGATCGTTTAATCGTTTATCCGATTACATCAAATAAAACAGCCGTTTGGCCGTTTTAGATAAAAATTTATTTCAGGAGGATTTAACTATGACAACAACAAAAACAAAAGGATCCGGTTTCTTGAAAGTAACAGGCATTTTGATGATCATCGGCGGAGCAATTTCGGTTATCTTGGGTATCATTGCGGCACTTGGCGTCGCCGCCCTTGTGTATATCAGTGACGGAACCGTTTCATCGGCGTTGCTTTATACATCCGTTATAGTGATGATTGTCAGTGCGGTTGCAGAATTGATTGCCGGAATTATCGGTGTAGCCAACTGCAAGAAGCCGGATAAAGCCGGAAGCTGCATTGTGTGGGGTATTATTGTAGCAGTACTTAGCGTTGCAGGCACCATACTGAACTCTGTTGGCGGAGGTTCTTTCAGTGCATTTTCTCTGATACTTGGTCTTGTCCTGCCGGTTATTTACATTATTGGTGCTGTGTTCAACAAGAAAGAACATGTCGCATAAAGCATTTATATCCAGGAATCCGGGTTGCCGGATTAAGCATAGTTTCGGAATATACCGAATCAGGGTAAGGAGAAAATAAAGATAGATATTCGCGGAATTTGGAAAGTAAAAGAGATCCGTGTACCCACACCGGACGGAGAGAAGGATT
The DNA here is from genome assembly GCF_014384705.1 of Yeguia hominis. Taxonomy (GTDB): domain Bacteria; phylum Bacillota; class Clostridia; order Oscillospirales; family Acutalibacteraceae; genus Yeguia; species Yeguia hominis. The sequence continues at coordinate 32,700 of NZ_JACRSN010000006.1, read as the reverse complement.
TTACATCCGATAACCCGCCGGTGGATGAGAGATTTGAGGGCAGCGCCGAATTGATGCAGTACCGGACGGAGTTTGCCGAGGACGGTGTGCTCAACACGCTCATGTTTGTGCCGGAGGAAATGCGCGAGGAGGCTGCCAAGCACGGAGCGGTTGTCCGCGAGGACGGTTATGCCCCCGTCGAAAGCACCACATGGAAAGAAGCGGACGGCAATTTCTATTACGACACGAAGATCGAGGGCGAGGTTTTCGGGGAAAAGGCTGACTCTTTTGCGGAGATTCCGGTCACCGAGGACGGCTGTCTGCTGTATGGACACGGAATGATTCTTCTGGAAAGAGTCTGATCAGACTCTTTCCAACGGTGAAGGTGATACAATGAATGTTGATAATCCATATAACCTCAACCTGGAATCAACAGAAACGCAGACGGTAAGCGAAAATCGAGCCGATGAATCGGTTTTGAAAGAAACTTTCAAGGATTATTTCGGAGGATTGAATTATTTCTTTGCCGCAGAACAGGCCGATTTTACCCTTGGGGATGTGATTGCACATATCGATGTTGATCCTTCGGAGTACCGTTACGATGCTGAGCGGGAGGCGCAGATTTATTCATGGTATGCTGCAAAAAGCAAAGCAAGAGTGCGGCATGTCTGGTTTAAGGATGGCAAGCTCTACGCTTGCGGCGCATACAATCTCGGTTTTCCGAAAATGTCATAGTCTATGCGGGAGAGGCTTGCTGCTGCAAGCTTCTTTCCGAAAGGCACCGAATGGGCTTCGGTACCTTTCGGAAAGGAAGGATAAATGAAAAAGCTACTTTTATGTTTTATCTTGGTATTCATCTTTTTTGTATCCATTTCCGCTTGCGCTTCAAAACATAATAATTGTAGTAATAATTATTACAGAGAGGATCCTATGGATTTCAAAAGCTTTAGGCTGGTGCAAACCGATATGACGGCGCAGCGTCGTGTTTACGAGGGATACAAAACGGAGAACGGCGTTCATTTGGAGTATTACATCAGCACGGAAATGTGGGATGATAAGACCTCCGGGAATGTGGAATGCCGCAATGTCGTTCGCGCAATTGACGCAGATGAGAGCGTTTTTCAAAAGCTGTGCGCAGTATTCGGCAACTACAAAATAGCGGAATGGGCGGGCTTTCGTGGGCACGATCCCCAGGCTCTTGACGGCACCGGTATGCACCTTGAGGTCGTGTTGGCGGACGGGACGGAGATAAACGCCCAGGGAACCAACAGCTTTCCTGAAAACTATTCGTCATTTGCTCAAGAGCTTTGTAAGCTCATAACGACCGAAAAAATAAACTCGGTACGGTTTTCCGAAGGCACCTATGAGATCACACTGCCGGAAAGCTGGGTGGGTACCGTTACGGCAAGCTTTTCCGAAAACCAGGTGGAATTTTTCGTTGATAAGATCGGTGGCGGCGAGCTCACCTTTTTTATAATCGACAGCGATACATACGGCTATGCATCGGATTCTTATAAGGGGCGAATAGAGGCCGGTCGGCTTATATCCGGGGAGGATGTGCGGTTTATTACGGCCCGGGATAATTACGCCATTGTCTCCTATGCGACTGAGGTTTCGGAGGAGGCGCTGGGGCTTTGGAAGAATTATGAAAACGATAAGGTTGCCATAATTGAAAGTCTTCGCGGTGTAAACGGGTATGAGTTTTATCCTGAGGACGGAACAGTCCTATACTACGCAGATGCGAGGGAAATGGCAGATAAAGCGAGAAGCCTTTGGCTGAACTTGAATTTTGCAGGTGAGTATCCGGGTAGCGCGAAGCCTGTACGGTTCAAACGAAAGAATTATGTGCCTATGTTTCCTCCGTATGATTATATAAACACGATCGAAAGTGTTCGCAAAAAATTCTTAAAGGTTTTTTCGGAGGAATTTACCGATAAAACGCTGAACCGTGCTGTTGCTGATAAAGAACTGATTGAATATAAAGGCGATGTCTATGTGGTTTGTAAAAAGCGCAAGGGTGAAGCCTCTTACAACAGCTGTGTGGACTGCGTCCGGGATGAAGGCAACGGAAAATTTACAGTTGTGATTGCTGTGAAAATGCCGCCAAGCGGCAGCAAGCTCTATGTTGATCTGCCGACAGAGAAAAAAGCCGCAGGAGAGTTTGTGTTTTCGGACTATCCCTATTGGGAAAAAAGTGAATGATTTTTCCTTTTTAGGATTAGAAAACATACCGAAATCTTTTCTTGACAGATGGGAAAATACGGAATCATCTGATTAGAAACAGCCTTTATGATATGGATTTTTCAGATCGGTACTGTCAAGAATTATGCGCAAAAAGGTTTGCAGACTCCGGCTGAATGAAGTCAGCCGGCAATAGGGACGTCGTTCAAAGCCGCCTCCAGATGCTTCATATTCATGTACTTCTTGTTGCCCCGCTGCGTTCCCGCCGCATGACGCAGCCTTGCACAGACCAGCATCAGCGCAGAGTTTCCATCGGGGAACGTTCCCACCACACGCGTCCTGCGGCGGATCTCACGGTTCAGCCGCTCGATCACATTGTTGGTGCGGATACGCGTCCAGTGCTCGCTGGGAAAATCACAGCAGGTCAGCGTCTCCTCGATGCCGTCCTCAACCTTCTTGGCGGCTTCCTTCAGCTTCATTGTTTTTAACTCGGCAACAACAGCTCTTGCCTTCTCGCGGGAGGCTTTCTTGTTCTCCTGCGCGTGGATTGCCTTGAGCATTTTCGCTGCAATTTTGACCTTTGATTTTGGCACAACGGAGAAAACATTGCGGTAGAAATGCACGATGCAGCGCTGGTATTTGGCCTCCGGAAACACTTCGCCCACGGCCTCCAGCATCCCCATGCACTTGTCGCCGACGATGAGCTTCACGCCGTCTAGACCCCGCCCGCGCAGCCGCTGGAAGAAGCTGACCCAGCTGGCCTTGTCCTCTTTCATCCCCTCGGCAGCGCCCAGAACCTCACGAAACCCGTCCTCATTCACGGCAATTGCCGCCGGAATGGCGACATTTTCGTATTCTCCGCCCCAGTTGCGGCGCAGGTAAATACCATCTACGCAGACATACGGATACCGTCCGCCCTGTAGTGGCCGGTTCCGCCAGTACTCAATGTGGACGTAGGCTTTCTTGTTCAGTTCGCTGACGGCAGCGGGCGAGACCTTGCCTGTCCCACAGGACTTCGGTGATGTCCTCCACACGGCGCACGGAAACGCCTGCCGGGTCCATTTCAATGAGGGCCTCCTCCACGCTGCTTTCCCGGCGGCGATACCGTTCGATGATGGCCCTCTCGAAGGACACGTCCTTGCGCCGCGGCATATGGAGCGTGACACCGCCGGAGGTCGTGGTGAGGCAGCGGTCATAGCGGCCGCTGCGATAGCCCTGACGGGCCTCGCTGCGCTCGCAGCGGGCCGCCTGTGTCAGGGACTATGCCTCTTTTTCCAGCAGCTCGTTCAGGGTTTCTTCCGCGCTGCTTCGGACCAATTCCTTAATCTGACCCCTGATTAGTTCCTCATTTAGCTGTACAATTTTCTCGGACATCGTTTGCTGTCTCCTTTCGAATGTTTGTGTTGTGACTTCATTCTACCAGAGCCTGCAAGCGATGTCTTCTTTTTTGCTCGTTTCAATTTGCGCAACTTATCTTACCTTATCAAGCCCAAATGGATCGTATGCAGAAATAGGCAACCATGAATGGATACAGAGCTTTCATGTGGCAAAATTTCATCCACGCCGGTACTGAGACAGAAAAATTCTCGGCTTGCTTATTGTTTGCAATTATTTCACGCTTCCGGACAGCAAACATTGCAAACACATGCTTGCATTTGATGACAAAACAGCATATACTGTAAATATGAAAGGGGCGATCGGCTATGGCAAACTCTTTAATTCAGTTCCGCACTGAAGAGGTATCCCGAATCAAGGCGATGGAGATTTGTGAAAGGCTCGGTATTGACCTTCAGACATATATGCGTATGTGCATTTCAAGACTGATTCAGGAAAATGGTATTCCGTTTTCTATGAAGCTTGATGACCTGTCGGATAACAAAGCGGTTAGGACAATGAAAGCTGCCGGTCGTATAGCTGACGAAAATGACGTCGCCGATATGACATTGGATGAGATCAATGCTGAAATTGCCGAAGCGAGAAAACAGGTGTAAAAAATGCCATACCGTACTATGTTTAAGCAAGTGTCCGCGAAAAAGAAGATAATCGGTGTTCTCGCCGGCCTATTCCTCGCTCTAATTGTTTGGACTGCATGGGGGAACACTGCATTGAAACTGAATACATACACGATAAGCAGCCGTGAACTGTCGGACGCATTTGACGGTTATCGCATCGCACAGGTTTCGGATCTGCACAATGCGGAGTTCGGTGAAGGAAATCAACGGCTTCTGGATATGCTGCGGAAAGCAGAACCGGATATGATCGCAATAACCGGAGATTTGATCGACTCGCGAAAGACCAATATTGCCGTTGCTTTGGCTTTTGCGAAAGAAGCCGTAAAATTCGCACCCTGCTACTATGTCTCCGGCAATCACGAAGCAAGGGTTTCGGAATATCAGGATTTGAAGACCGGTCTGGAGGCCGCCGGAGTAACGGTTTTGGACGATACACAGGTTAAAATCGAAGTTTTCGGGGAAAGCATTACCATTATAGGCGTCGACGATCCCAGTTTCCATGCAGACTATTTGACGGGTGATGCTGCGGTAATCGATAAAAAACTTTCAGAGCTTGCTGCGGAAGATCCCGGTTTTACGATCCTGCTTTCTCACAGACCGGAGTTGTTTGATACCTATGTCAATCATGGCATTGATTTGGTCCTCAGTGGGCACGCGCATGGTGGTCAATTCCGGCTGCCGCTTATCGGTGGGCTGGTTGCACCGAATCAGGGACTATTTCCAAAATATGATGCAGGGCTTTACTCGGAGGATCACACAAACATGATCGTAAGCTGTGGCCTTGGAAACAGCATTATTCCGTTTCGATTCAATAATCGGCCGGAAGTAGTCCTGATAGAACTCAAGAGCCAAAACTAATGATGCGGGGTAAGAAAGACATGAGCAAGGAACAATACATCGAGTTTCCGGAGGAATACACCCGCCGGGAACTGAATACCCGCTATCGGGAAATTCTGTTAAAAGACACGACCTCGCGCCTTTTGCGCAAATATTTCAATGCGATGGCAAACCTCTACGGCATTATCCCGCTGCACAAGGCGAAGGAGATCATCTTCTCCCTCAGCCCGAAGCTGGTAACGGAAGACGAATTTCTTGCCTTTGCGGAAATTGCCCGTCATGAGTGCGAGGACTACTACATTCTGGGCGGGGATGAGCTTTACACGGATGCCAAGCACATAAAGCCTCTTGACCGCGAGATCATTGATGTTACCCTAATTGGTGATTCCATCGACCTTTTCATGGAGACGAAGCGTAGCCAGCAGGACAAACCTTACTATGTGCCGGACAAAAAGCATCTGCTGGAATATGACGATCCCTTCTACTGCGAAGACACGCCGGAAAAGCATAAACTGCGGACATTCCTGAAAGAACGCTGCAACCTGAGCGACGAGCGCGAAGCCGCTGTTTTTGAAGAGTTTCTGTTCGGCGTCCGTTCGATTGCCGTCCAACTGTCGGATGTTCTCGGACATTTGGAGAAGTTGGGTGTTCGGCTCAAGTCCCAACGGGATGTGGAACGGTTCACCGCCCTGTACAGTGCGTTTCATAACACGACGCGGATGCCCTGCAACCGTGGCTATACGCCGGACGAGATGATGCAGATGACGCCTCCGGAAGAACGGCTCAAGTCGGTCTCCCTCGGACCGAACATCCGCAAATTCCTCCAAACCGGAGAAATGGACATTGAAGACTTCCACAAGCAGATCCTCACAATGGAGCTGCCGAGCGAAGCGATACGCTTTGACCTTCTGAAGCAGCTTGCCGACATCAAGCCGCCGGTTACTCAACCAGAGAAGCAGAAGAAGGTCGGGCGCAATGATCCCTGCCCGTGCGGGAGCGGCAAGAAGTACAAGAGATGCTGCGGAAAATGACGACCCCATTAAAACAGGTCATTCAGGCAATTGAAGAAGCAAATGAAGTCTTCACGAGCTTCTGGGACACAAAGACCGGCAAGACCGTTTATCTTGCTGATTCTCTGATGACGGATATGACGGAGGAAGAAAAAGCTCTTGCCGCTGGAGCATTACGTCGTACTCAAGGACAAATTTGCTCGGTATTTCAAACGGGACGGCATTATCAAATTTGTTTATAAGGATAAGCCGTACAGCATTATGATCGATAAGGTTATGGTGTTCCCGCAGGCATATGCGGCCGTTGTTCCGAAAAGCAGCATGGTAGTCAATATGCTTCGAGTGTTCGTTGTTGACATCGGCGGCTATACGACGGATGTGCTGCTCCTCAAAAACGGCAGACCCGATCTGCAGTTCTGCCGTTCGCTTGAAACCGGTATCATCACTATGAACAACGAGATCATCCGAAAAGTCGGAGCGCTTCACGATATGCGCATCGAGGACGAGCATATCAGTGCAGTCCTTTCCGAGAAGGATACGATTTTGCCGGATGATGTCAAGCAGACGATCCGCGGTGCAACCAAGCTTCATGCGCAGGATATTCTCAACCAGCTGCGCGAGCTGCAGGTTGATCTCCGTTCCAATCCGGCGGTGTTCATCGGCGGCGGAAGTCTGCTTCTCAGGCCGTTTCTGGAGGCTTCTCCGTTTGTCGCAAAGGCAGACTTTGTGGAATCCCCGAACGCCAATGCGCTTGGGTATGAAATGCTTGGCAGAGTGCAGCTGTCCCATCGTCCTGCATAAAGGACGGTGTGATAGGCGGTGAGAAAAGACGGAAAATATAGATTTACGCTGCAGTTCGGCGCCGACAGCGAAGATCAGATTCGTGTCGGCGAGCTGCTGGAAAACCTGGGCAACAGAAAAAGTACAATCATTGTTTCGGCGTTGCGTGATTATATCAATGCTCATCCGGAGTTACAGTCCGGTTATAGTAAAATAGAGGTTAAGGCTGCTCCTGCCTTCGACCGCAGTCAAATGGAACGGTTGATACGGAGCATCGTGGAGGAAAAGCTATCTGAACTTCATACAACCGAAACTATAGCGGATGCTTCAATGAGTGGAACTTCCGAGGCTTTGGAAGAGGATATAACCAAAATGCTCGATAATCTGGACATGTTTAATTCAGCATAAATGAGTCTGCTGGTACTATAGGCAGACTTATTTACTTTTAAGGTGGGATAAATCTAAGGAAAATCCGAATAGCACACTTATGGTGCATGTATGCAATTTATGCGCTCTTCACTTTCGCCGCGGAGTCCACTAAAATATGTTTAAGGAGATATGTGCAGTGGACTACAAGACTTTAGGACAAAATATTCGGCGGCTTCGTGTTACGCAGGGATTCAGGCAGGAGGACTTTACGGAAAAGTGCGGATGCACCGCAAGCCACATTGGTCAGATTGAAAACGGTCGGGTAAAGCCAAGTCTCGAAATGACGGTTCGTATTGCAAATCCGCAGATTGTGTCATATGACGAGATTCCGGAATCCATACTGGTTATAGATGACCCCGAGGAGCAATGGATTCGCGGGATGATAAAGCCGACTCCATACGATTTTGAGGAAGAGCGCTTAGCAAAGGCTTTTCTTGAGCTGCCTTTGAAGCGGCGCAGGATAATGGAGCTGCTTTTCTTGGAGGAGCTCAGTGAGCAAGAAACAGCTAAACGCTGGAATTGCTCTACCGGTCATGTGCGTAAGCAACGAAACATAGCCTTGAAAAAGCTTCGCTCTCAGCTTATGAAGGACGGTGATGCGGATTGACAAAGGAGGAGTTCAGAAAGGTCTTAACGGGTGCGGCGGCAGGAACCCACAGCGATCTTGAGGTTATACTGCAATTGTATATGCCGCTGATTGACAGCAACAGCTATCTGCTCGGTCAGTTGGATGAAGACCTGAAGCAATATTACTCATGCATATTGCGATTAACATTTCAAAATTCAGCTTCTGAGCATGTTTGGCCCCGGATCACACCGGGGCCGAATTTTTTGAAAAAATTTCTGCAGGAGGCAACAAAAACGAAAATGCGATGTGTTTTTATCTGTGTAAGGCCACCCGTGCTTACTTGTACCTTAAAAATTGAACAGCTTATCCTCTACATCTCCGAGCCGGGAAGCGGCTATCCGTCTGTGTGGCGAGCAAAACCAAGAGCACTGATATACGGGTGGCTCCCGTATACCGCGACGATCCGGCCGGGCACAATGGTACTCCCGTAACGCGCGGCCCGGCCACAATGAAGGCGGGGAGATGAAATTTCTGTGGACCTGTTCGCTGCAGGCGGAGGCAATGAGCATTTTGTTTTTGAATATGCCAAGTAAATTATGGTAAAAATACAAGTTGTAAAGACGAACACATGGAGGTGTAATGATTTATGGAACAGCCTGAAAAGAACTTATCTGGATTGGTGGATATCAGAGATGTCGTGATAGATAAAAGCTTGACGCTGGAAGAGCGCGTGAGGTCTTATGTTGAGCAGATCAAAGATCCGTATTGCTTTAAGGTCGGAGATGTCGTTGTCCGTGTATCTTATGCCGGCAAGGATAAATCTCTTACCGACAGCTTTACCTCCATGATCGCTTCAATGTAATGGAAACAATTACTATGCGGATTTTAAGTGTAACGGCTGGATTTTCTCGGTTGTCTGTGCTATAATCAAATACGGACAAAATCAGCGATAACTCCGGCTGTTTATTCGTACTCGAATAATACAGATAGGAGTGGCGCTATGAATAAGATTATAGATCAAACATTCAAGGTTGCCATCTATCTTCGTTTATCGAAGGAGGATGACGACCTTTCGTGCTCTTCGGGAGCCAAAAGCGAAAGCAACAGTATCAGCAACCAGAGAAAGCTGATATATGACTTTATGAAATCGCATCCGGAACTCGAGCTGTATGACGAGTACAAGGATGACGGAAAAAGCGGTTCTAACTTTGACCGTGCTGAATTTCAGCGAATGATGAAGGACATCGAGGCGGGAAAGGTCAATTGCGTGATCGTAAAGGATCAGTCCCGTTTCGGCAGAGATTATATTGATGTGGGAAAATACAAAGAAAAAATTTTCCCCAAACTCGGCGTTCGGTTTATCACCATAAACGAGGGCTATGACTCGCTTTCGGCAACCTCCTCGGATGATCTTGCTTTTACGATCAACAGCTTCGTTTATGATTTTTATATCCGGGATATCTCTACTAAGATCCGTACAAACCTCACGGCGAAAAAGCAAAACGGAGAGTATGCCGGAGCATTTGTGGCTTATGGATATGTGAAAGACAGCGACGACAAGAGCAAATTGGTTGTTGATCCGTTTGCCGCAAATGTTGTAAGGGACATATTCCGGTGGAAAATCGAAGGGCTGAGCCCGCAGAACATTGCAGGGCGTCTGAATGAGCTCGGCATCCCCTCTCCGGCAGAATATAAGCGGCTGAGCGGCAGCAATTATAAAACGAGCTTTCAGACATCCTCAAAAGCCATATGGAGCCATGTTTCCGTAAGGCGTATTCTGAAAAACGAAATTTATCTCGGCGTGATGATCCAGGGTAAACGAACAACGCCGAATTATAAAACCAAGACAGTGGTTACAAAAGCAGAAAGCGAGTGGCTTCGCGTGGAAGGTACACATGAGGCGATTATTTCTGTACGTGATTTTGAGCTTGTTCAGGAGCTGCTGAAGGACGATACGCATTGCCGCGCGGGAGATGTAACCGTACCGGTATATGCCGGCCGCATTTATTGCGGCGACTGCGGCGCTACGGCCGTCAGAAAGACGGTGTCCTACGCAGGCAAACGCTATGTGTATTATGTCTGCAACGCCAATAAGCACGATAAAACGGTGTGCAGCAGGCATTCCATAAGAGAAGATGTTTTGGATCAGGTAATCTACCAGACGGTCCGGCATCAAATTGACCTGCTGCTGGATGTGGATAAGGCACTAAGGCAATTTGAGAATCTGTCATGGGAAAAACACAAACTGAAGCAGCTTGACGCAAGCATCGAAATACAGGAAGAAGCCGTTCGGAAAAACAACACGCTGCGCCTCGGAATCTATGAGGATCTGCGGGCGGGCTTGCTGGACAGGTCCGAATATGAGTCTCTGAAAAAAGAGCTTGCAGAAAGAATCGACGAAGCAACCGCTGCCATCGAAAAGCTGAACAAAGAGAAACGAGAAATCCACGACGGCGTTTCAAAGCAGCAGTCCTGGGTTGAACAGTTCCGTCAGTATGAAAATGTGACCGAGCTCACGCGGCCGATGGTGATTCATCTGATAGAACGCATCAATATTTTCGAGGACTCCAATATTGAGATCGTGTTCCGCCATCGGAATCAGATTGAGGAAATATTGCAGTTTATCTCGGAGAAAACCGCAAACAAAAAAGGATTGGCTATGCCGATAAGGGAGGCGGGATAGTGGCCAGAGTATCACGGAAAAACGGCGTTTCCGAAAGTCTGCCGAAAGGCCAAAGGCAGACCGTGTTTCGTACCGCACTTTATGTTCGTTTGTCTGTTGAGGACAACGGTAAGGCAGATGCGGATTCGATTGAAAATCAGGAACTGCTTCTGAGAAACTATCTTGCCGAGCGGCCATATCTCGAACTAAAAGAGATATATGCCGATAACGGCTACACGGGTACCGATTTCGAGCGTCCTGCATTTCATCGAATGATCGGGGATGTGCGGAAAGGACAAATCGATTGCATCGTTGTGAAGGACTTTTCCCGCTTGGGCAGAAACTATGTGGAAACCGGAGAATATCTGGAACGCATCTTCCCTTTCCTCGGCATACGCTTTATTTCTGTCAGCGACGATTATGACAGCAGCTCTGCCAATGCCGGTGAAAAGCTCGCCGCCACGCTTAAAAATCTGATCAACGATATGTACGCAAAGGACATATCCAAAAAGATCTGCTTGACAATGAAGAACAAGCGGCTGCGTGGTGATTACATCGGCAATTATGCTCCATATGGCTATCTGAAAGATGAAAATAATCGGAGCCGATTGGTAATCGATCATGAGATCGCTCCGATCGTAGTCGAGATCTTTGAACTCCGAGCGAAAGGGACCGGATTTGATACTATATGCCGTATTCTCAACGAAAAAGGCTATCCCTCCCCGGGGCGGCTACGCTATGAGCGCGGCATTATAACAAATAATAATAAGAAAGGGAGTGAACTGCCCTGGAATCGCCATGTTCTCAAAGACCTGCTTGTCAATGTGGTCTATATCGGGAATTTGGCGCAAGGGCGCAGCTCGCAGTGCCTGTATAAGGGCGAAAAATACCATTGGACAAAAGAGGCGGACTGGGATGTGGTTGAAGGAACACACGAGCCGATTATCAGCATGGAGTTGTGGAATAAGGTGCAGGAGATCAACACAAAGGTCTCAAGCGATGTGAAGAAATCGTTCGGACGCTATGCACATCTCCCCAAACGACCTAATCCATATGGTTCGGTTTTGAGGTGTGCCGACTGCGGGCGTGTTATGAAATATGTACGCAGCTATACACGACCGAGAAAGGACGGCGTGGTCACAGACTACTACAATTATAAATGCCCGACAAACATCGAACTTGGAAACACGGCGTGCGCAAAAAAGAGCATCTGCGCCGATGCCCTTGATAAAATCGTGTTGAGCGTTATACGAAAGCAGATGGATCTATTCCTTGATACGCAAAAAACGCTGCTCGGCTTGATCGCCTTGGAGAAAGAAAAAGCAAAGCACAGTGTACCGGCAAATCGTGTCAAGGAACTGCAGGATAAGCTGGATCAAAAGAAAAAGCTGTTTTCTCGATTGTATATCGACTTCAAGGACGGCATATTGACTGAACGGGAATATTTGCTTGCCAGAGATGTATATCAAAAGGAAATCGCCGCATATGAAAGCGAATTGCAGGAGCTTCAGGCAATCAAAACAAAAACCAAGGTGACTGAAACAGGCGCCCGAAAATGGAATCGGCTCATTTCACGCTATTATAAGGCAGAAACGGTGAGCGAAGAAATGGTCGAGGCAATGGTTGATGAGATCCGAGTGAATACCGACGGCTCTTTGGATATTCGGTTTAAGTACATGCCTGAGTTTGAGGAAATGTTCAAGGCGTGCGAGCAAATCAGAAAGGAGGTTGCCTAAATGCCGAAAAAGCAGATTGCCGTGTATCTCAGGCTATCGCTTGAGGACACCGGTGCGAATGATGAGAGCAATAGTATTACGGCCCAGCGCGGCATCATCGCTCAGTTCATTCAAGGGCAGCCTGAGCTTGCTTCTATGAAGACGGTCGAGTTCGTCGATGACGGATATTCCGGGACGAATTTCGACCGTCCCGATTTTAAACGCATGATGGCGATGGTGCACTCCGGTGATGTTTCCTGCATCATCGTGAAGGACCTTTCCCGATTTGCGCGAAACTATATTGAAGCCGGCGATTACCTTGAGCACATCTTTCCGTATCTCGGTATTCGGTTTATTGCGGTCAATAATCATTACGACAGCAATCAGTTTATCGGGACAACCGGCGGCATTGATGTTGCCTTCCGAAATTTTATGTATGAGAGGTACAGCGTTGACATCTCGAAAAAGGTAAAAGCATCTCAGCATATGCTGATGAGAAGCGGCCGGTATGTCAGCCATTGCCCGTATGGATACACAAAGATCAAAGGGCAAAAGCACCATATGGTGCCGGATCCCGAAACTGCGCCCATTGTGCGGGATGTTTTCCTGTGGGCCATTGAGGGAAAGAAATCCACGGAAATTGCCCGTATCCTGAACGAAAAGCATATTCCGACGCCGATGCAGCACAAAAAGCTATCTCGGCAAGGTATGGACAGCGATGCGATGTGGAGTCATCAGGCGGTGATCCGAATCATACGGGATTATAAGTATACCGGAGCTATGGTGTCCTTCAAATGCGGAAATGAAACCATTCGGGCCAAAGTGCAAAAACGGTATGCACCGGAGGATTATGTGATAAACGAGGGTATGCACGAACCCATCGTAACACACGATGAATATTACGCAGCGAATGATACTCTGCGGAAGGTGAAAAAGTACGATGTTGTCAGAACCGACCGCCGTGACCGTGTCTACTATTGTGGGCACTGCGGCCGCAGGCTTCGCAAGACTTTTGGCTTGGACGAATATTACTCCTGCGCTACGCCGTTATATATAAGAGGCGCTCCGTGCGCAGGCATTCATTGGAGCCGAACAAATATAGAGGATGTTGTCTTCACCACATACAAACGGCAGCTGCAGATTGTCAGCGAAGAATATCGCAGGACAGTAAATGAAAAGCGGCCGGATAACCTTGCACCTCTTCGGGCGCAGCAGAAATCCCTCCGCGTTCAGCTCGGAGGGATCGGCGGAAAGGTTGCCTCGCTGTATGAGCAATTTCGTTCCGATGAAATATCCCGGAATGCTTTTCTCGAAAAGAAAGGCGCTCTTTCGGAGGATAGGGACAGACTCCAGACGGAGTTATCACGAATCGAGGATGAAATCGAAAGCCTGCTGCAAAAGCGGGAAGAAAGCAGCACGGCAATGAATGCGATCAAAAATATCGCTGCTGCAGCAGATGAGCCGGACGATAAACTCCGGGAAAGAATGTACGACGATATAGACCGAGTCATTGTTTTTGACAACGAAAATCTGAAAATCGAATGGAAGTTTGATGTTGCCTTTCATCTTTCATGATCATGTAAAAGCCGGCCTTAACACCTGAGGAGGTAACAACTACCCAGAAAGAGGTTGCTTCTGAATTCAATCCGAAGCAATCATCGGGTAAGAAGCTATATAGCTCAGTAAAGCAGCCGACAAATTCTTATATATTTATCGATAAATACATCGATAAATATATTGATATTTTCGTTTCTGCAGCGTATAATGATAGTGAACTTAGGAAATGATAGTTTTGAAAGGAGCGTTTTCAATGAGTCAGATGTCTGTTGTAAATATGATGAACGCTATGGTTCCTATTACCCGATTTAATAAAGGCGAAGCTGCAAAAATATTTGATGAAGTGGAAACAACCGGCACGAAGATCGTTGTTAAGAATAATCGCCCTGCTTGTGTCCTTGTTTCTCCGAGTCAATATGAAGCTCTGATGGAAATGCTTTCTGATTATGCATTGTATGCTGAGGCTGAAAGGCGTATGGCTGCAAATAAAGACGCTGAGAATCTCTCTCATGAGGAAATGATGAAAGAGCTAGGCCTTACCGATGCGGATCTGGCAGATGTAGAAGTTGATATTGAATAAGGAGCCTTTGAGATGAAATGGAAAATAGAATACATCAAGGAGGCTCAACGGGATTGAAACGGCTTGATCCGTATAATCGCAAGATCATTTTGAAAGCGATTGAAAAAACAGCCGAGCATCCGTTACCGCCACCTGATGGAATCGGTAAGCCTCTGGGAAACCATGCAACATCAAAATTGAGCGGCTTTTATAAAATCAAACTGCGAAACCTCGGGTACCGAGTTGTATATTCTCTTGTACGAGATAAGGAGACAATGAAAATCATTGTGATTTCGGTTCGGGATGATGAAGCGGTTTATAAAGAGGCTGAACGCAGAATACAGGAATTACTTTAATAATAATCTAAAAATTGAATGGAAGTTGGATATTGCCTTTCAGCTTTCATGACCAAGCAAAAGCCGGCTTTTCACTGGCTTTTATGCTGTCTTTGTGTTATAATAACGCAAGGGTTAATTTTGCCGAAAGTCCGGAAACCCTTGATATATAAGGGCTTTTAAGAATTTTTGGATTCTACTTGACACAAGCAGAAGCGCATGATAAACAAAGATCAAACTACAGAACGGTAGAAGTGTCCTCTGCGGCCATCGCACTACGGAATGGAGAATGTGACTGGCGCGATGGGACACGCTCTGTGTGCGGCGCGGGAAATCGAAAAATTGCGGAACAAATGAAGTCTGCAAGTGTGGAAAAGCAGAAAGCCGCGGAACGGCAGGCACGACCTCTCGCGTCCGGCGCGTTTCCAGAACGGACAAAGCGACTGGCGCGATGAAACACGCTCTGTGTGCGGCGCGTCCTGATTTTTTGGACGCTGTTTATCGGAATCGGCGCGCTGTGGCGGGCGCTGTTGCGATGCTGCTTGATCCCAGCGGAAAAACGTTCGGGATAGACGGCATGCTGCCCTGTTTTCAGGTGCTGCCGTTTGCAGACAGGTTGTTCCAGAATCTTACATTTTCGGGAATTGCGCTGCTCATCGTCAACTGGCTGATCAAACTGACGGCGGCGGGACTGCTTTTTGCTAACAAGAAATCCGGCGTGGTGCTCGGCGGCTGGTTCGGCGTGACGCTGATGCTCTGGATTTGCATTCAGTTCTATCTGTTTCCTCTGATTTTTATGTCCACGCTCTACTTTGTGTTCGGGCTCTGCTAGGCAATCACGGGTTACATCGCGTGGGTCTTTTGGAAGCAGGAACACTTTTGTGCAGAGCTCGCCGACAGTTCGAACATCGGCACAAATCCCACGCAGCTAGTGGTCTTCTTTTCGCGCATGGGCTATGTCAAAAAGCTGGCATGCGCGGAGGCGAACCGGACCGGCGCGGCGCTTTATGAGATTCAATCCGCCGAACGGACAGCGGGCACACTGGAATTCTGGTGGTGCGGACGATATGGAATGCACCGGTGGGAGATGCCGATTGCGCCGGTGTCGATCGATCTTTCCGCCTATGCGCATGTGACCATCTGCGCGCCGATTTGGGTGTTTGCACTGGCGGCTCCGGTCAGGAGCTTTTGCAGGCAGGCCTCTGGGAAAATCAAGGAGGTCAGCTACCTTTTGGTGCATCATCAAAAATCAGCATATGAAAACGCCGCAGATGAAATGGACGCGCTGCTCGGGGTGCACCGCACAGAATTGCGCAGCGTGCAGTGCAGAATGGGGTCTTATCGAGAGACCGGACGGAAAGGCTGACAGACAAACTGCAAACTTATAGCGGCGGTGCTGGGCCTTCTGTTTTTGGCAGACCGGTTTGGCTGGAAGTGCCTGGGGTTTCGGGTCTGTCGGGAATCGAATCGGTTTAAATAAGCGGGGGACAGCGTACAGATCAGCGGATTCTATCCGGGTTCTTTTCCGAATATTACGCCGCAGAAGAGGACGGCAAGCTTGCGGAGGGCGAGGTGTTTTTCTGGATCAGGACATTGCGGATGTATCGGGAAAAGCCGGGAGTGTCTGTCTGACCGTCGCAAAAGCGGGCGTCCTTCGCCTGGAAGCAGCTTCCAGCGATGATGAGCGGAAGCCGGAGCACAGGCCTGTGTTTGAAAGCAGGAGTTTTTACAGTTTTTTCAAGAAATCCGATTTGCGGAGCTGCAACGTTAACATCAAATTGCAGATGAAAAGCACCGAACCCTTGACTCGAAGGATTCCGGTGCTTTTTTTGATAGGGCTGTGCGATTTTTGGGGAGCCTCCTGCATCCGGCAGCCCGCAGGCCGCGCCTTCTCCGCGTGAATGCGCGGCCTGCGCTTTGGCGCAGAGGATTTGCAAGGATCCGTTCGGATCCTTGCAAATCTGGAAGGCGCGCCTGCGGGCTGCCGGATGCAGGGGACAAAGAATAGGGAGGCATCAGCGAAAAAATGATCCAAAATTGCAGCGTCCGGTTCTGCACAGAATGAACAAACTTGAGAAACGGCCGGAAGTTTTCCTTACATCGGAGGAAAAGAACCTGATAAAATAGAATCAGCGGAAAAAGAGTCGATGACCGGAGCGTGTGTATGTGCAGTAAACGTACAGAAGTGCAAAAGATACGCCTGCAAAAACGTGTGCGCGGAGAAAGAGACTCCGTATCTGGAACGGTTGGCGCTTTATCTCGCGCCCGGTTTGTTGTGAGAATGTAGCTGATCCGAATACTGGAAGCTCAAAATGAGCCGCGGAACGGCAGGCGCGACCTCTCGCGTCCACTCCGTCACAGAACGGAGAACGTGACCGGCGCGATGAAAGGCACTTCGTGCCCGCTGCAAAATACTGGAGGGAAAGAAATGTTTCAGACGGAAGAGATGGTGCTGTATGGTCATTACGGCGTCTGTAAAATTGCGGATATCCGGACAGAACTGTTCGGACGCGAGAAAAAATGCTATTACGTCCTCAAACCGATCGAGGACGCGACGACGACCCTGTACTGCCCGGTAGAGCTTGGCGGCAAAAAATTCCGGCAGATGTTATCTAGGGAAACGATTTGTGCGATGATGGACGATCTTTCAGAATGCACAGATGCGTGGATTGCAGAGGATCACGCGCGGCAGGAACACTTCCAGGAGATCCTGCGTACGGGCGACCAGGCACAGATTCTCCGGATGTACCGAATGCTGTATACCCACCGGGAACATTGCCGCAGAACCGGCAGAAAATTTCATGCAGTGGATCAAAAGCTGATGAAAGAGGCGGAAGGCATGCTTTGCAGCGAATTTTCCTATGTGCTGCAGCTGCGGCATGATGCGGTTCTGCCGCTTTTATCCGGCAAGACAAAGTTGGCTGAAATCCGGCGCGCATGCCGATAGAAGCGGGACAGGGAACAGTTCCGCAGGATGGATGGCGCTTCCAAACTGCGGCGCGATGAAACACGCTCTGTGTGCGGCGCAGCAAAATAGGCTTGCCCGCGAAAAACGAAGCGCAAATCCAGCAAAAGAAAAAGGACGGATCCGAGGGATCCGTCCTTTTTCTTTCATTAGGGTTCCGGCGGAGATTGCAGCGTGCGGAGCGTGTGCCGGAACTGGAAGAAAAACGTAATAGCCGTTACGGTAACGGCAAGGGCGTCGGCGACCGGCTCCGCAAGGAAAACCGCAAACGCTTTGTCTGCAAAAAACTGCGGCAACAGAAAAATCAGCGGAATCAGGAGAATCACCTTCCGCAAAAGTGCAAGCAGAAGCGAGGTCTTGGCATTGCCGAGGGAGAGAAAGGTCTGCTGACAGACAATCTGGATGCCGAAGATGCCGGCTGCGGCCATATAGATCCGCAAAGCCCAGGATGTATATGCGATCAAATCGGGATCGTCGGTGAAAATCTGCGCGAAAATCTGCGGGAAAAGCATGATGCATCCCCAGAGAAGCGTCGAATAACAGAGTGCGGCGGTCAGCGTGACCTGAAACGCGCGTTTGACCCGCTGGCCGTTCTTTGCGCCGTAATTGAAGCTGACGATCGGCTGCATGCCCTGCGTCAGGCCCTGCAGCGGCAGCATTGTAAACTGCATCATACTGGAGAGAATCGTCATCGCGCCGACAGCGATATCTCCGCCGTAGCGCAGGAGCGACGTGTTGAACGAGACAGAGAGCACCGCTTCGGTAGACTGCATAATAAACGGCGAAACGCCGAGCGCAAGCACCGGCAGCAACACGTCTGCCCGCAGACGGAGGTCTTCCTTTCGGATTTTGAGCATCGTGCGCTTTCCTGAGAGAAAGACGACGACCCAGATTGCGGAGACGGCCTGCGAGAGGACGCTCGCAAGCGCCGCGCCGCGCACGCCCATTCCAAAGGCAAAGATAAAGAGCGGATCGAGCGCGATATTGAGCGCTGCGCCGATGGCGACGGTGAGCATGCTGGTTTTGGCAAAGCCCTGCGTGGTGATAAAGGCATTCATGCCGAGTGAGATCTGTACGAAAATGGTGCCGCAGACATAGACCTGCAGATAATCGAGCGCATAGGGCAGCGTCGCTTCGCTTGCGCCGAATGCGAGAAGGATCTTCCGGCTGAACAGAAGAAATGCAGCGGTGAGAATCAGCGCAAGCACGCACAGCGCGGTGAGGCATCCGCCGAGGATCCGGGAAGCGGCGCGGTTGTCGTTGCGGCCCATCAGGATGGCAGCGCGCGGCGCGCCGCCGAACCCGACAAGCGCGGCAAAGGCGGAAATCAGCAGAATCACCGGCATGGTGACGCCAAGTCCGGTCAGCGCTGCAGCGCCGGTTTCGGGAATGTGTCCGATATACATGCGGTCGACGATGTTGTAAAGCACATTGATGATCTGTGCTGCGATAGCAGGCAGCGCGAGCCGGAACAAAAGAGAGCCGACCCGCTCGGTGCCGAGTTTGTGATCTGTTTGCAAGAAAAGCCCACCTTTCGAGGTTATGCATAGCGCTCCACAAGGACGAAACTGCGTCCCTTTTTGGTTTCCCGCTCTTTGCCGCGGTAGCAGAATTTTCCGAATCCGCGCACGGAGACGATATCGCCGACGTGCAGGGCGTGTCCGGGGTTTTCAAGTGTGCGGGAATTGACAAAGACGCGCTCCGCGGCAAAGAGCCGGGCGCTTTCGCTTCGGGAAAGCCGGTAGACGGCGCCGATGACGGCATCCGCGCGTTCAGAGGGCACGTTGACGGCCTGCGGCACAAGTTTGGGCGCAAGTGATTCGGGACAGGTCTCCAGAATCCGACAGACAACCGGCGTGTGCCGGACAGTCTCCAGTGTTTCTGCAAGAAACGGCGCGACAGTGTCTTTGGAGAAGAGAATGCCGGTGTTTTCCCGGACGAAAAGGTCGCCGAGGACCTCGCGCCGGACGCCGAGATGCATTGCCGCGCCGAGAAAGTCGCGGTGCGTCAGCGCGTCGGAGAATTTTCCGTTTTTCGGCGCAATTTCGACGCAGCAGATGGGAAAAGGCTGGTCATAGCCGGTTTCCTCCTCGGAGCCGAAACGGATCATCTGCCGTTCACAGGCGGGATGGCCGCCGAAAAGCGAGAAGGCGCTTCCGGCAAGCTCTCTTCGGAGCGAATCGAAAAGCGCCTGTTCAGCCGGAGAGAGAAAGTCCGAAAAGGTGTAGATGCCGCGCGAGCGGGAAGTTTCGGCAAGTTCCAGCAGGCGTTTTTTGAGCAGAGTATCGGATTCGAGCAAGGAAAATCCTCCTTTTTGCCGGATTTGCAAGAATAATTTATTATAACACAAATTTCGCAGGAAACCAAGGCGGGCCTTTTCTGAACCAGCGCGCAGAGAGCGCTTTTGCCCAGCGCAGACGCGCGGTGTGTTCTAAAAAATCCGCTCCCAGGTGCCGGAAATCAGCGGCGGTTTGCAATAAAAAAGAAAAATAAAACAGATTTGGCGTTTTTGGGGAGACGTTTTGCAGGCCGTTCGGTACAATGAAACCAGAATTTCAATTCTGGCTCTTGGGAAAGACCATGAAGGAAGGAGAACCGATGATGATGCATCCAAACAAACTTGACCTGACCCTGTTCTCGGAGGAGGCCCCAGCGGCTTCGGGACCCCCCGCTCCGGTCGGCGGAGCCGGCGCATCCGCAAAGTCCTCTGCACAGGAAGCTGCTGCGGCGCCGCAGCAGACAAAAAAATCCGCAGAAGGCAGCGCCTGCCGGGAAAGCTTTGAAGCCCTGATCCAGGGAAAATACCGCGAGGCGTTTTCCGAGCGGGTACAGGGGATCATCGATCGCCGGTTCAAGGACCTGAAGGCGCTCAAGGCGCGCGCAGAACAGCTTGAGCCGCTCCTCGAGCAGCTGCGCGGGCAGTATGGCGCCGCAGACAACGACGCGCTTCTGCGTGCATTGCAGGAACGCACTCCGGAACCCGGAACTCCGGAGGCTCTTAAAGAAGCAGCAAGCCCGGAAGATGGACAGCCCGGCGGGAATCGGTCCGAATATGAGGGCGGCTTTTCGAAATGGAAAAGCGATATTGCAGCCGCACAGAGGCGCTATCCGTCTTTCCGGATTGCTGCGGAGTGTCAAAATCCGGTGTTTGTCCGGCTGATGCGCAGCGGGATCGACGTCACAACTGCGTACGAGTTTATCCACCGCGGGGAGCTGCTCGGCAAAACCGTGCAGGAAACCGCAAAGCTTGTCCGGCAGAGCGTCGGGGAGGAGATCCGCACACGCGCCATGCGGCCGGAAGAAAACGGCATTGGCGCGCGCAGTGCGGCAATCGGACGCCCGGATGCCCGCCGGATGTCGCGGCAGGAACGGGAATCCATTTCGCGCCGCGTCCTGCAAGGAGAAAAAATTACATTCTAAATGGAACGAAAGAAAGCGAGGATTACGCATGAACAACATCCATTTTTTGCAGCTGTTTGCTGACAACACCATGACGACCGAAACTGCGGGCCTGAGCGATGAGATGAAGGCTTATTATGAGATGCGGCTGATCGACAATGCAGAGCCGAATCTCGTCCATGACCAGTTCGGGGACAAATATCCGATTCCGCAGAACGGCGGCAAAACCATTGAATTCCGCAAATACAGCCCGCTTCCGAAAGCGCTCAAAGGCCTGACGGAAGGCGTTACGCCGGATGGCAGCAATCTCGAAGTGACGGCGGTGACTGCCGCAGTCAATCAGTACGGCGACTGGGTGCAGCTTTCGGATCTTTTGGAACTGACCGCTGTGGACCGCAACGTCGAACAGTGCACCAAGCTTCTCGGCGCGCAGGCCGGCCGCACGCTCGATACGATCACGCGTGAGGTGCTCTGCGGCGGGACCAATGTCCTCTATGCACCGAAAAAAGCTTCCGACGGTACCGAGACGGAAATCACCTCTAGAAAAGATCTGACTGCGGACTGCAAGCTGACGACAGATCTTGTATTCAAAGCTGCAGCGCAGCTCAAAAGCATGAACGCGAATCCGATCGACGGCGCGTATGTTGCGATTGTCCATCCGTATGTTGCCTATGACCTCATGCGCAGTGCGGACTGGATCGACGTGCACAAGTATGCGGACCCCGAAAGCCTGTTTACCGGCGAACTCGGCAAGCTCGGCGGCGTGCGTTTTGTTGAATCGACGGAGGCGAAGATCATCGGGCCTACGGATATTTTCCCCGGCGTTCCGCGTCTGACGCTCAAAACAGCCCTGGATTCTACGGGCAGTACGGCGCTTGTGCTCAGCGAGAGTGTTTCTTCGGAAGAAGCGGCAGCGCTCACAGAACGGCTTAAAACGGAAACGGTCAAAATTTATGTTGGCGGCGAAGAGGCTACGGTCGCGTCCGTCACCGCGGGCAGCGCCGGATCGGCAAAACTGACGGTCGGCAACGCGGTTAAGGATAAGGCTGCGGGGACGCTCCTCTGCGGAACCGGCGCCGGAAAAGACGGCAGCGCCGTGTTCTGCACGCTGATGCTCGGCGCCAACGCATATGGAATCACAGAAATCCAGGGCGGCGGTCTGCAGCATATTGTCAAACAGCTTGGCTACGGCGACGACCCGCTGAATCAGCGTTCTTCCTGCGGGTGGAAGGCGACGAAGGCGGCCAAACGCCTTGTCGAGGCGTACATGGTGCGCGTGGAGTCCGCAAACAGCTATTCTGCAAAAGCAAAGTCGAACTGAGAGAAAGGGGCGGCAGGATGAAACGACAGCAAACTGTAAAAATCCGGTTGTTTAAGGACACCGGAGAGTACCGCGAACCGGTATTTGTCGCCGTTAACGGAGAGAGTTATCTCATCCGGCGCGGGGAGGATGTCGAGGTGCCGGACTACATTGCGGAGGTACTGGAGGCTTCCGCACGGCAGGACGCCGGAACGGCTGCGCTGATCGAAGCGCGGGAGACGCGCTATGCGGAAAGCGCCGGTCCGCGCCGCAGATAACGGGAACACGGAAATCTGCGGGGTGGCGCGCTTCCGGTGCCGGAAACACGCCGGGCGCATCGCTCCCCGCAGGCCCCGCCCCCTTGATTGGACGGACGCCGCAGAGCCCGAATGCCGGAACGCCGAGGGCGTCCGCGGCTGCGGTCGGTTTGGCTGCAGCTGGGATCCGGTGCGTCCGTCCAATGCGCGCGGAGGCGCGCCCGCGCAGAATGCGCGGCAAGGGGGTGGGAGCTTCCGGTATTCCACGATGCCCCCGCAGCCCGCGCCCGGCGGCTACCGGGGGGCGTACAGAAAAGGAGGAATAAGCCATGACGTTGCAGGAAATCCTGGCAGCCTGTGACCGGATGAAGCCGAATGCCTGTCCGGAGCAGGAAAAACGCCGCTGGCTCTCAGAGCTGGACGGCCGCATTTACCGGGAACTGCTCGCGTGCCACGAAGGTGCGCCCGAAACGTTCTCGGGATACGATATGCAGACCGCAGGCGGCACGGAACTGCTGGTGCCGGACCGGTACGCGGAGCTGTATCTTTATTATCTTTCGGCACAGATCGATTTTGTCAATGCGGAATTTGTCCGCTATAACAATGCGGCGGCGCTGTATAACACAGCCTATGAGGCGTTTGCGAATGCCTATCACCGGGAACACCGGCCGCTGCAAACCCATACGCTCAAAAGGGGAGGATTGCGATGAAATTTCCGCGCTTGCAGGCTGCTGCAGTGGAAACCGGAACGTATACGGCGTTCGGCGGCTATCGGCACACGCCGGACGCCGGCGGCGCACAGTTTTATGAGATGGAAAACCTGTCCGGCAGAGCATACCCGGCCGTTTCGCCGCGGCCGCAGCGCGGAAAAATCACCGCGCTCCAAAAACCGAACGGCCTGTTTGCCAAAAGCGGGATCTGCTGGGTGGATGGGACAAAATTTTATCACAACGGCGTTTACCGCGGGGAGGTCTCCGACGGAAAGAAGCAGTTCGCCTCGATGGGAGCCTATGTCCTGATTTTTCCGGATAAGAAATATTACCACACTGTCAGTCAGGAGTTCGGCAGTCTGGAAGCGTCTTTTACGACAACCGGACAGGCGGCGCTCACCTTTTCCGACGCCGCTGGAACGCAGTACACAGGCCAGACCATTTCCGCCGCTGCGCCCGCAAATCCTTCGGACGGCGATTTCTGGGCAGATACCGGCAGCACCCCGAATACACTGCGGGTGTATTCCGCACAAAATGCGGAGTGGCAGGCTGTCGCGACAAGCCACGTGAAAATTTCAGCAGCCGGTATCGGCGCGCTTTTTTCCGCTTATGAAGGCGTCACGATTTCCGGCTGTAAGAATGCGGCTTTTAACGGAGAATTTGTGCTGACCGCCTGCAGCGAAAATGCAATTGTTGTCGCAGGCGTGCTGGAGGAAGTCACCGCGCAGACCGACCCGCTCACCATCACGCGTACCGTGCCGGATCTCGATTTTGTGACCGAGAGCGCCAACCGCCTGTGGGGATGCGCTTCCTCGACGCGGAGAATCTATGCCAGCCAGCTTGGAAACCCGAAAAGCTGGAATGCATTTTCCGGACTTTCCACCGACAGCTACGCGCTGACCGTCGGTTCGGACGGCGATTTTACCGGTGTGGCGTCGCACCTCGGATCCGTATTGTTCTTTAAAGAGGATCGGATCCACAAGGTGTACGGCACCAAACCCGCCAATTACCAGGTGACGGATCTGTGCGCGCCGGGCGTCGGAAAAGGCAGCGAAAAAAGCCTTGCCGCTGTAGAAAGTACGCTCTTTTACCAGGGACGCGACGGCGTTTACGCCTATGAGGGCGCCATGCCCTACCGGGTCTCGGAGGACCTCGGCGCCGTCCGGTATCACAGCGGCGTCGGCGGCGCTTCGGGCGGCCGGTATTACCTTTCGGTGTGTGCGGAAGCCTCCTTTGATCCTTATGGGATTTCAGGCAGCCGCAAAGCAGCCGGAACCCATCTGTTTGTCTATGACAAGCGCACTTTACTTTGGCACCGCGAGGATGCCGTCCGGGCGCTTGGCTTCGCCTATACGCACGGGGAGCTCTATTTTCTGGATGCCGACGGGAATCTTTGGAACACAGAAGGCAATCTGTCGCTTTTTGAGGGCGGAACAGCCTATTGTGACAGCAGTGTCCTGGAATCTCCGGTCGCGTGGTCGGCGGAAACAGGGGACCTCTGCAGCGGGCTGACCGAACGGCGGTATCTTGAAAGGCTGCAGCTTACCGCTGCGATGGAGCCCGGCGCGACGCTCTCGGTCGCCGTTTCCTGCGACAGCGGCGCGTGGGAGACGGCGGCTTCTCTGGAAAGCAATACGCTGCGCACCGTGGCAATTCCGTTATTGCCAAAACGGTGCCGGCTGTTGCGGCTTCGGATCAGCGGAACGGGGACGGTCCGGCTGCTTGCGCTTTCGAGACAGCTGGGAGAAGGGAGTGAACGGGGATGATCGATTTTCAGCTGCCGCAGATTACCGGGCGCGAGACACAGGCGCAGCTGCGGGAAATCAAGGCGTATCTGTTTCAGCTTTCCGAACAGCTGCGGTTCGCGCTGGGGCATCTGGACGAGGAAAATTTCACGCCGGCGCTGCAGACGCAGTACCGCGCCGCCGTGCAGTCCGCGCAAAAGGCCGGGGCGGAAATCGAGGCCCTTGCCGGGGAGATCATCCGAAACGCTTCGCAGATTCGGAAGGATTGCGAAACTTCGATTTCGGAAAGCGAAGCCTCGATTCTGGCCAGCGTCCGGCAGCAATATCTTGCACAGAGCGATCGGGAGACCCTGCGGCAGGAGCTTCTTTCCAGCGTCGATTTGAGCGCGGAGGCGCTCGACGCTTCGTTCAGCCGAAAGTACAGCACGACCTTTGGCGATCTGCTTGCGGAAACGAAGGCGTTTTCAGAAGCAAAGGCGTTCTATCAGACAAACATCCGGCTCGACGCGGAAGGCATTCACATCCGCAAGGCGGAAAGCCCCTTTGAAGCGCTGTTTACCAACGACCGGCTGGCATTTCTGCAAAACGGTGTGGAGGTTGCCTATATCAGCGACAAAAAGCTGCACATCACCGAAGCCGGCATTCTCGACGGCATGACGGTCGGCGTTTCGGGCGTCACGCCGGTTTACCGTCTGGCAGCGTCTCCGACGGGACTCAATCTGACAAAGGAGGGATAGCATATGGCATCCGGAACTTTTAGCGTATCACCCAATTATGCACAGTTTACCGGCGAGGTGCGCTGGGAAAGCGTTCCGAACCCGGAGGAAAATACCTCCAGCGTGACGGTTGCGCTCTATCTGCGGATGGCGGAGGGATCGGGATCGCAGTACCGCGGATCCGGCCTGTTTAAGCTGGTCATCGACGGCAAATCCTATGCGGAAAAGAAGTTCTTTTCTGCCGAAGCAGGCAAAGAGACGCTCTGCATTTCAAAAACCGTAACGGTTGCGCATGAAGCGGACGGCACGCGCCGTCTTTCCATCCGGGTGCAGGGGGAAGTCTATTACGGTACGCCGACGCTGCAGCTTGTGCAGCAGGGGCGCACCGTTTCGCTCGATTGCATCCGGCGCGCCTCGGTGCTTTCCGCGCCGGAGGAAGGAACGCTCGGAGAAGCAGTCGCTGTGGAAATCACCGCCTACGATCCGGCATATACCCACACCTTAAGCTGGTCGTGCCTTGGAGAGAGCGGCAGCGTGCAGGCTGCCGCAGGCGCAGCGTCGGCGTCCTGGACGCCGCCCGAATCGCTGGCGGATCTTTGTCCGAACGCGGTGTCCGCGCCCTGTACGCTTCGGCTGCAAACCCATGCCGGAGACGAGACCATCGGCGTGAGCGAGACGGCAATCCGTCTGCAAATTCCCGATACGGCGGCGTTTCAGCCAACCATCGCTTCATTTACAGCCGCTCCGGAAAACGCCGAAGCGTATGCCGCCTGGGGATATGTGCAGGGCGGGCCGGGCGCGGTCCTCACCGTTTCCGGCGCACAGGGCGCGCACGGCAGCACCATCGCTTCGGTGACGGTTGCGGGTCTCGGCGCACCGGATGCAGCAACCGGAACATGGGCGACCGGAACGCTCAGCGATGCGGGGGAACGCCAGTTCACCGCGACCGCGGCAGATTCCCGCGGCCGGACAGTCAGCGCGACCTGCACAATTTCTGTCTCTGCTTACCGGAGTCCGGCGGCGGTTTCGCTGCGCGCTGTGCGGTGTTCCTCGGACGGGGAAGAGCGCGGCGACGGCAGCTGCGTCAAGGTGACGGCCAATTTTCTCTGTTCGCCGATCGGCGGCCGGAATACGGCGTCCGGCATGGTGACCTGTCCGGTCTGGACTGCCGGCAAACCGGCCGTAAGCGGCGTGCCGTTTGTGGCGGAAGGGCCGTTTTCGCAGGAGGACTCCTACACGCTGACACTCACCGTCAGCGACAGCTACGGCGGCGCGTCCGATACCTGCACAGCAGTACTGCCTGCGTCGCAGGCAATTTTAAGTGTCACGGCAACAGGAAAGGGGATCGGCGTCGGCAAATATGCGGCGTCTGACAATCTTTTTGATGTGGCATGGTCCGCACAGTTTCGCGAAGGCGTACTGCTTCCGAACGGCAAAAGCCTGCAGTCAGCGCTTGGCGACGGCACGGCGGCAAATCTGCTGCTGCGCAATTCTGCGAACAACATCTGGATCGGCACCGAGGACACCGGCTCCGCCGAAAAGCAGGGGAACATCTATTTTGCGACTAAATCGACAGGAAACGCCTATATCAGCCGCGAAAAAAGCCGCAGCCGGATGCTGGACTACGGGTTTGTCCTGAAAAAACTGTGGAGCGGAAGCTTTAGCAGCGACGGGGAGTCGATCACGGTGCCCGGTATCGGCGATTATGCGCTCTTTCTGCTCAGTGTGTCCGGCGGATCGACGCCGGTGCTCGGCATGAAAAACGGATCGGTTTTGCGGGGAATCGGCGGATTTGCTTCCGGGTCCAAGCTCTGGGTCAATACGGTGGGACTTACCGTTTCCGGCGAGACGCTTTCCTATGGATCGGCCGCCGTCGTTTCCGTCAACGCAAGCGGGACAACCTACAGCGCCGGAAACGCGCTGACCGCCATTTACGGGATTGTATAAAGGAGGAATGACAGTGAAACTCGATCTGGACGCACAGGGGTATGTGCGCGGGTATACGGATTCCGGAGAAGCGACGGGCGTCGACTATGACGGCGTCGTTCCGGATGATTTCGCAGAAACCTGCCGAGACTACCGCTATCAGGACGGCGCCCTGCTGCTCGACGCCGAACGGGCTGCGCAGAGAGCCGCGTCAAAAGCGGAATTTGCAGAGTGGGAAGCATTGCTTTTCTGGTTCCGGTGGTACGACAACCAGTGCATGCAGTATCAGCGCGCCCAGCGGCAGCAGACGCCGTTTGACCGCGATATTGCGGCTTTGGACGAGCAGGCGGCGGTTTCCCAGGCACGGATCCGTGCCCTGGAACAGAAATATGGAGGGAGGATGCAAGATGGCGAAGAAGCAAACTGAGGGACTGAAAAAGCGGGATTCTCTGGCAAACAGGATCGAATTCCGGCAGGGGAAATTCACGCTTCCTACGGTGAAAGCAAAACCGGCAGAAAAACCGCTTGCAGATTTGGCGGTCAAGGGAACCAAACCGAGCGGCTATCGGCCTTCGCAGGAACAGAAAGACCTCGAAAGCTGGCTCAAGGGGGCGGGCGCGAAAACGCCGAACTACCACAGTCAGTACGAGGACGATCTCGAGGCGCTCTATGCGGCCGTCATGGAGCGGCCGGACTTTCAGTACGATTACCAGTCGGATCCGCTCTATCAGAGCAGCAAGGACCAGTATTTGCAGGCGGGCCAGCGGGCGATGCTGGATACCATGGGAAACGCTTCGGCGCTGACCGGCGGGTATGGTTCTTCGTACGCGTCGACCGTAGGCAGCCAGGCCTATCAGAATTATCTCGGCCAGATGCAAAATCTGCTGCCATCGCTCTACGACCGCGCTTATACGCGCTATACCGATGCGGGTAAGGCGCTCTCCGAAAAGCTCAGCACAGTGCAGAAGCTGGAAAATGCCGACTACGCGCGTTATCGCGATCAGGTGGCGGATTACTATGACGATCTGAACTTTTACTACAAGCAGTACAAGGATCTTTCCGACCGGGAATATCAGCAGTATCTCGACAATATTGACCTCTGGATCAAAAATCGGGATTACTACTATAAAAAGGAACAGAACGCGCAGAAGCTCGCGTACCAGAAGGCCAAAGACAAAAAGAATTATGATTACAAAAAGCAAAAAGACGAGCGGGATTACCTGCTGCGCCTGCAAAAAAGCAAGTAAGAAAGAACCGTTGTTCGGAAATCCGCATAGGATGAACAGGAAGGCCAAATCAACTGGCGTCCAGCGGATGCGGGTTTCGCATTTGGGTCGCCTTTTTTAAGGGGATGCCGAAAAATAGATGTATGATAGAAAGAAGGGATCAGGATGCAGATTAACTGGAAAGTCCGGTTTCGGAACAAGGCGTGGGTTACGGCGTTTGCGGCGGCAATTCTGACGCTGCTTTACGATTTGCTCGGCATGTTCGGTGTGGTTCCGGCTGTCGATCAGGATGCCGCATCCAAGATTGTCCTGATGCTGATTAAGTTTTTGGTGATGGTCGGCGTGGTGGTCGATCCGACCTCCAGCGGCGTGACGGATTCCGCAGCGGCAATGTCTTACCAGTCGCCGAACTGTATTAAATGCATCAAAGCATGCGGCAAGGCCTGCGCGGAATCATCCGAAGATCCAAAAGAAGCGCAATCCGATCAGAACACCGGCGAAACACCGCCGGAAGCATAGCGGAAAACGCAGCCTCTCCAAACGCGATGTGCGGAGGCTGCGTTTTTTCCTGTTCAAACGCTGTGAACGGCTATTTCCCAAAAGGCGCGGAATGCAGCGGGAAGCGCATCGAAAAGCTGCCGGAGAACCAAACTGCAAAATTCATGGAAATGGAGTTTTCGGCACAAAAGGCATTTTCGGTGAAACGCCCGTGCTCGGAAACCGAAAAGCCATGCCGCAGGGTCGCCTTTGAACGCTGCGGCGGAGTGATGATCTGCAGCGTTTGCAGCATGTCAATTCATGCGTCATTTTCTGTATAGAGCGTATTGACCGCATGAAACGGGTACAGTATAATAAAAATCAGAAATGATTTCCAAAATTCGGGCGGTTTTCAGCTCTTTCTGCAAAACATATGGCGTATATTCTGCGAGAACCGGCAGCGCAGCGCTTTGACGGGAAAGCAGCGGGCAATTTCCTTTTTTGCACGTTTTGGTGCTGGTTCCAGTCTGCAAAGGCGGAATGCATGCAGCTTCCCAGTTTTGCGCCCGTGACGGATGGAAGCATCCGATGCAGCGCGCTTCCGCAGGAAATCGTCTCGGCGCGTGCCCGGGGGATAAAACGCCGGAAGCGCCTGAACCTCGAAAGCAAAATGTCCCAGAAATTCTCGGCTGCGGCCGAACCCGCAATTTTAGATTTTACCAAAAGCTGAAATCAAAAAGATAGGATGCGTGACGATGAAACGTGAACAAAAACGGCTAATTCTCATTCTTTCAGCGGCAGTGGTTGCGATTTGCCTGTGCGTGAAATATTTTTCGGAGGTCATCGGGTTCTTCAAATGGCTCATTCTCGGTGTGATGGGGCCGCTTCTGGTCGGAATCGCCATTGCCTATATTCTCAATCTGCCCATGCGTACGTTTGAGCGGTTCTATTTTCCGCGCTCGACGAAAAAACTGGTTCTGAAAACCAGAAGGCCGGTCTGCATGCTGCTTTCGGTGCTTGCCGTGCTGCTGATTTTGCTGGGCGTTGTGATGCTGGTGGTGCCGGAGCTGATTTCCAGTATCTCCCTCCTGATTGAAGAGATCCCGCCGATTGCCGAACAGGTCTATCAGTGGGCGCTGGGAAAATCTGCGGAGCTGCCCGCTCTGCAGGAAATGCTTCGCGACGCCAATATCGACCTGTCCGGCGTGCTGAAAAAGCTGCTCGATACCGTGGCGATCGGTACCGGAGACATCATCAATTCCGTCATTGCGCTGCTTGTTTCCATTTTCGGCACAGTGACCGATCTCGTGATGGGCTTCATTTTCGCACTGTTCCTGCTTTACAACAAGGAAAAGCTGCAAAATCAGGCTGCGCGCTGCCTGCGTGTGTCCATGAAGCCTGCGCGTGAGGCGCGTCTGTACCATGTGCTGCGCACGGCGAACGCGTCCTTTTCGAGTTTTATTGTCGGACAGTGCACAGAAGCGGTCATTCTCGGCGTGCTTTGTATTCTCGGCATGCTGATTTTCCGGTTCCCGTATGCGATGATGACCGGTACGGTCGTCGGCGTGATGGCGCTGATTCCGATCGTCGGCGCGTATGTCGGTGCTGCGGTCGGCACATTTATGATTTTTACAGTCGACCCGCTGCAGGCTGTATTTTTCCTGATTTTCCTCATCATTTTGCAGCAGATCGAGGGCAATTTGATCTATCCCAAAGTGGTCGGTTCGTCCATCGGCCTGCCGGGCATGTGGGTGCTTGCTGCAGTGCTCATCGGCGGCGGACTCGGCGGAATTGCAGGCATGCTGGTCGGCGTGCCGTTGGCGGCGACGCTTTATAAGCTGCTGCGCGAGACGGTGCAGAAACGCGAAAAATCCATGCAGCATGCGGAATCTGAATCCGGCAAGCGGCCGGTATCCGCAGCAGAAATTTTCGGCAGATCGAAAAAATCCCTTGATGAACAGGAACCTGCCGCAAAGCCGGATGCCGCAGAGCAAGCCGATGCGCCGCAAGAGAGCGCAGACGCCGGAGCGCCGGACTCAGAATCGGCAGCCGTCGAGGAAAATGCCGTGTCGGCGCAAAAATCCACCGATCAATAGGAAAAAATACGGTGAGACCGGATGCCGAAGAGCAGCCGCGCCGCAAGAGAGCGCAGACGGCAAACCGGAAGCATTATGCGCATCGTGCCGGAACGGCCGGATGCGGATCTGTGCGGTGGAGGCCGACGCGTTTCCGGTGAAAGCTCGCCGGCGTTCGGCTTTTCGATTTCCCAAATGCGTGACCGCCGCGCGGCAGAGCATCTCACAAAAGCGTGCATTTGCGCATGATGCGGCCCTGCGCGGCGTAGGACAGGCTTTTCCGCAAAAAAGCGAAACCCGCCGCGCCGCAGCTGGCGCTTTAAAGCCGGGATGCTGATCGCATGCGGCCGATGTGCCGCATAAAAAACAGTGTATCGCAAAGCAAACGTTTTTCGGGCGAACGCACAGGAACGCAGGATTCCTGCTTCGACTGCGGATGTTTTGAAAACGCGGTTACTTGCATCATCCAACAATAAAAAATCAGGAGCCGAAAGGAAAAGGGGAGACTTTTATGGGTTGGCTAATTGCACAGGGCGCGATGATGGCAATCGGGCTTTTCATCGGGTTTATTTGCTTTGTGATCGGGCTGTTTGTCGGACATATTATCCTGTTTGACAGTATTGCCCTCGGCATTGCCGCCGGGGTATGCTGCAATCAGTTTACCGCCATCCATCCGGCGTTGTGTCTTGTGATCGGCATTGCATCCTTTCTGCTGTTTTTTTGGCTGCAAAATACCAGAGTGGGTTTCTGGATTGTCGGCGGCGTGCTCACGCTTTGCTATGCGGCGCTGTTTGGGCTGCTGGCATATTTTATTGCAGAAAACGATCCGATCTGGGGTTGGGTAATTTTCGGACTGGCGTTCCTCATCGTCGGGACGTTACATAGGCGCGCGCGGAACTGCTGATCCGCCCTTTCGCCGCATGCGACTGCTTCCGGTTTTTGGAAAAGTCCGCGGATGTGCTGCCCTCCGCCGCATCCGTTCCGGCATTTTGAAAAGCATGTGCCGCAAGCTGCACAAAAGCCCGGCTGTATCGGAAAACCGGAAACACGCAGTTTGCGGTCCTTCTGCACTTTGAAAGCCCTTCTGTATTCGAAAGCGAAGGTGCAATCGCGCAAAACACATATCCAAACACAAAAACGCTCTGGGTCGCCCCAGAGCGTTTTTTGTATCCCGAAAACCACTCGCTGGGCGAGTGGTTCAAAAGAGGCTTCTGCCGATGAGGCAAAATAAAACTCCCTCTGTTATAGTAGAGATGCGGTCTGGCAGCTGCAAACTACAA
>NZ_JACRSN010000005.1 GCF_014384705.1 Yeguia hominis | reverse complement strand
CCGCAGAATCAAGGCAAAGCTAAAGGGCTTGCCGCCTGCAATTCACAGACAGCAAGCCCTTTCGGCTGCTTGAACATTTTTTACTTCAGAATATTGTCTAACTTTTTGGGGTCACTTCACTTTGCGCTTTTGCCGGGTTTTCTTTGATTTTAAGGGGCCATGCTGACCGCTATTCCGGTTCACAGGGAAACCGCCTCCAGCTTCCCATCACAGATCCGCACCATTCGGGACGCACGCGCCGCCACTTTGGGATCGTGCGTAATCATGACGATCGTATGCCCTCCCCGATGAAACGTTTCCAACATTTGCATGACATCTTCCCCGGTTTTGGAGTCGAGATTTCCCGTCGGTTCGTCTGCAAGCAGGATTTTGGGCTGCGCCGCTACCGCGCGTGCAATGGCAACCCGCTGCTGCTGACCGCCGCTCATCTGATTCGGGTAATGTTCCATTCGGCTTTCCAGGCCAACTGCCGCCAGCGCCTCCTGTGCCAGGCGTCTTCGTTCCCGACGCGGTGTTCCCCGATAAAGAAGCGGAAGCTCTACATTTTCCTCTGCACTGAGTTCCTGCACCAGATTAAATCCCTGAAAAATGAACCCGATTTCCCGGTTTCGGATTTCTGAGAGCTGTCGTTCTGTCAGATCCGCCACACAATGTCCCTCCAGCCAATACTCCCCTTCGTCCGGCACATCCAGACATCCAAGCAGATTCATCAGCGTCGATTTTCCGCTGCCAGACGGCCCGATGATTGCCAAAAATTCCCCTTCTGCAATCTGCAGGCTGACTTCGTCAAGCGCGCGAATCACCTCATTGCCAACCATATATTGTTTTACCAAATCTTTCATCTCAATCAGCGCCATCCACACACCCTTGCTTTCCTTCATTTTCTAGTGTTACCATCTCCCAAAACGCCGCATTCTATACCGGATTTGTCCTGTCTTTCCGCTCAGAACGCCCAGATGTGTCCGCCGCGTATTCTGCATTCTGTATATTTTTACGGATTTTTTGGGAATGCTTGATTTTACCATGAATCGTGCTATAATAAGGGCGATGGATATCTATTTTTATACATGATAACCGATTCGGTTACATGTTCCATGCGTTCTGCGCATAAAAAGAAAGGAGATCGACATTATGCCACTGGTAAACACCACAGAAATGTTCAAAAAGGCATACGAAGGCGGGTACGCGATCGGCGCGTTCAACGTCAACAACATGGAAATCATCCAGGGAATCACCGAGGCTGCAAAAGAGCTGAATGCCCCGCTGATTCTGCAGGTTTCCGCTGGCGCCCGGAAGTATGCAAACCAGACCTATCTGCGTAAACTTGTGGAAGCCGCTCTGGAAGAAACCGGCCTTCCGATCGCACTGCACCTTGACCACGGCGACAGCTTTGAGCTCTGCAAAAGCTGCATCGACGGCGGTTTCTCTTCTGTCATGATCGACGGTTCTCACCTCAGTTTTGAGGAGAACATTGCGTTGACCGCTAAGGTTGTGGAATATGCACATCCCCGCGGAATCACCGTTGAAGGCGAACTCGGACGTCTTGCCGGTATCGAGGATGCCGTCAACGTTTCTGCGGAAGACGCTTCTTACACCAATCCTGCTCAGGTTCAGGAATTCGTTGAGAAAACGAACGTTGACTCTCTCGCAATTGCAATCGGCACCAGCCACGGCGCTTACAAATTCAAACCCGGCCAGAAACCGCAGCTCCGCTTTGACATTCTGGAAGAAGTCTCCAAGCGTCTGCCTGGCTTCCCGATCGTTCTGCACGGTGCTTCCTCTGTTCCGCAGAACTTCGTCAAGATCATCAACGAGAACGGCGGCAAAATGCCGGATGCAATCGGCATTCCGGAGGACATGCTCCGTCAGGCAGCTCGTATGGCCGTCTGCAAAATCAACATCGACTCCGACCTGCGTCTTGCAATGACCGCTTCGATCCGTCAGCACTTTGTGGAGCATCCGGATCACTTCGATCCGCGTCAGTATCTTGCTCCGGGCCGCGCTGCGATCAAAGAGCTTGTTAAGCACAAGATCGTGGATGTTCTCGGCTGCGACGGCAAAGCCTAATCGCACGGAACAATCTTTTTGCATTTCAAAACCGCCCGTCCCTTTTACAGGGTCGGGCGGTTTTTTCATGCTGTCTTGCAGGTTCTTTGCCTTTTCGGACTTTTCCAAACGCGAGGAAGAAATTCACAGTTCGAAAAAATTTTCCTTTGCAGCTTAACATTTGACGGCACCCCCCACATGTACAAAAAATTAAAGTCCGGGAACATATCCAGACATGTTAAAAACGAACATTATTCTGGCAACTGTACAAAAATCGATTCCGGATTGTCAAAAAGTGCTTGCGCAAAAATGAATGAAAAAAGTCTGCCCATCAAACAGCTTGTAAGCCCGGAATAAGCGCTGCTATTTTTAGCAATAATAAGGACAGATCTTTTGCAAAGGAGATGCATCACTTGAACGTAACACAGCGCGAATATGCGGAAATGACAAAACAGGCCTCCCCAAACTCTTCTGTCCTGAAAGACTGTCTGATGGCCTTTCTGTTTGGCGGCGCAATCTGTACCCTTGGGCAGGCGCTTTTCACTCTGTATCAGCAAACCGGACTGGATGAAAAAAGCGCACGGGGCGCTGTTTCCATCAGTTTAATTTTGATTGCAGCCGTTCTCACGGCGCTGAATATCTTCGACAATATCGCAAAATACGCCGGTGCCGGTACGCTGGTGCCGATCACCGGATTCGCCAACGCGATGGTTGCTCCGGCAATCGAATTCAAAACCGAAGGCTTCATTCTTGGAGTCGGCGCGAAGATGTTTGCCATTGCCGGACCGGTTCTCGTGTACGGAATTTCCGCCTCCGTCGTATATGGCATTATCTTGTACGTGATCAGCCTGTTTTAAGGGAAGGAGGAGCCAATTTGCCGAAACGACAGGGAAAATATACCCTTCTGCTGCCTTCCAAGCCTTCTATCATTGGTTCCGCTGCCGTTGCAGGAAAAAAGGAAAAAGAAGGCCCCATGGGCACCTATTTTGATTTGTGTTTTCAGGACACCACTTTAGGAGAAGAAAGCTGGGAAAAAGCGGAAGCGCGGATGCAAACTGAAGCGGTCAACCTCGCCATCCAGAAGGCCGGCCTGACCAATGCTGCAATCCAGTATATTTTTGCAGGCGATCTTCTGAACCAGTGCATTTCTTCCTCCTTTGGGCTTCGCGGGCTGGGAATTCCCTTTCTTGGCCAGTACGGCGCCTGCTCGACCATGGCGCAAACCATTTCCCTTGCTGCGCTGCTGGTTGACTGCGGCGCCGCCAATCACTGCGCTGCCGTCACTTCCTCGCACTTCTGCTCCGCTGAACGGCAATTTCGATTTCCGCTTGAATACGGCGGGCAGCGCACGCCTACCGCGCAATGGACGGCAACCGCTTCCGGGTCCGCCATTTTAGGGGCACATCAGACGGACACGCCTTTCGTTGCCGCAATGACCATCGGCAAAATTACAGATCTCGGGATTAAAGATGCCGCTAACATGGGAGCCGCCATGGCGCCCGCTGCCATGCAGACGCTGCTTGACTTTTTGAATGACACGCATACAACGCCCGACGACTACGATCTGATTCTCACCGGAGACCTCGGTTCTGTCGGCGCCGCGCTGCTCAAAGAGCTTCTTACAAAAGAAGGCGTTTCCCTCTCCTCGAACTACAATGACTGCGGTATCCTGATTTATGATGCACAAAAGCAGGATGTCCATGCAGGCGGTTCCGGGTGCGGCTGTTCTGCCGCAATTGTCTGTTCCTATTTGTTTCAAAAAATGCGTGAAGGCGCTTTCCGCAACGTTTTATTTTTGGGAACCGGCGCATTGATGTCCCCAACCTCCTCCCAGCAGGGAGAGAGCATTCCCGGAATTGCACACCTTCTGCAGTTCCGGATGCCTTCCTGAATCATCACGGAAATCGGGCAGCTAATCTCAAAATTTTGGCACCCGAACCCATTGCAACCATACGCCGCAGGTCTGCGAAATCTCTTCTCCCACACCCAGGTGCGAAGCTTCCACATCTGGGTGTGGTTTTTGCATTCTAAAAGTTAAGTCGGCTAATTTCGGCAAGCCGGCCGCTATAGCGGTCGGTTTCGGAATATTTTGTATCACGTCTATGCGTTTATGCCCCCCAGCTTACGCCGGGTTCCAGCCCTGCCTTTTTCGCGGCTGTCACCGCTTCTGTGTCCAAAACAGTCCGGTGTACTCGCCT
The DNA here is from genome assembly GCF_014384705.1 of Yeguia hominis. GTDB lineage: Bacteria > Bacillota > Clostridia > Oscillospirales > Acutalibacteraceae > Yeguia > Yeguia hominis. Next base: position 155,164 of record NZ_JACRSN010000005.1, on the reverse strand, counting down.
CTTATACCGGATGTCCGGTTTTATGCCGCACCCGGTTTTAGTTCCATAAAAAATTCCGGAGACAGCAGGTTCTGTCTCCGGAATAAGCGTTTATTGCTTTTTGTAAACCAGTGCCTGATAAGGCTGCAGATTCATTTGCGGCGTCAGCGGGACCTCCGGATAGTTGGAGATGAGCAGATCCCAACTGCCATCCTCCGGAACCGAATACGCAACCGGCTCTGCGGTCAGATTCAGGATGACCAACAGTTTTTCCGCATCCGTTGTCCGTGTATAGCAGTACACCTGCGGATGCTCCGGATCCAAATCTTTGAACTCGCCGTATACAATCGCCTCATGTGCATGGCGGTTGCGGATCAGCTGTTTATAATAGGATAAAATGGAATCCGGATCGTGAAGCTGTGCCTCCACATTGATTTCTTTGTAATTGGGATTGACCATAATCCACGGGTCGCCCTCGGTAAATCCGGCATTTTTGCCTGCCGTCCACTGCATCGGCGTACGCGCGTTATCCCGCGTAATTTCAAGAAGCAGCGGGAATTTTTCCGCAACATCCACGCCTTCTTCTTCGAATTCCTTGATCTGATTGACTACTTCGATATCGCGCAGATCTTCCCGGCGGAACGGGCAGTTTGTCATGCCGATTTCTTCGCCTTCGTAGATATACGGCGTTCCCTGCATGGTGTGCAGCATGGTCGCCAGCATTTTCGCGCTTTCTTTCCAGTATTTCCCGTCATCGCCAAACCGCGAGACCTGCCTTGGCTGGTCGTGGTTATTGAGGTACAAACTGTTCCAGCCGCGATTTGCAAGGCCGTACTGCCATTCATCCAACGATTTTTTCATTTTTTTCCAGTCGAGCGGCACGCGGGACGCGTACTTGCCATTCGGGTCGCGATCCAGACGCATATGGTCGAACTGGAATACCATATTCAGTTCTCCGCGATCCTCTCCGACATACAGCGCTGCCTGATCAGGCCCGATACCCGGCGCCTCACCGACGGTCATGATATCGTATTTCGAGAGAACCTCTCGGTTCATTTCCTGCAGATAATCGTGCATTTTGGGACCATCAATAAAATATTCTTCCGCGAGTTTATTTTTAATTCCGGTATTCGGGAACCCCGGTACCTTGGAATACATATTGACAGTGTCCATCCGGAATCCGTCGATCCCCAAATCGCACCACCAACGCATATTTTTAAAGACTTCCCCGCGTACAACCGGATTTTCCCAGTTGAGGTCGGGCTGTTTTTTGGAAAACAGATGCAGATAATACTGCCCTGTCTCAGCATCATACTCCCACGCCGAGCCAGAAAAATGGGAACCCCAATCCGAAGGCGGACCGCCGTTGACCGGATCTCTCCAGATATAATAATCCCGATACGGATTGTCCTTGGATTTCCGGGACTCCACAAACCACGGATGCTCATCGGAGCTGTGATTGACTACCAGATCCATCAGCACCTTGATTCCGCGCTCGTGCGCCATGTTCAGAAATTCTTTAAACTCCTCCAACGTGCCAAATTCCGGATTGATATCATAATAGTCGGAAATGTCATACCCGTTATCATCCATCGGAGACCGATAAATCGGGCTGAACCAGATCACATCAATTCCGAGATCTTTGAGATAATCCAGATGCTGCATAACCCCTTTGCAGTCACCCAGGCCGTCTCCATTGCCGTCCGCAAAGCTGCGCGGATAAATTTGATAAACAACCGCTTCTTTCCACCAGGCCTTTTTCACGTCGAGAACCTCCTTTGCAGTTTCAAATGAAATGTTGATACTTGAATTATAATGCATCTGTTATGATAGTTCTTGCATCATTCTCTGAATTTATTGCACAATTCTATCAATATCAAGATTCTATGTGATAAATGCGGACTTTCCTGGAGATCGGCATTCCCTATCGGATGGGTACTGTCAAGAATTATGCGCAAAAAGGTTTGCAGACTCCGGCTGAATGAAGTCAGCCGGCAATAGGGACGTCGTTCAAAGCCGCCTCTAAGTGCTTCATATTCATGTATTTCTTGTTGCCCCGCTGCGTTCCCGCCGCATGACGCAGCCTTGCACAGACCAGCATCAGCGCAGAGTTCCCATCGGGGAACATTCCCGCCACACGCGTCCTACGGCGGATCTCACGGTTCAGCCGTTCGATCACATTGTTGGTGCGGATACGCGTCCAGTGCTCGCTGGGAAAATCACAGCAGGTCAGCGTTTCCTCGATGCCGTCCTCGACCTTCTTGGCAGCCTCCTTCAGCTTCATTGTTTTAACTCGGCAACAACAGCCTTTGCCTTCTCGCGGGAGGCTTTCTTGCCCTCCTGGGCGCGGATCGCCTTGAGCATTTTCGCTGCAATTTTGACCTTTGATTTTGGCACAACAGAGAAAACATTGCGGTAGAAATGCACGATGCAGCGCTGGTATTTGGCATCTGGAAATACTTCGCCCACGGCCTCCAGTATCCCCATGCATTTGTCGCCGACGAGGAGCTTTACGCCGTCTAGACCCCGCCCGCGCAGCCACTGGAAGAAGCTGACCCAGCTGGCCTTGTCCTCTTTCATCCCCTCGGCAGCGCCCAGAACCTCACGAAACCCGTCCTCATTCACGGCAATTGCCGCCAGAATGGCGACATTTTCGTATTCTCCGCCCCAGTTGCGGCGCAGGCAGATGCCGTCCACGTAGACATACGGATACCGTCCGCCCTGCAGTGGCCGGTTCCGCCAGTCCTCAATGTGGACGTAGGCTTTCTTGTTCAGTTCGCTGACGGTGGCATGCGAGACCTTGCTGTCCCACAGAGCCTCGGTGATGTTCTCCACACGGCGCACGGAAACGCCTGCCGGGTACATCTCAATGAGGGCCTCCTCCACGCTGCTCTCCCGGCGGCGATACCGCTCGATGATGGCCGTCTCGAAGGACACGCCCTTGCGCCGCGGCATATGGAGCGTGACATCGCCGGAGGTCGTGGTGAGGCAGCGGTCATAGTGGCCGCTGCGATAGCCTTGACGGACCTCGCTGCGCTCGCAGCGGGCCGCCTGCGTCAGAGACTCCGCCTCCTTTTCCAGTAGCTCATTCAGGGTTTCTTCCGCGCTGCTTCGGACCAATTCCTTGATCTGACCCTTGATTAGAGTTCCTCATTTAGCTGTACAATTTTCTCGGACATCGTTTGCTGTCTCCTTTCGAATGTTTGTGTTGTGACTTCATTCTGCCAGAGCCTGCAAGCGATGTCTTCTTTTATCCTCTTTTCAATTTGCGCAACTTTTCTTACCTTATCATCAGATGTGATCGGGTTTCGGCAACCGCCTCGCCGTGCTGCCTATGGGTACGCGAAACCGTTTTGCGCGCAAAAAAGCGGCTGTCCACACAGGGACAGCCGCTTTTGCTTGTAAAGAACTCTTATTCGCTTGCCTTCTGGACAAGTTCTTCGTACCGCTCTGCAGCCACTTTCTCGGCCTTTTCGAACAGCTTCTCTGCACGCTCGGGGAACGAACGGGTCAGAGAGTTGTAACGGACTTCGCCCATGATGAAATCACGATAGCTTGCCGTCGGCGCCTTGCTGTCGAGCTGGAACGGATTGAGACCTTCGTCCTTACGGCGCGGATCGTAACGATAGTTGTTCCAATATCCTGCCGCAACAGCCTTCTTCTCTTCTGCCATGGAGATGCCCATGCCGCCCTTGATACCGTGGTTGATGCACGGTGCATAAGCGATGATGATGGACGGGCCATTGTAGCTTTCTGCCTCATGGAAGGCCTTGATGCACTGATTCATGTCTGCGCCCATTGCAACATGTGCAACATAGACATAACCGTACGTCATGGCGATTCCGGCCAGATCCTTTTTCTTGATGCTCTTACCGGTTGCTGCAAACTGTGCAACAGAGCCGATCGGCGTAGACTTAGAAGCCTGTCCGCCTGTATTGGAGTAAACCTCTGTATCGAACACGAGAATGTTGATGTTCTCGCCGGAAGCCAGCGCATGGTCCACGCCGCCGAAGCCGATATCATATGCCCAGCCGTCGCCGCCGAGGATCCACATGGACTTCTTCGCAAGATAATCTTTGTCAGCCAGCGTCTTCTTCGCAAGCGCGCCAACCTCGCAGCTGCAATCTGCAACCTTCTCGAGCGCTTCAATGAGTGCCTTTGCCGGTTCGCGGTTTGCCGTGCTGTCGGTCATGGTTGCAAGATAGTTCTCGCAAGCTGCCTTCAGATCTTCTTTGTCTGTTTTTTCAACGATTTCCTTGATATAGTCAGCCAGTCTTGCGCGGATTGCATTCTGTGCAAGCGTCATACCGAGGCCGTACTCTGCGTTATCCTCAAAGAGGGAGTTTGCCCAAGCAGGACCATGGCCTTCTTTATTTACGGTGTACGGTGTTGCCGGAGCGGAACCAGCCCAGATAGAGGAGCATCCGGTTGCGTTGGCAATATACATCCGATCGCCGAACAGCTGCGTTGCCAGCTTTGCATACGGAGTTTCACCGCATCCGCCGCAAGCGCCGGAGAATTCAAGCAGCGGCTGCTTGAACTGGCTGCCCTTGACCGTCGTCTCTTTGAACTTCTCGTTGACTTCCGGTTTGACCGGGAGCTTGTAACCATAATCGAAAACATCCTGCTCGCCGCGCTGCGAATCAAGCGGTTTCATGACGAGCGCTTTCGCACCCTTCTTGCCCGGGCAGACCTGTGCGCAGGAACCGCAGCCGGTGCAGTCGAGCGCCGATACGGTCATCGCAAACTTCATGCCCGGCATACCGGTCATGTTGGTTGCCTTCGTGCCTGCCGGCGCTGCCGCCAGCTCTTCCTCTGTCATTGCAACCGGGCGGATAACCGCATGCGGGCAGACATAGGAGCAGAAGTTACACTGGATGCAGTTTTCAGGCTGCCATTCCGGAACGTCAACCGCGATACCGCGTTTCTCATAAGCAGCCGAGCCTTGCGGCGTCGTGCCGTCCACATAATCCTTGAATGCAGAAACCGGCAGATCCTTGCCCTTGAAGGAGTTGACCGGATTGAGCACGTTGTTCACGTAATCAACCACATCCTGACGGTCGCCGGTTGCTTTCACAACGACGTCGTCATCCGTGCAGTCTTTCCAGGATGCCGGAACATCGACTTTTACGAATCCGGAAATTCCGCGGTCGATTGCAGCGTGGTTCATCGCAACGATCTTCTCGCCCTTCTTGCTGTAGGACTTCGTTGCTGCTTCCTTCATGAAGCGAACTGCATCGTCAACCGGAATGATGTTGGCAATTTTGAAGAATGCAGCCTGCAGAATCGTGTTGATACGACCGCCGAGGCCGATTTCCTTACCAATTTTAATACCGTCGATCGTGTAGAAGTTGATATCGTTCTCTGCGATATACTTCTTCATTTTGCCGGGCAGGTGCTTGTCGAGTTCTTCCAGATCCCAAGCGCAGTTGAGCAGGAAGCTGCCGCCCTTTTTGAGGTCTTCAACCATATCGTATTTGCCGATGTATGCCGGGTTGTGACAGGCGACAAAGTCCGCATGGTTGATATAATAGGTGGATTTAATCGGCTTATTGCCAAAACGGAGGTGAGAAATCGTCAGACCGCCGGATTTCTTCGAGTCATAATCGAAGTAGCCCTGTGCGTACATATCGGTGTGGTCGCCGATGATCTTGATGGAGTTCTTGTTCGCACCGACCGTACCGTCTGCGCCGAGTCCCCAGAATTTGCAGGAATGCGTGCCTGCCGGGATGGTGTTCGGCTCATGATCGACATGCAAGGAAAGATTCGTAACGTCGTCGACGATACCGATCGTGAAGCGCTTCTTGGCATCTGCAGCACCCATGTTGTCGAAAACCGCAACGATCTGTCCCGGTGTGGTATCTTTCGAGGAGAGGCCGTAACGTCCGGTGTAAACCGGGCATGCGCCAAACTTCGTGCCGTTGAGCGCTGCCAGTACATCGAGGTACAGCGGCTCACCGATGGAACCGGGTTCCTTTGTACGATCCAGTACGGAAATGTACTTGACGGTATCCGGCATGACATCGAGCAGGTACTGTGCAACAAACGGACGATACAGACGGACCTTGATCAGGCCGACCTTCTGTCCGGCTGCATTCATGAAGTCAATTGCTTCTTCTGCGCAATCGCAGACGGAACCCATCGCGATGATCACTTTTTCCGCGTCGGGTGCGCCGTAGTAGTTGAAGGGTTTATAGTCTGTCCCAATTTTCGCGTTGATCTTGTTCATGTAATCGACGACAACGCCGGGAATTGCATCATAATAGCTGTTGCAGGCTTCACGTGCCTGGAAGAAAATATCACCGTTCTGAGCAGAACCGCGCAGCACCGGATGCTCCGGATTGAGCGCGCGGCGGCGGAATGCATCCACTGCATCCCAATCGAGCAGCTCGCCGAGATCTTCATAATCCCAAGTTTCAATTTTCTGAATTTCATGCGAGGTACGGAAACCGTCGAAGAAATGCAGGAACGGCACACGGCCCTTGATGGCTGCAAGGTGTGCGACCGCGCCGAGATCCATAACTTCTTGCGGGCTGTTTGCACACAGCATCGCATATCCGGTCTGCCGACATGCATAAATATCGGAGTGATCTCCGAAAATGGAAAGTGCATGGCTTGCAAGCGCACGAGCAGAAACGTGAATGACGCTCGGCAGCAGCTCACCGGCCATTTTATACATATTCGGAATCATCAGGAGCAAGCCCTGAGACGCCGTGTACGTTGTCGTCAACGCACCGGCTGCGAGAGAACCGTGAACCGCACCGGCGGCACCCGCTTCAGACTGCATTTCCGTCACGCGGACTTCTCTGCCAAACAGGTTCTTTCTTCCGGCAGCAGCATACTTGTCGGTTTCATCTGCCATCACAGAAGACGGCGTGATGGGGTAGATCGCAGCAACGTCCGTAAACGCATAAGAAACATGCGCGGCGGCGCTGTTACCATCCATGGTTTTCATTTTCCTAGCCATTATGATAGTTCCTCCTTTTGGGATGAATGATGGGTGAAACTCCGCACAGACCACATCGTTTTTAATCGTTTTTAGACGTGCGGGGCATTTTTGTACCACTGAATATATTAACACTTTTTCTTAAAACTGTAAAGCAAAACCGCGTATTTTCTCCCTGTACATTTTATGCTTTCTTTGACCGCCCAAAGACCGCCCAAATTCTATCGCTTTCGATCGCTGCTTCAGAATCGGCTTTTCCGGACAAAAGTCGGCGGATAGAACGGCTTGTGCCCGTTTAAAACGCGCGCACGCCGCCGGATCCTTTCGTACTGCTTCAGAAAAGAGCGCACAGATTTGACATTCCTATGGCAGTTACGATATAATGGCATCATTCAGATTGGCTGCGGTTTACCAGCCTTTTCGCGCCTTTTCAAGGCATGAATTCCGCAACAGTAATTTTTGAAAGGGGAACACCAAATGTCATCCGATCCTGACGGCAGTATGTGTCTCATGCTGCACACCCTGCGCAACCAAACAACCTCGGCCGCGTCCGGTGAAGGCACAAACCTTCTGCTCTCGATCCTTCTGCTCATCCTGCTCATTTTTCTCAATGCCTTCTTTGCCTCTTCGGAAATCGCCATTATTACGCTCAACGATAGCAAAATCCGAAAAATGGCCGAAGACGGAGACAAGCGGGCCGCAAAAGTTTTAAAGCTCACAAAAAACTCCAGCCGGTTCCTCTCCACCATTCAAATCGGCGTCACGCTCTCCGGATTTCTGGCTTCGGCCTCGGCTTCGCAGAGTTTTGCCGAAATGCTGGCTGACACGCTCACGTTTTTGCCCTTCAGCCGCTCTACCGTGATGGGCGTTTCTACCGTCATCATCACCATTTTACTCTCCTACTTTTCTCTTGTTCTGGGGGAACTGGTCCCCAAAAAAATTGCCATGCAGAAAGCAGAGGCGCTTTCTTTCCGGGTTGCCGGAGTTTTAAACGGCCTCGCCGCCGTGTTGCGTCCCTTCATCGGACTGCTGTCTGCCTCAACGAATTTTGTGCTGCGTCTGCTCGGAATTGATCCGAATGCATCGGAACAAACCGTTACAGAGGAAGAAATCCTCATGATGGTCGATGTCGGAGAAGAAAAAGGGGTTATCGGTGAAAGCACAAAGGACATGATTGAAAACATTTTTGACTTTCATGATACCACTGCCGACGAAATTATGACGCATCGTACCGATGTCACGGCAATTGAAGATACCGGAACCATCGAAGAGGCTGTACAGCTTGCCATCGACGGCGGATATTCCCGGATTCCGGTCTTCCACGAAGATCTCGACAATATTCTCGGCATCGTTTATGTCAAAGATCTGCTCAAATATATCGGACATCCTGTTGATGAAAACATTCGCCTAACCGATGTCATGCGCAAAGCCTATTTCATTCCGGAAAGCAAGCGCTGCAGCGAGTTGTTTACCGAGATGACCGAACACAAGGTTCAAATTGCAATTATTGTCGACGAATACGGCGGGACAGAAGGCATTATCACGATGGAAGACCTGCTCGAATCGATTGTCGGCAACATCCAGGATGAATACGACAACGAGGAAGAAGAAATTCGGCAGGTCAACGAAAACGAGTTTACCGTCGAAGGCACTACGCCGATCGACGAGGTTTCCGATCTGCTCGATACAGAATTGCCGGAAGGCGACTACGACACGATCGCCGGACTTGTCGTGGAAACGCTCGGAAGGATCCCGCTTCCCGATGAACACCCCTCCGTGACGTGGGAAAATCTCACCTTCACGGTCGAAGAAGTCGAAGATCGCCGCGTTTCCAAAATTCACATTGTTGTAACCCCCATAGAATCGGAAGACAACCCGGAAGATCGTTCCAAAGAGGATCGGGATACCCGTTCCGGAAAGAAAAAAGGATGAACCATTCATGATAAAAGCCGTTGCATTTGATATGGATGGTCTGATGTTCGACACAGAAGCGCTGATGATGAACGCGTGGCACGCTGTCGGAAAACGGGCCGGATATGAGATCCCGCCGAGAGTCGTCAAAAAGACGATCGGCCTGAACGCCGAAACCACCCGGTTGATTTTCCGGGACGAATACGGGCCGGACTTCGATTATACCGGGCTGCGAAACCAGCGGATTGAATGGGTCGCGGCATATATTGCAGAGAATGGGATTCCGGTAAAACAGGGACTTCCGGAGCTGCTCCAATATCTGCAAGACGCAAATATTCCCTTTACGGTAACAACCTCCAGCTCGCAAAGCCGGACAGAATACAATCTGGAGATCGCCGGACTGCGCGCCTATTTTACGAAGCCCCTTGTCTGTAACGACGCTGTCAAAAACGGTAAACCCGCTCCGGACATTTACCTCAAAGCCGCTGAAGTCTTACAGGTCTCTCCGGAAGACTGTATCGCGTTGGAGGATTCCCCCATGGGAATCCTGTCGGCACACCGTGCAGGACTCAAACCGATCATGATTCCGGATCTTGTACAGCCAAATGCCGAAACCCAAAGTCTTTTATACCGGCAGTTTGCTTCCCTTTCGGAAGTGATTCCCTTTTTGGAGTCCGAAACTGCAAAACCACAGCTCCGATTTTAAAATCGGAGGACATCAAAGAGGCGCCCTATAGCCCGCTTCTTCTTTGATCCTGCAGGAAGCACATGACCGGCGGACTTTCCTGGACATTTTAACTGTACCGCAGACATCCTACATCACAAAATTGAGACGGACGCCACATGGAAACACTCCTTGGCGTCCGTCTTTTTTGGTTTCCAACCGATCTGGGTTCTTCCCCTTTTCTTTCAAACAAATTATTTGCTGCCATGAATCTCAAAAAAATGCAGTACACAGGCGGAAAACATCCGCCCTTATTCTGCTTCATTCCTATCCGTTTCTCACTCCCATAAAAAATTTCAGCCCTAAATCCTATCCGGATTCAGGGCTGAAAATTTCTTACCGGCGCGGCTGTCCCGGCGGATTCCGACGTCCGGAAACCGGCTCGTCATGATACCGCCGCATGCTGCGCATCCGCTTCTTTTTGCGGTTATAGAGCAGCGCAAGGACAACATAAAGCAGCAGCAGGAAAATAACAATGGCGATAATACTGACAAACCAGTTGGAGGAAAGAATGTCCCGCCCGATATCCAGTGTGTGCAAAAGCTCGCTGCGCTCCACCGATTCGGTTGCAACCAGATTTACCGTTGCCAGCGTCTGGTCGGCATATTGCATGGTCAGCGTCCCGAGGACCTCTCCCTTTTTAATCGGTGCCTCCACGCTCTCCGGAAGATCGACCGTGTACAAAATGCTGCTGTCCTCTACGGACGAGGGCATAATGGCGGAATACCCTTCCTCTGCCGCAACCAGCATCGAATCTGTGTTCCAGGCAAAGTCGACCTTGACTTCGCCCTTTGCCTCTCCGGTTTTGACAAGGGTTTTCAGTTCCAGATTTTCAAACGCCCACTGATACAGCGCTTTGGAATCAATCATTTCTCCGTGTTTTGAAATGCTGTTTCCGTCAGCGTCCACGCTGGGTGCGCCAAGCGCCACGCACAGATAGCTGTATCCGCCCTGCACCGCTGTCGAAACGAGACAGTAGCCCGCCTGGTCATGAGAACCGGTTTTGATTCCCTTTGTGTACGGATAATAGTATTCGCCGCCGTCTGCGTTTTGATCCAGCATCCGGTTTGTCGTGTACACGGTACGAGCTTCCGAAAGGTTGGTTGCCGGCAGCGTGTAGGTCACCTGATCGGTAATCTCAGAAAAATACGGCAAATTCATCGCATACTGCGTAATGACCGCCAGATCCCGCGCGGTTGTATAGTGATTTTCGTCGTGCAGGCCATGCGGGTTCATAAAATGCGTATTTTCACAGCCCAATTCCGCCGCCTTTTCGTTCATCAGATTGACGAATTTCTGCGGATCGCCGTCACCGACATAATAGGCAAACGTCAGTGCCGCATCGTTTCCGCTCGGCACCATCATCATATTCAGCAGCTGAAGCGCCGTCAGCTTTTCCCCAACCAAAACGCCGCTCATAGAACTGCCGGTCCCCAGCAGATCGTCCTCAACCTGCTGCGGAATGGTAATCACGGTTCCCTCGACATCGCGAATCTGTTCATATGCGACGATATACGTCATAACTTTGGTAATCGAAGCCGGTTCCATTTTTTTATCCGGGTCTTTTTCGCTGACCAACGTACCGGTATCCAGATTGATTAGCAAATACGATTGGCTATAGGTATCGATTCCGGTTTCGAACCCGGCGGCATGTACCGGAGCCGAATCCGCCAAAAACCATCCAGCGCACAGGCAAAAAAGCAGGATAAAACTCAAAAATCGTCTTTTTCTCATGGAACTTTTCCTCCAAATATGGTATGATCATTCTAATACAAAGAAATTCAGTGCTTTTGAAACAACGTTCAATGGCATGCCCTATAAAAACATCTGCGCCAATACGCCTGCAATCGCATTTTGGGATCTGCATACAGGGAAAGGGGTCGTTTTTCTTGATTCATGTAACAGGAGATCTGCACGGAGATATCCGCCGGTTCGACGCACCGGCTGTCCGCCGGTTGAAAAGCGGAGACAGCCTGATTGTCTGCGGAGATTTCGGCTTCATTTGGAACGGCGACGAGGCCGAACAAAAAGTTTTGCAAAAGCTGCAAAAGAAAAAATATCAGATTTTATTCGTCGACGGGCCGCATGAAAATTTCGACCTGCTGGAGCAGTACCCTGTTGAAGAATGGAACGGCGGAAAAGTCCACCGGATTGCCGAAAACATCCTGCATTTGATGCGCGGAGAGGTCTTTCGGATCGAAGGACGCCTGATCTTCGCATTTGGCGGCGGCGAAAGCCAAGAAAAACATTTCCGGATTGATGCCGGAAAATGGTGGGCGCACGAAATGCCGTCGCTGGCAGAAATGAAAAACGGTGTGGAAAATCTGCAGAAAAACAACTTTGCCGTAGATTATATCATCACACACAGTCCCTGTCCGGGCGTAGGCGGGTTCCAGTTCAAGCAGAATGAGTCCACGCTGGATCTGTACTTCGAAGAAATCGAAAAATCCGTGCGGCACCGCAAGTGGTTTTTCGGATCCACCCACATCAACCGCCACTATACCGCCCGCTGCGAAAGCGTCTTTGATGCGGTAATTCCGCTGCAATAATCCGAACTATGCATCCTTTCCCCAAAAATGGAGCGCCGCGATCAGGCCGCAGACAGAAAGCACAATCGCAGCCGCAGAAAATGCCACGCTGATTTTTTCATACCCGAACGGTCCAAATGCCATTCCGACCAAGGAAAGAATCAGGATCAGCGCAAACAGAAACAACAAGATTTTCAGCATCAGCTCTTTGATTTGCATATCGGATTTGCCCTCAATTCTTTTTCAAATTCCATGCTTTTCAGCCGGGCGCAGCCCATCACACCGCGCCGTTTTGCGAACGAAACGCCGGGGCCAATGCATTGGCAAGTGCGGCAAACTGTTCCAGCGAAAGCTGTTCCGCCCGGGCGCCGGCCGGAATTTCCGCTTCGGCAAGCGCCTTGGAAACCGGCTCTTTGGCAAGCGCCAGCCCTGCTGAAACCGCATTGAGCGCCGTTTTTCTGCGCTGCCCGAACGCCGCTTTGACTACGCGGAAAAAAAGCTGCTCACTGACAACCTGTACCGGCGGCGTTTTCCGAATTGCCAGGCGAATCACCGCCGAGTCCACATTTGGCGCAGGACAAAAGCTGCCCCGGGATACCGAAAATAAAATTTCAGGCTCCGCATAATACCGCACTGCAGCGCTCACTGCGCCGCACGCACGCTCTCCTGGCGCCGCACAAAGCCGGGCCGCCGCTTCTTTTTGTACCATTACGGTAATGGAATCGATGGGAAGCCGCTCTTCCAAAAGCCGCATAATCACCGGAGATGTAATATAGTACGGCAAATTTGCACAGACAACTGCCCGCATTCCCGGAAATTCCGATGCAAACAACGCTTTGAGATCCAGTTTCAGGATATCTCCTTCGATCACCTTGATATTTTCCTGTCCTGCAAGCGTCTCTTCGAGGACCGGAAACAGCCGGCGATCCAACTCCACTGCAACCACTTTGCGGGAAACCTTGCCGAGTTCTTTTGTTAAAACGCCAATTCCAGGCCCGACCTCCAGCACACCGGTCTCCATGTCCGCGCCGCATTGTTGTGCCATTCGCGGACAGACTGAAGGGTTCACCAGAAAATTCTGGCCCAGCGCATGCGAAAACTGAAATCCATGCCGCTGCAATACTTCTCTGATGACGGATCTGTCTGAAAGTCGGTCCATAAAATGCCTCCCGCTGCCGATGCAGTTTCTGCCTTTCAGTATACCATCAAGCCCGGAAAAAGTAAAGGACGGCGCTGCTGTACCCGAACAGAACGTTGACTTCCTTCCCAAAATTTTTTATGATAGTTTTTTAAGCGGTTACCGCTTTTTTGATGCATATCCATTTTAACCCCCTGAAAGGAGCATTCTCCATGAGCCTTACCAGAAGAGATAAAGAAAATTACTACCTGGACATCGCAGAAACCGTTTCCGAACGCGGAACATGCTTACGCCGCAATTTCGGCGCCATTATCGTCAATCACGATGAGGTGATTTCCTCGGGATACAACGGCGCGCCGCGCGGACGGAAGAATTGTATCGACCTCGGCCGGTGCATCCGGGTCGAACTGAAAATTCCGCGCGGAGAGCGATACGAGGTCTGTCGCTCTGTACACGCGGAGGCCAATGCCATCATCAGTGCCGCACGCAATGACATGATCGGTGCAACGCTGTACCTGGTTGGGATTGATTGCGAAACAGGAGAATACGTCGAAGACGCATCCTCCTGTTCCATGTGCAAGCGTCAGATTATCAACGCCGGAATTGACCGCGTGATCGTTCGCCTGAATAAAAATGATTTCAAATCCATCTCTGTTTCGGAATGGGTTGAACATGATGAATCCCTGGACGGTGTTTTCGGCTATTGATTACGCATTATACGTCGACGAAACCGCACCCTGCGCGCTCTCGCCCGTCCAGTCTGTGTGAAACGCTTTTCCGCGCGGCGCATCGATGCGTTCATAGGTATGGGCGCCGAAGTAGTCGCGCTGTGCCTGTAAAAGATTGGCCGGAAGCCGTTCGGAGCGATATCCGTCGTAATAGCTGAGCGCTACGGTCATCGCCGGAGCCGGAACACCCTGCAGCATCGCTGCTGCACAGACTCTGCGCCAGCCGTCCTGCGCCGCTTCAATCCGCGCCCGGAAAGAATCATCCAGCAGTAGGTTTTCCAGCTCCGGATTGCGGTCGAACGCCGCCTTGATATCTCCCAGAAACGCACTGCGAATGATACACCCGCCGCGCCACATCAGCGCGATATTGCCATAGTGCAGATTCCAGCCGTATGCCTTTGCAGCGGCGCGCATCAGCGTGTAGCCCTGCGCATAGGAAATCAGCTTTGCGGCATACAAAGCATCCTTTAAATCCCGAACAAACGCTTCCCTGTCCTGGGGAGGCGTTTTTTTCGGCCCGGAAAGCACCTTCGACGCCCGGACCCGCTCTTCTTTCATTGCGCTCAGGCAACGGGCAAAAACCGCTTCTCCGATCAGCGTCAGCGGCACGCCTTCTTCCAGTGCGGCAATTCCTGTCCATTTTCCGGTTCCCTTCTGACCTGCCGCATCCAAAATATGGTCGAGCAGCGGTGCCCCGTCCGTATCTTTCTTTTGCAGAATGTCTGCAGTAATTTCAATCAGGTAGCTGTTCAGGTCTCCGCGGTTCCACTCCGCAAATACGGCCTGCATCTCTTCCGGCGTCATGCCGAGCCAATCCTTCATCAGGGCATACACTTCGCAAATCAGCTGCATATCTCCATATTCAATTCCATTGTGCACCATCTTTACAAAATGGCCCGCACCGCCTTCTCCGACCCATTCGCAGCAGGGCGCGCCGTCGGCTTTGGCACAAATGGCCTGCAAAATCGGACGAACCGCCGGCCATGCTTCCGGAGAACCGCCCGGCATGAGAGAGGGACCCTTCAGCGCGCCTTCTCCGCCGCCTGAAACGCCGGTTCCAATATAGAGCAGCCCCCGGCTTTCCAGCGCTTTTACCCGCCGTTCTGTGTCCGGAAAATGGGAATTCCCGCCATCGATCAGAATATCTCCGGCGTCAAGATACGGCAGCAGCTTTTCAATGGTCTCATCGACCGGCGAACCTGCTTTAATCATCATCATGATCTTCCGCGGCCGCTTCAGCAGAGAGGTCAGCTCTTCGAGGGAATGTGCGCCCAAAAAACGCTTCCCATTTCCGCGTCCGCTGAGAAAACGATCCACGGCGCCTTCCGCAATATCATACACTGCAACCGAAAATCCCCGGCTCTCGATGTTCAGGGCCAGATTTTCGCCCATCACGGCGAGGCCGATCATCGCAATATCTGCGTTCCCCATGTCTTTCCTCCTTGACATTTTGATCCATTTGGTTTTTTACGGCTTTTCCTCTTTTGGAAAACCATCATTCAGCTATTTATTATAACATTCCCGCCCGGATTTGCAAATGTACAATCTTTTCTTTATAATAAGGACAAGCGGGTTCGTGGTTTCCTTCCTAGACCTGTCCGAAGAAGGGGTGAACTTTTCATGCAGCTTTTGATTGATGCGGACGGCTGCCCTGTAGTGGATCTTGCAATTACGGAAGCAGTTCGCTTGCAGATTCCCTGTACGCTTGTCTGCGACACCGCGCATCAGTTTGATCGCCCGGGCGTCCGAACGATCGTCGTCTCCAAAGGCGCCGACAGCGCCGACTTTATGCTGGTCAATCTCGTGCATCGCGGAGATCTTGTCGTCACACAGGACTATGGGCTTGCCGCCATGTGCCTTGCGCGCGGTGCGTTCGTAATCAATCAGGACGGTATGCGGTATGATGACCAGAACATCGACGCGCTTCTTTTGGCGCGGCATACAGCGAAAAAAATCCGCATGTCCGGCGGACGGCTGAAAGGTCCGAAAAAACGCACGCCGGAGCAGAATGTACGGTTCCGGGAAGCACTGGTCCGGATGCTCTCCGAAACGAAGCGCACGCCATGAACCAACCGGATGCCCTTCTTGCCCTGGTCATCCGGCAGGCCCGAAGTCTCGGGATTCCGCTTGCCGCCAAAATCGACCCGCATGTTCAAATCAACACCCGTGCACTCCGGCGATTCGGCCGCTGTCTGCGGGAGGGAAACTATTATCGGATCGAACTTTCTGCGAGACTGCTCTCCGGATCCGAAGCGGCCTGCTGCACCGTGCTTGCACATGAACTGCTGCACACCTGCTATGGATGCATGAATCACGGAACGCGCTGGAAACGATATGCCGCACGAATGCAAGCGGCATTCGGCTATCCGATTTCCTGTACCACTACGGATCTCGCGCTTGGGACAAAAGCCCCAGCCGCCAAATACATCGTCCGCTGCACAGTCTGCGGAAAAAGCATTCCCCGTTACCGGTCATCCCCTTTGACCCGGCATCCGGAGCGCTATCGCTGTGCGTGCGGCGGGACACTTTCTGTAACGAAAGAAGGATCTTTATGAGCCAGATCACGCCGGGGATTTACCGGCATTTCAAAGGCGGCATGTACCGTGTGCTCGGTATGGCCCGCCATTCCGAAACCTTGGAAGAGCTGGTCGTTTACCAGTCGCTTGCCGACGGCGCGTTTTGGGTACGTCCGGCAAACATGTGGGACGAATTTCTGGAGCGGGACGGCGTCCGCCTGCAGCGGTTTACCAGAATTGCAGAAGGAGATGACGCGCGATGAGCGATTTTTTTCTTGATCCGGTCTTATATACCGGCCGCCCGGCATCCAACGCCGGACGCCTCCCAAAAGAGCTCCGCTGCTATGATCTTCTGGAACAGCTGCACATTCCTTTTCAGCGGGCGGATCATTCTCCGGCTGACACCATCGCCGAATGTGCGGCAGTGGAACAGGTCATCGGGCATGGAATCTGTAAAAATCTCTTTCTGTGCAACCGGCAGAAAACCGCCTTTTATCTGCTGGTCATGCCTGGCGAAAAACCTTTTCGCACCAAACAGCTCAGCCACCAAATTCAGTCCGCACGCCTTTCCTTTGCAAGTGCGGAAGCGCTGCTGCAATATCTTGACCTGACACCCGGATCCGTCAGCATTCTGGGCCTGATGAACGATCCCGACCACCGCGTTCAGCTGTTAATGGATCGTGACGTCGCACAGGCGGCATATTTTCGCTGTCATCCCTGTATCAACACCTCGTCTCTCGTGATGCGAACCTCTGACCTTCTTGACCGATTTTTGCCTTATACCGGGCATCGCCCGATTTTTGTAAATCTGACCGCCGAACCCGATTCCGGCGAGCCTGAAAAAAGGAGTCCTGAAAAATGAATCTCAACATGGAAACCGCAAAAACCATTCTCGCAAAGTACACCACAGAACCGCACCTCTTCACCCATGCCATCGCTGTCAGCGGTGCGATGGGCGCAATGGCCCGCCATTTTGGGGAAGATGAAGAGCTCTGGCGCGCTGTCGGCTATTTGCACGATGTCGACTATGAACAGTATCCTGAAGAGCATTTGCAGCACACGGAAGAAATGCTGTCAAAGGAGGGCATTGCGCCGGAATTCATCCGCGCCATTCTTTCCCACGGCTATTCCATCTGCACAGACGTGCTGCCCGAAACCAATTTGGAGAAAAGTCTCTTCATCGTGGATGAGCTGACCGGTATCATCCACGCCTGCGCGCGGATGCGCCCGCTCGGCATCACAGATCTGACTGTAAAAAGCGTGATGAAGAAATTCAAGGATAAAAAATTTGCTGCCGGCTGCGACCGGGCTCTGATTACCAAAGGCGCTGAAATGCTCGGCATGGATGTTCCTGAAGTGACCGGCCTGTGCATCGAAGGCATGAAACCTTTTGCGGCAGAACTGGGACTGCTTCCCAAAGCGGAATAAATCCGGTAAATTTCTGGCATCCGCCTTTCTGAAAATTTTTTCAAAAAAAGGATTGACTCTGACGTTACGGCATCGTGTATGGTAATGGTAAGGACAGAGAGAACCAAAAAAGGAACGTGCCGGATATGAAACTAACCGTAAGTGAAGTCGCCAAACAGATGGGCGTCAGCGTGCGCACCCTGCACTACTATGATGAGATCGGCCTTCTGAACCCCGCTGGGACAACAGCTGCCGGATATCGATATTATGGCAGCGCAGAACTGGCCCGTCTGCAGCAGATTTTGTTTTACCGCGAGCTTGCGTTTCCGCTCAAAGAAATTGCCCATATTCTCTCTCGTCCCGATTATGACAGCCGGCAGGCACTTCGGCAGCACCGGGAGCTTCTCCTGCTTCAGCGCCGCCACATTGACAGCCTGCTGCGTCTTGTCGATGAAACATTAGGAGAGATCGAGATGCATCCAATGAAAACAACCGCGGAATCGCTTTCCGCCGTCAAAAAAGCCTATGCTGAAGAAGCCCGGCAGCGCTGGGGAAACACAGACGCCTACCGTAAAAGTGAAGAAAAGCGGCGCGGAAGAACCGCAGAGGAAGAATCCCGTGTCAGCGCCGAAGCAGACGCGATTTTCGCCGCATTTGCCAAAGCTGCAAAAGCGGGCGTATCGCCGGACACGCCGGCTGCACAGGAGCTGGCCGCACGCTGGCAGGCGCATATCACACAGTACGAATATCCCTGCACAAAGGAGATTCTAGTCTGCCTTGCAGACATGTACACCGGAGACGAACGGTTTCGGCAAATGCTGGACCGTTACGGAAAAGGGACTGCTGATTTCATGGCCGCCGCGCTTCATGCTTACTGCGGTCAATAACCTCTTTGCCTGATTTAGGGGCATCCGCAACGTTCATTTCCTATCTCAGGGTGTGTGGATTTGTCCGGCGGCGCGTTTGGCGGCTCTTTTTACAATTCCGCGACCCCTTTGGGTGACGTCCGCCCAGAAGGTGATCTTTTTCTTTTTCTGCATATCCTGCCCTATTGCAGCAAAAAAGCTGTGTTCTGGAAGCAACCAGAGCACAGCTTTTCTTTATTATTTTTTGGCAGAAAGCATTTACAGCAGCACCACGCCGACCTTCTCACAGGCTGAACGGGTTTCTGCATCCCAGACAGAGGCCTGCACCTGCCCGATATGCGCTTTTCCGAGCAGCAGCATGCACAGGCGGGACTGGCCGATTCCGCCGCCGATGGTAAGCGGCAGTTTTCCCTCCAGAAGCATTTTGTGGAACGGCAATTCCCGACGATGGTCGCAACCGGCAATATGAAGCTGACGGTCCATTGCCGCCTCGTCTACCCGGATCCCCATCGAAGAGACCTCAAATGCCTGACCTAAAACATCGTTCCAAAAGAGAATGTCTCCGTTGAGTGTCCAATCGTCGTAGTCCGGTGCGCGTCCGTCGTGCGGAATGCCGGAGTGCAGTTTCCCGCCGATTTGCATCAGGAATGTTGTCCGGTGTTCCCGAAGATAGGCGTTTTCCCGCTCCTTCGGAGAAAGCGCGGGATAAAGATCCTCCAGCTCCTGCGTGGTAATAAAAGAGATTTCCCGGTCAACCGGCTTGACAAAAGACAGCTGCGGAAACACCGCACACAAGGTCTCCTGCGTGCTGCAAATTGCATCCACGATTGCGCGGACTGTTTTTTTTAGATATTCCGCGTTGCGCTCCTCCCGCGTGATGACCTTTTCCCAGTCCCACTGATCCACATATACCGAATGCAGATTGTCCAGTGCTTCATCCCGGCGGATGGCATTCATATCCGTATAAAGGCCATGTCCGGGGAAGAAATCATACCGGTAAAGCGCCATGCGCTTCCATTTTGCAAGTGAGTGTACGACCTGCGCGTTGCCGCCGGTTGCCGGAATATCGAAGGAAACCGGACGCTCCACGCCGTTCAGATCGTCGTTTAAACCGGTGGCCGCATCGACAAACAGCGGCGCAGACACCCGGCGCAAATGCAGCGCACCGCCAAGCTTATCCTCAAACAGACGTTTTAAAAGGCCGATCGCCTTCTGCGTTTCATAAAGGCTTAAATTGTCCCGATAGCCCTCCGGGATGACAGTATGGTTCATCATTGTCCCCTCCGTTCCGATGGTGTTTCTTCCGCATGTTCTGATTGTTCGCTTTGCTGCCGATCCTTTGCGATTTCCGCCTGAACCTGCTTGATTTCTTTCACGCTTTCCTGATCAAATCCCTCTGTACTTTCCTTGATAAACATGACCTTTAACGTGGAAAGCAGCAACCGGAAATCCATCAGCAGCGATGCATTTTCGATATACAGCATATCCATCTTGACCTTTTCTTCAAAGGTCGTGTTGTACTTGCCGTAAATCTGCGCATATCCGGTAAGTCCGGCCTTTACGCGCATCCGGTAGCTGAATTCCGGCATCAGACGGCAGTATGCGTCCACATTTTCAATCCGCTCCGGACGCGGTCCGACCAGCGACATGTCGCCTTTTAAAATATTAAAGAGCTGCGGCAGCTCGTCAATCCGGGTACTGCGCAAAAATTTCCCGACCGGCGTAATCCGGCTGTCGTTCGGGGAAGAAAACTCCGCGCCGTTCTTTTCCGCATCCACAACCATACTGCGAAATTTGATCAGCGTAAATACCTTTTGATTGCGCGTGTAGCGTTTCTGCCGGAAGAATACCGGACCGCCGTCGTGCGCTTTGATTAAAATCGCAGCCAACAGCATCAGCGGAGAAGAAAGGATAATACCCAGCAAGGAAACCAAGATATCCATCAGCCGCTTCATCGCAAGCTGCTCAATCGTAAACGTCCGGTTTTTGCAGAGATAGACGAGCGAATCGCCGATCTGTGTTTCATGCGCTTTGTTGAGCATAATATCCTGCATTGTCGGCACAATAAACAGGCGCTTGCTGTGCTCAAAGCAATACGTCATCAGCTGCAGCCGCAGGATCGGATCGATGTTGCCGATAATCACCGCCGAGTACCGGTCAATCCGCTCTACCAGCAACTCATACCCGAGCGATTCGCTGCAAACCGAGCAAATCTTGTAACGCTCTTTGACCCGGCCAAATTTTTTGACAATGGAAAGTTCCTTCTCCGTGCCGGCGCAGATTACAATGCACTCGCGTGCCGGATACAGAATGAAATAGACCTTGTTGGCCTGCAGATAAATCAGCATGCACAGAAGGGACTGCACCAGCGTCAGCAACAACATCGGGATCGGGTTCATCATTCCGCGCACAATCAGCGAAACGACAAAATAGGAGATCACATTCGTAAACGTGGCAGAGAGAATATAGGAAAAAACCAGTTCCCGAAGCCGGAGAATTCCAATCCGAAAGCCGCCGTAGGTCACGGTAAAGGCCAGGAACGTAAAGACATAGAGAAGCGCCAGAATATAATTCCCTTTATAGTGATAGATGGACTTTTCATAATACTGCATCAACGTGAGCATATAGGTAATCAGCGTAATTGCAATAATCAAAACTTTGTGAAGAAAGATAATTCCTTTTCGAAAGTTTCGGAATAAACGTTTCATGGTTTTCCGTCCTTTTTATAAAAAGCGAACAGGAAGTCCGCAGAGATAGAAACATTGTATCACTTGCGCTCTTTTTTGTAAACTAAAATCCGGGATTTCACCTGCTTTTCTGGAAAAAGCATCCCATTGCCCGTGTTTTTCTGGAGATTTTTGGATTTTCAAAGCGTCACCCGCTTCTAAAAAAGCCGGAAACCCCAACATGCAGACGCTCTGCAAATGGAAGTTTCCGGCAGCTGTTTTCGGGTTGCCAACTTTTTTAATTTGTTTCGTCTCCGTTTAGTCGCGCATCAGTTTTACAAGAACTGCTTTTTGCGCGTGGAGACGGTTTTCCGCTTCTTCAAAGATCTCATCTGCATGTGCTTCAAAGACCTCTGCCGTGATTTCTTCCCCACGGTGCGCCGGCAAACAATGCAGCACCATCGCATCTTTTTTCGCCGCCTGCATAATTGTGTCGTTGATCTGGTACCCTGCAAATGCAATTTTCCGTTTTTGCGCCTCTTCCTCTTGCCCCATGGAGGCCCAGACGTCCGTCACAACAACGTCTGCATCCTTCGCAGCTTCTACAGGAGAATCCGTTATTGCAAAGCCCGGCATCGACTCTGCGAAAGAGAGAATCGACGTATCCGGCCGATATCCTTCCGGACACGCCACGGAAACCCGCATTCCCGTTTTCAGTCCGCCGACAATCAGGGAGTGCATCATATTGTTGCCGTCCCCGATGAAGCACATTTTCAGTCCCTCGAGGCTTCCCTTAAATTCCCGAATCGTCATCAGATCTGCAAGCACCTGGCACGGGTGGCAAAAATCTGTCAATCCGTTGATGATCGGGATACTTCCGTACTGCGCAAGCGCCTCTACTTCTTCCTGCGCAAAGGTGCGGATCATAATACCGTCGAGATACCGCGAAAGCACACGCGCCGTATCCTGCACCGGCTCTCCGCGTCCGATCTGCATGTCCCCAGCCGAAAGGAACAGTGCCATTCCGCCGAGCTGATACATTCCGGTCTCGAAAGAAACCCGCGTACGGGTGGATGATTTTTCAAAAATCATGCCCAGCGTTTTACCTTTGAGGTAATGGTGTTCAATATTATGCTTTTTTTCGTATTTCAGCTGGTCCGAAAGATTTAAAATATTCAGGATTTCTTCTTTCGACAGATCCAGCAGCTTGAGTAAATGCTTCATGACAACGCCCTCCTAGTTTTTTAAAACAGATTCCAAAATTGTGAGGCCGCGGCAAAGCTCTTCATCAGAAATTGTCAGCGGCGGCAGGAAGCGCAATTTATCTTTTGCCGTTAAGAGAAGCAAGCCCTGTGCTGCACACTGCGCAACTACCGTTTTGGCCTCTTTGGTTTTCAACACCGCGCCCAGCATCATACCCATTCCGCGCACGTCGGCAATTTCGTCCATAGCTTCCAGCTTTTCTCGCAGAAACGCGCCTTTTTCTTCAACCTGCCGGAGAAACGCCGGATTGGAAACCCTCGCGAGCACTTCCAGTGCGCCTGCGCAGACCACCGGGTTTCCGCCGAATGTTGAGCCGTGCGTACCGCCGGTCATCACCGCATCCAACTTTTCTCCGCAAAGGCAGGCGCCGATAGGCAATCCGCCGCCAAGGCCTTTTGCAGAAGTGAGAATATCCGGTGTCACGCCGAATTTCTGAAATGCATAAAGCGCGCCGGTCCGCCCCACACCGGTTTGTACCTCATCGGCGATCAAAAGCAGCTCGTTTTCCGTGCAATATGCGTGTAAAGACTCCACAAATGCCTGCGAAAGCGGAATCACACCGCCTTCGCCCTGAATAAACTCGATCATCACCGCGCAGGTATTTTCTGTCACACAGGCCGAAACCGCTTCCATAGTGGGCGCTTCTGCGTACCGAAAGCCTTCTGTAAACGGTGCGAAATTCGTATGCAGGCCGTCTTGTCCGGTTGCCGCAAGCGTCGTCACAGTGCGTCCATGGAAGGAATTGCGGAGCGTTACAATTTCCCCCCGTTCGGCGCCGTAGGTGTCATGGCTGTATTTTCGCGCGAGTTTAATGGCACATTCATTTGCCTCTGCACCGGAATTGCCGAAAAACACTTTGGAAAATCCGGTCAGCTGACACAGCTTTTCGGCAAGCGCTGTCTGAACCGGGCTATAATAAAGATTCGAAATATGCTGAAGCGTCGCCGCCTGCTGTGATACCGCCTTTACCCAGCCTTCATCACAATAGCCCAGCGAATTGACGCCGATTCCGCTTGTAAAATCCACGTATTCCTTGCCGTCGCAATCCTTTGCCACTGCGCCTTTTCCCGAAACCAGCGCCACCGGAAACCGACCGTACGTCGGCATAATATTGGCGGCCTCCTGCTGTTTGATTTCCTCGAACCGCATGTCTTTTCCCTCCTTGAAGATTCACTGGGACAAATTCTTTGATTCTGCAGGGCAACCCTGCCCTTATCGTTTCCCGCTTCTGTGAAAATCTGATTCAGCAGAGCATGGTTCCGATTCCTTCATCTGAAAACAGCTCGATCAGAATGGAATGCGGAATTCTGCCGTCCAGAATATGCGCCCGGCTGACACCGCGGCGCACCGCTTCCACACAGCAGTCTATTTTCGGAATCATGCCGCCGCTGATGATTTTCTGACGTTGCAAGGCCGGAACCTCGCTGACATTGACAACCGAAATCAAGGTGTTTTCGTCCTCCTTTTCCCGGAGCAGTCCGCGGACATCCGTCATGAGAATCAGCTTTTCCGCACCGAGCGCCGCCGCAATCTGAGCCGCCGCAATGTCGGCGTTTACATTGTAAACCTCACCCTGATCCCCGCCTGCAACCGTCGCAATCACCGGCACATAGCCGTTCGCCGTTGCATCGCTGATGATCTGGGTGTCCACTGCTGCAATCTCTCCCACGTAGCCGAGATCCTGTTCTGCCTGCAGTTTTTGCGCTTTCAGCATTCCGCCGTCAAGGCCGCAAAGCCCGATTGCCCGGCCTCCATGGCTCTCCAAAAGCTGCACCAGTGCTTTATTGACCTTTCCGGCCAACACCTGCTGGACAATCTCCACGGTTTCTTCGTCTGTATAGCGCATTCCTGCAATAAATTTCGGCTCCTTGCCGATCCGTCGGAGCATCTCGCTGATTTCCGGCCCGCCGCCGTGTACCAGGACCACATTGATCCCGACAAGCTGCATCAGCACGATATCGCGCATAACGGCATCCTTGAGTTCCTTGTTGATCATCGCATTGCCGCCGTATTTTACGACAATGGTTTTTCCTGCGTATTTCTGAATGTATGGCAGCGCCTGCACCAAAATATTGGCTCTGTCAATATTGGAAATCTGCATGACATCCTCCTGCTTTCCGTTTCCATTCCGGATCAGGTCCGGTAATCGCCGTTGATCTTGACATAATCGTACGTTAAATCGCACCCAAACGCTGCCGCGCGAGCCTCCCCGTCATGCAGCGTAACCAGAATATCAATTTCGTCTTCTGAAAGAATTTTTTTCGCAACATCCTCATCAAACGGAATTCCCGCGCCGTCCTGACAGACCTGCAAAGCGCCTGCCTCAGAACGGAACGCAACATCCACACCCGAAACATCAACCGGCGCGCCGGAATATCCAATTGCGCACAACACCCTACCCCAGTTGGCGTCGGAGCCAAACATCGCCGCCTTGACAAGGCTCGATGCAATCACCGCCTTCGAAACCGTAACCGCAGCTGCATGGTCTTTCGCGCCGGTTACCCGGCACACCAAAAGCTTTGTCGCGCCTTCCCCGTCTTTTGCAACCATTCTCGCAAGCCGGATGCACAGCAGCCGCAGCGCATCTACAAAAATGGCATACGCCTCTCCGGGTTCGGAAATTTCCGGATTCTCCGCCATTCCGGAGGCCAAAATCGACACCATGTCGTTCGTCGAAGTGTCGCCGTCGATACTGACCATATTAAAACTCTCATCCACCGCATGGTGCAGTGCCTTGTCCAGCATTTCAGGCGAAATCGCAGCGTCCGTCGTCAGGAAGCAAAGCATCGTCGCCATGTTTGGATGAATCATGCCGGAGCCCTTCGCAATTCCGCCGATTCGCACCTTTTTTCCGTCAATATCCGCTTCTACCGCAGCCTCTTTCAGCATGGTGTCCGTCGTCATAATCGCACGTGCCGCCAGAGAAGATCCGTCCGCAGAAAGCTGCGCCGCAAGCGGCCCGACTGCCCTCACAATCGGCTCAATGGGTAAAATCTCTCCGATGACGCCCGTCGATGCAACAATGACGTCCTCCGGCGCAATTTTGAGCGCCTGCGCCGCAAGCTCGCACATCTTCCACGCCTTTTCTTCGCCGTCCGCATTACAGGTATTCGCGTTTCCACTGTTGCAAATTACCGCCCGCGCTTTTCCGTCGGCAATGTTTTTCCGGGTCACCGCAATCGGCGCGCCCTTGACAAGGTTCTGCGTATAAACTGCAGCAGCTGCACATTCCTTCTCCGCCAAAATCATCGCCAGATCGGGTTTTTCCTTGTTTTTCCGGATTCCGCAGTGAATTCCGGACGCTTTAAAGCCTTTTGCGGTTGTGACACCGCCCGAAATCGTTGCAATCATGTTTCTTGCCTCCCCGTTAAAATGCCGGCGGAACAAGCTGTAAGCCCGCCGTTTCTTCGATTCCCATTGCGAGGTTCATATTCTGAATTGCCTGTCCGGCCGCACCCTTGACCATATTGTCAATTGCAGAAACCGCAATCAGCAGCCCTGCACGCAGGTCGAGGTGCAGCGAAAGGTCACAGTAATTGGAGTACCAGACGTTCCGGATGTTGGCGACGCTTCCCTCCGGCAACAGGCGAAGAAAGGTCTCGCCGCCGTACGCCTGCGTATACACCTCGCGAAGGGTTTCCATCGTAACCCCGGGGGCCAAGCGCGCATAGCAAGTTGCCAGGATTCCGCGGTTCACAGGCAGCAAATGCGGCACAAACGTCATCGTAATTTTCTGTCCGCTGATTTTGGAGAGCGTCTGCTCAATTTCAGGGGTATGCCGGTGCGCCGCTACCTTGTATGCCGTAAACGACCCACTACACTCCGCATAATGCAAATTCTGGGCAAGACCGCGTCCTGCGCCGGTCACGCCGGACTTGCAGTCCGCAATGATGCCATCGGGCTGAATGAGGCCGTTCTGCAGTGCCGGAACCAGTGCAAGCGGCACCGCAGTGGTATAGCAGCCCGGATTGGCAATAATCCGCTTTCCGCGGATTTCTTCCCGAAACAGTTCAGGAAGGCCGTATACCGCGCGGGCATGAAGTTCCGGGAACCGGTAATCCCCGCCATACCAGGCGTGATACTCCGATTCTTCCTGTAAACGGAAATCCGCACCGAGATCGATAAATAATTTTCCAGCCTGGTCGCATTTCTCCGCAATATCCTGTGAAAGCCCATGCGGCAGTGCTGCAAAGACCGCGTCGCTCTCTTCAATTACCGCATCCTGCTGCATACATGTCAGGTCACACAGGCCGCGGTATGCCGGATAGACCTCGCTGAGTTTTTTTCCTTCAAAGCTCACCGAACCGACTGCCGAAACCTTCGCCATCGGATGTCCTGCAAGCAAACGAACCAGTTCCGCACCTGCGTACCCGGTTGCACCTAAAATTCCAACTTTAATCGGTGTTTTCAACGTTGAGCACCTCCTGTACCCGTTTTATCTGCTGCCGAACCTTTTGCGGTGCGGGACCGCCTTCCGACGTCCGCCCCGTCACACAAGTTTCCAGTGAGATTGCATCGTAGACATCCGGCCCAAACTGCGGGCAAAGCGCCTGATATTCTGCAAGCGGCAGCGTTTCAAGTGTCTCACCCGATGCAATACACATCGCGACCAGCTTTCCGGTAATCTTATAAGCATCGCGGAACGGAATTCCTTTTCCGACGAGATAATCCGCGCAATCTGTCGCATTGATAAAGCCCTTTGCGGCCGCTGCGCGCATCGTTTTCGGGTGCACTCTCATCGTCGCTACCATCGGAATAAACGCGGTCAGGCACATCCGAAGCGTGTCCACTGCGTCAAAAATGGCCTCTTTATCCTCCTGCATATCCTTGTTATAAGCAAGCGGAAGCCCTTTGAGCATGGTCAAAAGTCCCATCAGGTCCCCGAATACCCGTCCGGATTTCCCGCGTACCAGTTCGGCAATATCCGGATTTTTCTTTTGCGGCATGATGCTCGATCCGGTCGAGAAGGCATCGTCCAGTTCAATAAACCGGAATTCCCAGGAGCACCACAAAATGATTTCTTCTGAAAAACGGGACAAATGCACCATCGCAAGCGAAATTGCAGCCGCCAGTTCCACACAGAAATCCCGGTCTGCAACGCCGTCGAGGCTGTTTTGCGTAACGCCCGAAAATCCAAGCAGACGCGCCGTCATACCGCGATCAATCGGATAGGTTGTCCCTGCAAGTGCGCAGGATCCGAGCGGAAGCTGATCCATCCGTTTTACCGCATCCTGCAGACGTCCGATATCCCGCAGGAACATTTCTGCGTACGCCATCAGGTGATGCCCAAATGTGATCGGTTGTGCGCGCTGCAAATGCGTGTATCCCGGCATTACCGCATCCGCATAGGTCTCTGCCTGGTTGCAAAGCACGCCGATCAATTCACGAAGTTGGGAAATCAGCCCGGCCGCCTCTTTTTTCAGTGTCAGACGGACATCCAGCGCCACCTGATCGTTCCGGCTGCGCGCCGTATGCAGCCGTTTTCCGGCGTCTCCGATACGCGCCGTCAGTTCCCCTTCCAGAAAGGTGTGGATATCCTCGGCTTCCGGATCTATTTGCAGCGTACCGGCGTTCAGATCTTTCAAAATTTCCTCGAGACCTGTGCAAATCTGTTCCGCTTCTGCTTCTGTGATGATCCCGCACGCACCGAGCATCGTCGCGTGCGCAACACTGCCCTGAATATCCTCTGCATACATCCGGCTGTCAAAGGAAATGGAGGAATTAAAATCATTGGTCGTCTTGTCGAGTCCTTTTTGGAACCGTCCTTCCCACAACTTCACGTCGGATTTCCCCTTTTTTCAATCAATTCAAAGTACCACAATTCGCGCGCCCCGTTTCCGGAGCACGCGAATAAGCGTTTGGTTCGGTTTTATTTTTGATTCTGCTGCTTTTTCTGGGCCTGCACCTTGATCGGCAGTCCAAAGAGGTTGATAAAGCCGCCTGCATCCTTCTGATCGTAGACCTCATCCTCATCGAATGTCGCAATTTCTTCATCATAGAGCGAATACGGCGAGGTCACGCCTGCGTCGATGATGTTGCCCTTATAAAGCTTGAGTGTTACATCGCCGGTAACGGTCTCCTGCGTGCTGTCCACAAACGCAGAGAGTGCTTCCCGGAGCTGCGTGAACCACTGCCCAAAATAGACCAGCTCTGCAAATTTAAGTCCAATCTGCTGTTTATAGTGATAGGTGTCGCGATCCAGGCAGAGCTCTTCGAGCTTATTGTGCGCATGATAGAGGATCGTGCCGCCCGGGGTCTCATAAACGCCACGGGATTTCATGCCGACCAGCCGGTTTTCTACGATATCTGCCAGACCGATGCCGTTTTCTCCGCCGAGTTTGTTCAGGGCTTCCACCATCTCTACGCCGCTGAGCTTTTTGCCGTCAAGCATGGTCGGAACGCCCTTTTCAAAATGCAGGGTGATGTAAGTCGGCTTGTCCGGCGCTTGTTCCGGAGAAACGCCGAGTTCCAAAAAGCCTTCCTTGTTGTACTGCGGCTCATTTGCCGGATTCTCAAGATCCAGCCCTTCGTGCGAAAGATGCCACAGGTTCTTATCCTTCGAGTAATTGGTCTCCCGATTGATTTTAAGCGGAATTTGATGCGCTTCCGCGTATTCAATTTCTTCCTCACGAGACTTCAGATCCCAAATTCTCCACGGTGCAATGATTTCCATATCCGGCGCAAACGCCTTGATCGTCAGTTCAAACCGTACCTGGTCGTTGCCTTTTCCTGTGCAGCCGTGGCAGATTGCATCCGCGCCCTCTTTCTTTGCGATTTCCACAATCCGCTTTGCGATAATCGGACGTGCAAAGGAGGTTCCCAGAAGGTATTTGTTTTCATAGACCGCGCCGGCTTTTACAGTCGGATAGACATAGTCCTGTACAAATTCTTCCTTCAGATCTTCGATGTAAAGCTTGGACGCACCGGTTTTAATTGCCTTTTCTTCCAGACCTTCCAGCTCCGTGCCCTGTCCAACATCTCCGGAAACTGCGATGACCTCGCAGCCGGGATAGGTTTCCTTCAGCCACGGAATAATAATGGAAGTATCCAGTCCGCCGGAATACGCCAAAACAACTTTTTTAATCTCTTTTTTCATCGCATATATCCTCCTATCAAATTCTGATTTGTCGTATGTGATAAGTATATTATACACTCATTTCTCCTAAAATCAAGTGTTTTGTGAATATTTATTCATTTTAATCGTTTCTCATAAAAACGCGGGGTCTTTTTTTTGATTCTTGTGCCGTTTCTATTTTTACCGCAGAAATTCTCTGCCGCACTGTACATTTCTGCATGAAAATCTTTTAAAAATCATCCTTTTTTGCCGCTTTGGTATTTATGAATATACAGAATATTCACATCTGCAAATTTCTTTTATCGGGAGCGGTTGCCGCACACTCTTGTAAATTCCGCTTTTTTGTATTATGATGAAACTAGATTTTGAAGGCTCGTTTTCTTGATATCATTTTGAAATATGCAGGCGGTTTTTATGTCATCCTTTCAAAGTATTCCCGCCGATTCTCTTTCCTTAAATCCATTCACTTCTATTGGAAAAGACTGGATGCTGATCACAGCCGGAGACGCTGCACAGTACAATACGATGACCGCCTCCTGGGGCGGTCTGGGCTTTCTGTGGAATAAACCGGTTTCCTATATTTTTATCCGGCCACAGCGCTACACCAAAGAATTTGTCGACACGCAGCCGCGGTATTCTCTTTGCTTTTTCGATGACAGCTGGCGCGACATGCTCAATCTCTGCGGCACAAAATCCGGGCGTGAGATCGACAAAGCCAAGGAAACCGGCATCACGCCTGTCTTCACGCAGTCTGCCCCTTATTTTGCGGAAGCACGTTTGGTGCTGATCTGCAAAAAACTCTTCTGCCAACCGATGGAGGAACAGGCTTTTTTGGATCAAAATCTTCTTCCGCGCTTTTATCCGGAACACGACTTGCATACGCTCTATGTCGGTGAAATTGAAACAATCCTGGTACGGAAGTAATTGCGTATCCCCGGTTTTGACTCCATAATTCCGCTTGTTTTCGAAACATGATTTATACGCGCATTGCCGAGGAAGGAAGGCGCCTATTATGAAACAGCTCTTATTTGACGAAACATTGCCACGTTACAAAGGCAATTTGCACACCCATACCAACCGCTCCGACGGCGTCAAAACACCGGACGAAGCGATTTTCGCCTATCGGAAAGCCGGTTATGATTTTTTAGCCATTACCGATCACCGTCTCTATTCTCCCGGCTGTGAACTGGACGGGTTTACGCTGCTCGGCGGAACCGAACTCGACTGCAATGATTTTTCCACCCGGCGTGCCTGGCACATCATCGGAATCGGAATCAAAGAGCCGGTTTCCATCGTAGATGGAACGCCTCCTGACGTCCTCGTCCAGAAAATTCACTCTGCCGGCGGGCTCGCTGTTCTGGGGCACCCCGCATGGTCCCTGCTTTCGCCGCAGGATCTGCTTTCTCTGCCCGGATGCTTTGCCACTGAGCTGTACAGCGGCATTTCCGAAGCCTACGGCGGACGCGGTGATTCTTCTATTCTCTGTGATATCGCTGCAGCACACGGCTACCGCGGCTTCCTACTCGGCGTTGACGACGCACATTTCTATGACCGCGACGCATTTCAAAGCTGGATCGTTCTCTCTTCCCCTTCTTTAAAAACTGCCGATCTTTTGGAAAGCCTCCGCGCAGGCCGTTTTTACGCCTCGGAGGGACCGGATATTCGAAGCATTTCCATTGAGGATCACGTGATTACTGCGGAAACTTCCCCCTGTACACGAATTGCTTTCTTTACGGATACATTTTGGAAAGCCGATCGCCTGACACTGGGGCAAAATCTTCAAAGCGCTTCCTGCGTGCTCACACCGCGCGACCGCTATGTCCGCGTCGAATGTACCGATGCAAACGGCAAGCGTGCATCCAGTCAGTATTTTGCGCTGACAGAATAACGGATCAAACCGCGATCCCGATCGTCATATTATATCGTCAAATTTCGCAAACAAAACGCACAAGGCCTGCAGATGGTTTTCCGCCATCCGCAGGCCTTGTTTATTGTCGATAGGCTTCCGTCTCTTCTGCCAGCTGCGGCGGCAGCTGTGCTTTCATCCAAAGACCGTCCGCCCGGTATTCTTCCTGTAAAATCACGCCGATTTCTCGAATTTTGGCCGCAAGACCACTTTTCGAAAACGGCAGCAGCAGTTCTGCCTGCACGGGACCAAGCTGCAAAATTCGCTCGACTTCTTCCAAAAGAGCCGGAATTCCGTCTCCGGTAGCGGCACTGATGCGCACACCGTTTCCAATCATCGGAAGCGTCTCAAGTTCCGGAACCAAATCACATTTGTTCAGCACCGGCACTACCGGCGCCGTACAACCCAGTTCGATCAGCAAATCTTTTGTAACCTCCAAATGCAGCTGCGCCTCTCCGCTGGCCGCATCGCATACATTCAAGATCAGGTCTGCCTGCGCGGCCTGTTCCAATGTGGAACGGAATGCGGCAACCAGATGGTGCGGCAGCCTGCGAACCAGTCCGACTGTGTCGATCAGCATGACTTCTGCACCGTGCGGCAGGCGAAGCGCACGCGCGGTGGGATCCAATGTCGCAAACAGCATATTTTCCGCCAGAACGCCCGCATCGGTCAGCGCGTTCATAAGCGTACTCTTCCCGGCATTGGTGTAGCCCACGAGCGCCACCGTCCGGACGCCGTCTTTCTTTCGTCTTTGTACGGCGCGTCCCCGGCGCTCTTCGACCTCGCGCAATTTTTCCCGCAGTGCCGCAATCCGGCGGCGGACATGACGCCGGTCTGTCTCCAGCTTTGTTTCGCCCGGTCCGCGCGTTCCAATTCCACCGCCCAGTCTGGATAAGGCTGTCCCTTTTCCGGAAAGGCGCGGCAGCAAATATTGCAGCTGTGCCAGTTCCACCTGTAACCGGCCTTCACGGGAACGCGCACGCAGCGCAAAAATGTCCAGAATCAGCATCGTGCGGTCAATCACCCGCACGCCTGTCGCCTTCTCGATGTTTCGGATCTGTGTCGGCGACAATTCACAATCAAAAATCACCAAATCCAAATGATGCGCCTGCACCAATCCCGCGACATCATCGAGGAATCCCGACCCCACACAGGTTGCTGCATCCTTCGACGGCCGTTTTTGCAGCATCGAGCCAAATGGCACTGCACCGGCACTGCGCGTCAGCTCATAAAGCTCCGCAAGCGACGCTTCCGCATCAAATTCTCCAGTATCCACGGTAACTAGCAGCGCGCGCTCCTGTTCCTCTCGATTCTCGTACAATCCGTTCCACCATTCCTCTCCCTGTTTTCCTTCGCGATTGCTCTTGTACTATCTATCTTTGCACGAATCCTTCTGAAATACCCGGTCTGGTTTTCTGTTGACCGCTTTTCCGCGTCACGTCCAACATCTGCATTTCCTGCGCATCAGCGCGCGGAAGTCCGATCCGCTTTTGCAAATCTTTGTCTCATGGTTTGTTTCTTGCATTTCGATCGATCTTATTCGGCACCCTCTCGGCGCACATCCAAAAATTGTGCCGTTTCGCTTAGGGGCCAACGGCACCGTAGCATGCTTCGCTCCTACATCCATGCCGAGAAACACCTGAATCGGCCTTCGAAAATCGCGAATTAATTTCCGCAGCTGTATCTGTTTTATGCGCGTTCACGCCATGAGATCCTTCCTGCTTCTCATTGTATTTGCGAATTTCGATTCTGTCAAGATTGTTCCTTGCCCGTCCACAGCAACCACATATTTTCCACCACATGATGGTCCAAGATGCGCTTCGCTGTATCAAGTCTTCGGCTAAAAGGTGTCAGACCAGACACCGCCTCGTAAAAAACATTCATTTTTCCGCACCGCCTTTCAAGGAAGCGATAGAAATACATTTGCTCTGCGGTTTGCCGCATTACAAAGCCGCAACGCCGACTGCAACTTACTTTCCCCCGCGGTTCCGCCGTCCTGTTTTGTTCGGATATAAAAAACTCCGCCCGCTGCATAACACAGCGGACGGAGAAAAACGATTCCATCTGAAAATCAGTCGACCAGTTCGATGATTGCCATTTCAGCAGCATCGCCGCGGCGCGGTCCGATTTTGGTGATGCGGGTATAACCGCCGGTGCGGTCCGCATACTTCGGCGCAATTTCCTTAAAGAGTTTGACAACAACGCTCTCTTTGGTCACAAACGCCATGACCAGCCGCTTATTGTGGAGGGTATCCTCCTTCGCAATTGTAATCATTTTTTCCGCAAGGGAACGGACTTCCTTCGCGCGAGTGACGGTCGTTTCGATTTTACCATTCTCTAAGAGAAATGTTACCATCGCTCTGAGCATGGCCGTCCGGTGCGCGGTGTCCCTTCCGAGTTTTCTCGTTCCGGGCATTTCTATCACTCCATTCGGTTAAATCAATCTGGTTTACGAATAAGCGTGCTTATTCGTCATCCTTGCGCAGGTTGAACCCCAGCGACGCCATCTTGCAAATGACTTCTTCGAGGGATTTTCTGCCCAGGTTACGGACCTTCATCATATCGTCTTCCGTCTTATTGATGAGATCCTGAACCGTACTGATTCCAGCACGCTTCAAGCAGTTAAACGAGCGGACCGAAAGATCCATCTCCTCAATGGTCATCTCCAGGGCCTTTTCCTTGCTCTTGTCGTCCTTTTCCACCATAATCTCTGTGCTGCTGCCCTTGTCGGACAAGTCCACAAAGAGATTCAGATGTTCTGTCAGAACCTTTGCAGCAAGGGAAACGGATTCCTGGGCGCTGATGACGCCGTTTGTCCATACTTCCAGCGTCAGTCGGTCATAATCAATGCTCTGGCCGACACGAGTGTTTTCCACATTGAAATTCACCTTGAGCACCGGGGTATAGATCGAATCCACCGGCAATTCGCCGATAATTCCGGCAGGCATGTTTTCCTTATTGCGCTCTCCCGAAACATAACCGCGCCCGCGGTTGAGCGTAATTTCCATATACAGTTTTGCGCCCTCGCCGAGTGTCGCAATATGCAAATCGGGATTTAGGATTTCGACCTCACTGTCGCACTTTATGGAGGCTGCCGTTACATCGCAGGGACCTTCCGCGGCGATTTCCACCGTCTTTGGGCCATCGCAATGCAGTTTTGCAATGAGCCCCTTGATATTCAGAACGATCTCCGTAACGTCTTCCTTGACACCCGGAATTGTGGAAAATTCGTGCAACACGCCGTCAATCTTGATGGACTGAACGGCAACGCCGGGAAGGCTGGAAATCAGGACACGGCGCAGACTGTTTCCCAACGTCGTACCGAATCCCCGCTCAAGCGGTTCCACGACAAATTTTCCATACGTTCCATCCTGCGAAAGCTCTTCCGTTTCAATTTTCGGCTTTTCTATCTCAATCATTCGCGAACCTCCTTCACACAATCATGCAAAGCATCTTGGTGTTATGCTGCCATTTACAGTCAGGCATTACTTGGAGTACAACTCGACGATGAGCGTCTCATCCACTTCAAGATCAACATCCTCACGTACAGGAGACGCGATGATCTTTCCCGCGAACGCGTCGCGGTTTACTTCGAGCCACTTCGGAACCGGACGGGAAGCATTCTCTTCCAGAACAGCCTTAAACTTCTCAGAAGAACGGCTGTTTTCCTTAATTCCGATGACATCGCCTTCCTTGGTCAGGTAAGACGGAATGTCCACACGGCGGCCGTTTACGGTGAAATGTCCGTGTACAACAAGCTGGCGTGCTTCTGCACGGGAGCTTGCCCAACCCAGACGATAGACAACGTTGTCCAGACGGCTCTCCAGAATGAACAGGAGCTCATCACCCGTTTTGCCGGGCTTCTTCGTTGCCATCTCATAATATTTGTGGAATTGGCTTTCCAAAACGCCATAGTAACGTCTGGTCATCTGCTTTGCACGCAGCTGAAGTCCATATTCCGAAGTCTTCTTGCGGCCCTGGCCATGCTGTCCCGGAGCATAGGCACGACGGGTAACTGCGCATTTGTCCGTATAGCATCTTGCACCCTTCAGGAACAACTTTTTGCCCTCGCGGCGGCACAGTTTGCATACAGCATCCGTATATCTTGCCATAATAGATGGTACCTCCTAATCAACTAAAATCAGACACGTCTTCTCTTCGGAGGACGGCATCCGTTATGCGGAATCGGCGTTACGTCTTTGATCATGCTGACTTCAAGACCAGCAGCCTGCAGTGCACGAATCGCAGCTTCACGACCGGCGCCCGGAC
This sequence comes from Yeguia hominis, assembly GCF_014384705.1. Classification (GTDB taxonomy): domain Bacteria; phylum Bacillota; class Clostridia; order Oscillospirales; family Acutalibacteraceae; genus Yeguia; species Yeguia hominis. The sequence continues at coordinate 119,242 of NZ_JACRSN010000005.1, read as the reverse complement.
CCTTGACGAAGACTTCAACGCTCTTCATACCATGCTCCATTGCAGCCTTTGCTGCGGTTTCTGCAGCAGTCTGTGCGGCAAACGGCGTGGATTTTCTGGAGCCGCGGAAGCCGAGCTCTCCGGCGCTTGCCCAGGAAACTGCGTTGCCCTGTGTATCCGTGATGGTCACAATGGTGTTGTTAAACGTGGACTGGATGTGCGCAGCACCGCGTTCAATATTTTTACGCTCGCGGCGTCTGCGGACTGCGGTTGTTTTCTTACCGCCTTTTTGTGCTGCCATTTGTCAAATCCCCTCCTGCTTACTTCTTCTTGTTGGCCATCGTCTTTCTCGGGCCTTTGCGTGTACGAGCGTTCGTCTTAGAGCGCTGTCCGCGAACGGGCAGTCCCTTGCGATGACGCACACCGCGATAGCAGCCGATTTCGATGAGCCGCTTGATGTCAAACGCGATGTCGCGGCGGAGATCGCCTTCCACGTTGCAGTTGTGGTCGATATATTCTCTCAGCTTTGATGCGTCGTCTTCAGAAAGGTCGCGGACACGGATGTCCGGGTTGACGCCCGTTGCCTTGCAGATGTCGCTGGCAGTCTTTCTTCCAATTCCGAAGATATAGGTTAATGCGATTTCGATCCGTTTATCCCTTGGCAGGTCGATACCTGAAATACGCGCCATATCTGGCTGCACCTCCAAAATTTCAGTGTTAGCGCCACAAAGTGGCCTGTTTGAAACCTAAACATGTGCTGCAGAAGCTTTTTTAAGGTTTTCCGGAACCCTCTTTGCAAAACACAGGATATTCGCTGTTTCGGAAGGTCCGTCCTCATTTCCCATTTCGGAAAATTCAAAACGCCCGCAGCACGGACGCAGGACTCAGCCCTGGCGCTGCTTGTGTTTCGGGTTCTCGCAAATCACCATAATTCTGCCTTTACGCTTGATGATTTTGCATTTCTCGCAGATTTTCTTTACAGAAGGTCTGACTTTCATGTGGATGTCCCTCCTTTGAGAAGTTTAAATCCGTTCGATGGCCGAACCGGTCCGAAATGAACCGATTGGCCGGGAATTGTTGTTGTTCTTACTTGGAACGCCAAGTGATTCGGCCTCTTGTCAGGTCGTACGGCGACATTTCCACCGTAACTTTATCTCCGGGAAGGATGCGGATAAAATTCATACGCAGCTTTCCGGAAATATGTGCCAGAATCGAATGGCCGTTTGGAAGCTCTACCGTAAACATCGCGTTCGGCAACGCTTCCTTGACGATGCCCTCAAGTTCAATTACGTCCTGTTTTGACATTGGAAAACCCCCTTTTCCGTTGGATCGTTCTGCCCGCAATACGCACGCAATGCGCGACGCACTGCACGGTTTGTTTGAATCTCTTCCTGCGGCAGAACCGTATTCGTTGCTGAAAGGTGGATGTATTTCTTTCGTTTCGGGTGTTCCATCGGCCTGCGTTTTCCATCGCAAATTACTGCATAGGGAAATTCAGACCGGAGCACGACGAAGAAACATCCTTTGTCACGCCCTGCTTTCGACCGGACGATCTGTCCGCTTGCAAACTCCATTTTCTGCTCCTTTGCAAATTGCCGTTCTCAGTCCGGCAAGGTCATAATCACCGGGCCGTCTGCGGTAATTGCTACCGTATGCTCAAAATGGGCGGATAATGCGCCGTCCGTTGTCACAGTCGTCCAACCGTCGGACAGTACTTTTACCTTGTGACTGCCTGCGTTCACCATCGGCTCGATGGCGATCGTCATTCCCGGTAACAGGCGCACACCTCTTCCGGGTGTGCCGTAATTGGGTACGCTGGGCTCCTCGTGTAGCTTCGCGCCTACTCCGTGGCCGACAAAATCGCGTACCACCGAGTAACCGCGCGCTTCGACATACCGCTGTACTGCGCTTCCGATATCTCCAATCCGATTTCCCGCCTTCGCCTGCGCAATGCCTTCATAAAGACTCTCTTCCGTTGCCTTTAAAAGCCGCTGCGCGTTTTCAGAGATATCCCCGCAAGGAAATGTTCTCGCATTATCGCCGTGAAACCCTTCAAAGAAAGCACCGACGTCTACGCTGACAATATCGCCTTGCTTCAGCTTTGTTTTGTGATCCGGTATGCCATGGATGACCACCTGGTTGACCGAAATGCAAGCGCTTGCCGGAAACCCGCCGTATCCGAGGAAAGAAGGAGTGGCTCCTTCTCCCTCGATATAGCGCCGGATCAGGCGATCGATCTCCCCGGTGGTCACGCCGGGCTCAACCGCCTCTCCCGCGAGCTTCAGCGCTCTTGCTGATATTCTCGTTGCCAGTCTCATTGCTTGAAGCTCCCGACTGGTTTTGATTACAATCATCATTCCGCCTCAACCGCAGCAATAATCTGCGCCGTGATCGCAGCGATTTCTCCGCGACCGTCTACAGAAAAGAGTTTCCCCTGTTTCTCGTAGTAGGCTTTCAGCGGCTCTGTCTGTTCGTGATAGACGTTCAAACGAGCCTTTACGGTATCCGGATGATCATCCTTGCGCTGAACAAGGGTGCCTGCACAGAGGTCGCATTTGCCTTCTACCGCCGGCTTTTTATAAAGAAGGTGGTAAGAGGCGCCGCAGCTTTCGCAGACACGGCGGCCGGACATCCGGTTGACGATCGATTCGTCCGGAACATCAATGTCGATGACCTTGTCGATACGAACGCCCATGCTGTCCAGCGCCTCGGCCTGCGGGATGGTTCTCGGGAATCCGTCCAGGATAAACCCGTTCTGGCAATCGTCCTTTGCGAGCCGCTCGCGGATAATCCCGATCACAACGTCATCGGGAACGAGTTTGCCCGCATCCGTATACGCTTTTGCCTTAAGACCCATCTCGGTGCCGCTTTTCAGCGCTTCGCGGATAATATTACCCGTGGAAATTGCGGGAATGGAAAAATGCTTGCAGATTTGCTCTGCCTGTGTGCCTTTGCCGGCGCCAGGTGCGCCAAGCAAAATCAGATTCTTCATGTTTGCGCTCCCTTTCCTGCTTCCGGAATTAATCCAAGAAGCCCTTGTAATGGCGCATCATCATCTGAGATTCGATCTGCTTTGTGGTTTCCAAAGCAACACCAACCAAAATGATGATCGAGGTTCCGCCCAGCATCAGGCCGTGCATGCCGGTGATGTTGCTGTAAATAATCGGAAGCAGTGCGATAAACGCAAGGAAGAGTGCTCCGATCAGCGTAATCCTCGAAAGAATCTTCGCGATGAAATCCGAAGTCGGACGGCCCGGACGAATACCCGGAATCGTACCATTATTCTGACGAAGATTATTGGCCATTTCTACCGGATTATACTGAATCATAATATAGAAATATGCAAACAGGATAATCAGGATGAAATACAGCACGGAATACAGCCATCCGGTGGTGGAGAACGCGTCAAAAAAGCCTTTCCAGAATCCCTGCTGCACCTTGTAGCCCATGAAGAACTCGATGGTGCTCGGGATAGACAGGATCGAACTTGCGAAAATAATGGGCAGCACACCGCTCATTCCGACCTTGATCGGAATATGGCTGCTCTGGCCGCCATACATTTTGCGCCCGACAACACGTTTTGCGTATTGTACGGGAATCCGGCGTTCGGAATCGTTCATAAATACGATTACCCAGATCACGACAAGGAAGATGATCACAAACAGCGGCACGAGGAAATAGAACTTGCCGTAGTTTGTCGGATCGCTTGCCGCTGCATTCAGGTACGAGCCGAGCTGACCGATTGTGGTCGGCATGCGGGCGATGATACCTGCAAAGAGAAGGATCGAAATTCCGTTTCCAATGCCCTTCTCATTGATCTGTTCGCCGAGCCACATCAGAAGTGCGGTTCCGGCGGTGAACACCGCAATGATTACAATTGCGGAGAATACCATCGAAAATCCATTGTTAAAGAGCGTGATATCGCTGTTCTTCAAATAGAAGTAATAAGCGGTACCCTGAATCAGGCCGAGGACAACGGTCGAATACCGCGTAATCGCAGCAAGTTTCTTCCGGCCTTCTTCGCCTTCCTTGCTCAACCGCTCCAGCGGCGGAATCGCCACAGTAAGCAGCTGGATAATGATGGAGGCATTGATGTACGGCGTAACACCCATCGCAAAGAGCGTCGCCTGCGAGAACGCGCCACCGGTGAGCATATTCAGATAGCTGAGCATGCCGCCGCCGTCGCCGTTCACCGTTTCCATCAGCTGCCGCAATGACTCGACATCCAGGAACGGAACCGGAATTACGGAACCGAACCGGAAAATGACGATAATCAAAAGGGTGAAAAGGATCTTTTTTCTCAGATCCGGGATCTTCCAGGCATTCCGTATTGTTTTAAACAATTCAGATCACCTCAGCCTTCCCGCCCGCAGCTTCAATTTTTTGTTTCGCAGCTTTGGAGAAAGCACTCGCTTTCACGGTCAGGCTTTTGGAAAGGTTGCCGTTTGCCAGAATTTTTACGCCGTCTCCGGCCTTTTTGATGATTTTTGCGTCGAGAAGCGCCTGTACGTCGACAACAGCACCGTTCTCAAACTTCTCAAGCGAACCGAGGTTCACTGCGACGATCTCAGAAGCAAAGATGTTGTTGAATCCACGCTTCGGGAGACGTCTCTGCAGCGGCATCTGGCCGCCTTCAAAGCCCGGACGCATGCCGTGTCCGGCTCTGGCTTTCTGACCCTTGTGGCCCTTTCCAGCGGTTTTTCCCCAACCGGAGCCGTGGCCTCTGCCAATCCGTTTTCTGTCCTTTACGGAACCCGGGGTTGCAGTCAGTTCATGCAGTTTCATTTTTGTTGCACCTCCTTGTTTACGCTTTTGTGACCTCAACAAGGTGACTGATTTTGTTAATCTTCCCCAGTGTCGGGGCGTTGTCCGGCTGAACGGACGCATCACCTATTTTGAAAAGACCAAGTGCATGCGCGGTTGCAATCTGATCCTTTTTCGAACCAATCAGGCTTTTTACAAGCTTTACATTGAGCTTCTCCATGTTGCAACCTCCTTACAGAATCTCTTTGACGGACTTTCCGCGGATCGCGGCAACTTCTTCTGCTGTACGCAGCCGAGAAAGTCCTTCCAGAGTCGCACGGACAACATTGCACGGGTTATTGGAGCGCAACGCCTTTGTCCGGATATCGCGGATTCCGGCACTCTCAACAACCGCACGAACCGGGCCGCCGGCGATAACACCGGTACCAGGAGCAGCCGGCTTCAGGAGCACACGGCCTGCGCCGAAAGCACCAATAATTTCATGCGGGATCGTGCTGCCGCGCAGCGCAACCTTCATGAGGTTTTTCTTCGCGTCCTCAATTCCCTTGCGGATCGCATCGGGAACCTCGCCCGCTTTTCCGATTCCAAACCCGACGGTGCCGTTTCCGTCTCCAACAACAACCAGCGCCGCAAACTTAAAGATACGGCCGCCCTTGACGGTTTTGGAAACACGGTTGATCGCGACCACGCGTTCTTTTAAATCCATAACGGATGCGTCAATCTTCGGCAAAAGTATTCCTCCTCTCAGAACTTGAGGCCGCCCTCACGGGCGCCTTCGGCCAATTCTTTGACACGGCCGTGGAAAATATATCCGCCGCGGTCAAATACGACCTCTGTGATTCCTTTGTCGGCCGCGCGCTTCGCGATCATTTTGCCGATTTCGCGGGCTGCGTCCTTGTTTCCGCCATTGCCGTCAAACTCTTTGTCCAGCGTAGAAGCCGAGCAGATCGTTACGCCCTTGACATCATCGATCAGCTGAGCGTAAATGTTCTTGGCGGAGCGGAATACGTTCAGGCGGGGACGCGCTGTTGTCCCGGAAATCTTTCCGCGGACTCTGCGGTGACGTCTCAGCCTTGCTTTGTTTGTATCAGCTTTATTCACCATAATTTCTCACTCCTTATTTCGATCCCTTGCCGGCCTTGCCTTCCTTGCGGCGGATAACTTCGTCAACATACTTAATACCCTTGCCCTTATACGGCTCCGGCGGACGTTTCTCGCGCACCTGCGCAGCATACTGTCCAACCTTCTGCTTGTCGGGTCCGAGAATCACGATCTTGTTCGGATTCGGGCACTCGATGGTGATGCCGTCGATTTCGCTCATCACAACCTGGTGCGAATAACCGAGGTTCATGACAAGATCCTTGCCCTGCTTCTGTACACGATAGCCGACGCCGTTGACATCCAGCTCTTTTTTGAAGCCTTCTGTTACGCCGACAACCATGTTGTGAATGAGCGAACGGGTCAGACCGTGCAGTGCACGGTTTTCCTTTTCGTCATTCGGCCGCGTTACAAGAATCTCGTTGCCCTCAACTTTGACGGTCATGTTCTTGTGGATCTTCTGGGTGAGTGACCCCTTCGGGCCTTTCACCGTGATTTCGCCTGCATCAAGTTTTACATCGACGCCTGCGGGAATATTTATGGGTTTTCTTCCAATTCGCGACATTACTGCACCCCCTTATTTTACCAGATAAACGCGAGTACTTCACCGCCGATGTTCTGACGGCGCGCTTCACGATCGGTCATAACGCCTTTTGACGTCGAAACAATTGCGATACCAAGGCCCTTCATGACCTTCGGCAGCTCTTCAGCGCCGGAATAGATCCGCAGACCCGGTTTGGAAACACGGCGCAGACCCTTAATCACCGGAGTCTTGCCCTCGCCGTATTTCAGCGCGATTTTGATCATGCCCTGCTTTCCGTCCTCCGTTACCGTGAAGTTCTTCACGTAGCCTTCGTCCACAAGAATCTGGCAGATTGCCTTCTTCATATTGGAAGCAGGCACTTCAACGGAATCATGCTTCGCAGAATTCGCGTTGCGGATACGGGTGAGCAAATCAGCGATTGTATCTGTGATTTGCATGCTGTTACCTCCTTTTCTGCGTTCAATTACCAGCTGGCTTTCTTTACGCCCGGAATCTCACCTTTATAGGCGAGTTCGCGGAAGCAGATACGGCAAATGCCGAACTTACGGAGATAAGCATGCGGCCTGCCGCAGATTTTGCAACGATTGTATCTGCGGGTCGAGAACTTCGGCTCTCTCTGCTGCTTGATTTTCATTGATGTTTTGGCCACTTGTCTTTCCCTCCTTACTTCGCGAACGGGGCGCCCATGAGCGCAATCAGTTCTCTGGCTTCCTCGTCGGTGTTTGCGGTTGTGACGAAGCAGATATCCATCCCGCGAACCTTGTCGATTTTATCGTACTGGATCTCCGGGAAGATGAGCTGCTCACGGATGCCCATGCTGTAATTGCCACGGCCGTCAAAGGAGTTCGGGTTGATTCCTCTGAAGTCGCGCACACGGGGCAGCGCGATATTGAAAAGCCTGTCGATAAACTCATACATCCGGTCGCCGCGCAGCGTAACCTTTACGCCGATGTTCATTCCCTCACGGAGTTTGAAGTTTGCGACCGATTTGCGCGCCTTGCAGACGACCGGTTTCTGACCGGTGATCGCTGCGAGATCCGCGCTGATTGCGTCGATAACCTTCGAGTTGTCTTTCGCCTCGCCGGCGCCGACGTTGATGATGATCTTGTCGATCTTCGGAATCTGCATCACGCTCTTGTATTCGAATTTCTTCATCAGAGCGGGCGCAACTTCCGCCTTGTAAAAATCTTTCAGTCTCGCCATCTTGCTTCCTCCCTTACAGCGACTCGCCGCATTTTACGCAAATGCGGTCTTTCGTGCCGTCTTCATAAATCTTATGGGCGACACGGGTCGGTTTGCCGCAGCGGGGGCAGAGTACCTGGACTTTGCAGGCATAAATGGCGCTTTCTGCCTTAATGATGCCGCCCTGCTCGCCCATCTTGCGGGGCTTTACATGCTTCGATACCATATTCCGGCCTTCCACGATGACTTTGCCCTCTTTCGGGCTGACTGCAAGGACCTTCCCCTTCATGCCGCGGTCACGGCCGCTCATGATGATGACGGTGTCCCCTGTTTTCACATGGACTTTATTATTCACAGTAAGCACCTCCCATCAAAGCACTTCGGGGGCAAGGCTCAAAATTTTGAGGTAATCTTTGTCACGGAGCTCTCTCGCTACCGGTCCAAAGATACGTGTGCCCCTCGGGTTTTTGTCGTCTTTAATGATGACGGCCGCATTTTCATCAAAGCGGATATAGGTACCGTCATCGCGGCGAACGCCAAAAGCGGACCGAACGATCACAGCTTTGACCACATCGCCTTTTTTTACAACGCCGCCGGGCGCTGCCTTTTTTACGGAAGCAACCACAACGTCGCCGATATTGGCATACCTTCTGTTGGTACCGCCCAGAACGCGGATGCACATAAGCTCCTTTGCGCCTGTGTTGTCGGCAACCTTAAGGTAAGTTTGCTGCTGAATCACGATGCATTCCTCCTTATTTTGCCTTCTCTACGATTTCGACGAGACGCCATCTTTTATCCTTCGAAAGCGGGCGGGTCTCCATCACGCGGACGCGGTCGCCAATTCTGCACTCGTTCTTTTCGTCGTGCGCCTTCAGCTTCACGGTACGCTTGATAATCTTTTTGTAAAGCGGATGCCGGACGCTGTCCTGAATCGCGACTACGATGGTTTTATCCATCTTGTCACTGACTACGCGGCCGACAGCAGTCTTTCTCATAGTTCTCTCGCTCATCATTCATCCTCCCTTCCCTTACGCACGTGCGCCGTCGCCGGCTTTGTTCTCATGAAGAATTGTCTTGACTCGCGCAATATCCTTCTTCACGGCAGAGATGCGCATCGGGTTGTCCAGCTGGTTAATGGCGAGCTGGAAACGGAGGTTAAAAAGTTCAGCTTTGAGGTCTTTCAGTTTCGCTTCGAGTTCTTCATTTGTGAGCTCACGGATTTCCTTGGCCTTCATTACTGCTCACCCCCCGTTTCTTCCTTTTTGATGAATTTGCATTTAACCGGCAGCTTGTTTGCAGCCAGACGCATTGCTTCGCGTGCGGTCTCCTCCGGAACACCGCCGATTTCAAACATCACACGGCCGGGCTTTACAACGGCTACCCAGTACTCAGGGGAACCTTTACCGGAACCCATTCGAGTTTCAGCCGGCTTCTCGGTGATCGGTTTATCCGGGAAAATCTTGATCCAGACTTTTCCGAAACGCTTGCAGTAACGCGTCATCGCAATACGGGCGGCCTCGATCTGGTTCGAAGTAATCCAGGACGGCTCCAGCGCCTGCAGGCCGAAATCACCGTATGTCACCTTGTTTCCGCGCAGGGCCTTACCTGTCATGCGGCCGCGGTGTACTCTGCGGTATTTTACACGTTTAGGCATCAGCATAATTACTTGGCGCCTCCTTCCCGACGGGGCTTGCGGTTGTCTTGAAGGACCTCGCCCCTGTAGAGCCATACTTTCACGCCGATGCGGCCGTAAGTGGTCGCGGCCTCGGCGAATCCATAATCGATATCCGCGCGCAGCGTCTGCAGCGGGATCGTACCGTCGTGGTACTGTTCCGTACGTGCAATTTCAGCGCCGCCAAGACGTCCGGCAACCTGGGTTTTGATACCCTTTGCGCCGAGCTTCATCGAACGGCCGATGCACTGTTTCATAGCACGGCGGAACGAAATGCGCTTCTCAAGCTGCTGTGCAATATTTTCTGCAACGAGCTGTGCGTTGAGATCCGGCTGTTTGATTTCCACGATGTTGATCGCAACCGGTTTGCCAAGCATTTTTTCGCACTGCAGGCGAAGTTTCTCAATTTCAGAACCGCCTTTGCCGATTACCATGCCGGGCTTTGCGCAATGGATATGAATGCGGACGCGGGATGCGTCGCGTTCAATTTCAATCTTCGGAACACCAGCCGGTGCAAGCTGTTTCTTCAGCGTTTTGCGCAGGTTGTAGTCTTCAACAAGCGTGTCGCCGAATACGTTGTCCTTCGCGAACCAGCGGGAATCCCAATCTTTGATAACACCCACTCTAAGGCCGTGGGGATTGACTTTCTGTCCCATAATTTACCTCCTCCGCTTATTCTTTTTCCTTGAGCACAAGGGTGACGTGCGACGTTCTCTTCAGGATCCTGTATGCGCGTCCCTTTGATGCCGGGCGGATTCTCTTGAGGATCGGGCCAGGACTTACAAAGCACTCTGCAACATAAAGCTTCGTCACATCCATGTTGTGATTGTTCTCGGCGTTTGCAATTGCAGACTTCAACAGTTTTTGTAAATCTTCGCATGCAGCCTTCGGGGTATGCTTCAGAATCGCCATAGCGACATTAGCAGGCTTGTTGCGAATCAAATCCAGCACAATTTCAACCTTGCGCGGGGAAATACGGGCATATTTCAAATGCGCCCTTGCTTCCATGCTGTACACACTCCTTTCGGCCGTTATTTACCAGATGTTTTGCTTCCGGCGTGCCCTCTGAACGTTCTCGTCGGGGCAAACTCACCGAGCTTGTGGCCGACCATATCTTCAGTAACATATACCGGAACGTGTTTGCGTCCGTCGTGGACAGCGATGGTGTGTCCAACGAAATCCGGGAAGATCACGGAAGCCCTGCTCCAGGTCTTGACGATTCTCTTCTCGCCGGCCGCGTTCATTTCTTTAATCCTTTTCAGCAGCACCGGCTGTACAAAAGGACCCTTTTTAATACTTCTGCTCATAATTCAAAGCTCCTTTCCGCACGCCTTATTTGCCGTTTCTGCGCTTCACGATATATTTATCGGAGCGGTTATGATGCTTACGCGTCTTGTATCCGAGGGTCGGTTTGCCCCACGGCGTTACAGGACCCGGACGGCCGATCGGGCTCTTGCCTTCACCGCCGCCGTGCGGGTGATCGCACGGGTTCATAACAGAACCGCGCACGGTCGGGCGCCAGCCCATGTGGCGTTTCCGGCCTGCTTTACCGACCTTGACGTTTTCGTGGTCGATGTTGCTGACCTGGCCGATCGAAGCGATGCATTTATCCGGAACATTCCGCAGTTCACCGGACGGGAGGCGGAGCAGCGCCATGCCGTTTTCTTTTGCCATCAGCTGTGCCATGTTACCAGCGGAACGGGCGATCTGTGCGCCTTTTCCGGGATACATTTCCACATTGTGGACAAAGGTACCGGTCGGGATATTTGCAAGCGGAAGGGTGTTGCCCGGCTTGATGTCCGCGCCCGTGCCGGAAACAACTTTGTCGCCGACTTTCAGGCCGTGCGGCGCTGTGATATAGCGCTTCTCGCCGTCTTCATATTCCACAAGCGCGATAAACGCGGAGCGGTTCGGATCGTATTCGATCGTCTTGACCGTCGCAGCCATATCGAGCTTCTGGCGTTTAAAATCGATGATCCGGTATTTCTTGCGGTTGCCGCCGCCACGGTGGCGAACCGTAATCCGGCCATAGCTGTTGCGCCCGGACTTGTTCTTGAGCGACTTGAGCAGGGATTTCTCGGGACCGCCCTTGGAAAGACCCGAATAGTCCGTAACTGACATATTCCGTCTTCCGGGAGTCGTCGGTTTATAGTTGATAATAGCCATTTCGATTTCACACTCCTCTTACTGGATTACGGAATTAGATCATGCCCTCGAAGAACGGGATCGCCTTGCTGCTTTCCGCAAGCGTCACAATCGCTTTCTTCCAGCTTCTTGTGTAGCCCTGGCTTCTTCCCTGGCGGCGAAGATGTCCGCGGACGTGCATGGTATTGACCTTCTGAACCTTTACGTCAAAGAGCGCTTCCACCGCATGGGCGATATCAATCTTTGTCGCATCCTTGGCAACCTCAAACGTATATTTCTTCGCGCCGATGCCGGCCATGGATTTTTCAGTAATGATGGGGCGGATGATGATATCCTGTGCTGCCATTATGCATACACCTCCTCGATCTTCGCCACAGCATCCTTCACGACGATGAATTTGTCGGCGTTGAGGATATCGTAGACGTTCAGGGTGTTGACAAGCGCAGTCTTCACGCCGGGGATGTTGCCCGCAGAAGCGATGACCTTCTTGTCGTTTTCGGAGAGTACGATCAGCGCCTTTTTCTCAGAGCCAACTGCTTTGAGCATCGCGGCGATCTTCTTTGTTTTATACTCATCCATGCTGAGGGAATCCAGCACGATCATCTCGTTGTCGCGAACCTTGGAAGAGAACGCGGACTTCATCGCGAGACGGCGAACCTTGCGGTTTACCGTGTAGCGGTAACAACGGGGCTTCGGCGCAAATGCGATGCCGCCGTGCGTCCACTGCGGAGCGCGTGTGGAGCCCTGGCGAGCACGTCCTGTGCCCTTCTGTCTCCACGGCTTTTTGCCGCCGCCGGAAACTTCGCTTCTTGTCAGCGCGGACTGTGTGCCCTGACGCTGGTTCGCAAGATAATTCTTTACCAAATCGTGCATGACGGAGACATTCGGCTCAATGCCGAATACGGCGTCGCTGAGGTTCATTTTCTCAACTTCCTGGCCGTTTATATCCAATACTGCAATTTCAGGCATTCTAAGTTCCTCCTCTCCTTATGCTTTCACACTGTCGCGGATGACGACGATGCCGCCGTTCGGACCCGGAATCGCGCCTTTGATGGCGATCAGGTTGTTTTCAGCGTCAATCTTGACAACCGTCAGATTCTGTACGGTCACTTTCTCCGCGCCGAGGTGCCCAGCCATTTTGAGGCCCTTAAATACACGGGAAGGGCTGGAGCACGCACCGTTGGAACCGCCGTGACGGCCAACCGGGCCGGTACCGTGCGTTTCCTTCAGGCGGCCAAAGTTCCAGCGCTTGATCACGCCGGCATAACCCTTACCTTTGCTCACGCCGGTGACGTCTACCTTGTCGCCGTTTGCGAAGACGTCCGCCTTAATGAGGTCGCCCACATTGTAGCTGTCGATGTTTTCCACTCTCAGTTCACGCAGTGTTCTCTTCGGCGCAACGTCCGCTTTGTCAAAATGACCTTTCAGCGGCTTGGTTACCTTGTGCGCCTTCAAATCGCCGTAACCGATTTGAATTGCTGCGTAGCCGTCGTTTTCCACCGTTTTCTTCTGCGTTACTGCGCAGGGGCCGGCTTCTACGACTGTTACGGGAACGACTTTCCCGTTCTCGTTGAAAATCTGCGTCATGCCGATTTTCTTGCCAATAATACCTTTTTGCATTGTGTTACCTCCTGTTTCGGTTATTGGTTGACGCATTCACGCCAACATGACCTCGTCCGCAAGCGAACAAAATCAGAGCTTGATTTCGATCTCTACGCCGGCGGGGAGTTCCAGACCCATCAACGCTTCTACGGTTTTGTTGGAAGGTCTGAGGATGTCGATAAGTCTCTTGTGCGTACGCATCTCAAACTGCTCACGGCTGTCTTTGTACTTATGAACAGCGCGCAGAATGGTGATGATCTGCTTCTCTGTCGGCAGCGGCACCGGACCGGAAACCCTTGCGCCTGTGCGCTTTGCCGTCTGAACGATCCGCTCTGCGGAACGGTCGACAAGCTGATGATCGTACCCTTTGATTCTTATCCTGATTTTTTCTTTGACTGCCACGTTCATCGCCTCCTTAAAATGTTGGCGGGCGGCGTTTTTTACGGAACACTGTGCCGGGTGTTTCTTAATCCGGCATAAAAAATCCGGATAGGCTTGTCTACCGACAAGCGCATCCGGGTTTTGTTCCTGAAAAACGTCCGGACAAGCAGAAAACACAGCGGATCACGCACGCAAAAAGGGTTGCGCGGATATCACATTCTCTGCACGTCCAAAGATTTTCGCCCGGTTTAAAATCGGACATACTCCACGGAAAAACCGGCCGCTGATGGGCCGCAACCTCCCGCTTCATCGCATATCTGTCGCAGTCGTGCCTAATTATCTTATCACAAAGGCATGCATATTGCAAGTGTTTTTTTTGAATTTTTTCCGCTTTTTATCGGACTTTTTTCGACTAGAACCACAGGGCGAAATTTTTCTCTTTATCGGTTGTCTTCCGCATAAAAAATTCCGTTTTGATACCGAATTTTTTGCATCAGGCCCACAAGGCGCACCGTTTCGGCAAGCGGCATAACCGGTGAGTCGCAGATTCCGGCGCCGATCATATCGGCAGCATGCATAAACTGATAATGATGCCCCTCATTCTCCGGCGCATAGCTGTATTCTTTCACACCGGTTTTCTTTCCGTACACCGTAAAGTGCGTAGGATGATAGTATTCCGGAATTACGACGCTTCCTTCCGACCCGAAAACGATTGCCATATCCTGATTTGCGCAGTCAAACGCACCCATCAGCTGCGCTGTCGCGCCGCCGGAATACTGGAGCTGCACGGCAATGTGCTCATCCACGCCGGTCGGCGCCAGCGTACAGACGCTTTGCACCGACTCCGGTTCCGATCCGAGCAGCATCGAACAAAAAGAAATCGGATAAATGCCGACATCCAAAAGCGCACCGCCCGCCAAATTTCTTGCATACAGCCGATCTTCCAGCCCGACCGCACTTTTAAAGGACATACTTGCCGTCACGTGGCGAATTTCTCCGATCACCTTTTCCTTTAAAAGCAGCCGGCGCAAATCATACATTGCAGGAAAGAACCGCGTCCACATGGCCTCCATCAGAAACACGCCGTTTGCCTTTGCACAATCCGCCATTGCCTGCGCTTCCGCTTCCGTTATGGCAAACGTCTTTTCGCACAGCACATGTTTTCCGTGTTCCATGCAAAAGATTGCGTTCTCCATATGGAAGTTATGCGGTGTTGCGACATAAACCAGATCCACTTCGGGACACGCCACCATTTCCTCATAACTCATGGCGTATTTTGCGTGATATTCCGCCTGCGCTGCTTTGGCGCGTTCCGGAGAGCGCGAGGCCATCCCGATCAGCGCGCAGTTCTCTGCATTGTGAAAGTCCTGCATCACCCGATGAACAATCCGTCCCGGCCCCATCATGGCGACGCCTAATTTCCCATCCTGCATGGTTTCTGCTCCTTTCTATGCACACAAGTTCTTTTTTTCATTATATACAGTTTCTTTCTTCAAACGCAAGATGAAAATCCGGTTTGTACACTGTATTTTTCAGCCATTGACGGGCTTTGCGGCAAATCGTATAATAAATTGCAGAAAAAACATCCGGGATCTCTTTCCGGAAACTCGTATTTGTCACCTAACATTCACAAAGCCGGCGTACGGTAAAGACATTGGACACGCTGAAGGAGGGATTTCTGTGTATCATCTGCTTGTTGTCGATGATGAAGAAAAAATCCGTGCATTAATTCGAAAGTATGCCGTTTTCGAGGGCCATACCGTAACGGAGGCTGCCAACGGCATGGAGGCCGTCACACTTTGCCGTGCACGGCCTCACGATTTCGATCTGATTATCATGGATGTCATGATGCCGGAACTGGACGGATTTTCTGCTGTCCGAGAAATCCGCAAGGTCTGTTCCGCGCCGGTCCTGATGCTTTCCGCACGCGGAGAGGAATACGACCGTATTCATGGATTTGAACTCGGCATTGACGACTATGTGGTCAAGCCGTTCTCCCCAAAGGAACTGATGATGCGCGTGAGCGCCATTATGAAGCGGACGCACGCAAAGCAAAATTCCGATCAGCGAAACGTCGTGCATTACGAAGGGCTTTCCATCGATTTCACCGGCCGGATTGTAGAAGTCGACGGCGTGCGCGTCGATCTTTCCCCGAAAGAATATGATCTGCTGTTTTACATGGCCTCTAACCGCAACATCGCCCTGACACGGGAACAGCTCATCACCAACGTCTGGGGATATGATTTCTACGGAGACGACCGGACGCTCGACACCCATATCAAACTGCTGCGCAAGCGGCTTGGGCCATACAGTAAATTTATTGTCACACTTCGAGGAGTGGGGTATCGTTTTGAAGCATAAAAATCGAATTGGAATCCGGTGGCGCGTGTTGGGAAGCTTTGCCCTGTTTACCGTCATTATTCTGGCGCTGCTCTGGATCTTTCAGACCTCTTTACTCGGCGCCTTTTACCGAAACATCAAGATTCGGGAAATTCGCTCTGCAGCCACAGAGCTTGCCGGCTCCATCGACCAGGAGGACCTCTCT
The DNA here is from genome assembly GCF_014384705.1 of Yeguia hominis. Classification (GTDB taxonomy): domain Bacteria; phylum Bacillota; class Clostridia; order Oscillospirales; family Acutalibacteraceae; genus Yeguia; species Yeguia hominis. The sequence goes on along the minus strand of NZ_JACRSN010000005.1, from coordinate 103,330 downwards.
CTGCTGGCGGAAGAGCTTTCTGCGCAAAAACAGATCAATATTCTGATCACGACGGACTACGGAAAAACCGTGGCCAGCGCCAAATGTTCTCCAAACAGCGTCATTCATAATGGCTGGTCCATTCAATACGCCGCCATTTATGCGGAAACCGCGCAGAACGGCGGAATGGTTTTTCAGCAGTACAACACCATGACCCATGGCGCCCCGCAGGAAAGTTCGCCCGAAAACATGGTGCTTGCCAAAACGCTGACCACACAGGACGGCAGTCCGCGCCTGATTCTGCTTCATTCCAATCTGACGCCCGTCGACGCCACTGTCAACACCTTGCGCGTACAGCTTTGCTGGATTACCGTCGTGATGCTTCTGCTCTCTTCTTTGCTTGCATTCTTTTTAACCTCCCGGATTACCCGCCCGATTGTGCGGATCAATGACGCCGCAAAAATTCTGGGCACCGGCAATTACAATGTCATTTTTGATGAATCTGGGTACCGGGAGATCTCTGAACTTGCACATACGCTTAACTACACCGCCCGGGAACTCGGCAAAGTCGAATCTCTGCGCCGAGAGCTGATTGCGAATGTCTCACACGATCTGCGAACGCCGCTGACGATGATTTCCGGTTACAGCGAAGTGATGCGGGATATTCCCGGTGAAAACACGCCGGAAAACATTCAGATTATTATTGACGAAGCCAAACATCTGACCGGGCTTGTCAACGATATGCTGGATCTTTCAAAGCTGCAGTCCGGTACGCAGACACTCAGCATTTCCCGTTTCTGCCTGACCGATACCCTCCGGGAAATTGTAAATCGCTATCAAAAAATGGCGGATTACGACTTTCAGTTTGAATCTGACGGAACTTATATGGTCGAAGCCGACATTCTGAAAATTTCACAGGTTATCTATAACCTGATTAACAATGCCATCACGCACAGTGGGGAACGGCACTGCATCACGGTCCGGCAAAGCCTGCACGATCATGCCGTCCGGGTAGAAATTATCGATAAAGGACCTGGCATTCCCCCGGAACAGCTCGGAGAAATTTGGGATCGCTACTATAAAGCCAACCGTAACGGCGAAGCGGCGCGAATGGGAACCGGCCTTGGGCTTTCTATTGTAAAGGCCGTTTTGGATCTGCACAATGCAGCCTATGGCGTGCAGAGTGAAGTCGGAAAAGGCAGCGACTTCTGGTTTGAGCTGCCTTGTGCGCCATCTGAGCCGAAGCCCTTGCCGCCGGAAACGCCGGACGCTTCAGCCCAGACCTAAACCGCCGCGATTCTGTTCACGAAAAAAAGACCGCCTGCCCCCACGGTTTCGAGGAATCGGCGGTCTTTCTGTTTGTTCTAATTTTTTATTTAAGGAAGCAGATTCCCATACATAATCGCTTTCGGACAGGAATCGACGTCCTTTCCGCAGGTCAGTTTTTCTGCTGCATCAGCGCATAAGCTTCTTCCGGCTTCGGGATGCTCGGAATTGCACCGTTCTTTGTTGTAGAAAGTCCGGCCATCGCATTGGCAAACTCGCAGATTTCAGCAAGCTCTGCCGCAGTTAGGTCTTCCGGATTTTTGCCGCTGTCCAGCACCTTGCTCATCGCAGTGCCGCCGAAAATATCGCCTGCTCCGTTTGTATCGATGGTCGGCAGCTCAATGAACGACGGGGAAAAATCGTAGACATTCCGGTTGCAGTAATAGCAGCCCTTCTTTCCGCAGGTCAAAAACACCAGCTTGACGCCGCAATCGGAAAGCAGCCATTTGGCGCCGTCCTCCAGCGAACCGTCATAGAGCATTTCCAGCTCTTCTTCGCTGATTTTTACAACATCGGCATGCTGGACACCCCAGCGCATCTGCTCGACTGCATCCGCTTCCTGTTTCCAGAGCGGCGGACGGTAGTTGGGGTCAAAGCTGATCCAGGCGCCGGATTTGCGTGCAATTTCAATTGCGGATCTGGTTGCGCTCCGCGCGGGATCATCGGTCATAGAAATGGTTCCAAAATGGAAAACCCGCGTATGCGTCAGTTTTTCCGTATCCAGTTCTTCCGGCGTCAGCATCATATCCGCACCCGGCTTGCGTGCAAAGGAAAAATTGCGGTCTCCGTGTTCATCCAGCGTAACAAAAGCCAGCGTGGTAAACACCGACGCATCCTCAATCACACTGCTGACGTCCATACCGGCGTCGGAAAGCGTCTTTTTAATCTGCGTACCGAAAGTATCCTTTCCGACTTTTCCGATAAACGCCGTTTTCTTTCCGCAGGCTGTAAGAGCTGCCAGAAAATTTCCCGGTGCACCGCCCGGAATCGCGTGCAGGATGGAATTTCCCGCTTCACTGACGCCTTTGGGGGTAAAGTCAATCAAAAGCTCCCCTAATGCTACGACATCATACATCTGCTACTCCTCCTTCAAGTGCCGAATAGAGCACATTTCTTTTTTCAGTATGCATATTCATAGTAACACAAAACCCACTAAAAAAGAAGTCCCGAAAATGAAATTCTGCAAATTTGTAAAATGCCCTGTACAGCCTTTTCGTTTTTTGCTTTTTATGGTATGATGGAAACAGCAAAGGGCAACATCGCAAATTTTCCTGTTTATCCGCCCTGGTTCATTGGGTAATTTTTCCGGAGGATTTCCATGCAAAAACACTTTTCAGTCCGACGTGCAAAAATTTGGACTGCGGTACTGGCCGTGGTCTTTTTGTTTTGTCTGATAATCGTTTTGGTAATTCGCGGCGGCGCATTTTCAAAAACATATACTGCAACCGGCTATGTGATGGGGTCTTATATGCAGCAGACCATCTACAGCCGAGACGGCGAAGCTGCTGCTGCAGACGCACTAACCCGGGCTGCCGAAACAGAGGCGCTCATCTCGTGGCGTGTGGAAGATTCCGACATTCAGAAGCTCAATGCTGCGGCCGGAATTTCTGCGGTTCCGATCCATGACCGGACGCGCTCTATTTTAGCAGCCGCACTGGATGTCGCCGAACAGTCCGGCGGCGCGTTTGATCCCACCATTCTTCCGGTCAGTTCTTTATGGAATTTTGACGGAGAGGTTCATGCCGTCCCCAGCGCAGACCAAATTTCCAAATTTCTGCCCTGCGTTTCTTACCAGAATCTGACGCTGTCGTCGGATCAGGCTTTTTTGCAAATAAACGGCAGTGCCGTTGACCTTGGCGCTGCCGGAAAAGGCGCTGCCTGCGACGACGCGATTGCCGCCTACCGCGAACAAAACGCAGCCGGCGCGGTAGTCTCTGTCGGCGGAAGCATCGGCCTCTATGGGCAAAAGCCGGATCATACCGTCTGGACCATTGCCGTACGGGATCCGCGCGGAGAAGATCTCTCCGCGCAGCTCGGTACACTGGATCTCCCCCTTGGAAAAACAGAATCGCTCTGCATTTCGACCTCCGGCAGCTACGAAAAAGCCTTCACACAGAACGGCGTCACATATCATCATCTTCTGGACCCCAAAACCGGATACCCGGCCAAAAGCGGACTAGTCTCTGTGACGGTTCTGCATGAAAGCGGACTTTACTCCGATCTTCTTGCGACTGCCTGCTTCATTCTCGGCGTGGACGCAGGCTGTGATTTATTAGAGACTTATGGGGCCAGTGGGATTTTCGTCACAGAAAGCGGAGATGTTCGGCTTTTTGGCGAGCTTGCCTTTACGCTTACCGCCGAAGGATACCACCTGATCGGAGAGAGATGAGCGATGCGGACACTTTTTCGGAAGTCGGACCTTTTTCTGTTATTGAGTTTACTTTTTACCGTATTCTTGTTATTATTAATACTTATAAAGCCCAAACAAAGCGCTTGCGCTGCCGTAATTGAACAAAACGGCAATTTGGTGCGGGAAGTGGATTTATCCACCCTGAAGGCCACCGAAACACTTGCGCTTCATGGAGATTTTCAGATTCGCCTGCTGCTGGAGCCAGATGGGGTTTCCTTTCTTTCTTCCGAATGTCCAGACCAAACCTGTGTTCGGACCGGAAAACTGACCAGGCCGGGGCAATCCGCAGTCTGTTTGCCTGCCCGGGTTTCTGTCTATTTAAAAGGAAGCAGCCAAACCCAGGACGCAATCACCGGTTAGGAGGAATGCCTTTTGTCAAACGGACGTCTTCCTAAAACCAGCCCGTTTTCCGCATCGTTTCTTGCGCTCAACGGTCTGCTCGGCGCGTTGGCGCTCGTGCTCTCTGCACTGGAAACGCTGCTGCCCGCAATGCCGTTTTTGCCGCCCGGTGCAAAGCTTGGCCTCTCCAATCTTGCTACCATGTATGCTGCAGGCTGTATCGGCCTTTTTCCCGCGCTTTGTATTGCTGTGATGAAAGGACTGTTTGCCGGTCTGCTCCGCGGAATAACCGCGATGCTGATGAGTCTTGCCGGCGGCATTTGCAGCACGCTTATCATGTGGGCTGTTTCCCGGCGTGATCGATTCGGCATGATCGGCGTCGGTATTTTGGGCGCACTGGCACATAATGCCGCGCAGCTTTTGGTAGCCTGGGCGCTGACTTCGGCCGCTGTTTTCTGGTATACGCCCGTTTTAATTTTGTTTAGCTTACTGACCGGCACCGTCACCGGCGTTCTGCTCCGGGTTGTGATGCCGTTGCTCAAGAAACTTTCATAAAAGGAGGAAAGAACATGGAATCTGGATTTCCCTCCAAGCCGTATAAAATTCACGGCGGTGCAAATGTTCCACACCACAAAAACACAAGCCGGCTTCCATCCGTGACGATGCCCGCGCCGAAACAGGTTGTTATTCCCATGCAGCAGCATGCCGGCGCACCCTGTACTCCGCTTGTAAAAAAAGGGGACCACGTCTATCGCGGACAAAAAATCGGCGACAGCAGCGCCTTTATCAGTGCGCCGATTCATGCAAGCGTCTCCGGCACCGTCTCGGCGATCCAGCAAGTGATGCTGCCCGGCGGGCAGGTCTGCGACGCCATCGTCATCGACTCCGACGGATTCATGGAATCCTCTCCGGATCTGACGCCCCCCATTGTCAGCAATACGGCGGAATTCACCGCTGCAATCCGGGAATCCGGTCTTGTCGGGCTCGGCGGCGCCGGGTTTCCTGCGCACGTAAAGCTCAATATTCCGCCGAATAAGAAAATCGACACCATCATCATCAACGCGGCGGAATGTGAACCTTATGTCACCTCTGACCACCGCGAAGCGATTGAAAGTCCGCGCGCTGTTCTGGAAGGCATCTACGCGCTTAAAAGCATTCTCAATATCAACCGCGTTATCATTGCCGTAGAAGACAACAAGCCGGACGTCATTGAGGCTTTGAAAAAAATCGCGGATAATACCGATCACGATCCAAACAACGAGGTGCGGATTCTCCCGCTCAAATCGAAATATCCGCAGGGCGCCGAAAAAGTGCTGATTAAATCCTGCACAAACCGCGAAGTACCGCCGGAGAAGCTTCCGGCAGACGTTGGGTGCCTTGTGATGAATATTACTTCGGTCGCATTCCTTGCAAATTATCTCAAAACCGGCATGCCGCTTGTTTCCAAACGAATCACGGTAAGCGGGCCGGCAATTGCCTCCCCGAAAAACGTCATCGTGCCGATTGGCACACGAATTTCCGATCTGATCGATTTTTGCGGCGGATATGCGCTTCCGCCGAAAAAACTTCTCATGGGCGGCCCGATGATGGGGCTTGCCATTACCGACGATCAACTTCCGGTTTTAAAGCAAAACAATGCCATCCTCGCTTTTGGAGAAAAGGATGCCGTCCTGCCGAAGCCGACCGCCTGTATCCGGTGCGGACGCTGCGTTGCCGGATGCCCGATGAATCTTGTCCCGACCATGCTCGAAAAATATGCAGAGCAGAAAGACCTCGAAGGGCTGGAAGCCTACGGCGCCATGGTCTGTATGGAATGCGGCACCTGTGCGTTTAACTGTCCGGCAGGCCGGCGGCTGGTGCAGGCCATTCGTCTTGGAAAAGGCCTTTTGAAGGCTGCGGCAGCAAAAAAGAAAGGATGAGTGGTATCGTTTGGATAAATTGATTGTTTCTTCTTCGCCCCACCTGCGAGAGGGAATCACAACCCGCCGCATTATGCTGAACGTCATCATTGCACTGATTCCTGCCATCATCGCATCTGTCGTGATTTTTGGCCCGCGCACGCTTCTGGTTTTGGGCGTCTCTGTCCTCTCGTGTGTATTGAGTGAATACATATCCCGAAAAATCATGAAGCGCGACAATACCATCGGGGATTTGAGCGCGATTGTGACCGGAATTTTGCTCGCTTTTAACCTGCCGGTTTCCATCAACCTTCTGATAGCAGCGTTTGGCGGAGTTATCGCCATCGTCGTTGTCAAACAGCTTTTCGGCGGCCTCGGGCAGAACTTTGTCAATCCTGCGCTGACCGCGCGTATTATCCTGATGAACTCTTTCCCCACAAAAATGACCACTTGGACCGGCGCGTTTTCCTATCTCAGCCAGACCGACGCCACGACTACCGCGACGCCGCTGAGCATTTTAAAAGAAGGCTCCGGCGAGGCACTCCCGGATCTGATGGAACTCTTTATCGGGACGCACAGCGGTTGTCTCGGGGAAACCTGTGCCTTTGCACTGATCATCGGCGGAATTTATCTCATCGTACGCCGGATTATCAGCCCGGTCATTCCGCTTTGTTACCTCGGAACCGCTGCTGTGATTTCTCTGATTGCCGGACGAAATGTTCTCGTGGACCTTCTGACCGGCGGACTGCTTCTCGGCGCAATTTTCATGGCAACCGATTATACCACCTCGCCCATCACCCGGAACGGACGCATTCTTTTTGCAGTCGGATGCGGATTCTTAACCATGATGATTCGAATTTTCGGCGCTCTGCCGGAAGGTGTTTCCTACTCGATTATCCTGATGAATATTCTGGTTCCGCTGATCGAACGAGCAACCCGCCCGAAGCCTTTCGGAAAGGAGCGTGCGCATCGTGAAGCTTAATGGAAAAGAGGTTCTCAGGCCGACGCTGGTTCTGTTCCTCATCTGCTTACTGACCACGCTTGCGCTTGCAGGCACCAATCTGCTCACAAAAAACCGCATTGCACAGCAGGAGCTTCTCGCAGAGGAGGAATCCCGCCAGGTCGTTCTGCCGCAGGCGGAAGTCTTTGAGGAAACAGACGGGTATGTGATCGGCAAAACAGACAGCGGAGAAACCGCCGGATATATTTTTGTAACCGAAGCCAAAGGCTACGGCGGCACCATCAAGGTGATGACCGGTATTTCTTCAAACGGCACGGTAACCGGCGTCAAGATCCTCTCTCACAGCGAAACCGTCGGACTCGGCGCTAATGTAGAAAAGGACAGCTTCCTTTCTCAGTACAACCAGGCCCTGCCGCAATCCGGGTTTTCGGTTATCAAAGGCGCTACTGCCGGAGACGGACAGATTTCCGCTGTAACCGGCGCGACGATCTCCAGCAACGCCGTCACAAAGGCTGTAAACGAAGCGCTCACGCAGTATTCGGCAATTTCGGGAGGTGAATGAGATGGCGAAACCGCTTTTGAAAGAATTTACCAAAGGTTTGATTAAAGAAAATCCGGTGCTCCGGCTTGTACTCGGCGTGTGTGCAACGCTGGCCGTAACGACCGCTGCAAGCAACGCGATTGGAATGGGAGCCGCTACGACCTTTGTCCTTGTCTGTTCCAATGCCGTCATCTCTGCGCTGCGGAAGGTTATTCCGGACAAAGTTCGAATTCCTGCGTTCATCACCATCATTGCAGGATTTGTGACGATTGTGCAGCTTTTCATCAAGGCGTTCTCTCCGGATCTCGACAAGGCGCTGGGAATTTATCTGCCGCTCATTGTCGTCAACTGCATTATCCTTGGACGTGCAGAAATGTACGCAAGCAAAAACCGTCTTCTCCCTTCGATTTTAGACGGTCTCGGCATGGGAGTCGGATTTACGGCTGCGCTGCTCTGTATGGGGATTATCCGCGAATTTTTCGGAGCCGGTTCTCTCTTTGGCTTCCCCATTCTCTCCCGATTTATGGATCCCATTTTGATCTTTATTCTTCCGCCGGGCGGATTCTTTGTCTTTGGCATTCTGATTGCCATTGCCAACAAGCTTGCCGGAGACGGCAAAAAGGCTGAACTCGGCGGCTGTGACGCTTGTCCGCTGTGTGGAAACTGTTCCAAGCTGGCCGGCAAGCCGGACGCGTCTTGTGAAAAGGAGGATGAGATATGATTCCAGGACTTGTATCCATCTTTCTCGCCGCAATTTTGACAGAAAACTATATTTTAAGCAAGTTTTTGGGAATCTGCCCCTTCCTGGGAGTTTCCAAAAAGCTCAATACCGCAGTTGGAATGAGCCTTGCCGTTACGGTCGTGATGGTGATCTCCACCGCGGTTACCTGGCCGCTTTACACTTATGTGCTGGTTCCGCTGCGTCTCGAATATCTGCAAACCATCGTCTTTATTTTGGTTATCGCCGCACTGGTACAGCTGCTGGAAACCGCCATGCGCAAATATATGCCGCCGCTCTATCAGTCACTCGGCATCTATCTGCCGCTGATCACGACAAACTGTGCCGTTTTAGGTGTTACCATGCTGGTCATCGAGAAGGGGTCTGCCGATCCTACCTTTGGATATCTCCAATCCCTTGTCAATGCATTCGGATCGGGCATCGGCTTTCTCGTTGCGATGGTCATTTTTGCAGGAATCCGGGAACGGTTTGAAAAGAATGACGTTCCCGCGTTTCTCAAAGGTCTGCCGATCACACTGATTGCAGCTTCCTTGGTCGCGGTTTCATTCCTCGGATTCCAAGGCATCGTATAAGGAGGGAAGATCTGACATGAATGAAATTTTGATTCCCGTCCTGATTGTTGCCGGAATCGGCCTGATTGCCGGAATTTTGCTTGCAGTCGCCTCGATCATCATGGCTGTTCCGAAAGACGAAAAAGCAGCAGCTGTTCTGGAACTTCTGCCCGGCGCCAACTGCGGCGCCTGCGGGTACTCCGGATGCAGCGGTTATGCCGAGGCGCTCGCCAAAGGGGAGGCCAAGCCCGGCCTTTGTTCCCCCGGCGGCGCGGAAACTGCTTCTAAAATTGCTGCGCTGCTTGGAGAGGGCGATGTCGCGGTGGAATATCACGCCGCACTGGTTCACTGTACAGGCAGCTACGATTACACCACAGACAAAATGATTTACGACGGCCTGGAAAGCTGTGCGGCGGCGGCCCAGCTTTCCGGCGGCACTGCAAGCTGCCGATTCGGCTGTATGGGTCTTGGAGACTGCGAAAAAACCTGTCCCTATCACGCGATTACGGTATGCAACGGACTTGCCGTCATCCATCCGGCCCGCTGCCGAGGCTGTTCCCTCTGTGTTGCGGCATGTCCCAAAAAACTGATTTCCCTTGTTCCGGTCAAGCCGCAGGCTGTCGTCCGGTGCGCAAGCTGTGACAAAGGCGCCGTTACAAACAAGGTCTGCAAAATCGGCTGCATCGGTTGTATGAAATGCACGAAGGTCTGTGAAACCGGCGCGATCAAAGTCGAACAGTTTCACGCGTCTGTGGATCCGCAAATCTGTACGGCCTGCGGAAAATGTGTAGAAGCCTGTCCGCGCAATTGTATTTCCCTGCTGTTTGCCCAGGCTGTGTCCCATACAGAAACGGATGATTGTACAATATGAAAAAGTTCATCAAAGAATTCGGCGCCTTTATCAATCGCGGCAATGTCTTTGATATGGCTGTCGGCGTGATCATTGGTGCTGCGTTCGGAAAAATTGTCACCTCGCTCGTTGAAAACATCATTACGCCTGCAATCTCGATGATTACCGGGAAGGTCAATATTGCTGCTCTGGCCGTCACCCTTCCTGCAAAAGCGGCGGACGGAACTCCAATCGTACTGGCATACGGCGCATTTTTGCAGTCCGTTATCGATTTTCTCATCATTGCACTGTGCATCTTCTTTATGATTAAAGCCATTGGAAAACTGCATCTGAAAAAAGAGGAAGAAAAAGAAGCCGCGCCTGCGGAACCGACAAAAGAAGAAGCCCTTCTGACGGAAATCCGCGATCTTCTCGCTGCGCAAACCGCCTCTTCTGACGCAGATGACGCAGACTCTGCGCAGGGATAACACCTTTGAAAAGCGAATTACAAGTAAAAAAGGACTTGGATCCTGCTCCGTGCAGATTCCAAAGTCCTTTTCTCTATTTATAAAGCCGGCCATTGTTCCTTCCGCCATTTGCGGCCCGATTCCTAAACCGGGTCGGCGCGGTTTCGTTTCCGTCCCCTGACTTTTAGCTGCCAGTCATATGCTCTCTATCGGGGGCCTTACGCCTTTTTGGGGAAAACAGGCACTGATCCATCTGCTTTCCGGCAAACCGCCTTACCCGATCCGGTCTTTGCTTTCGCATCGCCGCCGCTTACTCCTCCAAAAGAAGCCCGATCGGACAATGATCGCTTCCCAGCATATCCGCATAAATCAGGCTGTCCTTTAGCTGCGGCCGCAGACGCTCCGACGCCAAAAAATAGTCGATCCGCCAGCCGGTATTCTTTTCCCGCGCATGGTACATGTAACTCCACCAAGTATAGGCATCCCGCTTCTCCGGATAAAACACCCGAAATGTATCGAGAAATCCGGAGGCCAGCAATTCCAGCATTTTCCCGCGTTCTTCATAGGAGAACCCAGCATTTCCGATATTGCTCTTCGCATTTTTTAGGTCGATTGGAAAGAGCGCCACGTTCATATCTCCGCAAATAACGACCGGCTTCTTTCGGTCAAGTGTTTGCAGATATGTACGGAACGCGTCTTCCCAGGCCATCCGGTAATCGATCCGTACAAGGTCACGCTGCGCATTGGGCGTATAGACCGTCACGAGGTAAAACTCCGGAAATTCCAGCGTGATGCTTCTGCCTTCTCCGACGTGCTCCGGATCTCCGATATCGTACGAAACCGAAAGTGGTTCCCGTTTGGAAAAAACAGCCGTCCCGGAATATCCTTTTTTCTCCGCCGAATTCCAAAACTGCAGGTAACCGGGAAGCGATTCTGTAAATTGTTCCTGCTGCATTTTGGTCTCCTGCAGACAAAAAACGTCTGCATTCTCTGCATAAAAGAAGTCCAGAAATCCCTTTCCGATACAAGCCCGCAGGCCATTCACATTCCAGGAAATCAGTTTCATCCTATTTCCCTCTTTTCACTGAATTTTTCACATGGAATTCCCGCAGGATTCCGTTTTCTATTCGGACTTTGCAATCCGTTTTAGAATCAGAGGCCGGCGTTCCGGCTGCTGCGATCCAATCTGATAGGCCGACCGCAAAAGGGGTTCCGCTTCCGCTACAAAACGTTCCTCGGCAGTCTCCATTACCGCCAGCACCTCCCCGGCACGCACTGCGTCTCCCGTTTTCCGGAGCAGCCAAATTCCGGCACTGTGGTCTATCAAATCCTCTTTTTTGATCCGGCCTGCGCCGAGAATCATGGCGGCTTCCCCACAGGCTTCCGCGTTCATATGGGTAATATACCCGTCTCTGTCCGAAAATAATTCGTGTTTTACCGGCGCGCGGGAAAAGGTTTCGGGATGCTGCAGATAGGACGCATCTCCGCCCTGCGCAGACACCATATCGCAGAGTTTTTGCAGCGCCGCACCGCTCTCCAGTGCCTTGCGCGCCGCCGCCCTGCACGATTCGATGGTATCCCCGGCACCGGCAAGCAGCGCCATATTCGAGGCAAGTTCCAGGCAGAGCACGGTCAGATCCTGCGGGCCATGGCCGCGAAGCGTCTGACAGACCTCCAAAATTTCCAGTGTATTGCCGATCGCATTCCCGAGCGGGACATCCATATCGGTTACCAGCGCAATGGTTTCCCGACCGACAGAACGTCCGATTTCCACCATTTCCCGGGCTAACATCTCTGCATCCTGCTGCGTTTTCATAAATGCGCCGCTTCCGGTCTTGACATCCAGCAGAATTTTATCCGCACCGGCGGCAAGCTTTTTGCTCATGATGCTTGAGGCAATCAGCGGAATACTTTCTACCGTAGCCGTCACGTCCCGCAGTGCATAGAGCTTTTTGTCTGCGGGATCCAGGTTGCCGCTCTGCCCGACGACACTCAGTCCGGTCTTCCGGACCACATCAAAGAATTCCTCCCGGCTGAGTGCTGTACGCAAGCCGGGGATGGATTCCATTTTGTCTACGGTACCGCCCGTGTGTCCAAGACCCCGTCCGCTCATCTTGGCCACCGTCACCCCGAGCGCAGCTGCAATCGGCGCTGCAATCAGCGTCGTTTTGTCGCCGACGCCGCCGGTGCTGTGTTTGTCGACTTTGATTCCCGGTAAACTGGAGAGATCCACCGTATCGCCGGAATGCTCCATCGCCATAGTGAGCGCAGACGTCTCGCGCCGGGTCATGCCGCGGATGCAAATCGCCATCAGCAACGCGGTGATCTGATAATCCGGGATGCTCCCATCTGTGACGCCGGAGATGAAAAACTGAATTTCTTCCTTTGTCAGTTCTTCCCCTTCCCGCTTTTTCGCAAGAATTTCATACATTCTCATGCTGACTTTCCCCTTTCAGGCTTCCCGATCCAAAGGCCATCGGTAACAGTTCGCAAAACCGCAAAACTGTCCAATGTTCTGCCGAATCCGGCAGAATAATTTGAAAATCGGGCCCGCAAAACTCCGCCATGACCTGACGGCAAATGCCGCAGGGCGGACATGCCGCATGCGGATCCTCTGTTTCCTGTGCCCCAACAACCGCAATTGCGGTAAAGTCCCGTTTTCCTTCACTGACCGCCTTTACAAATGCGGTGCGCTCTGCGCAAATCGTCGCAGGATAGGAGGCGGACTCCACATTGCAGCCGGTATAGACGCTTCCGTCTGCACACAAAAGCGCCGCGCCGACTGCAAAGCCGGAATACGGGACATAGGCCTGGCGTCGTGCCGCAAAAGCCGCCTGCACAAGTTCTTTCTGTTCCACAGGCTCACCCTCTTTCGCACACAACGTCCAGTGCAGTTTCGATCATTTGCGCAAAGCCGGTTTCCCGGGCTTCTGCCGGAAGACCTTCTCCGCGCAGCGGACAATCGGAAACCGTCAGCATACACAGCGCGCGCTTTCCAGCCCGTGCGGCATTCATATAGAGGGCTGCCGCTTCCATTTCCACTGCAAGGACACCCATTTTCTGCCACACAGAGAGATCGTTTGCGTCTTCAACATAAAACAGATCGGAGGAAAGCACATTGCCGACCCGATAGGGAATTTCTTTTTTCTCTGCGCATGCCGCTGCTTTTCTGAGGAGGGAAAAATCCGCAATCGGCGCAAAAGTGCCCGGCAGATGGAACTGCGCTCCATAATGGGAATCCGTGCATGCGCCAGCAGCTAAAATCACATCCCGCAGCGCAACCTCTTCTGCAATTCCTCCTGCAGAACCAACGCGGATCACGGTTTCGACATCATAAAAATGAAACAGCTCATACGTATAAATCCCAATGGAGGGCATGCCCATTCCGCCACCCATCACAGAAACCGGCGTTCCCTGGTAGGTGCCGGTATATCCGAGCATATTCCGGACCGTATTGAAGCAGCGCACCTCCGACAGATAGGTCTCCGCAATAAATTTTGCCCGCAGCGGATCTCCGGGCATCAGGACAGCCGGTGCAATTTCTCCGTATTTTGCGCCGTTGTGCGGCGTAGGCGTTTGAGACATAAACGTCCTCCTTTCGAGATGGTTCCTAACATTTTTGTTGCGAGCCAAATTTCGGGCTCGCTCTCATTATTGCCGCCGCGCCGTGTGCAGCACGGCAAACATTGAGGTTATTATGCTCCTGCAAAATGTTCTCAATCGGCAATGCGGCGCATTGACCGGCGGCCTTGCCGCCGCGCCGTGTGCAGCACGGCGAACATTGAGGTTATTATGCTCCTGCAAAATGTTCTCAATCGGCAATGCGGCGCATTGACCGGCGGCGTTGCCGCCGCGCCGTGTGCAGCACGGCGGACATTGAGGTTATTATGCTCCTGCAAAATGTTCTCAATCGGCAATGCGGCGCATTGACCGGCGGCGTTGCCGCCGCGCCGTGTGCAGCACGGCGAACATTGAGGTTATTATGCTCCTGCAAAATGTTCTCAATCGGCAATGCGGCGCATTGACCGGCGGCCTTGCCGCCGCGCCGTGTGCAGCACGGCGGACATTGAGGTTATTATGCTCCTGCAAAATGTTCTCAATCGGCAATGTGGCGCATTGACCGGCGGCGTTGCCGCCGCGCCGTGTGCAGCACGGCGAACATTGAGGTTATTATACTATACCCCACGCAAAACTACAATTTGAAAGCGAAAAAATTTTCATTTGCCCCCTGAAAAGCACGGCAGCAAAAAGGCCTCCCCTTGCAGGAAATCCTGCAAAAGAAGGCCTTTTTCTGTTCGGTTATGGCTTTGCGTTTTCAAATTTTGTTTTGGCCTGCTGAATTTTATCCTGCTCTGCCGCAGGCGTTTGGTACCATCCCTGCTTTTTCATTTCGTCAAACACCTCTGCCTGAATCTTGTGTTCGTCGTTGAGCATGCGCATAAACGCATCCCGCACATTAGGGGTCGCACATTCATTCGCAAAGGTATTGTAGCCATCCGTGATATGCTTTTGTGAAGACAGCAGGTCGTCAAACAAATCCCGTTCCTGAAAGTTTGTCTCGTTCATGTTCCTTCTCCTTTACTGATTCTGCAGCATGGAATACAGCGCCTCATAGTGGGTTTTGTGTTTGCCTGCAATCGCTTCACATTTCTGCCGAAGCTGCGGGTCGCTGCATAACTCTGCATACATCCGGCATTTTGCCACCAACAGCTTTTCACTGTTCAGCTGATCCTCAATTGCAGTCAGTTCCTTTGCAGTCAATGCCATTTTCAGTCCTCCTTTTTTCTTTATCTTGTCCGTGTCCCCGCGCAATATGCGCCTGTGTCAGAAAACTTTGCGTTTCGGATGCAGCTTATGTAGCTCTCCGGAAACGCTCTCCCCCTTCTAATCCAAAACTGACCGATAAAGCCTGATCGACCTGTGCCATGGCGCTCCGATCCAAACGGCCCATTCGTTCTTTTAAACGATGCTTATCGATGGTCCGCACCTGCTCCAGCAAAACAATGGAATCTCTGGACAGCCCGGAATCGGATGCATTTAGCGAAATGTGGGTTGGAAGGTTGGCCTTTGCGCGTTGACTGGTAATGGCAGCCGCAATGACGGTCGGACTGAACCGGTTTCCGATGTCGTTCTGAACGATCAATACCGGGCGGATTCCTCCCTGTTCCGATCCGACAACCGGGCTTAAATCTGCATAATAGATATCGCCTCTTCTGATATTCACGCCATTCACGCTCCGAATCATTTGGGTATCTGGAATCGATAAACGGTTCCGCTGTAACTATTGTTACCGCAAACCAACATGTTTAATCACGCCGGAGAAAAAATCCGTGTTTCCTGATACCCCATAGTATTACGGCTGCGAAGCGGTTGACTCTGCATGCAAAAATCCCGCAGATTTCGGTTGCGTTTCGAAAATCTGCGGGATTTTTCATGTGAATTTATGAGGCGCTTTCCGGCGTTCCGGCATCCGGTGTCTGAAACACAAATTGTTCTCCGGAAACGGTCACCGACTGCAGCGCACCCGTGCCGTCTGTCTCCAGCAAAAATGCAGTTCCGTCAGAAAGCGTGCCGGAAAACCCGGATTCTGTTTGCGTCAGCGCGCCGGCCGAAGCGGTTTCCAACACTTCCAACAGCATGCCGGCCGGGCCAGGCAGCGCAGGAATTTCCGCAGAAAGTGCTTCGTACTGAAGGGTATTTCCCGAAAGGAAGCAAAAGCCTCTGAGCGCCTCCGGATCTGTAACTGTCAGAGACGTTTGCTGCGGGTCCCTGCTTAGGATCCCACGAAAGGTCCCTGCTTCTGTTTCCCACACGACCGGGCATTCCGAAAAAGTCAAAATCGGCTCTGCCGGCGGTGCGGGCACATCCGGAGCCGCCTGGCATGCGCCCCCAAAAAGCAGGATCCCCATGGCACAAAAACAAATTTGGCCTCTGCGCCGGATGCTTTTCCAAAAGAAGTTCAAACCATCATCTCTCTACCGCAAGAAAGATTTCCGGCAGCAAGTTCACAAGATCGGTCGGCAGCATCGCGTGTTCCGAATAGCGTTCTGCACAGCGGTCGCCAGCGAGGCCATGCAGATAAGCGCCTGCGGCGGCGGCAATGGTGGGATCCATTCCTTGGGCCAAAAGCGCAGCGATCATGCCGGCAAGCACATCTCCGCTGCCGCCTTTTGCCATACCCGGATTTCCGGTCGTGTTGAGAATAAGTTCCCCGTCCGGCGCGGCAATCACCGTTCCTGAGCCCTTGAGCACCACGACGGCATGCAGCTGCTGTGCAGCTTTCGCCGCGCAGTCGATTCGATCTTTCTGAACTTCCTCTGTGCGCAAATCCATCAGCCGAGCCATTTCGCCCGGGTGCGGCGTAAGCACCACCGGAGCCTTGCTGTTTGCTACCATATCTATGTTTTCCGAAGCAAGATTTATGCCATCCGCATCCAAAAGAACCGGGCAAACCGCCTCACGCAGAACCAATTGGAGCAATTCGCGTGCTGCAGGACGTTTCCCGAGCCCGCAGCCGATCAGCACCGCCGTTGCTTTGGAAAGCGCCATGCGGATTTCTTCTCTGCACTCCGGCAAAAACGCGCCGTCCGCATCCGTCCGATAAAGCGTAAAGACAGGTTCTGTCAGACGGGAAGAGACAATCGGATAAATCGATTCCGGCAACGCCATCTGGACAAGCCCCGTGCCGCATCGAAGCGCCGCAGCGCCCGCCATCACCGCGGCGCCTGCCATTCCCACGCTTCCGCAGATACAAAAAAGTTTTCCGTAATCGCCTTTGTTGCTGATCGCCGGGCGCGGCGGAAACAGCGCTTTGATTTCCGGCACCGAATAGACGGAAAGCGCCGGACGGAATCCGGCAATCATCTGTGCTGGAATTCCGACGGAGGAAACCACCACTTCCCCGCAGAAGTCCCGGCCAGGTGCAAGCACATGAACCGGCTTATAGGTGGAAAAGGTCACCGTATAATCCGCACAGACACATTCTCCGAGCACCGCGCCGTTGTCGCACTGCGCACCGCTGGGCAAATCGAGAGACACCCGAACCGCGCCCGAAGCATTCATTGCCCGGACAAGCGAAATCAGATCCGCCGGAATGCTCCCGTGAAACCCAAAGCCAAACAGGCCGTCTAAAATATAGTCCGCAGCGGCAAGCAGCTGTTCAGCCGTTTGTGCGCTTTCGCGGTAGTCAATCACATAAACGTCCTGCGGCATCACTGCAAATGCTGCTGCCGCAAGACCGGACGCAGGCCGTCCCTGCGCCAGAATGACCGTAACTTTTACGGAAAGTTCCGTCAGCAACCGTGCGCAAACATATCCGTCGCCGCCGTTATTGCCCTTTCCGCAAACAATCACAGCCCGTTTTCCCAAAAGATCAAATTTTTTCCGCATCAGACGAACCGCTGCCGCACCGGCATTTTCCATCATACCGGACAGCGGAATCCCGGCCGCCGCCGCTTTTGCCTCCAACGCGCGAATCTGTGCGCCGCTCAGTACTTTCAACACGGCTTCCCCCTTTATCCTGCTTTTTGTTCTGCCGAACAATCCTATTTTAAAATCGAAACGCCCTGCCGGAAATCCAGCAGGGCGTTTGGGTTCCTTCGTTATCCTCTTCCGAATGCGTCAATCCGCGCCTGCCGCTGAAGGAAGGGCTTGATTGCTTCCAACACGCGCTCCTCCGGATTAAATACGACCAGAATATGTCCGGTTTTCTGGCTGCGGCACGTAATATACCAGCAGTCGCGGCCATCTTCATATTCCCCGACAAAGTACCGGTTGTCAAAGTTGCGGTGCTGCAGCTTTGCCGCATTATATTTTCCCATTTCTTCCGCGTTTTTCACATCAAACGACACAACACGCTTCCGGCGCTGCCGATTGATGATCTTGTCCACGGTCAGGTCGCCGTTGGTCACACTGTATTCAAACTCAAGGTTCCGCGCCATGATCAGCCGGAATGCACCGTACAGTGCGCCGATTGCCACGAGAAACGCAATTCCGCCGACATAGCCGGATAAAATCATCACACTCAGAAATACAACCACAGCTGCAAGGAACGAAATTCCGACCATGATTGCGTAATCTTTTGCGCCAAAGCGTCTTTTTACAATTTGTTCTACAAAAATATCCATCAAGGCACCTCCGAGATTTGAATCCGCAAGTATATGCAAGTATCGATTTAAGTATAGCATACGAAAATTCGCTTGACAATGAACCGTCTGTAAATTTTCCCCAGATTTCACATCGTTTCCGGCGCAGAAATATTGAACATCTTCAGCACGTTTTCAATTACAGTCCGCGTCGCAACGCAGAGCAGAAGGCGCGCATGCAGAAGGCCGTCCTCCTCGCCTTTGACACGCTTGGCATTATAAAATTTATGGAACAGCGTCGCAAGCGTAATGACATAGCGGGTAATCCGCGCCGGGTCATAATCCTTTGCCGCTGCAACGATCTCGTCTGTATAGGATGCAATATGCCGGATCAGTTCCGTTTCTTCGGACGAATCCAGTTTTGCAAGCTCTGCATCCGTACAATCCCGGAAGGAAATCCCGTCCTTTTCAAGCGCACGCAGAATGCTGCAAATTCGGGCGTTTGCATACTGGACATAGTAGACCGGATTCTGCGCATCCTGCTGCACGGCAAGATCCAGGTCAAAATCCATCTGCGCATTTGCTTCACGCATGTTAAAGAGGAACCGGGCGGCATCCACCGGCACTTCGTCAAGCAGATCAGCCAGCTGAATCGCCTTGCCGGTCCGCTTGCTCATCCGGACAACTTCTCCGTCCCGCATCAGGCGCACCAGCTGCATCAGAACGATATCCAAACGTGCCGGATCGATGCCGATTGCGTGCAGGGCATCCTTCATACGGGCAACATGGCCGTGATGATCCGCACCCCAGATATCGATGCATTTGTCGAACCCGCGCGTCTCGAATTTGTTGCGGTGATACGCAATATCTGCCGCAAAATAGGTCGGCATTCCGTTTTTCCGGATCAGCACCTCATCCTTTTCCGCGCCGAATTTCATCGCATTGTACCAGAGCGCGCCGTCTTTCTCATAGGTCAGGCCCTTATCGCGCAGAATTGCAATGGTATCTGCGACTTCTCCGTCCTTGTGCAGCCGGCTTTCGAGGAACCACTCGTCATACACGATCCGGTATTTGGCCATATCTGCTTTCATTTTTTCAATATTCTTCGGCAAAGCGTAGGCAACCAGCGCCGCCCTGCGGGTTTTCTCATCCTCGGCAAGGTACTTGTCCCCGTAAATCGCTGCAAATTCTTTTGCACGGTCGAGGATATCTTCGCCGTGGTAACTGTCTTCCGGCAATTCTACCGCATCGCCGCGATAAATCTGCTGGTACCGAATATCCAGCGAAAGGCCGAATTTTTCGATCTGATTTCCTGCGTCATTGACATAAAATTCCCGCCAGACATCATATCCTGCCGCATCTAAAACGGCCGCAAGACAATCTCCCAGCGCGCCGCCGCGGGCATTTCCCATATGCATCGGACCCGTGGGGTTTGCAGAGACGAACTCTACCATAACGCGTTTGTGTGCGCCGTAATCGCTGTGTCCGTAGGTTTCTTTGCACATAAGGACGTCTTTGAGCACATCCCCGTAGAATTTCCGCTGTAAAAAGAAATTGAGGAATCCCGGCCCGGCAATTTCTACCCGCTCAAAATAAGAACCCGAAAGATCCAGATGAGAGGCGATTGCCTCTGCAATTTTCCGGGGGGCTGTCCGGAAAGCGCGCGCACCAACCATCGCCGCATTGCACGCCCAATCTCCGTGCGCACGATCCGCCGGAACCTCCAGCGCAAACTCCGGCAGATCTGCCTGCGGTAAGGTACCGTCAGCAATTGCCGCTTCCATAGCCGCACGAACCGCACCGCGCAGCGCTTCTGTCGCTGTTCCAACTAGTTTTGACATGATTCCTGTCCTGCCTCCTTGACTGTGACCGATATTTCATTGCGGCTCGAAAGGCTCGCATTGATATCCAGCGTATAGTGAATTTTCAGGTCCCCGCCTTTTTCACAGAGACGCGTTTGCACATCGCTTGTAAAAACCCCGACCATCAGGCTTCCGTAGCCGGTGTCGTACTGACAAAGATGCCGTTTTCCCGCCTCTAAAACCAGACGCGTGGCATCGCCTGAATGCATCAGTGTGACTTTCCCGTCTTTTTCTACTTTGAGGATCGACGTCCGGGGCTTTTCCTCACTGTCCGCATATTCTTTGTAAACGATAAACCGCTTGTCCCCTTTTTGCACATAGGAACCCAGCGTTGTCAAATTGATTTCTCCGGTTTCACCGTCCATCTCCTGTTTGCCGGTGATGGAAATCAAAAAATTTTCCAGCATTTTTCCACCTCAATTCCGGTTCACGCAGGATACCGGTCGATATCAATAAACCGGACAGCGGCATCGACCGCATGGCCGAGACAAATATCCGCCATAGACTGGAAGCCATCCACCTGATCGCTGACAAAAAACTGATGGCATGGGGACGCACCCTCTCCGCAGAGCTGCCCGTTTTCCCGCAGCATTTCCACACAGTGCAGAGCCGCTTCGCGTCCGCTGTTGATCAGCGTCACGCTGTCGCCCATCACAGCCGCGATGCTTTCCTGCAAAATCGGATAATGCGTGCATCCCAAAATCAGCGTGTCAATTCCTTTTTCATCAAAATAGTGCAGATACCGCTCTACCACCAGCCGCACCATCGGATCTTCCGGCGCAATCACACCGTTTTCCACAAACGGAACAAACAGCGGACACGCACAGGAATACACTTCTGCCTTTGGATCCAGCGCCTTGACATGCCGTTCATAAGAGCCGCTGGAAACCGTGGCCTGCGTCCCGATCACGCCGATCTTTCCGGTTTTCGTAACCCGAATGGCAGCCTCTGCCGTGGGGCGCAGCACACCGGTAAACGGAAGCCCGCAGGCATCCCCGATCTCACTTGCAACAGAACTGACCGTTCCGCACGCCGCCAAAATCATTTTGACCCCATTCGTCTTTAAAAAAGCGATATCCTGCCGGGTGTATTTGCGGATGGTTTCCGCACTTTTGGTTCCATACGGAACGCGTCCGGTATCGCCAAAATATACTATGCTTTCCTGCGGCAAAACCTGCATCAATTCCCGTACCGCAGTCAGGCCGCCCAGTCCGGAGTCAAATACCCCGATTGGCCGGTTATCCATTCCGATCACCATCTTCACGCTCAGCCGGAATCGTTTGCTGTTCCGGGCTGCATTCAGTATTCTTTTCCGATTGCCAGCATCTTCCTAAAACTGCAAGGGTTCCTGTACAATTACGCCTGTGCCAAAGCAATCAGCCGATCGATCAGCTGCGAAAACGACACGCCTGCAAAGTTCCACAGCTTTGGGTACATGCTGATATTCGTAAAGCCGGGCAGTGTATTGATTTCATTGAGCAAAACCTTTCCATCCTGCTTCCGGACAAAGAAATCCACCCGCGCAAGCCCGCTGCAACCCAGCAGACGATACGCACGGACTGCAATCCTGCGGATTTCCTCCATTGTTGCATCGTCCAGACGCGCCGGAATAAACAGCTGAGAAGTCCCGCTCTTATACTTATCATCATAATCATAAAACGCGGCAGATGCTCCGATTTCACCGACCGGAGAGGCTTCCGCATCCCGATTTCCAAGCACCGCGCACTCTACTTCCTGGCCTTCAATGCCTTCTTCTACAACAATCTTTGCGTCTTCGCGCGCCGCCTTTTCCACCGCTGCGTCAAGCTCTGCCATGGAAGAAACCTTACTGATCCCAACGGAAGAGCCGGCATTGGCGGGTTTTACGAAAATCGGGAACTGCAGCCGCGCCTCAATTTTCCGGCGAATCACCGCGGCGGGCTCGGGGTTATTCAGATACCGGTCCGCATAGAACCAGAGATAATGGGTCTGCTCAATATTCGCAGCGGACAGCAGCGTGTGTGTAACCGCCTTATCCATGCAGACCGCCGAAGCCAGCGTTCCGCATCCGACGTAGGGAATACCGCTCAGTTCAAATAGTCCCTGAATTGTTCCGTCCTCGCCGTTTTTTCCGTGCAAAACCGGGAACACCACATCAATTTTTTCAATTTCCGCCTTGCCGTCGCGCAGCACACAAAGCCCATGCACGCTTTTATCCGGCGAGAGGAATGCCGGGCAGCAGGAGGCGTCCTTTTCCCAACTGCCGTCCGCAATCGCGGCGCTCGGCCCATCATAACGAAGCCAGCGGCCGTCTTTCGTGATTCCAATACACACCACGTCGTATTTTTCCCGCGGAATATTTTCGAACACGGAAACAACAGACCAGCAGGAAACCTCATGCTCTGAAGACTGTCCTCCGAAAATCAGCGCAATTTTCTTTTTTTCCATTTTTACTGCCTCCTTGATTCGCCAATCATTCTATTCTATGTAAAAGTTCCCCGTAATTTTCTTTTTCTGCACAACCGCATAGAAAACCATTTTAAATTATCATATCACATCCCGGGAAGCGGTGCAATGTGAAGTTGCAGGATCCATGCAAAAAAATCGGAATCTGCGCCATTTAAGCTGCCTTACGGAGCATCTCCTTATGAAAGCAATGAAAACTTTGACAAATAGCCGGTTCTGTTGTATGATAAATTTGATTCTTTCAAAATCGGTTTCTATGCGCCGCTCCTAGCTTAGAAGCGGCCTGAATTTTTGTGCAGGAGGGATTATTTTTGGAATCGAATGCATTTGAACGGATTGCCGAAAAACTTGAGGAAACCCTTTCCTCGCAGGAATTCAAACGTGCGGAGGATTTTACCGAAGAAAACGGACGCGCCGCCCTGTTTACCAGCGAGGCAGTCGCTTACAGCGTTTTATATAATGAAAAGTCCAAACGGTTTGAGCTGCGGAGCGCGCCGTTTTCGGACGGAGAAGCCGGAGACTGGAAAACCGTTTCCGTATGGCTTTTTGATCCGGAAACAGACAGCGCCGCCGACGCGGACAGCATCGCAAATGATTTTTCTGATACCGTCAGCGCCAAAAAGCGCACAGAGATGGTTCAGCAGGTCCGCAAAAAGAAACAAAAAGGCGAAGGCAGCACCTCGGATCCGGTGTTTTTCTACAACCGGCTTGTCGGGATTTTTCCGGAACTGCGCGATGAAATCAGCCGCGAAAAAATTGAATACGGACAAGTTCGACCTTTTTCCTTTGCCAAGGAAAAGGTCCTGCCGAAAATTTCCGGTTTGGTCTCTGCCTATCCGGATTCGGATGTCTGCAAAAAGCTTTGCAGCCTGATGGGAGATATGTATCAAAACGGTGATCTCGACACACGCTCTGTCGTGACCATTGTCCTTTTAAATGGGCTTGACGATTCTGCTTTCGCAGGTATTGAAAACCAGCTCAGCGATGAACTGAAAACAGCGGCCGCCGCTGCAAGAAAGCTGCGCGGAAAAAAGATTAAGCCGGAAAAGAAGAAAAAGCCCCGCAAATTTACCGCTGCTACGCTCAACGACATGCGGAAATAAACAGAAACGCCGGCTTTGCGTTTCTGCATGATTTTTGAACTTGCTAAGCGCCTGCTTTTCGGGATATCCTGTTCGAAAAGCAGGCACTGCCGATCTTTCTCCGGGATTTTTGTTTGCACGTTCAAATTCGCCATCTGAACAATCCGCCTTGGAAACGGCCTAAAAACAGGAAAAACGTTGATTTTTCACTTGACCTTCCGCGTCAAATGTGGTATCATTGTTACACCTCGTTTTGGGGCTGTTTTTTTTGCGCTCTTTTTATCGGGCAAATTTCTTGAATTTCCGGGGAATTTTTTCATTTTAAAAGGCGCTGTAAAACGCTTCATTGGCAGAATTGCAGCGAGGGAGGATCGCCTTTCCCCAAAAACAGAAAGGCAAAAATTCCGAAAACGGTGACAATTAGGAGGTGCCGTAATGAGAGTGAAAATCACAATGGCCTGCACGGAATGCAAACAGCGCAACTACAACACCATGAAGAACAAGAAAAACAACCCGGACAGGCTTGAGATGAACAAGTACTGCAGATTCTGCAGGAAACACACTGTCCACCGGGAGACGAAGTAATCGGAGGAAACAACATGGCAGAAGAGAAGAAAAAGGGAGCAGTTTCCCGCAGATTCAGCGCCGCTACAAAATTCTTCCGTGACTGCAAGGCTGAGATCAAAAAAATTGTCTGGCCGACTCCGAAAGCAACATTTCGAAACATGGGCGTCGTTCTGGTGGCAATGATCATCATCGGCTTGTTCATTTTCGCTTTGGATACCGGTTTTGGCGCACTCTTAGGCCTTATTATGGATACCGCAGCGTAAAAAATCGTCTGTAAACTGCAATCACAGCCGCTGTCCGCGGCATTCGGAGGAAACAAAAGTATGGCTGACGATGCAAGATGGTACGTGGTCCATACCTATTCCGGGTATGAGAACAAGGTCGCTTCCAATCTTGAAAAAATGGTTGAAAACCGGCAGATGCACGATCTGATCCATGAAATCCGTGTCCCGACAGAAACCGTAACCGAAATCAAAGACAACAAGCGTCGTGAAGTGGAACGCAAAATTTTTCCGGGTTATGTGCTGGTGAAAATGGTGCTGACAGACGACTCTTGGTATGTCGTTCGGAACATCCGCGGATGCACAGGATTTGTCGGTCCCTCTTCCAAGCCGATTCCGCTGACAGATGAAGAGGTTGCCCGACTCGGTGTGGAACAGAACAACGTGGAACTTTCTTATGATGTCGGAGATTCGGTTCATATCATCGATGGTCCGCTGGACGGCTTTACCGGTACGGTAGAAGAAATCGATGTGGAAAAGAATCGTGTGCGTGTCATGGTTTCCATGTTCGGACGTGATACGCCGGTTGAATTGGAACTCAACCAGGCAGAACCTGCTGAATAAGAAGCAGGGCTGTTGTGTTCGCATGAATTTCTGCATTCAACAGATTTTGAATGCAAAACGGTCTGCTCCTGTGTATGGTTTTTATCACACAGAACGCCGTTTTCCGGAATCGATTTTCCGGACACGTTGGTAAGAAATGGTAAAAAGCGGCAAGGCCGCTCTTTATAAGGGGTCGGTTCGGCCCCTGTGGGAGGAGCGGAAAAAATCTCTTCCGTTCCGCCATTTACCACGAATTTTGGAGGTGCAAGAAAATGGCGCAAAAAGTAACGGGCTTTATTAAGCTCCAGATTCCGGCCGGAAAAGCAACCCCGGCTCCCCCGGTTGGCCCTGCGCTCGGCCAGCACGGCGTCAACATCATGGCGTTTACAAAAGAGTTCAACGAGCGTACCAAAAACGACGTGGGACTGATTATCCCTGTTGTGATTACGGTCTATGCTGATCGTTCCTTTACGTTTATCACAAAGACCCCGCCTGCGGCAGTCCTTCTGAAGAAGGCTTGCGGCCTTGAGACAGCGTCCGGAACCCCGAACAAAACCAAGGTTGCGAAGATCAGCCGTGAACAGATTCAGAAAATTGCCGAGCAGAAAATGCCGGACCTCAACGCAGGAAGCATTGAGGCTGCCATGAGTATGATCGCCGGGACCGCACGCAGCATGGGTATTGAAGTGACAGACTAACCACACCCGGGTGGGAGGAACCCCATGGTCCGATTTTTACCACTCAACAGGGAGGAAAAGCTATGAAACACGGTAAAAAATACGTCGACAGCGCAAAGCTGATCGATCGCAGCAAATTTTATGATACCAATGAAGCGTTGGAGCTCTGCGTAAAGACCTCTACCGCAAAATTTGATGAAACCATTGAAGTTCATGTCAAGCTCGGTGTTGACGGCCGTCATGCTGACCAGCAGGTTCGCGGCGCGATCGTTCTGCCGAACGGGACCGGTAAAAATGTCCGCGTTCTGGCGATCTGCAAAGGCGACAAGGCAGATGCCGCTACAGCAGCCGGCGCAGACTTTGTCGGTGCGGAGGACATGATTCAGAAAATCCAGGGTGAAGGCTGGATGGACTTTGACGTTGTTGTCACAAGCCCGGACATGATGGGTCTTGTTGGCCGTCTTGGTAAAGTGCTTGGTCCGCGCGGCTTGATGCCGAACCCGAAGGCCGGCACCGTTACGATGGACATCGGCAAAGCGGTTCATGACGCAAAAGCCGGTAAGATTGAGTACCGTCTCGACAAAACGAACATCATCCACTGCGCAATCGGCAAAGCTTCTTTCGGCGCAGAAAAGCTTCAGCAGAACTTTGACACATTGCTTGACGCAATTGTCAAGGCAAAGCCTGCCGCTTCCAAGGGTCAGTATGTCCGTTCCTGCGTGGTTGCTTCCACGATGGGCCCTGGCATCCGTATTAACCCGAACAAAGTTGGCGCCTAAGTTTTAGGCTGCTTTCCCCTCTTGACTTTTCAGGAGATCATGCGTATAATAAAAATGCTGTTTTCCAAAGACAGCAGGCGCATTGCTCAAATGGGATGATTCCCGGCCTGCCGAGGAAAGCGTATACGGAATCAACCTGTATTCGTATACCCTTCCCACGGTGCTGTGTGGGAAGGGTATTTTGGTATACACTTCCAATACGGCGGATTCTAGTATTATGGAGGTGAATGTATTTTGCCAAGCGAGAAAATTCTGGAACAAAAGAAACAGTATGTCGCTGCTCTGTCGGAAGAGCTCAAGTCTGCTTGCGTCGGCGTGATTGTCAACTACAAGGGCATCACCGTTGCAGACGACACAAAGCTTCGCCGCGATCTGCGCGCTGCCGGCAACACCTACAAGGTTGTCAAGAATACGCTTCTCGGCCGTGCCCTTAAGGACGCTGGTGTAGAAGGACTCGACAGCTATCTCGAAGGAACGACCGCTATCGCCTATCATGACAGCGATTATGTTTCTGCCGCAAAGGTTCTGACGAAGTTCGCTGATACAAACAAGACTTTCGAAGTAAAGGTCGGCTTTGTTGACGGGGATATCGTCGATGTCGCAGGGGTCAAAAACCTCGCAGAACTTCCCTCGAAAGAGGTTCTCGTTGCAAAAGCTTTGGGCGGACTCAATGCACCGATTTCCGGCTTTGCAACCGTGCTCAACGGCACACTCAAAGGCCTCGTAGTCGCGCTGAATGCGATTGCTGAGAAACAGGCTGAAATTGCCTGAACAATTGAAAAAATTTGAATTTATGGAGGATATTACAATGTCTGATAAAGTCGTAAAACTGATTGAAGATGTCAAAGCTCTGACCGTTCTGGAACTCTCTGAACTCGTAAAGGCTCTCGAAGAGGAATTCGGCGTTTCCGCTGCTGCTCCTGTTGCTGTTGCTGCTGCTCCTGTTGCTGGCGCTGCTGCTCCGGCTGCTGAAGAGAAGACCGAATTTGACGTCATCCTGAAGAGCGCTGGCGCAAACAAGATCCAGGTCATCAAGGTTGTCCGCGAAATCACCGGCCTTGGCCTGAAAGAAGCGAAAGCTCTCGTTGACGAGGCTCCGAAGGCTGTTAAAGAAGCGATCTCCTCTGACGATGCAAACGCAATCAAAGCGAAACTCGAAGAGGCTGGCGCAGAAGTCGAAGTTAAATAAGATTTCTCAAAAATGCAAATCCCGGCAAACAAATCGTTTGCCGGGATTTTTTTGTCCTTTTTCTGGTTAAACTTTTTTCAGTTTCGCTCTTGCTAACGGCGTGGATTCCGTCTTCCCCACTTTTTCTGCTTTTTAATTCTCAAGGCACCTTATAAAGCATGACCGTCCCCGCACAAAATCTCGGCTGAAAATCACACTGCATCAAAATGTATGCAGCCTTTTTCTCCGTTATTGCTGTTTGATCCGATTGATGCAAGGCATTTCTGCCGCAGTTTTTGAATCATTTGTATTTTTTAAGACGATTGTAATCTTTCTTTATGGGTTTGAGCATTTACTTAAATTCTGAAATATGGTATATTGATAGTGTTTCCTTTTTTTGAAACACTTTTGATCCGGAGCGCACGAATCCGGATATTGCAAAAGAATATCGCAATAAAAGTTGTATTGGGAATGGTTTTCAAATCGTAAAGATAAAGGCGTTAAAGGGTGGTTAGGTTCGATGGTCTTTTCCGATCTGTTTTTTCTATATTTCTTTTTGCCGCTATGTTTGCTGTGTTATGTGCTCAGCAAAAAACTGGTGTACCGAAATGTTGTTTTGATTGTCTTTTCTTTGATTTTTTACGCATGGGGAGAACCGCTCGGCGTCTTTCTCCTGCTATTGAATGCACTGATCAATTATCTATGCGGACTTGCGATTGAAAAATACCGCGGCGCCGGCGGTGCAAAAATTGCACTGGCTGTCGCGCTTGTCATGGATCTCGGCATTCTCGGCGTCTTCAAGTACAGCGCATTTTTTGTAAATAATCTGAATTTAATTTTGCCGGTCGATCTGCCGGTGCCGAAAATTGCCTTGCCGATCGGCATCAGCTTTTACACGTTCCAGGCACTTTCCTATATCATCGACTGCTATTGGGGCAAAGTGGAAGTTCAAAAAAGCTACGCAAAGCTTTTGATGTATATTTCGCTGTTTCCGCAGCTGGTTGCAGGACCGATCGTCCGTTACAGCACCATTGCAGAGGAAATTGATTCGCGCAGCGTTTCGCTGGAAGATGTCAATGTCGGCGTCAACCGCCTGATCATTGGGCTTGCAAAAAAAGTTATTTTGGCAAACAACCTCGGCACCATTGTCGAAGCATTTTTTGGGAAAGCCGACATCAGCGGTCTTTCCGTTCTCGGCACCTGGTACGCTGTTGTGGTCTATGCTTTACAGATCTATTTTGACTTTTCGGGGTATTCCGACATGGCAATCGGCCTTGGGCGCCTGTTCGGGTTCCACTTTAATGAAAACTTTAACTACCCGTTCATCTGTCGGAGCGTCACGGAATTTTGGCAGCGCTGGCATATCTCTTTAAGCACCTGGTTCCGCGATTATGTCCTGTACATTCCGCTCTTTGGCCGCCGCCGGAAATATGGCGGACTGTTTCTTGTCTGGTTCTGTACGGGCCTTTGGCACGGCGCGAACTGGAACTATATCATCTGGGGCCTGTATTTTGGCGTCTTTATTGCACTCGAACTCCTAATTACCAAAAAACGGCTTGACCACGCACCGGGCGCTTTGATGCATCTGTACAACAAACTGGTTATTATCGTAGGTTTCGGCATTTTCTATTTCGAAGATATGGGCAAGCTCGGCGATTTCTTTAAAAACCTGATTGGTGCAAACGGAAACGCATTTACGGATCCGATTTTTGCGAGTTCCTTTGCAAACAATATTTTTCTCGTACTGGCCGCCCTCATTTTCAGCCTGCCGGTTCTCCGAATTGTCCGGCAGCTCGCGGAGCGTTCCAGACGGGGAATGCTTATTCACAGCACGGCAACTGTTGTCTGCAACGTTGTACTGTTACTAGTATGCAGTATTATGCTGGTCAACGCAACCAATAACCCCTTCCTCTATTTCCGGTGGTAAGGCAGCAGGAAAGGAAGCACAACTGATGAGAAGAAACCGAATTCAAAAACGTTATAAACAAAGAGTTAATCTGGTGTTGCGGATGCACTTTGTCAATGTTGCCGTTCTTCTGCTTTTATTTGTCGGAATTACGCTCTTTCTCCTGGTCGGCAAACGTCCGACCGAATCCCTCATCGAAAAGCGGAAATTGGCAGCCTTTCCAAAACTGACGGTGTCTTCGCTGTTTTCCGGAGAGTTTACCGACGGCGTCTCCGATTATTTTGATGATACGGTTCCCGGAAGGGACATTTTTAAAAAATGGACAAGCGCCCTGCTTTTGCTGCGCGGATTCCGCCAAGACGATGTCGTGATTTACGGCGGCACCGGTCCGCAGGCCCAGGAAGCCGAAACGGCAAGGCCCAGCAGCTCTGAAGGAACGGATGTTTCGAGCGCTGCCCCCTCTTCCGCGCCTTCTTCGGAGAGCACCTCGTCAGAGAGTACGGTCAGCAGCGAAAGTTCCAGCAGTTCGGAACCGCAAAACACGCCTGCGCCGGATGCAAACGGAAAATTTGAAGCCGGCGGCAGCATCCTGGTTGTCGGTGATCGGGCTATGGAGATGTTCTTCGGTCTGGATGATGTCACCGAAAACTATGCCAAAACGATCAATGCCTATCAGGCGGATCTCGGCGACAGCGTCAATGTCTACGAGATGACCATTCCGGTCTCCGTCGCCTATTATATTCCGGGAAATTATGCAAATATGACCATTGACCCGAAGGTTCGGATCGATCAAATCGGCGGCCTTCTGGATGACAACGTTCACCATGTTGACATTTACGGGACGCTTGCGGAACACAAAGACGAGGACATTTATTTCCGTACCGACCATCACTGGACGCTGCTGGGCGCCTATTACGGCGCAAGCGTGTTTGCGCAGCAAGCCGGCGTTCCATTCCCGGATCTCTCCAGCTATGACAAAGAGGTTTCAGAGGGTTACGTGGGCACAATGTACGCCTTTACGCAGGACCCGGTTCTGCTCAATCATCCTGAAGACTTTGTGATGTACAAGCCGCAAAACACTTATTCGGTCAAATATTACAGCCCTTCCTACGAAGAACTTGACCGCGGCAACACGCTCTTTTTTGATACGGATGTCAGCAATCTTTATGCGTCCATTATGGGCGGCGATGAAGTCATCACCGAAATTCAGACGGATGTGAAAAACGGACGCAAGCTTGTGATGTTTAAAGACAGCTTTGGAAACGCGATGGTTCCGTTCCTGCTCAACTCTTTTGAAGAAGTTTGTGTCGTCGATATGCGGTATTTTGAACGCAATGCAATCGACTACATTCAGGAAAAAGGCGCTACCGACGTCCTGTTTGCGGATTGTGTCTTCACCGCGTGCGGCGGAAACCGTGCCGAAGAAATCCGCACCCAGTAAAAAATCCCATTCAAAATGGAGGAAGCAGTCATGGAAGGTTTGGCATATCCGTTCGATGGTGCCTGGATCTTAAAACACCGAAAAAGCATCCGCCGGCAGCTTCTCGCAGACGGCCGGCCGCGCATTTCCAAGAGAATTGCGGTGCTCGGCGGTTCCACCACCAACGATATTGTATCGGTACTGGAACTATTTTTGCTGGACAACGGCATTGAACCCACTTTTTATCAGTCTGAGTATGCGCAATATTGGCAAGATGCCATGTTTGGGAACCCGGAACTTCATTCGTTTGCGCCGGACATCGTGTTCATTCACACTTCTTTGCGCAATATTCAGGTTCCGTTCCCGAAAATGACCGATACAGAAGAAGCGGTAAACGCTGCCCTTACGCAGCAATATCAGCATTTTGAAACCATGTGGGAAAAGCTCGCGGAAACCTATCACTGCCCGATTATCCAAAATAATTTTGAATTGCCGTTTTATCGGCTGCTTGGGAATCGGGATGCCAGCGACTACCGCGGCCGCACCCGGTTTGTGACCCGTCTGAATGAACAGTTTTATACCTATGCACAGACGCATCGCAGTTTTTATATTCACGACATCAACTTTCTTTCTGCAAGCTACGGACTGGCAGCCTGGTCGGATCCATCGTATTGGTATCTTTATAAATATGCGTTGTGTGTACCTGCGATTCCGGAGTTCAGCTACAATCTCTGCAATATCATCAAATCCATCTTTGGCAAGAACAAAAAAGCGCTTGCACTGGATCTCGACAACACGCTTTGGGGCGGGATTGTCGGTGATGACGGCGTAAACGGAATTGAAATCGGGCAGGAAACCCCGCAGGGACAGGCTTACTGGGAATTTCAGAATTACCTCAAGACCCAGAAGGATCTCGGCATTCTCCTGACCGTCTGCTCGAAAAACGACGAAGAAAATGCAATTGCCGGACTCAATCATCCGGACGCGCCGTTAAAACCGGCCGATTTTACGGTAATCAAAGCCAATTGGGAAAATAAAGCGCAAAACATCGCACAAACCGCGCAGGAGCTTCAAATTTTGCCGGAAAGCATCGTCTTTGTCGACGACAATCCGGCTGAACGGGCTATTTTCCGAGACTTCCTAAAATCGACCGCTGTCCCGGAAGTCGGAAGCGTCGAAACCTATATCCCCATTTTGGATCGCTCCGGCTTTTTTGAAGTGACAACCTTTTCTGAGGAAGATTTGAAACGCGGGGAAATGTATGAGGCGAATCTTGCGCGTGCGCAGGCTGAGCAGCAATTTGCCGACTACAATGACTACCTGAAAAGCCTGCAGATGACGGCCATTATCCGGGATTTTGAGCCGATGTACCTCCCGCGGATCACACAGCTGACAAACAAGAGCAATCAGTTTAATCTGACGACACGCCGCTATAACACAGAGGAAATGCAGCAGGTGTTTGAAGACCCGAATGCAGTCCGGCTCTACGGAAAACTCCTTGACAAGTTTGGAGACAATGGAATCGTTTCGGTCGTCATCGGACACAAAGAATCCGATGTCCTGCACCTCGACCTCTGGCTGATGAGCTGTCGTGTGTTAAAGCGGGATATGGAATTTGCCATGATGGATCAACTCGCAGAAATCTGCAAACAGCAGGGCATCCAAACGATTCGAGGATATTATTATCCAACCGCAAAAAACAATATGGTTCGTGAGTTGTACCGTGATTTTGGTTTTACACTGGTAGCAGAGGATGCCGACAAAAATACCATTTGGGAGCTTGCAGTTTCGGACTATACAAAGAAAAATTTTGTCATAACAGTAAAAACGGAGGAATAAAACATGACACAGGAAGAACTTTTTGCGCGTCTGAACACCGTGTTCCGCGATGTCTTTGACGACGACCAAATTACCGTTACCCCGGAAACAACTGCTGCGGATATCGAGGACTGGGACAGCCTCAATCATATCACCCTGATTTCCGCTGTGGAGGACGAGTTCCATGTCCGCTTCACGATGGGAGAGGTTTCAACCATGAAAAACGTCGGTGAGATGGCAAAAATCATCATGGAACGCGCAAAACCGGAAAAGAAAAAAAGGAAATTTTTCTAAGGAGAACCCAGTATGAAATACATTGTCATTTTAGGAGACGGCATGGCCGACCGTCCGGTACCGGAACTCGGAAACCGGACACCGCTGGAAACCGCCGAAAAGCCCCATATGGACCGGCTTGCACAGCACGGAACCGTTGGTCTTGTGAAAACCATTCCGGACGGCATGCCGCTTGGATCTGACACCGCAAACCTTTCCGTCATGGGATACAATCCGCGGATTTACTACAGCGGCCGTTCTCCGCTGGAAGCGGTGAGCATGGGCATTCCGCTGGAGGACGATGACGTCACCTTCCGGTGCAACCTGGTCACCCTTTCCGACGAGGCGGACTATACGCATACCACCATGGTCGATTATTCTTCCGACGAAATTACAACAGAGGAATCCACGCAGCTGATTCACGCGCTTGACGACGCGTTTCGGCAAGAAAATCTGCGGCTTTATCCGGGTATCAGCTATCGGCACTGCCTGGTGCTGAAACACGCCAAAATCGGAACCACCTGCACGCCGCCGCACGATATCAGCCTCAAGCCGATCAGCGGGCATCTGCCCTCCGGTGAGTACGGCCAATTGCTCTATGATCTGCAGTGCCGTTCCAGAGAGATTCTGCGTGACCATCCGGTCAACCGGGCAAGAATTGCGCGCGGGCTGCATCCTGCAACCTCCTGCTGGTTCTGGGGAGAGGGAACCCGTCCCCGCCTGGACCTGTTCGAAAAGAAATTCGGCGTCAAGGGCGGCGTGATCTCTGCGGTTGACCTGATTAAAGGAATCGGAATCTGTGCCGGTTTAAAAAGCGTCGATGTCCCGGGCGCAACAGGAAACGTCAATACAAACTTTGCCGGAAAAGCGGACGCGGCGCTGGAACTTCTCCGCAATGGCTGTGATTTTGTCTATGTCCATATGGAAGCACCGGACGAATGCGGACACCGCGGCGAAGTACAGAACAAGGTCACTGCGATTGAGCGAATCGACCGCGATGTCATTGGCCGGATGCTGCAGGGGCTGGAGGGAGAAGAATTTTCCATGCTCATCATGCCGGATCACCCGACGCCGCTTTCTGTACGGACCCATACCGGAGATCCTGTCCCGTTTGTCCTGTATCGGAGTACTGAAGAGGGCAAAACGCCTGCCCCCCGGTATACGGAAGCCGAAGCCGAAAAGACCGGACTCTTTGTGCCGGAAGGCTGTCAAATGATGAACCGGCTTTTCCAGCAGGAGGCACAGGCTTAAAAAACTGGCTGCGCTTTCCGGAATGTTTTCCTTTTCGCAACTTGCACCGAACGATTCATTTCATCATAGCAACCAATTGAACGGGTGGTTTGTACCGCCCAATAAGGAGCTATTCCGGACCTTTCGCAAAAAAAATTCTGAATTCTATATTCCACGCAAAGACAGCCGCTTATTTGCGGCTGTCTTTTTGCTTCTTTCTTCTTGGCGCCCATGGACGTGTCTTTTTTCTATTCCCCCGGTACTGTCAAGATAAGGTAAGAAAAGTTGCGCAAATTGAAACGAGCAAAAAAGAAGACATCGCTTGCAGGCTCTGGTAGAATGAAGTCACAACACAAACATTCGAAAGGAGACAGCAAACAATGTCCGAGAAAATTGTACAGCTAAACGAGGAACTAATCAAGGGGCAGATCAAGGAATTGGTCCGAAGCAGCGCGGAAGAAACCCTGAACGAGCTGCTGGAAAAGGAGGCGGAGTCTCTGACGCAGGCGGCCCGCTACGAGCGCAGCGAGGCTCGTCAGGGCTATCGCAGCGGCCACTATGACCGGAACCTCACCACGACCTCCGGCGATGTCACGCTCCATATGCCGCGGCTCAAGGGCGTGTCCTTCGAGACGGCCATCATCGAGCGGTATCGCCGCCGGGAAAGCAGCGTGGAGGAGGCCCTCATTGAGATGTACCTAGCTGGCGTTTCCGTGCGCCGTGTGGAGGACATCACCGAGGTTCTGTGGGACAGCAAGGTCTCGCCCGCTGCCGTCAGCGAACTAAATAAGAAAGCCTACGTCCACATTGAGGACTGGCGGAACCGGCCTTTGCAGGGCGGACGGTATCCGTATGTCTATGTGGACGGCATCTACCTGCGCCGCAACTGGGGCGGAGAATACGAAAATGTCGCCATTCCGGCGGCAATTGCCGTGAATGAGGACGGGTTTCGTGAGGTTCTGGGCGCTGCCGAGGGGATGAAAGAGGACAAGTCCAGTTGGGTCAGCTTCTTCCAGCGGCTGCGAGGCCGCGGGCTGAACGGCGTGAAGCTCATCGTTGGAGACAAGTGTATGGGGATGCTGGAGGCCGTGGGCGAAGTATTCCCAGATGCCAAATACCAGCGCTGCATCGTGCATTTCTACCGCAATGTTTTCTCCGTTGTGCTCAGATCCAAGGTTAAGATGGTAGCGAAAATGCTCAAGGCGATCCGCGCGCAGGAGAGCAAGAAAGCCTCCCGCGAGAAAGCACGAGCTGTCGTTGCCAAGTTAAAAACAATGAAGCTGAAGGAAGCCGCCAAGAAGGTTGAGGACGGCATCGAGGAGACGCTGACCTGCTGTGATTTTCCCAGCGAGCACTGGACGCGTATCCGCACCAGCAATGCGATCGAGCGGCTGAACCGTGAGATCCGCCGCAGGACGCGTGCGGCGGGAACGTTCCCCGACGGGAACTCCGCCCTGATGCTGGTCTGCGCGAGGCTTCGCCACGTGGCTGGAACCCAATGGGGCAACAAGAAGTACATGAATATGAAGCATCTGGAGGCGGCTTTGAACGACGTCCCTATTGCCGGCTGACTTCATTCAGCCGGAGTCTGCAAACCTTTTTGCGCATAATTCTTGACAGTACCAAAAAACAAACCGGGAGAGCGTCGTACTTTTCGGGCTGAGCAAAGAGCAGATCAAAAAACTTGTCAAGCGCTAAGCCTGACCGTGAACGACGGGTATGTACCGCAGCTGAAAAGGCAGTCGGTGATCAGATCGATGAGCCACTGATCTGATCCCCGACTGCCAAAAGCGCTGTAACCAAGCCTGCGGCTGCCACGCCGATGGCTGGAACGCCACGCGTCGACATGGCAAAATAGAATGCAGCATCCCAACCATTTGCGTATGATGCGTAAGCTTGTTCTGCTCCCGCAGGTGCGTTGCCGTAAGCCATATCGGATTACCGGATCGGTGGCGATATGGCGGCCTTGCTGGCAACAGATACCATGCAGGAGGCCGGCGCCATACATCTGAGAAGCATGTCCCAAATATTGGTTTTTCGTTCCAGCATCATTCATTATTCCTAAAAGGCTGTCGCTTAAAAGGAAATCCTGATGGTTGCAATCTGATAAGCCTTCAAATTGAGCGCCAAACGATTGCCGTCAATCTTGTCATCCAGTGAGGAGGTCGGCTCTTCATGCAGATTTGCAAGGCTCGCCGAACGCAGAGGCTGATCGAACTGAAGTACAACACGTCCGGCTACGCCGTCCGGCTCATACAGGCGCAAAACAATTTCCTTCGCCTTTCCACATTCCGGCGCTTTCATTCCGGAAACAATTGCATTTCCTTCCGCTACTTTAAAATAGCTGTTCTGCAGCGCAAGATTGCCTTCGTGCGGACAGGCGGAAAGAATAGTCACCGGCAAATTATAGCTCTGAGACATGCGGATCATCTCACTGCCCCGCAATACCTCTGTAAAAAATCCCACCTTGAAATTAAAATGATAAATTCCATTTTCCGGATAAGGATCCGGATCAAAAGCGGAACGCAACAACGGAAGAGAAATGGAGTTCTCATCGCACCGGAACCCATATTTTGACTCGGTCAATACCATCGTCATCCGCGTTTCATCAGAATTAACTGCCGCTACAAAGCTATTGGCCGGCATATCAACACCGGCCCCCTGCCGGTCGATCATTCCAAATGGAACGTCGCAACGATAAGAGTCGCAGGGATATGCCAACGGCAGGTAAAAGCTGAGTTGAGGCACACCGGTATCCTGCGTTCCAACTTCATGCCAATCGCAGATTACCTGATACCGCAGAAACCGTTCATTGTCGTCCAATGAAACGGTCACATCTAATTTGGAATTTGAGAAAGCGGCATGATAGGTAACTGAATTTCTCAGCACGCCATAGGAAGCTGTTATCTCCATATTCCGATTGATGGCTTCAATATGCTTGTAACGTCCGATAAACCATGCCGACATCTCGGACCGCCATTCGTTCACCGCTTTATGGTTTGCCTCCCAAATGAACCGGAAAACACCTGCCGGACGTTTTTGGTCAGCCAGTTCCGCGCCCGTATTCTTATCAACAATGGATTGGATACTGCCGTCTTCGCGTCCTAAGGTCACACGGATCAGATCGTTTTCCAGCACAAATTCTTCCTTCTGCTGCTGGCGACGCTCCCACCAATAGTCGATTGGGACATCCTTTATCTCTGCCTCAGAGAGTACATAAGTAGCATAACCGCAGGCCGGCACCTTCACCTTCACCAGAAGCCGCAAATATTTATGCCACCAATATACGTTAAATCCTTGGTCTATCATCTGCGATGGTACGACGTTACCTTCTGCATCCTTTACTTGGATTCGCTTGGTATCTCCATACCATTCCCACAACAGGATTTCTACGACCTCCTCCCGTTCATGTGCAGCCGGGTTAAAAAGATGAAAAATTCTCGTTTTTCCTAAGCCGCGTTCAATTTGGGAAGAACCTGCTCCGGCTCCATATGCGCGCGTCAGGGTGACATTATCCATATTTTCCAGCTCATCTCCGGCAAGTGCACTGGTATCAATCCGGTCAACAATCTTTTTCAGTGCAAGCTTCCGCTTGCTGCCAGTGATAGCGCGAACTCCCTGGTAAAGCCCCAATGCATAATGGCGGGTATCCGCAACGCCAGAACCGGTAATAATATCATGGAACTGGTTAAATAGTACGTCCTGCCATGCTTTCTGAAAATCAACCGCAGGATAACGGACACCCTCTAAAGACAGAAGGGTTTGATAAACCTCCGCAGAATAAAGCTCATTTTCCGATTTGCGGTTCCCCTCTTTATTTTCGCTTTGTGAGCTGAAGCATCCGTCAAAAATATAGTTGAGCTCTCCCGTTACAACCGGAAGCTTATCCTTCTCTTTTTCCACTGCTGCAAAAAATTCATGATAAGTTCCCATCCGGATTGTTGGGAAGATCGGCCATTGGTTCATGTCCAACAGCCGTTCGATATCCCGTCTGGTCGGCCCGCCGCCGTGGTCCCCGACCCCGTACACCCGCAGGCTTGTTTTAACTCCCGATTTCTGAGACAGATCAAAAGCATGCAATGCCATCAGTTCATCCACATTCGTAAAGTAGAAATTTGCTTCCCGGTTGACCAGCACCTCTGCGCCAGACGGCCCGACCCAACGATATAGCTGTTCCCCGGAGCCTTTTCCGCGACAGTGATAATAATATTTGATTCCTGCCTCGTTGAGCATCTCCGGAACAAAGCGGCTATGTCCAAAGGTATCCGGTTCAAAATCTATGGAAAGATAGCCCTCCGGCAGGTCAAACAATTTGGTCAAATAAGCTTTGGCATAGAGCATCTGCCGCGCAAGGCTTTCACCGCTCGGCATGTTCTTATCACATTCTACCCAAGTAGCCGCAGTGACCTCCCACCGGCCCTCCTTGACGCGCTGTTTAATCTCCTCCAGCATTTCTGGGTCGTAATCTTCGACAATTTTATAGACGGATGCCTGCGACTGTGAAAATTTGTATTCTGGATATTCATTCATAATATCCAACATCGTACGCAGCGTATCCAATACAACGCCAACCGTCTCATCCCAGCCCCACTGCCAGTTCATATCAATATGAGCATGCGCTGCACAGATAATCTGATAGCTTTTTGCTTCCGCCTGAATCGGCATCAGAATTTTTTCAGCCTTTTCCACCGCTTCTGGTGTAATCAAGCCGGTTTTTTGGCAGTCTGCTATAATCGACTGCTCTGCCGCACGAATCAAGTCATGATATTTCCCATCTAATGATTTGGAAATCAGGTAAGCAAGCTTCATTTGTCCAATGATTCGATCACGATAGTAATCCACCCGACGCTTTTCAGCCACATCTGTTACATTTTTTCGCTCCTGATACCCATTTTTCGGAGCCGGATCACCGACAATATCCAATAATTTTTCCAGCATTTCAGTTCTCCTTTAATAAGATGACTGCAAACTCAGCGCGGATATTCGTTACAAAGCAGATATAAAGGTGCCTCGTCCTCTATGATCTCTATAAAACGGCTGGTTTGGTCATAAAAACGATTATCCGTATTGTCATCATTTGTCATGGAAACCTCTCCCAACAGTGTTTTTCCATATCCCTTTTCCGCCCAAAACTTATGATAGAGCTTTGGTGTCACGCTGATACTTTCTCCAGGCTTCAGCCGAACAATACTCCCCGCCTCATAGGTCTTGGAAATCCCGTCAATCGAAACGGAAACAGGCGTATCGGCAAACTTTTCGTCCGGGGTAGAATTATAAAGCTGGATCAGTAAATTTCCGCCGCCGCGGTTGATAATGTCCTCCATTTTATACCAATGAAAATGGAAGGGCGTAACCTGATCCTCGGCGGAAATCATAATTTTTTCTGCATACGGCTTTTTGTAACGGTCATTGTTCAGCACACCGTTGCGCAGCGTAAAGCTGCTAAAGCCATATCTCTGGAAATCTCCGTAACCAAAATCAGTCACATCCCAGCCCAGCATGGCATCCTTGATCTCTTGGCAGACGTCGGTCTGGTTTTTCCATTGTCCTAGAGTCCAATAGGCAAAAGGAGGTAGGTTAAATTTGAGCTGCTTTAAAAATTCCAGGGAAGATTTGATTGTTTTGTTAATTTCAGAACGTTTCATTTGTGTTGCACTCCGGTTCTCTCAGAATAAATAATTAATAATTCAAAAAAAGGGTTGGAACCTACGCCCGCCAACGGGGTATGGCTCTAAGACCCCGATCATCCTTTTACCGCCCCTGCCGTCAAAGCTGACACAATATATTTCTGCAGGAAAACAAACAGAATGACAGTCGGCAAAATTGTCAGCACGCTGGCTCCCGCCAGATAATGGGTCGTAATCTGGTTCAGCTTGGACTGCAAATTAACCAGCGAAGCAGCCACCGGCATTTTGCTCGGGGTATCAATCATAATATATGGTACAATAAACTGCGACCAGCTTGTGATGAAGATCAGCAGAACTCCCGAGAACAGCCCTGGAATGATAACCGGAAGCAAAATCTTAGTCACAGTCTGCAGCCGTGTGCAGCCGTCAATCGTCGCGGCTTCATCCAATTCGACCGGGATCGTATCCAGGAAGCTTTTCAAAAACCAAACCTGAAATGGCGATGCAATCGCAATATAAATCAACGTCAGTCCAACCAATGAGTTTAGCAGTCCCAGCCTTGAAAAATACCGATACAGCGGAATCACGACCACAAGCGGTGAAACCATTTGAAACATCAGGACAAAAAACTGGAGCTGCTTGGAGCCGCGGAATTTCATCCGTGAGAAGCAATAAGCGGCAGGAAGCGCAATCACGATTGTCCCTACCATCGTCACCAGCGTCACCTTTAGGGAATTCCAGACTCCCTGCAGAATATTCACCTGTTCAATCAAATATTGGTAATTCTCCCACGCAAACGATTCAGGGAACAATGCCGGCGGGATTTTATAAAGCTCCGGTACTGTTTTTAAGGAAAGAGATAAAACCCACAGAATTGGAAACAGGAAGAAGATTGCAACAAGGATATAGAATATGTACAGAAAAATTTTAATCGTTCGTTTTTTATGCCGAATATTCATCTTCTACTCCTCCCTGTTCATTTTGATATACAGAATGCCAAAGCAAACATTAATCAGCAGCAGTATTACCGCCACTGCACATCCCTTTCCTAAGTCGAGCTGTTGGAAAATAGTTCGATAGGCGCTTAACACCAGTACCTCCGTGCTTCTTCCTGGCCCGCCTCCTGTCAGCGGCATAATCATATCAAAGGTGTTGAAGGTATTGATGATGTTCAAAAGCAGGTTAATCATGATAACCGAACGCATCGACGGAATCACAACACTGACAATTTTCCGAAATCCGCTTGCTCCGTCAACATCTGCAGCCTCCAAAATATCCATAGGGACGGTTTTAATCCCTGCATAGAGTAGGATCATGCTCTGTGCGGTGCCGCGCCAAACATTGGCTATGGAAATGGAGAGCAGCGCAATTTTCGGATCGGTTAGGAAAGCAACAGCATCCAAGCCAATTAGAGACAGTAGGTAATTCAGAATTCCTGAGCCCGTTTCGGCATACATAATTTTCCAGATAATACCGATTGCAACCCCAGGAATTGCCCAAGAAATCAATGAAATCGTTCGGGTAATGACAGTTCCATGCAGATGTCTCCTCTCGCCGTTATCTACCGAAAAGGCAATCAAAAAGCCCAGCAGAAACTGAAAAATCACACTGAAGGCTACAAAGAAAAAGGTTACGCCCAATACGCCAAGGAAGGCCGAATCCTGAATTACCCTCAGATAGGAATTAAAGGTAAAATGATAGTCACTTGATGTCATAGAAGCATCAGTAAAGCTCATCTTTAATACGTCTAGAATTGGAACAAGAAAAAAAGCACACAGGAAGAATAAAAGGGGCAACAACCAGAGGATCGGCCTCTGGTTGTTGAATACATTTTTTCTTCTGATCTGTGCGGATTTCTCAATTATAGTTGCATTTCTCATTATTTCATCCCCACTACAGACAATAAAGAAACCCCAAACAATTTAGATTAGTTTGTCTTGGAATACTCCTCGTCTACATTTTTGGCCATCGTTTCCAAGGCCTGTTCTGGTGTTGCATTGCCGTTGATGACATCGGCAACCGCAACCTGAAGCTCAGTGGAAATGAAGTTGTAAATAGTAGCTGCCGGTCTTACATGGCCATATTGGAAAAGATCTCTGAAAGCCATTGCGTTCGGGTCATCTTTAAACCGGTCTGATAAATCATAGCTGGTTTCGCGGCAAGGAAGGTTTCCGCAAGCGGTTGTGTAATCCACGTTTCCTTTGTCACTAATATAAGTATCAATTGCAAACTGTGCGGCAAGCTTTCTCTTAGTTTCATCCTTTGTAAATACGCCGCAAGTCCAGCCGCCGCAGCAGGTCGACGGGTCAGAACCGCTGACCACCGGAATGTTTGCGATTCCATATGTTTCATTGAAAGTGTCCTGCCCGAGGA
This sequence comes from Yeguia hominis, assembly GCF_014384705.1. Taxonomy (GTDB): domain Bacteria; phylum Bacillota; class Clostridia; order Oscillospirales; family Acutalibacteraceae; genus Yeguia; species Yeguia hominis. Next base: position 61,155 of record NZ_JACRSN010000005.1, on the reverse strand, counting down.
TCGCGCCAATCTGGGTCGCAAGCCAACTTCCACCGACAAACATTGCTACTTTTCCGGTTGCAACATCTTCGTTCATGTCACCGTCCGTCATAAATGAGGTCACACGAGTCGGTGTAATGCCAGTATCAATTGTTTTCTTCAAGAAGTTGAACAATCCAAGCATCGCTTCCTTGTTCTTGCCCTGGTCAAATGCCGGTGCACCGCTTTCGTCCAGCAGCTCTCCACCCTGTGCCCAGAACCACGGCAACATATCACAGCTTGTTGTTTCGTTCTTGCCGGCTGGATAGAGGAACATGTACCCGTCCTTGGAGAGTTCCTCCATTGTAGAAATCAGCTCGTCCCAATCCTTCGGCGGATTTTCCACTACAGCCTTCTGATAATATAGCGCTCTGACGTCGGTATCATACCACATCGCCAAGACTTCATCCTCCGGCTTCATCATTTCCTGCGCAAACGGGAACCAGGAATCAAGCGAAATATTGTTTTCTTCCAGAACATCGGTTACCGGCTGCAGATAATCGTAGTAATGCGGCAATACAAAACTGTCTACAGACGCTAAGTCAGGAGCATTGCCGGCCGCCGCCTGTGTGAGCAACTTTGCCATTGCATCGTTGATCTGTGTACTCTGTACTGTGATCTGGATTTTCACTTCCGGATGCTCTTTGACAAATTTAATTGCAGATTCTTTAAAATAATCTGCTACCGGCTGGTTGGTGGAGTCAAAGCCCTCCTGCGGAAGCCAGGTCAGTTCGATGGTAGCATCATCATACCCCACACTGTCACTGGTTACAGTCGGTTCTCCTTTTGCCGAGGTTCCGTCTCCTCCAGAGGCGCTGCCATCCATATTGCTTGAACTGCTTGAACTGCTTGAGCTGCATCCTGTTATGGCCACGGACGCCATTAACAAGACTGCCAAAATGGAACTCAAAAACTTCTTCTTCATAAAAAAATCTCCTTTCTGTTTGTGATCGTCTTTGTTCTCCGCAATACATATTCCTTGACATCCCCCACATCAATCCGGCAAAAGCAGACATTTCCGCCCTGCTGATTTTCCGCCTCCATCTGGAGCACTTTTCATGCAAATCTTCTCTGGAAAAGTATGGGCAAAAGTCATGCTTTTCAGCTTAATTTAAAATCTTAAACAAAAACTATAAGCATTTTTCTGCCATTTAATTCTCCATATAGCATGAATGTGCATTGATGTTTTGGCAAGTTAATGGATTTAATATGTATTTTGCACTATTAGTAAAACACATTTACTCTGTAAAGTCAATATTAATTCGTAAAAAAAAATGTACAAATCAAAGCTTTTTGTTTTGTGAACTTTTTGTATATAACAGCCCTAGATTTTTTAACGATTTCTATTATAATAAAATTAGATTTAGAAAGAGGTGTCGCTATGAGCGCAACACATGTCAAAAACATGCAGTTTTTACGAAAGTCCAACCGCGCTACGATTATCAAGCACTTGGCTACACAGGGTCCATCCAGCCGAATTGAGCTTTCATCTCAACTCGGACTGACAAAAATGGCGGTCAGCAATATCGTTGCAGAAATGATAGAGGAAAAGCTCATTACAGAATCCGGCCTTCTCACCAATGGACAGGACAAAAAATCGCCCTCCTCGGGAAGAAAGCGTACTGCCCTTTCACTGCTTCCGTACAGTATTAATGGAATTGCAATCTGGATTACCCGTTTTCAGCTGCACTGTCTTGCAATCGAGATAACCGGACAGATATTCTGCCATCTCTGCAAAGAAATCCCCCAAAATGCAGACAATCAATTTGTGGTGCGTACTCTGTGCGCGATGATATCCAACATTTTAGAGATTCATTCAGATAAAAATTTCATCGGCATCGGGATTGCCTCAATTGGTCCGTTAGATATACAACAGAAAAAGCTGCTCGCCCCTCCAAATTTCTACGAGATCAAAGACTTAGAAATCGGCCGGATTTTAGAAGAACAGTTTCAATGCCCTGTTTTTCTTGACAATGATATGAACGGAATTGCCCTGGCAGAGCAACTTTATGGAATTGGGAAAGAAATGACGGATCTTGTATATGTCGGGTTCGGCAGCGGCGTCGGTGCTGGTATAATTGCAAATGGAAAAATTCTGCACGGAAGAGGCGGATATGCCGGTGAGCTCGGGCATGTTTCGATTAACCCAGAAGGGGAACGGTGCTCCTGCGGACAGCGCGGTTGTTTGGAACTTTATACGGGCCTTTCTACCTTTCTCAAAAACTGCAACGTCAATTCCATAAAGGAGCTGCGCCGTAAAATGGAAGCAAACCCGGTTCCGGAGCTTATTTCCAATAATCTTCTCGCGTTCCAACGTGCGGTTCAAAAGGCACTCATTAGTGTTGCTAACCTGTTTGATCCGGAAATTATCATTGTGGGAGACCAGATGCTTCCCATGATGATCCCCATGCTTCCAGAAATTGAAGCATATATGAATACCCACATGTTCCATCATGGCTTTCGGAATATTAAGCTGGTACAAAGCAGCTTTGGCAGCAGGGCGCCATTGATTGGAGCCGGAGCCATCCTCTTTCAGAAGATTTTCAGTTCTGAAATCAGCATTCCTTCTAATAATTAAAATCCGTGATTTCCAATTGGAAATCACGGATTTTTCCGAGCCGCTCTACTTTCCCAAGGTAAGCAGCAGCGTTCTCATGGTGTTCGGCTGAAGGGTAAGATTCACCTTGTCTCCAATTATATCCAGTGCTCTCATCGGGTTCTCCATGATGTCAGCATCATTGGCTGCGGCAACCGTCAAATTCCTGAATCGCAGTGTTGCCTCTTCCGCTCTGTTCCCTGTATGGTACAGCCGCAGGACAAGCTGATTGTCTATACCGCTTTCCGGCATCTTGACGGCCGACACCCTCACATTGCCCTCGACTTCCAAAAAGCTATCTTGAAGCTGGAGATCGCCCTGATGTGCAGTATTGGACAACACATAAACGGGATGGGCAATCAGCGCGCTCTGCTCCATCAACTCCATATCGCTTCCCGTCCGGCAGACCGCCAGCGCAATGAGTGTGTTGTGAATTCCAAATTCCGGATAACGGTCAGGGTCATAGGAAGAATGCAGCAACGTAACCGTCATTTTATTGTCATAGCCGCGATAGCCGTATTTGTTGTCTGTCAGCATCGCAAGTCCTGCTTCGTTTGGATTCACCGCATAGATGAAGCTGTTTCCTGGAACGTCATGCGCAAGCGCCGGCCGGGTGATCGTGCCGCATGGTACGTCATATTTGTAAGCATCCGCCGTATAGGAAAGCGGCACGACAAAGCTGATCTGCGGCATCCCTTTTTCTTTGCTACCCACCTCTAGCCAATCCATTGTGGTGAAAAATTTCAGCATTTTGCTATTCTTTTCCAGGGAAACCGTAACAGATAATTTCGACTGCATAAAGGTCAGATCATATTGAATCGACTGCATCACTTCGCCGTTTGTAATGGTATTGATACAAACAGGATAGACTTTATTCAGGTTTACTATCTGCATAAAGCGGCCGATTCTCCATGCGATATACCGTTCATGGGTCGTTTCCAACGCATATTGGAAATAACAGGCTGGTGCTTCAGCAGAGATCACCTCCTTTTTTCTCTTCTTTTCGATCAGAGAGACAAGCTGCATGGTGCTTTGTTCAAATTCTGCACGAATCCACTCGTTTTCCAAAACGAGATTCTCGGCTGTTACAACGTCAACTCTTGGTTCCGGATGACGGAATACTGCAATATGATCCGGCATTTTTTCTTTTGCAAGGTAGGTGCTGTAACCAAATGCGGGTACATCAACAACCGCGGTAAATTTCAGGTAATGGTGTTCCCAGTACCATGCGTTGTTTTCCAGGATCTGAACCGGGATTTCATTCCCATGGATGTCTTCCAATGTAAGCAATTCCGGTTTTCCGTTCCAATCCCAGATAACAAATTCCACCGCTTCCTTGCGTGCATATTGGGTCGTATTAAAAGCATGGAGAATCCGTACCTTTCCATTCCCACGCTCCGCCTGCGGGAAACGGTACTGGCTACGCCCGATAAGCCCTGGCTCCGCATCGCCGGTATTAAAGCCAACGCCTGCTCCTTCGCTCCTTTGGAAACGGTCCTCTTCTGTTATGATTCCGGATGTGTCCATCCGTTTCATGAGTGAATGCATCGCCTGGTTGGCGCCGCTGTTCGCATAAGATAGAACCTCCTGAAAGTTCCCCATGGCATATTCCCTAGTTTCCCGTACGCCGGAGCCAGGAATAATATCATGAAATTGGTCAAACAGATGCTTTTCCCATGCAGATTGAAACCGCTTGATAAAACGGTTGCTTTGTTCCTGGATCCCCGCAAACGCACAGAGTGCCTCCGCATCATATAAGCGGTCCTCACCCAAACGGTTTGCCATTTTAATCCGTGACTGTGCGGTATAACATCCGCTGAATACAAAGTTCAATTCTTCCTCTACTACCGGAAGCCGATCCGCATACCGCTCCAGCTCATGGAAAAACTGACGGTAGGTTCCAAATTCCAGCGCCGGCTGGAGTGGCCAAGAGGACATATCGCGCAGAATTTCAATATCCCGCCTGGTCGGTCCGCCACCGTGGTCCCCGACCCCGTACACCTTCAGCATCATATCAATCTGATGCTTTTGACAGAATTCCGGCACATTCAGCAGCATGTCGTACTCTATATTCGCATTATACCAGTAGGGTTCCCGGTATGCTAGAACCGAAGCGCCGGACGGCGACTTCCAACGATAAACGTGATGCCCTTCATATCCGCGGCAATGGTATAAATATTTTACCCTTCCGTTCTGAAGAATTTCAGGCATATTAATGCTGTGCCCAAAGGTATCGGGTTCAAAGTCAAGCTCCATGCTATCCTCAGAGATTTCAAGCAGCTCCGACAGATATTTTTTGGTATACAGTATCTGACGGCTTAACGATTCGCCGTTTGGCATATTTTTATCGCATTCCACCCAGGTTGAGGCTGTCACCTCCCATCTTCCCTCTTTGATCCTCTGCTTAATCTCAGGAAGCATTTCCGGATAGTACTGTTCAATAATTTTGTAGGTTGAAGCCTGCGACTGAGAAAAGGTAAACTCGGGATACTCCTTCATCAGCTGCAGCATCGTGCGGAAGGTGTCAATCGTAACCGCCACCGTTTCCTGAAAGCCCCACATCCAGTTCATGTCGATATGGGCGTGTGCAGTGCAGATCACCCGATATTTTTTTGCTTCGGGTGACAGAATAGAAAGCTGTTTTTCCACCTGCTTTGCTGTTTCATCAGAGATGGCTCCGATTTCCTTCCACGCAGCTAAAAGCAGATCAATCCCATCCTCCAAAACACAGTCAAATTTGTGTTCCTTTACTTCGGATACCTTCAGCATAAACGCAATCTGGGAAAGGATTCTTTTTTCCCAGTAACTATGGTTTGTGCCAGCCAGTAATTTCTGATATTTCTGATAAACATTCATGATCCCTTTCTCCTTTTTTATTTTAATTTTATCCGGCAAAGAGTTTCTTTGCCGGACTGCCACGACAGCAGCAATAGTCCTCGCTTCCCTCCCATCCCTTTTAATCTTATTTTATTTTGTAAAGCATTTCTGCCCACTGACGCTTAATGCACCAAAGATGTTGCACAGCTTGCTCCCGTCTCGGAATAGATTTATTTTTATCAAAGGAGTTATTCCCCATGAACATGCTTTCGATCTCCTGTCAGCTATTGAGCATCAATCATTTTGGACAGCCGTTCAGCCACACTTATTCCTTTTATCTTGTCTGCTCCGGTGCTCTCGTCGCAGATACTGAAAAGGGCTGTTTTTTACTTCAAACAGGAGAATTTCTCTTTCTCCAGCCTTACCAGCCTTACCATCTCAAGCGGGTCAATGAACGCTGCGAAGTACTGCTTCTTACGGTTCATCCTGATTGTTTTATGAATTTTTTTCCAGAAATCAAGCAAATCTATTTCTCGGTCAATCCAAAATTATCCGGAAGCTCAAGCTGCCGAGAAATCCGTTCCCAATTAATACAGGCCGCTGAAATTTTCTTCACACAGCATATCGGCTGGGAGCTTCTGCTGGCAGGCCAGATTTATCGGCTTTTTCATACCATTTTTCTAACCTTCCCCTGTACAAAGAGAGAAATCAAGTACAACAAAAAGCAGGCGCGGCTCTTGAGTATCCTGCAATATTGCCAGGAACACTACCCCAAAAAATTTTCTGTCCAAAAGTTAGCGGATGGACAAAACCTGTCCGCTTCCTACTTGTCCCATTTCTTCAAAACACAAACCGGGCTCTCTCTTCAGGAATATATCTGCCAGCTCAGACTGGATCTGGCCTGTCGCCTGATTTCCCAAACAGACCTGAGTTTATCCGATATCTGCTTTTCGAGCGGCTTTTCGGATTATCGGTATTTTAACCAGGCATTTCGAGAACAATTCCATTGTACAGCGCATCAATATCGCCAAAATGCACAAGCCCACAACCGATTTTATTCGCAATATGATCTCCTGCCGAAACAATCCGTACAGGTACTTCCCGTCCCCTACGCATTAGACCTGCTTCAAAAGCAACACCAGGCAGGCTTTTTCGGCTAATCTAAAAAGCACATATAGCTTCAATTAATAAAGATGGTCCGCAATTTCAATTTATATTATATTCTTTTTTCTTAAATTGAACATCGTAAATTCTGCTTTTTTATTAGGCAATCCTGCTTTTATAGAGAAAGATAAATAAAAATTAGCGTAAATTGCAAGAACAAATCGAACGCTCCCATGCAGAAACTTTTTAATCCGCAGGCATAGGTGGGGCTACGCTCTGTCTGCAGATAAGGATCCCACTGTGTCCGGCTGCTGCGTCCGTTGCGACCGTTATCCGTGTCCCGACAGAAACCGTAACCGAAATCAAAGACAACAAGCGTCGTGAAGTGGAACGCAAAATTTTCCCAGGTTATGTGCTGGTGAAAATGGTGCTGACAGACGATTCTTGGTATGTCGTTCGGAACATTCGCGGATGCACAGGATTTGTCGGTCCCATTTTTTCTACTGTATCCACATCGTATTCGCTGAATTGGGGGCACATGCTGAAACACCAGAAAAACGACGGCAGTACCAAATATGGTACTGCCGTCGTTTTTTGAGAATCGAAGTCTGAGCGGATCCAGTTGGCGACTAACGCAATTTTCAAACTTCCGGCCGCTCACCGCCGAACCCGTTCGGCGCCTGTCCGTCAAATTCCGGTGTTTCCCCGGTGAATCCGCCTGGAGGCTCCTGCATTTGTCCTCCCATTTCCGGCATGCCGCCTATTCCGCCTGCCGAGACGCCATCCGGTGCAAACTGCGTCACCGTTTCGGAAAGCACGGCAGAAAGATATTCGCTGCCGCCCGAATAAACCCCGCCGAGGCCGCCGTTTCCCGCGTCGGAGACGGTTCCGCCGGTTTTTACCGTATAGGTCGTTCCTTCCTGCAATTCCGGCGTGCTGATGATCAGCGACGTATACTGCTTAGACGGCGTGAAAATGATCTCCCTTTCGCCATCCGCAGAGGAAATCGAAACCGGACTTCCGGCCGCCTGTGCAGAGGCAAATAGGATACTCGCCGTATACTGGGAAGATCCGCTTCCCGGCGTCTGCAGCATTCCGCTACTTCCGGCAGCAATCAGGGTGCCGCCATCCAAGGCAAACGTTCCTTCGTAATCGATGGCGCCATTGCCGTTATCTGTCGGGCCGTGAATCAGCAGCGTTCCGTCTGTCATGACGATATCCCCATTTGAATCGATCCCGTCTCCGTCCGCATAGACTACCGTAGTACCGCCGCTAATGGTAATACAAAAATCCCCGGATGCGGTCTGCCCCGGCCATCCTGTGCCGCTTCCATCTGCGGCATTCAGGCCGTCATCGCTGGCTGTCACCGCAATATTGCCGCCGCTGATGGTAATTTGTGCGCCCACAATGCCCTCATAGCTTTCCGAAACTGTAATCTCGCCACCGCGGATCGCAACACTGCTGTCCGCATGAATGCCATCGTCGCCTGTGGAAAGTTCCAATGTGCCACCCTGGATTTCCACTGTACCGTTTGCATGCACCGCATCGTCCGCAGCGTCAATGGTCATGGTTCCGCCGGAAATCACCACCGCAGATCCGGCTTTGATTCCTTTTTGGCTGACGGTACTGGTTTCGTCCGACGTTTCTTCTGTCGTGCGCATTCCGGGCATTTCAAAGCTTTCCGTATGCGTTCGCCCATTGGAAGCGCCGCCGGAGGTAACCGAAATGGTTCCGCCTTCAATTTGCAGCGTTGTCTCCGCCTGAATGCCGTCTTCTTCTGCTTCCACGGAAACCGTGCCGCTTTCAATCCGGACATATCCTTTTTCTGCATCTTCATCCTGATCCGACTGGATTCCGTCCCCACCCGCAGAAACCGAAATTCCTGCATCGCGGATCGTCACAGAATCCTTTCCTTTGATTCCATTGTGTGCCGCTGTCACAGAAATGGTACCGCCGGAAATTTCGAGGTCGTCCTTGCACTGAATCCCGTTATTAAAATTGGCATACACCGTAAGTGCGCCCTCGCCATTAATCGTCAGGTCGTCTTTGCTGAAAATGGCTGCGTTCGGCTCCTCTGCCTCTGCATCGGCATATACGTATGTCTCACCATCTGTCAGAACATTTTCACTGCCGGATGCCAGCGTTAAAATAACCTGATCCGCCTTTTGAATATAGAGCGGCGCGCTGTCTAAGCAAGTGATTTCTACGCCGTCAAAAATCAAGCGGACTTTGCTTTCTTTGTCTGCATTGACGAGAAGCTGTCCGTCTGTAAGCGTACCGCTTACCCGGTAGGTTCCCGCTTGCGTAATCGTAATTACACTGCCTGCAACGGATACGCCGTTTCCTTCAACCGTCGCACTTTCGCCCGTGAGACGGATTGTCGCATCGATCGTTTCCGGATCTTCGGAATCCAGACTCTCGGTTTCCAAATTACTGGAAATCGAAGTGCTTCCTGCTGCGTCCTCGTTTTCAGCCTGCGCCGACGGCTCTGTCGAACATCCGGCGAATAAAAGAAGCGCTGCCAGGCAGGTCGCTGGTATGCGGTTCCATTTCATAAGGGTCATCTCCTAAACAAAAAATTCCACGTAAGTGTGGGACCCCATCCGTTTCTGCCTTGTATTATAAAAAAGGAATTCGAACGTTCTGTGAAAAGCCGGCGAAAATCCTGTGGTTTTTCTCAAAAAAATCTTTTGGCCTAAAAATTTCACCGGCTTTTCACCTGGCATTCAAGCGTTTTCTACATCACCGGCGTAAAGTAAAGCCAGTGTTTCACCCATCCGTTTCTTACGAATACAAATCCTGAAAAAAGGAGGCTGATCCGCGAATGGCAAAAATGGTCTTTCAGCGATTCGAAAAGAAATTTCTTCTCGGAGAAAACCAGGTTGCCCAGCTTCTTCCCGCAATATCGGAATTTTTAGAGCTGGATCCCTATTGCAAAAAAGAAAAGCGGGAATATTCCATCTACAATCTTTACTTTGACACCGACTCGAGTTCCGTCATTCGGCATTCCGTCGATCATCCTTATTATAAAGAAAAGCTGCGGCTGCGCAGCTATCGATCCCCTGCGGGTCCGGAGGATCGGGTCTTTCTGGAAATCAAGAAAAAAATCGGCGGCGTCGTTGCAAAGCGCCGTGTCGTCTTGACGCATCGTGAGGCGCAGGCTTTTCTGCAAGACCGAACCTGGCCGGATTCGGTCTCGCCCATAACCGCGCAAATCTTAGACGAATTGGACTTCTATTTGCAAGTGCACGACGTCCAACCGACAGCTTACATCAGCTATGACCGGACTGCACTCTTCGGGAAAACCGATTCTTCTCTTCGCGTTACCTTTGACCGCAACATTCTAACGCGCCGGACAGATCTTCGTCTGGACAGCCCGCGCTATGGCACGCCGCTCCTTTCGCCGCAGCAGCGGCTTATGGAAATAAAATGCAGCGGCGCCATTCCGATCTGGCTTACAAGGCTTCTCGCAGAACAGGGAATTTATAAAACCAGCTTTTCCAAATACGGACGGGAATATCTGGCCTATGTTGCGCAGACACAGCTTAAAAATCCGGTCGCACAAAAGGCAATCTGATTCAAAAGAAAAGGAGTTACACACCATGGATTTATCTGCATTATTTTCTTCTTCCGGTACAGAAAGCGTCACGCTCTCTCTCGGAAATACGATTCTCATTTTGCTGGCCGCCCTGGTTTTGGGGACACTCATCAGTCTTATTTACATGTACACACACAAACGCCAGGGCTATACCGCGTCTTTTCCTGTAACTCTGATTATGCTTCCCGCCATTATTTCCATCATCATTTTGCTGGTTGGAAACAGCGTGGCGCGCGCGTTCAGCCTTGCCGGAGCCTTTACCCTGATTCGGTTCCGCAGTGCACCGGGAGACCCCAAAGATATCGCTTACGTCTTCTTTTCTGTTGCGGTGGGGCTTGCCTGCGGGATGGGCTATCTCGGATATGCCGCACTTTTCGCCGTCATTCTCTGCGGCACCATGGTACTCCTCGACAAGCTGTACTATGCCGCTCCCAAAGAAAATGCCATGACGCTCAAAATTACCATTCCGGAAGACATGAATTATCAGGGACTCTTTGACGATCTGCTCGCAAAGAACACTTCACATTGGCATCTAAAAAAGGTTCGCACCACCTCGCTCGGCACCCTGTTTGAGCTGGTCTATCATGTTACGCTCAAAAAAGAATGCGACCAGAAAGCTCTGATCGACCAAATTCGCTGCCGAAATGGAAATTTGGATGTCTCGCTATCTTTACGGGAAATGGAGGAAACGCTGCCGCAGTAATTGGGCGCGCTAAAAAAAGTTTGAGGACAGAGACCAAATCCCCCCCTTTTTCTGCAACTTTCTTACGCTTCCATGAAATACAACAAAAAGAGTTGCCCGCGATGGCTGCCCGTATTATAATGAAAGCAGAATTTTTGCGTAAGGAGGAGTTTTATGCAGCCGTCCCATCGTACTGCTCGGCACGGAAGTCCAAAAAGTTCGAATATAAAGTGGATTTTAATGTTTCTACTCATACTGGTTCTGCTTGTAGGAATCTTTTTTCTGGCAAAACCGATTCTCTTTTCTGAAAAGCCGACCGAATCCTCCGCATCTACGCCGGACCCATCTGTCAGCGCCGTACCGGATCCCACGCCGTCTCCGGAACCGACGCCGGAACCGACACCAACACCCGAACCGACGCCGGAACCCATTGCAGACGACGGAAGCGACGGTTATCTCTCGGAAGGGCTTTACATCTGGAACAACAAAGCCTTTGAGCTTTTTTACGGCGGAACCGATGGCGCCCAGGCATATGCGGATGCCATTTCCTCCTATAAAGCGTATTTGCCGGATCAAAACGTCTACAACATGCTGGTGCCGAACCATTCGGAATTCGGACTTCCGGAGCGAATCCGCAAGGAACAGGGCTGCTCTTCTCAGCGGGAAACAACTGCGGCTGTCTATAACGGATACTCTGCGGAGATCATTCCGGTTGATATTTACGATACCTTATATCGGCACAAGGAAGAAAATATTTATCTGAATACCGATACCCACTGGTCTTCCCTCGGTGCCTATTATGCATATGAAACCTTCTGCGAAGTAGCGGATGTTCCTGCTGTTTCGTTAAGCAATCTTACAAAAACCTCCATTCCGAATTACACCGGCTATCTTTACACCGCAACCGGCGAAAGCTGCCTTTCCGAGCACTCGGATACGCTCGATGTCTATGACATTCCGGGCACTTTCACCGTGAAGCTTTCTACGGACGGGGAAACCTTTCAGGAAATGGATTCCATCAATTCCCCCTATACGGAATCCGGCTACTCGGTTTTTATCTGGGGAGACAATCCCTGCATGCAGATTCAGAATACGGATAGCCATACCGGACGGAAGCTTCTGTTTGTCAAAGATTCCTACGGAAATGCCATGGCGCCATTCCTCGCCGCAAGCTTCGATGAGGTGCATGTGATTGATTTCCGCTCGTTTCCCTGGAATCTGCCGGACTACTGTACAGAGCACGGCATCACCGACGTTTTGTTTTTCAACAGCGAAATGACAGCGCATACTGCTTTCCAAATTGACGCCATGAACGCGCTGTTTGATTGATTTTTTTCGGACTTGCAACTGACAAGCTGCTCCCCGCATAGGATAGCACTATCCAAAACTTTGCGGGGAGCGGCTGTTATGTTTACTGTTCTGCAATTTCTCTTATCCGATGTTCTGTTTTTCATCCTGCACATTACAAGTTCCGGTTCTTTCCCCCGTCCGCTCTCCGCGCAGGAAGAACGGGCATGCCTCCAGCGCCTGAAAGAGGGAGACCCCCATGCACGCGCGGAGCTGATTGAACACAACCTCCGACTCGTTGCACACATCATTAAAAAGTATTATGCCGATCAAAATGACCAGGATGATCTCATTTCGATCGGCACCATTGGCCTAATTAAAGCGATCGACAGTTTCGATCCTGACAAGGGAATTCGGCTTTCCAGCTATGCCGCGCGGTGTGTGGAAAATGAAATTCTGATGTTTTTTCGGAGCAAAAAGAAAAACGCACAGGATATCTCCATCAATGAGCCCATCGATACGGATAAGGACGGCAACGCCCTGACGCTGATTGACACGATGGCGGTAGAGGACAGCATCATTGACGACCTGGATACGAAGATTAAATCCGAGCAGCTTCGCGTTTTCCTATACCGGGCGCTGAACACGCGCGAGCGCACCATTCTGACGCTCCGTTACGGCCTGCACGGCGGCAGACCGCTTGCACAGCGCGAGGTTGCGGACCGATTGAAAATTTCCCGATCTTATGTCAGCCGAATCGAAAAACGCGCTGTCGCAAAACTACATGCGGAATTTGAAAAATCCGGCGGCATGTAGCTTTGGAATCTTTTTTCACAACGCAAAACCGGCCCTGTTGCTTTTTAAAACAACAGGGCCGGTTTTTGTATAGCGATCATGCCGCTTGTACGCATTTTATCGGACATCTGCTTCCCGGAATTTTTCTGCAATATATGCGCGCGCTTCCTGTACGTAGCGTTCCGGATCAGCGCCATCAACATACCAAAATTCCAGCACAAACATGCCAACGCCCATTTCCCGCAGCATGCGAATTGCCGGGACATACGGCGTGTGGCCCGTTCCGAACGGAACGTCCCGGAACTGTCCGGGAAGCGTTTCTTTGAGATGCGCCGCCGTAATGTGTCCGTGTGCATCCGCAAGATCCGCCAGCGGATCTCCAAGCGCATTGGTCAGGTTTCCGACATCCGGATAAATCTGCAAATACGGAGAGTTAATTTCCGAAACATACCGCATTGCCTTTGCGCAGGTATTCATAAAGGGGGTCTCCATGGTTTCGAACCCCAATAAAACGCCATACTTTTCCGCATAGCCGACCGTCTTGCGCAAGTTTTCTGCAAACCGCTCCCTTGTTTCTTCGGTAGACGGCTCATAATACACATCATATCCGGCAAGTTGAATTTGCCGGATTCCAATTTCCGCGCAAAACTGCACCGCCTTTTCCGAAATGGCAAGACTTTGCGCCGCTGTCTCCGGGTTGCTGCTGCCAAGCGGATATTTCCGGTGCGCGGAAAGGCACATCGAGAGCACCGGCTGTCCGGCCTCTTCGACCGCTCTGCGCAGCGCGTGCCGTTCCTCCTTGCCCCAATCCAGGCGGGAAAGCTTTTCGTCTGTCTCATCTACGCTGATTTCCAGATAGTCAAATCCGCATTTCCGGGAAAGCAGAAGCTTTTCCCGGAGAGACATCGAATGCGGCATAGACTTTTCATATTGCCCCAAAAGGTAGCTCTGCATGGATATTCCCCTCTCAGTTTCCGGTTCCGATTGCATCCCATACCGGATGCAGCTCCTGTACCATCTGCGTAAAGATCCGATACTTTCTTTCGTATTCGGCAAATTTCTGAGGATCCGGCAGTACCGTGTCTCCGACATGCACCATGTGGGCTGCAGCCTCCTTGAGAGAGGCATATAGGCCGCAGGTCACCGCGCCGTTGATCGCACAGCCGAGTGTTCCAAGCTCATCCGAGAGAATCGTCTCAATGGGAAGGCCTAAAATATCGGCAAACATCTGCACCCAGAGCGTCGAATGCGCTGCGCCGCCCGCAAGACGAATGCAGCGCGGCGGGTGATCCTTCCGGCTCTCGAGAAGCTTATCGACATGCATCCGGTGATTAAACACCACACCTTCGAGCACCGCACGGATCATTTGCGCTTTGGTCGTTTGGGCATTCATTCCAATAAAGGCCCCGCGCGCACAGGGGTGATCCTGAGAACCGAAAATATAGGGCAGGTAATATAGATCCGTCGCCGGATCTACTGCCTCGGCAAGCGTGTCAAATACCTGATAAATGGAATGGCCTTGCCGGGCGGCCTCTTGCTTATCGGTATCAAATACATTCTTGGCGAGCCACGCGAGGTTTCCTGCAGAAGTCGGGCTGGATTCCTCAATCAAGTAATACTCCGGCATACAGAAAATCGAGTTCATGGCAACCGTGCCGTCAGTTACCGGCACCGATGAAATATATTCGTTGATGCTCCAGGTTCCGGCGATCACACAGAGGTTCTCCTCGTCCGTCACACCGGATGCCAGCGCACACGCATCGATATCGAACATTCCGCCGGCCACCGGCGTGCCCGCCTGCAGGCCGCACAGCGCCGCAGCTTCGTGCGTAATCCGGCCGCACAAATCCAGCGCACTGCACAGCGGCGGCATTTTATCAGCCATTTCCGGAATTCCAAACGCTTCAAACAACCGCGCATCATAGCTGCGGGTATGTAAATTCACGAGATTGGTTCCTGAAAAGTCGGTCATTTCGCCGTAGGCCTCGCCTGTCAGACAGTAACGGATATAATCCTTGGCTTCCAGAACCGTACCGATTTTTTCGTAAACCTCCGGCCGATGATCCTTCATCCAGCGCAGCAGCGCGCAGGGCTGGCTTACCAAAATGCTTTGGCAGGTCCACTCCCGGATTTTTTCCGCGGTACCGTCCTGTTCCCAAAGCGTCAAATATTCGTGCGCACGGGTATCGGTAGAAATGATGCCGTTGGCAAGCGGCTTCCCGTCGCCGTCAATCAGATAAAGTCCTTTTCCATGTCCGCAGCAGGCAACACAGGCGATCTCCGCCGGCTGGATGCCGGCTTTTTGAATGACCTCCCGGATACACCGAGCGGTTGCCTCCCAAAACTCTGTCAAATCCCGTTCTGTCTGGCCGGGCGCCGGCGTCAGCAGCCGTGTCGGATAGGAAACGACCGCAATCTCCCTGCCGGACGCATCACAAAGCGCTGCACGCGCAAGCGTACCGCCGTTATCGACTCCCAACAAGTACTGTTTCATAAAGTCCCCCTTATTTTAAGCGCGCTCCGGAAAATGCACAGCCGAATAACGCTCCACTTCCTTCAGCCATGCACCGCGCACCGGTACATTCTGCATTTCGCAGAACTGATCCCAGACATCTCCAAGCGGATAGGTCTTGAGTTCTTCCTGCAGCGCCATCTGCTCGGTAAACCGGCGTTCTTCCTGCATCTTCTTGAGTGTATCATGCGGCATCAGCAGCGCAGAGAGCAGCGCTTTCTGCATATTGCGCATCCCAACTGCCCAGGCGGCAATGCGGTTAATGCCGGCATCGAAGAAATCCAGCCCGATCACAACGCGGTCAAGCGCCTTGCAGCGAATGATTTCGCGTGCAATTTCCTGTGTATCGCCGTCGAGAAGCACCACATGGTCACTGTCCCAACGCATCGGACGGGTTACATGCAGTGCAATCCGATCCTCGAAAAGAAGCAGGGCAGAAATTTTATCTGCGATCGATTCTGTCGGGTGGAAATGCCCACTGTCCATCAGATAGAGCACATCCGGATTGTGCGCCACGTAATTCATGTAAAACTCGTGCGACCCGACCGTAAACGCTTCCACGCCGATTCCGAAAAGTTTGGCTTCTACGCAGTCGCGCATGTGTGCCGGATCATATTTGACGGCAAACATTTTATCAAGCGAATCCTTGAGCAGCATCCGCGGGCCCATCCGGTCCGCCGGAAAATCTTTATAGCCGTCCGGAATCCACACATCATGCAGACAGGAAGAGCCCAGCTGTGCGCCCATGTAATCTGCAATTTTCCGGCAGGCAATGCCGTGTTCGACCCAAAATTCCCGCACAGCAGGATCCGGATGCGCCAGCGTCAGATTGTCTGCTGCCATCGGATGTGAGAAGAACGAGGAGTTAAAGTCCAGCCCGATCCCCTCCGCGCGGGCAAAATCGACCCAAGGCTGGAAATGTCTCGGCTCAATGCGGTTGCGCGCAACTTTTTCGCCCGGCTGTCCAATGGCATACAGCGCATGCAGATTCAGCCGGTGCTTTCCAGGGATCACGGAAAACGCCATTTTGATGTCCGCCATCAGTTCTTCCGGATTCCGGGCTTTTCCCGGGAAATTTCCCGTTGCCGCGATTCCGCCGGACGCGCCGCCGTTATCTTCAAATCCGCCGATATCGTCCCCTTGCCAGCAATGCATGGAAATCGGCACGGACGCCAGCGTTTTCAGCGCCTGATCTGTATCGACACCGATCTGTGCATAAAGTTCTTTTGCAGATTCGTAACGATTCATTTTTACAGCCTCCCTGCTTTCTTCATCATAAATTCTTCCATAACGGAGTCTCTATGATTTGTATTGTAAGCCCGGAGCCGCTGAAAAAAGAAGGACGCTGGTTGATTTAAAATACGTCCTCATTTGCAAGGCTGCTTCTTTGCGGCGCACGTTTTTGTTGTCGGTATTCCCGTGGACTCACGCCGTATTTTTGACGAAAAGTCCGGTAAAAATAGCTTGTATTGCTATATCCGACCGCACTAATAATATCAGAAACGCTCAAATCGCTGTGCAGCAGCAAAAACTCTGCTCTGGAAAACCGCTGCTGCATCAATAGGTCCTGAAATGTCTTCCCAGTACCGGCTTTGATTAAACGGCTGAGCTGCGAGACAGGCTGATTGAGCCGTTTTGCGAGTGCGGTCAGCGACGCGTTCTCATAATGTTCTTCCAGATAACGAAGCGTCCTAAGAAGGATCGCATTCCGGTATGCGTCTGCCTTGCCGTGTGCAACTCGCTCTGTATGCTCCAGTAAATGCAGAAACAACAAGCCCATGGTAAGCTGGTCGGTATGTACCCGATGCGGACGCCGATCCCAGATTGACCAGATTAAATTCTCCATCAGGTTCTGCACCTGCGGAACGTCCGCGACATGAAACACCAAAAAGTCCGCTTCCGGATTCCGACTCCGCAGAGAGTTCATCACAAACCGGCTCAGCGCGCTTTCCTCTTCCAGAAGATCGAGCGCTACATCAAGAAATGCCGGCTTCATAAAAAAATTGACCGCCAGATCCTCTTTTCCGGCCGCATGAATAGCGTGGCTGGCATGCTGGTTTAGAATCAAAATCTCTCCCGCCCGGAGCGTCACCGGCGTCGTTCCGTTAATGACATGCCGCGTCTGCCCCGTACACATATAGATCATCTCGATATAATCATGGGTATGCTGCGGAAACTCCACAAACCGGGTGTGGCATCGCAGCCGAACCAGATCTTCTCCGATCATTTTGCGGCTTTCTATGGTAAAGTCCTCGCTGTCGCTGTAAATGTCCTTTTGCACCTGGTTTTCTCCGCGCAGAATCGCTTCCTCTTCCGGCGTAATGGCCGACAGCTTCTCTAGCAATCTCGGATCCATTTCTTTCCCTCCGCAAACGAAACCGTTTTTTCTGGATTCGGCATTTTCACCTTCTGCCTCCATTATAACACTTCGCATCCTATGGAACAATCCGCGTTTTTGCAGAAAGCCCCGCAGAAAAGCAGCGCTTTTCTCGGGGCTTTCCTTTTAAACAATTGCCCGCTTCACCTCTTCGATCCGCAAAACAATTGCCGTGATATCGTCGTCATGCCCGTCTGTCCGCTCCGATTGCGCACGGCGGACAATTTCCTCCGCCAAAATCTGCGGATCACTCTCCTTCCAATCCTCAATCAGATCGCAAATCCATTTTTCCCCGGTCGAAACCACGCCGTCTGTCAGAAGCACCAGCAGATCCCCTGGCCGAAGTTCTGCGTCCGCTTTGGCAAACTCCGCATCCTTGAGAATGCCCACCGGCAGCGCCGGAGCCTCCACGCGGATTGCCTGTCCGTTTTTGCGAAGGAAGCTGATCGGCGCGCCTGCCTTTCGCAGTTCCAGCTTTCCGCTAAACAGATCCAACGCCGCGACATCGACCGTCGCAAGCGATTCCTCGCCGGATTTTGCAATCAGCGCCGAATTGACAATCCGGAGCGCACAATCAAATCCAATCCCCGCTTTCAGCAGCATTTCCATCACGCCTGTCGCAAGCGCGCCATCCACCGCTGCGCGGCCGCCGGTGCCCATGCCATCGCTGACAATTGCAATCTGACGGCCGGTTCCATCCTGGAAACAAGCGTAGCTGTCCCCGCACAGTTCCCCATTTCCGCAAATATGCTGCGCACTTCCGATAGACACGTGCAGCGCTGCCTGTTCGCTGAACTGAATTTTGCAGAGTTTGGCCGTCATGCTGACACAGGGCGGCGAAAACGTCCGTCCGCAAACACGGGAAACCTCCCGCATCAGCGCCAGACGGTTCACTGGCTTCTTTCCAGGCTTTGCCGCCTCAATTTCCACCGTCATTCTGCCATATCGGTCTGTCCGGCAGCTGACCTCAATCGGGATCATCCCGTGGCCACGCAGCGCCTCCCCGATTTTTGCGGCTGCCTCAAAATCAAAGCGTTCAAACAGTTCCATTTCCTGCGAAAGATCCCCTAAAATCTGCGCGGTTGTCTGAAACTGATCCGCGACCATTTCTCGCACCTGCGCAACACGCCGCTGTGCCGCTTCCCGCGCCATGAATTCCCGATATCGCTGGTTGATCGCTGCGGTTAACTCGGGCAGTCTTCCGCAGCGTTCCTGCAAATCCGGAAGAAAATCCTCCTGCAGAACCACGCCGTTTTTTTGAAAGCATGCCGTCAGATGCTGCAGCGCGTCCATGTTTTCGCTGTAATTTTTCTCCCAGCAATATAGCTTCAGGCCGCAACCCATACAGGCTTCCTCCACTGCAAGCTTGTACACGCCCCCCATATCCGGCGCGCAGAGAGAAGAAAGCTTCCCGGAGATTTCCTCAACCGTTTCCGAAACATGTCCGAGCGCATGGGACGCATGAGAAAGTTTTAAAATCACCGAACGCCGCAGGCCTTCATTCTGTAAGGAAGCATCCGGCGCCCGGAACAGTCCTGCAATCCGCAGTTTTTTGACCGGACAGGCAAGAAACAGACCCGCCGCGGCTGCCGCGCTATAAAGTCCACTGACAACAGCCGGATCATTGCCCACCTGCAAAGACGCCATTCCAGTCGCAACAACATAGGCAACCGCACCCGCCAGGCGGCCAAGCGGCGCGAAAATTCCGGCCACTAACCCGCCTAGCGCATATGCGCCGGAGAGCGCTGTCAGTCCTGCAGAGGAAAGCCCCATAACCGCACCCGCGGCAATTCCTGCAACCGCACCCGCGGAGATGCCTCCATATCTGGAAAACAGCAATACCATCAACCCGACCACAATCTGCAGCACCGAAAATTTCCAGAGTTCCACGCCGGAAAGAATGAGCAGCGCTGTGCTGAACACCAGCGTCAGACTTGCAACGTCCTGTACATCCAAAGAGGAAACGGTCCGCCGCGCGGAAAGCACCCGTGCCGCCCGCGCAAAAAAATAGGCCGAACCGGCGCTGAGCAATGCCTCCGCAACATACATTGCCGCCGCATTTCGCATAGTACGGTTGGCAAAAACGACGGTCAGACCCGTTGCAAGCATCGGTAAAAAGCTGACAACAGGTGCAAATGCAAAATGGTTTTTCAGCCGGTCGAGATCATTAAGCGTCCAGCGAATGGCCGCAACCGCCAGTGTTGCCGCTATGTACCGCGCCGGTATGCTTAAAAGCGGAGAAAAAAGATAGCCCAGCACGGCCCCCGCTGCTGCAAACCACATATTTCCATAGGAAACTGCCGAAACCGCCACCACACCAAACGGTGCATACTGGCCGAACACCACACTGTGGGAAAACAGAAACCCCACCACGAAGTGAAGCAGCGAAACGCCCAGTTTCCGTACGGGTTCCGCCCGCAAGGATTCCCGCAATTTTGCGAGCACTTCCCCCGTTTTTTGCACAGCTGCTTTTTCCTTTTCCATAGTTCCAACTCCCAAGCCTCATCAAATTTTTGCGGCATTCCGGCTTCTGCCGTTCCTGCACCACCCACATTATAAGCTTGTCCACCAAAAGGATTTGTCGGAACCCGGCGCCGGATTCGCAAAGGTTCCGTCTGGTTCTGTCCTTTCGGTGCAGCTCTTGTCGGAAGGATTCCAAAAGTGGCTATTTCAAAAGTTTTCGGCCAGCTTTCCGGGTTTTTAATTGAAGGAAAAGGGAAAGCGTGTTATAATAATCGCAAAGCGTGTCACTTTGTCTTGCGTGTCTGTTATCTGTTCCATTTCGTATGCATAACAGGCGCTCTTTTTCCAAATGCAAAACGGAAAATGCCGCTTGGAATCTCAACATCAGCACCGCACATTGGAAAGCCAGCGGATTTTTCCGCTTTCCGAATACTGAAATGAAGGAAGTTGTTTTATGGAATATTCATTTTCCGACCGTGTCCTGGAATTAAAGCCTTCCGCAATCCGCGAAATTTTCAAATACGCGGCTGACCCGGAAGTCATCTCGCTTTCCGCCGGAAATCCGGCGCCGGAAGCCTTCCCGTCCAAAGCAATCGGAGAAATTGCCGCACAAATTTTTGCACAGGATCCCATTGGTGCTTTGCAGTACAGCGTCACCGAAGGCTACCCTGCACTTCGGCGGCATCTGCTCGCCTATATGCAGAAAACGCACCAGATCGGCCGTGCATTCGATGAGATTCTCATCACCTCCGGCGCACAGCAGGTCATGGACCTCTTTACCAAATCGGTCTGCAACGAGGGCGACGTCATTCTCTGCGAAGCGCCCAGCTTCATTGGTTCTCTGAACACCTTCCGCTCCTATAAGGCGCGCCTGTGCGGAATCCCCATGGAAGAGGACGGCATCAGTCTTTCCGGATTGGAAGATGCGCTAAAACGGGAAAAGCATGTAAAATTCCTCTATACGATTCCCAATTTTCAAAATCCGTCCGGCATTACCATGAGTCTCGAAAAACGCCACGGTGTCTATGAACTTGCCAAAAAGTATGGGATCATGATCCTTGAAGATAACCCCTATGGCGACCTTCGCTTTGCAGGAGAGCATATCCCGGCCATCAAATCGTTTGATGAAGAGGGAATCGTCATGTACGCGGGTACCTTCTCTAAGGTCATTTCCCCGGGCATGCGTGTGGGGTACGCGATCGGCCCGAAACCGATTCTGCAAAAAATGATCGTCTGCAAACAGGGCGAGGACGTCCACACCAACATTCTTGCCCAAATGATCTGCGATGAATTTATGACCAAATACGATTATGACGCGCACCTGGCGGGACTGCGGGAAATCTATCGTAAAAAATATGCGCTGGCTGAGGAGGCGCTGCAAAAGAACCTGGCCCCCGATGTCACCTGGACGCCTGTAGAAGGCGGACTTTTCATCTGGTGTACGCTGCCGGATACAATCGATATGCCCACATTCTGTAAGGAAGCCGTTCTGCGGAAGGTTTGCGTCGTTCCCGGAAACGCTTTCCTGACCAACGAAAACGATCCGTGCCATGCATTCCGGATCAACTTTTCAACACCGACCGACGAACAGCTTGTACGAGGAATTGAACTTCTCGGTACACTTCTGCGTGAGAAATTAGGAGGAAAAGCATAATGGAACAGACAGCTGAAGCGAAAAAAATTGTATTTAGTGGAATTCAGCCCAGCGGCGGAATTACCCTCGGGAACTATCTCGGTGCACTGAAGAACTGGATCACATTACAGGATGATTATCACTGCGTATATTCGCTCGTAGATCTGCACGCAATTACCGTCCGCCAGGATCCTGCCACCCTGCGCCGCAACACGCTTAACGCTTATGCGCTGCTGCTCGCTTGCGGAATGGACACGGAAAAATCGATCTTTTTTATCCAGAGCCACGTTCCCGCACATGCGGAGCTTGCCTGGATTCTCAACTGCTACACACAGTTCGGAGAGCTTTCCCGCATGACGCAGTTTAAGGACAAATCCGCAAAGCATGCCGACAACATCAATGCCGGTCTGTTTACCTATCCCACGCTGATGGCTGCAGACATTCTGCTGTATCAGGCGGATCTGGTTCCGGTCGGCGCAGACCAGAAGCAGCATCTGGAGCTTTCCCGTGACATCGCCGCGCGTTTTAACGGAATTTATGGCCAGACCTTTACGGTACCGGACGGCTATATTCCCAAAACAGGCGCCCGGATCATGTCTCTCCTCGATCCCACCAGAAAGATGTCCAAGTCCGACGAGTCGGAGGGCGCCTACATCGGCATGCTGGACAAGTCGGACGACATCATGCGCAAATTCCGGCGCGCAGTCACCGACAGCGAAGCCTGCGTCCGCTATGCAGAAGGAAAAGACGGCATCAATAACCTGATGGGTATTTATTCCTGTGTTACCGGAAAATCCTATGCAGAAATTGAGCAGGAATTCGACGGCAAAGGGTATGGCGATTTTAAAACCGCCGTCGGCGAAGCGGTCGTCGACCATCTCCGCCCGATCCAGGAAGAATTCGCACGGCTCTCTGCCGACAAGGCTTATATTGAACAGTGTTACACAGAAGGCGCCCGGAAGGCGGCTTCGCTTGCATCGCGCACGCTGCGGAAGGCCATGAAAAAGGTGGGCTTCATCCCGCGCGGATAAGACATCTTGATGAGACCGACCCTTTTTAATTGAAGCACCCCCAAAAGGTAAGACAAATAATTGTAAGGCAAATTGTTCAAGCCACCGAGAGGGCTTGCTGTCTGTGAATTGCAGGCGGCAGGCCCTTTCGCTTTGCCTTGATTCTACGTTTGTTGTAGTAATCCAGATATTTCCTGTTTGAAGTATTCCATAGACTGAAACTCCTGTAAATACAGTAGTCCACTCTTAAGGAAACCAAAGAATTTCTCTATCACGGCATTGTCCAGACACTTGCCTTTGCAGCTCATGCTTTGCCGAACACCCTTCTCCCGGAGCATTCGCTGATATTGCTTGTGCTGGTACTGCCAGCCTTGATCGGAGTGCAGGATATGGTTCGTTCCATTGAGGATTTTCTCAAACGCCTCGTCCAACATGGTCGTCACCATGCTCAGCACAGGTCGCTCCGAGATGATATAGCTGACCAGATCGCTGCTGTGCAGGTCGAGAATCGGGGACAAATAGAGTTTCTCTCCGAACAGGCTGAACTCCGTCACATCTGTGACCCACTTCTGGTTCGGTTTCTCGGCATGGAAGTCCCGATTCAGCAGATTCAGCGCGATTCTTTCGACTTCTTCTTTATAGGAACAATATTTCTTCATTCTGACATGAGACAAAACCATGCCCAGATCCTTCAGCAGTTTCTGGACGGCCTTATAGTTGGGATGCCCCGCTTGCGCAGTTCAGCCGTGATGCGGCGATACCCGTATCTCCCTTTATTTTCATGGAAGATAGTTGTGATTTCTACTTTCTACGCTATGTACTTATCCACTTTGTTCTGCCGTTTCAAGTGATAGTAAAATGTTGCTCTGGGTAATTGAGTGATTGAGAGCAACAGAGCCAGAGAATGCGTGTGCCTTAGTTTTGAACTACTTGCGTTTTTTGTGTTGACATCGCTCGTCTTCCAATACCAGAGCTTGCAAGTTTTTTAAGTAGTCATTCTCTGCACGCAGCCGCTGAACTTCTACCAGAAAGTCTTTCTCTGCTTCTTTTTGGCAGCTGCTTTGGCGGACAGCCCTTGCTGCCGCGGCCTCTGCACTCAATTGCAAAGCCTTCCGGTCCTTCTTCCAGATAGATTCGCTCCCACGCAGCGGCTCGATTATGCGGAAGCTTAAATCGCCGTTCCATTTCTTTATAGCCTAGCCGTTCCTTAGGTCCCGTCAAGATTTATGCGCAAAAAGGTTTGCAGCCTCCGGCTGAATGAAGTCAGCCGGCAATAGGGACGTCGTTAAAGCCGGGTCAATCCCAAATTCTGTGTAAACTGCAAAACGCGGCGCAAATAGAGCAAAATAATTTTAAGGCGGGAGCGGCGCAAGCTGCTGCCGCCTTGTCTATAAAATAACAGCGCTTCGAGGGTATGTCAAGGGCGGAGGCGTCAGCCTCCGTTCACCGGAGCGGTGCTGTCGCACCGCGCACGCAGATCCTTGACATACCGGTGTGCAGCCGGTCAATCCGGCATACGGTCGGCAAAGAACACGGCCAGCTGCGCATGAATCAGGCGCCAGTCCTGCCGCCTTCCGGTCCATTTCTTCGTAATATCCATCATGGCCAGATACAGCATTTTCAGCAGGCTGTCATCCGTAGGGAAGACCGATTTTGCCTTGGTTACTCTCCGCAGCTGCCGGTTAAAGCCTTCGATTGCATTGGTCGTATAGATCAGGCGGCGTACCTCCTGCGGGTACTTGAAATAAGCGCTCAGATTGGGCCAATTCTCCCGCCAGGACGGAGCGATCTTCGGGTATTTTTTGTCCCATTTCTCCGCAAAGGTATCCAGAGCATCCAGCGCAGCAGCCTCATCGACTGCGGCATAGACTGCCTTCAGGTCTGCCATGAGTGCCTTTATGTCCTTGTAGGACACATATTTGCTGGAATTGCGGAGCTGATGGATGATACAGTTCTGGATTTCCGTTTTGGGAAATACGGCTTCAATCGCTGCAGAAAACCCGGTCAGATTGTCTGTGCAGGCGATGAAAATGTCCTCAATTCCGCGGCTTTTCAGGCTGTTGAGTACCGTTGCCCAGTATTTGGCACTTTCATTTTCACCGACCCGCATGCCCAGAACGTCTTTCCTGCCGTCCAGATCAATGCCGATGGCGATATAGACTGCCTTCTTCACGATCTGTCCTTCGCTGCGGACATGGTAGTGGATGGCATCCAGAAAAACCACTGCGTAGACGATTTCCAGCGGCCGCTGCTGCCATTCTTTTGCGATGGGGAGAATCTTGTCCGTAATACGGCTCACGGCCGTGTCGGATACCTCTACGCCGCAGATATCCCGAATGTGAACCGCAATATCCGATGTTGTCATGCCCTTGGCGTACATGGACAGGATCTTCTCCTCGATGTCCTGACTGATGCCGGTCTGGTTTTTCCTCAGCACCTGAGGCTCAAATTCCCCCTTACGATCCCGGGGCACGGATATCTCCACATCGCCGAAGCCGGTTCGCAGCGTTTTGCTGCTGTGCCCGTTCCGGCTGTTGTCCGTGTCCTTGGTTTTATAGCCGTACCTGCTGCAGCCGAGTTCATCGTCCAGCTCCGCATCAAGGCTATTTTCCATAAATTCGGCAATCGTTTCCTTGAACAGGCTCTGAATGTCGTCCATGCTGCCGATGTTCGCCATCTGCAGCAGCTCTCTGCTCTTTTCCCTGCGGGCATTTTCTTCCGGGGTGCGTTTCTTTCTTGCCATTGTAAAACCTCCACTGTGGTGCTTCTATTATACACCACATTGGAGGTTTACACAAAGTATGGGACGGTCTCTCAGCCGGAGTCTGCAAACCTTTTTGCGCATAATTCTTGACAGTACCCGAATGCAGCAATCAAGTCTTCGTGATATAGCCCTTCTATATATAAAATTCGCAATATTCTTTCTTCTGGCATTGGAAACCTCTCCTTCTTTGAATGTCTTCGCAGCATTCCTTTTATCAGAATCCCCATGACCTTTCTATACCTTTGCCAAATTACAGACTTTTTTATGCGTCATCTCTACCATCTAATTCTTAACATGAAAGCTATCCCTTCCTTGCCACAACAAAAATACAACTCATTTTATAGTAGAAATACTTGTATTCTCCTCTTCTGAATACAAAATTGCTTTAAATCCAATTTCGACAGTTGTCCCCTTCTCCTTACTACTCGTAAAATGCATATAACAACTATTGCCATAATAATGTTTTAACCTTGCATAGGTGCCGCGCAAACCAAATGATTTTCCTATTTTTATACGGTCTTTTTCTGATAAGTATTTCTCTATCTGGATGTCAGTTCCAATTCCATTATCGTAAACCTCAAAAACAACATAGTCGTTTTTGAAATATGCTCGGATCCGGATTACACCTCTCCTAGACATCAGCATCGGTTTAATTCCATGATAGATAGAATTCTCAACAATAGGTTGCAACGTCAGCTTAATTACCTGAAAGGATTTTACTGCATCCTCAATCTCAAACTGCGCTTCGAAGATATCCTGATAACGAATCTTTTGAATAAATAAATAATTTTTTAACAACTGAATCTCTTCATTAACTGTAATGATGGTTTTCCCACTACTCAAACTCAGACGATAGAAGGCTCCTAACCGTTCGATTGTTTCCTGTGCGTCCTGATAACGTCCCAAAAAGATCAGAGAACTAATTGCATCAAACGTATTATACATAAAATGCGGTTTGATTTGTTCTTGTAATGCATTTAGTTCAATCATCCTTTTGGCTTCTTGCTCCTCAGTAATATTAGATATAAGACCAGAAATTCTAGTAACCATAAAATTATACCCATCCACCAATTTCTGTACTTCGAATATTTTAGTAGGAAGATGGATCATACAGAGTTTTTCTTGCGAAATATTATTCATGAATTTAGTAAGACTTCCAAGCGGAACAGTAATCCACCTTGAGATAACCCAAATAGATGCAACAAACAACACAAAAAAAACGGCCATAAAAAATACAGCTAAGTTGCGCAAATAGAAAATGGTACCATATGCCATATCAGCAGAATCAACATATAAGAAAGTCCAATTAAATTTTTCAATCGAACGGAGATAAATATTGGATGGAAGTATTTTATCTGGTTCAACGATCGCAGTGCTAATTTCAAAAATCTTATTTTGATTTAACTCTGTATTATTGTAGACAACTTGATTCGTGTCATCAAAAAGTATAAAAGAAAGATTTTCCGAAAGCGATGACACCGAAAGCATTTTTTCGAAATTGGTAGACAGCCGAATAGCTAACACCCCTACTGGTTTTTGTGTTTCTGTGCTGTTAATAATTCTTGCAAAAATGATATCCTTTGCTTCAGCCATGCCACCGCTTAATATTTTTCCGTAAATTATCATTCCCTCACCACTTGTTTTTGACAGTTTATCGTACCATTTTAGGTCTTTGAGGGGAATTACAAAATTTTCTTCTGTAGAGGAGCCCTGAGAATAAACATGGTCATGAAAATCGTAGATAAAAACTGCAGAAATATTGGGAATATTGTCAATGCACTTTCGCATTACTTCGTGAACATTTCTAATATTTTCAAGATCAGGATAGGAGTTGAAACCTCCCAATAATTTTTGCACCTGCATATCTCCTAAAATCATCATTGAACAATCATCAATACTGGAAAAGTTAGAGAGGAAGGAAGTCTCTAGAGATAGTAAAACTTGTGAGACAGAAAACGCTCTTTCTTTTTCGGCCGCTTTATTATATCGATTTAAGACTGTAAAAAAGCAACAAAAAAAAACTGCTGTAATCATCATTGTAACTACAACGAACAACTTTGTAAATTTATAAGACGTTTTCTTTTCAGTGGCATTGCCATTAACCTTTAATTGCACCAGCAAGCAAGCTCCCTTGAATTTTTTTTCCGATCAAACAATAGAATATTAACACCGGGAGGACCGTAATAAATAACCCCGCACCGATAATTCCCCAATCAGTAGAAAATTGCCCGCAAAGAGACATTACACCGGCTGTCAATGTTTTCAGATTCTGCTTGTTTAAATAGGTAATTGCTAACATTAATTCATTCCAGCAAGAGAGGAAAGTAAAGATGGAAATCGTTACAAGACTTCCCCGCAACAATGGGAAAACAATGCGAAAAAACATTCGATAGGCATTACAGCCATCAATGCAAGCGGATTCCTCAATTTCCTTCGGAATACCCAATAAAGTACTGCGCATGACACTGATTCCAAATGGGATTGCAAAAACGGTATATGGAATTACTAATGCCCAGTACGTATTAATCATAGATAAGTTCTGCAGGACAATGAAAAGCGGGAGCAACACGGCATGAATAGGGATCATTAATCCCAATAAAAGATAAAAGTAAACTGCATTCTGCAATTTCCACCGCATACGAACCAACCCATATGCACTCATTGCAATCAGCAAAGAGGATAATGCCAACGTTGCAATTGTAACAATCAAACTGTTTAAAAAGTATATTCCCACATTGCCTTTTGTCGCAACATAATTATAGTTTCCCCAAATGACAGGTTGTGGAAATCCCGCAACGTTTCCACCGAAAATCTGTGCATTATCTTTAAGTGAAAAAAAAGCAAGCCAGATCAAAGGATATACCTGAATCAACGCGACAAAAATAAAGATAATATGTAACCCAATTGCTAATATTTTCTTGCCAATGAGCTGTGGTCTCAAAACACGTTCCTCCTAATCCAAAGACTTTTCAATGGGTTTAAAAACCCTTTGAAATATAAAGGTGAAAAGCATGCACATGATGATAATGATAATTGCGATTGCGCTTCCCAATCCATAACGGTTCCTCCCGAAAAGAGAGGTATACATCAGGGTGCTCAGCACTTCGGTTGCACCGGCAGGGCCTCCATTTGTCAGAATATAAATCAGGTCAAAAATTTTTAAAGAACCAACCGCAGCAAACGTTAAACATACTTTCAGCATTGGTACAATCGAAGGAATGACAATATAAAAATCGGTATCAAACGACGTCGCACCGTCAATTTTAGCAGCTTCATAAATGTCCGGAGATATTGATTTACATGCCGAGTACATCAAAAGCATATGATATCCAATAAATTGCCAGACAATGGGAATCAAAGCGGCACAAAGCGCAATTTTGGGGTCGGACAGCCATTGGCGTGTCCACGCTTGAAGGCCTATCCAACGCAGAAAAATATTCAGCAAACCATAATCCGGATGATAAATTTTACTCCAAAGGGTTGCAATTACAACAGAAGATAAGAGAACGGGTACAAAATAGATCGACCTATAAACACCTTCTCCCTTCATGCCATGATTCAAAATCAGTGCTAACACAAGTGCAATCGGTAACTGAATTAAAATAGACATCATCACAAGGGCGAGAGAATTCCAGAGAGACTGCATAAAGCGACCTGTCTGAAACAACTCAAAATAGTTTTGCAAACCAACCCATGTAGAAGCATTCATGCCGTCCCACTCCAAGAAACTGTATCCTACAGATGCAAATACTGGATAAACAGCGAAAGCAGTAAAAAGGATAAAAGTGGGACCAACAAACAGCAAAATCGCCAGTTTATCGCTCATAATTTTTTTCATATAGTTCATTCCTTTATCGATACATATGAAGCCATGGAGCCGGAAGAAAATTCTGTCCGGCTCCATATCACAAGTGATAATATACGAGCCTTATTTCAAAAAGGCCTCCATATCGTCCACAAATTCTTCAGGTGTCATCGTTTTCGAAACCAATGCCTGGAGTGCGTTTTTATGGGATGTAGTTCTATCTGCACTTAAAAATCCGTCCCAAAGCGGCATAGAATTAGAACTGTTTTCCAAAATAGACTTTACTTCACTAATTGCAGGGCTGACGTTGCTTGTATCAACATCTTCGGATACAACCCAAGCCGGGGCATTGATTCCCGTGGAATAGTTAATATCCGACATTGTATGCATTAACTCCGTCATTACAATAAAAGCTTCATCAGGATGGGCCGCAGAAGCATTCATAACCCAACCGTCATTAACCATTCCCAGTGTTTCGGTTGCTTTTCCTTTCCCGTCACTCATAATCGGAAACGGCGCTAGAACCATAGATTCCTTGACAACAGAATCATCAGGCGTATATACGTCTGAAAGGACCCATGACCCTTCTGCCAACATAGGGATTTTTCCCATTTTAAACTCCTGTTCCACCTCATAACGTCCCAATGTGGCAGCGTTTTCTCCAAACGCGCCTATTTCAACCAGTTCCGAGAATTTTTTAGTGCATGCAAGCCAAGCATCGCGTTCAAACGCTCCTCCAGAAAGCGCCGTTTTTGCAGAATCCAACCCCATATAACGAATAGCCATGATGTCATAATAGATCATCGTAGTCCAGAGTTCCTTGCCACCAAGACACAACGGCGTAATATCGTTATCGAGGAACGTCTGGCAAACAGAAACCAGATCATCATAAGTTTCTGGAATTGCAAGGTCGTATTGATCAAAAAGTTTTTGATTGTAAAGCATTATCGCCGTATAGGCAACATAAGGGATGCCATAGACCTTATCATTATATGTAAAGCCATCCAAGGCGCCCGGAAGAAGCTGGGCCATAACATCATCGGTCAAATATTCGTCAAGGCACATCAGTTTTCCTGATTCTACAAATGGTTGTGACTGTGACCCAATCCACGCATGGGTAACATCCGCAAAATCATTTGCGGCAACGGCAGTTTTCAATCCCTGCACTTGAAATGCATCTGGCTCAAACGCAGTTGCTTCAATTTTGATATTAGGATATTTATCCTCAAATATCTTCAATGCTTCTTCAAAAGCAGCCGCCTGCTCTCCGCTTCCCCAAACATGCCAGACCGTAACCTCTGCCGCCTTCTGTGAATCAGTACCGTCTTCTTGGGGTGTACTCTCCTGTTGACTTTCTGAAGAAGAGGATACGCTTTGCGATGCAGAGGTGCAGGCGGCAAAATTCGCCATAAAGCAAAGAACTAAAAAAAGGCATAGAATTTTGATTCTTTTCATCAGAAAAACCCTCCAAATATAAAAGTATTTTTAAGACATAATGTCTTTACTGAAAAAAGTATATACCTTTATACTTGTCAGACAATATAATTTTTTGCATTTTTTATATTATATTATTTACCATTTAACATTTTTAAGCGATATTCACTTGGCGAACAACCTTCATATTTACGAAAACAAATGCTAAAATAGTTCGCATCAATCACTCCAATATTTTCTGCAATCTCGCCGATTTTGAGAGACGTTTCACTTAAAAGCTTTTTTGCGTTCTCCATGCGGATCCGCATAATATAAGACGTAATATTTTCACCGGTTTGCTGCTTAAAAATACGGCTAATGTAACTGGGGTTCCGGCAAAGCACTTCTGCAATAGAATTGAGGGAAAACTCATAATCTTTATATTTTTCATGGATAATCGATTTGATTTTCTCTGAAATCAAATCCGTATTTTGCTCTGCCTGCTGTGAAGTAATCATATGAAAACACTGCCAAAGGAAGGACTCTAAAGAAAATAGCGTATCGCATTTTACAAAGATATCCCAAATTGCCGGTAAATTGCAATAAAAAGAAACCTCATCGTCGGAATCAAAAGTGCGGGCTATGATCCAAATAATATTAGCTGCACAATACCGGATATCGTCTAAACGGCAAAAAGTTCTTTTATACGCATCAAGATATTCTTTAGACAAATGACGTGCCTGATCGACAAGACGTGCCTGCAATGCCGACGAAATTTGTCTTATATAATATTTTTCATTGACAACATTGTCATTACTTTTTTCGTGAATGTCTTTTCTTAAGATAATATGGTTGTATCCTATTAAAAATTTATAAAGTAAAATCTTTTGTAATAAAGCGTACTCTTCTGGCAAAACATCCAGAGAAACCGGATTTTCTGAAAAGGTCAACGCAAAATTATAAGGGAGAGTCTCACGAAGTTTTTCAAGTAAAATCGGGGCATTAATAAAAAGATCTGTTGCTCCTCCCAACACAACGGCCACCTCCAAAAGACGGCAGAAAGCCGGCTGAAAAAAGATATCTCTCCAAAATTTATACATAAATTGCATAACTTCTCTTGTCACAAGAAACTTTTCTTGGTTGGAAAACTCACAATCCTGAATTTCAACCAAAAGAATAGAATAGTTTTGAGCGGAAACCATTCGAGAATCAATAGAAGAATAAATTTCCTCCGGGGCAGTTTCATATAAAAGAATTCTTTGCCATATAGATTCATTTGCATATTGTGTCAGAATAGCATCATAACTCTCCTCTTTCCGTTCTTCGCGGATCTTCCCACAAATTTTCTGAACGGAAACAAAGATTTCCTCTGCACAGATTGGCTTTAAAAGATAGTCTGACACACCAATTTGGAGACTTTTTCGAACATAACTAAAATTTTCATATCCGGTTAACATAATCAACTTAACCTGTGGATAGATATCAAGGATTATTTCTCCAAAATCCAATCCATTTAAATAAGGCATATTGATATCAGAGATCACGATATCTGGTTTTAAGCTTTTAATTGCATCAATTGCCTCCAAAACATTTGTAAATTTTCCAACAATCTCCACATTTAACAGCTCCCAGTCAATGCGATAATAAAGCAATTCCAACGTTAAGGGCTCATCATCAACAAAAACCGCAGAAAAACGTTCCATCCCAACATTTCCCCTTAAATCCAAATGTTAAAGTAAAAATATTAATATTAAAAGGAAAAAAAGTTATTGTATCCATAATAGGATTATAGATATAATAACATCGATTTCTAAACAATGTCAATATCCACATGACTACATTTAACAATGGGGGAATAATTATGGAAAATGCGAAAGCATATCCTAAATTTCACTTTTGCCCAAAATCGGGGTGGATGAACGATCCGAATGGATTAATGTATCTAAATGGCCAGTACCATATGTTTTTTCAATATCAGCCGTTTTCAACTGAATTTGGCAACATGCATTGGGGGCATGCAAGTACAAAAGATTTTATTCATTGGAATCATCTTCCCATCGCGTTGTATCCCGATACGGACGGGTGTATTTATTCCGGTAGTGCCGCTGAGATCCAAACTGAAAATGGCCAAAATCAGATTATGGCTATTTATGCACATCATGGATACGATCCCGAGGGAACTGAATCGATTCATATTGCATTCAGTTTGGATAAGATAAATTTTACTCCATATGAAGGAAACCCTGTCATTTTTATGCCCCAATACAAATATTTTCGAGACCCCTATCTTTTTCAGTGCCCAAATGAAACCTTTTGGAGACTTGCGGTCTCAACGGGAAATATGATCCTGTTTTTGGTAAGCGAAGACCTTATACATTGGAATGAAACAGGTCGTTTTATTCGGAAAGAGGATGATATTGTGGGACTTTGGGAATGCCCACAATTATGCAGAGTTAAATACGAGGATACTTTCAAATGGGTTTTGATTATTAGCCACGGTATGGAAGCTGAAAACGGCGGATCACGCACGCGATATTTTATTGGCAGCTTCAATGGATATACATTTATTGATGAAACTCCTGGAAGTACAAGTAAATGGGTAGATTTTGGGCCGGACTCTTATGCCGGCGCCTTTTTCCGAAACACGGAAGATCATCCTGTCTTCATTGCATGGATGTCAAATTGGGCCTATGCAAAAAATATTCCGGCAGATGGATATCGCGGTGTCATGTCTTTGCCGGTGTCGGTTTCTCTTACGAAAGAAAACGAATTCCTTCTTTCTTTCCAGCCAGTTTCAAATCTTTTGAAAGTATTTTCAGAGCCGCAGCCGCTTCCTGATCAGCAAGTAGCTGCGTTACCAGATGCCGTTTGTCTGGAAATTAGTGCAAAGAATGGCAGCGTTGCCATTCTGAAAGATATACAAGGACGGGAACTCTTATGCTTTGGAATTGATTCAGACGGATATATTTTTCTAAACCGTTCTGGAGAGAGTGCACGCACTATTCCGCATTTTGAAGGCTCCTTTACCAGCTCCATAAAAAATTGTTCCGATCATATGTGTGTATTTATTGATCGCAATACGTTTGAGCTATTTGCAAATGGAGGGCACAGTAAATGTTCTGCGCTGTTCTTTTCTGATTCTCCTCTTATTCTTTGGTTCCAAGATATGAAAATACAAAAAAGAGATTATACTGCCATATCTGAAGATTAAATTAACCATAGATAAGGAGTGGAATATAGTTCCTATTAGAACATACCCATCAATTTCTACCATATTGACTTCCTATATGGTAGAATGAAGTTCCCCAACACCATTCACCGGAAGCAATCACGATGGCTCCCAACCAAATATACTACAAATGGAGCAGAACGCAAGCCCGGAAAACACTTAATCATGGAAGATCATGGGGCAATTGTGGTAATGAAGGAATCCGGATTCTCGAGCCGAACCATTTCCAAGTATCTGCATTGCTCACCTACAACTGTATCCAATGAGCTGAAACGTGGTATACGGCCTAGAACACATTCCCGGATACTCCGCAAGCCGTGGGTTCAGCGTATATCAGGCACACAGGGCAAACAGTCGCAAGTTCCATCGCATTCTCAAACGTAATGCCTTCATTGAGTGGTTCCTTATCTAGGTTCGTCAGGAGAAATGATCGCTGGAGAAAATAGCCAGTATCAAGACGTTGTACAATGAAGTCTGGGCAGAAAATCTGACGCTGGGGCCGCTAGAGCTGCCTGAAGCGTTAAAGCGGAAAAAGTGCCGCAAAAATTCCGTAAAACGCAAGAAAGAATATGGAAGAAGCATTGATGAACGGCCTGAAATTGTGGATTCCAGGACAGAAGCAGATCATTGGGAAGGTGATACAGTGCTAGGAAAACACAACGTCAAGGAAGCCGTTGTCCTGACTTTGCTGGAAAAGAAAACACAGCATTACATTGCGATCCCTATTCCAGAAAAGACAGGGAGGCCGTCAACGCAGCAATACAATGGCTCCGTGAGGATTTTGGAGAGGCATTCTTCAGTCTATTTAAAACGATTATCATGGACAACGGGTCGAAGTTTGCGAGTCCTCTCGGATAGAGCAGTTCGGGACAAAAGCTTACTTTGCTCATACATATCCTGGGAACGGGCACAGAATAAACGGGAAAACGGATTGCGCCGTCGGTATGGCCTCAAAGGTGTATCGATTGAAAACTTCACAGGTGAAGCTATACTTTGGGCCGCTGATGCACCCAACAATCTTCCTTGAAATCCTCTGGGCTTACTCTTGTACCCAGAGGATTTATTTGAAGCGCTTCTGGATACCGTCTACGCAGCCTAACGGCTGCGAACACGATTTTAATTGAAGCTGACGCTTCAACCAAAATCGTGGCTGAAATTAGGGCTATCGTCTACCGGAAGGTGACCAACTTACACTTGCAATTTGTGATTTTTTATCCACTACCAATATGAGCATTAAGCAAATTGCCAAGGAGCTTGGATACCGCGAGGAAAATGTATTTATAAAATTTTTCACTTATCATGAAGAAAACACGCCTTCCGCCTTTCGGAACAAATACTGCAATACGCATATTAACAATCAGTGATTCCGCAAAACATGCTGCCGAACACATCAGATGCGTGTTGCAAATACGATAGGACACTTGCATCTGCATTTTTCCTTCATTTTTGGTTCGTTAAAATGCTCCTCTTTCGTAATACGCCGCCAAAGCGCTCTTGACGATTGTGTTGTTGGGAGGGTTCTATTGACTGAAATTTTCTCCCACCAGTAAGCGTGGGACTATTCATGCGAAAGCATGCGCCAAAAAGCCGGAAAGACGCTTTGGTCTTTCCGGCTTTTCAAAATTTTATCAGAATCAGAAAATATATACGGTGGTTCCGATCGGAATATTTTTGTAAATCCAGTTGATGTCATTGTCGTACATCCGCACACATCCATGGGAAATCGGACGTCCGATTGTGGAGTTTACCAGCGATCCGTCGCTGTTCCAGTGTTCCCGTGAATGCATCGCAAAACCGCCGTCCAGGAAATAGACCACCGGTTTGATATAGGTGGTCGAATAGAACCAGCCGTTTAGCTTTGCGTATGCCGTAAAGGTTCCGATCGGGGTCGGCGTGCTGTTGGCGCCGGTTGAAACGGTGCAGGTTCGAAACAGCTTCCATTTTCCGCCTTTTCTCTCAAAAAGGTTTACCTTTTGACAGCGCAGATTTATCCAAATCAGGTAATTCGAAGAACTGGTCAACTTTTGCGTGTTAATGTAGGATTCCTTCACCGCTGCGGAATAATCTGTTTCCTGCGTGTAGTTTCCGGAGCCGAAGGTAAGTGCGTCGGCATCCACCCATCCGCGCTTCCCTTTGGATGTCACAACTTTTGAAGAGGAAAACAGAT
Source organism: Yeguia hominis (assembly GCF_014384705.1). Lineage (GTDB taxonomy): Bacteria > Bacillota > Clostridia > Oscillospirales > Acutalibacteraceae > Yeguia > Yeguia hominis. Next base: position 24,885 of record NZ_JACRSN010000005.1, on the reverse strand, counting down.
ACCGGTCAATGCAGGTTACACTCGTTCCGTACGAAAGCGTGCCCATCCGGATGGTCAGTTCCTTATCCGCATAAAGTCCAGTGGTTGTATTAACCTTCGAGGGGTAATACATAGTCCGGACGACCTGGCTTTCCTTAGCCTTGACCGTGATCTTACAGGTTGCTTTTTTGCCGTTATACGTTTTGACCGTGATGGTCGCCGTGCCAGCTTTTTTCCCGGTTACAATGGAGTTTTTCACCGTTGCAACCGATGAATTGCTGGAGGAGTACCTTCGGCTGCTGGCCGCTCCGGAATTCAGATAACTGTCCAAATCGACCTTTTCGCCGACCGCAATCGTCACAGCCGATTCATTCAGGCCGATGCGCTTCGGTGCGGCCTTGACGGTAACTTTGCAGGTCGCCGTTTTGCCGTTATACGTTTTGACTGTAATGGTTGCTGTACCGATCTTTTTCGCCGTCACAATCGAATTCGGCACCGTCGCAACAGACGGATTGCTGGAAGAATACGAACGGATATTACTGGCGCTCCCCTTGGGGATACTGCTGTTCAAATCGAATGTTTCCCCGACGCCCAAAACCAGGCTGGTTTTATTCAGCGAGACCTTCTTCGGCGCAGCCTTGACGGTAACTTTGCAGGTCGCCGTCTTGCCGTTATACGTTTTGACCGTAATGGTTGTCGTACCGATTTTTTTGGCTGTCACAATCGAATGCGGCACCGTCGCGACCGACGGATTGCTGGAAGAATAGAGGCGGACAAAACTTGCCGCGCCGGAGTTGACCGAGCTGTTCAGATTGAATTTTTCCCCGACACCCAGCACCAGGCTGGTTTTATTCAGCGAAACCTTTTTGGGTGCGGCCTTCACCGTTACCTGACAGGTGGCTGTCTTCCCGTTATAGGTTGTCACCGTAATCGTTGTCGTCCCCACTTTTTTCGCGGTCACAATCGATTTCGGCACCGTTGCAACGGATGGATTGCTGGAAGAATATGCCCGGATATTGCTGGCGCTTCCCTTTGGAATACTGCTGTTTAAATCAAACGTTTCCCCGACGCCGAGCGTCAGCTTCGTCCGGTTGAGTGAGACACTCTTCGGCGCGGGTTTGACGGTAACCGTACAGGTTGCCTTTTTTCCGTTGTATGCAACGACCGTAATGGTTGCAGTTCCGGGCTTTTTGGCAGTCAGCTTTCCTCCGGAAACCGAAACGACAGCCGTGTTGCTGGAAGAAAATTTCAGTCCGCTCATACCGCTTGTTCCAGACTGCACCGCTGCTTTCAGCTGGTAGGTCTCTCCAACACCCAGCGTCAATGCGGTTTGATTCAGAGAAACTGATTTTGGCGCATCCTTGACGGTAACCTGGCATACGGCAAGACGTTCTCCTGCCGCAGAAGCCATGATTTGTGCGGTTCCCGCGCCTTTGGCGATCACGACGCCGTCCTTCGAAACGGTAGCAACTGCAGCATTGGTGGTCTCAAACACCGGCTTTTCTGAAGTTCCGCTCACCTCGGCGGTCAACGTAAACCGCTCTCCGACCCCCAGCGTCAGTGCCGTTTCATTGAGCGATCCCGAAACAGGCGCTACCGTCACCGTACAGGAAGCCGACACGCCGTTTGCAAGTGTCGCTGTAATGTCCGCACTTCCTGCGCCTACTGCAGAAATCAGTCCTTTTGCATCACAGACCGCTACCGTTTCATCCGAGCTGCGATACGTAATTCCGTAAGCATAGCAGTTTTCCGGAAACTCTAGCGCGGTCTGGAACGCATCCCCTTTCTGCAACATAACCGTACCTTGCTGAAAAGAAATGTCATCCGGAAGCGCCTTTACTGAAACCGGATAGGCCGCAAGTTCTGTGCCATTTTCATCCAGAACACGCAGTGTTGTCTCACCGATCTTTGCCGCCTGTATGCTCAGGCCATCGATTACAACCGTCTCATCGTCTGCGGAAAGCGAGGCTGCATTCGGAAACTGCGCCATTAAGCTCGCTGCAAGATCCACCTCTTCGGTCAAACCCAGTCGGAATCCATCTTCCGGAAGCGGCCCCTCCTCGCCTTCTGCCTGTACCCAAACAGACAACAGGCAAAGGACGCATAAAAACAGCGCCAGAATTCTTCCTTTTTTCACCATGTCCTAATTCCTCCTCAAAATGCACAATTTCTCAATTTCCAGTTCATACTCCGCTTTCAGGGACAAATATAGTTGAGCTGTCCGACAGGCTTTCCACCGCGCAAATAAATCCGCGGAACCCGTTTTCCAACCAAGCACACCATTTCATAGTGAATGGTTTCATTGCGTGCTGCAAGTTCATCGACCGGGAGAAATGCCTCCCCGTCTTTTCCAAACACCGTGACGAGATCCCCTTCGTGAAGATCGGGAACTTCCGACACATCCAGCATCAGCTGATCCATACAAACCCGCCCGATGACCGGAACGCGCTTGCCGTGCACCAACATATCCGCACGTCCGGAGAACGCACGCGGATATCCGTCTGCATATCCGATCGGAACCGTTGCGATCCGAGTGGCACCATGCGCAACAAACGTCCTGCCATAGCTGACACTGGTCTCCGGCTCCACATCTTTGACCATCGAAACAACGGTTTTCAGTTCCATTGCCGGACGCAAGTCCAGCGGATTCCGGATTTTCCCGGAAGGCTGCAGTCCATATAGAATAATTCCGGGGCGAACCATATCCAGATGATATTCCGGATAATCCGATACGGCGCCGCTGTTGGCACAGTGCCGGATTGCAATCGAAATTCCCCTGCTCTCCAGCGTCTGAAACGCCTGCTGAAAACAGGCAAACTGCTGCCTTGTAAAGGCTTCGCCGTCACTTCCCTCGTCGGCCACTGCAAAATGGGTAAAAATCCCTTCCGGATACAGGCTCGGCAGACGGCAGGCCGCTTCCATTTCCGCAATTGCATCGGCATCCCGCTCCGGATCCTGATATAAAAAGCCAATCCGCGACATTCCGGTATCGACTTTCAAATGCATATTTACCGTGACGCCCGCCTGCTCTGCACAGGCTGACAGCGATTTGGCATATTCCAAGGACAAAATGCTCTGGGAAATCCCGCTTGCAGCCAGTTCTGTTGCAAGCTGCGGCGGTGTATATCCCAAAATCAGGATCGGTTTTCGGATCCCGCAGCGCCGCAGCTGAATGGCTTCTTCGAGATTCGATACTGCAAACCAGTCTGCACCCAGGCGCTGATAGACCTGCGCTGCCATCGGAACGCCGTGGCCGTATGCATCCGCTTTTACGACACAGCAAATCTTTGCACCCGGCCGCGTCGCCGCGCGTATCATACGATAATTGTGCTCTAATGCATCCAGATCGATTTCGGCCCATGTCCTTTTCAAATAATCCATAGCATTTTGCCCGCTTCATATAAAGTTATATTTATATAAAGAAAGAGCCGCCTCCTGCAATCCAATTTATTTCCATTATATTACGCCGATCTGGGACAGTCAACGTCGAAAAAATATTTTTGATTTTCAGAAAATCCGTGCAAGTTTTTTCTTTTTTCGCATATACTGGATATTACCGCGCAAAACAGAGAAGGTGATTTTGAAGTGTCTTTTTTGGAAAACGGGCAGCCCCCGATCCTGAAAATGGCGTCCCCGGAACATACCAGACGGCCCATGCAAAACGTGGCCGACAATTCCCGAGAGGCCTATGACGCTTCGCTGCGGGAACTGCTCTTTTCCGGCACAGATCTTGATGATATGATCTTTTACGGAGAAGACTGGCGGCCCAGCGAACGCTAAAAAAACAGCCTGCATTGTTATGCAGGCTGTTTTTGTTCCGTCAGGCACCGAGAATCCGATCCATGTTGGCACCTTAGTTTCTCCTTTCTCTTGCGCTCCCGCAAACCCTGATCTGTCTGTTTTTTCAATTTATCGGCTTTTATAACAGGTCTCTCGTAAAAAGCAATCCGAAACGCCGCTATTTTTCCGCGCAAAAACCACTTCTGCGTTCCATACAAAAAAGAAAACGGAAACCATAAAATAATGTATTCGCAAAATCCGGTTTTGACTTTTTGTTTTCGGGAAAGTGTGGTAAAATAAAGCATAATGTCTTTCTCCGATTTATAATGGAAACGCATCGCCGTCGCCGGCAGAAAACACGGGAGGTTTCAGTATGGTTATCAGGGTTTTTGTAGAAAAGAAAGCGGGTTTCGACATTGAAGCCATGCACATGCGGGAGGATCTGGTCGAAAATCTCGGGATTACCGGGCTGACCGAGCTCCGGCTGCTCAACCGGTATGACATCTGCGGTTTGACGCAGGAACAGATGGAAGCCGCCTGTACAACGGTTCTTTCCGAACCCAACGTAGATCATCTCTACGGCGCAGAGTTTACTCTCCCCGACACCTACCGCGTATTTGCAATGGAATATCTTCCCGGACAATACGATCAGCGCGCGGATTCCGCCGCACAGTGCGTCCAGCTGCTGACGCAAGGAGAACGCCCCCAGGTTGCAACCGCGCGTGTGATTGCGCTGCGCGGAGATCTCACCGACGAACAGTTCCAGAAAATTGAGGAGTATCTGATCAATCCTGTAGAATCCCGCCTCGCCTCTCTCGAGCTTCCGGAAGACCTCGACATGCAGGCGGATGTCCCGCCGGATGTTCCGCGGGTCTCCGGCTTCACCGGATGGGACGACGCGAAGCTGCTTGCCTACCATACACAGATGGGTTTTGCGATGAGCCTTGCGGATCTTGCATTCTGCCGAGACTATTTCCGCGACACGGAAAAACGCGATCCCAGCGTAACCGAGCTTCGCGTGATCGATACCTATTGGAGCGATCACTGCCGTCATACCACGTTCCTGACCCGCCTGAATTCCATCAAGACAGAGCCGGGTAAGCTGCAAAGCGTACTGGAGGATGCCATTGAGGCCTATTTTGAGACCCGGCGCGCTGTGTACGGCGATCGCGAAAAGCCGGTTACCCTCATGGACATGGCGACCATCGGCACCAAATACCTCCGCAAAAACGGTGCGGTTCCCGATCTCGATGAGAGTGAGGAAATCAACGCCTGCTCCATCGAAGTTCCGGTGACCATTGACGGAAAAACAGAACCCTGGCTTGTCCAGTTTAAAAACGAAACCCATAACCATCCGACAGAGATTGAACCCTTTGGCGGCGCCGCCACCTGTCTGGGCGGCGCAATCCGCGATCCGCTCTCCGGACGGGCCTATGTTTATCAGGCGATGCGTGTAACCGGCAGCAGTGACCCGCGCACCCCGTTTGCCCAGACGCTGCACGGCAAGCTGCCTTCCCGAAAAATCACCACCGGCGCTGCGGCGGGGTATTCCTCTTACGGCAACCAGATCGGCCTTGCAACCGGTCAGGTCACAGAGCTTTATGATCCGGGCTATGTTGCAAAACGAATGGAAATCGGCGCGGTCATCGGCGCTTCTCCTAAGGAAAACGTTGTCCGCAGCGTACCGGAAACCGGCGATATTGTAATTTTGCTCGGCGGCGCAACCGGACGGGACGGCTGCGGCGGCGCAACCGGATCCTCGAAAGCACACACAGAAAAATCCATTGAAGTCTGCGGCGCAGAGGTCCAAAAGGGCAATCCACCGACCGAACGAAAAATCCAGCGGCTTTTCCGAAACGCTGCAGTCTCCAAAATGATTAAGCGCTGCAACGATTTTGGCGCCGGCGGCGTCTGCGTGGCAATCGGCGAATTGGCGCCCGGCTTGGAAATTCAGCTGGATGCGGTTCCCAAAAAATACGACGGCCTTGACGGAACCGAGCTTGCCATCTCCGAATCGCAGGAGCGGATGGCAGTGGTGGTTGCCCCGCAGGATGCGGATGCATTCCGTGCGGCGGCGGCCAAAGAAAATCTCGACGCGCAGGTTGTTGCAACCGTCACCGATACCGGACGGCTTCGCATGCATTGGCGCGGAGACACCGTTGTCGATGTCAGCCGTGCATTTCTGGACACCAACGGCGTTTCCCAGAACGCCGACGTCCTGATTCATACGCCAGACCCGGCGCAGAACTATCTTGCCAAAATTCCGGAAGAACTTTGCGACGGCACCCTTTCCGAAGCCTTTTCCAAGAACCTCTCCCGGCTTTCCGTCTGCTCTCAAAAGGGACTCTCCGAGCGCTTTGACGCCAGTATCGGCGCCGCTACGGTCAATATGCCGTTCTCCGGAAAGTACCAGCTCACGCCGGAAGAAGCCATGGTTGCCAAGCTGCCGGTACTCGAGGGGGAAACCGACGATGCCACCGCGATGAGCTACGGATACATCCCCGGCATTTCCAAATTCTCTCCTTTCCACGGAGCCGCCTATGCTGTTGTGGAGAGTTTGAGCAAGCTTTGTGCAGTCGGCGCGGATCCGCTTCATGCGCGCCTGACGTTCCAGGAATATTTTGAAAAACTCGGCACAGACAAAACACGCTGGGGAAAACCAGCCGCTGCTCTGCTCGGCGCGCTTTCCGCACAGCTTGGTATGGGCCTTCCGGCCATCGGCGGAAAGGACAGCATGAGCGGTTCTTTCGAGTCGCTGGACGTTCCGCCCACACTTGTCAGCTTTGCCGTCACCATGACAAAAGCCAGCCGCACGGTGTCTGCGGAATTCAAAACACCCGGTTCTCTGGCCGTTTTACTACCGGTTCCACAGCAAGCAGATACGCTGCTGCCGGATTGGGAGGCGCTGAAAGCCACTTACCGGCAAATTCTCTCCCTCATGAAGGAAGGAAAAATCCGCAGCGCTTCCGTCATCAAGGAAGGCGGCGCCGCGTCATCCGTTGCAAAAATGTGCTTCGGCAACCGGCTCGGCTTTGCATTCGCTGAGCATGTCCTCGACAGAGCCCGCTTGTTTGCGCCGGATGCCGGTGCGATTCTTGTGGAAACGGACGCGATGCCATCGATCCCCGGCGCCGTTTTACTCGGAACGGTTCTCGACACGCCGGAAATCCGTCTGGGCAAAGCTTCGCTTCCGCTTGGCAGCCTGATTGCGGCTTGGAGCGGAACCCTGGAAAAAATCTTCCCCAGCGAAGCGCCGGAAGTCCCGGTTTCTCATGACGTTCCGCTTTGGAACGCACGCTGCGAAAATGCGCCTGCCATCAAAACCGCTAAACCCCGCGTCTTTATTCCGGTATTTCCGGGGACAAACTGCGAATATGACACCGCCCGTGCCTTTGCGCGCGCCGGTGCAGAGCCGGATGTCCTGGTTGTGCGCAACCGGACGCCGCAAGATATCGAAGAAACCATTGAAGAAATGGAAAAAGCCATCCGCAAGGCGCAGATCGTCATGCTGCCCGGCGGATTCTCCGGCGGCGATGAACCGGACGGCTCCGGGAAATTCATCGCGACCACTTTCCGCAACCCGAAAATCGCACAGGCCGTCACCGACCTTCTGGAAACCCGCGACGGTTTGATGCTCGGAATCTGCAACGGATTCCAAGCCCTGATCAAGCTCGGTCTTGTACCGTACGGAAAAATCACACCGCCCGCAGAGGATGCGCCCACGCTGACCTTCAATACACTTGGCCGTCATGTCTCGCGCATGGTGTACACCCGCGTAACCAGCGTAAAATCGCCTTGGCTTGCCGGGGTCGAGGCTGGGGATGTCTTTGCGATTCCGGTTTCGCACGGCGAGGGCCGTTTTGTTGCAGATGAAACAACCCTGCAAACGCTCATGCAGAACGGGCAGATCGCCACACAATACACCACCCCCTGCGGCATCCCGGACGGACGGATCGAATGGAATCCGAACGGCTCTGTTTGCGCAATTGAAGGCATCACCAGTCCGGACGGACGAATTTTGGGCAAAATGGGACACAGCGAACGGCAGGGCACCCATCTCTATCAAAACGTCCCTGGTGAAAAGGATCAGAAGCTTTTCCTGAGCGGCGTACGATATTTTCAATAAGAAAGCCGTCTGTGTGCGGTAAGGTTAACAGGAATCGAGGAACTTTAATATGGACAATCGGATTTCAGCATTTTTTGCATCCGTCAAAGGAAAAACGGTCGCGTTCTGCGGAATCGGCGGAAGCAATCTGCCGCTTATCCGTATGTTTGCGGATAAAGGCGCGATCGTAACCGCACGTGACCGCCGAAGCGCGGAGGCACTCGGCGAAACCGCCGTTTTGCTTTCCAATCTGGGCGTCAAACTGGTGTTGGGCGACGCTTATCTTTCCGACCTCACGGAAGACATCATTTTCCGGACGCCGGGGATGAAATACGGGTTGCCGGAGTTGACGGCTGCGCGTGCACACGGTGCCGTTGTGACCAGCGAAATGGAGGTCTTTTTCGACCTCTGCCCGTGCAAAATCTATGCGGTAACCGGCAGTGACGGCAAAACGACCACCACCTCTATTATCGCCGAATTGCTGCGCGCCGCCGGCAAGACTGTCCATCTGGGCGGCAACATCGGCCGCCCGCTTCTGCCGGATATCGAAACCATCGCGCCCGACGACGTCGCCGTTGTAGAACTTTCCAGCTTCCAGCTGATCTCGATGCGGAAAAGCCCGGATGTTGCGGTCGTCACAAACCTCTCTCCTAACCATTTGGATGTGCACGGATCCATGGAGGAATATATTGACGCGAAAAAGAACATTCTTGCACACCAGGGCGCATTCAGCCGAACAGTACTAAACGCAGACAATGCGATTACCCGCGGATTTGCGGACAGCGTGCGCGGAGAGCGAATGTTTTTCAGCAGATTGGAGCCTTGCGCATACGGCGTCTTTCTGCGGGCGGATGGCTGGATTGTCCATGCACCTTCCGGCACAGAGATCCTGCGCGCCGAGGAAATTAAAATTCCCGGCCTGCACAACATCGAAAACTATCTGGCGGCCATTGCCGCTGTTTGGGGAACCGTTTCTCCGGAAATCATCCGTTCGGTTGCCCGCACCTTCGGCGGCGTCCCGCACCGCGCGGAGCTTGTCCGGGTTCTCGACGGCGTTTCCTATTATAACGATTCCATCGGCACAAGCCCGACCCGTACCATTCGCGGAACACTCTCGCTTTATCCGGAAAAGATCATCCTGATTGCGGGCGGGTACGACAAAAAGATTCCCTTTGATCCGCTCGGACCGGCTGTTGTCGAACATGTCAAACTGCTCATTTTGATGGGCGCCACTGCTCCCAAAATTGAAGCTGCTGTAAAGGCGGCCGCAGGATATCGGGACGGAAATCCTGCGATTCTGCATGCCGCCAGCATGGAAGAAGCCGTCTCCTTGGCGCATCAGCATGCACAGACCGGCGATGTCGTGTCACTCTCTCCTGCTTGTGCAAGCTTTGATCTGTATCCGAATTTTGAGGCGCGCGGCAATCACTTTAAGCAGCTCGTACAGGCACTTTCCTAAACCCTAAACCGTGATTGCACACAAAAAAGAGAAGGGACTAACATGAACGAAATACAGGAAGTCAAAGAAATTCTTCTGCGTCTCTGCGATGAACCCGGCACTTCAGGCGATGAAGCCGCTGCTACTAAAATTGCAAAAAGCATGCTCGCAAAGGATGCCGATGTCCGGCGGGACGTTTTGGGCAGTGTTGTCGCCTCCATGGGGCCGGAAGACGCACCGTTCCATTTTCTGATTGACGCACACATCGATCAGATCGGTCTTGTTGTTACACAGGTTGATGCACATGGCTTTTTAAATGTCGCACCCTGCGGCGGTGTGGATGCGCGGGTTCTGCCCGGAAGCCGCGTCACGGTTTACGGAAAGGAACCGATCTCCGGAATTGTCTGCTGTACGCCGCCGCATCTTTCCGGCGGCAAGGAATCCGAAGTCCCGAAAGTTGACGCCATTCACATTGACACCGGACTTTCCGCCGAACAGGCAAAAGCATGGATTGCGCCGGGTGACCGCATCACCATTCCCGCGCCTTGCCGGGAATTGCTTGGAACGCGCATCACGGGCACCGCACTCGACAATCGTGCCGGCTGCGCCGTATTGATTCGCTGTGTCCAGCTTTTGCGCCGGGAACCCCTTCCGATTCGCTTAACCATTTTGCTCAGCAGCCGGGAAGAGACGGGCGGAGGCGGCGCAATCGCTGCATCTTACACTGCTGCGCCGGACGCAAGCATTGCGGTCGACGTCAGTTTCGCAGCGCAGCCCGGCGTTCCGGAAACCTGCACCAGCACGCTCGGCGCTGGCCCGATGATCGGATTTTCCGCCGCACTCGACAAGGTCATGTCCCGTGAGCTGGTAGAAGTCGCCCGGTCGCAGGAAATTCCTTATCAGATTGAAGCCATGGGAGAAACCACCGGCACCAATGCAGACGCAATTGGTGTCTCCCGCGGCGGTGTCCGCTGCGGCCTGCTTTCCATTCCGCAGCGCAATATGCATACCCCCGCAGAAATTATTGATTTGCAGGATCTGGAAAACACGGCAAAACTTCTTGCCGCGTATATCCGCAAAAAATGCCAGGAGGTGCGCTAATCATGCCGGATTTATCTCTTTTAAAAACACTCTGCACAACCGATGGCATCTCTGGTGACGAAACCGCCGTGCGGGATCGAATTCTCCAGGAAATCCGACCTTATATCGATGATTACAGCATCACGCCGCTCGGAAATCTCATCGCCTTTAAAAAAGGCGCCTCCCGCCCCAAAACCAAACTGATGGCAGAGGCGCATATGGATGAAGTCGGTATGACGGTCACCCATATCACGAAGGAAGGCCTTTTAAAATTTGAACCAGTCGGCGGAATTGATCCGCGTGTCCTTGCCGGAACATCTGTCACGGTTGCGGGACGTTATCCCGGCGTTATCGATGTTAAACCGATTCACCTGATCGACCGGAGCGACCAATGCAAGGCCGTTCCGATTACAGAGCTCTATGTCGATATCGGCGCAAAAGATGAGGCTGACGCGGAACGCCATATTGCACTGGGAGATTCCATTACGTTCTCACCGTTCTTTGATATGCAGCACGGAACCATCAAAAGCCGGGCACTGGATGACCGAGCGGGCTGTTTTCTGCTGATTGAATGGCTGAAAAAGCCGCTGCCTTATGATATGATCTTCGTGTTTTCCGTACAGGAAGAGATCGGACTGCGCGGAGCCAAAACGGCGGCTTACACGGTGGCGCCTCAGGCTGCGATTGTGGTCGAGACCACAACGGCGGCCGACATTGCAGGCGTTTCTCCGGAAAAGCAGGTCTGCCATGTTGGAAAAGGGCCTGTGCTCTCCTTTATGGATCGGGCAACCATTTACGATCGCGAGTATTTCCGCATGGCCCTGCAAATTGCAGAGAACGCCGGTATTCCCTGCCAGGTGAAACAGGCAATTGCCGGCGGAAACGATTCCGGCGCCATTCACACTGCACGCGGCGGCATCCGCACCATTGCGGTCTCGCTTCCCTGCCGGTATCTGCATAGTCCGGTCGGCTTGATCTCTGAAGAAGACCTTCTGCACACCGCTGCACTTTTGCCGCTGCTTTCGGAAAAAATCGCCGAAACAGATCCTTCCGTCTTGCAAAACATCTGAAATTCCAGTATAATAGGTTCTGGGTCTGTACCCTGTATGGACCTAGTATTTGCGGGTATGGCGGAATTGGCAGACGCGCCAGATTTAGGTTCTGGTGGTAACCCCGTGCAGGTTCAAGTCCTGTTACCCGCACCATACTGAATACCCATAAGGGCCTTAAAAGCCCTTGTGGGTATTTTGTTTTATGTAGGCCAAGGTGCTGCTATGCGCTTTGGCTTGTTTCTTTGTGTCCGAAGATATGGAGGTAAGATTCTTTCTCCTGCTGGTTCATCTGTGGCAGTTCCACTTGCCCGATCATTTTGTAGTAGATGTCCACCCTTTGCACCGTTTCACCAAACCTCTGCTCCCTGTGGTGTACGACAATCTTGTCAACAAATTCCCGCAGTATTTCCGGGGTCAGTTCCTGAATATCCGTGTATTTCCGTACAAGCTGCAGAAAGCCTTCCGCATTCAGTTCATGCTTCTGTTCTTCTGCAACAATCTGTTTTAAGTGACGGACACGTTGCGATAATTCAGTTTGCTCGTCCTCATACTTCTCGGACAACTTTTTGAAGCGTTCCTCGGTTAGATTGCCAAGAACCTTTTCTTCAAACAGCTTTTCATATAGGACATCCACTTCTTTGCTTCTGGCGACTGCGGCTTGCAAAGCCTCCTGATTCTTCCTTTGCTGAAGCTGAATTTGCTTGTACTGCTCGTCTATAACGATTTTTACGAACTCGTTCTCAAATGCAGAAGCAAAGCGAACAATGTCAGATAAGCTTCGGGTAACAATCTCAGTGCTATGGAGAAGTCTCGACTGCCATACCGCACAGCCGCATAGCAGCTTTTTTTATATGCTCAGTCGGGCGTCCAGCCGGACGTCTGCTTTGCTATACCCTTTTTGAACCGTCTACTTTTTTCGCCTTTCCGTGCATCTTTGGCTTGACTTCTAATAGGTTGTCTTTCTCATCCGAAAATGAAAATGCCACCACCCACCACGCCTTTCGGCAGACAAGGCAGGCAATCGCAGACTGTACCTGCCCGCCCATACACATTCTGGCGACTGACGATATTAGATTTTTAACCGGAGGTATAGTCGGGTATGCCCTGTTTCAGGGCGTACCCGTAGTTATCGTTCGCCGTCAATCTGGTGGCGGCGTAAAGCAGGGTTTGGGGAAGGCACTTCCCAACAAGATTCCGATAGGACAGAATGAGCGGCAGACGAAATCTGGCGCCGCGGTAGAATCTTACTCTGCGACTTGCACACTCCGCCCTGTCGTGACCTGCTCTGTTTCCTCCCTTCATCCACTACCCCTTCTGTGCGGGACGGTTTTGGCCATTTCCGGCAAAAAAGTTTTGCAGGAGGGATAAAGCGGCGTCCGTATTGTCCATCTTCACCCATTACTCGTTTTGCAAAGGTACGTTTGGGCCAGTTTTCGGAAAATATTTTATAAGATGAAAAAAGAATGGTCTGCCTCACAAATCGTTCATAATGAAATACCCGTAATTCAATTATTTGCCCTTGGATTGCCCGGTGTTCTCTGGAATAATACATGATTATAACAAACAAAAGGAGGAAATATCATGAAAAGGATATTTTTTATGCTAATCAAGTGGATTCGTCATATCACAATTCAGAAGCGCTTAAATATTTGCCTCTTCCTGATTATTTTTATCCCCATGTTTTCTATTTGCGTTTTTGCCTATCATAAAACGTTTCATGATTCAAAAGAAAAAATTAGCTTTTTTTCTTCAGAAATCATTATGAAAGCTAGTGAAAACATTCAACAGATGGTGGAATCTTTGGAAAACAATAGCATCGACATCGCCTATAATGATATATTGCAGGATACTTTACTGAGATATGATACTTTAAGCGAATTTGAACGGTTTCAGCGGGAAATAGAAATGACAAATATCTGCACCAAAAAATTTATCCAGAATTCTATCGTCACGGATGTGTTGGCCCTTACCAGCCGGCAAGAGCCTTTGCGTTGCTATGGAGATACCTCGTTCCGTCTTCGTCCCTCCCTGTTGTCGCTGCAGCAGATAGAGGCTAAAATGCAAACACTTCAGGTTTCCAGCGTTTATTACCCTGTGAATCCATTTTTTGAACAGCGGATATCTCCGGAAATAAATTACAATCGGGGAGATGGCTTTGCTTTATGCCGGGAAATCAAACAGCCGGAAGACGGCAAAAAGATTGGCACATTAATCATGCGCATTGACGACAAGCAACTGCAGTATAAATATACCAACTTAAACTTGGGGAACGGGTCAGAATTTATGATCGTCAACGCAGACGGTCAAATCATATCTTCTTCCATTGGAGAAGCTCCGGGTACGCTTCGCTCTGAGTTTCTCCTGGAATACGGCGTGAATACCTTAGCTGGGACAAAAACATTGTCGTTCGACGGTAAGGATTATTTGGGTGTCTTTCATCCTATCGAAGGAACGGACTGGACCTTATGGGGACTCATCCCTTATGAATATATCAATGATTCGTCCCAGAAAATGGGGCTGTCGATTTTAGGAATTGGCCTGATTTGCACCGGGCTGGCCTTTTTTATAGCGGGAGTTCTGTCAAAAAGCGTGAAACAGCCTCTCAAAAAACTGGACAAGGCCATGGAATCGGTCGTAATCGGGGGATTCGACGATTCCAAGCTTTGGGACAATGCCCCAGACGAATTAGGGAAGTTGAGCCGAAAATTTGTACATATGACAAGGGAGCTGGAAACCCAGGTTCAGAGGCTAATTGAGGAAGAAAGGCAAAAGCGAGCGTTTGAAATCCAGGCGCTCCAGCGCCAGGTCAACCCTCATTTTATGTCCAACACGCTTAATACAATCGCCTATCTGGCGCGAATCCAGGGAGCGGAAAATATTGAAAAGGTGACGCTGGCGCTCATTAATTTGATGCTGGCCAGCTCGGGAAAGGATGGCAGCCTGATTACCGTGGATCAAGAGGTTTCCTATATTAAGGACTATCTTTATATCCAGGATTTCCGTTTTGGGAATATTGTGGAGGTCGGCTATCAAATTGCACCGGAAATCCGCCGGGCGCTGATTCCTTGCTTTCTTTTGCAGCCGATTGTGGAAAACGCGCTTTTGCATGGAATTCGCGACATGAAAGTTGGCGGGAGGCTCCTGATCGAAGGGAATCGGTGGGAAGACACTTTGCTGTTTTCCGTAACGGACAACGGGATTGGAATGAGCACCGAACAGATACAAAAAGCGTTGTACGAAGGTCCTGACGATAGTTCCTCTCATTTCAGCGCCATTGGGATACGGAATATCAATGACCGGATTCGGCTGCTCTTTGGGGATGATTACGGTCTCTCCATCGAGAGCGTGGTTGGACAAATGACAAGAGTGCAAGTGAAGCTTCCTTGGATACAGCAGGAGGAAAAAAATGAAGAAGATACTGATTGTGGATGACGACGATTTATTCCGTTCAAAATTAAGGGAGTTTCTGCTCGCGGAGGATAGGGGGCTTTTTTTACTGGAGGAAGCCCCGGACGGCCAAAAAGCGCTCCGGCTAATAGAAAAGGAAATACCGGACGTTGTGCTGACCGATATCGATATGCCCGGGATTAATGGCATGGAGCTAATCCGGTTTATTAAAGAAAATTACCCTTCCGTCGCCACCATTGCCTTGAGCGCATATGACGATTACAAGTATGTCCGTAACAGCCTGAAACTGGGGGCCAAAGATTATTTACTCAAACATATGGTGACGCCTGAGTCGCTTTTAAGGCTGCTGAAGGAAGCGGTCGATCTGCCGGAACCGCCGGAGGACGGAAATCAGCGCCGCCTATCCCGTGCGGAAATGCTGAAACAGCTGTTGCAGAGCAAGGCTGAGGAGGACGACGGATCGGATCGTCTGCGCAAATATCATCTGAGCGAAGATGGCGGCGTAATTTGCGCCTCTTTTCTCTGCCGGTTAAAAAAATCGGTTTCCGAAAACGCCAAGACCCATGATCCACGCTTTTTGGCGCAAAGTGTGGATCATGTTATCAAAGGTGTATTGTCGTTTTATCCGTTCGCGGACCTGATTCGTTTTAACGACGAGGAAGCTCTCCTTTTCTTTGATTTGAAGGACTCCGTCAGCAGAAAAGTAATGAGGATTGAGATCGAAAAATGTCTTGCTCTGCTGCGCCATAAAATAAACTTGCTGCTCAACGCCAATATTTTTTTCGGGGTCAGCCGCGAGTTTTCCGGCCCGAAGAAATATACCGCCGCGCGGTCGGAATCTTCAAACGCTTTGAGGATGCGTTTTTTCAGCCCTGACGATACGGTATATTATCAATCTTCTCCTCCATCAGATATCCCCATCATTCCCGACATGGATGTCCTCTCCAATTTGAGTGAGTGCCTACGAGTGAAAAATACAGAAAGAGCAATCGGCATTATCAACGGTTTTTTTAACGAGATCCAGAAAAAAAAGCCGCCTTATTTCCGGATCCAAATTTTTTGCCACCTATTGCTCCAAACCATAGAAGAAACCCTAGAGAAAGAGCGGCCATACGAGATTCATTCCCTGCCCTTCGCGGGAGAGGAATCCGAGACAGATTTAACGGCCATTCGTCAATGGTTCTGCATGGCAGCAGAACAAGCCGCGTCGGCACAAGAGGATATTGCCTACTCGCCAGCTACCAAAGCTGCTTTAGCTTTTATCCAAAGCCATTATTCAGAAAACATCTCGTTAAAGGACGCCGCAAAGGGCATCGGATTTAATCCCAGTTACCTTAGTCGTGTTTTCCGGGAGGATACCGGCGTGCCCTTCACTTCTTTTTTAAATTCCTTTAGGATCCAAAAAGTATTGTCTGTTCTGAAAAAGAATCCTGAAAATAATTCCTTGGCAGCAATTTCTCAACAGGTTGGATTTGGAAGCTACAATCATTTTTGGGATGTTTTTAAAAGATTGACTGGTTTTACTCCGGAAATTTATATAAAAAACAGTAAAAATAGTGAAGCTCAAAGTAAAAATTAGGAATATTAGCAGGCCCTTGAAGCTGATAAAATAAATTCGCGGACAGGAAAAAATGAATCCCTATTTCTCCGCTATGGACGAACGCTCATGCTGCAGGATGAGCAGAAGATGTGATGGGAAACATGCCGGCCTGTTTCCAAAAAATTAAGGAGGAACCATATGAAAAAAGTAATTTCTATCGTTTTGGTATGCCTTTTAATGATTACTTCGTGCTTGACGGGCTGCGGGTCTCAAAATAGCAGCGAAAGCGCCGCCGTTTCTGGTGGTAACGGAAGTTCGCAGCAGGCTTCGGCAGAAGGCGAAACCACGCCGATCACGTTCTGGCTGTTCAACGACGTCAACCTCGGCTACTGGGAGGAAATGGAACGCTCTTACAATGAGAAAAACCCGGACGCTCCCATCGATCTGATCGCGGAGCCTTACCCAGTTGAAGAAATGCATAATAAATTGCAGATTGCCATCCAGTCCGGATCCGGCGCTCCAGATATCGCTGACGTTGAAATCAGTAGGTTTCCCAATTTCTTGAAGGGGGATATCCCGTTCGCGGATCTAACCGGTATTGTTGATCCGGTTAGAGAAGACTTTGTAGAATCCCGATTTGAAATTTACTCAAAGGATGGGAAAGTATACGGTCTTCCTCTTCATGTAGGCGCTACCATGATGTTCTATAACACAGAAATCCTTGCGCAGGCGGGCGCGAAACCGGAGGATATTGAAACTTGGGACGATTTTGTGGAAGTGGGCAAAAAAGTGAAGGCCGCCACGGGCAAGCCGATGACCACCGTAGAAACCACAGACGTTTTTGGTTTTTTCCCATTGATCATCCAGCAGGGCTCTGATTTCTTTGAGAAAGACGGAAGCGTCATTATCAACAATGAGACGAACGTCAAAACACTTCAATTCTTGTATGACATGGTGTATACTGACGAGATTGCGGTGCCAACCCCCGGCGGCAATCACCATGCGGAAGAATTCTACAGCTTCTTCAACCAGGGCGGCTCTGCAGCGTTGATGATGCCGATGTGGTATATGCTCCGGTTTGTTAACTACATGCCGGAATTGCAGGGCAAAGTCAAAATGTATCCCCTGCCGCGCTGGACGGAAGGCGGAGACCGTTCCGCTGGCATGGGCGGCACTGGAACCGTGGCTATCAAATCAAGCCCCGTGCTGGAAAAGGCGATAGATTTCCTGGATCACTCCAAGCTTAGCGAAGAGGCCCAGATAGACGTTTGGACTATTTTAGGGTTTGATCCTCCCCGCCACAGTGTGTGGGATTCGGAAGAAATGAAAGAGGATAATCAATTCACCGACTACTTTGATCAGGATCTTTTCAGCGTCCTGCTGGAGGTTGAAAACGAAATTGATTCCCCTACTGTTGTGGAAGGGTATGCGGAAGCCAACAATTTGGTTGCGCAGGAATTGATGTTTACTGTAATCGGTGATCAGTCGAAGACGCCGAAAGAAGCATTGGACGAAATTGCGACAAAATTGAGCAAATAACAGCAGCCCAGGCCCCTGTGAACATCCTTCATGGGGGCCTTTCTGCTTATGAGGAGCTGATTATTTTGAAACAAGTTTGGAAGAAGTTTAATTCCACAAAGGTAGTCCCTTATGTGTTTACCCTGCCTTTTTTAGTAACTTTTTTAATCTTTTTCCTTTTCCCTATTATCCGTACCATTTTAATGAGTTTTCAGGAGATCATCCCGGGTAGCACGGAATGGATCGGACTGGAAAACTACCGGGATCTTTTCGACGATACCTTTCTAAAGGCCCTGTACAATACCTTTATCTTTACGTTTTTTTCTGTGGTGATCCTGATTCTGCTTCCGATGTTTTTAGCGGTATTGCTCAATTTCAGTATCACTAGGTTCAGAAATCCACTAAAAATGTTTTTATTCCTTCCGGCGGTGGTTTCCACAATCGTTGGCGGCGTGATCTTCCGTCAGATTTTCGGTGAATTGGATACGTCTTTTATGAACCATATTTTATCGTTTTTTTCCATCCCGCCACAGCAATGGACGATGCATGCGTCTACTGGTATGTTTTTGATGGTGCTCCTGGCGGTTTGGCGCTGGACTGGGGTGAATATCCTTTATTTCTTGGCGGGCCTGCAAAATATATCGGGAGAATTATATGAATCCGCCGATATGGATGGGGCTAACTGGTTCCACAAATTCTTTTACATTATCCTTCCCTCCTTAAAACCCGTCGTGCTGTTCGTCATGGTGATCAGTGTGTCCGCAGGGCTGAAAATGTTTGAAGAAAGTTATGTCTTTTGGCAGGGAACTTCTCCCAAAAACATAGGCCTTACCATTGTGGGATATATTTATAAGGAAGGAATCGCCCTTGGAAAAATGGGTCTGGGTTCCGCCGCCGGTGTGATCCTTTTAATCTTGATTATGCTGGCGAGCATTATTCAATTTAAGCGTTTCGGCCTGTTTGAGGAGGAATAAAAATGAGCAGGAAAGCCGGGAAATTCTTTTCTTACCTTTTTGTAGCATGCATGGCGTTTTTGGCGTTATTTCCTATTTTTGCTTTATTGCTGGCTTCCTTTAAGCCGAGCACAGAGCTTTTGCAGTATGGATTGAACCTGAATCTCCAGCCGGATAAGCTAACGCTAAACAATTATATCAGTATCTTTACCAGCAGCGGGAATTATCTTTCTTGGTATAAAAACAGTATCATTGTACTTTTAATCGCTACGCCGTGTTCTTTGCTGCTGTCTTCCATGGTGGGTTATGCGTTGGCGGTCTATCAGTTTAGAGGGAAAAAAGTCATCTTTCTATTGGTTATCTTAATTTTAATCATCCCTGTAGAAATCCTTCTGCTTCCGTTATATCAGTTAATTTCCAGTCTGAGTTTGATGAATTCCTTTGGGGGTCTAATTCTCCCGTTTTTAGTTTCCCCGTTAGCCGTTTTCTTTTTCCGTCAGTATGCCGCCGGGCTCCCCTCTGCATTGCTTGACGCGGCAAGGATTGACGGCTGCATGGAATATCGCATTTTTTTCCAGATTATGATGCCGGTTATGCTCCCGGCTTATGGGGCGATGGCTGTGCTGCTGGCGATGAACAACTGGAATTCGTTTATTTGGCCTTTAATAGTGATGCAGTCCAACGCTTCCTTTACGCTTCCTGTAGGGATTGCATCCCTGAACAGCCCATATTCCACAAATTATGAAATTATGCTCTCCGGGTCGGCTCTTACAGTAATCCCGATTGTGATTATCTTTTTCTTTTTCCAAAAGTATTTTATTGCCGGCCTGACCAGCGGAAGCGTAAAGGAATAAAAGGAGGGGTTTTGATGGCAGATATCAACTCTATTTTGCAATGGCTGGGCAGTATCCCTGTTGTTAGCAGCCACGAGCATCATTTGGAAAGCCCGGAGCAGCAAAAACTGGATTTGGACGGTATTTTCCACCGCTCTTATGTCGGCTGGTGCTCAACGCCAAAAGACCGGACAAAAGAGGCGCGTTCCCAGTGGCTTTCCATCATCCGTGCGAACAGCTATTTTGTCTGGCTGGAAAAAAGTATCATGGATATTTATGGGTGTGGGCCCATCACGGCGGAGAACTGGGACGCGGTTTCCCATGCAATCCGCGAATCGCATCAAGACGCCTGTTTTCATTGGCAGATCCTCACAGAAAAGGCAAATTATCAGCGCTTTGTGGAAGACAGCTATTGGAATCCCGGCGGATGCGCAGGGAACCCTAAATTAGCGGCTTCGGCATATCGTATGGACAGCTGGATGGCAGGATTCCACCCAGACTGCCTGGATCATGACCGGATGAATCCTAGAAAATTCATTGACGGTAAGCCGGATTGCCTAGATGCTTATCTTCATGCAATCCGGGAAGATATTAAAAAACAGCCCACAGTATGCACATTTAAATGCGCAGCAGCCTACGAGAGGGTTCTGCTTTTTGAGCCGGTATCCAAAGCAAAAGCGGAAGCTGTTTTCGGCAAGGCCCCAGAAGAGGCAACCGAGCAGGAAAAAAAATGCTTCGGCGATTATATTTTCCATTATTTTTTAGATCTCGCCAAGGAAATGGATCTGCCGGTACAGATCCATACGGGTCTCGCAAGGCTAGCTGGTTCCAACCCAATGATGTTGGAGCAGGCAATAGAAAATAACCCGGAAGTAAAATTCGTCCTATTCCACGGCGGGTTCCCTTGGGTAAATGAGGTTGCTTCACTGGCACACAATCACCCTAATGTTTATTTAGACATGAACTGGATCCCCTTGGTGTCCACAGAGGCGGCTAAAAACGCCTTACATACCTTCCTGGAGATACTTCCAAATTGCAACCATCTGTCTTGGGGAGGAGACGCTTGGACTTCAGAAGAATCCTTCGGTGCGCTGATGGCTCTGCGCTTTGTGATGGCAGAGGTGTTTCAGGAAAAGCTTTCTTCCTCCTTCTATTCTTCGGCATTGATTGAGGAGCTTGCAAATAAAATTCTTTGGGAAAATGCCAAAAAATTGTATCGGCTATGAAAAGAGGTCGAAATTTGGAACTCAAAAATGAGACATCCAAATTCCGACCTCTTTTCTATGCTGAAAGCCAAGAATTCAAGCCAACTTTTCGGTGTTACCCTCTTTGGCAGAAAGGGAACATCCAAAAAGAAAAATCAAAAAATTAGAATTCGTGTGTACCATTTTTCCTTTTCCGTAAAAAATGGTTGCCTCTTGATATTGCACAATATGTAATGTTATAATTTATAAAACAAAGGAGATGAGTGCCTTGAAAGAAATTCAAATCCATTCGAGACGCGAACTGGACATCTATATGAATCCGCAACGTCAGCGGATTCTAAAATGCATGGATCTAAACGGGATCGCTATGACGCCCAAACAGATTTCCGTCGCCCTTGGAATCTCCGCATCGGCCATTACCTTTCATCTAAAAAAGCTGGAAGAATTGGAACTTGTGGAACTCGATCACACAGAAACCATCCGGGGAATCTGCGCAAAATTTTATAAGCGCGTGCCCGCGACCATTTGTCTAAACGGCGGCGTACAGGATGATCTTCGTACGGAAAAAGAAGCGCTTATGGATTATCTGATGAATGACATCTGGAAAGACTTTCAGCAATATCTCCATAGCGCAGAAGTATCGCCAAACACGGGACTGGCGGGCGACATGATCAGCGGTGTTTGTTATCTCGATAAAGAAGCTGTCCGCACGCTAAAACACTTTATGTGGGAATTCCAGAAAAAATACAGCAAACCCAGAGAGAACGCAGCAGCTTGGGAGGTTGCGCTTCTGGCCTTTCCCGGGAACCGCGATGATAATCAATGAAAACAAGTCACCGGCTGATCTTTTTCCTAAACGCTTTTTCGACGGGACTTGTCGCCGCAGTTCTTTCCCTGATTTATCTTGCGCATGGTGCAGATATCCAGACCTTATCCATATTCATCAGCATCTTTGCAGTCAGCACGATCCTGCTTGAGCTGCCCAGCGGTATCCTGGCAGATCTTTTCGGCAGAAAAAAGATGTTTCTTCTGGCTGCACTTTGTTCTGCGGCGAGCAATTTTTTGCTGATCTTTGCACACACGCCATGGTTGCTCGGAATTTCCTGCATCTTCCGTGGTGCAGGAACGGCATTTGCCTCCGGTTCCTTGGAGTCACTGGAAGTAGAACAGAGCGTGCAAAGCGGCGGCAATCTCTCTGCAATCAACAGTGCCATCGCGGTTACAGAAGGAATGGGGCTGGCGCTTGGCGCCGTCTGCGGCGGGATTCTGGGCAACGCAGAGGATGCCTACGTCCTGCTGCTTGGGACTGCTGCAGGAATAGAATGTGCCGTATTCGTTCTGACTGCCTTCTTTATACAAACTACCGCGCGCCGGCCGCAAAAGGCGTCAAGAAAAGTCAAAGAACAGTTAAGCGCCCTTGTTCGCGGATTAAAGGAATCGAAGATTTTGCGGCTCATTTTTTCCGCGTCTATTTTAACCGGCAGCGTACAGGCGGTTACAGAGGTTTATTGGCAGCAGAATTTTATCGCCTGCGCACCATCAAATTTTCGTTGGAGCATCGGAATCCTCTGTGCACTGGGCTATGCTGCCGTCATTTTGGGCAGTAAAACGGAACCCAGACTGGCAGACAGAATGGGGGATTTTCCGCTATACTGGCTCACAAAATTTGCCCTGCCGCCTGTGGTCGCAGCGCTCGGGCTGTGTCAGGATTGGCAGCTGTTCGTCTGCATTTATGTGCTAATCGATATTGTTTTAGGCATAGGTGACGTGAGCGAACGAACCCTGCTGCATGCTGCAGTGGAGGATGCATGCCGGGCGAGCATGCTGTCGGTTTATTCTCTTGCGCTGCGCATCGGCGTGGTGATTTCTTCTGTTTCGGCGGCCGTCATCGTGCCGAAATGGGGAGCCATAGGCATCTGGCTGATCGTACCGCTTTCCGCACTGGCATTGCTAACCGCGCTATTCCTGACGGCTGGACGCGAAACACTGAAACCGCCTTGTGAAAAGAATTAGAGCCGTTAAAATCCGGCGCGCAAGTTTTTTTCTTTTTAATCCGATTCCAAACCATCCGCTGCAAAATTTCGGACTTCATACGCAAAATACGGATCTCGCCGGTGATATCCCAATTTTTCGGCAAGGGCAACTGACGAACGGTTCTGGGCATCCCAGCTGGGATACAGCCCGCGATCCAGACAAGTTACGATCAGTTTGGCGCTGCAGGCGCAGGCCAGCCCTTTCCGTCGATACGCCGGCGCCGTGTCGACTTCTATTTCAATTCCTTCCCGGTATCGGCTATACGCGGAAGCACCCGAAACAATCCGGCCGTCTTTTACCGCAACGATTCCCAAACCAAGCCGTTCAAAGGCTTCATAATCGGCATACTGGGAAACCAGATCCCGACTCCACGGGTTTTGGCGGCACTGATCAAAAAGCGGTTTTTCTATATTTTGCAAAACATAGCCGGAGGGCAGTGCTTCCGAAAATTTTTCCAGGACTCTGCGGTCAAACCCATTCGGCTCTTTCCGGATGGCATACCGTGTCACGCGGGTCGCGGCATCTGAAAATACCTGCCGTATTTTGATTTCCCAGTTTTCATTTTGCGGAACAAAAATACAGAACGCGCCCGGGTTTTGTTGTTTCCAAAAACGGAGCAATTCTTCGTCCGGCCTGCCTGCCAGAAAACCAAAATCTCCTAAAAGCGCCATCGCACATCGCGGGCAGACGGAATCATCTGCGTAAATTTTCCCCATGACGCCCTGCAGACATGACCAGATCATGGTTTCTTCCCAATCCTTGAACAGGTGTGCTGCCATTTGCGGCTGAGACAATTTGATCATTCCGAACACACCCTCCTTTTCTCATGGCTTTTTTTATATATTTTTCTTCGACTTTCTGCGAAAACGCGCAGATCATTTTTGATGTCCGCCCTGTGTTCCGCGTCAAAAATGTGGTAAAATAGATGCAGAAACTTTGGACAGGCTGGTGATCCCCTATGCTAAAAACCAACGCGATGCGTGCGCTTGACAAGGCAGGCATCCACTATACTCCCTATTTCTATGAGCCGGACGAGACCGATCTTTCCGGAATTCACGTCGCCGCACAAATCGGACTGCCGCAGGAATTCTTGTTTAAGACACTTGTTGCACGCGGAGATAAACACGGACTGCTTGTCTTTTGTATTCCGGTAAATCTGGAGCTGGATCTGAAAAAATGTGCCGCCGCTGCAAAAGATAAGCGTGTAGAGCTGCTTCCTGTCAAAGAACTCTTGCCGCTGACCGGATATCTTCGCGGCGGTTGTTCGCCCATCGGCATGAAAAAAGCCTTCCCCACCTGGTTTGATGAAAGCGCAGAACTCTATGATGAAATCGTCATCAGCGCAGGCATCCGCGGCTGTCAGCTGCAGTTAAACCGGGCACAGCTTCTGCAATTTGTCGGCGCATCCCTTGGCGACCTGACTGCATAACGGCTGACCGGAAAGCGCCTCCTGGCGCTTCTCCACGAATACACGCCGGACTGTTCGGGCAACAGATGGTACCGGTTTTTGGGAAGCCTCTTCTTTTTTTGTACTCCATTTTCGCATTTTTAAAAGCACCGCCCAGCAGCATTCCAGAAAAACAGGTCGTTTCAAACTGCCCGCCGCTAAAGATCGCTCTCCATGCGGCTTCAGAATTCTGCGGCAAAAGCGCCAAAGACAGTTTCGAACATCCATCTGCCTGACCAAACCGCTTTCGACTCTGGCCGATTGCGGAAACAATCAAAACGATCAAATTTTGTGCCAGGCCAAATCCTGATAAAAAAAGCAGACCGAAAGGAATTTCCTTTTGATATGTACCCGGTTTTCTGGACACCGGCTTAAAAATGAATAATTAAGCTTCCATCATGGATGCTTCCCTGAATTTAGAGGGAGGCATCCATTTTGTTTTAGCTTGGATTCTGGTGTTATTGTAATAATCAATATACTCGGCAATCGCCTTAGAGAAGGATTCAAAGGAAG
>NZ_JACRSN010000004.1 GCF_014384705.1 Yeguia hominis | reverse complement strand
ATTTCGTATGCGCTAAACTGTTTGTGTCATTCATTCTTGAGTGACCTCCCTTTGTTTTGTAGTTTGCAGTTGCCAGACCGCATCTCTACTATAACAGAGGGAGTTTTATTTTGCCTCATTGGCAGAAGCCTCTTTTGAACCACTCGCCCAGCGAGTGGCTTTCGGGATACAAAAAACAGCCTCTGCAGGAAAGACTCCGCAGAGACTGTTTTTGTTTGATTTGGGATCTTCGTAAAAGCACTGCCGTTACAGCAGCGTGATGCGGTCGTCGCTTGCGGTTTTGGTGCCGTCCGCAGAGAGCGTGAGCGTTGTGAAGTTTGCAGGATTGTCGTACTCCCGGGAGAAGCCGTCGTCGTGGTAGAGCGTATAGGAGGCTTCTGTCTCCACGAATCCGAGCAGGGAAAGCGTGGATTCATCGAGATCCGCAACACAGTCTGCGCCTTTGCAGCAGGGCACGAGATGGTTCGGGCGGACGAAGAAGATGACCTCATCGAGCGCAACCGGAAGGTAATGCATGCCTGCTTCGAGAATTTCGGAGGTGACGGATTCTGCGCCGCGGAACCGGTAAAGCTTCATGCGCTCCGGCAGATAGACAGCGCGTCCGGCTGCGTTTTGCCGGTAGACCGGCGCGATCATGATGCTCTCGCCGATCATCATCTGGTCTTCCACGTCGCACGCCAGCGGATCTTCCGGATAGATAAAGGAAAGCGGCATCGCGTACATGCCGTCATTTCGGGCGGCCTTCATGAATTCGCTGTAGAGATAGGGCAGCAGCGCGTAGCGGACGCTGATGACCCGGCGGAACATCTCGATGTTGTCAAACTGATACGGTTCCTGCTCTCTCGTGCCGCGCGAAGAATGGTTGCGCATCAGCGGCGTAAAGACCCCCAGCGCGTGCCAGCGCAGGCTCAGATCCTCGGTGGTGTTCATGAGGAATCCGCCGATATCCGACCCGCAGAACAAAATGCCGACCATATTGAGCGAAGGCATCATCTGCAAAGCGAGCAAAATATGCGACCACCAGGAATTGTTATCGCCGCACCAGATGCCCGCATAGCGGTGCATGCCGATGCAGGAGGAGCGCGAATAGATCAGCAGACGCTTGTCGGGGTAGCGCGTAAGGAACGATTCCCCGGCGGCGCGGGTCATGTTGTATCCGTAGAGGTTGTGAATGGCATCGTGACGCACCATCTTGCCGTTTACATTGTGGTAGAAGCGCCGGTAGTCCGACTCGTTGTTGTTGATGCCTGACACGATGGACTGGAAATGGAAGAAGGAGTCAATATCCAATTCCTGCTTTTTCAGCTCGTCGATCTCGTCGAACACCTCGTTTAAATGTTCCTCCGAATAGAAAATCGACGGTTCGTTCATATCGTTCCAGAAGCCCTCGATGCCCTGATCGATCAGGCGCTGATACTTTTCACCGAACCATTTGCGGGCCTTTGGCTGGAGAAAATCGGGAAAATGCACCCGGCCCGGCCAGACGCCCGCAACAAAGTTGCTGCCGTCTGCGCGCTTGCAGAAATAGCCCTCGCGGACGCCTTCCTCGTAGACGTCGTAGCCTTCCTCAATTTTCACGCCGGCATCGATGATCGGCACGAGGCGGATGCCCTCTTTTTTCAGGTCATCGGCAAGCTTCGGAAGATCCGGGAAGGTCTCCTGGTTGACGGTGAAATCCTTGTAGCGCTCCATATAGTCGATGTCAAGGCAGATCGAATCGAGCGGCAGGTGGTTTTCGTGATAGCGCCGGGCAACCTCGCGGACGTCCTGCTCGGAAGCATATCCCCAGCGGCTTTGCGAGAGACCGAATGCCCATTTCGGCGGAATATAGCTCTTGCCGATCAGGCCGCGGAAGGATTTGACGATCGCAAGCAGGGAATCTTCCTCGATCAGATAGAGATCGAGGTTGCCGTCTTCGGGTGTAATGACGAGCGTATCAAGATGCGTGTAGCCCACATCGAAGCTCACAATTCCGCTGTAATCGAGAAACAGGCCGAAGGTTCTGTGCTTGCCGCTGACAATGAGAAAGTTATGCGTGGCGTAGAGCGAGTTTTTTTCCTCGGTGTGGCTGGGTTCGTCGCAGTTTTTGCTGCGGTAGAGCCAGCCGCGCTTGTTGATGCCGCGAACATTCTGGCCGAGTCCGTAAACGGCGTCGTCGGCGTCCATCCGGTAGGAAAACGAGAGCGAATCGCCTTCGGAGACCGTGAGATAGGGAAGCGTACCGGCGGTGATTTCCAATTCTTTTACGACAGATTCTGTCGGGAAGGGGGTTCCAAAACGGTATTTTTGAATCATCAGGTGAAATCTTCCTTTCCTAAAATTAAGATTGCACGGTTTCTGAAAAAGTTTCCCGAAAAAGGGATTGAGAAATTTTCTAATACCTATTATACTGAGAAAGAATCGAAAGTTCTTGTAGGATTCTGCTCTTTTCTTGCAAAATCCTGATACTATAATATCCGCAGAACGCGAAAAATCAGGTGAAACTATGGCAGCAAACGGACTGACCCATTTAAAAGAAGGAACGGTGCACGGCAATGTGCTGGCGCCGTTCCAGCGATATTACTGTTCGACCGACGAGAATTTTACGGGCTTTTCCATGCATTGGCACGAAGAGCTGGAGGTGATGCTGGTCCGCAAGGGGAAAATCACATATTCCATCGATTTTGAACCGGTTGCCTTCCGGGAAGGCGACCTCGCATTCATTTCGCCGCATGTGCTGCACGCGGCTGTCCCGGATGGAGCGGCGGTGACGGAAAGCTTTGTGTTCCATCTGGATTTTCTGGGCTGCCGGCTGCGGGATATCTGTGCGGTAGACTATCTGATGCCGCTGTTTAACGGGTTCTATAAATTGCAGCCGAAAATTTCCCCGCGCGATTCCAAATATCCGGAGCTGCTCGCGTGTTACGAGGCGCTGCTCCGGTGCTATGGCGCGCACGCTTTCGGATATGAGCTGGAGCTCAAAGAGCGGATGCTCCGGCTGATCCGGCTGCTGTTTCAAAACGGATACGCCGTGGAGCAGCCGACCCAGTCGCCGATTTACCGGACGGAGGAGAAAATCAAGACCGCCCTGCAATATATCAGTGAGCATTCTGCCGAGCCGCTGAAAATCGAAGAGCTTGCGGCGCTTTGCGGGTTTAGTGAATCTCATTTTATGCGGTTTTTTAAAAAGTATACGGGCGTGACAGTGATCACATATCTCAACGATTTTCGGCTGGACTACGCTGCCGGTATTTTGAAGACCGCGAAATCGGCGGTGACAGAAATCGCGCTGGAGGCCGGGTTTAATAATGTTTCGTATTTTAACCGAATGTTCAAAAAGAAATTCGGCATTTCTCCGCGCGCCTACCGTCTGCAGTACGGACAGCAGGAAGTGCGCTGATTTCCGGGTGCGCTTAACGAGCGCGCGCCCAATATTTTCGGTCGAGTGTGCGGTATTGGACAGCTTCTGCTGCGTGGTGCGCGCGGATTTCGGCGCTGCCGTCCATGTCGGCAATGGTTCTTGCTACTTTCAGGACGCGGTCGTATGTGCGTGCGGAAAATCCGAAATTTTCAAAGGCGCTCTGGAAAACAGCCCGCGCCGCTGCGTCCATGGGACAAACTTCCCGCAGACGGTCCGGCGTGATCCGTGCGTTGCAGGTGATGCCGGTGCCTGCAAAGCGGGCGCTTTGGATTCTTCGGGCGGCATCGACACGCCTGCGGATCTCGGCGGAGGATTCGGCAGGCGCAGTATCGTCAAATGCCGAAAACGGAACGGCCGGAACCTCGATGTGCAGATCGAACCGGTCGAGCATCGGGCCGGAGATCCGGGAGAGATATTTGAAAACGGCGGATGGCGTGCAGGTGCAGCGTTTGGACGGATGGCCGAAAAAGCCGCAGGGACAGGGATTCATCGCGGCGACGAGCATCACGGAACAGGGATAAACGGCGCGTCCGGCTGCTCTGGAAATCGCAACGACACCGTCCTCAATCGGCTGGCGCAGCAGCTCAATGGTTCCGCGGCTGAATTCCGGAAGCTCATCGAGAAACAGAACGCCGTGATGGGCGAGTGAGAGCTCTCCCGGCTTTGGGATGGTGCCGCCGCCGGAAAGACCGGCGGGGGAAATGGTGTGGTGCGGCGCGCGGAAGGGCCGCGCAGGCAGGAGCGCATGTCCGCTGGGGATGGTTCCGGCGATGGAATGCACCATTGTCGTTTCGAGTTGTTCTTCTTTTGTCATGTCGGGTAAAATCGAAGGAATGCGCTTGGCGATCATGCTCTTTCCGGATCCGGGCGGGCCGATCATCAGCAGATTGTGTCTGCCGCAGGCCGCAATTTCTACGGCGCGCTTGACGTCGGAAAGACCGCGGACGTCGGAAAAATCCGGTTCCTGCAGGTGTACGGAAGCAGGCGGCAGCGCCGGTGCAAGCGGAGAGATCGGCTGGGTTCCGCTGAAATGTGCGAGCAGCTGGGGAACGCTTTGAACGGCGTAGACAGAAAGGCCTTCCACCGCGGCGCCTTCAAGCGCATTTTCTGCAGGAACGTAGAGCGCGCGGAAGCCTTCTTTCTGCGCTTTGATGGCCATGGGCAGGACGCCCTGCATCGGACGGAGTTTGCCGGAGAGGGAAAGTTCCCCGAGAAAAAGGCTTTCTTTCAGCTCTGTCTGCGGCACAGAAATCTGTGCAGAGGCGCAGAGCAGCGACAGCAGAATCGGCAGATCATAGATCGGGCCGGTCTTTTTCTGGTCGGCAGGCGCAAGGTTGACGGTAATGCGGCTGACCGGAAATTCAAATCCGCAGTTTTTCAGCGCCGCCCGTACCCGATCGCGCGATTCCCGGACAGCGGCGTCCGGCAGACCGACAATTTCAAACGCGGGCAGCCCGCGGGAAAGATCGGTTTCGACCTCTACGGGAAAGGCTTCCATTCCAAAAATTCCCATACTAAACACGCGGGAAAGCATTTTTTGGCACCTCCAAATCTCCGTCATCTATCGACATTATATCCGCAAAACGTTCCGGATTCAACAATTCGCGAAAAATAGTAGGGGTTTTGTTTGTAATTTTTCTTGAATTTGTTGAATTTGTGGTTGACATTTCCGCGTATTTCGGGTATGATGAGTAAGCAATAAAAAAGTTCTGCCATGAGGTGGGTTTAGGTTTGTCCCTCGAAAACGGCCGGGAAGCGCAATGGAATTTGATATCAAAAGTGCAGGATGGAGACGCGGATGCGTTTCTGGAGCTGACGGCGTGGTATCTTCCGCTGATTCGCAAAAAGGCGGCGGAGTTTTCGACCTTGGAACTCGAAGATTCCTGTCAGGAGGGACTTTTGGGACTCTTCAGCGCAGCGCGGAGCTATTCTCCGGAGAACCGCGCCGGGTTCCGAACATACGCAGAGGTCTGCATTGTCAACCGCTTGCGGTCTGCGCTTCGTGCGCAGGCTGCGGAAAAACGAATTCCGCCCTGTGATCTCGTTTCTTTGGATGACGATCAGAATCACACAGCGTTCGATTTGGCTTTGCAGGATGATTCCGATCCGGAATCGCTCCTGATTGCACGGGAGCGGTTTGAGACGGTTCGCAATCAGATTGGACAGTCTCTTACCAAACTCGAACGGGATGTGTTCTTTTTCTATCTGAATGGCTACGGCTATTCAGAAATTTCCGAAAAGCTGCATCTCTCCGGTAAATCCGTGGATAATGCCATCCAGCGGGTTCGCCAGAAGATGAAGCGGCTTCTTACTTTTTGATCCATATGCCCGGATAGCTTAAGTAGAGCGTTGAACTTCAAAGGCGGCGGTGCGAATCCGTCTATGGGCAAATTCAATATCTTTAATCCAAAGCGAGGTAAATCAGATGTACGAAGACAAAACACTCACATGCAAGGAATGCGGCGCTGAATTCGTTTTCACCGCCGGTGAGCAGGAATTTTACGCATCCAAGGGCTTTGTAAACGAGCCGCAGAGATGCAAGGCCTGCCGCGATGCTCGCAAGAACGCTGCGAAGCCGGAACGCGAGATGTTCACAGCCGTATGCGCAAGCTGCGGAAAAGAAGCTAAAGTGCCGTTCCGGCCGCGTGAAGACCGTCCTGTATATTGCAGCGAGTGCTTTGCAAAGATGAGGGAAGAGGCATAAGTTCGTCTTGCTCGAGGGATAAATGCTCCGGTGAATGCCGGGGCATTTATTTTTTGTCTTTCGGCGCGGTGAAAAGGCGGGTATTGTGCGTTCGGGAAAATTTCGGAGCCGCCGGGATTCTCGCCGGCCAAAGCGGTTTGCAGCGCGCCGGGCCGCGCGCTGTTTAAAATCAGGTTCGCGGATAAGCGGCGACCGAAATGTTTTGCAGCATGCCGAAAAGGCGGG
The DNA here is from genome assembly GCF_014384705.1 of Yeguia hominis. Classification (GTDB taxonomy): domain Bacteria; phylum Bacillota; class Clostridia; order Oscillospirales; family Acutalibacteraceae; genus Yeguia; species Yeguia hominis. Next base: position 171,481 of record NZ_JACRSN010000004.1, on the reverse strand, counting down.
TATTGTGCGTTCGGGAACGCTTCGGAGCCGCCGGAGTTCTTCGCCGGCCAAAGCGTTTTGCAGCGCGGGAAAGCGAGCGCGCTGTACGGCAGAAACCGGCTCTATACGCATGTTTATGGAAAACCAGCAGCGTGTTTCGCAGAGGCGCAAAGAAAGCAAAACGGCGCCCGTCTCCTTTGCGCTGTGCAGATCCGCCCGCACGGATGAAAAATGCGGCGCGATCATCCGCAACGATGGTTCCTGCCGGGCTGTCCTGCCCGCGCGCTGAAAAGCCGGATAGTTTGCGGAGACCGGAGCCGCCGAGGTTCTTTGCCGGCCAAAGCGTTTTGCAGCGCGCCGGGCCGCGCGCTGTTTAAAATCAGGTTCGCGGATAAGCGGCGACCGAAATGTTTTGCAGCATGCCGAAAAGGCGGGTATTGTGCGTTCGGGAACGCTTCGGAGCCGCCGGAGTTCTTCGCCGGCCAAAGCGTTTTGCAGCGCGGGAAAGCGAGCGCGCTGTACGGCAGAAACCGGCTCTATACGCATGTTTATGGAAAACCAGCAGCGTGTTTCGCAGAGGCGCAAAGAAAGCAAAACGGCGCCCGTCTCCTTTGCGCTGTGCAGATCCGCCCGCACGGATGAAAAATGCGGCGCGATCATCCGCAACGATGGTTCCTGCCGGGCTGTCCTGCCCGCGCGATGAAAAGCCGGATAGTTTGCGGAGACCGGAGCCGCCGGGATTCTCGTCGGCCAAAGCGTTTTGCAGCGCGCCGGGCCGCGCGCTGTTTAAAATCAGGTTCGCGGATAAGCGGCGACCGAAATGTTTTGCAGCATGCCGAAAAGGCGGAGTATGCGCGTTCGGGAACGCTTCGGAGCCGCCGGGATGCCTGCCGACTGTCCCGCCCATGCGATGAAGAGTCGGATATTCTGCGCTGGCTGGTGCCAATTGAGGTTTTCTTTTGTTTTGTACGTATTTTGTACGGCCGCAAATTGCGGGAAAATCGCCGGTTTGAAACGGCAATTTGCGCGCCTTGCAGAACCAAACCCGGAAGCAAACCCGCAAAAGCCCTGCTTTTTCGCAGAGTGAGCAAAATTCTGTATTGCAAAGCATCAAAAATTATGCTAATATGATTTTATTCATGGTCACTTTTTGCTGCGGCAGCGTCAGACTTGCAAAATTGGCTTCCAGCCTGCAAATTTGGCGCAGACCCGTTTCCCAGGAACGTGCGGAATTGTCACGAAAGACGCCGTTCCAAATGATATTTTACGAAACCGATTTTTCGGTTTTCACAGGAGGCAGAACCAATGTCCGGGCATTCGAAATGGAACAATATTAAGCGGAAAAAAGAAAAGACGGATGGCGCAAAAGCGAAGATCTTTACCAAAATCGGGCGTGAGCTTGCGGTTGCGGTCAAAGAAGGCGGCAGCGCGGATCCGAATGCAAACTCCAAACTCAAGGACTGCATTGCAAAAGCAAAGGCCAACAATGTGCCGAACGACAACATTGAGCGGATCATCAAAAAAGCGGCCGGCGACGGCGATGCGGATAAATATGAGAACATCGTCTATGAGGGATACGGTCCGAGCGGAATTGCCGTCATCGTGGAGACGCTGACCGACAACCGCAACCGTACCGCCGGCGATGTGCGCCATTATTTTGATAAATTTGGCGGAAACCTTGGAACCAACGGCTGCGTTTCCTTCCTTTTTGAGAAAAAAGGCGTGATCGCCATCGACCGCGAGGATCTCGAGGAAGACAAGGTCATGGAGGATGCCCTCGAAGCCGGCGCGTCGGATTTCCAGGCGGACGAGGATGTCTTTGAAATTTACACCGAACCGGAGGATTTCAGCGGCGTGCGCGATGACCTCGAGGCCAAAGGGTACACCTTCGTCTCCGCGGAGACCGAAATGGTGCCGAGTACCTACACCAAACTCGAAGATCCGGACACGATCCTCAAGATGCAGCGTCTGCTGGATGCGCTGGAGGATAACGATGACGTGCAGAACGTCTGGCACAACTGGGACGACAGCAACGTGGAATAATGCTCCATGAGCGGATTCTCAAATATTTCTCAAACTATTTCGGAATGGAAGGAGTGTGAAGGGGAGCAATGGCGAATATCGAACATCTTTGCATGAGCTGTATGAACGATATGGGCGATCATCCGGTGTGCCCGCGCTGCGGATACCATCCGGACGCTGACCGGCAGATGCCGGAGGCGCTTCCGTACCGCACAATCCTTCAAAACCGCTATCTCGTCGGCCGGGGCATGTTCCGCAACGGCGAGGGCATTACGTACATCGGGTTTGACCTGGTGCTGAGCGCGCCGGTCCAGCTGCGGGAGCTGTATCCGCAGAATTTTTGCCTGCGCACCGCCGACGGAAAGTCGGTTGCACCGATAGCGGGCAAGGAAATTCCCTTTGACGAGTGCATGGCGGCGTTCCTCAGCTATGCCAGAAGGGTTGCGCATATGCGCGAATTGTCTGCCATTGAGCAGATTTACGATATCTTTGAAGAAAATCAGACCGCATACACGGTCTCAGAATGGGCGGAAAGCATTTCGCTGCGGTATTTTGTGGAGCGCAGCGGCGGCAGCCTGCACTGGAACGCCGCGCGCCAGCTGTTTATGCCGGTGCTGTCCGCGCTCAGTGCGATGTATGAGGGCGGTGTCGGGCATTATGGAATTTCTCCCGCAACGCTCAGTATTTTGCCGGACGGAAAAATGCGGCTCGGCGGATTTGCAATCGAGTCCATCCGGCGGGTCGGATCGGGCATGGTGCCGGATTTGGTTCCGGGCTGTGCGGCGCTGGAACAGTATGATGCGGACGCTGCGTTTGACGAAGCGACCGACGTGTACGGCTTTGCGGCGTCGCTGTTCTTTGCCCTGACCGGCGTTTTGCCGCAGGATGCGCTAAAGCGCAAGACCGATTCCCGGCTGATGATTCCGACTGCAACGCTCAGAAGTATTCCGCCGCATGTGGTTACGGCGCTTGCCAATGCGCTGCAGATTTCGAGAGAAAACCGGACGCAGACGTTTGAGCGCCTGCGCGCAGAGCTTTCCGCTGCGCCGACGGTCACGGCGAGTATCGAGGAGACGCAGACGATCCGCAAAATTGTCGCGCCGTATCAGCCGCCGGTTCCGCAGACGGAGAAAAAGCAGGAAAACACCAGCAAACTGCCGGATTCCGTCTGGATTCTGGTCTCCTGTCTGGCGACGGTCGCGGTGCTGGGACTGATTGTATACCTCTGGGTTTCGATCCGCGGAACCAATCCGGAGGAGGGGGATGCCTCTTCCGCGATGAGTTCGGTCGTCAGTGAACTGGAAGTGTCAAGCGGCCTTTCTTCGGAAGAATCCTCGGTGCCGGAGGACGCCATTTTGGTGCCGGATCTGCGCAGCCAGAACTATGAGGATCTGCTCGCAGAGCTGGAGCAAAAGACGGATCCGGACTATGAAATCCTGCTTGGCGAAAAGGAATTTGACGATACGGTGGAGGAGGGCGCAATTCTGTCGCAGTCTCCGGAAGCCGGAGAAGGCAAGTATATGCAGAAGGGCGAGTCGATTGTCGTCACCGTCAGCCGCGGTCCGGCACAGCGGGAGCTGCCTTATGTGGAGGGCAATTCTCTTGCGTCTGCTTCGGAAACGCTGAGCGGTCTCGGCTTTATTCCGCGGAAGGTTGATGTTTACAGCGACAGCTATGCGGTCGGCTATGTGGTCGGCTATCAGAACGCAAGCCCCGGAGAGAGCCTGCCCTACGGTTCGCAGGTCGTACTGGAGGTCAGCATGGGGCCGGATCCCGACGCGTAATCACGCGTAACAAATCTATGTGCACAACAGCGCTGCATCGGATTGGATGCGGCGCTGTTTTTTATGAAAATGACTGTGCGCAAGCAGGCGCCGCCGCCTTGCGGCCCGGCGCTTTTTGCGTGTTCGGCTGATGTCTGCCGGGACGCGGGGCCGATCAGTCCCGCTGCCGAGCGCATGTCGTTTTGCATGTTCCGTTTCAGCGGAATTGCCTTCGGTTTTGCGGCCGGAAAAGCAAAGCCGGCGTGCATCCAAGTGACGGAGCCGGCTCCGATTTTGCGGCCAAAGCGGATTTTCTGCGAAAGAATCTGCGGACAATGTATATTCGCGGGGCCGTTTTGGTATGTATGGTAGCAGGATGGAGGGATGCACGGTGTTTCGGGTATGGAAAATCAGATGGCGGCGCCTTTTCGCGGCGGCTGCGGCGGTAATTTTGACAGGTTCGGCAACGGCGGCCGTATTTGCAGCGCAGCGGAAATCGACAGCGGCGCCCGCCGCAGAAGTCGTCTCGTCTGCATCGGACGAGGAAATCAAGCTGCCGATTATCATGTATCACAGTCTCCTGAAGGACAGCGCCTATCACGGAAAATATGTGATTTCCCCGGATCTTTTGGAGCAGGATCTGCAGTATCTCTCGCAAAACGGATACACGCCGGTTCATATGGCGCAGGTGATTGCCTATGTGCAGGAGGGGACGCCGCTGCCGGAAAAGCCGGTGATCCTTTCTTTTGACGACGGCTATTACAACAACTATCTTTACGCCTATCCGCTCGCACAAAAGTACCGGATGAAGCTGATCATTGCGCCGATTGGGTATTATACGGACCTTTACAGCGGGACAGAAGACAACCACGCCAACTATTCGCACATCACCTGGGATCAGATCCGGGAGATGTCCGAATCCGGGCTGGTGGAATTCCAAAACCACACCTACAATCTGCACGAATACGGCGCGCGGAAAGGCGCCGGGAAACAAAAGGGGGAGAGTTTTGAAGCCTATGCGGCGCTATTGCGGGAGGATATTTTGCCCATGCAGGAAAAATTGCTTGGCTGTACGGGAAAAACGCCGGACACGATGGTATTTCCGTTCGGAGATTACTGCGCCGACAGTCTGAAAATTATCCGGAGTTTTGGATTTCAGGCGGCGTTTACCTGCAATGAGCAGATGAATGTGCTGACAAGGGATCCAGAGTGCCTCTTTACACTCGGACGCTTTCTGCGCCCGTCCGGCATCGACAGCGAAACCTATTTCACCAAACGGGTCGGTCTCTCATAAACTGAAAAGAAAGGAGGCGGTATGATGCCAAGTATTTATCTCAGCCCGTCTCTCCAGCCATACAATCTGTACGTCGGCGGAGAGACCAGCGAACAGGCGGAAATGAACCGGATTGCGGACGCGATGGAGCCGTACTTACGCACGAACGATATCACGTTCAGCCGGAATGCCATCGGAATGACGCTCGGGCAGGCAATTCGCGAATCGAACGCCGGGGACTATGATTTGCACCTTGCCCTGCACTCCAACGCCGCGCCGGAGTCGCTTTCCGGAAAACTGCAGGGAACGGACGTCTACTATTATGCGGGAAGCAGCCAGGGCAAACGCGCCGCGGAGATTTTGGCGGAGAATTTCAAAAAGATCTACCCGGATCCCTCCAAGGTGCGCGCAGTGCCGACGACGCGTCTGGTGGAGCTCACGAAAACCAACGCGCCCGCCGTGCTGATGGAGATTGCCTATCACGATAATCCCGAGGACGCGGCCTGGATTCTCGCAAATACTGACAAGATCGCGCAGAATATCGTACAGAGCCTGACGATCTATTTCGGCATTCCCTTTATCACGCCGCCTGAGCAGCCGCAAAAGGGCATTGTCATTACCGAGACAACCGGATTGAACATCCGGGAAAAGCCTTCGACGGACGCCGCGGTGATCGGATCGGCACCGAAAGGCGCGACTCTCACGGTAAACGGGGAATGGAACGGCTGGTATGCGATCGAATACAACGGAATCACCGGTTATGTCAGCGCGCAATATGTCCGACTCGTCTGAGCTTGGCGGAATGATACGGTGCACCGGGCGCCCGGAAGCGAATTTCCGGACGCTTTTTGCGGGAGAGATGGATTTTTTGACAGTGTTCTGGTATCATAGAAGGCGCTGGGCGTATCAAAGCGCAGATGTGTGGGAAATGGGCGGCAGAATCGGCCGGCAGCGTCGGACGGCTGGCGGGCTGTGTGAGGGTTTTCTTCTGCAGGTTTGATGAAAGGCGTGCGCCGCCCCGGTCAAAGGTGCGTACTCTGGACAAAGGCGTGCGCCCCGGTCAAAGGCGCGTACTCTGGACAAAGGCGTGCACTCTGGGCAAAGGTGCGGACGCACAGGCGGCAGCCGCACAAAATACAGGACAGCACGGCGAAGTGCAGGCCGGATCCCCCCAGTGTAATCAGCGCAGGGTGAACCCACTGCACGGGTACGGCGCAATGCTCGCGTGCAGCCTGCAGCAAACAGAAAAAAGCCGGAATGCCGGCGAAAGGAATGAGAATCCATGAACATTACCGTTTATCTCGGCGCGACTGCGGGAAACGACCCGGCGCTCGAAACTGCGGTCAGAGACTTTGGAACCTGGATTGGAGAGAGCGGAAATGCGCTGGTCTATGGCGGATCGCGAACCGGGCTGATGGGGGAGCTTGCCAGAAGCGTTTTGGCTGCCGGCGGAGAAGTGACCGGCGTCGAGCCGAAATGCTTTCTGGACGAGGGCTTTGCATACGGCGGCCTGACCCGGCTGATGGTCACCGAGAATATGGCAGAGCGCAAGGCGAAAATGATCGAACTCGGCGACGCATTTCTGGCGTTTCCGGGCGGAACCGGTACGCTGGAAGAAATCGCGGAGGTGATGTCGATGGTGTCTCTGGGACAGCTCGATGCGCCCTGCATGCTATATAATCGGAACGGGTATTACGACGGCCTGCAGAGGCTCCTCACGCAGATGATAGAGACCGGCCTTTCAACGCCGGAGCGGCAAAGCGGCATCTATTTTGCCGGGACACTTTCAGAGATCGAAGCCATTCTGCTGAAATGGAATTCGCGGGTTCGATGATGCAGCCTGCCGGGACGCCTGCCGGGCTGTCCTGCCCGCCTGTGCGGTAAAAAGCCGGATATTCTGCGGTGATGTCCGGGAACTTCGGGTTTTCCCCGCCGGCTGAAGCGTTTTGCAGCGTGCCGAAAAGGCGGAGTATTGTGTGTCTAGGATAACCCCGGAGCCGCCGTGGCGCAAGGAATGCTGTGCCGTTTTTGCGGCTGCAGGCCGGTTCCAAAAGCGGTTTGCGGCGCGCGGGGCTGGCTTAGCACGTGCCGCTGCGCACCGTTTCATGCGGCAGAGTTTGATCCATCGCGCGTCGGCAACGCGCGCCAAACAAAATAGAAAAATCCCTCCGGAAAGGATCCCGAAAGGATCTCGGCCGGGGGGATTTTGTCTGGAGGAGGGAACGCGCGCGGATTTGTTTCTGTTCGCAGCGCGTTTTCGTACAGCCGTTGGCTGGCACGGCGCTGTGCGGATTATCGGCGTGTGTGCCGCCGTTTGCTTCCGCTTGAGACCCGCGCGGCGAAATATCGCAGCAGCTGCGAGAGCATAGACATCAAAAAGACCGCAAAGAACATCATCGGAATCAGCACCACCAGCATGCTGGCCGTAACCGGAACCAGCCCGAACAGCGGCTGGAAAAAGATGGTGGCGACGGTAAAGCCTGCGGCCATTGCACAGAAGAGAACGGTGCGGACCGAGTTGAGCGGCCGGCAAACATTGAGCAGCATGAGCAGGCCGGTAAAGCCGTTCATCAGGACGCAGAGCGTGGAAAATTCGCTGCCGGTAAACCCGACGAACTGAAAGATGGCGGTCATCATGATGAGATTGAGCGTCATGGTCAGCGCGGCGGGCAGGGCGTTTTGCAGAACATTCCAGATAAAATGCCCGTGGACGCGCTCTTTGTTGGGGCCGAGCGCAAGCAGGAACGAGGGCGTTCCGATGGTGAAAAAGCTGATGAGCGTCAGCTGGATCGGCTCCATGGGATAGGTGACCGGCGCAAAGATGAAAAACACCGCGATGAGCGTGGAAAAGATCGTTTTCACGAGGAACAGCGAAGCTGAACGCTGGAGATTGTTGATGGACCGGCGGCCTTCCTTGACGACAAGGGGCATCGAGGCAAAGTCGGAATCGAGCAGCACCAGCTGCGAGACTGTCCGGGCGGCGTCGCTGCCCGAAGCCATCGCGACGCTGCAGTCCGCTTCCTTGAGCGCTAGAACGTCGTTGACGCCGTCTCCGGTCATGGCGACGGTATGTCCGTCCTGTTTGAGCGCCTTGACGAGCTGGAGCTTTTGCTGCGGTGTCACGCGCCCGAAAACGGTGTATTCCTTTGCTGCGGCAGCAATTTCCGCGTCTGTTTGGAGGGTGGTCGCGTCGATATAGCGGTCGGCGTGTTCGAGGCCGGCCTTTTCGGCGATGTTCGAGACGGTGTGCGCGTTATCGCCGGAGATAACCTTGAGCGTGACGCCCTGATCGGCAAAATAGGCAAGTGTCCGTTTGGCGCTCGGACGGATTTTATCGCTGAGAAGAATCAGGGCAACGGGATTTAGGCCGAGCGGAAGCTCTTTTCCGGAAAACGGCGCGTCTGCATGCGCCAGCACCAGCACCCGGTGGCCGAGATCGGAATAGGATTCCACAAGCGGCCGCACCGCTTCAAAGGCGCTTTTGAGGACAAATTCCGCCGCGCCGAGCACATAGGTGCCCTCCGTCTGGAATGAGACGCCGCTCCATTTCCGTGCGGAAGAAAACGGAACCTCCGCGACGGCGCGCCAGGCGGGCGCATCCGGAAAGGCTTTGCGCAGGGCGTCAGAGGTCGGGTTGCTGTCGTGCAAAGACTGCATCATGGCGGCAAGCGCCGTTTCGATGGATTCCTGCGGCGTATCGTGAAGCGGAAGAATCTCATCGAGCTGCATGGTGCCCTCGGTGATGGTTCCGGTCTTATCGAGACAGAGCGTATCGACGCGCGCGAGCGTTTCGATGCAGTAAAGCTCCTGGACAAGGGTCTTGTGGCGGGAAAGGCGCAGAACCCCGACGGCGAACACCACGCTGATGAGCAGCATCAGCCCCTCCGGAATCATGCCGATCAAAGCGGCGACCACATCGAGAACGGATTCTTGAAACGAAATATCCGAAAGGAACATCTCTTTGTAGAACAGCAGCGCACCGACGGGGATAATGACAAAGCCGATGATTTTAATGATGATGTTCATCCAGTAGAGAATTTCCGAATTCGGCTTTTTGACATATTTGGCGCTGCTGGAGATCTGCGTGGCGTAGTTTTCCTCGCCGACGTGCTCTACTTTTGCGTAGCACGATCCGCTGGAGAGAAAGCTGCCGGAGAGCAGAAGGTCGCCCGGCTTTTTGGTGACCGGATCCGATTCGCCGGTGATGAGCGACTCGTTGGCCTCGCATTCGCCCTCCAGAAGGATGCAGTCCGAGCAGACCTGGTTGCCGGAGGAAAGATGGAGAATATCGTCGAGCACGATGTCCGAAACCGGGATTTTCTGCGTCTTTCCGGCGCGCACGACAGAGGCTTTCGGCGCAGAAATCAGCGAAAGCTTGTCGATCGTCTTTTTGGCGCGGATCTCCTGAAAGCTGCCGATGCAGGTGTTGATCAGGATGATATTCATGAACAGCATGTTCTTAAAGGAACCGACCGACAACACCAGCGCGGCCAGAATCATATTGAGAATATTAAACGGGTTAATCACATTGTCGCGGATGATTCGTCCGATGGATTTTGTTTTGATCTCCGTTTCCCCGTTGAGAAGGCCTTCATTCCGGCGTTGCTGAACCTGTTCTTCCGAAAGGCCGGTATCGGGCGCGGGGGTATACCGCGCCCACTGCTGCGCAGAATGCGCGCGGGGTTTTGGGGAGGGTTCCTGTTTGGAATGGCGGGAAACCAGCATGAAAAGAGACGCCTCCTTGTCCTGCGTGATTTTTCTTATTATTATACATCATATGGAAGGAAAAAGGTAGGAATTATAAAAAATTAAGAATTCGCCGTGCGGTGCAGCTTGACCAATTTCGAAAATAGGTGCATAATAGACCTCGTGTGGAACGAAGAGTTCGTTCCGGAAAAGAAAGGACTTTTTGATGAAGATATTTCAGATGGACCGGCTGCTGTGCCGGATCCGGCCCGAAGGAAAGATCCCTTCGGAACAAGCGGTTTCTGTGCGCACGATGCAGCTTGCGTGGCCGGTGATTCTGGAATCGTTCCTGGCGGCGTTTGTCAGCATGATGGATACGGTTCTGGTCAGCGTTTTGGGCGCTTCTGCAATTGCTGCGGCTGCGCTGACAATTCAGCCCCGGCTTTTTGTCATCACGGGATTTCTCTCCCTGAATCTTGCGGTTTCTGCGGCAATTTCCCGCAAAATCCGGGAAGGCGACCGCGACGGCGCGAACCGGCTTCTGTTTCAGATGCTGCTGGTTGTTCTGACGCTGTCTGTGGCGCTGAGCGTGCTGTGCGTGGTTTTTGCCAATCCGATTCTCCGGGCGGTCGGGTCAAACGCCGATACGCACCGGGAGGGCGTTCTGTATTTCCAGACGGTGATGGGCTGCATGTGGCTGAACGTTGTTTCGCTGCTGATCAACGCTGCGCAGCGCGGTGCAGGAAACAGCAGAATGGCGGTGCGCACCAGCGCGATTTCCAATGTGGTCAATATTCTTTTTCACTATCTGCTAATCGGCGGAAAGTGCGGATTTCCGGCCCTCGGCGTCCACGGCGCCGCCATCGCGACGGTGATCGGCGCTGCGGTTGCATGCGGACTGAGCGTGTTTTCGCTCTTTCAGAAAAAAAGCCCTCTGCGCGTGTACGACGTGCGGGAGATCGAGTTGGAGATTTTTCCGCTTGAGACGGTTTTCCGCACAAGCGCCCGGCCGATTGCCGGACAGCTTCTCCAGCGCGCGGGGCTTTTGCTGGTTGCAGTTCTGGCTGCAAGCTTTGGGACAGAAGCATTTGCAGCGCACCAGATCACGCTCAATTTTATGGCGATTTCCTTTTCTTTCGGAGATGGCCTTTCGGTTGCTGCGCTTTCGCTGACGGGTGAGAGCCTGCAAAAAAGACGGACCGATCTTGCGCAGGTTTACGGCGCGGTCTGCAGACGCATCGGCGGCGTGTTTTCTCTTGCACTGGCGCTGATATTCCTGCTGTTCGGCAGGGAATTTTTCCGGCTGTATACCGGCAACGAGGCCGTTTTGGCGGACGGTGTCTCCATGATGCGGATGCTGGCGCCGATTGTGCTGCTGGAAATGCTGCAGACGGTATTTTCCGGCTGTCTGCGCGGTGCGGGGGATCTCCGGTTTCCGGCGGCGGTTTCGCTGGCAGGGACAGCGTTTGTCCGGCCGCTGCTTGCCTGGGTGTTTGCCTCCTGCGTGGGAATGGGGATTCTGGGCGTCTGGGTTGGACTTGCGGCCGATCAGGCAATCCGGTTTTTGCTGTTTGGGCTTCGCTACCGGAAAAAGCTGGGTATTTCTGCGTCCGGTGTTTCGTAAAATCCAAAAAAGCAGCGCTTCCGGCGTGTCCGGAGGCGCTTTTTTGCGCGGTTTGATGCGAAAAACCGGGGGCGCCGGCTGGCGTTTCGGCGTGCGGCGGCGCGTCGAAGTTGTCGTTTTGTCTTTTGGTCATTCTGTAAAAACATCATGACATATTTTATAGTAGTTGCATAATTTGGACAAATGTGGTAAGATAGGAACTGCCGGTTTTCCGGCTTCCGGATTTGATCGTTTCAGAAAATCGCATTTGGCCGGAATCCGGATGCGTATTTTCCGCAATCCGGTAAATAACAAAGAAAACAGGTACTCGATTCAGAACGGGAAAAGCGTTCCCGATTTTGCGAAGAAAAATGAATTGGAAAAGATAGGACAGGTGATTCTGATGACAGAAACCAACCATGCGGCCGCGCCGCGCAAAACCGTTTATATCGCGATTTCTTCCGATATCATCCACAGCGGACACATGAACGTGATTGAGGAAGGCGCAAAATACGGCGACGTCATCATCGGCCTTTTGACCGACGAGGCGATTGCAACCTACAAGCGGATGCCGATTCTGGATTATGAGACCCGGCGCAAAATTTTTGAGAATTTAAAGCCGGTTTCCCGCGTGGTCAAGCAGGAGACGCTCTCCTATGCGGAAAATCTGCGCAAGCTCCGGCCGGATTATGTGGTGCACGGAGACGACTGGAAGCTCGGCATTCAGTCCATGGTTCGGGCGGAGGTGCTGAAAATTCTCAAGGAATACGGCGGAGAGCTGATTGAAGTACCGTACACGAAAGGCGTGTCCGGAGAAGAGCTGGACGCGCGCCTGCGTCCGGTGCTCAATACGCCGGATGTCCGTCGGGCAAAGCTGCGCAAGATGCTCCGCCTCAAGCCCTATGTCCGCGTGATGGAGGCCTCCAACGGCCTTTCCGGGCTGATTGTCGAGAATGTCAAGGTCGAGGACGAGAAGAATATGTCGGTCAAGGAATATGACGCGATGTGGGTCAGCAGCCTGTGCGACTCGACATTTAAGGGCAAGCCGGATATCGAACTGGTCGACCTGACCAGCCGGATCAACACGATCAACGAGATCATGGAGGTCACCACAAAGCCGATCATTCTCGACGGCGATACCGGCGGACGGATCGAGCACTTTGTCTACAATGTCAAGACGCTGGAACGCCTCGGCGTCTCGGCGGTCATCATCGAGGACAAGACCGGCCTGAAACAGAATTCGCTCTTCGGCACGGACGCGGTGCAGACGCTGGACGACCCCTATGATTTTGCAAAGAAGATTCACGCCGGAAAACAGGCGCAGGTGACGCGGGACTTTATGATTATCGCCCGGCTGGAGAGCCTGATTGCCGGCGCAGGCATCGAGGATGCCATCCGGCGCGCGAAGATCTATGTCGGCGCAGGCGCGGACGGCATCATGATCCACAGCAAAGAGAAGGACGGCGCGGAGATCCGTGAATTTTTGCGCCGGTTCCGGGAGTTCTCTCCGGAGATTCCGGTGGTGCTGGTGCCGACCTCTTACAACCAGTTCTATGAGGATCAGCTGCATGAGATGGGCGCGAATATCATCATTCACGCGAATCATCTGCTGCGCAGCGCCTACCCGGCGATGCTCAAGACGGCGAAGAAAATCCTCGAATGCGGCAGAAGCAAGGAAGTGGACGCCGAAATTATGCCGATCAAAGAAGTGCTCACGCTGATTCCGGAGGAAAAATAACATGATCGATACCAAAGCCTTTTATGATACGCTCATCGCAAACGGACTCGACTTTTTTGCCGGCGTCCCGGATTCTTTGCTGAAAAACCTCTGCGCCTGCATCAAGGAGAACACGCCGGACAACCGCAACATCATCGCCGCCAACGAGGGCAACGCGATCGCCATTGCAAGCGGCTACCACATTGCGACCGGCAAGCTGGGCGTCGTGTATATGCAGAATTCCGGCCTCGGCAATACGGTCAATCCGCTGCTTTCGCTTGCGGATGAGGACGTTTACCGGATCCCGATGCTGCTGATTGTCGGCTGGCGCGGAGAGCCGGGCGTCAAAGATGAGCCGCAGCACAAAAAGCAGGGCAAGCTGACGCTGCCGCTGCTCGAGACGATGGGCATTCCCTACTGGGTGCTCGGAGACGATCCTCCGGCGCAGATTGCGGCCTGCCTTGCCTATCTCAAAGAGGAGGGCAAGCCGGCGGCGCTCGTGATCCGCAAGGGAACCTTCAGTCCGTATGCGCTCGAAAAAGCGCCCGACCGGTACTTCATCCGGCGTGAGGAAGCGCTGGAGACGATCTTGTCGGAGATGGAACCGGACGCGTTTCTCGTCTCCACAACCGGCAAGACCTCCCGGGAAATTTTTGAAATTCGCGAACGCCGGGGAGAGGGGCACGCCCACGACTTTTTGACGGTCGGGTCGATGGGGCACACCGCCTCGATTGCGCTTGGCATGTCGATCGGCAGCGACCGGCCGGTCTACTGCATCGACGGAGACGGCTCCTTCCTGATGCATATGGGCGGCATGGGCATTGCCGCCAAAAATGCAGGAGCGCAGTTCCGGTATGTGCTCATCAATAACGGCGCGCACGAATCGGTCGGCGGACAGCCGACCATCGCCTTTGACATCGACGTGGAGGCGGTGCTGCGTGCGGTCGGATTTGCCTATGTCGAACATGCGGAGCATCCGGAGGAGATCGAGCGGGCGCTTCGGCGTCTGAAAGCAGAGCCGCACGGCGCGCTGGTCATCGCCGTCAACCAGGGCTCACGGGACGACCTCGGCCGGCCGACCGTATCGCCGGAAGAGAACAAGCGAGCCATGATGGCCGCTTTTGCAGGGGGAGACGGCAAATGAAAGCAGTCATTTTCAATTCCGGCCTCGGCAACCGGATGGGGGAATTTACAAAGACCCACCACAAATCGATGGCGCGCCTGCAAAACGGCGAGACGATTTTTGGCCGGCAGATCCGGATTTTGCGCGATTTCGGCATCCGTGAATTTGTTGTGACCACCGGCCCGTTCGCAGAGCAGCTGCACGCGGTCAGCGAAGCATTTCCGGATGTTTCGTTCACGTTTGTGCCGAACCCGATTTACGATCAGACGAACTATATCTATTCGATGTACCTGGCGCGGGAATATTTGCAGGACGACCTGCTGCTTCTGCACGGGGATCTCGTCTTTAATGAACACCTGATTGCGCGCATGCTGCAGGATCCGTCGCCGGATCTCGGCATGGTCAGCCGCGAAAAGCCGCAGCCTGAAAAAGATTTTAAGGCGCGCGTGAAAAACGGGGAAATTCAAGAGGTCTCCATCCATATTTTTGACAAGGACTGTTTCGCGTTCCAGGCGCTGTATAAACTCAGCCGGGCAACGGCGGCTGCGTGGCTTGCGCGCGTCTGCGACTTTATTGCGGCGGGCAACGACAAGGTCTACGCGGAAAATGCATTCAATGAGATTTTGCCGTCGCTGCATGTCCGGGCATTCTCCTATGCGGGGGATTATGTCGACGAGGTGGACAACCTTGCGGACCTTGCGCGCGTATCGGCGGAGATCCGGCCGTTTGATTTTGCCGGACAGAAGATCGCTTCGGACGTAAATGCCGGTGAACAGATCGGGAAGATTTTAGAGCAGTGCGGCGCCAGACGGCCGATGCTCGTCTGCGGACATTCTTTTGCGAAGAGCTTTTTGCGCGAAGAACTGAAAGCGCTGCCGGTTTCCTTTGTGAAATTTACGGAGTTCAGCCCGAATCCGAAGCTTTCCGAGATTGAGAAAGGCCTTGCGCTGTTCCGGAAAGAACACTGCGACATGGTCGTTTCCGTCGGCGGCGGCAGCGCCATCGACACCGCAAAATGCATCCAGCTTTTCGCGGCGCTTCCGGAAGGCGAGGCGCTGATCCGCAAAACGTATCCCTATACGGCGGTGCGGCATCTCGCGGTGCCGACAACCGCCGGAACGGGCAGTGAATCGACCCGGTTCAGCGTGATTTATGTAAACGGAGAAAAGCATTCCGTGGCGCATGACTGCATCCTGCCGAATTTCGTGGTGCTGGATTCGCGTTTGCTCAAAAGCCTGCCGGAATACCAGAAAAAAGCGACCTTCCTCGACGCGCTTTGCCAGTGCATCGAGGCGGTCTGGTCGGTGAACAGCAGCGCGCCCTGCCGCGCCTATGCGCAGAAAGGCATGCAGCTTTTGCTCGAAAATTGGGAAGCCTATCTGTGTGGGGACGAGGCGGCTTCGAGGAAGGTTCTCCTGGGCGCCAATTATAGCGGCCGGGCGATCAATCTTTCGCAGACGACAGCCGCGCACGCGATGAGCTACAAGATGACCTCGCTTTACGGCATTGCGCACGGCCACGCGGTGGCGCTCTGCCTGCCGCAGGTCTGGAAATACCTGCTGGCACACCGGTCGGAATCGGCTTTGCCGCCGGAGCATCTTGCGTCGGCGTTTGCCGTGTATGAACAGGCGTTCCACGCAGCGACGCCCGAAGACGCCGAAGCGGCGTTTGAGACGCTGCTTGCCAAAATGGAGCTTGCGGTTCCGGCGCTCGGCGGGCCGGAAAATCTCGAAACGCTGGTTGCGGCGGTCAATCCGGAGCGTCTCGGGAACAGTCCGGTTCCGATGGATGCCGATGCGATCCGCGCACTGTACCGCGCCGTCTTTGCGGCCGGGACCCCCCCGCAGAACGCGTGACGGACGGCACATTCCAAAACAGAACAGGCGGCCGGGATCCGATACGGCCGCGGTTCTTGACAGCAACTGCCGTCAAAAAAGCCCACTTTAAACGAAAATTTACAATAATGGCCAATTTGACCACGCTATGCTGTCTGGCCGAAAAAACACGCATTTTGCGGCCGCACCATCCGCGAAACGGGTAGGACGCCGCAAAGTGCGCGGCTGGGTTTCGGCGGTGCGAAAGGCGCGCGGTCAATCGCGGCTGCGAATCAAAAAGCGTATTTCGGCCGTCTGCCGGTCTATATCGCCGCTGCGCCATGCGGAGCGGTTACTGCGGGGCAGGCGGTGTGAAACCACAGCGCTTCCGGAAGCGGCGAAATGCCCGCTGGCAAACCCGCGGATCAAATGCCGGGAATATAAGTGCAGAGAAATTTTGCCGGCGGTGCTGTGAGCGATTCCTGTTCGAAAAGTGCGCGTGTGATTCCGGTTCGAAAATTGGTGCAGCACCATCCGCGAAACGAGCCGGACGCCGCAAAGTACGCGGCTGCGTTCCGGCGGTGCGAAAAAGCACGCAGTTCCGGTGCAGCACCATCCGCGAAACGGGTAGGACGCCGCAAAGTGCGCGGCTGGGTTCCGGCGGTGCGAAAAAGCACGCAGTTCCGGTGCCGCACCATCCGCGAAACGAGCCGGACGCCGCAAAGTACGCGGCTGGGTTCCGGCGGTGCGAAAGGCGCGCGGTCAATCGCGGCTGCGAATCAAAAAGCGTATTTCGGCCGGCTGCCGATTTATATCGCCGCCGGGTCATGCGGAACGAGCGCCGGCGGCTGCGAAAGGCATGCGGCAAACACCCGGCGCGAAATTTCAGCCTTTTCCGTTCATCCTTCATACATCCGGGCCGGACGCAGTTCGGACGATTCCACAGAGGAGGCGTAGCCTTGTTTTCCAAACGTACGTTAAAAAAAGTTCTTCCGGAGCCGGTGGCCAATAAGCTGATCGCGCTTGCAAAGCGGATTTATCCCGGCCGGACGGCGCTGCGGTATTCCCGGTACTATCACCGGTACCGCTTAAATCCGCACATGGTCTTTTACGAGGCGCACGGCGGCGCGGGCATGGTGTGCAATCCGTATGCGCTCTTTCTCGCGTTTTTGCAGCGTCCGGATTTCCGGGAGTATCACCATATCTGGGCCATTGAGGACGAGGAAGAACTGCTTCTCCTGCAGGCGGAATATGCGGCGTATCCGAATGTCCGGTTCGTCCGCAAAAATTCCAAGCAGTACCTGCGCGCGATTACCGAAGCCAAATACCTCATCAACAACACCTCGTTTTCTTCGTATTTTGCGAAAAAGCCCGGACAGGTGTTCATCGATACCTGGCACAGCATTACCGTGAAAACCCTCGGGTTCGACGTTCCGGACGGCCGGATCTCGAGCGGAAACATGCTGCGCAACCTGCTCATGGCGGACTATATCCTCTCGGCAAACCGCTTTACCACAAAGGTTTTCCGGGAATCCTATAAGCTGGACGGCCTTTACGAGGGCATGATCCTCGAGACCGGCCATCCCCGCAACGATCTGGTGGTCGGCTCTGCACGCGAGACGGTGCTCCGAAAGCTTGCGGCGCGCGGCGTTTCGGTGGATCCAAACAAGAAAATCATCCTGTATGCGCCGACCTGGCGCGGGACCAGCTTTTCAAACCCGACCGTCGACATCGACAAGTATACGTCCTTTGTCGAGACGGTGATGCGCCGGATCGACACCGCGCAGTACCAGATCCTCGTCAAGCCGCATCAGGCGGTTTACAAGCATCTGAGCGCCGAAGAAAAGGCCAGCGGGAAATATGTTCCGCGTTCGATCGACGCCAATGCGCTTTTATCGGCGGTCGATCTTCTCGTTTCCGACTATTCCAGCATTTATTTTGATTTTATGCTCACAGAACGTCCGATTTTATTTTACATTCCGGACCTGGAGCGGTATAATGAATATCGCGGCCTGTATTTCACGACGGACGATCTGCCCGGCCCTGCGACCGACTCCGCAGAACAGATTGCGGACTGGATTTGCAGCATCGGCAAGGTTCAGGCGGACTACCGGGCGCGCTATCAGGAGACAAAGGCCTGGGCGTGCGAATTTGACGACGGACAGGTTTCCAAGCGTGTGCTGGAGGTCGTCTTTGACGGCGCGGCGCACGGCAATCAGATTACGGACTTCCGGACGCCGAAAAAGAAGGTGCTCTTTTATGCCGGCGCATTGGATGTCAACGGCGTAACGAGCTCTGCGCTGAGCTTGCTGCGGAAGGTCGATTACGAGAAGTTCGATTTTTCGATGATCGTCTTTAACGCGCAGAAAAAGCCCGTGATGGAGAGCATCCTGAAAATTGACCCCCATGTGCGGGTCTTTAACCGCTGCGGCGCTGCAGCCGCGACGCTCTCTGAAGATTTCCGCGACCAGATGGTCCGCAAGGGCGGCCTCTGCGGCTGGCGCAAAAAAGTGTTTCCCAAGTCGCTCTACCAGCGGGAATTTGTGCGCTGCTTCGGCAACGTGCACTTCGATTACGTGGTGGATTTTTCCGGCTACGGGGTCTTTTTCCCGTTTTTGATGATGCAGGCGGAAGGCGCAAAGCGCATGATCTGGCAGCACAACGACCTCTACCACGATATGCAGAACGCCGACAAGCGTAAGCTGAAGAATTACCGCTCGAACAAGATCTCGCTCGAGGGACTGGTTTCGCTCTATCCGTATTTTGACAAGGTGGTCTCCTGCAGCCGGTCGGTGATGCGTCTCAACCGCGAAAATCTCTCTACGCCGGAAACGTACGCGAAATTCACCTATGCGACGAATACCATGGATCCCGCGCGCATTCTCGGCGCGATCGGGGACCCGCTTTTAACCCTCGACGGCACCGACTATATTCCGATCCGCGAACCGCTTGGCGGCGGTGCGCTGAAGCTGACGCTCTATCCCGATTATCAGCGGCAGCATCTGCCGGACGCTTCGGACGGCGCAGTTTTTGTGACTATGGGACGGCTCTCTCCGGAAAAGAACCACGAAAATCTCATCCGGGCGTTCCAGCGCGTTTGCCAGACACACCCGGAAAGCCGGCTCTATATCATCGGCGACGGCATGCTCCGGACGCGCCTTCGGCGCCTTTGCGACCGGCTCGGGCTTTCGGACCGCGTGATTTTCACGGGGAATCTGTCAAATCCGTTTGCCATCATGCGCCGCTGCGACTGCTTTGTGTTTCCCTCACGCTATGAGGGCCAGGGCCTTGTGGTGCTGGAAGCGCGCATTTTGGGGCTTCCGCTTCTCGTGAGCAATTTCTCGGTGGTCGAGGATGTCTGTGTTCCGGACGGCCAGCTGGTGGTCGGCATGGAGGAGGACGACCTGTACGAAGGTCTCTGCGCCTATTTCCGCGGCGAGGTTCCGCGGGACTATCAGTTTGATGTTGAAAAATATAACCGAAAGGCATATGCCGAATTTGAACACCTGTTTCTTTCGTAAAACGACGGAAGAACCAGCAGATGGAAAGGAAAGAACCCTATGCGTTTTCAGCAGCCGACTCCCTCTTCGCAGGAAGAACAGGCCATTTTGGAAGAAATCCATGCACTTCAGGACATTGAACTCGAGATTTTGCTCGATGTCGACCGGTTTTGCCGGGAAAACGGCATCACGTACTTTCTCGGAGAAGGGACCCTGCTGGGCGCAATCCGCCATCACGGGTTTATTCCGTGGGACGACGATGTCGATGTCATCATGAAACGGGCCGATTATGAGCGTTTTTTGCAGCTTGCGCCGGAGGGGCTCGGCAAACAATATGAGGTGCAGCACCCGACGACGGTCGAAAACTACTGGTCGCCGTTTATCAAGGTGCGGCTGATCGACGGCGCGCCGGCGTACCGGCAGTCGCATATTGCGCACCTGACGGATCACAACGGGCCGTATATCGACATTTTCCCGATGGAATATGTGCCGAAAAAGGAAAGCTTCGGCCAGACCGTGCAGAGCCTGTATATACGGTTTCTGCGCGGAATCCTTTCGCTCAAGCTGCACCTGCATCCGCCCAAGGGCGCAAGACAATATGTGATGCGCGCGCTTTCGGTCTTTTACAGCGTGCCGCGGATCCACAAATGCCTGCAAAAGGAATTTACAAAGTATGGCCCGAACCCGCAGCCGTATATCGCCACGCTGGCGAGCTATCATCCGCTTTCGTGCCAGACGGTTCCGGCTTCGGTGTATGACAAGGCGGTCGACGTGCCGTTTGAAGGGCATATGCTGCCGGTCCCCTGCGGCTATGAGACGCTGCTGACCACGATTTACGGCGACTATATGACGCCGCCGCCGGAGGATCAGCGCGTCATTAAGCACCATTTTTACGCCGACGACGGAGAATAAGACGGGTGTTGCGGCAGATGCGCCGGAAAAAGGCGCGGCGCTGCACAGACGGAGGCTTTTCTTTCCGGAATGGCGGCCGGTTTTTCAAGCTGTATGGATAAAAGCCTATATGAATCAAAGCGCGGTGCTCCTGCAAAAGAGCGCCGTGCTTTTTCTTCTGAATTGCAAGTTTTAAGAATGCCGACTTTTGTGAGCGGGTTTTCTTTCGGCGGCCCCGGAATGCGCCGGCCTGTCCGGCGTATTCGGTCTGCTGCGTCGGCTTCGGTGTGAACGCGCCGGGCAACCGAAATGGAAGCAGAATCCCGCAAAGACGGCGTTCGGCCGCATTTCATGTTTTCGCAAGCCGAAGGCGGACGGAGACGGTTTCGGCTTGCGCAAAAGGTGCGGCGATTCGGCAGGAATCCGTCGGGGTGCGGTTTGCTTTTTTGTTGCAAACCGATCGGGGGCAAAATCCGTAAAACCGCCGGGGCAGAGCCGGAATGCCGGACACAACTTTTCCCAAAAAAGAGGATTGCAGGTTTTCCATTTTGATGTATAATAGAAGCAAAAGAAAGCAAAAGAGCATTTGGGAGGTCTTGCATGCAAAAGAAGATTTTAGTCCTCTCCTGTAATACCGGGCAGGGGCACAATTCTGCTGCGCAGGCGGTCACCGAGGCATTTCTGGCGCACGGCGCAGATTGTCAGAGACAGGACGCGCTCTCGTTTGCCGGCGAAAATGTTTCGCGCGTGATCTCGAAATCGTATATCGGCGTTGCAGTCAAGGCGCCGCGTTTTTTTCATCTCTTATATGAGGCGGGCGGTTTTATCAGTTCGGACAAACACCGCTCGATCGTGTACGCCGTCAACTGCGCGTATGCCGGCGCGCTTTGCGAATATATCCGGGCGGAAAAATTTGACGCGGTGATTGCGCCGCACCTGTTTCCGGCGGAGGCGCTGACCCATATGCGCAAGCACGACATGACGCAGGTGCACTGGTATGCGGTTGCGACCGACTATACCTGTATTCCGTTTTGGGAAGAGACGGCGCCGGACCGGTTTTTCATTCCGCACGCGTCGCTTGCGCAGGAATTTCTGGATCGCGGCATTCCGCAGGAGCGCCTTTGCGCAACGGGCATTCCGGTGCGCCGGGCGTTTCAGGAGAAAGCTGCCAAACAGGAGGCGCGCGCCCGGCTTTCGCTTTCTGCGGAGGGAAAACTGTATCTGATCATGAGCGGCAGCATGGGGTTCGGCAACCTCGGCAAACTCATCGACCCACTTTTGGCGGCCTGCGGTGAGCACGACCATGTGGCGGTGATTTGCGGCAACAATGCGTCGCTGAAAGGAGCGCTTGCCGCGCGGTATGCGCAGCAAACGCAGCTGACGCTCATCGGGTATACCGAAGAGGCGGCGCTGTATATGGATGCCTGCGATGTGCTTCTGACGAAGCCGGGCGGCCTGACAAGCACAGAGGCGGCGGTGAAGAATGTGCCGCTCGTGCACACGGCGCCGATTCCGGGCTGTGAGACCTGCAACCGGAATTTCTTCGGGCAGCACGGGCTTTCCATTAGCGGAGAGACGCCGGAGGAGTGTGCGGCGGCAGCGGTGGCGCTTGCCTGGGATGCACAGCGGCAAAGCCGCATGCTCAGCGCGCAGCGGGAATGGATCAACCCCAAGGCGGCCGATGAAATCTGCGAATTTGTGCTTGCACAGTGCGGGGGGTAACGCGGAAATGATCTGGCAGTATTTGCTGTTTATGGCTATGGGATTTCTTTCCGGAAGCGTCCTTTACAGCTATCTGCTTCCGAAGTGGCTGCGCGGAATCGACATTCTTGCGCTGAGCGACGATCAAAATCCCGGGACAGCCAACGCGATGAAGTTTGCCGGTGCGCCGGTCGGATTTCTGTGTCTGTTTATGGATTTATTGAAGGGCTTTCTGCCGGTGTGGCTTGCGCTGCATACGCTTTCGCCGTTCCATCCGCTGTTTTCGCTGGTGTTGGCGGCGCCTGCGCTGGGACATGCTTTTTCGCCGATTCTGCAGGGCAAAGGCGGCAAGGCGATTGCCGTCTCCTTCGGCACGCTGCTGGCATTTTTGCCGGATTTTATTCTGCTCTTACTGTTAGCCGGCTTTTATATTTTCTTTTCGGTGATTTTGGTCATCCATCCGAACGAGCGCCGGACGGTCGCGACGTTTCTGCTTTTTGCAGCGGCGCAGATCTTTTTGCCGCATCCGATTCCGGTCAAAATCGGCATGCTGCTCATCGCGGATGTGGTGATCTACAAAAATTGGCGGGATGCATTCGGAAAAGCGCCTTCTGAAGAACCGGAGGCGCCCGAACCGGTTCCGCCGGATAAAATGGCATTCTGATTGTAAAAAAAACGCAAATGACGGAGGGCGTTCAATTGGCATCCAAAATTTTATTTGCGCCGATGGCGTACACGCGCTATGAGGCAAACCAGACGCTGCCCGCGAAGTTTGAGCGGATGCTCCGGCAGTCGGGCCTCGCAGAAAAGGTCGACGGCAAATCGATCGCAATCAAGATGCACGTCGGGGACGGCATCACCTATTCGACGATTCATCCGGTATTCGTGCGGACACTCGTAGATTTTCTCAAAGCGCACGGCGGAGAACCGTTCATCACGGATCATTATGTCTATTCCCGGCATCCGGAACGGCGCGGGTACACGGAAAACAATCTCGGATGTCCGGTTCTGGACGATTGCGGGCATCTCGGCAAGTATTTTTATCCGAAAGAGGTCGATTACCGGTCGCTGCGGCACGTCGATGTTGCCGGGCTGATCCACGACGCCGATATGATGATCGACTTTTCACATATCAAAGGGCACGGAAGCTGCGGCTTCGGCGGCGCCTGCAAGAACATCGCGATGGGCTGCGTTACCGACCGCACGCGCCACGAGATCCATTCGCTGGAGGGCGGACTCGTTTGGGACGAAGCGCGTTGTGTACACTGCGGAAAGTGCATTCCGGCCTGCAACCACCACGCGAATTCATTCTCGGAGCCGCACAACAAGGGCAGCTATCAGGTCAACTATCACCACTGCACCATGTGCCAGCACTGCCTCAAAGTTTGTCCGGCGCACGCGATTACGCTCGATTCGCACGATTACGCGGACTTTCAGATGGGCATGGCGGTCTGCACCAAAGCGGTGCTCGATACCTTTGCGCCGGGAAATGTCTATTACATCAGCATCCTGACGCAGATCACGGCGCTGTGCGACTGTTGGGGCATGACGACGCCGTCGCTGGTTCCGGATATCGGCATCATGGCCGGAGAGGATATTGTCGCGATTGAGCGCGCGTGCATCGATGCCATCAAGATGGAAAATCTGATCCCGGAGGGCATTCCGCAGGGCATGGAGCTCAGCGGGGAGGGTCATCTCTTCCAGCAGCTGCACGGGAAAAATCCGTTTGTCCAGCTGGAATGTCTCGAAAAGGTCGGACTGGGCACGCAGGACTATGAACTTGTGACGGTAAAATAAATTTGCGCAGCCGCCGCGCGCGTGCAGGTTTTTGGCTTTGGCGCGCCGCACGGGCCTTGTATGCGGCTGTGGGGCGCAATCCGGCGCAAGCTGGATTTATGCAGCATGGGACAGGACGAAAATGATTTTGCGCCCTGCGCCGGCTGGAAAGGCCGGTCTGCGTGTATGGTTAAAAGCGTGCCAGCACGCAGCGCATTTGCGGGCGCATCATTGCGGCGCAGCGCATCTCGCCGCGTTCCCAAGGCCGAAAGTACCCGGTTGTCCGGCGTGACAGGGCTGCCGTGCAGCGTCCTGCAGTGTTCCGTGTGGCAAGAGGTAGAAAGCGTCGCGTGACGGCGCCGGTTGTCCGGCGTGACAGGGCTGCTATGCAGCGTCCCGCAGTGTTCCGCGCGGCAAGGCCAAAACAGCACGCAGCGTATTTGCGGGCGCATCATTGCGGCGCAGCGCATCTCGCCGCGTTCCCAAGGCCGAAAACACCCGGTTGTCCGGCGTGGCAGGGCTGCTATGCGGCGTCCTGCAGTGTTCCGTGTGACAAGAGATAGAAAGCGTCGCGTGACGGCGCCGGTTGTCCGGCGTGACAGGGTTGCTATGCAGCGTCCCGCAGTGTTCCGCGCGGCAAGGCCAAAACAGCACGCAGCGTATTTGCGGGCGCATCATTGCGGCGCAGCGTATCTCGCCGCGTTCCCAAGGCCGAAAGTACCCGGTTGTCCGGCGTGACAGGGCTGCTATGCGGCGTCATGCAGTGTTCCGCGCGGCGAGGCCAAAACAGCACGCAGCGTATTTGCGGGCGCATCATTGCGGCGCAGCGCATCTCGCCGTGTTCCCAAGGCCGAAAGTACCCGGTTGTCCGGCGTGGCAGGGCTGCCGTGCAGCGTCCTGCAGTGTTCCGCGCGGCAAGGCCAAAACAGCACGCAGCGTATTTGCGGGCGCATCATTGCGGCGCAGCGTATCTCGCCGCGTTCCCAAGGCCGAAAGCACCCGGTTGTCCGGCGTGGCAGGGCTGCCGTGCAGCGTCCTGCAGTGTTCCGCGCGGCAAGGCCAAAACAGCACGCAGCGTATTTGCGGGCGCATCATTACGGCGCAGCGTATCTCGCCGCGTTCCCAAGGCCGAAAGCACCCGGTTGTCCGGCGTGACAGGGCTGCCGTGCAGCGTCCTGCAGTGTTCCGCGCGACGGAGCCACAAGACCTACGTAACCGCGTCATCGGTTGTGTTCGATCGGCGGCCGCCGCGCTGCACAGAACCGCGCAAAGCGCGGATCGAGGAGAACCCGGCTGCAGTTTTTGCCTAAAAACGCGCTGCGTTTTAGCCGGCCGGATGATTTACAGCGTTTGGCAGCGTCTCCTACATTCGAGACGGTACTTAAAACTCAAAACAGAGAACCTCCGTGTGGATGCTTTTCCATACGGAGGTTCTTTTTGTGCGGCGGCTTTTCAGGCGGGTTCGTGCGGAGCTGCCCGGGAACCGTCAGCGCGCGGCTCTTAAAAGCGCAAAGCGGCGCCGTGCGGCCGGGCGGCGCGCCCTGCATCCATAAAGCGGCCTGTTCGGGCAGCAAACCGGCAAGCCGGCGCATAGTATGGATTGGACCGTTTATGCAAATGGGGGCACTGGGTCGGACGACCAGTCCCGATACGGGAAAGAAAACGCCCGCGTTTGTAAAAAAAGGTTCCTGCCGGTTTGGCGTCTGCAAAGCGCGGGAAACCGGCAAGCATCCGAAAAGGAGGGAAACCATGGCAGTTAAAATTTATCTTTCGCCGAGCAACCAGAACGGGAACCGCTACGCATATGGCAGCACCAATGAAATGGAGCAGTGCAACCGAATTGCGGCGGCAGCGGAAAAACATCTTCGGCGCAATGGGTATGAAGTGAAACGCGCACCGAAGGGACAGGATATGACGCAGTCCATCCGGGAATCAAACGCATGGGGCGCAGCGCTGCATCTTGCCATCCACACCAATGCGGGCGGCGGTTCCGGGCCGCTGGTAATGGTCTATTCCAAAGCGCCGGGCAACCTGAAGTATGCACAGCCGGTTTATGATGCGCTGCTAACCCGTTCCGCACGAAAAAAGGGGTACGGCGTGCGGGTTGGTACCGAGATGACGGCGGGAAATTATATGCCGGCAGAACTCAGCGGGACAAATGCGGTTGCGGTTTACTGTGAATGCGAGTTCCACGATCAGGAACCGCTTGCCAAGTGGATCGTCGCGAATGTTGACGGGCTGGGTGAAGCCATTGCGAAGGGAATTTGCAAGGCGGACAACCGAACCTATCAGCCGGAAAAACCGTCGGTGCCGAAAGCGTCCCAGACGGTTTACCGCGTGCAGGTCGGCGCCTTTTACGAAAAAGCAAATGCGGATGCCCTGGCAAAGCGTCTGAAACAGGACGGATACAAACCGATTGTGAAGGCGGATACGCTGAGATCCTGACAATTTTTTGCGCCCGGCCGTAACCGAACAGTCGGGCGCAAAGACGGGGCTATCCTGCACAGCGCATAGAAAGACCGGATGCGGCGCGGGAACGCCTATTTCCGGCCTAAAATAGCGTCGAGATCCTGCTCCGGCGCGGTGGTCGGCTGCAGGCCGTAGGCATCAACGAGGGTTTTTACGACGGTTTCCGACAAAAAGGCGGGCATCGTCGGGCCGAGGTACATATTTTTGACGCCGAGTGCGAGCAGCGTCAGCAGAATGCAGACCGCCTTCTGTTCATACCAGGAGAGCACCAGCGTCAACGGAAGCGCATTTACCGTACAGCCGAAGGCATCTGCCAGCGCCAGCGCGACCTTGACGGCGCTGTAGGCGTCGTTGCACTGTCCCATGTCCATGATGCGCGGGAACCCGCCGATTTCGCCGAGATCGAGGTCGTTAAAGCGGTATTTTCCGCAGGCAAGCGTCAGAACGAGGGTGTCCATCGGCGTTTGCTTGACGAATTCCGTGTAGTAGTTCCGGCCCGGATGTGCGCCGTCGCAGCCGCCGACGAGGAAAATGTGCCGGATTTTTCCGGCGCGGATGGCATCGAGAATCGCGCCGGCATTGGCAAGGACTGTGCCGTGCGCGAAGCCGGTCGTCAGCATATGGCCGCCGTTGATGCCGCTCATGCTGCGGTCGTGCGCATATCCGCCGAGCGCGCGCGCCTGTTCGATGAGCGGGGTAAAGTCTTTCCGGCCGTTTGCGTCTGCCGCAATATGGCGCAGACCCGCATAGCCGACGACCGAGGTCGTATAGACGCGGTCCTGGTAGCTTGGGCGCGGCGGCATCAGGCAGTTGGTGGTAAACAGGATCGGCGCGGGGAGATCCGCAAATTCCTTTTGCTGGCTCTGCCAGGCGGTGCCGAAGTTTCCGGCAAGATGCGGGTATTTTTTCAGCTCCGGATACCCGTGCGCGGGCAGCATTTCGCAGTGCGTGTAGATGTTGATGCCGGTTCCGGCGGTCTGCTCCAAAAGCTGCGAGAGGTCGTCAAGATCATGGCCGGAGACAACGATGAACGGTCCGGCCTTGATGTCGACGTTCACCCTCGTCGGCACCGGCGTCCCGAACGAGCCGGTGTTTGCCTGATCGAGCAGTTCCATGCACCGGAAATTGATCTTGCCGAATTCGAGAATCAGCGCGAGCCATTCTTCGACCGTGTGGGATTCCGCGACGGCGCAAAGGCCTTTTACAAACCAGTCGCTGACTTCCGGATCCTCATAGCCGAGATTGAAGGCGTGGTGCGCGTAGGCGGCCATGCCCTTCATGCCGAAAAGCAGCGTGGAGCGCAGCGAGACGAGGTCTGTTTCGCCGTGCCAGAGTTCGAGATCCGGCGCTTCTTTTCCGCCGCATGCGGTTCGCTCTGCGATGACCCGCTCGGTAAAATTGCGGATTGCATCGTTGTCAAAATTGACGTTCGTGAGCGTGGTGAAGAGGCCGTCGATCAGCAGCCGCTTCGCGTTGTCGGTGTAGACGCCGGCCTGCCTTGAAGCTATCGCAAGCCCGATCAATTCGCGGATGAGCGTATCCTGCAAATTGGCGGTTTCCGGCTGCTTTCCGCAGACACCGGTGCGCACACAGCCCTTGTTTCCGGCGGTCTGCTGACACTGAAAGCAAAACATATCGGACAAAAAACCATCCCCTTTTGTGTTTTTCCTATTTTTTGCAGCCGCGATTTCTTTTATACAGAAAAGCGGCGCATGCCAAAAAAGAGGAATTCGCGGTGCGCTGGAGTTCTGCTGCTTCTCCCCGATCAAGAGAACTTGGAGCGTTGCGGTGCAAAAACGCCCTTGCAACGGGAAGTTTGGAGCGTGCGGCGCGCATCAGGCTGTGCGGTGCACTTGGCTTACAGAGAGCGCTTTTTGCGCGTGTTGCGGACTCGCGATACGCGGAATTTGTCGGGGTATGGAAAGAAAGTACGGGAAGGGGCGCTTTTGGGGAAAGCAAGGCTGCGGCGTTTTTGCAAGACGTTCCTCCAGCGACTGAACTTTTTGGCTCTGCTCCAATAAAAGCTCCAAGAGCTCCGTGCGGTGCAGTTTGCGGAGATCATTTTTTTGCATGGCGGGTTCCTCCCAGGTATGGCCGGATTTCCAAAAAAAGGGGGCAGTGGATTCCCATCCGGCTGCCCCCAAGACCAGTCTTACAAACACATCATTCTAAAAAGCTTCTATCGTGTTTCAACTGCGAGTAAGAAAAAGAAAGGCCGCAAGAACGACACACTAGAAAAGTTAATTCTTGCGACCGCAATCCTTAGCCTGATCAAAGCGTTAATCGATCTGATTAACAATCTGACCGGGTAAGTCAAGGGGGCAAACCCCCTTGACTAAAGGATAATCTTTTCAAGGCTCATTGTCAATATAAAAAAGGAGGAAATCATGGAGAATATCAATTTAATTGTTGATGTACTGCTAATTATTTCTAATGCTGCTCTGATTGTAGCATGCTTAAGGAGGTGGAAAAGATGAATATTAGCGCAAGTATTAAGGCGAAACGGCTTGAATGTGGGCTAACGCAAAAAGAATTGGCCGATAAAGTGGGCGTTGATCAATCTATGATCTGCCAGATTGAGCGGGGGACGAAAAGCCCGACGCTGGCCCTTAGCGTAGAAATTGCCGCCGCGCTGGGCTGTGACGTGTGCGAGTTTACAAAAGATATCGCGTAACAGTTTGCGGCCGCACTATTGACAAACGCGCACTGCCGATGGCGGTTTCATCGGCAGACGGCTCCAAATTTGTTTACCCGGGACGCATTGCAGGATTCAACGGAACCTATCTCTCGCGAAACAGAAACTGGTGCTCCCCTTAATGTTTCCGCGAGTAAAACCACTTTTCGGAAAACGGAACCCAAGGCAGACTGCGATGGGTTAGGGCAGAGCAGTGCGCGACAGTTAAGGCGGAGCAGTGCGCGGCGGTTAGGGCGGAGCAGGCGCGATGGTTTGGGGCAGAACAGCGCGCAGCGAGTGTCTTTCAGAGAGACGCAGGAAGGCTGGGAAGGTTCCGCGGCGCCCGGCCATATTTCGGGAACGCTTTTTCGGAAAACGGAACCCAAGGCAGACTGCGATGGTTTAGGGCAGAGCAGCGCGCGGCGGTTAAGGCAGAGCAGTACGCGACGGTTAGGGGCAGAACAGCGCGCGGCGGTTTTTTCAGGGACGGCTTTTCAGAAAGCAGATTTCAAAGCGGCCTGCGGCGATTGAAGCGGAGCAGCGCGCGGCGGTTAGGGCAAGGCAGGCGTGTGGCGGCAAAATGCGCCGCCGTCCGTGTCACACAAATCAGAATATGATCCGGGTGCGCGTTTTAGAATCCGAACCAGAAAAGAACGCGCAAAAAGCACGGTGCTGCTAAAAATCCTGCGGGCTGGCACGCTGCCGGCGCGTTTGCGCTTGTGCGCCGATGGGATGAATCTGCTGCACGGACCGATCTGGAACAAGCTGCCGCGCTTTGCGCTGCCGGTTGCGGCAACGGCGATTCTGGAGCAGCTTTTTAACGCCTCCGATGTGGGGCGGTGGCCGGCAATTTCACCGGCGCCGCGCAGCGCACGGCCGCTGTGGCGGCGGTTGGGGCAAACAGCGCGGTCATCGGGCTGATCGTCAATCTGTTCATCGGCATCGCGCTGGGGGCAAACGTGGTCATTGCCCACGCGGTTGGACGCGGAGACCAGCACGAGGTCCAGAAAGCGGTGCATACGTCCGTACTGGTTGCGGTTTTCGGCGGCGTGCTGGTGGCGCTGCTGGGCGAGGGCATCGCCGCGCCGCTGCTGGGGCTGCTCCATGTGCCGGAAGAGGTCTTTCCGATGGCGCTGTTCTATCTGCGGATCTATCTTGCCGGCATGCCGGTGATTTTGCTCTATAATTTTGAGGCGGCCATTTTCCGCAGCATCGGCGAAACCAGGATTCCGCTCCTGGCGCTGACGGCCTCCGGCGTGCTGAATGTGCTGCTCAACCTGTTTTTTGTGGCGGTTCTGCGGATGACCGTCGACGGCGTGGCTGTTGCCACCGCCATTTCCAACGCGGTCAACGCGGCGCTGCTTTATTACAGGCTCCGGCGCACCGCGCAGGTGATCCGGCTGGATCCGAAACAGATGCGGATTGACCGGGAAATCCTGTGCCGCATTCTGCGGATCGGCTTGCCCGTAGGCGTGCAGAGCGCCGTATTTGCGCTTTCAAATATTGTCGTACAGGCCGCCATCAACAGCCTCGGCACGGTGGTAATGGCGGCGTCCAGCGCGGCCTTTAACATCGAGATCATCACCTATGATATCCTCAATTCGTTCTCCCAAGCGTGTACGACCTTTGTAGGACAGAATTTCGGCGCGGGAAACCTGCGCCGATGCCGAAAAACGCTGGCGCTTTGCCTGATCGAGGGCATGGCCGCGCTGGCGGTGCCCGTTGCGGTGATCCTGTTTTTCGGGAAATCGCTGCTGGCGATCTTTAACAGCGATCCGCAGGTCATAGAGACCGGCTATATCCGGCTGGTGATGATTATGCTGGCGCACTCGATGAGCCTGCTCTATGAAGTGATGAGCGGGTATCTGCGCGGCTTCGGCATTTCTCTGGCGCCGGCGCTTCTGACGGTGGTCGGCGTGTGCGGTGTCCGCATCGCCTGGATTCAGTTTGTATTTCCGAAAAGCAGGACCTTTCAGACGATCATGACGGCATACCCCGTCAGCCTGTTCCTGACGGCGCTGCTGATTTTCATCGCGCTGCTGTACTGCCGTCCGTCCAGGCGGCGGTTCCCGCAAGCGACGAATACGGAGGAGGACTAGGCGCGGCGGTGATGCCGGCCGGAAAAAACGATCCAGATCGAGCGAAGCAGCGCCCCGCGGGCTGCTTCGTTTTTTATTTGGTCAGCTCCGCAAGGAGGCCCTGACAGCCTGCCAGCACATCCCGCCAGGTCGCCTCGAAATCGTCCGTGTACCACGGATCGGCGACATCGCCGCAGCGGCCGGCGTGCTCCAGCAGGAGGGACATCTTGCCGGCAGCGTCGCCGCCGCAGATCCGCTGCATCGCCCGAAGGTTTGCGCTGTCCATGCCGATTAAGAGATCGTATTCGCGGTAATCCTGCCGCGTCATTTGCCGTGCGGCGTGGCCGTCGCAGGAAAGGCCGTGTTCGGCAAGCTTGCGCCGCGCCGGCGGATAGACCGGGTTGCCGAGTTCTTCCCGGCTGGCGGCGGCGGATGCAATCGAAAATTGCGAGGAAAGGCCGGCCTTTTTCACCAGATCGCGCATAACGAACGCGGCCATGGGACTGCGGCAGATATTGCCGTGGCAGATGAATAAAATCTTTGTCATTGCTGCTGTGTCCTTTCTTAAGTAAAACCTTCCCATAGTTTAGCAGATTTTCAGACCGATTTCAAACCTGTTGCAAACGGTTCCGCCGGACGGGTTCGGCTTTTCCGGAGAGCGTCCCACCGCACACGAAGTGTGTCTCACCGCGGGCACAGAGTGCCTTTCATCGCGCCAGAGTTTTAATCCGTTCTGAACACCCGCTGGACGCGAGAGGACGCGTCTGCCGTTCTGCGACTTTCTGATTTTCCTCGCCTGCCGCTCTGAAAAACATTATCTACGCTTCTTCCTGCCAATCGCACGCAGAGCGTGTTCCATCGCGCCGCACACGAAGTGTGTTTCACCGCGGGCACAGAGTGCCTTTCATCGCGCCAGAGTTTTAATCCGTTCTGAACACCCGCTGGACGCGAGAGGACGCGTCTGCCGTTCTGTGGTACTCTGGACGCGAGAGGGCGCGCCACTGTTCCGGACGCGTCTGCCGTTCTTACATGTTTACAAAGAAAGCGGAAAGAAAAAGCCGAGATGCACGACAAAAACCGCATCGCAGGCGCTGCGGCGTCCGCGATGCGGCGGTGGGTCCAAAGAAGAGATTCAATAGAGAACATTTGTTTGATAGACTGCCCGCGCGGCGGGTAGGAACGGTGAAATGGCGTACCGCGCAGCCAAATGCGGCGGGCGTGCAGAACAGCGCGCAATGGTTTCGGGCGGAGCAGCACGCGGCGGGCGCGGTGAAATGGGTTCTCTGCTATGCACTTTGCACGTCCGCTGTGCGGAATTCGCGATACAGTTTTCCGATCAGGACGGCCGCAATGAAAAAGGTCAAACCGTCCGAAACCGGCATGGAATACAGCACGCCGTCCAGGCCGAAGAACACCGGCAGCAGCAGCGCCAGCCCGACCCCGAACACCACCTCGCGGAACATGGACAGCAGCGTGGACGAGAGCGCCTTGCCGACGGCCTGCAGGAAGATGAAACACGCCTTGTTGACACAGGCCAGCACCATCATGCACAGGTAAACGCGGAACGCCTTGACTGCAAAATCGGTATAGTACCAGCTCTCATTGGCTGCGCCGAAAATGGCGATAAGCTGCCGGGGGAAGCCCTCTGCCAGCACAAGCGCGACTGTGCCCACCAGCGCCTCGGCAAGCAGCAGCCTTGTGAACAGCTCGCGGACGCGAAGCTGTTTCTCTGCGCCCATGTTATAGCCGACAATCGGAATGCAGCCCGCCGCCATGCCGACGACGACGGAAATGACAATCTGGAAGAACTTCATCACGATGCCCACGACGGCCATGGGAATCTGGGCGTACTGCGCCTGTCCGAAAACGGCATCCAGCGCGCCGTATTTGCGGAGCATATTGTTGATGGCCGCCATCGCCGCCACAAGGCTGATCTGGGAGAGAAAGCTGGTAATGCCCAGGGAGAGCATCCGCCTGCAGATGCTTCCCCGCAAGGCATAGTCCCGGCGCGCCGGCCGAATGATCCGCATGTGCAGCAAATACCACACGGCAAGAACCGCCGTTGCCACCTGTCCGATGACCGTGGCAACTGCTGCGCCCATCATGCCCCATTTGAAGATAAAGATGAAGATGGGGTCCAGGATGAGATTGATGACCGCGCCCGCCAGCGTGGAGAACATGGCAAACCGCGGATTGCCGTCCGCGCGGATGATGGGGTTCATGGCCTGCCCGAACATATAAAACGGAATGCCCAGCGTGATATAGAAGAAATATTCCTGTGAATAGCGGAAGGTTTCTTCGTTGACCGTACCGCCGAACATGGCGATGATGCCGTCCGCAAAAAGGAGATAAACTGCCGCCAGAACAAGACTGCCTGCAACGACCAGCACGACGGCATTGCCGACGCTGCGCCTGGCGTTGTCCGCCTCGTTTCTGCCCAGCGCCATGCTGACAAAGGCGCAGCAGCCGTCGCCGATCATGACGGCGATGGCCAAAGCGACGACCGTCAGCGGAAATACGGCGGTGTTGGCCGCATTGCCGTAAGAGCCGAGGTAGCTGGCGTTGGCAATAAAAATCTGGTCGACAATGTTATAGAGCGCGCCGACCAGCAGCGAGATGATACAGGGAACGGCGTATTGCCGCATGAGGTTGCTGATACGCGCTGTCCCCAAAAACTGATTTCCGGTATCCATAAAAATTAACCTTCTTTCAAAAAATAGAAAATGCGCAAGTCCGTTAACCTGGACTTACGCATTTTCTGCTACACGATATCATTATTATAACAGGAAACTCAAAATTTTTCAAATGCTTTTGCGTGATTTTTTTCAGAAAATATGCTATAATGGATATGTAGCAAAGCTACCGCGAGAGTGATTTCAGCCGATAATTCGACGGCAGCCGTCTTATCACCGTCACTGTTTTTGCTCAAACATCTCTCCGCATTATAGGTCTGATACTTCTGCCGTAATGTATTGTACCAAAAGGAGGTGTTTGCTGTGAAGCGTGTGAAGGCAGCTTGTATTCTTCAAACCTTGATTTTCGCACAGAAGCCGGAAACGGGTTACACCAGGGACCGTGCGTTGCAGATCAACAAAGAAGAAGTCGAGCATTACAAAGCGACTCTTGAACGTTCAAAGACGAGATATCAGATCGTTGATGCCGTCGAGCAGAAAGACGGCTCTGTTGTAGTTCATGTCAGAAAACAGTATAACGACAAAGCCGATGTTTCCGAATATTTCGAGTAAGTCCCCAAAGCCGCCTGAGCATATCGGGCGGCTTACCTTATTATTCATGGAGGCAGAAAATGAACACTCTTGATACTATAAGAGCCAAACTTCAGAGACTCTACAATACCGATCCGCATATTCGCATAAATGTGGCGTTAACGAATCCGAAAATTAATCTAAAAAATGAGCAGGTAACGATTACCGGCATTTACCCGCACATTTTTCAAATTGAAGAACGAAGCAGCGGTTCGCCGAAAAAGCAAACCCTGCAATACAGCGATATCTTGATCGGTCATATTGAAATACTTGATATGGAGTAAAGAAAAGTTGGTAATATGCGTAAAAAATCCGACAGTTAAAAACTGTCGGATTTTGATATTAAAATGTTTCGCTAATATTGCAGCAAACCGTTGATTTTCAAAGACGTGATTACATTACGGAAAGAAATAAGGAAGTTTTGCCTTTGCGCTATCCGCTTTTTGGCGCCCTTTCTTTTTCCGCCAATTCAAAAATGCGGATATACCATTTGGGAACAAATTCGCAATTCACATCGAGATTTGTTCCCAAATATAGATGCTTCCTTTTTTGCAATATATGTATTGGAAAAACCGCATAAACACTAGGTTTATGCGGTTCCCGTTGGCGGAGAAGAAGGGATTTGAACCCTTGCGCCAGTTGCCCGACCTACTCCCTTAGCAGGGGAGCCCCTTCACCACTTGGGTACTTCTCCATGGTGAACATTTGTTGTTCGATTCTGTTTTGTGAGGTGTTTGGCGGAGGGGAAGAGATTCGAACTCTTGGTCCCTTTCGAGATCACTAGTTTTCAAGACTAGCTCCTTAAACCACTCGGACACCCCTCCGAATCAGTGCGAATATTATCTTACCATTTCCCATTAAAAAAGTCAAGAAAAAAGTAATTTTTTTATCCGAATCCGGAACAGGGCATCCAAAAGGCTCTGCGCGGCGGTTTTTCTATTCTATGCGCGCGCGGCCGGCGGCGACTGTTTGCGCGCGGCTTTGCCGCTCTGCGTGGTCAGCTGCCGTCCGTGCGGCGGGGTTGCCGTCTGCGTGATCGCCCGCCGCCCGTGCGGCGGTCTGCGCGTCCGGCCCACGCCAAAGCTGGGCGGGGTCTCTGAAAGCGCGCCAGGGGGGCGTGTCTGCTCGAAGATTTCGGCCGCGCGGTGTCGACCGAAAAATGGGCGGCGCCGCACCCGGCTTTTTTTGCGCGCGCTCCATCACAGACGCCGCGAAAGAGTTCTGCGCGTCTGACCGGCCACCTGCTGTTTGCGCCCGGTCTTGCCGCTCTGCGCGGTCAGCTGCCGCCCGTGCGGCGCTCTACGCGCCCGGCCACACCGACTGTTTGTGCGCGGAATGCCCTGGCACAGAAGCCGATTCAGCGCGGAATTGCCGCCCGCGCGCCCAGTCTTTTACCTGTGCGCCCTTCGCAGACGCCGCGCAAAACCTTCCGAAAGCGCGCCCTTCACAGACGCTGCGCGAAACCTTCCGAAAGCGCGCCCTTCGCAGACGCCGCGAAAGAGTTCTGCGGTCTGACCGGCCGCCTGCTGTTTGCGCCCGGTCTTGCCGCTCTGCGCGGTCAGCTGCCGCCCGTGCGGCGGGGTTGCCGTCTGCGTGATTGCCCGCCATCCGCGCGGCGGTCTGCGCGCCCGGCCTGCCGCTCTGCGCGGTCTGCTTCCCGTCTGCGCGTCCGGCCACACCGACTGTTTGTGCGCGGAATGCCCTGGCACAGAAGCCGATTCAGCGCGGAATTGCCGCCCGCGCGCCCAGTCTTTTACCTGTGCGCCCTTCGCAGACGCCGCGAAAGAGTTCTGCGGTCTGACCGGCCACCTTCTGTTTGCGCCCGGCCTTGCCGCTCTGCGTGATCGCCCGCCGCCCGCGCGGCGGTCTGCGCGCCCGACCCGCGCCAAAGCCGAGCGGGGTCTCTGAAAGCGCGGCAGGGGGGCGTGTCTGCTCGAAGGTTCCGCCCGCGCGGTGTCGACCGAAAAATGGGCGGCGCCGCACCCGGCTTTTTGCGCGCGGCCAGCCACCTGCTGTTTGCGCGCGGAATGCCCTGGCACAGAAGCCGATTCAGCGCGGAATTACCGCCCGCGCGCCCGGTCTTTTACCTGCGCGCCCTTCACAGACGCTGCGCAAAACCTTCCGCAAGCGCGCCCCTTCGCGTCCGCCGCGAAAAAACTTCCAAACTTTTTGGCGCTTTGGCGAAAACGGGGAGAAAACCGGCGGCGTTTGCGGTAGACTGAAGCTAAATAAAACGAAAGCTGCGCCGTTTTGCGGCAAAACCGCCGGCGGTTCCCGCATGGCGGCGCGCTTTCAGCAGGGAGGCGGAGCATGGCGCTCG
Source organism: Yeguia hominis (assembly GCF_014384705.1). Taxonomy (GTDB): domain Bacteria; phylum Bacillota; class Clostridia; order Oscillospirales; family Acutalibacteraceae; genus Yeguia; species Yeguia hominis. The sequence continues at coordinate 134,829 of NZ_JACRSN010000004.1, read as the reverse complement.
AATATTTCCCCTGTTATCATTCCTACCGCCGTAAAATTGCGAAGCTGTCAGATCAAGAGGTAGGGAGACTATTCCGGTCGTTGCTCGAATACAGCGAGACCGGCGAGGCTCCGGAACTTGCGGGACGGGAGTCGGTTGCATTTGATTTTATCGCGGATGATATCGACAGGGCGAAACAGAATTATTCCGAGTTGTGCGATCGGAACCGCGAAAATGGAAAGAAAAAGTACGACCGCTTGCCGTCGCATGCGACCGCATGCGAAACGTGCCAAAGCGAAAGCAAAACCAAAAGCAAAAGCAAAAGAGAAAAAGAAAGCAAAGCCAAACGGGATGATGAAGACGCTTCCGCGTCCGGCGCGCATCTTCTCGAAGCGTATCGGTCTGCGTTTATCGAGGAATGTCCCTCGCTGCCGCAGCCTTCCGAGACCGGCAAATGGACCGCTGCCCGCAAGCAGGCGATCCGTGCAAAGGGCATGACGCCCGATGAAATGCGCGCAGTCTTTGCAAAAGTGCAGCAGAGCGACTTTTTGTCGGGACGCTCCCAAAAATGGGACGGCTGTTCGCTCGATTGGATCTTAAAGCCCGCAAACTGGCAGAAAATCCGCGAGGGCAACTACGACAACAAGTCCCCGCAGCTCTCGCCGCGTCAGCCGTCCTACGACCTTACTGCGCTTGCCGACATCGATCTGACGCAGATTTAAGCGTCCGGCGTCAGACGAATATCCGCGCGATACTCGTAAACGCAAAGCAGCAGCAGATGCCGGCGATGGTCGGAATCCAAAACGCGAGCAGCGTCCATTTGAGGCTCTGCGTCTCGGCTTTGACCGTCAGGAGCGTCGTCGAGCACGGCCAGTGCATCAGCGAAAACAGCAGCACATTCGCCGCTGTCAGCCACGTCCAGCCGTTGTCGACGAAGAGCGCCCGCAGCGCAGCGAGGTCGTTCATCTCCACGAGATTGCCGTTTGCCATATAGGCCATGATCATGATGGGAATCACGATCTCGTTAGCCGGAAACCCGAGGATGAACGCCATGAGGATGACGCCGTCCATGCCGAGCAGGCGGCCGAACGGGTCGAGGAACCCGGCACAGTGATGGAGCAGCGTTTCGCCGGACACCGTCACATTCGCCATGAGCCAGAGCAGCAGCCCGGCCGGCGCCGCAACAGAGACGGCTCTGCCGAGCACAAAGAGCGTCCGGTCAAGCACGGAGCGGACAAGGATCCTGCCGATCTGCGGCTTGCGGAAGGGCGGCAATTCCAGTGTGAAGGACGAGGGCAGACCCTTTAGAATCGTGGCGGAAAGCAGACGCGAGACGGCGAAGGTCATCAGGATGCCGATCACAATCAGTCCGGCGAGCAAAAACGCGGAGAGCAGCGACTGCGGCGCGCTGGCGGCCGAGCCGATGAAAAACATGGTGATGATCGAAATCAGCGCGGGGAAGCGGCCGTTGCAGGGAATGAAATTGTTCGTGAGAATGGCAATCAGCCGCTCACGGGGGGAGTCGATAATCCGGCAGCCGACAATGCCGGCGGCGTTGCAGCCGAAGCTCATGCACATGCTCAGCGACTGTTTGCCGCAGGCATGGCATTTTTGAAAGCATTTGTCGAGATTGAACGCCACGCGCGGCAGGTATCCGAGATCCTCAAGCAGCGTAAAAATGGGGAAGAAAATGGCCATCGGCGGCAGCATCACGGAGACCACCCAGGCGAGCACCCGGTACGCGCCGTGCACGATGAGCTCACAGAGAACCACCGGCACCTGCACACTGCAAAGCGCGTCGTAGAACACTTCTTCGAGCCGGAACAGTGCCGTGTGCAGCCACTGCGAGGGAATGTTCGCGCCGGTGATGGTGATCCAGAAAATGCCGGCGAGCAACAGCAGCATGATGGGAAATCCCGTCCATTTGCCGGTTAAGATCCGGTCAAGCTTGCGGTCGCGCTGGTGGCAGGCGGTCGGTTCCGTGCGGACGATGTCGAGCGCGAGATCCTCCGCCGCGATGACAAGCCGGGCGGCGATGCGATCCTTGCGCGCCTGCGGGGAAAGCCCGGCGGATTCGAGAAATGCATTGGCCAGCTGCAGCGCCGACTGGACTTCCGCGTCTTGCAGAAGATCTTTCCCGAGCGCCTCCTGCAGCGATTGCTGCAGAGAAGCATCGGCGTCGAGCAGCCGCAGCGCGAGCCAGCGCGGCGGAATGCCGCCGATGCCGGCCGTCTCAAGGGCAGGCTGCAGGAGGGCGATTGCGTGTTCCAGCTCTGCGCCGTAGGTGACGCGGTAAGGCGTGCGGCTTGTTTCGGGCAGCGCCTTGACGGCGTCCATGCAGGCGCGGATAGATGCTTCTTCCCGCGCGCAGGTGCCGACGACCGGCACGCCGAGGCGCGCCTGTGCAGCGGAAAAGTCGATGGAAATGCCCTTGCGCGCGGCTTCGTCCATGAGGTTGACGCAGACGACGGCGTTCGGCGTGAGCTCCAGAATTTGCAGCACGAGGTTGAGATTGCGCTCCAGGCACGTGGCGTCGCAGACGATGAGCACCGCGTCCGCCTTGCCGAAGCAGAGAAAATCCCGCGCGGTCTCCTCCTCTGCCGAGTGCGCCATCAGCGAGTAGCACCCGGGCAGGTCGACGAGCGTAAAGCCCTGGCCGTCGTGCGTGCAGAAGCCCTGCGCGTTTGTGACGGTCTTTCCGGGCCAGTTGCCGGTATGCTGCCGCAGGCCGGTCAGCGCGTTAAAGACGGTGCTTTTTCCGACGTTCGGGTTGCCGGCCAGCGCGAGGACGCGGTCGGATGCCTGCCGTTTGCGGACGGAAAGGCCGTGATCGACGGCGTGCAGCCCGCTCGATTCCGCGGTAAGTCCCACAAGAACTCCCTCCTTTCCTAAGATGCCGTCAGGCGTCGTACTCGACAAGGACCTGCGAGGAATCTTCGGCGCGCAGCGCGATGACGGCGCCGCGGATGAGAAAGGCGATCGGGTCGCGGAAGGGGCTTTTTTGCAGGCATTTGACCGGCGTGCCCTGGATGAGTCCGATGTCCTGCATGCGCCGCCGGATGCCGTCGTCCGCCGTCAGGCGGAGCACCCGCGCGTGTTGGCCTTCGCCGAGCTTGTCGAGGTTCGTAATGTATCGCATGGATCGATCACTCCTGTCCGAATTTTAGAAGAAGGAAACTTCGTTTCTCTTTCCTAACATATGACAGGGCCTCTGGGTGTGTGACAGCAGGACGGGCCTGTTTCCCAGCAAAAAAGCAATTTGCGGGCAGAGCCCGGTTTTTTAGGAAATGGCACACGCCGCATGCCGACCGCCGCCAGTGCGCCGGTTTGCATGCCGTGCAGCGTTCCGAAAAAGGATCCTCGGCGCGGCTTTTTGGCGCGGCATGCGGGGGCTGGGCGGTCAGGCCGATCCGGGTGTTGGCCGGTCATTCTAGGCGCGGCGCACTTTGGCTGTTTGGCCAGTCCGTTTCTAGGCACGGCGCACCGAAACGGCGGCCTGTGCGGAATTTCGGCGGCGTTTGATACCGGCGCCACAGCATGCGGCCTTTTGGAACGCCGCGTGCTGACCGCCGCCAGTGCGCCGGTTTGCATGCCGTGCAGCGTTCCGAAAAAGGATCCTCGGCGCAGCTTTTTGGCGCGGCATGCGGGGCCGGGCGGTTAGGCCGACCCGGGTGTTGGCCGGTCATTCTAAGCGCGGCGCACTTTGGCTGTTTGGCCGGTTTGTTTCCGGGCACGGCGCACCGAAACGGCGGCCTGTGCGGAATTTCGGCGGCGTTTGGTACCGGCGCCACGGCATGCGGCCTTTTGGAACGCCGCGTGCCGACCGCCGCCAGTGCGCCGGTTTGCATGCCGTGCAGCGTTCCGAAAAAGGATCCTCGGCGCGGCTTTTTGGCGCACCATGCGGGGGCCGGGCGGTCAGGCCGACCCGAGTGTTGGCCGGTCATTCTAGGCACGGCGCACTTTGGCTGTTTGCCCGGCTCGTTTCCGGGCACGGCGCATCGGAACAGCGGCCTGTGCGGAATTTCGGCGGCGTTTGATACCGGCGCCACGGCATGCGGCCTTTTGGAACGCCGCGTGCCGACCGCCGCCAGTGCGCCGGTTTGCATGCCGTGCAGCGTTCCGAAAAAGGATCCTCGGCGCGGCTTTTTGGCGCGGCATGCGGGGGCCGGGCGGTCAGGCCGATCCGGGTGTTGGCCGGTCATTCTGGGCGCGGCGCGCGTTGGCTGTTTGGCCGGTTTGTTCCCGGGCGCGGCGCACCGAAACAGCGGCCTGTGCGGAATTTCGGCGGCGTTTGATACCGGCGCCACGGCATGCGGCCTTTTGGAACGCCGCGTGCCGACCGCCGCCAGTGCGCCGGTTTGCATGCCGTGCAGCGTTCCGAAAAAGGATCCTCGGCGCGGCTTTTTGGCGCACCATGCGGGGGCCGGGCGGTCAGGCCGACCCGAGTGTTGGCCGGTCATTCTAGGCACGGCGCACTTTGGCTGTTTGCCCGGCTCGTTTCCGGGCGCGGCGCACCGAAACAGCGGCCTGTGCGGCTTGGCAGGATCGTGCTACCTGTCCTGTGCGTCTACGGGTGTTTCCCGGAAGCAGAACTCCACAAAGCGCTGTGCGGCGCGGCCGTCGTTGAGCGCGTTATAGACGCGGTTAAACGCCTGGTACCGCTCGTCGCAGGAGAAATGCGCGCTGTACTGCACAATGGCATCGGCGAGCGCCTCTTCCGTTTGCAGAATCGGGCCGGGCAGCGCTTCCTTTTTGAGGTAAAACCCGCGCATCTGCGACTCGTAATGCTCCAAATCGTACATATAAAAGAGGATCGGGCGGCAAAGACACGCATAATCAAAAAAGACGCTCGAATAATCGGTAACAAGCAGATCGGAGATCAGATAGAGCGTGTTGATATCGTCGACGGCCGAGACGTCGTAGAGAAAGCCTGCATACTGCGAAAAGTCGAACTGGCTGGCGATGAGGTAATGCGCGCGGAAGAGGATCACAAACCGGTCGCCGAGCAGCGACTGCAGGCGGGCAAAGTCGAGTGCCGGCGCGTAGGTGTAGCCGACGCCGGCGCGATGCTGGTCGTCGCGCCAGGTCGGCGCATAGAGCACGACCGTCTTGTCCGGCGGAATGCCGAGCGCCCTGCGGAACGCCTGGGCCTGCGGCGGGTTCTGGATCAGGATATCGTCGCGCGGATAGCCGATTTCCAAAATGGAGAGCGGCGGCAGCAGCCGGTCGAGATCCCAGGCCGAGATAAAGGTTTTGGTTGCGGCCGGAGAGGGCGAGAGCAGATAGTGAAACTGCCGGGCGTCCCGGTGGTAGCGGCGCCGGATCTCGGGCAGCGTGTGGAACGAAGCGCCCGAAAATTCGATGTCGCAGCCGAGCCGCTTGAGCGGCGTGCCGTGCCAGCACTGCAGATAGACCTGTCCGCGGCGCGGGGAAAGGTGATCGGCGGTGCGGAAATTAAAGACCCAGTATTTGGCGCGGGCCAGCGCATGCTCATAGTCGCGGGTGCCCGGCCGCACGAGGAAGGTGTTCCGGTTTTCGAGCAGGAACGGGTAACGCGCCGGGTCTTTGAGCACCCAAGTGAAGGTATAATCCCGAAATTTGGGATCGGTGAGCAGATACTCGTAGATGGCCTTGGGACTGCAGGAATAGGAGCGGCCCTGATAGGCACAGAAGAGAATGCTGTGCTCCGAAAGGGGAGCGGCAGCTTTGCGCAGCGCGTAGCGTCCGCGGCGGACGGCAGTCACACCGGCGTGTACGGGTCGGCGTAGCGCGGGATGGGACTCCAGCAGCTGCTGAAATCCGGTTTTGGCAAGTCGGATGGGATTACGCAAGCGAAGGCGCCTCCAGATGATTGAAAATCAGCGACACAATCCGTTCCGTATTCTGGGTGTCGCAGGTTTCTACAAAACGCTTCCGAAAGGCAGCAAGCGCTGCAAAGTCGTAGTTGCCGGCGTCGATCCGGCGGAAAAGCGACGGAAAATCGCAGAAGGCGCAGTCCGGCATCTCGGTCAGCGGATTAAAGTTCAGTCCGCGCTCTGTCAGGTATTCCGAAAGGTCGTAAAGATAAAAGTAGACGGGCCGGTTTAACAGGCTGGCCTCGATGGAGATGGCCGAATAGTCGGTGATAATGGCGTCGGCAACGGTCATGAGCCGCAGGGTCGGAATCTCCGGATAGCGGTCGAAGCTCTTGCCCTGCTTGCGGAGCTTTTCGGCGTCGAGCGGATGCAGCTTGACGACGAGCTCATAGCGGTCGTGGTCGATGCAGGCGTCCATGGCGTCGAGATCCGGCAGACCTGACGTTCGGAAGGTCGGAACGTACAGGAGTATTTTTTTCTCTTTGAGCGCCGGATATGCATCAAGCAGGCGCGCGCGGTTTTCTTCTTCTCCGGCGTGCAGGATGGCGTCGATCCGGGGAATGCCGGTCAAAAGGATTTTCTCCTCCGGCATGTCAAAAGCCTGTGCGTAGAGCGCGCGCGTCTCCGCAGAAGCGCAGAGCACATAGCTGTAGCCGCGGTGCATGTGCATCAGGCGCGCCATCTTTTCGCTGCGGCCGCCGGTGCGTCCGAGCGACTGATAGCCGAATTTTTTGATTGCGCCGAGCGAGTGCCAGATCTGGATGATCGTGAGCCCTTTTTTGTGGTGCAGAATGCAAAGCGGAATGGAATAGGTATCGGTGATGCAGACCTTCGAGGTCGCGATATGATACATGCAGCGCAGAAGATGCAGAAAATAGGCGGGCGCGTCGGCGGCGCCGCGGAGCGTGCGGCAAAGGAACACGCACTGCGTGTCCGGCGAAGCGCTTTGCAGCGCAGCGGCGATCATGGTGAAATCTTCCCGCACGGAATCGGACTGGCGGCTCAAAAAGGAAACTTTATTTTTGGCGGGGAAGAGCTTTAAAAACGCATAAATGCCGCGCAGAACGGCTTTGCATAGACCGGCGATAACGGTAAGCAGCATCCATTTCAAGATGAAACGCCTCCTAAACAATGGTGACAGTATCATAGCACATTTTTGCCCGCCCGGCAAGCCGGCGGGCAGAGGGCGCGGGTTTTGCGCGACGGAATTGTCGGTCTGCGCGGTAAGGACATGGGACTCTGCGCGACGGGGCTGCGGGTGTTACGCATGACAGGGCATAGGGGTCGTATGATGGAGCCGCGGGGTTCTGCGTGACGGGGTCGCGCGTCGCGCCCGGTAGGGCTGCGGGTTACACATGACAGGGGCATGGGGCTGTGCGGCAGGAGCGCGGGTGTCACGCGGCAGAGGGCGCGCGTTCCGTGCAGAAAAAGCGCGCGGTATCCATGCGGGGCGGTGCAGGGCGGTTTTGAAATGCCGTGCCGTCCGGCTTTGCGCGGCAGGGGCTGCGGGTGTTACGCATGACAGGGCATAGGGGTCGTATGATGGAGCCGCGGGGTTCTGCGTGACGGGGTCGCGCGTCGCGCCCGGTAGGGCTGCGGGTCACGCATGACAGGGGCATGGGGCTGTGCGGCAGAGGGCGCGCGTTCCGTGCAGAAAAGCGTGCGGTATCTATGCAGGGCAGGGCGGTTTTGAAATGCTGTGCCGTCCGGCTTTGCGCGGCAGGAACTGCGGGTCACGCATGACAAGGGCATAGGGCTGTGCGGCTGGGGCTGCGGGTTACGCATGACAGGGCATAGGGGTCGTATGATGGAGCCGCGGGGTTCTGCGTGACGGGGTCGCGCGTCGCGCCCGGTAGGGCTGCGGGTCACGCATGACAAGGGCATGGGCTGTGTGGCAGGGGACGCGGGTGTCACACATGACAGGGCATAGGGGTCGTATGATGGAGCCGCGGGGTTCTGCGTGACGGGGTCGTGCGTCGCGCCCGGCAGGGCGGCGGGTCACGCGTGACAGGGGCATGGGGCTGTGCGGCAGGGGCGCGGGTGTCACACATGACAGGGCATAGGGGTCGTATGATGGAGGAGCGGGGGCCTGCGTGACAGGGGCGTGGGGCTGTGCGGCAGGGGCGCGGGTGTTACACATGACAGGGGCATAGGGGTCGTATGATGGAGCCGCGGGGTTCTGCGTGACGGGGTCGCGCGTCGCGCCCGGTAGGGCTGCGAGTCACGCATGACAAGGGCATGGGCTGTGTGGCTGGGGCGGCGGGTGTCACGCGGCAGAGGGCGCGCGTTCCGTGCAGAAAAAGCGCGCGGTATCTATGCAGGGCAGGACGGTGCAGGGCGGTTTTGAAATGCTGTGCCGTCCGGCTTTGCGCGACAGGGGATGCGGGTGTCACACATGACAGGGCATAGGGGTCGTATGATGGAGCCGCGGGGTTCTGCGTGACGGGGTCGCGCGTCGCGCCCGGCAGGGCGGCGGATTACACATGACAGGGGCATGATGGGGTTGTGTGGTAGGGGCGCGGGTGTCACGCGGCAGAGGGTGCGCGTTCCGTGCAACAAAGCCACCGGCGCGCACGGCTTCTGGAAAGGAAAAAGAAAAAATCCAACGGGCGGCCGCCTGTGGGCTTTTTGCCGGGCAGTCCGGCGCGGACACGGGCGCGTAGGAGCATAGAACAGAACAAAAAAACGAGACGGATGGCAGCTGGGCAAGCCCCAAACTGCGGTCCGTCTCGTGCCGCGGTTTTCTATTTTTTAGGCCGCTTCAAAGCATCAGATTGAGCAAAAGCAGCATCGTCACGCCCGGAATCCCCGCCACCGCCGAAATCCCGATGCTCAGAATGCTCACCGGCAGCGTCACCCCGGTGAACACCCCGGTCAGGTTGACAGTAAGGAGCGCAGCGAGTCCGGTCAGGACGCCGCACGCTGCCGTTCGAACCGGGCGCTTTGCACGCAAAATCCACTGGATGACGACCAGCAGCAAAAACACCCCGCCCGCAATCAGCCACGTCCCGCCTGTTCCCATTGTGCTCCCTCCTGTTTCTTCTACATGCCTGCGCGGAACGGATGGGACGAAATTCCCTGACGCTTGGCAAGGCTGATCAAATACCGATACCGCGCGCAGAGCGATTCCCGCTCATAAATGCAGGCATCAATCAGATTTTCGTCCTTTTCTAGAGAAAACCATTCCTCCGTATAGGCAAGTTTTCGTTCTACTTCCCGAATTTCGGAAATCAGCTCCCAGGAATCCTGGCTCTGTACGTCCGTTTCGCGCACCTTGACCGCGCGCCTTAATGCGAGTTCCATTTGATACCGCCTTTCAGCCTTACGGCGAATTTCACCTTCAGCATGGCGATCAGCAGGCCGCCTGACCGGCAAGCCCGCAGGAGTGGAATCCCGTTTCGGGATCTGCCATGCTTTATATATACGAAAGTAGCTTGGGCATTTATTCCAGTTTTATACACCGCACTTCCGCTTTTTTTCGTTCCGAAATCTCTGCATCCGTTTCGAAACAAGCTTTGAAACGCCGAAAAGGGAAATTCACTTCCGGGGAAAGACCCGCCGCGATTTTTGATCCCGCGCCGATTTTTGGGGAACCTCTGCGCCGCAAGGGTGCCGGCCACAGGGATACCCGTCCGAACGGGCACCCGGCCGCACGCGGTTTGGCCGAACCCGACCCCGCAGAGAATGCGCGGCCGCCGCCCCGATCGAAGATTCCTCCGCGCCGCAAAGTGCCCGTCTGCAAGGGTAGAGTCCGCAAGGATACTGACCGCAAGCGTGCCCGATCGCAAGGGTAGAGTCCGCAAGACACCGGCCGGCAAGACACCAGCCGCAGGGGCACCGGTCGGCAAAAGCACAGGCCGGCAAGCTTGGTGTGACGGGATCCCACCCGGGGGAAGACACACGCAGGCAGCATATTTGCCTGCCGCAAACCGTATTTGCCTGCTCAAAATTTATCTGGGGCGAATTCTAAATTGCCGAACCGGCCTGGCCGGAGCCGCCTTGCCGGATTGCACGTTGCCGAAGCCGCGCCCGTCCGCAGAGTACCCGGACGTCGGCCGCACGCGGTTTGGCCGAACCTGCCACCCAGAGAGTGCGCGGCTGCGGCCCGCCCCGATTGAAGATTCCTCCGCGCCGCGAAAGCGAACCCTCTCCGGTGCGAAAATGAAATCCGGCTTTCCATTTTGCGTGAAATCTGCTAAAATCAGATCGGCGCATAGCGCGTCGATTTCCAATGCTTACAGGAGGTTCCGTTATGAATCTTTACATTGTCCGACATGCAGAGCCCGATTATGCTGTCGATTCCCTGACCGAAAAAGGATGGCGTGAGGCGGCGCTTCTCGGAAAACGCCTTGCGAAGATCGCGCCCGCATCGTATTACGTTTCGCCGCTGGGCCGCGCGAAGGATACGGCCTCGTTCACGCTGCGCGCCGCACAGGCGACGGCAGAGGAGAAAAGCTGGCTGCACGAGTTTGACTACGGCTACCGCGTTTCGCACCGCGGCCATCCTGCCCCGATTGCATGGGATGTGCTGCCCGCCGACTGGGCGCAGGATCCGGTCTATTACGACCGCGAACGCTGGTCGACCGGCCCGCTCTATCGCGACTCTGGCATCCGCGCGGCTTTCGACGCTGTCGGCGACGGCCTGGATGCCCTTCTAAAAACGCACGGCTATGTCCGCGACGGGCATCTGTACCGCGCAGAGCGTCCGAATCGGGAGAATCTCATCCTCTTTTGCCATTTCGGCGTGGAATGCGTGTTGCTGGCGCATCTGCTCGGCCTGTCGCCGGTGCCGCTGTGGCATTTTGCGGTTGCGCTGCCGAGCAGCGTCACGATCCTCTCCACCGAAGAGCGTCAGGCCGGCACCGCCGTGTTCCGCATGTCGCGGTTCGGCGATCTGTCCCATCTGGAGGCCGCCGGCGAGCCGGCCTCCTTCTACGCGCGTTATCCCGAGCTCTATACAGAGGCAGACGAGCACCGCTGAGCCTCTGCCGGATTCGCCCGCGCGGCCGGGTATCGAAGTCCGGCGGCTTCGCTTCTGCGAACATATCTGCCGCAGGGCAGAGCCGCCTGCGGTTTGCTTGTCCGGGGTTCTGCAAACCTGCGGACAAACGGGAACGCAGGGAAGAGGCGCCGCCGTTTGGCGCGCAGCGCGGAAAGAACAGCAGACTCTGCAGAGGGACCGCCGCCGCGACACCCCGCTGACCCCGCGCACCGCGGCACCTGCGCTGGCATCGCACCGCGAAACCTGCAAACCGGCAAAGCCCAAAACAACATCACAAGCCGGGAACCGCGCAAACGCCCGCCGCCGAGACACCCCGCTGGCATCGCACCGCGGCACCTGCAAACCGGCAAAGCCCAAAACAGCGTCACAAGCCGGGAACCGCGCAAACGCCCGGCACCGCGCCGAGACGCCCCGCTGACACCGTGCCGCGGCATCTGCGCTGACATCGCACCGCGAAACCTGCAAGCCGGCAAAGCCTAAAACAGCGTCACGAACCGGGAACCGCGCAAACGCCCCGCTGACACCGTGCCGCGGCATCTGCGCTGACATCGCGCCGCGAAACTTGCAAACCGGCAAAGCCCAAAACAGCGTCACGAACCGGGGTCCCGCGCAAACGCCCGCTGTCGCGACACCCCGCTGGCATCGCGCCGCGAAACCTGCAAACCGGCAAAGCCCAAAACAGCGTCACGAACCGGGGCCCCGCGCAAACGCTCCGGCGCCGCCGCCGCGACACCCCGCTGGCACCGTGCCGCGAAACCTGCAAACCGGCAAAGCCCGAAACAGCGTCACGAACCGGGGCTCCGCGCAAACGCCCGCCGCCGCGACACCCCGCTGACCCCGCACCGCGGCACCTGCGCTGACATCGCACCGCGAAACCTGCAAACCGGCAAAGCCCAAAACAGCGTCACAAGCCGGGAACCGCGCAAACGCTCCGGCGCCGCGCCGAGACGCCCCGCAGGCACCGCGCTGGCATCGCACCGCGGCACCTGCAAACCGGCAAAGCCCAAAATTGCGTCACAAGCCGGGAACCGCGCAAACGCCCGCCGCCGCGACACCCCGCTGACCCCGCGCACCGCGGCACCTGCGCTGACATCGCACCGCGAAACCTGCAAACCGGCAAAGCCCAAAACAGCGTCACGAACCGGGGCCCCGCGCAAACGCTCCGGCGCCGCCGCCGAGACGCCCCGCTGGCCCCGCGCCGCGAAACTTGCAAACCGGCAAAGCCCAAAACAACATCACAAGCCGGGAACCGCGCAAACGCCCCGCGCCGCGACACCCCGCTGGCATCGCGCCGCGACACCCGCGCTGACACCGCGCCGCGAAACCTGCAAACCGGCAAAGCCCAAAACAGCGTCACGAACCGGGAACCGCGCAAACGCCCCGCGCCGCGCCGAGACGCCCCGCAGGCACCGCGTCGCGAAACCTGCAAACCGGCAAAGCCCAAAACAACATCACAAGCCGGGAACCGCGCAAACGCCCGGCGCCGCGCCGCGACACCCGCGCTGACCCCGCGCCGCGAAACCTGCAAACCGGCAAAGCCCAAAACAGCGTCACGAACCGGGAACCGCGCAAATGCTCCGGCGCCGCGCCGAGACACCCCGCTGACACCGCGCCGCGGCACCCGCGCTGACACCGCGCCGCGGCACCCGCGGACAGGCAAAGCCCAAAACAGCGTCACGAACCGGGAACCGCGCAAATGCTCCGGCGCCGCGCCGAGACACCCTGCTGACACCGCGCCGCGGCACCTGCGCTGACACCGCGCCGAAACGACGGAAAATCCCGGTAAATCAAGCGTCCAACTCCGTTGAGAGCCACGAAAATGCAACAAGCCGAATGCGGATGTGAATTTGACAAATCGGAATTTATTATCATAAATGCTTCGCAACCGAAAAGTTGCGTTATAGTTGGTGGTGCAACCATAGAAAAAGCACTATAATTAGGCTATCAAATAGAAAGGAGGACAAAAAAATGAATTCTGGTCTATTTCAGTATCTTATGATTGCCATGTGGCTTGTTGGGGTAGCGATTATCATCTATGTTGTTAGCCTAATCATCAAAGCACTGCGGAAGTATACAAAATCAGCACCGGTGAGAAAAGAAAGAGCAGAAAACGCAAGGACTCTTGGAGAAGTGCTGAAACAGCATCGGGTAGATTGTAAAATGACCCAGGAGTTTGTCGCAGAAACATTAGGTGTCAGGCTGTCTCTAAATGGGAAAGTGGTGTGTCTGATCCAAGCACTACGAATCTAATGGCGCTGGCAAAACTCTTTGGTGCAGAAGCTGAAGAATTGTTAAAGGAAGCAAGATGAATTCCAGTTTGTAGAAAAGAGAATGGCGAAAGCGGTTCTCTTTTTTCATGAATCTTATCAAGGTTATGGAAAAGGGCGTTTTATCAGATGCAGTGACAAGCAGGCTTACAGAGCTAGAGAACAAAAAGACAGGCATTGCAGAAGCCGTTAAAACTGTAAAGTTGAAACAGACACTTGCTGAAGATGAAAACAGTATAAAGAACGGTTTTGAAATGTATGCGAAAGCAGATTTTGACGATGTAGATACACGAAATCGGGTGCTTGATTGTTTTGCAGATAAGATATATGTGTATAATTAATGACCGTCTGGTGATTACATGGTATTATTCAGAGAATAAAACATCGATTGACCTAGATGCATGAACAGAAATTACAGAAACATCTGAATCGAATACCGTTGATGAGGGATTGCTACAGTCAGCTCCGCTTCAAAGCGGCAGAACATAGAAAAACAGCACGTGCCGGATGGCGCGTGCTGTTTTTCGAATATGGGAAAAGTTAAACGGAGAGGTCTTGTACATAGATGGTGCGAACACCGTCAGAGTCTGCTTTCGGCGCGGGCTCTTCGGCCTTGTGATCGCGGAAATCAAAGAATTTCTTTGCGACCTGCGGGAAGAGCGCGTAGCTGAGCACATCCTCTTCACGCTTTGCGAAGTCCTTGGCTTCCGCTGTGAGCTTCTCCATCTCATTGTCGAGCAGATCCGCCGGACGGCAGGTGATGACTTCGTCATCGCCGATTGCCTTTTTGCGGACTTCCTCATTGACAGGAGCCGGAAGCTGGCCGTATTCGCCGCGGAGCAGGCCCTTGGATTCCTTCGTGAAGATCTTGTAGCGTTCGCCGGAGATGACGTTGAGCACCGCCTGCGAACCGACGATCTGGCTGGTCGGCGTGACCAGCGGCGGATAGCCGAAGTCCTTACGGACGCGCGGCACTTCCGCGAGCACGTCATAGTATTTATCCTCGGCGTTTGCCTGCTTAAGCTGAGAAATCAGGTTCGAGAGCATGCCGCCCGGTACCTGATAGAGCAGCGTGTTGGTGTCTACCTGCAGAACCTTCGGATCGAGGCTGCCCTCATCCTTGAGCTTCTGCGCCACCTTGCGGAAATGCGCAGCGGCTTCGCTGAGCTTGGCAAGGTCGAGACCCGTGTCGCGCTCTGTACCCTTGAGGGTTGCAACAAGCGATTCCGTTGCGGGCTGTGAAGTGCCGTTTGCAAGCGGAGACAGCGCGCAGTCAACGATATCCACGCCGGCCTGTGCGGCCATCAGATAGGTCATATCGCCGGTACCGGTCGTGTTGTGCGTATGCAGATGAACCGGAATGCCGATGTTTTCTTTGAGCTTTTTGACGAGGGAATAGGCCTCATAGGGCAGAAGCAGGTTTGCCATGTCCTTGATGCAGAGCACGTCAGCGCCCATTTTTTCAAGCTGCATCGCAAGCTTGATAAAATAGTCCTCGTTGTGAACCGGGCTGATCGTGTAGCTGATCGCCGCTTCGCAGATGCCGCCGTATTCCTTGACGGCCTTCATGGCCATTTCCATGTTGCGCGGATCGTTCAGCGCGTCGAAAATCCGGACGACATCGATGCCGTTTTCGATGGATTTTTTGCAGAATTCCGAAACCACGTCGTCTGCATAGTGGCGGTAGCCGAGAATGTTCTGGCCGCGCAGCAGCATCTGCAGCTTCGTTTTCGGCATGGCTTTTTTCAGCGTACGCAGACGCTCCCAGGGATCCTCGTTGAGGAACCGCATGCAGGCGTCGAACGTTGCGCCGCCCCAGCACTCGAGGGACCAGTAGCCCATGTTGTCGAGCAGCTCACACGCGGGAAGCATATCTTCGGTGCGCATCCGCGTTGCAGCCTGAGACTGGTGCGCGTCACGCAGGATGGTATCGGTAATTTTCAAAGGATTTGCCATATCTTACACCTCCATTAAGCGGCGCCGAACAGCGCGAGCAGTACGCCCGCCGCGATTGCGGAGCCGATAACGCCGGCTACGTTCGGACCCATTGCATGCATGAGCAGGAAGTTGCCCGGATTTTCCTTCTGTCCGACAACCTGCGAAACACGGGCTGCCATCGGAACAGCGGAAACACCGGCCGAGCCGATCAGCGGATTGATCTTCTCTTTGAGGAAGAGGTTCATCAGTTTTGCGAGCAGCACGCCGCCGGCAGTACCGAGGCCGAACGCGACAACGCCCATGACGATGATCTTGAGGGTCGAAACGCTCAGGAAGGTTGCGGCAGTTGCCGTTGCACCGACGGAGACGCCGAGGAAGATCGTGACGATGTTCATCAGCTCGTTCTGTGCGGTCTTGTTGAGACGATCCGCAACGCCGGTCTCACGGAAGAGGTTGCCGAGCATCAGGCAGCCGACCAGCGGAGCCGCGGACGGAACCAGAAGCGCAACAAAGATGGTAACCACAAACGGGAAGAGAATCTTTTCGGTCTTGGAAACCGGACGCAGCTGCTTCATGGTGATCATGCGCTCTTTTTTCGTTGTGAGGAGCTTCATGATCGGCGGCTGGATGACCGGAACAAGCGCCATGTAGGAGTAAGCGGCGACCGCGATCGGTCCGAGCAGCCAGGGCGCCAGGCGGGTCGTGACATAGATGGCCGTCGGGCCGTCTGCACCGCCGATGATGCCGATGGAGCTTGCTTCCTGACCGGTAAAGCCGAGCAGGCGGGAACCGATGTAGGTGATGAAGATGCCGAGCTGTGCAGCAGCGCCGAGCAGCAGGCTCTTCGGGTTTGCGATCAGCGGGCCGAAATCGGTCATTGCGCCGACGCCGAGGAAGATCAGGCACGGATAGATGCCGAGCTTGACGCCGAGATAGAGAATGTCGATCAGGCCGATGGAGATCGATTTTCCAACCGCTACGGAATTGAGAACCGTTCCGGAAACGCCGGAGGACGCCAGCTCATTGAGGAACTCCTGCGTAACGGTTGCGCCGCCGATCAGATCCCAGTGGATGTGTCCGCCGGCGAACAGAATTTCGTGATACATTTCCGCACCGGGGAGGTTGGTCAGCAGCATGCCGAAGGAGATCGGCAAAAGCAGCAGCGGCTCGAATTTCTTGACGATTGCGAGATAGGAGAGCACCAGCGCGATGACGATCATCACAAGGCATTTCCAGTTGTTCGCAATCATGCTGAAACCGGTCTGGTTGATAAAATTTAAAATAACGTCCATGTAATTGTCCCTCCAATGTATGCCGCGATTAGCCCAGTACGCAGAGGAGTGTTCCGGCTTCCACGGCTGAGCCCTTGGAAGTATTTACGGACAGAACCTTTCCGTCGATCGGGGACATAATTTCATTTTCCATTTTCATCGCCTCGAGAACCATCAGAACCTGGCCCTTTTTCACGGCGTCGCCGGAAGCAACATTCAGGCTGAGAATGGTGCCGGGCATCGGACTTGTGATCTTCTCGCCGCCTGCCGGAGCAGCAGCCGGAGCCGGAGCAGCCGCAGGTGCGGGCGCAGCAGCAGCCGGAGCAGCAGCCTTCGCGTCATTCTCGCTGACGAGCTCGAGTTCGATTTCATAGTTGGTGCCGTTGACATTCACACGATATTTTTTCATTACTGCCACCTCATCACAGAAAATATTTTGGGGTTCATACGCGCTTTACAGAATGGATACGAATGCCGGAGACATCTGTCGCAAGATCTTCCGCCACCGCCGCAGAAACGGCGGCAATGAAAGCCGGCCTGTCTGCAATGGCCTCATTTGCTGCGGGAGCCGCCGGAGCCGGAGCGCCAGCGCCTGCTGTCTGGCTGTCTTTTTTCGAGAAGGATTTATAGAGCGTGCTCATGATGGTGCAGAGCACGATGATGCAAATCAATCCGATGAAAACGGTCCCGATTCCCATGAGGACAACAAATCCATTAGACATATCGATGTACCTCCTTTCAGGAAAAATCATTCCTTCATAGATCCGGTTTTTGACCCGTATGATGGAGAAAAAAGAACAAAGGATAAAATTTGACGAAAAACGTAAAAATTACGAATTTGCCAAATTTACCAAAGATATCATAACATTATGAGTACGTCAAGGCAACAGAAAATTCATGTTGTTAACAATTTATTTACAATTTAAATCGGCTGTATGGTTTCCCAAACGGGCAAAAAGCCGCCGTGCGGGAATACGTTTGCAGGAAGATTGCCAGGAAGAGTGCATAGAAAGCCGGGTCTCAGCAACAGGATGCCCGATCCCCGGAAAACCATACAGTCCGCCGCGCGAAATTTTCTGGGCGTCCGCCGCGCCCGCCGAAATACACGCCGGTGCGCACACAAAAATACCTGTCGCCGCGCCCTATCGGAACGCTGCACAACCCATGCGCCGCAAAAACGCCGTCCGCCGCGCGTACCCGAAACGCCCGCCGGAATACACGCCGGTGCGCACGCAAAAATACCTGTCGCCGCGCCCTATCGGAACGCTGCACAACCCAGCGCCGCAAAAACGCCCGCCGGGACGCCCGCACGGCACGGGACACGCCCGCCGGAATACACGCCGGTGCGCACGCAAAAATACCTGTCGCCGCGCCCTATCGGAACGCTGCACAAGCCATGCGCCGCAAAAACGCCGTCCGCCGCGCGTACCCGAAACGCCCGCCGGGACGCCCGCACGGCATCGGGACACGCCCGCCGAAACGTCCGCCCGCAACACAGCGCGCAGGATATGCAGCGGAATCGTGCACGACGTACGCGTAGAAACCCGTGTATGGCAACGCCCGCCAAACGCGCACCGAGAGGAACAACGCACGCCCAGCCGCAAGACCTGCACCACGCGCGCAAAACGCCGCCCAAAGTCGGGACACGTCCGCCGCGCCCGCCGGAATACACGCCGGTGCGCACGCAAAAATACCTGTCGCCGCGCCCTATCGGAACGCTGCACAACCCAGCGCCGCAAAAACGCCGTCCGCCGCGCGTACCCGAAACGCCCGCCGAAACGCCCGCCCGCAACACAGCGCGCAGGACATGCAGCGGAATCGTGTATCCTGCGCCGAAGCACAGCGCAGGATTGCAGAGCCGTATAACACATAAAACATCTCCATCCTATATAAAGAAAAAAAGGACCGCGCGGTGCGGCCCCATTGCTCGTTTCTAAAATGAATGTCTGCCCGATTTAATCTGCCCGGACTTCCGCCGGCGTTTTTGCGTTTTCATTCGCGTGTTCAAGATCCGCGCGGCGCTCCTGCGAAAGCCTGCCGGTTCAGGCGCATCCAATTCTGCAGGAAATTTTGCGCGAAATGACCCGTACCGCGCGCTGCATCCGCCGGGCGTGTCCGGATCGAACCGGCGTTTTCGGCTGCGCAGGCGGTTCTGCCTGCGCCCGCAAAACCCGCCAAAAGGGCAGCGGCTTATTGCAGCAGGCGGATTTTCCCGATAAGCGGCAGCTCCTTGGCTTTTCCGTTTACCACATTGACAATTCCCCAGACGGCGAACACGACAAACAGCATCGAGACCAGCAAAAACAGCTTGTCCACGATCAGCACGGCAATGTGCGGCATGCAAAGCGAGAGCAGCAGCACCAGCGTCCGGGTCACGATCTGGTAGGCGATTTCTCCGATGAAGAGCAAAAGGCCCTGGTTCGCATGAAAGCGCACAAACGGCGACTTCTTGCCGAGGAAGATCGGGAAGAGCACCAGAATCGAGAGATAGGCGAGCACCGAAAGCCCCAAGCCGCTCTGGATGTCCGCAGACGAAAACTCGGCGGTGTGATCGGCGGTGTTCTGAAATTCGGTGACGGCGTCCTCAATTTTTTGCGCGGCCTCTTCGACTTTGGTCGGCTCCGGTTCTATCGTTTTGCCGCAGGCGCTGCAGAATCGGGAGGCGTCCGGAATCTGTGCGCCGCAAAATGGACAGGTTTTCAAAGCAGTCAGCTCCTTTTTCAAAATCATCAGAGAATAAACCGAAACGGGATCGGATAGAGATATCATCGGATAGAAATGATATATATATAATGAAAAGGGATCCCGATGGGATACGGCACGGCGGCCGCGCCCCGCAGAAAAAGCCCGCGCAGGCGTAAATTTAGCGCGCACAAGCATAGCCGGCCCGCGCAAGCGGAACTCTCTGTGTGCGGTGTAGGCAGGAACAAAAACAAGAAAAAAGCCGTCACGAACAATCTCGTTCGCGACGGCATGGCGGAGAGGATGCGACTCGAACGCACAACACCTTGCGGTGCACCACATTTCCAATGTGGCTCCTTACCATTAGAATACCTCTCCATGTGTACTCTCAACAGCGCTTTCCTATTATATCCGATACAAAATGAAAAATCAAGGTCTTTTTTACAATTTTTTGAAAAAAAGATTCGCGTTTCGTTTTTGGGTATGCTATAATAGATTACATTCCGATTCTATCGATATATGGGAGGAAACGAGATGCAGAGAACAGAGATCCGTGCGCTCTATGCGGGGGCTTCCCAATATGCCGGCCAGCGTGTGACGGTCTGCGGATGGGTCAGAACCATCCGGGATTCCAAAACGCTCGGGTTTATTGACCTCAACGATGGAAGCTGCTTCAAAGGCGTGCAGATTGTATTTGAAGCGGAGCACGTAGAAAACTATAAGGAAATCGCCAAACAGAACGTCGGCGCGGCGCTCCGGGTGACGGGCATTTTTGTCGAAACGCCGGAAGCCAAGCAGCCGTTTGAAATTCACGCCCGGGAAATCGCGGTCGAAGGCACATCCACGCCGGATTATCCGCTGCAGAAGAAGCGCCACTCGGTGGAGTATCTGCGCACCATCGCGCATCTGCGTCCCCGGACGAACCTCTTCAGCGCAGCGTTCCGTGTGCGGTCGGCTGCGGCGTTTGCCATTCACAAATTTTTCCAGGAGCGCGGGTTCGTCTACGCGCATACCCCGCTGATTACGGCGAGTGACTGCGAGGGCGCGGGGGAGATGTTCCGCGTCACGACGCTCGACCTCGAAAACGTTCCGCGTACAGAGAGCGGGGAGGTCGATTATTCGAAAGACTTCTTCGAGAAGCCGGCGTCCCTGACGGTTTCCGGACAGCTTGAAGGCGAGTGCATGGCGCTTGCATTCGGGAAAATCTACACGTTCGGGCCGACCTTCCGCGCGGAGAAGTCCTATACCCAGCGCCACGCGGCGGAGTTCTGGATGATCGAACCGGAAATCGCCTTTGCCGATCTCCAGGATGACATGGCGCTTGCAAAGGATATGATCCAGTTTATCATCCGCTATGTGATGGAGACCTGCCAGCAGGATCTGGCGTTCTTCAATCAGTTCGTCGATAAGGGACTCTTGGAGCGCCTTTCGCACGTGGCAGAGTCGGATTTCGGACACATCACCTACACGGAAGCGATTGAAATCCTCGAAAAGGTGAACGACCGCTTCGAATATAAAGTCCATTGGGGCAGCGATCTGCAGACCGAGCACGAAAAATACCTGACCGAACAGGTGTTCGGCCGTCCGGTGTTCGTGACGGATTACCCCAAGGAGATCAAGGCGTTTTACATGCGGCTCAATGACGACGGCAAAACGGTCGCCGCGGTGGATCTTCTGGTGCCCGGCATCGGCGAGATCATCGGCGGCAGCCAGCGTGAGGAGCGCGAGGATGTGCTGCTCGGCCGCCTTGCAGAGCTGGGACTCAACCCGGCGGACTACTGGTGGTATCTCGATCTGCGGAAATACGGCGGCGTCCAGCACGCCGGGTTCGGTCTCGGCTTTGAGCGGATGGTCATGTATCTGACCGGCATTTCGAATATCCGCGACGTGCTGCCTTTCCCGCGTACGACCGGATCCGCAGAATTTTAAGCGCTAGATTTTTAAGCGCTTACGAACAGGGTTTGTTTCGTGCGGCCTGCACAAATCGCCGCGAGTGCGGCGTGCACGCAGGCGGAAGGTTCCTTTCGTGTAGAAGTGTTTGTCCGTGCATTTGGCGGTCAGCGGTTTTGCACAAGGGTTCATTTGCAGACGCATTCCAGGCGCACAGAAAAACGCTGCTGCTTCGTTTTGGCTGCAGCAGCCGGGCCGGGCTTCCCGGCAGGAACGTTGCAAGACATTGGAAAAGGCGCGCGGGGAAGCGTTCTCCGCCGCCTTTCGTTATCTGGACGGATGCAGGGCAGCGTTCGTCCGGCACGCCGGACTTTACGCAAAAGACTGCGCCGCGCTTTCTTGTTTGGCGAGCGTTTGCACGTTATACCGGCGGCATTTGTGCCGCGAGATGGCGCGCCGCGCCGGCTCTCTCACGCGGAGCGTTTGCGCCGTCTCACGTACCGGCCTTTTCTTGTCCGTCCTGCGCGGCTTTGCAACGCGGACGCCCGGCTTGCGCGTCGATCTGCGCAGTTCCGGTCTTTTGCACAGAGCGTTTGCGCCGCAGGCGTCCGGCCGCGATTTGTGTTCGATGCCAGCTGATCTGCTTTTCGGCGCGCGGTGCACCGTACCCTGCGCCGCGGTTCTGCTTTGCCCGACGGATTCGATCCGCCGCGGGCGCCCGGCTTGCGCCGTCTCACGTACCGGCCTTTTCTTGTCCGTCCTGCGCGGCTTTGCAACGCGGGCGCCCGGCTTGCGCGCCGATCTGCGCAGTTCCGGTCTTTTGCACGGAGCGTTTGCGCCGCAGGCGTCCGGCCGCGATTTGTGTTCGATGCCAGCTGATCTGCTTTTCGGTGCGCGGTGCACCGTGCCCTGCGCTGCGGTTCTGCTTTGCCCGACGGATTCGATCCGCCGCAGGCGCCCGGCTTGCACCGTCTCAGGCACCGGCCTTTTCTTGTCCGTCCTGCGCGGCTTTGCGCCGCAGGCGTCCGGCCGCGATTTGTGTTCGATGCCAGCTGATCTGCTCTTCGGCGCGCGGTGCACCGTACCTGCGCCGCGGTTCTGCTTTGCTCGACGGCTTCGATCCGCTGTAGGCGCCCGGCTTGCACCGGCGGCCTTCGCACGCAAACCGTTCTATCCGGAATAGACAGAAAGCGGTTTAGAATCGGGCGTTTCGTGGTGAAAATGCGGAAAATGCAGGAATTTGCTTTTAAACTTGCATTTTTGCTGGTGAAGAGTTAAAATGTTTATGGTTTCACAAGATTTTTTGCATATTATTTGAAGAGGAGTGTTCATGTTGAACTTGAAGGAACTGACGAAGGAACAACTTTCGGAGCAACAGAAAACGCTGACGGAACGCTATCGCGCGCTTTGTACAGAGGGCAACCATCTGCTCTTGACCCGCGGAAAACCCTGCACCGAGCAGCTTGACCTGTCGATGGGCATGCTCGACGTTTTGACCTCTTCTTCGGATATGCAGTCCTCCGGCGGGGAGGACTGCCGCAACTACGGTAATCCGGACGGCCTTCCGCTTGCCCGGAAGCTCTTCGGCGACCTGCTGGATGCGCCGGAAGAGTCCATTATTATCGGAAATAACTCGAGCCTTAGCATCATGTTCGACGTGATTTCCTGCGCCGTGACGCATGGGTTCGGCGGATGCCAGCCCTGGGGCAAGCAGCAGGAGGTCAAATTCCTGTGTCCTGTGCCGGGCTATGACCGCCATTTTTCGGTCACGGAATATTTCGGCCTGACGATGATCCCGATTCCCATGACGGCGACCGGCCCGGATATGGACCAGGTCGAAGCGTATGTCGAACACGACCCGACAGTCAAGGGCATCTGGTGCGTGCCGAAGTACTCGAATCCGCAGGGCATCACCTACTCGGACGAGACGGTGCGCCGGTTTGCCGCGCTCAGGCCTGCTGCGAAGGATTTCCGGATCTTCTGGGATAACGCCTACTGCGTCCATGACCTGACCGACACGCCGGATCAGCTTTTGAGCCTCTTCGACGCCTGCAAGGAGCAGGATTCGCTCGAATTTCCGATCATGTTTGCGTCCAGCTCCAAGATCACCTTTGCCGGCGCGGGCGTCTCGGCGGTTTCCGCGTGGGGCAGCACGCTTGCGGATTTGAGAAAGCATTTTTCCGTCAAAACCATCGGGCCGGATAAACTCAACCAGCTCAGCCACATCCGGTTCCTCAAGGATAAGGCCGGCGTTCTGGCGCTTATGAAAAAGCACCGCGCCATTTTGCAGCCGAAGTTCCGCGCGCTGGTCGAAACGCTCGATACCGAGCTTGCCGGAACGGGCGCGGCGGAGTGGACGAATCCCCGCGGCGGATATTTTGTCAGCGTCGATGTGATGGAGGGCTGCGCCGGGCGCGTGGTTGCGCTCTGCAAAGACGCCGGCGTGATTTTGAACCCGCCGGGCTCGACCTATCCCTACGGCAAAGACCCGAAGGACTCGAACATCCGGCTGGCGCCGTCGTTCCCGCCGGTTTCAGAAGTCCAAAAGGCTGCGGAAATTTTCGCTGTCTGCACAAAGCTGGCGGCAGTTGAGCACCTTTTACAAAAATAGGGGATACAATTCCTGCAGGATGATAAATTTCGTGCAAATTGTTGACTTCTGCGCGAAAAAACAATATAATAGAATCTATGGCATTTGCGAGCATGCAGATAAGCCGGAGGAGGATGCGTCCGGCTTGTTTGTGTGCCCGCAGAATTTATTTTCAACAAGGAGGACATGCCCATGAAGCGGGTAAAAAAGCCGGTCTTCTTTATTGTTGCTGCAATCATCCTGTTTTTTACGATTACGGCGGCATTCGGAATTTCCGGCCAGAACGGTGATAACAAGATCACCTATTTGAAAGGCGTCAGCGATATCCGGTGGGGTATCGATATCCGCGGTGGTGTGGAAGCAACCTTTACGCCGGCAACCGACGAAAAGGCGACCAAAGAGCAGATCGATTCTGCCAAGGCAATCATCGAGACGCGTCTGGTGTCGAGCAACATCACCGACTATGAACTGTATACCGACTACAACCAGGATCGGATTATCGTCCGGTTCCCGTGGAAAAACGACGAGGCGAATTTCGATCCGGAAGAGGCCATCAACGAGATTTCCGCAACGGCGCTTCTGACCTTCCGCGAGGGAATGGAATATGAAACAGCGACGACCGGCGCGGACGGCGAGATGGTGTATCAGACGCCGACCGGCGTGACGGCCGAACATATCATCCTGCAGGGGGACGACATCGTCAAAGCCGAGCCCCAGATGATGCAGGATCAGCAGACCGGTACCATGAAATACATCGTTTCACTGGAGCTGAGCGACAGCGCGGCAAAGACCTTTGCCGATGCGACCAAAGAGCTCCAGGGAAAAGTCATTTCCATCTGGATGGATGATGTCATGATCTCCTACCCGACGGTAAACGCCGTCATCACCGATGGAAAATGCACGATTGAAGGCGACTTTACGGCGGAAGAGGTTTCTGCGCTTGCATCCAAGATCAGCGCCGGCGCCCTGCCGTTTGCCCTCAAAACCGAAAACTTCAGCACCGTCAACCCGACGCTTGGAATGTCCTCTTTAAATGCGATGGCAATTGCCGGCATCATTGCGTTCTGCCTCGTTGCCATTCTGATGATCGTCCTGTTCCGTCTGCCGGGCGTGGTCGCGGTCATTTCCCTTTTGGGACAGATCGCGCTCAGCTTCGCGGCGGTTTCGGGCTACTTCTCCTTCATTAAGAGCTTTACGATGACGCTGCCGGGCATCGCCGGTATCATCCTCTCGATCGGTATGGGCGTTGACGCCAATATCATCACGGCAACCCGAATCAAAGAAGAAATCTGGATGGGCAAGACCATCGACGGCGCGATCAAGAACGGCGATGAAAACAGCATCTCCGCGATCTTCGACGGCAACATCACCGTCATCATCGTTGCGCTGATTTTGATGCTCGTCTTTGGACCGACCAACATTCTTTCCTCGATCTTCGGCGCTTCGACGACCGGATCGATCTATTCCTTCGGGTACACGCTGCTCATCGGCATCATCGGCAACTTCCTGATGGGCGTGGTTGCGACCCGTCTCATGACAAAGTCACTTTCGGGCTTTAAGGTGTTCCGCAAGAAATGGTTGTTCGGAGGTGCCGCAAAATGAAACAGTTTCACATCCGCTTTTTTGAAAATAGAAAAAAGTACTACCTGATTTCGCTTGCGATCATCCTGATCGGGCTGATCGTAAACGTCATTTTCGGCACACAGATGGACATCCAGTTTACCGGCGGCGCGGTGATTAAATATTCCTTCACCGGCGAAGTCAACCAGGACGAAATTGCGTCCATCGTTTCGGATGCAACCGGAAAAAATACCGTCTCTGTTGTGATCAACGAAAACGTCAAGACCGCTGACGGCACAGAGGGCCTGAAAAACGCGACCGTCTCCTTCGGCGGCACGGATTCCATCTCCCTCGAAGAGCAGTCGGCTGTCATGGAGAAGCTCAATGCCGCTTATCCGGACGCCGGGTTTGAGGTTGTCAGCTCGAACTCTGTCAATCCGGTCATGGGCAAGTCCTTTTTCCTCAAATGCCTCATCGCCGTGCTGATCGCGGCGGTGCTGCTGATCGTCTATATCGCGCTGCGGTTCCGCAAAATCGGCGGCGCTGCGTCCGGTGTTATGGCCATTGTCGCGCTGCTGCACGACGTGGTGATCGTGTACTTTACCTTTGTGATCTTCCGGATCCCGCTCAACGACAACTTTATCGCGGTTATCCTGACGATCCTCGGATATTCGCTCAACGATACCATCGTGGTGTATGACCGTATCCGTGAAAACCGCCGTCTGCTCGGCCCGAAGGTGGAGTACAGCGTCCTGCTCAATACGAGTATCAACCAGACGCTGACCCGTTCGATCTACACGTCGCTTGCGACGTTTATTTCCGTCGCCGTCGTGTTCGTGGTCGGCATGATTTACGATCTTTCCTCCATCACGACGTTTGCGCTTCCGATGATGGTCGGCGTTGTGGCCGGATGCTTCTCGTCGGTCTGCATTGCCGGTCCGCTGTATACCGCCTGGCAGTATCACAAAAAGAACAAGGCCGAAAAAGCAGCGTAAGGCTGCGCGTGTAAGCTGCGCAAGAAGTTTTACAGGAATCAAAAGAGCTGTCCTGCAGGTGCAGGGCAGCTTTTTTGTATAAAAAAGCGTGCGCCTGAAAACAGACACACGCAAAATGGCAGGATCAAACCGGGCGGTTCAGCCGCGCTGCGAGAGCGCGAACTGCTCAATCGCGTAGGCAACACCGTCCGCGTCGTTGGTTTTTGTGATGCGGTCTGCCATGTTCCGAACCTCCGGAATCGCGTTTTCCATGGCCACGGCAAGTCCGGCAAACTCCATCATGGTAAAATCGTTGCAGTTGTCGCCGACCGCCATGGTTTCTTCGGCGGTCAGGTGTAGATGGCTGCAAAGCTGCCGGAGGCCTTCGCCTTTATCGGCGGTCGCGGAGTTGATTTCGAGGTTGTTCTGCAGGGAAGAGGAGAGCTGCAGCGGCAGCGGCTTTAACAGATCCCAGACCGTTTGCCGCTCTTCCAGCGTCCGGAAAAATACATGCAACTTGTCCGCGGGCGCGTGTTTGGCGCGGATCAGGGCGCGGACATCGGGCGTCGGCGTCCGGCTTTCGCGGACGACCCGCTGAAAGGAATCAAAGACGTAGCGCTCCAAATTTGCAAGACACGCGGCGTCGACAAAGACCTCCGGGCCGAAAAAGAATTCCAGCATCACATCCCGGCCGGCAAGCACATCGAGAATTTTTTCCTGCATGGGGTAGGAGAGCTTGTTCTCGTAGATGGTCTCTCCGGAAGTAAGATCCAGCACGCTCGACCCGTTTCCGCAGACCAGGTAGTGCATGTCAGGAACCAGCTTGAGCAGCGGCCGCATTTCGGGAAGCGTCCGGCCGGTGCAAAAGACCACCTGGATGCCGCTTGCGATGCCGGCATGAATGGCGGCGGCCGTTTTGGGGCTGAGGTCGCGGTTGGAATCCAGCGCGGTGCCGTCGAGATCCAGCGCGATGAGTTTGATTGGCTTCATGATTGACTCCTATCTATCGGGATGAAATGAATTACGGGATTTCATGCGATCCGGGTTCAAAAAACGCGAGTCCGGCTGTTTGGTGTCGGCGCCTGAAATGCGGCGCTTGCACATGCAATTCAACAGGAAAGCGGCATTCCCGATCTTGGCCGGAATCCGCAATACAAAACCGGACGCAGCGAAGAAGGGCAGCAGATCCGGCGCAGCATGTGCCGCACCGGCGTTTTCTTGTCCGTCCTGCGCCGCTTTGCAATGCAGGCGCCCGGCTTGCACCGGCTCACGCGCCGCACCGGCGGGCTTTTCGTCCGGCACACCGGGCTTTACGCCAAAGACTGCGCCGCGCTTTCTTGCTTGGCGGGTGTTCACACGTTATGCCGGCGGCGTTCGTACCGCGAGATGGTGCGCCGGGCGTTCAGTCCCGCCAAAATGCGGGGCGCAGAACGCGAAACGCGCGACAGACTGCGGCGGGGTGCAATGTGAAACCGGACGCAGCGAAGAAGGGCAGCCGATCCGGCGCAGCATGTGCCGCACCGGCGTTTTCTTGTCCGTCCTGCGCCGCTTTGCAATGCAGGCGCCCGGCTTGCACCGGCTCACGCGCCGCACCGGCGGGCTTTTCGTCCAGCACACCGGGCTTTACACCAAAGACTGCGCCGCGGTTTCTTGCTTGGCGGGTGTTCGCACGTTATGCCGGCGGCGTTCGTGCCGCGAGATGGTGCGCCGGCTCACGCGCCGCACCGGCGGGCTTTTCGTCCGGCACACCGGGCTTTACACCAAAGACTGCGCCGCGGTTTCTTGCTTGGCGGGTGTTCGCACGTTATGCCGGCGGCGTTCGTGCCGCGAGATGGTGCGCCGGGCATTCAGTCTTGCCAAAACGCGGGGCGCAGAACGCGAAACGCGCGACAGACTGCGGCGGGGTGCAATGTGAAACCGGACGCAGCGAAGAAGGGCAGCCGATCCGGCGCAGCATGTGCCGCACCGGCGGGCTTTTCGTCCGGCACACCGGGCTTTACACCAAAGACTGCGCCGCGGTTTCTTGCTTGGCGGGTGTTCGCACGTTATGCCGGCGGCGTTCGTGCCGCGAGATAGTGCGCCGGGCATTCAGTCCCGCCAAAACGCGGGGCGCAGAACGCGAAACGCGCGACAGACTGCGGCGGGATGCCGCAATTTTTTATGGAACGGAAAGCGCCGTTTGCGGCACAGCGCAGCCTTTCGGACGTTGCGGCCAACATTTGGAAATCCGCAATGACTCCCAATATGCACAAAACCGGTACTTCGGTTTATACGTTGCGTGTTCCGGCATGTTTTTGCGCAGATTCAGGGGGCTCCACTGCGCAAAAACGCCTTGACGGAAGGCCGTCAGCCGCAGAACACGTTGCTGCATTTAATTGTGTTCGGGCATGTGCCGCAAAACAGTCTCATTATACCAGGTTTTCTCTGTCAATACCAGAAAAAACCGCAAAATTCGGGAAAATCCGCGTCGTGCGCAGACAAAAGCCGTTTTGCGCAGAAAAATACCCGCCTGTGCCGGGCATTCCGGTGCAGGCGGGGGCCAGTGTGTTTCGTGCGTTTTACGCCGAAGCGTTTTGTGTTCCGGCGCGGGTTTGTGCCATGCGCAATACGCAATTTACGTGCCGTGTCGCCGATCTTATCAGCCTTTTAGAAAAGAGCACAGAGACATTGCCGCAGAGGGCGGAACCACCGGCGGACAAATATGCTCCGCGCCAGTGGCCGTTTGAAAGACTTGCGCCGCAATTGCGTGGGGAACAGCACCGGCCTCTCCACGTGCCGTCCGAACGGTCTCTTGCCTCGGCGTTTTGTGCCCAGCGGGCTCTGTTCGCGATCTGACCGCATCGGTGCGTTCGCATCCGAACGACCCTGTTCCGGGCGTGCATGCTCCGGGGAGCCCTGTTCGATCCGTTTCGATTTGCGGCAGGGTTCAGTCCGGCGCATTCCGCACCCGGCGGTTTTTTTGTGCCGGACACCTTGCCGACTGTGCCGCAGGAATGCGTTACGCGCCCGGTTTTATAACGCGCCGCGCATTTCATACTGCCCAGCGCATCGTGCCCAAATGCATGCGCACCCGGCTTTACTTTGTGCCGCGCCGCGCACCGCGCTCGATTTGCGTGCCGCAATCGCTTTTGACAAGAACGACCCTGTTCCGGGCGTGCATGCTCCGGGGCGTTCTGTTCGATCCGTTCCGATTTGCGGCAGGGTTCAGTCCGGTGTACCCAGCTGCCCCGTGCGGGCGTGTGGACTGCACTTCTGCGGCATGGAGTACTTTTCCGGTGCTTTTCCGTTCCGCTTGGCGGGCAATTGGGCGGGGCCGGTGCCGCGCCTGCGCATGCAAAAGCCGTTTTGCGCAGAAAAGTACCCCGCCTGTGCCGGGCATTCCGGTGCAGGCGGGGAGCTGTGGATTTTTTTGTTTTACGCCGATATTCCGTGCCCCGGCGGTCAGCGGTTCTCGCTGACGTAAATCTGGACGCGGTTTTGAATGATTTTGGCGGTTTCGTCCGCGCTCTTTTTGCCGGCATAGTAGGCGGAGGCCTCCTCTTTGATGATGTCGAGGACGCTCCTGTCATAGCGCATGACCTGGCTGACCGATTCGATGAAGGTCTTGAGCGCGTCAACGGATTGCTGGTCGATCTGGCCAATATTTCCCATTCCGGCAGCCTCTGCCGGTTCTACCTTGGAGGCGGCTGAGCCGATGAACGTCTCATCGCTGGATTCCGGTTCCTTCATGGCGTTTTCCGCAAGTTTGTCGATCTGCGAGCGCTTAATCGGCCACTGATAGGAGAGGGCGGACTGATACTCGTCGCCGAGGAAATACTTGATGAACTGCCATGCGCCGTCCGGATTTTTGGACTTTGCCGACATGGCGAGTTCGAGGCTGCTTGTGATGAGCGAGCCCTGCTTCGAGGCGCTCGGGTAGCCGACTAAGGTGATGTCATCGCCGAAGGTCACTTTTTTCAGCTGCCAGTAATCGTCAAAGGAGTAGATGCTGGTCGACTGCAGGTAGGCGCGGTCGTCCCGGCAGGCGGTTTCCATGTCCTTCCAGAAGGACTCGTCGACATTGTCCCAGTCCACGCTGTCCCAGATGCTCTCGTTGCTGAAGGTGTTGGTGAATTCGAGCAGCTTGACAAATTCCGGACTGTCAAACGAGCATTTTCCGGTCTGGCTGTCGATAAAGTCATTTTTGGTCATCATGCAGGCCAGCTGCAAAAGGTCGTCGCGGGTCATGTCGTAGAACAGGCGCGCGTCCTTCGGAAGCTTGTCGATGAGCGCGTTGAGATCGTCCATCGTCCAGCCCGGTTCGGTTCCGACGTATTTGCTCTTTCCGGCGATCGTATAGATGCCGAAGGAAGGAATGATCGAGTAGAGCTTGCCGTCCACGGTGGTTGCCGCAAGCACGTTTTCAAGGTAATCCTCGCGCTTGATGTCCGAATCCGCGTTCAAATACTGGTTCAGATCCGCAAACAGCCCCTTGGCGCTGTAGCTGTCAAACGGCATATCCGAAGAAACGAGCAGAATGTCGGGAATATTGCCGGACGCGATATCGTTGTTGAGCATCGTGGTTGCCCGGTCATAGTCCTCCTCGGTGTTGTAGGTGGAGTAGTCCTTGACCGTGATCCGGTACTGGTCGCTTGTTTTGTTGAAGTTCACAACCGCCATCTGGATGTCGTAATTGATATAGGAGGCGGCGAGCGTCAGAATGGATTTCTCCTTGAGGTCCTTGGGATCGACCCAGTCGAGCCGGATGATTTCCGTCTTTCCGGCGTCATCGTGATAGCTGTTGGAAACAAGATAGAGCTCCTTCTCGGAAGCGATGGTCACGCGGGAGGTATCGATGTTGCTGATGTTGAGATCGGAGTTGATCCAGTTGACGAGTTCCGTCGATTTTTTGCTGGAAAGGTCATACTGCATCAGAGAGCTGCTGTTGTCGTAATAGAGATTTCCGTCGTCTCCGCCGAACATATTATAGATGTAGTTCGAGACCTCGTCACCGACTTCGTATTCCTTGCCGAGCTGTTTTGCGGCGTTGTCAAGCGCCTGAATGCGCATTTTTGTCTCGTTTTCTTCCTGCCAGAATACGAGCACCTTGCCGTCCGGGCCTTTGGTAAGGCGGTTGATATAGCCCGTCACCGAGACAGAATACAGCTGCGTCGCGTTGGAATCATAGGCGAAAATCTGATTGTTTGAGGCGAGATAGAAGTTGCCGTCGTTGTCGCCCACAAAATATTGCGGATACATCGCGTTTTCGGTGTCGTTGTTGTTCGTAAAGAGCGGGACGCTTGCCAGTTCGTTGCCTTCCAGGTCGACCTTCTTGTAGGTGTATTTATCCTCGTAGTTGTCGGTCTTTTCGTCGTAAGTGTACTCATTGAGGAGATAGGAAATGGTGAGATCCGGGTTCAACATCGTGCTGCTGATGTAGCTGCCCTCCGGAGGTGTCGCGAGCTTTTGCGGCTTGCCCTGTGTGCCGTCCGTGCCCACCGTGCAGAGCATGAGCGTCATCTGGACGGGCTTTACGTCGTCTTCATCCGGTTTTGCGTCGGAAACATCCTCATAGGCGCTGCCGAGCGCATAGAGCGTCCCGTCGCGGTAGTAGAGCGTATCGACATTGGTCATTTCCTCCGGCAGTTCAATGGAGGTCTGCTTGTAAACGTGGTCGTATTTCGCCGTGCTGCTGCCGGAATCGGAACGCTTGCACGCCGAGAGCGGCGTCAGCACGAAGAGCACCGCGAGCAGTGCGGTAAGTACCGCGCGAAGAAAGGTGTGTTTTTTCATCTTAACGTCTCCTTATCGTTTAAAATGTTTGGGGACAAGCTTTCCCCCAAGCGCTTTGAGATCCTGTTTGAAGATCAGGAACGCGATGACCAGCGCGATGAGGCTGAGCGCAAGCGCCGCAAGCTCTCCGAAGAGAAACAGCGCGCAGCGGTCCTGGATCACAACGGCAATGTTTTCCCAATAGGGATACTGGATGGTGTCGAGCCGCATCGAGCGGTTCCCGATGGATTTGAGCCGTTCCCAGAGATTCGGGATCGAAAACCGCGCGGAGTTTTCGACGGCTTCGGCCGAAAAGCCCGCGTCCGAAAGTCCCTTTGCGACAAGCTCCTTTCCGAATCCGGTGACCGGACTCGGCAGAATCGCCTCATAGCAGGTGATCTTGCGTTCCGGAAGCATCTCCGCAAGCGCGGAATAGGATAAATAGAGGTGCGGCTTTTTGCCGTAGGAGGCCGCAAACAGGGCATTGTCCTCCGGCTGGGTGACGGCCGCAACGAGGAAGGGCTTGCCGCCAATTGTTATGCGCTGTCCGGCAACGTCGGAAGAGCCGAAAAACTGCCAGGCAAGGTTCTCGTCGATCACAACCCGGTCGTGCATGAGCTCCTCTTCCGAAAAATAATATCCGGAGAGCAGGGGGATCGGGTGGAAGAAGAAAAACTCGCCGCCGACGGCCGTTGCGCTGACTTTGACGGAATTGCCGCCGTTTTCGGCAGTGAGGGTCGTTTCGGTGCTGTAGGCATCAATCCAGAGGCGGGCGCTGTCGTTTGCCGGCTTTAAGGAAGCGGTCTCAAGCTCCAGGTCGAGACCGCGGCGAAGCTCCGTGATGGAATCGGCCGAAAGCCCGGCGTCCTCAGAGAGATAGCACGAAACTTGGGAATAGACGGTCTCGTCGCCCTGCCAGACCTTGTTGCGGAACTGGCCGGTCTGGGCAGCCGCCAGCTGCAGCCGAACGGCCATCAGGACAAAGAACAAAATAAGAAAGCACGCAAAAATACAGAGAATGGCGATTTTTCTGCCAGTATGTTGTTTCATAGACATCGCCGTCCCTCATCAGGATTCCATGAGCCGGACCTGGTCGCCCGGTTCGAGCGGTTTGGTGGAGGTGGTAATGACAAAATCGCTGCCGCTGAGCGCGCCCGAAATAGCGGTGGTTGTCTCGTCGCTTGCGAGCACCTGGACATCGACGCGCGTTGCGAGATACCGGTTTCCGAGCGGCGTGGACTTGGCCGTGACGATCAGCACGAATTTGCCGTTGTTATCTTCGTGCAGCGCGCTGTTCGGGACAAGAATGTCATAATCGGTCCCGCGTTCGCCGAGCACAAAGTTGAGGGTTTCGCCGACTTCGACGTTGCCGTCGACCGCAACGGTCACAAGCTTGCTCTTTCCGGGGTTATCCGGATCGTTTTTGACGCTCTCGACCTTTGCCTTAACGTCGGAATCCCAGTAATACTGGATGCTGGCTTCGTCGCCCGGATTGACCCGCTTGGCCTGCTCCGGCGTCAGGGGGAACGTCGCGGAATAGCCCTTTCCGCTGAGCTGAATCTGGGCAAGCGGCGTGCCGGCTTCGACGGTCTCTCCGCTGGCGCAGCTGATCGAGCGCACGGTGCCGTCCATTTTCGCGGTGACCTTCGCGTCGACCGCTTTGCTCTTGAGCTTGTTGACGGTTTCCTGCTGCCTGTCGACGCTCTTTTTCAGCGCTTCGAGGTCAATATTGCTGATCGCCTGATTGCGGCTGTCCTCTTCTTTTTGCACGCGGAGCGCATTGCGCAGGCTTTCCACCTGGCGCTCCAGCGTCTTGATCGCTTCATCCGCCTGCTCCTCCGTCAGACCCGCCGCAGCCTCTGCGGATGCCTGGGCCTCTGTGGCGGCGTCGAGGGTATCCTGCGCGTCAGAAAGCTCTGCGGTGAGCGCGCCGAGCTTTTTTTCGGCGTCCGGCGGCAGGTTTCCGTTTTCATCGGGCGTCCGCAGGGCTTCGATCTTCTTGTTCAGCTCGTCGACCTTGCGCTGCGCCTTCTTGACGGCCAGCTTGGCGTCTGTGAGCGCCTGCTGTTTTTCGGGGATCGCGGCCTTGTTTTGTCTGGCTTTCTGCAGGTCTTCTTCGGCGTTGGCAATTTCAATTTCCTGTGCGGAATAGTCCGGCGTCGCAGTCAGCTGCGCTTTTTTGAGCTGGCTCTGCAGATCCTCAAGGCTTGCCTGGGCTTCTTTGAGTTCGCTGCTTTCGGCGTCCTCGAGCAAAAACAGCACGTCGCCCTTTTTGACCGTATCGCCGTTTTTGACGCTCACGCTTTTGATAGTTCGGCTCTCGCTGAGCACGACCTCGTAGTTTTCGTTTGCCTCTACGGTGCCGGAGGCCCGGATCTTCGAGGTGACTGTGCCGGAAGCGGGGTACTGCGCGGCGACCTCCGGCAGCGAATAATTGAGAATGGTGTTGGAAAAAAACGTCAGCAGGAGCATGACGGCAAGGAAGATGATGATGGCGTTTTTTATCCAGGCGCGTTTTTTCAGGACTTTTTCATTCATATTCTAACGACCCTCCATAACAAGGTTTCCATTGTACATTAGCCTTTGATTCCGCCGGAATAGGAAATTCCGTCGATGAGATAATCTTCGCTGTAAAGAAACAAAAGCAGCGGCGGAACCATATATATGGTCGCGACGGCAAAGGCAAGCCCGATGTCGCCGGCGTTAATCTTCGAGAGAAATACCGAGAGTGGATGCATCTCCGGGTCCGAGAGCAGAATCAGCGGCTGCTCCACCATGTTCCAATAGTCGATGAACACGAGAATGGCAACCGAATAAATGACGCTTTTGCACAGCGGGATATACACGCTGGAGAAGATTTTCCATTCCCCGGCGCCGTCCAGCTTGGCCGCCTCTGTCATGGCGGAGGGAATCCGCCGCATGAATTTCGTCAAAATAAAGACGCTGAACGGGGAGAAGATGCCGGGCAGGATGATGGCCCACCAGGTGTCGAGAAGATGGAGCCACTGTGCGACGAGGAAGTTCGGCACCAGCGTGACCTGATAGGGCATCAGCATCAAAATGATGTAGACGAAAAAGACGGCGCTGCGGAATTTTCCGGTGAACCGGGCAAAGCAGTAAGAAGCGCCGAGCGCCACGCAGATCTGGAAGATTGTGATGGGGACGACCAGAATCACGGAGTTCCAGAATTTGAGCAGATAAGCGGGACTTTTGACGAACGCGGTGATATACTGGGAAAAGCTGACCTGATCCGGGATGAACTTTAAATTCACCTTTTCGGCGATATAGGTCTTGTTGACGGTGCCGGCGCTGCCGAAAATCACGCCGTAGTTCGCGGAAATCTCCGTCGATTCCATAAAGGAATTGGTGACGGTCAAAACAATCGGCAGCAAAAATCCGACGGCGATGACCGTGAGAATGACCACGGCGGCGGCGATGTAGATCCGGTGCGCCGCTTTTCTCGATAACTGGGTTTTCATTCTTCGACACTCCCTCCAATCCGGTCATCCGCAAAGAGCAGCGCGCCGATAATCAGCGCCATGATCAGGCAGATCACAATCGCTGCGCTGGAGAGCTTCTGATAGTCAAGCGACTGAAAGGTGTTGTTCATAAAGTGCTGGAGCAGATAGAGGCTGTCATAGGGATAGTCTCCGGTCAGCAGATACACCTCGCGGAACACCTTAAAGGAATTGATGAGGGACAGAATCGCGACAAAGACGATGCTGGAGGAAAGAAACGGCAGCTTGATGCGGAAGAACTTCGCAAACGGCCCGGCGCCTTCCATGGTGGCGGTTTCGAGCAGGTCTTTCGGAATGTTGCTGAGCGCCGCCATGAAGAGGATCATGTTGTATCCGATGTTTTTCCAGAGAAAGAGCACGACAACCACGATGGGGCTGTAGTCGGATTTGAGCCAGTCGATCGGGGCCGCGCCGAGCGCCTGCAAAAGATCGTTGAGCGCGCCGTTTAAATGAAACAGCACCTGCCAGATCAGCACAACCGAAGCGACCGGAACCATCAGCGGGCTTAAGAAAATGGTGCGATACTGGCTCCGGAAGGGAACGCCGGCGTCCAGCACAATGGAAAGACACAGCGGAATCACCGCCGCAAGCGGGACGACAATCGCCGAAAAGAGCGCCGTGTTGCGCAGCGCAAGCTGGAACGCGCTGTTCCGGAGCGTGTTGGCATAATTATCGAAAAAGACAAATTCGCAGTTGATCGGGTTATCGACAAACGAATAAAAAATCACGACAAAAAAGGGAAGCACAAAAAAGAGCAGCATGCCGCCGAGGCTCGGCAGCAGAAAAAGCAGCGTCTGCCGCCGCTCTTTTCGCAGTGCGGCGGAAACAGATTTGGATGAATTCATAGCGAACGCCTCATTCTTTCATCGGACTTTTTGGCCAGACGGATCTTACGAATCTTAGGATCGGTCTTTTCTTAATAATCGGTCTTGAATCGGTCTTGTTTACAATGAAGACCGTGACAAAGGAGACCGGCAGGAATCGAGTTCTTTTGTGCGGATGCAGAAAGGAATCCGCACTTTGCCGGCATTGGCTCGACGTGCGCCCTGCACAGCCTTGCCGCTGAAAGTGCAGCTGCTCCGCACACAATACCCGGCTTCGGCACAAAATGTTGCGCGTGCGGAAGCTTCTGCGCAAAAAATATGGGACTGCGGGCGCGCAGGGCGGGTCTCCTGTTTGATGATACCACACTCTCATTGGGAGGATCAATTGAAAACGCGGGATTTAAGAAAGCTTTAAGAAATGAGACGTGCCTTGCCGGAAGGTTGCCCGCACAGTGCTTTTTTGCGTTTCGGCGGGTGCGAACGCATGCACCGGCAGGGTGCGGCCGCCGGCCTTTTGAATCGGGTTTCTTTGCCGAAAACCGGGAAACGCATTGCGCGCCGCCCTTGGGAAATGCTATACTATAAAAAAATGCCGTCGGCGCCGGCGGAGAAGAAAATTTGCGGATGCGGGTTCCATGACCGCCAGGATAGGGGCCTGCCGCCCTTTTTCATCCGGACGCAAAAGATTTTGCGGTTCGGCCGGACAACCCGGTTCCCCGGCGATCGGATGTGCAGGCGTCCGTTTTTTATCAAGTCTTGATATGGAAGGATCGAATCCGTTTGATTTTATTTTATTAGGAAAGGCTGTGTTCTGTCTTGCAGAAAGAGGAAGCCCGGCTTCGGATTGAAGCGCTCACAAAAGAATTACGATATCACAACGAAAAATATTACGTCGAGGATGCGCCGGAGATCGACGACTTTACCTACGACCGAATGTATCGGGAACTCGAGACGCTGGAAGCGCAGTTTCCGGAGCTGCGCACGCCGGATTCCCCGACCCAGAAGGTCGGCGGCCCGGCGCGCAACACCTTTGCGCCGGTTGCGCATGAGGTGCCGCTGGAGAGCCTGCACGATTCCTTTTCCGAGGACGAATTGCGGGATTTTGACCGCCGGGTGCGCGAAACCGCGCCGGACATCGAATATGTGGTGGAGCCGAAGTTCGACGGGCTTTCGGTTGCGCTGGAATACCGAAACGGCGTCTATGTGCGGGGCTCTACGCGCGGAGATGGCCTGACCGGCGAGGATGTCACGGAAAATATCCGGTCCATCCGTTCGGTGCCCAAAACGCTCTCGCGTCCCATTCCGTTCCTTGAGGTGCGCGGGGAGGTCTACATGTCGAACGAGTCGTTCCTGCGCTTTTGTGAGATGCAGGAGGACCTCGAAAAGCCGATCCCGAAGAATCCGCGCAATGCGGCGGCCGGGTCTCTGCGCCAGAAGGACAGCCGCGTGACCGCACAGCGGCAGCTCGACATATTTGTGTTCAACATCCAGCGCATCGAGGGCGAGACGGTCTCCCGCCACGACGAGTCCCTGGAGCTGCTCCGGTCGCTCGGATTTTCCGTTCCGCCGTTTTACCGCACCTGCCGCGAAATCGACGAGGCCATCGCGGAGATCCGCAAGATCGGGGAGATGCGCGGCACGCTGCCCTACGCCATCGACGGCGCGGTCGTAAAGGTCAATGCGTTTGCCGCCCGGGCAGCGCTCGGCAGCACGGCGAAGTTTCCGCGCTGGGCGGAGGCGTTTAAGTATCCGCCGGAGGAAAAAGAGACGACCCTTCTCGAGATTGAAATCAACGTCGGACGGACCGGCGTTCTGACGCCGACGGGCGTGTTTGAGCCGGTGCTGCTTGCCGGAACGACCGTCAGCCGCGCGACGCTGCACAATCAGGATTTTATCGCGGAAAAGGGCATCTGCGTCGGCGATCGGGTCATCCTGCGCAAAGCCGGCGAGATCATCCCGGAGGTTGTCGCAGTCAAGGCGCATGCGCCCGGCGGCGTGCCGTTCCGGATTCCGGAAGTTTGTCCCTCCTGCGGCAACCGGACGTCGCGCGAAGAAGGCCAGGCCGCTGTGCGCTGCACGAATCCCGAATGTCCCGCTCAGCTTCTGCGGCATCTGATTCATTTTGCCTCGCGCGATGCGATGGACATTGACGGACTCGGTCCGGCGGTGCTCGAACAGCTTGTCGCAGCCGGAAAGCTGCATTCGCCGGCCGATCTCTACGCGCTGACGCGGGAAGAGCTCTCCGGCCTGGAACGCATGGGCGAAAAGAGCGCCGAAAACCTGATCGCGGCGCTCGAAACCTCCAAACAAAACCCGGTCTGGCGCCTGATCTTTGCGCTGGGCATTCCCCATATCGGGCAGAAGGCCGCAAAGCTGCTCTGTGCAAAATTCGGCGGCATCGACGAGATCCTGGCGGCCAGCGCAGAGGAGATCGCCGCCATCGACGGCTACGGCGAAATCATGGCGCAGGCAGCGACGCAGTTCTTTTCGCTCTCCGGCACGCGGCACCTGATCGGGCGGCTGCGGGAAGCGGGGCTGACCCTTTCCGGAGAGCCGGAAGCATCGGGCGAAGGGCGTTTTTCCGGCATGACCTTTGTTCTGACCGGCACGCTGCCGCACCTGGCGCGCAGCGAGGCGGCGGCGATCATTGAGCGGCTCGGCGGCAAGGCCGCGTCCTCGGTCTCGAAAAAGACGACGTATGTGGTGGC
Organism: Yeguia hominis; assembly: GCF_014384705.1. GTDB lineage: Bacteria > Bacillota > Clostridia > Oscillospirales > Acutalibacteraceae > Yeguia > Yeguia hominis. Next base: position 96,020 of record NZ_JACRSN010000004.1, on the reverse strand, counting down.
CGGAGAGGCGGCGGGCAGCAAGCTGACCAAAGCGGAAAGCCTCGGGATTCCGGTGCTGGACGAAGCCGCGCTGCTGCAGATGGCCGGAGAAAGCTTGGAGGCGGAAGCTCTATGAGAACGTATGCAATCGGCGTCGATTTCGGAACGGATTCCGCCCGCGCGGCGGTCGTGGAAAGCCGGACGGGCGCGCTGCTTGGAAGCGGCGCCGCGGAATATCCGCGCTGGAAGGCCCAGTGCTGCTGCGACCCGGCAAACCAGATTTTCCGCCAGCACCCGCAGGATTTTCTCGACGCGCTGGTGTCCTGCGTCCGGCAGGCGCTGGAGGCATCCGGTAAGGATGCATGCCGGCGGGTTTGCGGGATCGCCGTCGATACAACCGGCTCGACGCCTGCGCCGGTCGACGCGGACGGCGTGCCGCTGGCAATGTACCCGGAGTTTTCCGAAAATCCGGATGCGATGTTCTGGCTGTGGAAGGATCATTCTGCCGTACAGGAAGCCAAAGAACTCGACGCAGCCCTGGCAAAGGGCGGCGCGGTCGATTATACACAGTATCAGGGCGTGTATTCCTCGGAGTGGTACTGGGCAAAGCTGCTGCGCGCACTCCGGAACGGAACCGGCATCCGGGAACGGCTGTGCTCCTGGGTGGAGCACAGCGACTGGATCCCGGGTGTCCTGACCGGCAACACCCGGCCGCAGACGCTGCACCGCAACGCCTGTGCAGCCGGCCACAAGGCGCTCTGGCATTCCGCGTTCGGCGGGCTGCCGGATGCGGCGCGGCTTTCTATGCTGGATCCCGATCTTTGCCGAATCGCCCAAACTTTCCGCGCGCCGGAAGCCGCCGGGACGGCAATTGGGACGCTCTGCAGCGAATGGGCCGACCGGCTGGGGCTTCTGCCGGATACGGTGGTCGGCACCGGCTCTTTTGACGCGCACGCCGGTGCGGTCGGCGCCGGGATTGCGCCGGGCACGCTGGTCAAGGTGCTGGGAACCTCGACGGTGGATCTGTTGGTGACCCGTCCGGAGCTGCTGAAGGGAAAACGGCTCGGGACCATCTGCGGACAGGCGGAACAGTCCATTCTGCCCGGCTATGTCGGTGTAGAGGCGGGACAGGCTGCGTTCGGCGACCTGTTTTCCTGGTATCGGCGGCTGCTTTCCTGGCCGCTTGCACAGGACTTTGCGCGGCCTTGGATTTCCGAAACAGCGGCGGCAGAACTCAGCGCGGCGCTGCTTTCCCAGCTTGACCGGGCGGCACAGACCGCGCCGTGGGATCCGCACCTCCTGACGCTCGACTGGTTTGCGGGCCGCCGGTATCCGGGGATTGACGAGACGGCCACCGGCGCGATGTTCGGGCTGACGCTCAGCAGCAGCGCGGTGCAGGTGTATCAGTCGCTTGCGCTCTCGGCGGTGTTCGGATCCCGCCGGATTTTCGATTCGTTCCTGCAAAACGGGCTTTCCGTCTCGGAAATTTATGCACTCGGCGGCATTGCGGGGAAATCTCCGTTTGTGATGCAGCTGATGGCGGATGTCCTGGCAAGACCGATCCGGATCTGCGCCGCGCCGCAGGCCTGTGCGCTCGGCGCCGCGATGGCGGCGGCAACGGCTGCGGGCTGTTATGCTTCGCTTTCGGACGCGCAGACGGGCATGTCCGCCGGGTTTTCCAAAATCTATACGCCTTCGGAGAGCCGGCACGCCGTTTTGGAGCCGTATTACCGGCGATATTGCAGCGCGGCGCGGAAAATGGAAGAAGAAGGTCGATTCTAAAAATAAGAATTGTTCTTAAAATTCAAAAATTGACTTGCCAAAAAGCAAAAAATGCGGTATACTACAGATAAAGAACCAGCAAGCTGACCGGGCAGGGTGTTTCCGACCGGAAAGCGGACGGGTTTTCTAAAAATGCAGACACGACACTGACACAGAAGGAATTTCCTGCGTGGAAGGCGCCCGCAAATCCGGGATTTTTTGAGCGCGCTCCAGCAGTGGAGCGCGCTTTTTTGCAGTTTCGTGTAAATCTTGAAAGGGGAAGATTCGATGCAGGACACCAGAGTTGCCATGATCGGCATTATTGTGGAGGATTATGCTTCTGCGGATGCGCTCAACGAAATCCTGCACCAGTACGGCAAGTATATTATCGGCCGGATGGGGATTCCCTACCGGGCGAAAAACATTAACATCATCAGCGTCGCAGTCGATGCGCCGTCGGATGTCATCAGCGCGCTTTCCGGCAAACTCGGCATGCTGCCGGGGGTCAGCTCCAAAGCGGTCTATTCGAAGGTGTGAAGCCGATGGATATCTTGCTAAAACGCCTCATGGAAGGCGGCTCCCTCACAAGGGAAGACTGGATTACGCTCATCGCTGACAGTACGCCGGAAACAGATCAGCTGCTGTTCGAGATGGCGCGCGCCGTGCGGCACCGGCACTACGGGCGGGATGTTTACATCCGCGGTCTGATTGAAATTTCCAACTACTGTAAAAATGACTGTTTGTACTGCGGGATCCGGCGCAGCAACCCGCACGCGGAACGCTACCGGATGCCGGAATCGGACATTCTCTTGTGCTGCGAAACCGGCTATCGGCTCGGCTTTCGGACCTTTGTCCTGCAGGGCGGGGAAGACCCCTATTTTACGGACGACCGCGTGGTGTCGATCGTCTCCGCAATCAAGCGCAGCTATCCGGACTGCGCCGTGACGCTCTCTCTGGGGGAAAAAGAGCCGGAAAGCTACGCGCGTTTCCGCGAAGCCGGCGCCGATCGGTATCTGCTCCGGCACGAGACCGCCAACCGGACGCACTATGCGCGGCTGCACCCGCCGGAACTTTCTTTTACCCACAGACAGGACTGCCTTCGGACGCTCAAGACGCTCGGGTACAGTGTCGGCGCCGGGTTTATGGTGGGTTCGCCCGGACAGACAGCGGAATGTCTGGCTGACGACATGCTGTTTTTGCAGGAATTAAAGCCGCAGATGGTCGGAATCGGCCCGTTTTTGCCGCACCACGACACGCCGTTTGCCAAAGAACCCGCCGGTTCGCTGGAGCTTTCTCTCCGGATGCTGGCGCTGACAAGGCTGCTGCTGCCGAAGGTGCTGCTGCCCGCTACGACGGCGCTGGGAAGCGTCGACCCGACCGGGCGCGTCCGCGGGATTCTGGCCGGTGCGAATGTCGTGATGCCGAATCTTTCTCCGGAGAAGAACCGCGGGAAATATCTGCTCTATGACGGCAAGGCTGCTGTCGGGCTGGAGGCCGCCGAAAGCCTCGAGCGCCTGAAGCAGCAGATGGCGTCCGCCGGCTATCGGGTGGTTGTCGGCCGCGGGGATCCTGCGGTTTAACGGAAGCCTGCGGAAAGCCCATGAGCCCTGCGCGCCGCCGCACTTTGAAAAAGTGCTGCCGGACGCCGCCGGGGCGGCGTCCGGCCCGGCTGGAAAAGCGGCGCTTTTCCAGCGCGGCGCGCAGGGAAGCTTCCCGTCAGCCGATTGCGGGCGCGGACCGAAGAGGCTTTCGGATCCTACGGGCGCTGCGTTTTCGCAAAGCCATGAAATTCCGCATTGCCGGAACCCGGAATAAGCCGCATTTGCACAGAAAGCTTGCGTGTTCTGTCCGGCGTTTCGCCTGCACAAGCCCTTTCCTCCGCTTACAGGCAGTCCCCGAAAATCGGGTTTGCCGCAATGCGGCTGCAATGGAACCGTTCCGAATTTCCTTTGCCGAAACGCGCCGCTGCTTCGGCTGCAGGCGCAGAAAAGCTGAGGCCGCAAAAAAGGACCCTCTCAATTTTCGTAAAGTGAATTTTCGAAAACGAAAAAAGAACCTGCGCTTTGCTGTAAAACTACCGAAACCGTCCTTTCTAATTGACCTGTTCGGCAGCGAAAGCTGTTACGATGAAACGTGCCCGGAAAAAACCAAAAAGAATCCATCGATCAAATTCATGAAATAATCTGACAGGAAAGGCGCGTGCCGCCTGACCGGAAAGAAAAGGAGAAATCACCATGCCGAAGTATGACGCAAAATCCATGAAAGCCGAAGAATTTATCAATCACGAGGAAATTTTGGACACGCTGGCTTATGCGAAAGCAAACGCCCAAAATGCGGAGCTGATCGATTCCATCCTCGAAAAAGCCCGTCTGCGCAAGGGCCTTTCCCACCGCGAAGCGTCCGTTTTGCTGGCCTGTGAGCTTGAGGACCGCAACCAGGCGATCTATGGACTTGCGGAACAGATCAAAAAGGACTTTTACGGCAACCGAATCGTGATGTTCGCGCCGCTCTACCTCTCCAATTACTGCGTCAACGGATGCGTGTACTGTCCGTACCACGCCAAAAATAAACATATTCCGCGGAAAAAACTTACGCAGGAGGAAGTCCGCCGGGAGGTCATCGCGCTGCAGGACATGGGGCATAAGCGGCTTGCTATCGAGGCGGGCGAGGATCCGGTCCATAATCCGATCGAATATATCCTTGACTGCATCAACACGATTTACAGCATCAAGCACAAAAACGGTGCAATCCGCCGGGTGAACGTCAATATCGCCGCCACCACCGTTGAAAATTACCGCAAGCTGCGCGATGCCGGAATCGGCACCTACATCCTTTTTCAGGAGACCTATCATAAAGAAAGCTACGAAAAGCTGCATCCGACCGGACCGAAGCACAATTATTGCTACCACACCGAGGCCATGGACCGCGCGATGCAGGGCGGCATCGACGATGTCGGCATCGGCGTGCTGTTCGGACTGGAGCTGTACCGGTATGAGTTCGCCGGTCTGCTCATGCATGCAGAGCATCTCGAGGCCGCGTTCGGCGTCGGTCCGCATACGATCAGCGTTCCGCGCATCCGGCAGGCGGATGATATCGATCCCTCGACGTTCGATAACGGCATCGATGACGATACCTTTGCGAAGATTGTCGCGTGCATCCGCGTGGCGGTGCCGTATACCGGCATGATTATTTCCACCCGTGAGAGCCAGAAATGCCGCGAGCGCGTGCTGCATCTCGGTGTTTCCCAGATCAGCGGCGGTTCAAGAACGAGCGTCGGCGGCTATGACGAGCCGGAGCCGGAGGAGGAATCCTCGGCGCAGTTTGAGGTGGAGGACCGCCGGACACTCGACGAGGTTGTGCGCTGGCTGATGCAGCTGGGATATATCCCGAGCTTCTGCACCGCCTGCTACCGTGAAGGCCGAACCGGCGACCGGTTCATGAGCCTGTGCAAGAGCGGCCAGATCCAGAACTGCTGTCACCCGAACGCGCTGATGACGCTCAAGGAATACCTCATGGACTATGCTTCTCCGGAGACCAGAAAGATCGGCGAAGCCCTGATCGGCCAGGAGGTTTTCAATGTGCCGAAGGAAAAGGTGCGGGCGATTGTGCTGAAAAATCTCAAGGATATCGAATTCGGAAGCCGCGATTTCCGGTTCTAAAAAGGAGGGTTTGCCATGAGCTTAAATCATACGCCTTCTGCAGAGCGCGTGCATATCGGCTTTTTCGGACGCCGGAATGCGGGCAAATCGAGCGTCGTGAACGCAGTGACCGGACAAAATCTCGCCATTGTTTCGGCTGTCAAGGGGACGACGACGGATCCGGTCTATAAAGCGATGGAGCTGTTGCCGATGGGCCCGGTGATGGTGATTGATACCCCCGGCATCGACGACGAGGGCGGACTCGGCGAATTGCGCGTCCAAAAAAGCCGCCAGGTGATTGCAAAAACCGACGTCGCGGTGCTGGTGGTCGACGCCGAAACCGGTATGGCGCCGGAGGATGAAGCGCTCCTTGAAGCATTCCGCGTAAAGCGCGTCCCGTATCTCATCGCATATAATAAAAGCGATCTGCTTCAGACGCAGCCGCAGATTTCGGACGCCGAGCATGCGGTTCTGGTCAGCGCCAAAACCGGCGAGGGCATCCGGGAACTCAAGGAACGGATTGCCCATCTTTCGGTCTCGGACGCGCCGCAGCGCAGGATTGTCGGCGATTTGCTGTCGCCGTCGGATCTTGTGGTTTTGGTGGTGCCGATCGATTCCGCCGCGCCGAAAGGACGGCTTATTTTGCCGCAGCAGCAGACGATCCGCGATATCCTCGATGCGGACGCGGTGTCGGTTGTGGTGAAGGAAACCGGCCTGCGGGAAGCGCTTGCGTCTCTTTCCAAACCGCCGCGCCTTGTGATTACGGACAGCCAGGCGTTTGCGCAGGTGTCTAAGGATACGCCGCCGGAGATTCCGCTGACGTCGTTTTCGATTCTGTTTGCCCGGTATAAGGGCAATCTCGCGCTTGCGGTGCAGGGCGCCCGCGCAATTGAGACAATTCGGGACGGCAGCCGGATCCTGATCTCCGAAGGCTGTACGCACCACCGGCAGTGCGATGATATCGGCACTGTGAAGCTTCCGCGCTGGATCCGCAAGCATACCGGGTGCGAACCGGAGTTCGTGTTCAGTTCCGGCACGGAGTTTCCGGAGGATCTTTCTTCTTATCAAATGGTCGTCCATTGCGGCGGGTGCATGCTCAATGAACGCGAAATGCAGTCCCGCTTGCAGCGCGCACAGGCGCAGGGCGTCCCGGTGACGAATTACGGGATCCTGATTGCCTATATGACCGGCATCTTAAAACGCAGTGTCGCGCCCTTTCCTGAGATCGCGGCATTGCTTGACAGGCATGACAAGGCCTGACAAAGCGTGTGATGCGCGTGCCTTTTGCATGTGATTTTATGTGCCCGTGTGAATTTGGCCAGTCTGGGATGCTGCCGGACCCGAAGCTGGCTGCGTCCGCACGCCGCGCATCGATACCGCGATTTGGTCGGAATTTGTGTGGCGGCGTGCTGCCGAATCCGTTTAAAATTTGACTTTTCCGGTTTTATGCGGTCTGCTTCGCTGAAAGAAGTTTCGCGCAAGCAGTGCTTTGAAATCTGCCGCCTGCGGCGCCGGAATCCTGTGTCCGGCATGAATTTTAAAAACACGCTTCCATATTCTGTGTTCTGTCAGAAAGCTCCCTCCTTCAGCCGATTCGGCTGTCTGGAGGGAGCTTTTGCGTGGGGGAAGTCTCACACTTTCGATTTTATCGGATGTGCTGCGGCATCCTGTGCTTGGATTCGCGCCGTGAAGCCGGGGATGGTTCTGCGCGCTGGGGTTTCCGGGCCCCGGCGGGCCTCGGCACTTTCCGGCCTCGGCGCTTTCCGGGCTCCGGCGCTTTCCGGGCTCCGGCGCTTTCCGGCCCCGGCACTTTCCGGCCTCGGCGCTTTCCGGGCTCCGGCGCTTTCCGGCTCCGGCACTTTCCGGCCTCGGCGCTTTCCGGTTCCGGCGTTCTCCGGCTCGGGTGTTTTTTAATGCTGGCGTTGACGGCACGTTCCGGCTCCGTGCTCCAGCGCGGCGGCCAGGCACGCCACGCCTTTTGCAAAGCACTTCGGGTTCCCGGTTCTTCCGGCGCGTCTCTTGTGCGGGAGGGCCGTGCCTTTTGTGCTTTGTGCAGATTCCGATGCCGCCGAGCGCTGCTGCCGCCTGCGGCATCCGGCGCTTGGGTTCGCGCCGTGAAGCCGGAGGATGGTTCTGCGCGCTGGGGGGACTTGGTTGCGGCAGAAGGCCTCTTTGCAAAAAACTTTGAAAAATTCAAAAATATTTTTCAAAAAAGACTTTACAAATGCGAAAGCACCCGCTATAATAATAACAGTAATCATTATTGATTACAAAACGCGAAAGGAGACGTTCGGTATGGAGCGGCAAAAGAAATACAGCTACAAACGCGAAGAGATCTACCGCGTGATCTGCTCCACCAAAAGTCATCCGACCGCCGAATGGGTGTATCTGCAGCTCAAACCCAAAATTCCCGATCTGAGCATGGGAACGGTCTACCGCAACCTCGCCGCATTTAAAGCGGAGGGCAAGGTCGCGAGCGTGGGCGTTGTGGCCGGGCAGGAGCGCTTTGACGGAAACGTCCTGCCGCATACGCACTTTGTCTGCGACCGGTGCAGCGCGATGATCGACATCGACGGCGTCGGCTGCGACGAAGGCGCCGTTTCCGAGATCCGAAAGGCATACGGCGCAGAGGCGATCTCCTATCTGCTGACCTTCCACGGCATTTGCAAGGACTGCCTTGCCAAAACGGAATCAACATCCAGTGCATAAGCGGATTTCCGCTTAGAAAATAAAAAATCCAAAATCATATTTTTAAGGAGGATAAGAAAATGAAAAAGTTTGTATGTAAGGTTTGTGGGTATGTCTATGAGGGAGAAAATCCGCCGGCAGCGTGCCCGCAGTGCAAAGCGCCTGCTTCCAGCTTCACAGAGGTTCAGGAAGACAACGCATCCTATGCGACCGAACATGTCGTCGGTATCGCGAAAGACGTCGAAAAGGACGTTTACGAGGGTCTCGTTGCGAACTTCAACGGCGAGTGCTCGGAAGTCGGCATGTATCTCGCGATGAGCCGCGTCGCAGAGCGCGAGGGATATCCGGAGATCGCAGAAGCTTACAAACGCTATGCGTTTGAAGAGGCAGAGCATGCGGCAAAATTCGCAGAGCTGCTCGGCGAGGTCGTAACGCCCTGCACCAAGACGAACCTCAAACTGCGCGCAGAAGCAGAAAAAGGCGCTTGCGCCGGCAAATTTGAGCTTGCCAAACGCGCGAAAGAGCTCGGCTATGATGCGATCCACGACACCGTCCACGAGATGGCGAAGGACGAAGCCCGTCACGGCTGCGGCTTTGCGGGTCTGCTGAAGAGATATTTCTAAGAACCGGGAGGAATTTGTGATGAAATACGCTTGCCCCTGCGGTTATGTTTATGACGAAGTCGCCGGCGATCCCGAGAACGGCATCGCGCCGGGCACCAAATGGGAAGATGTCCCTGCGGATTTTGTCTGCCCGGTCTGCGGACTCGGCAAAGACGCGTTCGAAGCGGAATAACCCGAATCGATTTTAAATATCGAAAAAACCAAAAATTCCCAGATGCCCGCACTTGCGGCATCTGGGAATTTTTTATCGGCTTATATCCGCTTTTTCGGATGCAGCAGAAGTTTCATACAGCAGAAAACGAGGGCATTTTGCTGGAAAACGGCCGCGTTTTACGGTTGTCCCAAAGTAAGAAAATGCGTCTTGCGAAACGGTGTCCTGGTGTCCTCTTGTTTTCGGTCCTGCTGACGAGTTTAGAAAAGCTCGTTCTTTTTTGCCTGTCTGCTCCATATAATATCAATTCGTGCGAAATCCGAGGAAAGAGAGGCAAGAAAAAGCCGGCAGTAATAAAAACGGGGAAACTCAGCGCGCTTTTGAGCCCGGCTAGTCCGGATCAGCAAGCAGCATCGAGAGCATGTGCTCCGGTGCGTTTAAAAATTCACGCGTCAGAATGTAGGGGTCGGTTTGCCGGTAGGGCGTCTTTTGAATGCCCTGTTCCGACAGAACAAAAATCTCCGCGTTCGGGTAGGCGCTCAAAATGGGGGAGTGGGTCGCGATCAGGAATTGCGAGCCTGCGCGCACCAGCGCGTGCAAACGCGAGAGAAACGCAAACTGCTTTTGCGGTGAAAGCGCGGCTTCCGGCTCGTCAAGCAGATAGAGCCCGCCGCCGGCAAACCGATGGAGAAGCAGCGAGAAAAAGCTCTCGCCGTGGGACTGTTCGTGCAGCGATTTTCCGCCGTAGGCATCCAGCAGATGCGGCGCGTATGCCGGAATCTCATCGAGTTCGTCGAGGTAACTGGCCGCGTTGTAAAAGCTCTCCGCGCGCAGAAAATAGCCGTCCCGCGCGCGTCTTGGACCGCGGACCAGATGGAGCTCCTCAGCGAGCGCGGCGTGCGTTTCATTCGTCGAGAAGCAGAAATTCCGGCTGCCGCCCTCCGGATTAAAGCCCGATGCCACGGCAATCGCCTCGAGCAGCGTCGATTTTCCGCTTCCGTTTTCGCCGACAAAAAAGGTGACCGGCGCGGAAAATGAAAGCCCGCCGGATTTTTGCAGCGCCCGGACAACCGGAAGCGCCGCCGTATAATCCTCCGGTGTCCTGGCAAGGCTGATGCGCCTTAAAAAAATGGAATCCTCCATTGTTATGGCTCCTTTCTAAATGAAATGGTTTCTTTCGAAAGCAGGACGCTGTAACACAAAAACGCGTGTCAAAACCCGCGCTTTTTGAGCACGGAAACGATCGAAACATAGGCCTCCTGCACGTCAAATTCCCGATAGTCCTGGCGTTTGAGATCGATGATGTCCCCGTGGGAAATCCCGCGCGCGCGGCAGTTTTGAAACGTGCCCTCGAAATGACCCCATTTTGCAGATTCGACGCTGACAAGCCCGTCGTTTGCGCCTCCCGACGCTTTTGCGAGGAGATAGGGAACCGCGAGCAGCAGATCGCTGTACCAGGCGCGCATCACCGAGGCATAACTTTGATAGTAGACGCCGGGGTCGTCCGGTGTTTCCGCGTTGAATTTCGCACTGTAGGCAGTCGAAAACTGGCGCGTGGCTGTGTAGAAGTCCGGGGATCGATCTCCGAACCGGTGGAAGGTTCGGTCAAAAAGGCCGGCGACAAAGCGGTAAAAACCGTCGGGAAGCTTGCAGGCACTGTCCACGAACCGGCAGCCCCGGTGCGGCGTCGAGATGGTGGTCAGCGAAGCGATATAGGGCGCCATTCCGAGCCGGGAAATCGCATAGCGCGCATCAAGCCCGCCCTTGGAGTGCGCGATGATATTGACCTTTTCGGCGCCGGTTTCCTTTAAAATCGCAAAAATCCGGGCTTTGATGTCGGCGGCGTTGTCAGCGGCGGTGCCGAGGGCTTCCTGATTGCCGTAAAACAGGACCGCGCCGTTCTTTTTGAGCGTTTGCGGGATTCTGCCCCAATAATTCCAGAAACGGAAGTCCCGAAACCCGATGCCGTGTACGAGCAGCAGGGGGTAGCGCGTCGCGCAGAGTGTGTTTTCCGGGCGTGTGCGCAAAAGCGCTTCCTTTTCGCAGAGATAGGCGTATTCCTGGCGGACAATGCGGCACGTGCCGGCGCAGAGAACCAGATTGATGCCGGGAATCCAGAGAAAGAGCGCCGTCAGAACCCGGCGCGTCACGCTCAGCCGGCGGGAAAGGATCAGCACGCGCAAAAGGCCGTTGAAAAACAAAAGCAGGAGCAGCCCGGCGGCGAGTACAAGATCGAAAATCCAGGGCAAAAGGGGCAGCTGCTTTTGCACCATCTTGACGATGACCCAGACGGAAAATCCGGTCTGAAAGACCGAGGCGTAAAGCGAAGCGCCGAGCAGGCGTGCGCCGCCGTTTAACGCGCGCAGGCGGTTGGGAATGTCCGGTTTTGCGCGTGCCGGCACAATCTGCAGGCGAACCCCGAGATAAAGCAGCAGTACCGCAAAAAGAACCCCGCTGAGAATCGGCACAATGCCGGAAAAGTACCCGGCGGCGATGAGCAGCGCATAGATGCCGACCGCGTTCATCGCAATCGGCAGATAAAAGAAAAGACCGACCGGGCGCAGCAGATCGAGTACGCCGGTCGCGTCGAGCAGCAGCAGGCAAAGCGCGCCCAAAGAGACCGCAAGAGAAATCCAGATGTCCATAAAGTCCTCCGGCATGAGACGTTTTCTTCATTTTATCATATCCGGCACAGGATGAAAAGCGGAGACGGACGGGTTCCGAAAAAACGGCGCAAAGCGTCGGAGCGTCCGGTGAAACGCCAAACCGAAAAACGAACCGGAGCGCAAAAAACGCAGACCCGCAATGTGCAGGCCTGCGTTTGGATTGGAAAGAAATTGAGATTTCGGGATTTTTCGCAAAAACGCATCGTTTGGAACCGGTTTTGCCAGCGTGCAGAATCAAAATTTTTCGGGTTCGCGCGATTGGCAAAGCAATACAATTCAGCATACAACGGATTTTCGTCCCGAATACTGCATACTTTTCGGGACAATACATAACGGCATATAACCTGATTGTTTTGATAAGCCCAGAAATTTAAGATGGCAGCACGGCGAAAGTGCTGCGCTGACCGCGCCTGACTCCGCGAAAAGCCGCTCGAGACCGTTCACGCAGGCCTGGAATGCGGCCTGACCCGCAAAAAATCACCGCGCGTCCATGCGCGCATATGCGCGCCGAAAATCCGCTACAAGACGGCGAAGGGGACACCGGCCGCTGCAAACGCCTCGTTTGGAATGCTGGGCTTATAGGAATGGCCGTCAATCTCCGCAAGCTGGAACGGCATTTCGGCCATCGCGTATTTTGCGCCGGTAAAGGGGTTGTAGGGGAGAAATTCCACGCGCTGCAGCGCCTTGGCGCCGGATAGCCGCCGGGCAAGGGCGGAAAGGTTTTCAGCATCGTCGTTGAGGCCCGGAATCAGCGGCATCCGAACCAAAAACGGCTTTTCCTGTCCGATCAGATACGAAAGGTTTGCCTGAATGCGCTCGTTTGGCACGCCGGTCAGCTTTTTATGCACGGCAGAGTCCATGTGCTTGATATCGAGATACACGGTTCCGGCCTTTTCAACGACCGTCTGAAAAATCTCCGGCGTCGTATACCCGCAGGTTTCCACCACCGTGTGGATGCCCGCAAGCCCGTCGAGCAGGGCAAAGAGAAACGTTGGCTGCATGGTCGGTTCTCCGCCGGAAATCGTAACGCCGCCGTCCTCAAAGAACATCGCCTGTTCGCGAAGCTGCGCGACAAGCGTCTCCGAATCCATTTCGTTTCCGGCAATTTTGACGAGCCCCTTGGGGCAGATTTTGGTGCAGCGCGAAAACGGTGCGCATTCCGGATGGCTGCACGGCCGCATGCATTTTCCGCAGTGCAGACAGCCGTTCTGCGGAATCATCAGCTGGGGCTTTACGTCCATGCCTTCCGGGTTGTGACACCACAGGCAGCGGAGCGGACAGCCCTTCAAAAATACAGTCGTCCGGATGCCGGGCCCGTCGTGAACGGTAAATTCCTTAATGTCAAAGACAATGCCTTTTGCCACGAGAATCCTCTTTTCTTTGTGGATTACAGCGGATTGCCGACCGCCCGGTTAAACCACGAATTCCTGACGGGAAATGACGTGATCCTGATATTCCCGGTCAAGCTCCGTAAAGTAGGCGCTCCATCCCCAGACGCGGACAATCAGGTTTTTATAATTTTCCGGCTTGCGCTGTGCGTCGAGCAGCGTTTCGCGGTTGACGGAATTGAGCTGCAGCTGGTGTCCGCCGTGCCGGATAAACTGCTGGACAAGCTGGGCTGCCTTGCGGATGCCGTCCTCTTCGCGGAATACCGTGGAGTGGAATTCCATGGTGACCGGTCCGCCGTTCGGCACCTTTTTAAGATCCGGCTTTGTCAGCGACAGGATCACCGAGAGCGGGCCGCGGTTTTTGACAAAGAGCTCCGGCGCGTAGTTGGCGGAGAACGCCTCGCCTTTCCGGTGGCCGCTGAGCGCATTTCCAACGTCTGCGGCGCACCAGAGATAGAACATTGCAGAGCCGGTGCCCGCGCGGATACAGCCGCCGCGTTCGTTGCGCAGCGGTTCGACCGCGTCGCCGAAATCGGAAAAGACCCGGACGGCGATATCATCGGTCAGCGCGTTTCCGTCGCCGAATTTCGGCTCTTCATAGCGCAGATGGGTCAATAGCACGTCGTCGGTTTCCGCACCGCTGACAATGGCGACGGCCTGCGCTTTGGTGAGCGAATGCTCCTCGAAAATGCACTTTTTGACAACGGCCAGGGAATCGACCGCGGTCGAGATGCCGACACCGTGGAAGCCGAAGTTGTTGTATTTGGCGCCGAGAGAGATATCCCGGCGGCGTTCGATGCAGCCGTCCATGCAGAGGGACATCAGCGGCGCGGGAATCATATAGAGATCATGGATCGAGGCGCTGATCGCTTCGCATTCGCGGAACAGACGTTCCCGGAACGCGCGGTAGAAGGCGTCGTAATCTGCTGCGCCGGAAAGATCTTCGCGCACCGCGTCGCCGACGAGTTTCGGGAAGTTGACGGCGGCGATGTTCGGAATATCCATGCCGACTTTCGGAATGATAAATTCCCAGCAAGCCGCGACCGCGTAGTTGCGGGCGTCTTCGAGATCATAGCCCTTGCGCACAAGGCCCTCGATGACCACGTCGTCGTTTGCGTACTGCGGAAATCCGAGTCCGGCTTTGGTCAGCTGGGTTGCAGTTTCGTAGACTGCAATCGGGGTATTGCGGTTGACGCGCAGGTTGATTTTCGGGTCGATGACCTTCAGCTCCCGGGAGGCTTCAAGGCACAGCTCCGAAAGCAGAGAATAGACCGCCTTGCCGTCTGCGTCCACGCCGCCGAGCATCATGCTCTGGCCGTTGTCGCCCTGCTGGATGCCCGGATACAGGTCGCTGTCCCGGTTAAAGGTGAGGAAAAATTCTTCGAGAAGCTCCAGCGCGGAGTCGCGGTCGAGAAGACCGGCTTTGCGGTCCGCCTCAAAATAGGGGAGCAGATCAAGATCAAAGCGGCCGACCGTGTTGTGGTATTCGCCTTCACACCACAGCGAAAAGTGCAGGATCCGGAAGAACTGCAGTGCTTCCCGGAACGTTTTCGCGCCCTGATGCGGAATGCGCGACAAGCAGTCGGCGGCGATTTCGTTTCCGGCGTCGGCTGCGGCCTTGCGGTAGCGTTCGGAGAAAGCAAGAATCGCGTCGATCGATTCGATGACACAGGTTAGGAACTCCGTCTGCGCGGCATCGGCGCCTTCCAGCATGGAAACCGCCTGCTGACGTTCAAAATCCAGCCCGTTGCGGATCACGCGCGCATAGTCGGGCGAAAGGTTGCAGACACGGCCCTGTTCGTGGATAAAATGGCTTCCGGAAATCTCCGCCCATTCGGATTCCGTGAAAATCGGCGGCAGATTTTTGACCGTGCGGGTCAGGACAATGGCCTCGTCGGGCAGCAAAACCGGCGTTTCTGCGGCGAGAACTTCCTTTAAACGCTCGGTAACGCGCCGGGTCGGGGAGACGCCGGCAAAGGTTTCGGCGCTCTGGAAGGAAACTTCGCGGCGATAGACGTGGTGCGCGCCGCTGCGGACTGCGTGGAGCATCCGGGCAATTCGTTCGGTCATCGGTTCATCATCCTTTTTTCAAACTTTGAGAAGCTGTGCGGTTCCGTTGAACTGTACAGCATTAACGTTAATGTATGGATTTATTTTACAAAATCTCCGATTTGCTGTCAAGAGGAAAATCTGGAACAGGCACAAGCTGTAACAGCCAAGGTTCGAGATCGGAAAGCCTGAAACAAGCTTCGCCGAAGGCAGCCGACAGGGAAGGCCCAAACAGCCGGGTCGGCGGCGGACAAAGCCTGAGACACAAAGCGCAAAACAGACGTGCCGAAGACGGACAAAACACAGGTAGATAAGCCGAAACCAGGGCGCCAGGGAAGACAAACCCGAGACAGATGCGTCTCCGGGATAGCCAAAACGCAAAACAAACGGCTTCGGGACAGGCAAGTCGGCAAGCCCAACCCAAAAAAAATCCGCCCCGGTACCGCCCTCCGGTGAAACCATCCGGAGAAGCCGCCCGCGGTGTGCTTTGTCAGAAAAAAGAAACAGCCCGGGATCAGCCGGGCTGTACGGCGTCCGAGGGAAGCCGTTCGTATGCAATTCGCGGGGCACCATCTTCCAGATGAATGATGCCGCAGCGCTGAAACCCGTTTTTGCAGAGCAGATGCTGCATTACGCGGTTGTCCGCGTGGGTGTCGATTCGCAGATGGCCGATTTTCTTTTGGCAAAACGCGAGAATTTTCGGGAGTACGCCGTGTTCGGTGCCGTCGCTTGCGATCCGGTGCACCGCGCCGTACGGCGTGTCGGAACGCCAGCTGCCCTGCTCGATTGTTTGATAAGTGGGATCCGCGCCGATTGAGAACCAAAACGCGGCGCGGGGGATGCCGTCTCTTTTTAATACATAGAGCTGCCCTGCCGCGATATCGGCTGCGAGCAGCTTTTGCGGCGGATATCCGTTTTGCCACTGGGTCGGGTTTCCGGTCTGCGCCATAAAACGGCGCGCAGCGGCGTAAATTTCCAGAATTTTTGGCAGCTCTTCGGGGACTGCCGGTTCGATGCAGAAGGGTTCCATGAAATTGCTCCTCCTTTTGCGGCCCGGCGCGCGTCCGAGCCTGTTTTTTGCTTTACGGCGGCGGTTTGCAAAGGCTGCATGCGATGAAATGTACCCGCAAAACGGTGGGATAGCCCCTGCGGCGGAGCCTTTCGAAAGCGGTGTGCCTCATAAAGACCGCGCACTGCATCCTTCCGTTTCGAGCGGCGGCTTGGACGCTATTTTGGGCGTTCCGGCGGCAGCGTGCGGTCGCGCAGAAGCCGGAGCAGCAGCGCGTGCCGGATGGGTGCGCCTGCCCGTCTGTTCCGTCTATTTCGGCTGCGGTTTCGGCGGCGCGCAGGTTTCACGGACGACAAGCTGCGTCGTGAGCATCAGCTGTTCCGGCGGCAGCGTGCGGTCGCGCAGAAGCCGGAGCAGCAGCGCGTGCCGGATGGGTGCGCCTGCCCGTCTGTTCCGTCTATTTCGGCTGCGGTTTCGGCGGCGCGCAGGTTTCGCGGACGACAAGCTGCGTCGTGAGCATCAGCTGTTCCGGCGGCAGCGTGCGGTCGCGCAGAAGCCGGAGCAGCTGCGCGGATGCTCTGCGCGCCATGGTCGTTTTGGAGGACGTGACCGAGGTCAGCAGCACGGGAAAGGGATATTTCGACTGAATATTGTCAAATCCGACCACCGAAATCTCCTCCGGCACCCGGATGCCCTGCCTCTCCAGCGCGGTGATGGCCTCGAATGCAATCAGATCGCTGAAGGCAAGAATGGCGGTGGCCTTTTTTTGCAGGACGGCTTCCCCGATGCCGTCAACGCTGATGTTGCCGAGCGTCACGGGCGTTGTGGCAAGCAGATCGGGATCCGCAGGAACAGAAGCCTCCCGATGCGCGCGCAGATAGCCGTCGCGGCGTTCCCGGGCGCTGGAGATCGAAGCCGGGCCGTTTAAAAAGAGGATCCGCCGGTGGCCGAGCCGAAGCAGATGGCGCGCGGCGATATAGCCGCCGTGCTCGTCGTCGCAGACGACATAGCTGCAGTCTTCCTGCAAAAACCGGCGCCCGATCAGAACAAAGGGAATTCCGGTGCTCCGAAGGCAGGCGAGATTTTCCCGGCTGTTTTGCGTCGGGCAAATTAAAATGCCGTCCACATTCCGTTCCGCCGCCGTCAGGATGGCCTGCCGTTCGACATCGGACTTTTCGTCGGTGTTCATCACAAACGAGACATACCCTTCCCGCCGAAAATAGGTCTCAATTTCCTTGACCATGATGGAAAAATGCGGGTTGGAGAGGTCGCCGAGAATGATGGCAATCAGCTTGCTGACGCCGGAACGCAGAAACCGCGCGGAGGCGTTTCCGACGTATCCCATTTTTTTGGCCGTTTCCTTGATGGTTTCGCGCGTTGCAAGGGAGATGTCCTCGCGGTCCTTGAGCGCGTGCGAAACCGTATTGATGGAAAACCCGGTTGCGGCGGCAATGTCCTTGAGCGTGACTGGGCGTTTGGGTTGTTGCTTGTCCATAGTGTATTCCTAGCCTTTCAGGCAGATTCGTGCTGAAACCCGAGGAAATTCCCGTCGGGATCGAACTCCGCGTGCAGCGGCGTGTCCTCGAAGGTACAGGTATACCCCTCGGTGATCGGCGCCCGGCGAAGCGATTCCGAAACATAGAATTCGCCGAGATGGAGCGTGTCCCGGATCCACGCAACCCGCGGGAAATCCGGACCTTTGCGGGTGCAGGTCTTGATGCAGGCCTGCAGACAGAGCTTGTCGGAAGCGAGTACCGCCGGAATGGTGACGCCTTCCGGTGTGACATTCGTGATAAAATTCGGATAGGTTTCCTCAAAGCTGATTTTATCGAACAGCCGGCGCGTGACCATGTCGGCCAGCGCGATGCCGTAAAAATTGGAGCCGGTCTTTTTGGAGAGATCGCGCACCGCGATTCGCTGGATGCCGGGACGCCTTCCACGTTCAAAGAAGTCGCGGCCGATCACATTGGTGTCCATGCCGTCGCCGCTGATTTCCTTGCCCATCTGGTCGACCATCACGATGTCGATCTCATCATAGGGGAAAGAGGGCATCAGGCTTTTGGCGAGTTTCAGCAGCTCCGGCTCTTCTTCTTCAATGTGTTCGCTCGGAATGGCCGCAATCTGATAGGTATCGTGCACGCCGTTTTCGAGAATGCCGATACCGAACGGAATATTGCAGTTCTTTAGCGAAACCCGCGCAAACTCCGGCACATAGCGGGCAAGTGCGCGCATGCCGAACGCGTGGCACAGATCGGCGCCGTGCTGTTTGCCGAGTCCGATGGTGATCATCTTCATGATGCCGCTCTCCACAGAGCCGTGGAACTGCGTGTGCGCTTTGATGCGCCCGACCGGCACAATCAAGTCGCAGGAAACCGCAAAGGCGTCCATGTGGACAGAAAGCCCCTCCGGCGTTTTGCCGACTTCGACCGTGTCCATAGAGGAGTGAATGGGGCAGCCGATGCTCGCTTCGGTGATGCCGTAGTGCGTGAGAATGGCGCGCTGATTTTCGGCGAGCGCGCCGCCGTGGCTTCCCATGGCCGGCACGAGAACCGGGTTTGCGCCGACACGCCGGAATTCCTCCGCCAGCGTGCGCAGGATCGGGACGGCGTTTGCAATTTCCCGGCTGGATCCGGTAAAGCAGACGGTCGCGCCCGGAAAGATCCGGTCGAGCGTCCCCGGACGCGTCAGCGCGCTGCGTACCGCGGCAGGAACATCTGTAAGGTGCGTCGCGCACAGATGATTTTGAATTCGGTAGAATTTTGGAATCTCAATTTCATGCAGAAGCGAAAAAATCATACTCATCAGGCAGGATCCTTTCTATAAATTGTTCTATCAAAATAAAAAACCAGACCAAAATGACGCACAGCAAACGGCGAAGGTGTGTTTGTGCGGAGGCTGCGCAGAACGCCCCCTATAAAAGCGAGCCGTGAGCGAAGCGCGCCGTGCGGCTGCCTTTTGTGCGGCAGAGCCGGCGCACAATAGAGACGCAAAAGCGCCAAACGGGCAGCACGCCCGTTTTTTTCATGCGGGTATGCTGTCCGGCGGCGCGTTTTTCAGGATAAAATGTGTGCAGGAACCGGTGCGTTCCAAGTTTTCTCAGATTTTTAGTGTCATATTCAAAAATGCCTGCAGCCGGTCGCTCTTCGGATGACCGAAAATTTCGTCGGGCGTGCCCTCTTCCAGAAGCTTGCCTTCATTCATAAAGAGGACGCGGTCGGCAACCTCGCGCGCAAAGCCCATCTCGTGCGTGACGACGAGCATGGTGGTTTCCGCCTGTGCGAGGGAACGCATGACATTGAGCACCTCGCTCGTGATTTCCGGATCGAGCGCGCTGGTCGGTTCGTCGAACAGCATGATGGCAGGATCCATCGCAAGTCCGCGCGCGATGGCGATCCGCTGTTTTTGTCCGCCGGAAAGCTGCGCGGGATAGGCATCCGCCTTTTCGGAGAGCCCGACCATCTGCAGAAGCTCTCTGGCGCGCGCTTCGGCCTGCGCCTTCGGAATGCCTTTGACCTTGACGGGCGCATAGGAGATGTTGCGCAGACAGGTCATGTGCGGAAAAAGGTTAAAATGCTGAAACACCATGCCGGTGTTTTGGCAGATTCGGCGGATCTCCTTGTCGGAGGGGTACTGCGCCGCACCGGAAGCGCCGGTATGCGCCATGACTTCGCCGTTGACAATGATTTCCCCGCTGGTGATCTTTTCAAGATGGTTGACACAGCGCAGGAGCGTGCTCTTGCCGGAGCCGGACGGCCCGATGATGGCAACCGTTTCGCCTTTTGAGACCGAAAGGCTGACATCGTCGACCGCGCGCAGGGAGCCGAACTGTTTGAGAATGTGTTTCATCTGCAATACAGGTTCCATCGCTTAGACTCCTTTCTGCTCGTGGCGCGAAAAGCGTTTTTCCAGATAGCGCGAGAGCATGGTCAGAAGGAATGTAAAAACAAGGTAGATGATGGCCGCGATGGCATAGGCGGTCACGTTGACGTCGCGGTTCACAGCGCCCTTTGCCGCTTTCATCAGTTCGGCAACGCTGATAACTGAAACCAGCGCGGTATCTTTAATCAGCGTGATGGCCTCGTTGGACACCGGCGGCAGAACCCGTTTGATCGTCTGCGGGATGATGATGCCGAACATGGTGCGCTGCGGGCCGATACCGAGCGACTTTGCCGCCTCGTACTGGCCTTTGTCGATGCTTTCAATGCCGGCGCGGTAGATTTCCGCAAAATAGGCGGCGTAATTCAAAACAAAGGTCACAACCGCTGTGGTGAATTCGTCGAGCGTAATATTGAGGGTAATCGGGAGGAAGAAATAGAAGAAAAAGAGCTGAAGCATCAGCGGCGTGCCGCGGAAAATCCAGATATAGCCCTTGCAAAGCCAGCGTACCGGGAAAAACCGGCTGTTGCTGCCGAGCGCAAAGGGCAGACCGAGCGGAATGGAGAGCAGCAGCGTCCATACGAACAGTCTGACGGTTACGAGCGCACCCTGCAAGAGAGAAGGCATCAAAAGCCCGACGTAGGAGAGGGTATCCGCCGCCTGTGTGAAAAATTCCTGCATACATTCACCTGTTTTCTAAAGCGTTAAGAGTGTCCGAAAGGGAGCGCAAACCCGCTGCGCTCCCTTTTGCTGTTCTGTTCTTTGCCAGGACCTGCTTATTCGTAATCTTCGAGGATGACGATATCCTTGCCGAACCATTTGTCGCTGATCTCCGCAGCCTTGCCGTTTTCGATCAGTGCGCCGATGGCATCGCTGATTTTATCGGCAACGCCGGTGTCGTCCTTACGGCAGCCGATCGCGTAAAAGTCGTTGCCGAAATCGAAATTGCAGACGGTCATTTTTCCGTCCATCTTGGAGTTTTTGTACTCGCCGAGAACCTGGTCGACGACCATGCAGTCCATCCGGCCGCTCTGCATATCGAGGATGCATTCGTCATAGGTCGGATATTCCGAGATGTTGGCAGAGAAGCTGTCAAAGGCTTCGTTTGCCTGCATGGCTTCGAGCGCTGCGCTGTCGGCCTGCGTCGCAATTTTGAGATTCTGCAGATCTTCGACGGAATCGACCTTGACGTTCGGATCCATCGTCATGATGACGATCTTGTTGTTGAGATACTTTTTCGTCAGCGCCATGGTCTTCTGGCGTTCTTCTGTGGCGGACATGCCGTTCCAGATGCAGTCGATTTTTTTCGAGGAGAGCTCCATCTCTTTGGCGTCCCAGTCGATCGATTTGAATTCCACTTCCACGCCGAGCTGTTCGCCGACCGCGGTTGCGAGGTCGATGTCAAAGCCGACAAGGTTGTTGTTTTCGTCGCGGAAGCCCATCGGTGCGAAGGTATCGTCCAGGCCGATCACCAGAACGCCCTTCTTTTCGATATAATCCCAGCCGCCGGATTTTTCTGTGCCGCCGCAGCCGGTCAGAACGGCGCTGAGCATCAAAACTGCGAGAAGCAATGCAAAAAGTTTCTTCATGGTTGGTTCCTCCAGTTGATAATTTAATGTATTAGCGTGCTAAACTGTGACTATAATAGCATAACAAAGCACGCTTGTCAATGCCGGGCGGAAACTTTTTGCGGATTCCGGGCGAATTCTAAAAAGGAACCAAAGAAACCGGTGAAACTGCGCGAAATTTGGTCAGGCTTCTGTCTGCCAGCCCTTGCAGACGTCGACCCAGCCGCGCGCGTTTGCAGCAGCGTACAGCTCGTCGCAGGTCATCTCCACAGCGGAGTTTGCGCTTCCTGCCGCGGGGAATACCGAAGAAAACCGGAGAAGCGAACGGTCAAGGTAGGTTTCTGTGTGCGGGTCCGGAATCGCAAAGGGGCACACGCCGCCGACAGCGTGCCCGGTACAGGCGATGACCTCCTCCGGGGTGAGCATTTTTGCCTTGCAGGAAAACTGCTGCTTGAATTTTGCGTTGTCAATTTTAGCGTCTCCTGCCGCAACCAGTAAGATGCCGTGCCCGTCCTTATGGGCAAAGGAAAGCGTTTTGGCGATTCGCGCAGGAATGACCTGCAAAGCCTGTGCTGCAAGCTCTACGGTTGCGCTGGAAACCGGAAATTCCTGCACGTCGTCCTCTTTTCCGAATGCGCGCAGATAGGCTTTTACGGATGCTACGGACATGGGATTCACTTCCTTTTATCATGTAACAAGAGATCCGGGCGTTTTTGCCGCCTCATGATTCCTATTATATGGCCTGCGGTACGGCGATGCAAGTGTGCATGTCATGCTTTTTGTCCGCATAGACATGAAAACAGGATAGAATCTTGGAGGTGCGGTATGCGTAAACGGATAATAGCGGTTCTTTTGGCGGCAGTGTTGTGCTTTTTGTGGCCGGCGCCCGGCGTAAAGGCGATTGCAGATGAGGAGCTCAGCGCGCCGTCTGCCATTTTGATGGAGGCTGAGACGGGGAGCATCCTGTATGAGAAGGCTTCGCACGAAGTGCGGCCCTGTGCCTCCATCACGAAGGTCATGACGCTGCTGCTGACCATGGAGGCCATCGACAGCGGGAAAATTGCGCTGACCGATGAGGTCGCGGCCAGCGCGCACGCAGCCTCGATGGGCGGGTCGGATATCTGGCTCAAGGAAGGCGAAGTGATGAGCGTCGACGACCTGATCAAGGCGACCGTTGTGATGAGCGCGAATGATGCCGCCGTGGTGCTGGCGGAGCACGTGGCGGGCACAGAGGATGAATTTGTCGGCATGATGAACGCGCGCGCGAAGGAACTCGGTATGGCGGATACGGTGTTCAAAAACTGCAACGGCCTGGACGAGGAGGGCCACCTGACGAGCGCGCACGACGTTGCCGTCATGTCGCGGGAGCTGATCCGGCACGAGAAAATTTTCGACTATACGACGATTTGGATCGACGAGGTTCGCGGTGGACAGACGCAGCTGGTCAATACGAATAAGCTGATCAAAACATATCCGGGCATCACGGGTCTGAAAACCGGTACGACCAGCGCGGCGGGCAGCTGCATCAGCGCGACGGCCGAGCGCGGCGGCCTGAAGCTGATCGCGGTGGTTCTCGGCTGCCCGAGCACCAAGGACCGCTTTGCCGACGCGGCGGCGCTTTTGGATTACGGGTTTGCGGGCTGGACGGTCACAGAGCCGGAAACGCCGGAGCTGGTGCCGGTTCCGGTAAAAAACGGCATGCAGACAGAGGTTGAAATCGAAGCGGAAGCGGCTTTGCCGATGCTGGTGAAAAAGGGAAGCGAAAGCGAAGTGACCTGCGAGGTGTCGATCAGCGAATTGCTGGAAGCGCCGGTCGAGATGGGGCAGGAGGCCGGTGTTCTGACCTATACCCTGGACGGAGAAGTCTTGCAGATTCGGAAGGTTTTGACAAAAGCGGCGGTGGAAAAGATCACCCTTCCGTCGGCATTGACAGTACTTTTGGAGGAACTGCTTCGATTTTAAAGAAATTTGTAAATTTCTGAAAGCCTGCCTTGCAAAACAACCGCACCTATTGTAAAATAAATACAAGACAACTTATGGAGCTGGAAAAAATCCCCCATATTTTGTGTTCTATTCTGTGTCCGTCCGGAATTTTTCCGCCGAAACGGACAAATCTAAAAGAAAAAGGGAGGGTGCCGGTTTTCGTTTTGGGGCCGTTTTTAGAAAGAAAGCCGCAAGGCTTTCCAAAAAACAAGGACTGCAAAACCCGGAATACCGGAAACACAATGTCTCTGAATTTTCAAACACGCTATGCAGATGGATTTATCCGCGAAAACGAGTACAGCGCAATTGCGCACCAGGTCAGAGCGGCGCATCAGGTGCTGCACGAAGGAACCGGCGAAGGCCACGATTTCCTCGGCTGGCTGGATCTTCCGGTCGCGTATGACAAGGAAGAATTTGCGCGGATCCAGGCTGCGGCCAAAAAAATCCAGTCGGATTCCGACGTCTTTATCGTCATCGGAATCGGCGGATCGTATCTTGGCGCACGCGCTGCGATTGAGTATCTGCACTCAAACAACTACAACGCCCTGCGCAAGGGCACGCCGGAGATCTATTTCGCCGGCAACAGCATCAGCGGCGACGCGCTTGCAGAATTGATTGAAATCTGCAAGGGCAAAAACGTCTCGATCAACATGATCTCCAAATCCGGCACCACGACGGAACCCGCGATTGCGTTCCGGGTATTCCGCAAGCTCCTCGAAGAAAAATACGGCAAAGAAGAAGCCCGCGGCCGGATCTACTGCACAACCGACAAGGCGCGCGGAACGCTCAAGCAGCTTGCAGACCGCGAGGGCTATGAGACCTTTGTCGTTCCGGACGACGTCGGCGGCCGGTATTCGGTGCTTTCGGCGGTTGGACTGCTTCCGATTGCCGTTTCCGGCGCAGATATTTCGGCTCTCATGCAGGGTGCGACCAATGCCCGCGCGGAATATACGAGCGACGATCTGACCCAAAACCCCTGCTATCAGTACGCGGCGGCGCGGAACATCCTGTATCGCAAGGGCAAAACAACAGAAATTCTCGTCAGCTATGAGCCGCGCTTTGCGCTGATGTGCGAGTGGTGGAAGCAGCTCTTCGGCGAGAGCGAAGGCAAGGACGGCAAGGGCGTCTATCCGGCGTCCGTTATCTTCTCGACGGACCTGCACTCGATGGGTCAGTTTATTCAGGACGGCACCCGCAACCTCTTTGAGACGGTTGTCCTGATCGACCGCCCGCAGCGCGAAGTCGTGATTGAAAACGATCCGGAGAACGTGGACGGCCTGAACTTCCTTACCGGCAAAACCATGTCCTATGTCAACGAAAAAGCCTATGAGGGCACGGTCCTGGCGCACAACGACGGCGGCGTTCCGAACCTCGTGCTGCATGCACCGGATTTTTCGGAGGATTCCCTCGGCCGGATGATCTATTTCTTTGAAAAGGCCTGCGCGATTTCGGGATATCTGATGGGCGTCAACCCGTTCAATCAGCCCGGCGTGGAGAGCTACAAAAAGAACATGTTCGCGCTGCTCGGCAAACCCGGCTATGAGGATGCAAAGAATGCGCTGGAAGCGCGCCTGCAAAAGTAATCTGCCGGTCATTCGGCACGGACAAATCCAAAACAAAGATCAAGAATCCCCGCGCGGCTTTGCGCGGAGAAATAAAAAGGCGGAAGGTGTTTATCTATGGTAAATTTACTGATCGGCACAAAAGGGACAGGAAAAACAAAGCGGTTAATTGCACAGGCCAACGAAGCGATCGAGAGCTCGAAAGGATATGTCGCAGTTGTTGCGCGGGGAATGGAGCTCCGTTATGATATCAACCACAGAGCGCGTCTGATCGATGTCAAAGAATACGGCATCCAGGGCGTCGATATGCTCTTTGGTTTCCTCAGCGGAATCTGCGCCGGCAACTATGACGTCACGGACATTTTCGTAGACACGACGCTGAAAATCATCGGCGATGACATTGAGACGCTTGCGGCGTTTGTCGAGAAGCTGTCCACGATGTCGACGCACACCGGCACGAACGTGACGCTTTCAGTGTCGCTCGAGTCCGATAAGCTGCCGGAGAGCGTAAAATCCATCGTCAAATTTGCGTAAGGAAATCTGTCTGCTGTGTTTTTAAAAATCGAAGCGCATCCTGCTCTTGCGGCTGGGTGCGCTTTTTGCTGCTCAAATTTCTGCGGCACGTGTGCGCCTGCAGGCTGCCGCATGCCCTTCACCGTATAAATTCGGAGGGCACGGTTCGCGCAGACCTGCAATTTGGCTTGAAAGCCGCCGTTTGTCTCGGAGAATCAACCGCATGCATTCGGCGGACGCGGTGCAGCGCGATTGTGAAGGCCGATCTGCAATCCGGCGGACAACAAGACTGGATGGGCTGACGGAGTCTGTGTCTCCGGTGGGTCGATGCCGGCGCGGATGCGCTTCCGGTTTTGGAAAGCCGGCTAAGGGGCTAATTTTGGGCGGCGCGTGTTTGCATGTGCGCGTGTTGGAAAAAGACCCGCCGAATGCTCATGTTTGCATCGAAAAAGGCGGCTGCGCCCGGTGGCCTGCGCGGTTTCGTGTATTTTGCAGAGCCGGTTTTGCAGCGTCCGCTTGCACGCCGACCGAATTTTTGACGCTTCAAACAGACAGACTGCCTTGGTAATGCTGTGTTTGGGCCAAAAGGCCTTCTGCTCTATACATCGAATCCATTCCCGCTTCTGCATATTTTTCCGGATCGGATCCATCCTAATAAAATCAAAACGCAAAGGGAAAGGGAAGCGAGCAGATGGAATCCATTTGGTATGAAACCGGCGCCTTGCCGGAACACGATCGGCTCAATCAGGATCTCAAAACAGAAGTTGCCGTGATCGGCGGCGGGATGGCCGGCGTTTTGACCGCCTATTTTTTAAAAAAAGGCGGGGCAAAGGTCGTTTTGCTGGAAGGCGCGCGCATCGGATGCGGCGCGACCGGAAAGACGACCGCCAAAATGACCGCACAGCACGGTCTGACGTATGCGGAACTGATCCGAAAACTCGGCGAGCCTGCCGCACAGGAATACGCAAGCGCCATGGCTGGGGCAGTCGCCGCCTATTGGTCGGTAGCGAAAGCGGAAGAAATTGCCTGTGATTTGCAAAAGGCGCCGGCCTTTCTCTACGCCAGGCGTACCGCGGCGCCGCTGGAAGAAGAAGCGCATGCGGCGGCGCTCTGCGGAATTTCCGCAAAGCTGACCGATCGGACAGAACTGCCGTTTGCCGTAAAGGGCGCGCTCTGTTTTCCGGAAAGCGCCGTGCTGCACCCGCTCAAATTTTTGGGCGGCCTTGCAAAAGAGCTGCATCTTTACGAACACACACGCGCCATGGACGTGCGCGATCATGCGGTAATTACCGATCACGGCGTTGTCGAAGCAGAAAAAATTGTCATAGCGACGCATTTTCCGTTTTTAAACCGCCCCGGGTACTATTTCATGCGGATGCACCAGGAGCGCTCCTATGTGCTGGCGCTTCGCGGCGCGCCGAAGCTGCTCGGGACGTATTACGGCATCGAGGAGGACGGCTACTCGTTTCGCAGCGCGGGGGAAACACTGCTTTTGGGCGGCGGCGGACACCGCACCGGCGAAACCCACGGCGGAAAATATGACGACCTGCGCGCGGTTGCAAAGACGCTGTTTCCGGAGAGCCGGGAGGTAGCGGCCTGGTCGGCGCAGGACTGCGCAACGCTGGACGGCTTGCCCTATGTCGGGCGATACTCCGCCAGCACGCCGGATCTGTACGTTGCGGCCGGGTTCCGAAAATGGGGGATGACCGGCTCAATGGCCGCCGCGCAGAGCCTTTCGGAGGAAATTTTGCATGGAAAAGCGCGGTATCCACTCTTTTCGCCGCAGCGGTTCCATTTTTCCGCTTCTGCGAAAGCGCTGATGGACGAAAGTTTGCAGTCTGTAAAAGGCCTGACCGCAGAGTGGTTCACCCTGCCTGCAGAGGCCGCCGAGGCGGTTCCCCGCGGACAGGGTCAGCTTGTTGAGTTCCGCGGCCAGAAAATCGGCGTCTACAAGGACGAAACCGGCACGGTGCACGTCGTGCCGACGCGCTGTGCGCATCTGGGATGCCAGCTTGAATGGAATCCGGACGAGCACAGCTGGGACTGCCCGTGTCACGGGTCGCGCTTCGACATCGACGGCAGGCTGCTCGATGGCCCGGCGCTGCACCATCTGGCGTAGGCATCTGCAGGGAGAAACGCGGAAAACCAGTTGAACTTTTGCGTAAATTTCTATATAATATAATGAAACATGCCGTCCCGGATTGCTTCCGGGCGTGCAGGAGGGATCTTTATGCAAAAACTCGAAGTACTGCGGGAGCTCAACTGGATTTCCGTTCCGGTCAGAATTCTGCTGGCGCTCCTGATCGGGGGACTGCTCGGCATCGAACGCGGCCGCAAAAACCGTCCGGCCGGGTTTCGGACCTATATGCTCGTCAGCCTTGGCGCCGCCATCGTGATGATGACGAACCAATACGTTTTTCAGACCGAAGGCGGATCGGATCCGGTTCGGATGGGCGCGCAGGTCGTCAGCGGGATCGGCTTTCTCGGCGCGGGAAGTATTCTCGTGACCGGCAAAAATCAGGTCAAGGGCATCACAACTGCCGCCGGGCTTTGGACAGCCGGATGCTGCGGCCTGGCGGTTGGAATCGGCTTTTATGAGGGCGCCTTGGCCGGCGGTGCGGCGATTTATCTTGTCATGGCCGTTTTACAGCGCCTGGATAACAAAATTCACAGCCGCTCGAAGTGGATCGACCTCTATGCCGAATTTCAGGCAGGCGTGGCGTTTTCCACCTTCTTCGACTACGCGCGCGAACATGGATTTTCGCTGACGGAAATTCAGATCATGAAAGACGGCTTCACCGAGGACAGCGGGCTTTGCGTGCTCTGTACGGCAAAGAGCGAGGTTCCGCGCAGCCATATGGAAATGATGCAGCTGCTCGGCAGTGCGCCGGGCGTCCACCGTTTGGAAGAAGTATAGAAACGATCTTGCAAAGCATGTGCCTGTTATGCTACAATCAGGACAAAAGGAGGCGAATACAGCGTGAAATTTGGAATTTATTTTGCTTATTGGGAAAAAGAATGGAACGCCGACTATGAACACTATATTCGAAAAGCGGCGGATCTCGGATTTGATGTCATGGAGCTCAGCTGTGCACCGATGGAGCACTACACGGACGCTTACATGGCGCGTCTGCGCGATACGGCGGCGCATTACGGCGTTCGTCTGACGGCGGGCTATGGGCCGACACCGCAGCGGAATCTGTCTTCGTCGGATCCTGCGGTTGCCAAAGCGGCCAAGGCCTATTTTATCGATTTGATGCAGCGTCTGCAGAAAATGGGCATCGACTCCATTGGAGGCGGGCTCAATTCCTATTGGCCGGTCGATTACAGTAAACCGGTCGACAAGGCCCGTGACTGGGCAATCGGCGTTGAGAATGTCCGGGAAGTCGCAAAGGTCGCGGCGGATTGCGGCGTCGATTTCTGCATTGAATGCCTCAACCGGTTTGAGGGCTACCTGACCAATACGGCAGCCGAAGGCGTCCGCTTCTGTGAGGAGGTCGGCCTTCCGAACGTCAAGCTGCTGCTGGATACCTTCCATATGAACATCGAGGAGGATTCGTTCTATTCCGCCATCGTGACAGCGGGAAGCCGCCTTGGCCGTCTGCACACCGGAGAAGCAAACCGCCGGGTGCCGGGCAAGGGCAGAATGCCGTGGTTTGAAATCGGCAATGCGCTGCATGCAATCGGGTTTGACGGCGATGTTGTGATGGAGCCGTTTGTGCAGCAGGGCGGCACGATCGGCAGCGCGATTAAGGTCTGGCGCGATCTTTCCGAGGGCGCCGATGCCGAGGTGCTCGATCGGGACGCCAAGGACGCGCTTGCCTTCTCCAGAATGGTGCTCGGCCGGCAGCACGCGGTTTGACCGGCTTTGCCGGTTTCTGAAAAGCCGCCGCAGGGCGTGCTGCACCAATCTGATAACCAGCGGTAAGCGGAACGGTTATCTTGCCGGCATCGGCCAGCAGGCGAAGGACTTGTTTTTTCGGCTGGAAAAACAGATGGCAGAAGCTGAAGGGATTACCGAAAAGATGAAAAAACAGTGAACCGATGTTGTGGGCGGGTAAAATAAGCTGCATCCGAAACAGGGCTTCCGAAATTGTCAATTTAGAGAGTATCTATGGCGGGTATATCGTGTTTCTCCGTAAAAAATGTGAGGAACAAGGAGAATTACCAAAAGAGTCAATTGACACTTTGGGAAACAAGCTGAATCATACCTCTTTATATGGTATAATTGACATGCCTAAATATGCTAGGGCGTTTATCAGCGAGATAAACTGCATTTAAAGCATTTAAAAAAGAGCGTTGATTGCGGGCATAGGCCGCAGAAAGGAGCAAGCCCAATGAAACCCAGCCCCATAAAAACCAAACTGCTGACAGCACTGCTGACGCTGTGCATGGTGCTGACGCTGATGCCGATGACGGCGTTTGCGGAATCTGGAACGTATGCTGTTAAATTTTATCCTGGAGATTATGGAACCATGACTAAAAACGACCAGATTCCGTTTGTGTATTATGGCATTGACGATGATGTTAACAAGCCCTACTACTACAAGCTGAATGTATCCGAGACAGAGACGCTCAGCTTTGCCAGCAGCATCATCGATGTTTTGCTTCCAAATTCAGGCTATGAGTTCGCCTACTGGACAGCCGATGCTACCGTCTACCAGGTCGGCAGTGATACTGCCATTCCTGCTGGCACCGCTCTTTCCTCTGATCAACTACAGAACAAAGTTACCGTGAAAAGTGACGTGACGTTCACGGCCCATTTTAAGCAGATCTCTGAATATCCTGACGATTCAGTAATCCCATCTGCCGCTGTTCAGAATGTGAACTTCAACTATCAGCCGGGCGATACCCCGCAGGCAACAGCCGAGGTGCCAAACTTCGATGCCGATAAATACGAAATTGCTTATGAATGCTGGCAGCAGTTTGAAAACAACCAACCCGTTGCCGCTTGGTATTCTGATAACGGCGCACACGGTTCGCTGCCGGCCATCACGCAGTTTGAAAGCGGCAAGAGCTATGTATATTCTCTTATGCTGGAGCCGAAAGACGGATATTCCTTTAGCAGTGAAACCGTCATTACCGTGAACGGACAAAAAGTATCAGCACCTTTCGTCGGCGGTTCTATGTATATCCCCGCTATTAAAACGATCACGATGCCTACCTTGACCGTCATTGATGTGGTAGAGATCGACGGTGTCACCGTCAGCTTCAAGGATGGCGATAAGCCCGTGTTCACCGGCAAGGTGCCCGAGGGCGCAAACTACGCATACCGGTGCGAGTGGTGGGAGCTGGACAGCAAGACCGGCGCGATGTCTACGGACTTCGGGAATTTTTATAATAACAAAATCACCGCTTTTGAAGCAGGAAAGACCTATCATTACGGTGTATATGTGACGACTATTTATGGCGACCGCTATGTATTCGGCCCCGACACCAAGCTGAAGATCAACGGCGAATTTGTAAATTACACGCGCTACGAAGGCGATGAGAGCGACGGTTCCGACGGCACCATGTGGGTTCTTACCGACCTGACGATGACCCCAGAGACAGGCGGTACGACGCCTTCCGAAAAGTACACCGTTACCTATACAGACGGTGTTGACAATGAAGAAATCTTCAAGGATCAGACCTATACCGTAGAATCTGGCAAGGCAACTCCTGCGTTCAGCGGTACGCCTGCCCGTGATGGCTATAAATTCATCGGCTGGTCTCCCGCAGTTGCCGATACTGTGACCGGAAATGTAACTTACACCGCACAGTGGGAGAAGCTGACGCCTTCCGAGAAGTACACCGTTACCTATACAGACGGTGTTGACAATGAAGAAATCTTCAAGGATCAGACCTATACCGTAGAATCCGGCAAGGCGACGCCTGCGTTCAGCGGTACGCCGACCCGTAAGGGCTATACCTTTGCCGGATGGAAGCCTGCGGTTGCAGCCACAGTGACAGGCAACGCCACCTATGAGGCGACTTGGAAGTCCGACTCTGCGACGGCAACACCGGGCGATACCAAGCCGAACACAGGCGAAACGACCAGCCCGAAAACCGGCGACACCGGCAATCTGATCCTCTGGATCACGCTGTTGTTTGTCAGCGGCGGCGCAGCCATCGGTACAATGGTTGTCAGCAGAAAGAGAAAGTACAACAGATAACAAAACGGTTTAACGGATGCGGCGGCTATCAGAAACGGTAGCCGCCGAAAAAGAGATTGCGGCGCCGCCGTCCCATAGCAGCATCTGCCTGCAATGTGGAAAAGGCAAACATTCAAGGGTTCTGAAATACAGAGCCGGTACACAGCACATCAAATCGGCGGGAGAAAATCTCTCGCCGATAGCTTTGATGAAACTATGTACCGGCTCTGTTTGTCGTTCTAGATACCTTCAAAAATCTTGCAGAGGGGTTAAAAAACAGCCTCTCCCATTGGCTCCGAAAAGGAACGTGCTGCACGCGCTTTTCCGCGCAATTTTCAGAAAGTCAGCCTCAGGTTTGGCTCCGGAAGTTTGCACGGCGCTTTCTTTCATTCATTGCCGCGGCATGCCGGTGCGGAGAGCTTTCCTTAGCTATAGGAGCGGCCGACTTTCCTCCGGCGTTTTTCCTGCCGGATATCCTGTCCGATAAACGCCAGGAAAAGATACGCGCCGATAATCCGGGAGACAAACCGTTCGGTGTAGCGTTCCTGCAGCTCCGGGGTCGAAAGATTCGTGTTGATGATGGTGGGCTTTTGTGAGAGCAGGCGGGTGTTGATGATATTGTAGATGGCGGCGCTGATATAGCTGGTCGAGAACTCGGTTCCGAGATCGTCGAGAATCAGAAGATCGCAGGAAAGCAGATGCTGCATGGTCTCGCTGCCGCCGCTGCCAAAGCGCTCTTTATCGAGATTGATGGCAAGATTCTGTGCGGAACCGTAAACCACGCCGAAGCCCTTGTCGATGACCGCGCGGGCAATTGCGAGGGAGAGGTGCGTTTTGCCGAGTCCGGTGCCGCCTTGCATCAGAAGGCTGGGGGATTCCTCCGAAAAATCGCGGGCGTAGTCCTTGCAGATCTGCAAATTATGTTCCATCTGCTTGCGCGCGGAGGGCTTTCCGTCCGCGGTGGGCGTGTCCGGGTAAAAATCGAGGGAAAAATTTTCGAAAGAAGAGAGCGTCAGCGGCGTCAGTGCATTGAGTTCCCGGTACGCCTCCTCCCGCAGCAGGCGCTTGAGGCAGCCGCACATTTTTCCGTCGAGAAACCCGGTGTCTTTACAGAGCTTGCAGTGGTAATCCGGCTGCAGGTAGGTTTCCGGCAGCCCTTCTTTCCGCAAAAGAGCGGCGCGCTCTTTTTGCAGGGCGAGATTGCGGTCGCGCTGCGCCTTCATCTTTTCGACGGCGTCGGCCCCCTGCAGGATGGCTTTTGCGGCCTTTGCCGCAGTCGAGGCGATTTCCCGCTCAAGCGCCCCTGCACGCGGCTCCATTGCATAAAAGGCAGCTGCACGCTCTTTGGCCTGCAATTCTGCCGAGACCCTGCGTTCCCGCAGAATTTTCAAAACGCGGTCATATAATTCCTTACTGTATCCCATGGCGTTGTGATCCTTCCCGTTCGTTTCGCTTGTTATTTCGGCAGCGAAGTCAGATCCATCTGCTCAAGTGCATCGAGATCATAGGTCACGGCGCGCGGCTGCGCCTTTTTCCGGTTGCGGTCCCGAACGGCCTGCTGCTCTGCCTGTGCGGCCTCCAGGGTGGAAATTCCCTTGAGATGCCAGCCTTCCAGGATCTTATTCATATAGCTGAGCTTCATCTTGCCGGTTGCATCGATGCAGCGGTTGTAGGCTTCGCGGATGAGCGCATCCGAAAATTTCCAGTCGGTAATCCAGGCGGAAGCAAACTGCTCTTCCCGGCGGCTGGGGCTGCGCCGGTCAATTCCCAGAAGCGTCTGCAACCGCCGCCAGGCCAGCGCCGTTTCATCCAGGCGGCGCAGTTTCTGCTCTGCGCGCTCGTGCGAGTTGATCCCCTCGTCTGCCCAGCTTTTACCGACCGATTCGATGTAGCTTGTGTTATCGCGGCCGCGGCTTTTGGCGTATTGCAAAAGCATCAGAATGACGTCTGCCGGCAGACCGTAATCGTCAAAGAGCATGAGCAGCCCGGAAGAAAGCCCCGGAGAAAGCGCGCGTCCCAGGATGACCTGCGCTTCCTGCATGAGGCAGGAAAGCTCTTCCGATTCCGAAACCCGCTTGGCAAGAAACAGCCCGTCCGGCTTCGGAATTCTGCGCGGCGCCGGAAAAGCGGCGTTCGGCGCAGCTGCCGGAGACGCTGCCGAAGCGGCCGCCGGAGCAGAAAAATTGGGCGCAGACGCGGCGGCAGTTTGGGCAGCATCGCCCGCTGGAGCCTGTCTGGCCGGCGGGTTGGCTGCCGGTTCCGAAAGCGAAGCCGGCGTATGCGCATCCGCTGTGCTTTTTTGCGGTGCAGGCGCAGCGGCGCTTGGTGCATCGTCGTCTTGTGCAGCGGTTTCGCTGAGCAGACCCGTGATCGTCCAGTACTGCATCGCGTCGCGGACGTCGGCAGCGCTGGCGCCGACCGCCTCGGCAATCATCTCCGGTGTAAAGCGTTCCCCCGCATGGCGCAGCACCCAGAGCAGCACCTTAAGCTGCAAAGCGCCGGCAAGGCGGATATGTTGGTCAACAAGGCTGCTCGGAACGGCAAAAACCGCATTCCAGGCGCCGTGATTTACAGAATATTCCATGATCCATTGTCCCTCGATTTCTTTCTGTATCGGGCCGGTACCGAAAGGCTCCGGCGCCAAAGAACAGATTAATTTATTATAGCATATTGGAGATACTGAGAAAAGAGGGATTCCGGCCTTTTGCGCGAATTTCCGCAAATTCGCGTTTTTCGGCACGGATTTTGGGAATATGGTTGACAAGCCCGCATTGCAGAATGATAATAGAACAGGGAATTTGAGTAGGAGTGGAATGAATATGCACAAAATACAGCAGGTACGGTACTATCTTTCGCGCCTGAAGGATGTTGATTTTCAAAATATGCGGCGGATTGCAAAGAAAGTTGCCCAAAAGACCCGGCGTCCGGGTTTGGCGGTGCTCTTGGATATCATCCTGTGCAGCCTGCGGTATCAGTCCGGATATATGGATTACTATGAATT
Organism: Yeguia hominis; assembly: GCF_014384705.1. Classification (GTDB taxonomy): domain Bacteria; phylum Bacillota; class Clostridia; order Oscillospirales; family Acutalibacteraceae; genus Yeguia; species Yeguia hominis. The sequence continues at coordinate 61,431 of NZ_JACRSN010000004.1, read as the reverse complement.
CGAGTTTTACCTTCTGAATGCCAAGGAGCGCGCAACCTATTTGACAAGCGGCATCAACAATTCGATTGTGACGCGTTACTGCGACAAATCTGCGTGGGAAAGCCTGGAGGATAAAGCGGCCTTTAACCGGATGTTTTCCCGGTTTTTAAAGCGGGAATGGCTGGATTTGCGGGAATGCGGGGAAGAGGCATTCCGCGCCTTTGCAGCGCGCCACCCGGTTTTGATCGTCAAGCCGGTCTGCGGCTGCGGCGGCCGCGGTGTCGAGCGGATCGATACCGAAAAAGAGCCGGATTTGTCGGCGCTCTTTCACCGGCTGCGCAGAAACGGACAGGTCCTGGTGGAAGAAGTGCTCATCCAGCACCCGGAGATGGATAAACTCTATGCCGGCGCGGTCAATACGCTGCGGATGATCACCTTTTTGCAGGAGAATGGAGAGCCGGTGGTGCTCAAACGGGTCTTAAAGGTCGGCAACGGCGGCGTGACCGATAATTTTTCTTCCGGCGGCATGTATACGTTCTGCGCGCCGGACGGCACGGTGCTTGCGCCTGCCATAGACGAAGAGGGGCATGTGTTTGAAAAGCACCCGGCAAGCGGAGTGCCCTTTTCCGGATTCCGGGTTCCGCTGATGCAAGAAGCGGACGCGCTGGTCTGCGAAGCGGCGCGTCTGGTGCCCAAGCTGCGGTATGTCGGTTGGGACGTTGCGGTGCTGCCGGACGGCTGCGCGCTGATTGAGGGAAACTGGTTTTGCGGAATCTTTCAGATGAAACCGAGCCTTTCCGGGGAAAAGACCGGGGACCTTCCGCTGTACCGGCAATATATGGATCTCTGATATTTTTTAGAAAGATTTAAGAATTTGCCGGGACGCCTCTTCTTGACAAACCGAAGGGAAAACCGCATAATAAGAACGATCTGATTATGGTGGGGAACGCTTTGCCCTCCAGAATAAAAAGGAGAATCGTTTCGTGGAAACTATTTTTGAACAATACGAATCCGAGGTGCGGTCTTACTGCCGGCACTATCCTGTTGTTTTTGAATATGCAAAAGGCGAGTTTTTGCGCGATGAATCCGGCCGGTCCTATCTTGACTTTTTCTGCGGCGCCGGCGCGGTCAACTACGGACACAACAATCCGTATATTAAAGAAAAGCTGATCCGGTATCTTACTGAGGACAGAATTCTCCATTCGCTCGATATGTACACGACGGCAAAGCGGGAATTCATTGCCTATTTCGAGGACAAAATTCTCCACCCGCGCGGACTGCATTACAAGCTGCAGTTCCCGGCGCCGACCGGAACCAACGCGGTGGAGGCTGCGCTGAAGCTTGCGCGCAAGGCAACGGGACGTTCGGGTATTTTCGCCTTTACAGGCGCATTTCACGGCATGACGCTCGGCGCGCTTTCGCTGACAACAGACGCGGAATCCCGTGCGGCCGCCGGCGTTGCCCTGACGGATGTCACACATATTCCCGCGCCGTACCAGTTCCCGGAGCTCGATACCATTGCATATCTCGAAACCATCCTGACGGACGACCATTCCGGCGTCGCAAAACCGGCGGCGATCATTCTGGAAACCGTACAGGCGGACGGCGGGGTCTATCCGTTTGACGCAGAGTGGCTCAGACAGCTCCGCGCGCTGTGCGACCGCCATAGAATTCTGCTGATCGTCGACGATATCCAGGTCGGTTCTGCGCGGACAGGCTGGTTCTTCTCGTTTGAACGTGCGGGCATTGTGCCGGATATTGTCACGCTTTCGAAATCGATCGGCGGCTACGGCCTGCCGTTTGCGGTTGTGATGCTCAAGCCGGAACTCGATGTCTGGAAGCCGGGCGAGCACACGGGCACCTTCCGCGGCAACCAGCTTGCATTTGTTGCGGCAAAGGCCGGACTGGAATTTATGCTGGAAAACCACATCGAAGAAGAGACCCGGCGCAAAGGCGAAATTGTCCGGAAATTCCTCAAGGAAGAAATCGAGCCGCTCGATTCCCGTTTAAAGACGCGCGGAATCGGCCTGATTTGGGGAATCGACTTTAACGGCATGCCGGATCCTTCCATCAGCGCCAAGGTCGTTTCAACGTGCTTCCAAAACGGCCTGATTGCCGAACGCGCCGGACGCGGAAATAATGTGCTGAAAATTATGCCGCCGCTTGTGATCGAGGACGAATATCTCTATGAGGGGCTGGGCATTCTCAGGCGCTCTCTCGAGACGGTTCTTGCAGAGCAGCCGGCAGCGTCCGAAAATCAACAGATTGAGGCGGAGAAACATGAGCAGAGTTAAATATTTCTTTCAGATGCTGACCGGTGCGCGTTTCCGGAAGATGGCCGACGTCATCAACCGTGTGCATGACCGGTGCGGCAAAAACAAGGTTTTTCTGTTTTTTGATATCCTCAACTGTGCAGTCCGGTACGGTGCGGGGTATTATGATTACATCATTTTCGGATTTTATGATATGAACGCGAAACAGCGGAAAACCTATGTGACGCGGACAATCAACAAAAAAATCATTATGATGCTCAACGACCAGGCGTATTCGTATATCTTTGACGAGAAAAATGTCTTTAACAAGCGCTTTCGCGCCTATCTGCGCCGCGATTTTCTCGATCTTGGCGAGGCGGATGCGGCAGCCTTCTGCACCTTTATGGACGGCAAAGAGTCGATTATTGCAAAGCCCAATGTCGCAGAGAGCGGCAAGGGCATTGAAAAGCTCGACCGCGCATCGTTTAAGGACCTTTCCGAGATGTACGCATATGTGAAAAATCCGGAAAAGAACTTCGGCGTGCTGGAAGAGCTGATCGTCCAGCATCCCGACATGGCAAAGCTCTATCCGCTTGCGGTCAACACCATGCGGATTGTGACGCTGGTTGCGCCGGACGGCATAGCGCACTGCGCCTATGCGGTGTGCAAGATGGGAAATGAGGGCAAGTTCGTCGACAACATGGAAAACAGCGGCCTTGCCTGTCCGATCGATCAGGAAACCGGAAAAATCTGCGGTGTTGCGCATACCTCGAAGCTGATCAATTACGATACGCACCCGTATACCGGGATCCCGCTGATCGGATATCAGCTGCCTTACGTCAAGGAAGCCATCGAGATGTGCAAGCGCGCGGCGCTGGAAGTGCCGCAGATCAAATATGTCGGCTGGGATGTCTGCATTATGCCGGACGGCCCGGCAATCATCGAAGGCAATGATTTTCCGGGTTATGATTTCTATCAGCTTCCGGAGCACACGCCGGATAAAATCGGCCTCTTGCCGTATTACCGGTCTCTGCTGCCGAATCTTTGAGTTTGCGCTTTTGCAGTCAAGTTTTTGCGGAAAAACGGAAATTTCCTCTTGCCAAACGCAGGAAAATGTGCTATGATAATTGAGCCGTCAAAATGGCGGCTCCGATTCGGGGCATTAGCTCAGCTGGGAGAGCGCTACACTGGCAGTGTAGAGGTCAGCGGTTCGATCCCGCTATGCTCCACCATTGGACGCATATCCGAACCCTATATTGTATGGGGGACGGTTTTCGTCCAAACCAAAAGACACTCTTTGTAATAAAGAGTGTCTTTTTTATGTGGTAATTACGGAGACCACCCATTATAGGTGATCTCCGTTTTTTAAACCTTTTTCGTGTACTTCAAGCAAATCCATCCGGCACCAGATTTTAGTTTACCCCAATTACCTTTAGTGTGGCATACACGCCCCGATCTGTAATCATTCCGACCTTTTTGCAGAGGGTTCCTGCGCCTTTACGAATGTTTAAAGCATCAACCGTCACGCGCACTGTGTAGCTTTTAGGTTTTACAATAGGATAAACGGCTTTTCCGAATTCATCGAAAACGAAATAACCTTTATGTTGATTCGCTGCCTTTTTAGTCTTTTTTAAATCAGTATATGTACCAATTTGAAATTTTGTATCTTTCCAGCTTTTCCGCACACGGTATACCGGCTTTTATTTAAGCGCTTGTTTACCTCTGCTGCAATTGCTGCAATTTCCGGATGCTTTTATAATACAGATACTCGCCGGGGCAGGATTTATTAGCATAATCGCGATGTACAGTCATATTGCATCCTTTTCGATGGTTTACCCGATCCGATTTATATTTCGACCATACAAGCTTTTTAATCCCATTCCGTTTACAAATATCTGTTACCAAATTAAGCAGCGCGGCATATGCTTTTGCTGTTACTGCATACGGATAGCTCGTGTCACTTGCGACCTCGATGGTAATTGCTCGATTGTCGTTTGACGAAGACGAACTGCACCATGACCTGTCTTTTTCTTCCACAAACATTCCGATTTTCCCATCATATCCGATGCCATAATTAGACGATGCTTCTATAGAAGAATTTGAGAAAACATTCCCGAGCACTTCAATAGAACACTGACCAACGACACAATGAATCGTAATGGTATCGATTTTGTGATTTCTCGGACTATTTTTGTTTGGAGAAATTTTGGTGAACGATATCAATTTGCTATTACTCATATGATTATCTCCTTTCTAAATCTTCGATTCGATGATTGATGACTTTAATTTGCTCCTCTACAACGGGGACTCGCTTTGCAAAATGATTGTGTTCCCGCACCTCGCGGGTCAATTCTTCAATTTTGACCTCTGTCACCTTCTGGCTGGTTTTAATCCCGGAAAACACCCCGATTGCAGACCCGATGAGCGCCAGACCGCCTGTAATCAGCGCTACAAGAATATCATTCATCTCACTTCTCTCCGTTCGGTTCGTCATATGTAAGTGCTCTTGTACTATCGGTTACACCACTGGTAGTCGGGTCGATAATTACTCCAAGCAGAACAAGCAGATTCACGACCATCATTAAAATGTTTGTGAGTGCATCTTGCGAAACCGGTACGGAGATTCCAGCCATGCCTAAAATTTGATATACGATGGTTAAGACTGCGCCCATAAAAGTTACAAACCAAGTCTTATTACGAAATCGCATTTTCCAGTTGATTTTCATGATGATTTCTCCTTTATAATATCGTCGGAAATGACCTACCACTTATCATCGAGCCGCTGACGGCTCTTTGCTTCCTCGCGCCCCTCCACGCAGTCGTCTAAAATCAGCACGTTCGTTGCTTCTGACAAGCCCACCTGTCGAGCGTCAATGGAACGGCATATAATGGTAGGGAAGCGGGATTTTTTTCAGGTTAATGATTTTTGTATCAGCGTTGGTCTGTACCAATGGCGAATCCGGAAATACGTCATAGAACAAGTATCAGTTTCCCAATTACGACATAGGGAAAAAGGTCATTATACGCCCCCCGAATCATCGCGTCGCCGATCAATTACCACGAGAATAGAATCTGCCAGTTTTTTATAATTTATATTCATTTACTTACCTCCTAAAATAAGAAAGGGCTACCCATGTATTTCTACACGGATAGCCCGTCATGGCTGTTACTCCTGCCCTCGCAGAAGCCTATTTCTTTTTCATCATTGCTACAATAACGGGGAGAAATATTATTGCTGCAAGTATGAGAAGGAAATCATTCGATGTGCGAGCGCCTAAATACGCGACTACCAAAAACAAAAAAATTATCAAGAAAACGGTACTCAAAAGCCAAAGGACAGCTTTCATATTTACCCAACCTTTCTTACTCGATCATACCATGTAGAGCGGCTAATGCCAAGTTCCCGGCAACAGTTCGCCACGGTAATAAGACCGTCTTTTTGTTTTTGAGCGAGTTTTTCAAACTGCTCGTTGTCAATTTCTTTTGATTTGCGACCTTCCCGCCAGTCAGGATCATGTTCACGCTTCATGGCCTTACCCATACTGGTTCTTTCAACGATCATATCTCGCTCGTACTCGGCAAACGCAAGCATGACTGTCACCATAACTTTTCCCATTGGCGTATTGTCCGCAACGCCCATGTTGAGAATATTGACTTTAACACCCCGTTCCACCAAGTCACGAACCAACATGGCTCCTTCGGGAGCAGTACGGGCAAAGCGGTCAAGTTTACACACCACTAATTCATCACCGGGTTTCAGCTTAGAGAGGACTTCATTGAACTTCGGCCTGTCGATCTTCGTGCCAGTGTAGGTGTCCAGTAGAATATGCTCTTGGTCGATACCTTGAGCCAGTAGCTTTTCAAGCTGATCTTCAAGTGACATACCATAGAGCCGTTGTCCTTTGGGACTGACTCGGCCATATCCCCATCTCATGCAACCCACCCTCAATCATATGAAATCGTCCACTGGTTCTTGTTTTTCTGTGGAGAAGTACTTTTGACCACAACCTCGTAGCCCATAGCAGAGAGTATTTTTACGAAGGTATCTACTCTCATGCTGTTTCCGGTTAGGCGGCTACTAACTGCGGACTGTGTTTTGTAACCAACTGCTTCGGCAAGCTGAGTCTGATTCCAACCGAGAGTCTTCATAGCAGCGGTAACAATCTCTTTTTCGTTCATGGGATTACCTCCTTGTTATCGTGATATTATTGTATCGCGTTTTATAGATATTATCAAGCCCTAAAATTGCCTTTATATTTTTTGCGGATTTTTCAGAAGTGCAAAAGTGATTTTTCTATTTGTCTATTTGTCGGGTATTTCGGCGATTACCCCCGGCGAGTAACCGCCGGCATATCCCCTGACCCCGGCACTAACTCCCATAGCGATCAAACATAAAAAACCGCTCCGGCGTGAAACAGAGTGGCCTATTTACAATTATTCTTATAAATCTTGACAGTACCTCTTTTCGGTTTTGGTAATATATTATTTTCCTGCGGTATTTTTGGAACAATTACAATGTGGTACTTGCATAACCATTTTGTGTGTGATAGACGATTTGTGCTATTAGCCATTAAAACTCTCCTTTCGTAGTTCTCTAAGACTTGAACAACCTTATTGTACTACTTTGGGGAAATTTTTTGTATAACAAACAACCACCCGCATAGCGGGTGGTTGTTTGTTTCGGACCTTCCGTCCTCAACTAGCTAAAGCCATAACACAAGACCGAACGGATCCCATCCGGAATGCCGTTCGGTCTTTAATTTTGGCGGTTTTAAAAACTCAAAATTGCTGGGGGGACAGCGGTGCGGGGTTCGAAGTCCGACGGGTGACAAAAAGCGTGCCGAGAACCAGGAACCCGAAAAGACGGGTGCTTTACGCCACGCAGAACGAGAGCGCGGCGTCTGCAGCAGAGGCTGCGTCTGCGGTGTAGCAGTCTGCGCCGATCCGGTCGCAAAAAGCTTGGGTCACCGGCGCGCCGCCGACCATGATTTTGACCTGGTCGCGGATGCCCTGCCGCTGTGCTTCTGCGACAACTCTGCCCATCTCGTTCATGGTCGTGGTGAGCAGCGCGGAGCAGCAGATGAGATCCGCATGGTGTTCGACAGCGGCAGCGACAAAGGCCTCGGCAGAGACATTGACGCCGAGGTCGATAACGGAAATTCCCTTTCCTTCGAGCATCATTTTGACAAGGTTTTTGCCGATATCATGCAGGTCGCCTTTGACAGTACCGATCACAGCGGTGCCTTTTGAAGAGACGCCGGCAGCGACGAGGCTTGGACGCAGTACCTCAATTCCCGCGTTCATGGCGCGTGCGGCGATGAGAACCTCGGGCACAAAGACCTCATTGTTTTTGAATTTTTCACCGATTTCGGACATTCCGCTGAGAAGGCCTTCTTCCAGGATCTTCTGCGGATTTTCACCGCTGTCGAGCGCCTGCTGGACAAGTTCTTTGACCTGCGGTGCACGTCCTTTTTGGAGCAGTTTGCTGATTTCCTGTAAGCTTTCCATCACGAATCCCTCCGTTTTCGGTTATTCTTTTTGCGCGCAGAATTTTGACGCATCATAAGTTGCCGCAATCCGGTATCCCGGCGGGCAAATCAAAAATTCTTTTTCGTCAAAGGCGCCGCGGGTGAGCTGTTCGATCAGCCGCATGTTGCCGTCGGTTTCCGCATATTTCCAGCCGTTTTCCTCCGCAAACCGCCGGGCAAGGGCAGGGTACGCGGGGTTGTGATAGACCGGAGAGGTGATAAACCCGCAGGTGTGGTAATTCTGCACCCAGGCGTTTTCAGCCTCCAGAAGATACGCGGCGTTATCGGCGCCGTAAAGCTCGGTGTATTTTCGCAACAGGCGGCTCTGCCAGCCTTTGTTGCGGTCGAAGGAGGACTCAATCCAGCCGTTGTTGAGCCAGTAGATCCCGCTGTCGTCTTCAAATTTTTCAAGATAGGTTTCCTGCGAGCCGAGAAAAATGCCGATGCAGTCATCGGTGCGCGGAACAACAAGCGGAATGTCCTTTGCCGCAAGTCCGACCACGCCGCCGGAACAAAGTCCGTAGCAGAGGGCGATGACATCCGGAGAGTGCCGGACAACGCCGTCTTTGATCTGCCGGTAGAGTGTGTCGAGCGTCTCAGAGAGCATGCGGTACAGAATTTTCGGCGTTGCATGCAGGCCCTGCGGCAGCCAGGAGATTTCAATGATATTGCTGCTTTGCGCTGCATAGTAGCTCAGTTCCCGCATAAAAACACGGCATGCAACGATATGAATCCGCATGAAATCCCCCTTTTCGAAGTTTCTTTGTTTATCTTATCAAACTTCCGCCGATTTTACAAGACAATGCCGGGTACGAGTTTCTACAAATTTTTGGAATCTGCGGTTGCTCCGGAGAAAATCCGGAAAGCTGCTTTTCGCGCAAGCTGCAGAAAGCCGGAACAGACACTCTGCGATTTGAAATCGGTCTGTGAAAATCTTTTTTGTAATGAAACACTTCGAGAAAACGCAGTTTGGCGCGCCCCGGCGTAGCACGCAATACGCCGGAATGTCGCGAAATCCGAGCTTCTGATTGCGTTTAAAACTGGAAAAGCATGCATTTTTTGTAAAAAGCAGCGGATGCACCGTTTCGGAGCCGAGGATTTTCGTCGATGCCGTTTTCGTGTAAGAGCCCCAATACAGCAAAACAACCAGCGTGCGCACTGCTGGTTGTTTCTACAGGTCTTTTTTAAAATGAAAGAGGTTTCTTGGAATCCAATACGCCATTCCTGCGGGAAAGCCGCATGGCTTGTTTCTGTGATCCGGCAAGGTTGGCGCCTGAATTTACAGGGCGGTCTGCGCCGCGAAAATGTGTGCAGAAGAACGCTCTGCGTAAAGGCGTTTCCAGGCGGCCAGCGACGCCTAAATGGGGGGAAAGCCGCCGCTGCGGTGCGCAAAGTATGAGGCCTTTCTTTGGCTGAAATTTTTTAGGATATGAAATCGTCAGGACGCCGGCCGGACCTGCGCGTCGCCGCTTGTGTGCTCCGAACTGCTGAAAACCGGCGCGGAATCCTGAATCGAAACGGTGCCTTCGGACTGGAATTCTGCAAGAAGGCGCGCTGCGTTTCCGTGGAACCGGAGTAGGAAAATGGAAGGTTCGCTCTCGCTTTCCGGCAGCTGCAGGGATCCCTTGTTTTTGCCGTCAGAAAGGAGGATTTCCTGCAAAAATTCGCCGTTTACCGTCAAAAGCGACATGGTAACGCCGGAAGTCTCGGCGGGATCCCAGACGGTAATGGTATAACGCAGCTTGGAATTTGGCTCCGCCTGCAGAACAAACGCGGTTTCATCCTGAAACGGCGCGTACTGGAACGAAACCGTTTTCGCAAGACATCCGGAAAGCAGCAGAAGCAAGAGACACAAAAGTGCGGAAATCAAGCTGAATTTGCGCAGCACTTGCATAATATTGCCTCCTTTTTTGCGCAGTCAGCCAGCACGGACCTCGTCCAGCGTTTTGGAGGCGGTGTGCTGAATGGGGCTCCACTCCACGCGCTTAAAGAGCGCGGTGATGGAGACCGGAATGTAGGTGATCATAAAGAGCGGGAAGGTGAAGAACGAGAGGATTTTTTTGCCTGCAGAGCAGTGAATCCGCTTCCATTCTGTCACGCCGGTCACGAGCCCGACAAAGAACATCATCAGGTACATGCCGCCCAGTCCGCCCAGCAGCATCAGAAGCAGGCTGCCGAGTGTGCCGCTCATGGTCACGAGGCTGGCAATTCCGAACGCAAGCCCCAGAACAAAGCTTACGAAGGTCAGGACAATCGCCGGAACATAGGTGAGAATCATGTCGAGACAGGCAAAATTTCCGCGACATACGCCTTTGAGGAGCGGCTTCCAGTATTTGAGAAATACCTGCACATAGCCTTTTGCCCAGCGCAGACGCTGGTTCCAGGACTGGCGGAAGGTCACAGGCTGTTCATCATATAAAATAGCGGAATTGCAGTAGGCAATTTCTTCGCCGTGCGTGATGCAGTCAATGGTGAACTCCGTGTCCTCTGTGAGTGTAAAATGCTTCCAGCCGTTGTTCTTTTTGACAATATCGCGGTGCATCAGAAAGCCGGTGCCCGCCACGGAGCTGCTGGTGTGCAGCAGCATTCTGGCATTGTTGAGGAACTTACAGTCCCGGATAAACCAGAGCGCATATCCGGAAGAAATCCAGTTTGTACCGTAGTTTTTGGAGTTGCGGTAGCTTGTGATGACGCGGTAGCCCTTGTTAAAGACCTTGTTCATCTCGTCGATGAACGTTTCCTCTAACAGATTGTCCGCATCAAAGACAAAATATCCGTCGAACGCGTCATAGCCGAGCGAAGCGTCGATTTTGCCGAGCAAAAATTTGAGCGCATAGCCTTTTCCGATATGCTGGGTGTCAAAGCGCTCGTAGACGGTGGCGCCTTTTTGCCGTGCGATTTCTGCGGTACTGTCCGAGCAGTTGTCGGCCACGACAAAAACGGAAACCAGCTCTTTGGGGTATTTTTGCGCCGCAATGCTCTCGATGAGCTGGCCAATGACCGCCGCTTCATTCCGCGCAGAGATCAGAACCGCGTACCGGTGCTTTTTTGCGGGCTTATCGTCCGGTTTCGGCTTTTTGACGATTGCGAGGATCATGTACAGAATCTGGTACGCATAGCAGAGTGTGAACAGAACGCCGATGATGAAATTTGCCAGTGTCAGTGCTTTCATTGGTCGAAACCCCTTTCTGGGCAGCGTGCAAACAGGGCGCAGGGCCGTATGCACGGCAGGTTATGTGTCTGGTGAAATGAGAAGCCGATCAAACGAAACGATCGCCTTAAAAAGATCGCCGTCAATGGCAAGAGCAAAGCGTCCGCCCTGCAGCTCTGTCAGGCTCTGCGCAATGGAGAGTCCGAGGCCGCTGCCTTCACTTGTGCGGGCGCTGTCTCCGCGGACAAAACGCTCCATCAGTTCGTCGGTCGGAATGTTGAGCGAGTCGCGAGAAATGTTTTTGAACACAACAGAGACGACGTTGTCGCGTTCTGTTACGCTGAGGTAGACGCGTGTATCGGCCTGGGAGTATTTGATGATGTTGCCGAGCAGGTTGTCAAATACCCTCCAGAGCAGCCGTCCGTCCGCAAGAATGGGAATATCCGGCGCGGTGGCGGTGATGATCGGCGTTAGATGGGCTTTTTCGAAGCGTTCTTCATATTCGCCGACCGATTGTCCCAGAAGCTCCACGACGTTCGTGCGCGCCGGGTGGACGGCGATGTTGCCGGTAGACGCCTTGGAGGCCTCCACGAGATCCTCCGTGAGCTTTTTGAGCTGGACGGCCTGCCGGTCGAGAACGCGAACGTATTCTTGTGCCGTTTCGTTGCCGAGATCTTCTTTTTGGAGCAGGTCCACATAGTTGATGATCGAGGTCAGGGGCGTTTTGATGTCGTGCGAGACGTTGGTGATCAGTTCGGCTTTCAGACGCTCGCTTTTGATCTGTTCCTCTACGGCGCGCGCCATTCCGAGACTGATGCGGTTGAGATTTTCGCCGTGTTTCTGGAATTCCCAGAACATGTGGCGGGTATCGGTTTTGTAGTCAAGATCGCCCTGCGCCAGCTTTTCGCCGCCTTTTTTCAGCTGGGAAAGCTGTACGGCTGACCGGAGAACCAGAATAAATGCAGCGACATACAGCAGAATCCAGCAGAGCAGCGCGATGATGCTCCAGTTGTACCGGAACCAGACGGTGAACAGCATCCCCAGCAGCACGAATGCAAGAAAGCCCAGCACCGGTTTCCAGACGATCGGAAGATTGCGGAATACCGAGCGGAAGCCGCGGCCGATTTCGCGCAAAAGCCGGCAGATCAGCCGCAGAAGATGCGCGAGAACGGTGTTGTTCCAAAAATTGCCCACGCGCACGCGGACAACGATTGTCGCAAGCAGGGCGTCTACGCACATGGCGATGACCAGAAGCCCGAGAAAGATCCATAGGACAAGAGAGACGTAGCTGAAGGGCAGACTCTGGTAACTGATTCCGTCGCAGAAAAAGCGGTCATAGATCGAGAAAAACATCCCAAAGCAGAGCACGACCGGAATCGCAAGCAGAAGAACGTACAGATCAAACGGAATGCGGTGAAAGCCCGATAGGACAGCGGCGTCCTGATGGGGGGTGTATCCGGCGCCGCACAGCAAGAGCGTCAGCCCAAACAGAATCAGCGGCAGCTGCAGCACGGTCAGCACAATGAGGGTGTAGCGAACCGAAAAGAGCAGATTGAATAAATGCAGCGCTTCGGCGTAATCATCGTTTGCGCTGATCGGGTCGCGCACAAAGCAGTGGATCACCGCAGAGGAGAGCAGCAGATTGTTAGAATGATTGGAATACGAAACGCTGTCATAATCCATATGATAGCTGATGTTGCTGCCGTATTCGAGTCTGTCATCGTAGTTTGAGAATAAAATATTTCCGCTGCCGTTTTGCAGAATAAAGAAGAAATTGGTGTTTTCAGAAGAAAACTTCTTTTTCAGCTGTTCTATTTGGAACTGGCTGCTGGCGTCTGTGTCCGTCTGGGAAAATGCCATGTAGGTATTGAATACCTCGTTGGCGTATTCTTCTGTAACGGTTTCACAGAAAGTGGAGTCATAAAAGCTTGGCGGGTCAGCGTCATAGTAACCGGCCTCTGCGAGAAGCGAAATTCCGAGCCCGCCGAGAACACAAAACGCGAGAGATACAGAAAGCAGAAAGAACGCCGCAATTTTGACCGGCATCCGGCAGGAAATCGCCTTCATGCGTTGGTTCCTCCTTCCAGCTTATACCCTTGTCCCCAAACAACTTTGAGATAACGCGGCTCAGCGGGATTGATTTCCAGCTTTTCCCGCAGGTGCCGAATATGGACGGCGACGGTTCCTTCGCTGCCGAACGGCGCATCGTGCCAGACGCCGGTGTAAATCTGCGCCGAAGAGAATACCTCGCCCGGATGCTGCATGAAAAGTTTTAAAATATCGTATTCCGTGGGGGTCAGGCTGACCGGTTCGCCTTCGGCTGTCACGGTTTTGGTCCGGTCATCCATCTCAATTCCGCCCACACGCAGGAGAAACTGGTCGGCTTTTGGAATACCGCCGAGGTTTGTGTAGCGCCGCAGATGCGCCTTGACGCGCGCAATGACCTCGACAGGATTAAACGGCTTTGTGATGTAATCGTCCGCACCGATGTTGAGGCCCAGAACCTTGTCGGTGTCCTCGCTCTTTGCAGTCAGGAGAATCACCGGAATATTGCTGGTTTCGCGCAGACGGGCAGTTGTACTGATGCCGTCGAGTCCGGGCATCATGATGTCCATCAGAACCAGATGGATGGTCTCTGCTTGCACCAGCGCAAGCGCCTGTTCACCGGTATAGGCTTCAAAGGTCTTGTAGCCTTCTGAGGTTAAGTAAATCCGCAGTGCGGAGACAATGTCCTTATCGTCGTCGCAAATCAGAATATGTTCCATATCGATTTCCCTCCATATTTATTGTATCGGAGATGTGTTTAAAGAAAAAGTAGCAATTTTATTAAGATTTCTTTAAGGCTCTGTAAAAAAGCGTTCCAAAGCCTTTTTGCAAGATGCTGCAGGACGTGTTATAATATACTATTGGGGAGACAGCTTCTAAAATTTGCTCCGGGCAGGCTGCGGCTCGAAAATGTGGCTTAAAGTTGCGGCATCGAGGAGACAGCTTCTAAAATTTGCTCCGGGCGGGCTGCGGCTCGAAAATACGGCTTAAAGTTGCGGCATCGAGGAGACAGCTTCTAAAATTTGCTCCGGGCGGGCTGCGGCTCGAAAATACGGCTTAAAGTTGCGGCATCGAGGAGACAGCTTCTAAAATTTACTCCGGGCAAGCTACGGCTCGAAACTACGGCTCGAAAATGCGGCTTAAAGTTGCGGCATCGGGGAGATAGTTTCTAAAACTTGCTCCGGGCAGGCTGCGGCTCGACCGGCTGACTCAGCATGTGCGCCGCGGCATCGGGGAGACAGTTCCGAAAACTTGCTCCGGGCAGGCTGCGGCTCGAAAATACGGCTTAAAGTTGCGGCATCGAGGAGACAGTTTCTAAAATTTGCTCCGGGCAGGCTGCGGCTCGAAAATGCGGCTTAAAGTTGCGGCATCGGGGAGACAGCTTCTAAAATTTGCTCCGGGCAGGCTGCGGCTCGAAACTACGGCTCGAAAATGCGGCTTAAAGTTGCGGCATCGGGGAGATAGTTTCTAAAACTTGCTCCGGGCGGGCTGCGGCCTGAAAATATATTATACTATAAAATGGAGAGACTTCCAAGGAGGCGGCTGAGGATGAATGAAAAATTATTGCAGTTATCGGAACTGGCGCTGTCGGATCCGGCAATCAAAGCGCGTTTTTTGGAGACGCGCCGCGAAAAAGACCCCATGGACGCATTTTGCAAGCTGGCCTGTGACCTGGGTATCCCGCTGACAATCGGGGAACTTGTGGGAATGGGGGAAGAGATGAGCTGCAACCAGCTGAAGAGCACAAATGGCGGCGGCGTCACACCGTACGATTATTTTGACGATGCGTACGAGCAATTTTTTATGTCTCTCGGGTGCTGAACCCGGAGCGCTGCAAAAGGAGAATGGACAATGAACAGAGAACGGGTGCAGATCCGTCCGGCTGATGAAGCGGATGTTCCGGTTATCCTGCGGTTTATTCGCGAACTTGCCGCTTATGAGAAGATGGAAGATCAAGTGATTGCAACTGAAGCGCTTTTGCGCGAGTGGGTGTTTCAGAAGCAGAAAGCCCGTGTGCTTTTGGCGGAAGAGAACGGAGTCCCCTGTGGGTTTGCACTGTATTTTTATAATTTTTCAACGTTCCTCGGACGTGCGGGAATTTATCTGGAAGATCTTTATGTAACACCGGCAGCGCGCGGGAAGGGCATCGGCAAACTGCTGTTGCAAAATCTGGCGGCAATTGCAGTCCGGGAGGGCTGCGGAAGGCTGGAGTGGGCCTGCCTTGACTGGAATCACCCGAGTATCGGCTTTTACCGCGCATTGGGCGCCTGCCCGATGGATGACTGGACCACTTATCGCGTGACGGGAGAAACCTTGCGGACACTGGCCGGAAAAACAGGAGAGAACACATGAGTACCACAACAACAGAACTGCTTTCGCCGGCGGGCGATTTTGAAACGGTCCGGGCGGCGTGCCGGTTTGGCGCGGACGCCGTTTACCTCGGCGGTCCGGCGCTGCAGATGCGTGCGCAGAAAGCGGCCTTTACGATGGACGGCATCCAGGAAGCGGCAGCATATCTGCACGCACACGGGAAAAAACTCTATGTAACGGTCAATTCGTTTGCAAAAAATGAAGAATTTCCGGCACTTCCGGCGTATGCCAAAGCGCTTTGGGAAGCGGGCGCGGATGCTGCCATCATTTCGGATCTCGGTGTGCTTTCGGTGTTCCGGGAAGCCGCACCCGGGCTGCCGATTCATATCAGTACCCAGGCAAACTGTCAGAACTACCGCGCGGCGCAGGCTTATGCTGCACTTGGTGCTTCCCGGATCGTTCTCGCGCGGGAACTGACATTGCCCGAAATTGCCGAAATTCGTGCCAACACGCCGCCGGAGCTGGAGCTGGAAGCATTTGTCCACGGCGCGATGTGCATGGCCTATTCCGGACGCTGCTTTTTAAGCGCCTATCTGACCGGAAGAAGCGCAAACCGCGGAGAATGCGTGCAGTCCTGCCGGTGGCGGTATCATCTTGTGGAAGAGACCCGGCCCGGAAGCTATCTGCCGGTAGAAGAAGAGGCGGACGGCGCGGCAATTTTAAGCTCGCATGATTTAAACTGCCTTTCATTTTTGGATGCAATCCGCGAAGCGGGCGTCATGTCGCTGAAAATTGAGGGAAGAATGAAAACGCCGTACTATGTCGCGACCGTTACGAACGCATACCGGCGCGCGATCGATCATTCTGCGCCGGAATCGGTCCTGCAGGAGGAACTGCTTGCCGTCAGCCACCGGCCTTACGCAAGCGGCTTCTATTTTGGCGATTTAAAGCATCCGGAGCCGAACGACGGCGTGTACCGCCAGAGCTGCCGGTTTGCCGCAGTGGTGAAATCCTATGAAAACGGCCGGGTAACGGTCGAACAGCGAAACCGGTTTGTGCAGGGCGATCGGATGGAGGTTGTTTCTCCGGATTCCATGGGCCTTTCGTTTTTGGCCGAAAACCTGACAGATTCGTGGGGAAATCCGGTAACGGCTGCGCCGCATGCACAGGAGCGCATCACCATGGACTGTCCGTTTGCGCTTTCCGAGGGAGACTTTCTGCGTGTCCGGACGTTATAATCTGCAATATCCTGCCGTCGAATAAGAAAATCCCCAGACTTTTGGAAAACGCCAATGTTTCATCGGCGAAATTCGACAAAGTTATTGAGAAAAAGAGGTATCTATACAAAACACAGAATTTCTTTATGAGATTTTAACACGCATCATCGGGGATGAACTTGCAAAAAATATGCAGATATGCTATGCTAAATCTTGATGGCGATCATGCTTGCAAGGATATAGGGCGGGTGCTCTGTGTGCCTTGCAGGGGAAATTTTTTAGGAAAAGGGGATACAACATGGACTACGCAAAGGAAAGCTTGAAAAAACACGCAGAATGGAAGGGTAAGATCGAAGTGGTTGCAACCGTTCCGGTTTCGACCAAGGAAGACCTCTCTCTGGCTTATACGCCGGGCGTCGCAGAGCCTTGCCTTGAAATCCAGAAGGACGTGAACCGCTCCTACGACCTGACCCGCCGACATAATATGTGCCTCGTCGTAACAGATGGCACCGCTGTCCTGGGACTCGGCGATATCGGACCGGAAGCCGGGATGCCGGTTATGGAAGGCAAATGCGTCCTCTTTAAAGCATTTGGCGATGTCGATGCATTCCCGCTCTGCATCAAGAGCAAGGATGTCGATGAGATTGTCAATACCATCTATCTGATTTCCGGCAGCTTCGGCGGTGTGAATCTTGAAGACATCGCGGCGCCGCGCTGCTTTGAAATTGAAAAGAAACTCAAGGAAAAATGTGATATTCCGATCTTCCACGACGACCAGCACGGTACGGCGGTCATCACCTATGCCGGCCTGCTCAATGCGCTGCGCGTTGTCGGAAAAAAAGCGGAAGAGGTCAAGATTGTTGTCAACGGCGCAGGTGCTGCGGCAATTTCGATCACCAAACTGCTGTTCTCCGGCGGATTCCGCAACATTACGCTCTGCGACCGGAAAGGCGCCATTTACGAGGGACGTCAGGAAGGCATGAATCCCATTAAAGAGGAAATGGCGAAAATTACGAACCGCGAGAAAAAGGCCGGTTCGCTTGCGGATGTGCTCAAGGGTGCAGATGTCTTTATCGGCGTTTCGGCGCCCGGCTGCGTGACGACGGAAATGGTCAAGACGATGGCGAAAGATCCGATCATCTTTGCCTGCGCGAACCCGACGCCGGAAATCTTCCCGGATGATGCAAAGGCAGGCGGCGCAGCGGTCATCGCAACCGGCCGCAGCGACTTCCCGAACCAGATCAACAACGTGCTTGCATTCCCGGGCATTTTCCGCGGAACCTTCGATGTCCGTGCAAGCGATATCAACGATGCAATGAAAATTGCGGCGGCACATGCGCTGGCTGATTTGATCTCTGACGAAGAGCTCAGCGCGGATTATATCATCCCGGCTGCGTTCGACCCGCGTGTGCGCGACGCAGTTGCGACAGCCGTTGCACAGGCGGCGCGTGATTCCGGAGTCGCAAGACTGTAAGGCTTTGCGTTCGGTTTGGCGGTAAATTGCCGTTTTTGACTCGATAGAATTGCGCCGTGCGACTGCCCAAAGCAGGCGTATGGCGCATTTTGATAAAACAAAGGAGTGTCAGATCATGATTAAAAATCGGAAACTGGATCATCTCGGACTTTTCACGAACGATATCGATGCAACGGTAAAATGGTACTGCGATGTCCTGGGCTTTTCGCTCATCGGTGATTTCGTCGGCGCCGACGGAACCGTAGTCAAGTTTATCCGCAACGAGTCTGGTGTCTGCTACGAGCTGATTTCCCCGCCGGAGGGTGTCCCGGCGCTTTACGACGGCCGGATCGACCATCTTTCCTATGTTTCGGATGATATCGAAGCCGACTATGCGTATTGCATGCAGCAGGGATATCGCTGCACAACCGGCGGCGTACAGGATCTCAAAACGTTCTGGGAAAAGGGCAGCCGTTACTTTAAAATCGGTTCCCCGACAGGCGAAGAAATCGAGTTCTGTCAGATTCTGAAATAAGGACGCTCTGCCGGAAACGCAGTTTCACGCCGAATGTTGCAGTGCATGCCGGATTGGCCTTAAAGGCCGGACGGATGCGTGCAAAAACGCAAACATAAAAAGAACCGTTCTCTGTTTTTTAGCAGTAGAACGGTTCTTTTCGTTTTGGTTGTACCAAAGGCACCCCCCGGCTATGCCGGGGGTAAAAAAATAGCTTATAGCGAGGAGTAGAGTAGACAAGAAAAAAGCTCTCTGTTAGATAAGAAGTGGTTTGCCGACCACACAACAATCAAAACAGGACTTTCACGTAAAAGAAAAAGACATAAACAGATTAGATCATACGACATAGAGATGTCAATACCACGTAGTATTCGCGCCGAAATATCGGAGAATGGCGATATACGGAGAAATCAAGGTAGATATTGGGAAGAAATTGAGGCAACTATGCCAGCAAAAAGGAATCGAAATCATCGAAGCGGAGCTGTGCAGAGACCACGTACATATGCTCATCAGGACTCCGCCGAAGTACAGCGTATCGCAAATCATGGGATATCTCAAAGGAAAGAGCAGTCTGATGATATTCGACAGGCACGCAACCCTCAAGTACAAGTATGGAAACCGACATTTCTGGGCGCGAGGATATTATGTGGATACGGTAGGAAGAAATAAAAAGCAAATACAGGAGTACATAAAGAACCAGCTAACCGAGGATCAGATAGCGGATCAGGTCGAACTGAAAGAATTCGTAGACCCGTTTACGGGTAGCGTGAACAAGAAGGCATAAAACAAAGCCCCTTTAGAGGCTGCCGGAGGAAGGAATGCGGTCGGCAAACCCCTTCGGCGCCCCTTCAGGGGCTGCGTCTGTACCAAGCCCTTCTAGGGCTTATTCAAGCCGCCGGCTTAGCCGGCGGTTTTGACTTAGAAGGACTACGTCGTGCCGTGTCTTTTCGTGCCTTTTAAAAATGAATTTTCAAAAGCAAATTTTAAGGCTGAATTTTGAAGTTTGTGTTTTTGGATGCCTGCTTTCGGAAATATGCAATAATATGCGCTTTCAGAAAATTCCGACGAGTTAACAAATTTTCTTTTTTTCTGAAAAATTCTTTAAAAGCCGGTTCTCAGGCTTCGGTTTCCGCAGAAAGCGCAGCCTTGCTTTTGGCAACCGCACAAGAAGCCAGTTCCGCGCAAAGACCGCACAGCAGAATAAAGCCGATAATCACGCCCGGATAGATGCTGAGACTGGTCCAGCGGGAAACCTGTCCGAGCAGCATCGGCATAAAGGTGATGCCGACATAGGCGCACGACATCTGGTAGCCGATGATTTTTTGCGAATTTGCGATGCCGAACCGGCGCGGTGTTTCATGCAGCATTGCAGGATAGATCGGCGCGAACCCGATTCCGACAAGCAGCAGACCGGCCATCAGGACAATATCCGGCGCGGGGAACAGGAGCAACGCGGCGCCGAACGCGGAAATTCCGACACCAAAGCGAATGAGGTTGGTATTGCTGAGCTTCATACTGACAAATCCGGCGAGCATCCGGCCGATGGTGATTCCGCCGTAGTAGATGGAAATGGCGGCGGCCGCCTTCTCTTCGGTAAAGCCGCGGTGCTGGACGAGGAAGCTGCTTCCCCAGAGTCCGGTTGCAAGCTCTGCGGCGCAATAGAAAAACAGAACGAACAGCGTGACTTTGACGCCTTTAAGCTTCCAGATATTCGCCGCCTTTTGGTGTGCGCTTTTTTCCTCCATGTCGGCAGCTTCCTGGTACTGGACTTTTTTCCAGAGGGGAAGGCTGAGGAGTACGATGACGGCCAGAACCATCTGAATAGAGGCGATAATGCGGTACCCGGTGTGCCAGCCGTTCGGTTTCATGATGTACCCGGAAATGATGATCGGTCCGAGCATTGCGCCAAGTCCCCAGCAGCAGTGCAGCCAGTTCATGTGGGTGGCTTTAAAATGCACGGCAACGTAGTTGTTGAGCGCAGCGTCGATGGAACCGGCGCCGAGTCCAAGCGGTACGGCGAGAATCAGCAAAAGCGTGTAACTTTTAGAAAAGCTGAAACCCATGAGCGCGCCTGCTGTCAACAGGACGCTGACAAAGGAGACCGCGTGGGTGCCGAATTTATTGATGACCTTTTCGCTGAGCAGCGTCGAAATGATGGTGCATCCGCAGATCGTCATGGTGATGATACCAGCGGACGAAACCGAAACGCCGAGATCTTTGTGGATCACCGGCCAGGCGGAGCCGAGAATGGAGTCCGGTAGGCCAAGGCTGATGAATGCAAGATAAATTACGATGAGCAGTAAAGCTGCCATGTCGGGGTTCCTCCTATGTAACCTTAAAAATGCGCTTCCTGCAGGAGCGCTTCTTCGACTCGTTCGAGGGTTTGGCGGATCATGCCTTTTTCAAAATGGGGCTCAAATGCGTGGGAAAGAACGATTTGCGGACAAAATTTTCCGGATAACAGGTCGCAAACTTTTTGCGCGACGATTTCTGCGGTATCGTCCGGAAGAGACTCGCCATAGAGGACAATGGTGTCCGGCGCAAGCAGACAGCAGATGGCGCTGCACAGCTTTGCGGTGTCCGCAAGCGTCTCCGCGCGGCTTTTCGGAGCAAGCCAGTCGATCCCAAAGGGCTGCGGCCGCAGTTCTCCGGCAAAGTGCTGCTTTCCGCGATAGATTTCTCCGTTTAAAAGGATACCGGCGCCGGGAATGTATTTTCCCGGGAAATAAATGCCGACTGTACAGCTTTCGGAGGCGTGCGCTTCTTCAGAAAATCCCAGAATGGCGGCGTTG
Organism: Yeguia hominis; assembly: GCF_014384705.1. Lineage (GTDB taxonomy): Bacteria > Bacillota > Clostridia > Oscillospirales > Acutalibacteraceae > Yeguia > Yeguia hominis. The sequence continues at coordinate 40,189 of NZ_JACRSN010000004.1, read as the reverse complement.
ATGTCGTTTTCAAAGAAAACGGGGACGCCATAGGCCGCGGAGAGGGAAGCCGTCAGGCGGGTTCCAACCAAGTCCGTGTAATCGTTGATTGTGACTACGCCGTCCAGTTCTTCTCCGGGAAGGCCGATCCCGACGGCGGCAATGTCCGGATATTGGGCGAAGGCATCGGCCAGTAATTGCATCAGATACGAGAGTGTGACGCGGTCGGGAAGGAGATCGCTGCGGTAGACCGATTTGCCGCACAGGTCCGTCACGCGCAGATGCAGGGTGTCGCACCCGTTTTGTGTGTGACCGTATACGACGGCGGCATGCCGGAAATCCGGGCGAAATCGATAGGTTTGCGACGGCCGTCCGCCGGCGGAGGGAAGCAGGTTTCCGGGAAGAACCTCTGTGCTTTCCAAAAGCTGTCGGATCAGGTTGTTTACCGTGACGTAGCTGAGACTGGTTTGCTGCGCAAGCGTCTGTACGGATGCACAGTTCATTTTTCGCAGGCAGCGCAGCACAGCGCGCCTGTTTGCAAGGCGGATTGCCGCAGTATCTTTTGGGGGCCGTTTTAAAATGCCGCATCGCCTCCTTGACGCTTAAAAATTACTTTTTAAATGTATTTTAATAAGCCAAGGCGATTATATCGGAAATTTTGGGTGAAGTCAAGAAAAAAGAGAAAAATCCATCCGGTTTGGCACACTTTTTTCAAATCAGCATAGGATAGAGAAAAAGCGGGTCAGAAGGGGAGGGATCCCAGTGCGGCAAAGAGGAGCGGGCAGACGCCTAAACGCAAAGGGGAAACTGTTTTTTTGCGGGATTTTCTTTCTGCTGGGACTTCTGGTGTTCCGCGTCTGGTTTGCACCAATTTTGCAGGCTTCTGCAGAAAATGAGGCCAAACGCTTTGCGACAAAGGTCATCAGCGAAGCCGTCGGCGAGGTTTTGCACGAAAACAACGACGCACTTGTCGGGTGCCTCTCGCAGATTGATACGAGCAGCGGCACAGTTGCCCGTATGACAACAGACGCTGCAAGCGCGAATCTGCTGAAAGAGGCGGTTCTCGTGCGTGTCAATGAGGCGCTCGGGGAGCAGACACAGCAGGTGCGGCTGCCAATCGGAACGCTGCTGGGAAATGAATGGCTCTATGGGCGTGGTCCGGAAGTTCCGCTGCAGATTGTGCTGGCCGGAATCCACACGTTTTTGCCGGGATCGCGCGGTGAAATGGAAGTCGAGACCAATGTTTTGGTTGCGGAGGCCATTCTGGTGGGCGAGGTGCCGAAGGTCTATGCAAACGCGGGATTTGCCGCCGGAGAACCGCAGACCACCCCGTAAACACGGGTTTCACAGGATAATTTTAGAATTCCGCCCGAAACCCCTTGACTTTTTGCGCCATTTTCCGTAAAATAGATAAGCATTGTGTTGATATGCGTTTCAAAACACATCGGAAGCCGCCGGACGGAGCGATTGTTTTAGACAATTGGCTGTGCGGTCCGATTTTCTTCTTTGATGTGCTTATGTGCAAGCCGTTTTATGTGTCTGAATGCAAAATGCGAACGGATCACGTGCAGATATCAATACAATTTTATCCGGAGAGGTATCGAAGTGGTCATAACGGGGCTGACTCGAAATTTCGGCAGGGCCTGTGATTTTCGTCCCCCCGCTTCTCCTTGATGTTCCTCAACACAGAAAATCTCAAAATCGAATATTTTTTGCCGTCTCTCCTGTTTTCTCTCCAACGAATTTTTGAGCAAATTTTTGGAAAGAAAACCGGACGAAAATAGACACGGAGAGTTGTCCGAGTGGTCGAAGGTGCAGCACTCGAAATGCTGTAGACCGAAAGGTCTCTAGGGTTCGAATCCCTAACTCTCCGCCACAAAAAGCCTGTAATCACGCCGATTACAGGCTTTTTTATTTTTGCCCAAAGGATAAGCCTGCACGATCTTCGGTTTTCAAGGGAGAAAATCAGCTGTTCTCCCCGGCACTGATCGAACTCCAGCGGCTGCTGAAGTCGCCGCCCTCCGGCAGAGCAAGCCCTGTCTCCATCGCCTGCGCCGAAGTGATCTTGGACTTGTAATCCAAGTGGGCGTAGATGTTCGCCGTGGTGGTAAAGTCGCTGTGCCCCAACCACTCCTGAATGTGTTTGAGGGGGACGCCGTTGGCCAGCAGCAAGCTGGCACAGCTGTGACGCAGATCGTGAAAGCGCATCCGGCGCAAACCGTGACTCTCCAGAAATTTCGGAAATGCGTTGGTCAGGTATTCCACCCGCATCCGCTCGCCCAACTCATCCACGAATACAAAGCCATCGTATTCATAGTTGTAGCAGTTGCCGCAGACCTGCTTGTTCAGCTCCTGCGCCTCTTTCACCTGCATAAAGTATTCCCGGAAGCTGCCGATGAGCGGCAGTGTGCGCAGGCTGGACTTGGTCTTGGCGGATTGCTGCTCAAACTCCTGATACTTGCCGTCGATGATCGTTGAGGTCACGGTGCGCTTTACGGAAATGGTGCCCTGCTCAAAGTCGATGGCATCCCATTTCAAGCCCACCACCTCGCCACGGCGAAGTCCGTAAAAGGCAGCCACCAGCACAGGCAGCTCCAGCTTGGTTCCCCGAAGGGCTTCAAACATCTCCTGCATCTCGTCCGCCGAGAGAAAGACCGGCTGAAAGCTGTTCTTTCTGGGCCGGTCCACCTTGTCCGCCACATTCTGGATCAGCATATCGGTCTTGACTGCATATTTCAGTGCTGAGTGAATGACGGCGTGATAATGGATAACGGTATTGGGCGTGACCCGCCTGAGCATTTCGGAATAAAACATCTGCAAATGTCGGGCTTCCAGTTCCCGCAGTGTCAATTTCTTCTTGCGAAAATAAGGGACGATGGTGCTTTTCAGCAGTCCTTGATAGGCACCGTAGGTTGCGTGGGCCAGACTTCCCTTGGCGATCTCCAGCCATTCCAACAGATAATCGGCGAACAGCATATCACTGCTCAGGTCGCCCGCCTCTTTGGGCGGTTCAAACTCCGCCCGGAGCCTTGCCAGTTCCGCCTCGGCCTTGCGCTTATTTCCCTTTTCGGAAAGTCCCAGCGAGATCCATTTCGTTTTTCGCTGCCCTCCGGCGTTTTTGTAGTTCAGCACGGCATAATACTTGCCGTTTTTCAAAGTCAGATGTCCTGCTACCATTTTGTTTTCCTCCTGTCTCTTTCTATTTGCAGAACAGAACTCCAAACCGACAGCATCAGTATACCACCGGTTTGGGGTTCTCTCTATTCTGCGATTTGTTTGATTGCAGCCGTATCGGTACGAATCAGCGGGCATCCCGGTTTCGTTCTCTCTGCCGCTTCAGCAATTCCAGCCCCTTGATGATGTCCCGGCGCATTTGCTCTTCGGTGTAGCCGGAGGGGAAGTATTTCCGCAGCTCCTCCCGCTTGAATTTCAGCCGCTCCTGCTGGTTTGGTTTCGTCTCCGCCAGCACGGCGTAGATTATCTGGTCATCCAGCACGCCCTCCTGCGCCAGCTTTTTCAGGCGGATGCTCTGGGCGTGGGACGGGGTGCAGTCGTTCAGCGCCATCGCGTCCAGCACCGCCCGCTGCTGATACGAGTCTAAGTAGGAAAGCTCCACCGCCGGGTTGAAGGCGATCTTGCCGTCGTCCACCATCGAAAGCAGCTCGGGAATCAGGTAGGTCAGGCGGATATATCTTCGCACTTGGTCTTTGCTCTCACCTGCATCGTCTGCCACTTTTTCTACGCTAAGCAACTTCTCTGCAACTTGCACAGAAGTGACACCTTGATGTTTGATTGCATCCAGCTTCATCTTGTAGGCGAATGCCTTTTCGCTGGGCAGTATGGTCTCTCGCTGCAAGTTGGCGTCCACCATTGCGATCACCGCTTCATCGTCGGACAGCTCCCGGACGATGACGGGCATCGTCTCAACGCCCAGCACCTGACACGCCGCCAGCCGCCGGTGGCCGGAGATCAGCTCGTAACCACCGTCGGGCAGCGGCCTTGCCAGCGCCGGGGTAATGGCTCCCACCTTGCGGATGCTCTCGATCATCCGCTGCATCTCCTCGTTGTTCTGCACCTTGAAGGGGTGACCCTTGAACGGGTGCAGCTCGGCCAGTGGAATATTCCGCACCCGCTCCAGTTTGGCATCGTCCCGCTCCGCCTGCGTGGAAAACAGATCGTCCAGCGTGGGTAAAGTAAAATCAGATTTTCTCATTGTGTTGTCCTCACTTTCATAGTTTTTTCTTTCGGGGTCTTAGGGCACGCCCTAACGAGTGTTTTGCGCTCCGGCCCTGCCGGGAGTAAAAACGCGCTGCTCGCTCAGATGACGCAGGCATCGCAAGCGGATACACTGTTTGGCTCCGACAGGAGTAAAAACAGTCTGCTCGCTTAGACTGCGCAGGCGTAATTCTCGCTTACTTTAATTCATTCAAAATTGCTTCCAGCCTGCTCAGAATTTCCTCTTTCTGAAGCTGTGGAAGCTCCGCTTTCAGGCCGTTCAGCATCCGAAACAGGCGGTAATCCCGCCCCGTGATGGCCGCTTTGGCCTCTTTCCCAAGCCCCAGCCGCCGCAAGTATTCCGACAGCGACAGAGAACAGAACCGGGCATTTTCCAGCAGCTTCTGCTTCTCCTGCTCGGTCACACGGACATTGATCCCGTAGTTTTTGCTGCGCATTTGTTCACCCCCTTTCTTCGGTTTGTGACGGCAATGACGGTTGTGACGGGGATTTCCTTATATAGCGATCCCGGCGTCATTTGCGTCATCGCCGTCACGGCGCAGAAATTTGATGAGTCGGCTTTTGCCTGTGCGCTTGGTGCGATACTCGATGCCCAGCGGCTCCAGCACCTCATAGGCGAACTGGCCGAGATACTTTGTGACCATATTGGGCGTGACCTCCTGCTCCTTCATTTCGGCCAGCAGCTCCGTAGCCGTGCCTACCCATTCGGTGCGGCACTCCATAAAGTCCACCACCCGAAACAGAAATTTCGGCAGCTCCGCCTTATGAATGTCCTCGCTGTTCTTGCGCTCCACCAGCTCCCAGACAAGGTCGTTAAACTGCAAGGTCAGTTCCTGATATTCCACATCCCGCCCGCTGACCAGCAGCGTAGCGGCGTTTCCGCTGCGCTTACGGCGCAGGATGAAGTTGGTGTCCGCAGCGCCGATGATACCGGTGGAGCCGCTGACATCGTTAAAGGGATCGTCGCTGTCTTGCAGCTTTCGCAGGTGATGCACCAGCAAAATGGCGATGTTGAAGCCGTCGGCAATGCGCTTGATGGAGGAAATGTCATCGTAGTCGTTGCCGTACATTCCTGCCTTTCCGGCGCTGCCCTTGGAGTCCCGCACCTTTTGCAGCGTGTCAATGATGACCAGCTTGGTGGCGGGATGCTCGGTCAGGAAATCCGTGATCTGCTCCTCCAGCCCGCCGCCGATCAGCCCGGAGGTCACGGCAAAATACAGATTGTCCGGGGCGCTGTCGGTAAGATTGTAGAGCCGGTCTTTGATGCGGCGCTGGGTGTCCTCAAGGCTCAGATAGAGCACATCGCATTGCAGCGTGGGCAAACCCCAAACGGAATTTCCCTGCGCCACTTGCAGCCCCAGCCACAGCATCAGCCAGCTTTTGCCGATCTTGCTGGCACCGCTGATGACATTGACACCCTGCGAAATGAGTCCGTCCACGACGAACATCGTCTTGCTCATCGGCGTGGACAGCAGGGTCTCTGCGTCCACGGTTTTCAGTTTGTTACCCATAGAAATTTCTCCTTTGTAGAATGTTAGAAATGAATTTTGACAGGTGCAGATGGAAACGGCCACCCGCACCCGCTTCGCCCTCAAAAAAGCCCCGGGAATCAAGGCTTTCCCGGCGCTTAATGTTCGACGTTGCGTCGCCGTCTGGCCGAGTCTGCCTTCTGCTTGCGCCGGATGGAGCGGCCGCATTCCGGGCAGTACTTCTGCCGGTTGCTGCCGGGTGCAAAGGGCTTTCCGCATCGGTCGCAGAGCCGTGTGCGCTGCCGGTAAATGTCGGCGTAAAGTGCCTTGTCGGTGGGTAGAACCGCCCGCCGAAAGTACTTACACAGCAGCGAATAGGAAATCATCTGCACGCACACGCAGCCCTCGCCATCGTCCAACGGCAGGCAGTTGCCGCCATCATAGTTGGCGCACAGCCGCCGGATCAGCCGGTTGCAGCGTGTCCTTTGGGCGGGTGTCAGGCGTTTGATCTCATCCAACCTTCTTCACCTCTTTCTCCATTACATAGTTGATGACGCTGATTTTCGGGATCTTCAGCGTCGTGCCGATCTTCACGGCGTGGATATACCCGTAGTCGATCAGCTTGTACGCCAGCTTGCGGCTGATGCCCAGCATCTCCCTAAGCTCTTTAACGGTCACAATGTCCGGGTATTCCGGAAACATCATCTGATAAAGCTCTCTGAGCTCTCCTTTCTTCATAGGTTTGAACCTCCTTTGTCTGTTCTGAAGCCGCATTTCTGCGGCGGTTTTTGCTTGCTGCCGCTCATCCGCATCGTTCCTGCCCCGGAATCTCACCACGGCGTATTGCTTCTTTGGTGCGCTCTCGTCGCAGCAAGTTCCATATCATTCGCTTCCGCACTCGTGCGAAAGCTCATTCGTTTCACTGCTGCTCCTCTTCCCACAAAATCTTTGATTTTGCGGGAGCCCTGAATTATCGGGAAGTCGTGGCGTCACTTGCCGGAAGCATATCCTTTGGAGGCGGCAATTCAATTTTCAAGGTGCACAGGGAGAGAGTCCCCTCAATAGGTAGGCAGCGAGAAGGCCTGTTTTTTAACCCCCTCACTAATCAACTGGGAAAATTTTTTTGATTTGTACGAAGGAATTTTGAAAATTTCCTCTGAAAGCCTCTCTACTAACCAACTGAGAAATTTTTTCGGATTTGAACGAAAAAACTTTTGAGAATTTTTCTGCGAACCCCTCTACTACTTAATTGGGAATTTTTCCGGCAAAAATAAAAAGAAGTTTGAAGAAAATTTTTAAGCGCCCCTCCCACTAATCAACTGGGAACTTTTCTGGCAAATAACAAATGGGTTTTAGAAAAATTTTTTAAGTGCCCCTCCTACTAACCAATTGGGAAATTTTTTGAGATTTTGGCAAAGTAATTTGAAAAATTCTCTCAACTTTTCAAAAGGTCCCTCTACTTACTCTGAATAAGGGGTGCCATTTGGCAGGGTACTTTTCAAAATTCCCCACAAAAATATTTCTCCCTTCACTTACTCTGAATAAGGGGCGCCGTTTGTGGGGGTGTTTTCGAGAAAATTCTCGAAAAATTTTCCGTCCTCACTTATTCTCAAAATTGCAAGACCATTTGTGGGGGCGTTTCCGAAAAAAGAGATATGTAGCAAAAAAGGTTTCTCCGCTCAAATCAGTAAACCGAGCGGGGAAACCTTTCACTTTTAATTATAAGATTTTCTTCTGAATCCCTCGTAAATCCGCAATAATCCTTGATAAATCGGCATCGCCGTGATATACTTAAATTGTATAATTGTAGCTATCGGAAACTGCCTGAAAGTGAGGACATTTTAATGGAACCGACCATCGAACGCTGGTACTCAATGAAAGAGATTTGCGAATACCTCGGCGTCAGCCGTGATACGGTGCTCGCTTGGATAGAGAAAAGAAATATGCCCGCTGCGAAAATAGGCCGCCTTTGGAAATTCAAGGTCAGTGAAGTAGACGCTTGGATGAAGTCCGGCGTGGCGGCGGATAAGTAATTATTTTGGAGGTGCGATATGGCACTGGAAAATAAATTTGGGCTGACAAGCTCCGCCGATCTTGCCCGTGAAGAAGAACGCATCAGCAAGAAAAAGGCGGTAGAACTGTTTGAAAACGGCGTGCTTGATGCCCTGCCAGCAGGTATATTCTTGACCTTGCAGGCAATTCACAAATATCTGTTTGAAGATATTTACGACTTCGCCGGTGAGTTGCGCACGGTGAATCTGGCGAAGGGCAATTTCCGCTTTGCACCGCTGATCTATCTGGAGGCGGCACTAGCCAACATCGACAAGATGCCGCAGTCCACTTTTGACGAGATCATCGAAAAATATGTGGAAATGAATATTGCCCATCCCTTTCGGGAGGGCAATGGGCGCAGCACCCGCATTTGGCTTTACCATATCCTGAAAACCGAAATTGGTAAGGTCATGGACTGGAGCAAGGTGGATAAAGAGGATTATCTCCTTGCAATGGAGCGCAGCCCCATCAAGGATGTGGAGATCAAGGTACTGCTGAAGGCGGCACTGACCGATGAGGTGGGCAGCCGTGAGGTGTATATGAAGGGTATTGACCACAGCTACTATTACGAAGGGTACACGACCTTCAAGGCGGAAGATTTGAGCAAGGAATGAGGTGCAGATATGCCCGATCAGAATTGGCAATTTGAACTGGAAGAATATATTAAGCAAGGCGAACCGGACCGGGCAGAAAAAAGTGAAGCGTGGCAGACCGCCATTGGCTTGCAGGCGGTTGACGGGCTGAACACCTCTGCCTATCTGCTGGATACGGCCAAGGATCACATTGAGGGCAAAATCACCATCGATGAAGCCCAGCAGCGCATTCATAGCTATTATGAGCAGCGTACCACCCGCACCGAAATAGAGAACGAAACGAAAGAAGCGGACATCGTCTCCGCCAGAATTGCAAAGCTGTTGGGCGAAAAAGCCTTCCAATTCTCGCCTGCCGAGTGGCTCTCCATCCATCGCAGGCTGTTTGAAGGCGTGTTCCGTCACGCGGGACAGGTTCGGCAGTACAACATCACCAAGAAAGAGTGGGTGCTGAACGGCGACACCGTGATCTATGCGGACTGGAACAGTATCAAGGATACGCTGGATTACGATTTTGCCACTGAAAAACAGTTCTCCTATGAGGGTTTGTCCGTAGATGCAGCGGTGAAACATTTGGCAAAATTCGCTTCGGACATTTGGCAAATCCATCCCTTCGGCGAGGGAAATACCCGTGCCACCGCCGTCTTTATGATCAAATATATGAAAACCTTCGGCTTCCGTGTGAACAACGACGCCTTTGAAAAGAATTCGTGGTACTTCCGCAACGCCTTGGTCCGAGCGAACTATACAAATCTGCAAAAGGGTGTTCACTCCACCACAAAGTTCTTGGAGATGTTCTTCGGCAATCTCCTTTTGGGCACGGATTACGAGCTGAAGAACCGCTATATGCACATTGATTATGTGGAGGAAAGCAATTCTCAAAGTGTCAATTCCAAAGTTCCAAAGTCTCAATTTGACACTTTGGAATGTTCGTTGGAAGAACTGGCCATCTTGGAGTTAATTGCAAAAAATCCGGCCATCAAACAGCAAGAGCTGGTTGCAGCAACGGGGAGATCTCTCAGCACTGTAAAGCGAATTATGAAGTCGCTGCAAGGTAAAAACTATATCCGCCGAGAAAGCGGTAAGAGATACGGAAAATGGGAAGTGTTGGTTTGATTTATCGCACGCTCCAATGCAATGCGAAAAAATAACGTAGGAAGGGATTCATTCTATGGCTAACGGAAACAACGCCACAATCGGCTTTGAAAAACAAATCTGGGACGCTGCCTGTGTCCTTTGGGGACATATCCCCGCAGCAGAATACCGAAAAGTGATCGTAGGACTTATTTTCCTGCGCTACATATCCAATGCGTTTGAAAAGCGTTATCAGGAGCTTGTCGCTGAGGGCGACGGCTTCGAAGATGACCGTGACGCCTACGCCGAAGATAACATTTTCTTCGTACCGGAGGATGCACGGTGGAGCAAGATTGCTTCTGCTGCTCACACCCCTGAAATTGGCACACTCATCGACAATGCAATGCGGGCTATTGAAGCAGAGAACAAAAGCCTGAAAAATGTGCTGCCTAAAAACTATGCAAGCCCAGATTTGGACAAGCGTGTTTTGGGCGATGTGGTTGACCTGTTCACCAATATGGATATGAGCGATACCAAAGAAAACAAGGATCTGCTTGGAAAAACATATCAGTATTGCATTCAGCAGTTTGCTGCATACGAAGGTGTTAAGGGCGGCGAGTTCTACACGCCGGAAAGTATCGTTAAAACGATTGTTGCAATTCTAAAGCCTTACGAAAATTGCCGTGTGTACGATCCCTGCTGTGGTTCTGGCGGTATGTTCGTTCAGTCAGCCGATTTCATAGAAGCACATCGAGGAAACCGGGGGAAGATCTCAGTCTATGGGCAAGAGTCAAACGCCGATACTTGGAAAATGGCGAAGATGAATATGGCGATCCGTGGTATCGATGCCAACTTCGGGCCGTACCAGGCAGACACTTTCTTTAATGACCTCCACCCTACGCTGAAAGCAGATTTTATTATGGCAAATCCGCCGTTCAACCTCTCCAACTGGGGACAGGAAAAGCTGAAGGACGATGTGCGTTGGCAGTTTGGTACGCCCCCCGCCGGTAACGCCAACTACGCGTGGATTCAACATATGATCCACCACCTCGCCCCCAACGGCAAGATAGGTCTTGTTCTTGCAAATGGTGCGCTGTCCACTCAAACCAGCGGTGAGGGGGAAATCAGAAAACGCATCATTCAGGCCGACCTTGTGGAGGGAATTGTAGCTCTGCCGACACAGCTTTTTTATAGCGTGACCATTCCCGTCACCCTCTGGTTTATCAGCAAGAATAAAAAGCAAAAGGGCAAGACGCTTTTTATTGACGCCCGAAAGATGGGACATATGGTTGATAAAAAGCACAGAGATTTCACCGACGAGGACATTCAAAAATTAGCAGATACCTTCGAAGCATTCCAAGAAGGGACATTGGAAGATGTAAAGGGCTTCTGTGCTGTGGCAGACCTTCAGGCGATCGAAAAGCAGGACTTTATTCTGACTCCGGGCCGATATGTGGGCATCGAAGAAGTTGAGGATGACGGCGAACCCTTCGAGGAGAAGATGACCCGTTTAACCTCTGAGCTTTCGGAGATGTTCAAAAAGTCCCACGAGCTGGAGGATGAAATCCGCAAAAAACTGGGGGCGATTGGGTATGAAATATAATCTATCAGATGTCTGTTCACGACTTAGCAGTGGAAAAAACATCAGAGCCAGTGAAATTAGTTCAGAAGGGGAATATCCTGTGTTTGGCGGAAATGGTCAAAGAGGTTTTACTAACCATTTTAACTTTGACGGTGAGTGCGCAATTATCGGCCGCCAAGGCGCATTCTGCGGGAATGTTCGGTACTTTTCGGGCAAGGCGTATATGACGGAACACGCCGTTGTGGTTTGTGCAAATGATAAAAGCAATATTCGTTATTTAGCTTATCTGCTTTCAAGAATGCAATTAGGCCGCCTGTCTGGGCAATCGGCACAACCCGGCCTGTCGGTGAAAGTGCTAGCCCAACAAGAAATAGAACTTCCGCCTATTGAATATCAAAATAAAATTGCAAGTATTTTGGGCAGTATCGAGGCAAAAATCTTTCTAAATACAGCGATAAATGATAATTTAGAGCAGCAAGCTCAGGCGTTATACCAGGAACTGTTCATTACTAATACTGATCCGAGTTGGGAAACAGGTACCATTAGCAATTTGGGAACTGTTATTGGCGGAAGCACACCCTCCAAAGCAAGGCCGGAATACTACACTAAGAACGGGATTGCTTGGATAACCCCGAAGGATTTATCAATTAATAAATCAAAATTCATAACTCACGGCGAAAGCGACATTACCGAGCTTGGACTAAAAAACAGCAGTGCGACTGTCATGCCCGAAGGAACAGTTTTGTTTTCATCCCGTGCCCCCATCGGTTATATTGCTATTGCTGCTGGAAATATCACGACGAATCAGGGTTTTAAGTCGGTTGTTCCTAATGCTGAAATTGGTACCGCTTATGTCTATTACTACTTGAAGCAGAATCTATCAATGATTGAGAGACTAGCGTCCGGTTCAACATTCAAAGAAGTTTCCGGAGGAACAATGAAGTCTGTTCCTGCAATCGTTCCGGACAGCAAAACCATACAAGAATTCAACAACTTCTGTTTGCCGATATTTGAACAGCAGAAAGTTTTAGAAACACAGAATCGAACATTGGCGGGTTTAAGGGACAGTCTTTTGCCTAAGCTGATGTCCGGCGAACTGGATGTATCCGCCGTCGAGCTTTAAGCCGCTAAATTATCATTTAGCTTAAAAAGGGGGGTATTAGGTGCAATACTTCAAAGGTGTTCCTATTGAAAAAATTGGATACTGTAAATGTCGTCAACAGAGTGCTATTTTCACCGAAAACGAAGAATTTGGATACTGGGATGTTTGCTGTGACTGCAAAAAGCCACTTGAAGACGGGTTCCACTATTACAATCATTATGACGGAGAAGATCACGACGATTTAGACCTATATAACTGACTGTATATTGCTCTCATCAGTGGCGAGAGTTTTATCAAAGGAACAGCCGCTGTGTATCGTTCTCTTTTGGAAAAGGAGAACGACAATGAGACAAAAATTGATTCAAACTGTTGTTACAGATATGCTTTCATACCTGAACAACGCACAAGTCGAAAAGCTGCAAGAGGTTTTACTGCACACTCTGTGGGATTATGACATTAGTCCTTCCGATGGCAAGACCAAGGAGCAGGAGCAAGACCTTTTAGCACTTTTTCTTGCCGCCAAGCGTATTGAGGGTTGTTCCGAAAAGTCACTGAATTACTATCAGGCCACCACACAGGCAATGCTTGACGGCATCGGGAAACCAATCAAGGAGATTGTGACAGAGGATATTCGTCAGTACCTGACGAATTACCAAAGGGAACGCCATTCCAGCCGAGTGACCATAGATAACATTCGGCGTATTCTTTCATCGTTCTTCTCTTGGCTGGAAGATGAGGATTATATTCTTAAAAGCCCCGTTCGCCGGATACATAAGGTCAAAACAGCGTCAAATATCAAGGAAACCTACTCTGACGAAACCCTTGAGCTGATGCGGGATAGCTGCTCTGAAATGCGGGATTTGGCGATGATCGACCTGCTTGCTTCAACCGGAATGCGTGTTGGAGAAATGGTGCTTCTAAACCGGGATGATGTGGATTTTGCAGAGCGGGAGTGCGTGGTGTTTGGCAAAGGAGACAAAGAGCGAATGGTCTACTTTGACGCCCGAACAAAGCTGCACCTGCAAGCCTATTTGGAAAGGCGCAATGATGATAATCCAGCACTGATCGTTTCTCTGAAAGCACCTTTTAAACGCCTATCCATAGGCGGTGTCGAGACGAGATTACGGGAATTGGGCAGGCAGTTGGGCGTACACAAAGTGCATCCGCACAAGTTCCGACGAACGCTGGCCACAATGGCGATAGATAAAGGAATGCCCATAGAACAGCTTCAGCAATTACTGGGGCACAAGCGGATTGACACGACTTTGCAATACGCAATGGTCAAGCAGAGTAATGTAAAATTGGCACACAGAAAATATATCGGATAGGATGGTGAATGAAGTGGCTAAATGGTTTGAAAAAAGGTTAGACGAGATTGCCGAATTTAATCCTCGTGAGTCACTCAAAAAAGGAAGCATTGCAAAAAAGATTTCAATGGATAAATTGCAGCCATTTTGTAGAGATGTACCCGGATTTGAATTAGAACCATATTCCGGTGGTACAAAATTTCGTAACGGAGACACCATAATGGCTCGCATTACACCGTGTCTTGAAAATGGCAAAACTGCAAAGGTTAGCGTACTTGAAAATGGTGAGGTCGGATTTGGTTCCACCGAGTACATTGTGTTCAGAGCAAAAGACGGATGTGATCCTGATTTTCTTTACTACCTTGTTACCAGTCCCATAGTAAGGGGACCTGCAATCAAGTCTATGGTTGGTTCATCGGGCAGACAAAGAGTCCAGACGGATGTCCTTCAAACGCTGATGGTCAAAGTTCCAGACTTAGAAACACAGCAATCCATATCCGGAATTCTGAAATCTTTGGATGATAAAATCGCCGCAAATAGAAAGATAAATGATAATTTAGCGGCTTAAAGCTCGATGACAGATGCATCCAGTTCGCCGGACATTAGCTTGGGCAACAAAGTATCTCTCAGTGAAGTTAATCGAGCATTTTCATCTCGTAAATTTCGTATCTGAGAAAAGATTGGCTGAATGAGTTCGTCAAAAGAGAAAAGCGCAGTGCTTGAAGGAATAATTGCCGGGACTTTCTTTAAGTTTTGCTGACTGACCTTCTGCTGAACAGCGCCTGTTACTATGGACTTTATATTGGTCAAGCCGAAAAACAGGTAGAGTTCTTCGACAGAAAAGCCTTCTTTGCCGGTGATTATGTGTGCGTGATTGTTTACCCAAAACCGACCATAAACATATTGCAGAATTGGGAAGCCCAGATTATCAACAACAGTTCCATCCTCACCAAGCAGTAGATAAATCCCGTCAAACAAGTAGTTGTCGACATAGTCCATAAGCGAAGTCGCCCCATAGTATGGGTATAATTTCGCCATTTTGCTCCTTTCGGTGCCTGAAAGCGGGACTCGTTTGTAGTCGTGGAGTTGGATAATATCACCAACGGTTCCGATTCTCCATCCTTCGGGCAGTGTGCCATCGCTTGAAAATGGAGAAAAATCTAAGAACCAGTCTTTATAGAGCGCTTTTGCTTGCTGCTCTAAATTATCATTTACCTATCCCATACACAAAAACAACTCATTCATTGAGAATACAATGGCACATACTATAGTTGCTGCGCTAAAGAGGAGGTAACACATTGGCTTATAAAGAACTAGAAGTTGGCGAGCTGACCGAGATTGATTCTGTCAGTTCATTTATCAGCGCTGTAAAAGCACTGAAGGAATCTGATGACGGTACCTCCACTGAGCTATATTTTCGCGGGCAAGATGCAGAATTCTGGGATATTGAGCCGAGCATATTTAGAAACAATATGCTTAGTATAGAGCACCGGCTTATGCAGATTCCTTTGCAAAAAATCCCGGCAGAATTCAAAGAATTTCATACGACTTTTGACATTATGACAAAGTATCAACACTATGGTATGTGTACAAGACTGCTGGATCTGACCACAAACCCGCTGGTAGCGCTGTACTTTGCTTGTAAATGTCACGGCGAGGAATCTTATATTGACGATGACGGTGAGGAAAAACACGAGCCATACGGAGTGATTTACTACACCCGAAACTACTATCCCTCTTTGCCAACGGATCTTGAAGTTCAAATCGTCTCCGCATTAGCAAATTACGATCTTTCAAAAGAAAACACGGTTGCGAATGTCCTTGCCAGATTAAAGCGGGATCATATAATCGACGAAGAAACAAGGAAAAAGTGGTCCACGCAAAACGGGTTTCAAGAGTTTGCAAAGATTGTTCAGGAAAACTATATGGTCACTCCTACATATACGAATGAGCGATTAAGAAAGCAAAGCGGTGTATTCCTCTTAGCCAGTCTCTTTTCTGTTTCAGGCGTCGCTGATATAGCAAAATCAGTTATATCCAAATCGAGGGGCGATCTGCGGAATGCATTTGAAAAAGAATTCTTCTTCATTCGTGGTGAAAATAAGGAAGAAATCCTGAAAGAGCTTGACCTGTACAACATTAACGAAGCAACCCTGTTTCCTGAATTGGAGCACCAGCTCAGTTATATCAAATATATAAATAGCGGAAATGTACAAGCAGTTGCCGATTTTGAGAAGTATGACACACATGCAAAAGCAGATAGTACGCCTCAAAATCTTGACGATGAATCCTTGAACACCTATATCCTCTCTAATCTGTCTAATCTTTTGAGTGGTATAGCCAAGCCAAAAGAAATTGAAGATCTAAAAGGAATCATTCAAAGCAATTTCGCTGTTGATTGGTATAACCGAGATGCAATCATAAGCAAGCTTCGAATGTCTATCTCAGGTTATTATTTTGTAAAGCTCAAGGATAAAAAAGAAGCAAAAGAAAAAGCTGTACAGATTACCACTTGCCTGAGACAAGCAGTAAATGATTATACTGCAACCAATATAAAAGGTGGGGAGTAAATATGCCGGGATATAACACAGAAGCTGATTATGAAAACGCTATAATCGAGCTTTTCAAAAACGATTTGGGCTATGAGTATGTTTATGGCCCAGATGTGGAACGGGACTTTAAGAGCCCGCTCTATGATACTGTATTGGAGGAGTCTTTGTATCGTCTGAACAAGGGCTTACCTGCTGACGCCATTAACGACGCTTTATTCAAGCTGCGCAACTTTGAAAATGGCGAGCTTGTGCAGAAGAACGCCGAATTTATGGAGTACCTGCAAAGCGGCATTCCGGTCCGCTACTTAGAAAAAGGCGAGGAGCGTTCCGGCATTGTGTATCTCGCTGACTATTCCCACCCCGAAAACAACTCCTTTATCGTTGCCAATCAATGGACCTTCATTGAGAACAGCAACAAGCGTCCGGATATTATTCTCTTTCTTAACGGCTTGCCTGTTGTTCTTGTTGAACTAAAATCCCCCTCCCGTGAGGAAACAGACGCTTCTGAGGCCTATCGGCAGCTTCGGAATTATATGCAGGAAATTCCGTCGATGTTCATTTACAACGCCATCTGTGTGATGAGCGATCAATCTACTTCCAAGGCAGGAACGATCACCTCAGGTGAAGATCGTTTTATGGAGTGGAAAACAAAAGACGGCAGTTATGAAAATACCCAGTATGCACAGTTTGACACCTTCTTTGAAGGGTTGTTCCAAAAAGATCGCCTGCTGGATATTATCAAAAACTTTATATGCTTTTCAAACGAGGGGATCAAGAGCTTCAAAATTCTTGCCGGATACCATCAGTATTTTGCAGTAAGAAAAGCAATCGAATCTACCAAGCACGCAACCGTGACCGACGGCAAGGGCGGTGTTTTTTGGCATACACAGGGCAGCGGAAAGTCGTTATCTATGGTTTTTTATGCGCATCTACTGCAAGATGCCTTGGACAGTCCCACGATCGTTGTGCTTACCGACCGCAACGACCTTGACGATCAGCTTTACGGCCAGTTTGCCAAATGCAAAAAATTTCTGCGGCAGGAACCTATCCACGCAGAAAGTAGAGAGCATTTGAAGTCGCTGCTTGCCGGCAGACAGGCAAACGGGATTATCTTTACTACAATGCAGAAGTTTGAGGAATCCCACGAGCCACTTTCTGAGCGCCGCAATATCGTCGTGATGGCAGATGAGGCCCACCGTGGGCAGTACGGGCTTGCGGAGAGAATCAAAATCACAACTAACGAGGATGGCGAAGAAGTCGCCAAACGTGTTGTTGGCACGGCTCGCATTATCCGCAACAGCTTGCCCAATGCTACATACATCGGCTTTACCGGTACGCCGATTTCTTCCAAAGATCGCAGCACCCGTGAGGTGTTCGGTGATTACATTGACATCTACGATATGACGCAGGCTGTCGAGGATGGTGCAACACGCCCGGTCTACTATGAAAGCCGTGTTATCAAACTGCATTTGGATGAAGCCACCTTGCGCCTCATTGATGCTGAATATGATATTATGGCCAATAACGCCGATCCGCAGGTTATCGAGCAGAGCAAAAAACAACTTGGCCAGATGGAGGCTGTCCTGGGCAACGACCAGACGATCAATTCGTTAGTCTGCGACATTCTTGACCACTACGAAAATAACCGTGCGAACCTGCTCACGGGTAAAGCGATGATTGTTGCGTATTCTCGTGCCATTGCTATGAAGATATACAACCGCATTCTCGAACTGCGTCCGGCTTGGACGGAAAAAGTCGCCGTTGTAATGACCGAGAGCAACAAAGACCCGGAAGAATGGCGTAAAATCATTGGAAACAAGCACCACAAAGACGAACTGGCACAGAAATTCAAGGATAATGACAGTCCCCTGAAAATTGCTATTGTCGTAGATATGTGGCTGACGGGCTTTGATGTACCATCCCTTGCAACAATGTATGTCTACAAACCGATGCAGGGCTACAACCTGATGCAGGCCATTGCCCGTGTCAATCGAGTCTTCCGTGATAAGGAAGGCGGTCTTGTCGTCGACTATGTAGGTATCGCTTCCGCCTTGAAGCAGGCAATGAACGACTATACGGTACGGGATAAAAAGAACTATGGCGATACCGATGTCGCAAAGGTTGCATATCCCAAGTTCCTCGAAAAGCTCTCTATATGCCAAGATCTGTTCCATCACTACGACTACTCAAAGTTTATGTCCGGCACGGATCTTGAGCGGGCAAAAACAATCAGCGGCGCTGTAAACTTCATAATGGGACGGGAATTGGAGGAAGAACGGGATACTTTCCTCAAAGAGGCACTGATGCTTCACCAAGCGCTGTCTCTCTGTTCTTCCTTGGTAGATGAGCCGATGCGGTTTGAAGCAGCTTTCTTTGAGTCTGTCCGTGTCCTTGTCATTCGGCTGACTAATCAGGGCGGTGGGCAAAAGATTTCTCTCCCGGAGATGAATGCCCGGATCAATGAGCTTTTGAAGCAGAGCATCAAGAGTGACGGCGTCATCAATCTGTTTTCTGATGTTAACTCCGAATTTTCTCTGTTTGATCCGAAGTTCCTTGAAGAAATCTCCAAGATGAAGGAAAAGAATCTCGCCGTAGAATTGCTGAAAAAATTGATCGCCGAGCAGGTTCAGATTTACCGCAGGACAAATGTGGTCAAATCCGAAAAATTCAGTGAGATTATGCAGCGGGCGATGAACGCCTATCTGAACGGTATGCTGACAAATGAGCAGGTCATTGATGAGATGATGAAGCTTGCCAAGCAGATCGCCGCTGCGCACAACGAAGGTAAAGAACTTGGCCTCACGGCGGATGAGTTAGCATTCTATGATGCGCTGACAAAGCCACAGGCAATCAAAGATTTTTATAAAAATGATGAATTGATCGCCATTACCAAGGAACTTGCTGAAACCCTTCGCAAGAACCGCACGATTGACTGGAACAGGCGTGAACAGGCAAGGGCAAGAATGCGCATGCTGATTAAACGCCTTTTGAAAAAACATAAGTATCCGCCCGAAGGGATGGACGATGCTGTTCAAACTGTTATGACGCAGTGCGAGCTTTGGACGGATAATATGGAGGAGTGAGTATGGACACACAGAAGCTTTCTATAGCAATTCAGGCGTTTATAAAAAAGCAATCCACCAATGCCGCATATTACGAAGAAAACTGGAATGAACGGAAAGAGCGAAAAGCATACTACCAATCCTTCACCAAAGATAAGCTCTTGGCAATGACCGAAGAAGATTTCCTTGAGTATATCAGCAGGCTTTGGGCAGTTCTGATGTGGGGAAACAAAAAATATGTTGTCGATAAGCTGATTGAAGATAATGGCTTTTCTACGCTTAAAAAGCAGTTAGCCGACCTGTTGTACGGATCTGCCTCTGTAGAGAAGCGGTGGGATATTTTTCTGAAATCTGTAAAAGGTATGGGACCTGCTACAATCAGTGAACTGCTTTCCTATATGAATCCGCAGGAGTACATCGTATTCAACAAGACAACCATTCTTTGTTACGGTTACTTGGGGATTCCGAATATGCCCAAGTACAACTACCAATACACCGGAAAGAAATATACTGAAGTGTGTGCGGTTGCAAAGGAAATTGCATCCAGTCTGAAAAAAGCAGGCGCTGCTGATTCGGACTTGCTGGCTGTTGACTATTTCCTGTGGGATGAAATTCTCCCTCTCGCAGAAAAGGATGTCCCCACCACAGATGCAATTTCTATTTCTCAGGAGCCCGTTTCTGCCAGAGATTCAAGATCGCTTCACGATGAAATCAAAGACAAGCTGGTGGACATAGGAAAGCTGCTTGGCTTTGACAGCCGCTCTGAAGTAAAGATTGCAACAGGCGCAGTTGTGGATGCTGTCTGGGAAGCTAAAATCGGCAATATGGGGAAAGCAATTTATGTTTTTGAGGTACAGTCTAAAGGTTCCATCGATAGCCTTATTCTAAATCTGAAAAAGGCACAGAGCAATGCAGCGGTTCAAGCTGTTGTCGCCGTTGCAGATGAAGAACAGCTTGCGAAGATCATTCAGGAAAGTGCCGGTGTGATTGATGAAAAATCTCTGCGAACTTGGGACTCCGAAGATGTTTTGGCAGTTTATGATGCGCTAGTGCGGGCACACGAATCAATCAACAAACTGGCGCTTGTACCGGAAAGCTTCTGACCTCTTGCTCTGATAAAGTTCGGAACAATATCAAATTTAGTTTGACATAGTTCCGATAAAACAATGACATTGTTCCGGTAATTTTTGATATTGTTCCGAACATTGTTCTTTTTCGTTCGGTCAGAGCTGTATATAAAACAAGCGGAGGCCATCGACCTCCGCTTGCTCGTTACCCGTATACAATCTCCTGCATCACGGCCTCGTTTGCCCGATGTCGGATGCCGTTCATCTTCCGCACCCACGCCTGCGGGTCATTGGCCTTTACCTCCTCCGTCACACCCTCGGCATCTGCGTATTGTTCTACCAGCCGAAGAAAGAGTTCCTGCGCCTGCTTCTCGATGTCTGCAAGGTGCCCGTCCAGCGTCCCGGCGGTCAGCAGGTTATAATACAGCACTCGGTGATGCTCCTTCAGATAAGCTCGCCGCCGCTGGCCGTAAATGCCGATGGGGCGTTCTTCTTCGGGTGGTAAGCAAACATCCGGTAGGCAGTAGTCGCCCTGCCTTGTGTAAGTGCCGCCCAGCTGCTCAAATAGCGATTTCATATGTGATCCTCCCATTCAAAATTTCCCCGGCAGGCCTGCAATGCAAAATGCACCCGCCTTTCGGTTACAGTCTACCAAAACCGAAAGGCAGGTGCGAGTGTGCGAATTTCAGAATCGCAAGGTCAGTACGATATTGTGACAGGTTATAGGCTTTAGGCCAAAATACGATGCACCTGTATTTTGGCCCGAACGGGGCAATTCCGTACATCTGCAACAGGCCCCCACCTTGTATCCACAAAAAATGCAGCGAACTTTTGCTGTGCGGGCACACTTTTTACAACGAACTTTGCAAATGCCCTTAAATCGTTGCAAAGATCACTTCCGCTTCATCTTCCTGCTGAACTCGTTCAGCGTCTGGATATGCCAGAGGCTTTTACGGGTAATGGAGCGGAAGGTCAGGGAACAAAAGAAGTCCACGAGAAAAATTTTCGGGATACAGAACTTCAGTCCCTTTTGGAAGGCTTTCAGTGACCCACGGCTGCACCAGTTGTGGACGGTGGTCAGGGTATAGCCGGTCAGGGCCACCACATCCTTTACCGTGACCACGTCCGGATATTTGCGCAGCAGCTTTTCATAGTAGCCGTGCATCTGCCGGAGGGTGTACTCGGGCAGCTCCTTAGAGAGCCTCGCCACATAGTGGGTGCCGTACCAGCCCTTCGGCGCAGAGTAGAGTTCAGGGAAAATCGCCCGTTCCTCCAAATATGCTTTCACATCCTCTTTTCGGATTTTATAGCACCGGGTTTTCTTACCCGACCACTCACAGGGCACCTTGCCGCTTTTGAGCAGATGCAGCGCCGTGGACTTGCTGATGTGGCATATTCGGAAGAATTGCTCCTTGTTCATCACCTCGGGAACGCTGTCCCAGTTAACGGGGAATACATCCATTTGTAACACCTCAAAAATAGATTTTCGTCGGTTGGAAGCTCTATCCTGCGGTGTATGGCCGTCTCCCGATTTTTCTCTCCTATCTTCCCGCATTTCTCTCCAAAATCGGGAAAAATGCCGATTTGAACCCACTTTCAAAAAAGCCTGTCCAGCAAGGCTTTCCGGGCGAAAAAGCCTGATTTCAAGCGGCTTTCGGCGGGTACGGGGCTTACAGAAACGACCCCAAAACGGACACCCCCGTCACAGTTGCATAAAAGACTCGAAATCAGTTTGCGAGCAATCGCACATGGGTTCGAATCCCATCCTCTCCGCCAAAAAAGTCCAGTAAACTCAAGGGTTTGCTGGACTTTCCTTTTTCGTCCGACTCCTTGAATTTTCCGATTTTCGCGTTGGAACGGCGTTAGAATTGGCCGTTTTTGCGTTAGAACAGCGTGTTTTTTTAGTCAAAAAACGGGGTTCAAATCCGGTTCTGTTATTTTGCCCTGCTCGGTTACATTTTCCCAGCGGCTCCCGAAATCATCTGACCTCGGAAGAAGCATTCCCTGCTCCATGGCCTGCGCCGAGGATATTTTGGATCTGTAGTCGAGATGGGCATAAATATTAGCGGTCGTGCTGAAATCCGAGTGGCCGAGCCATTCCTGGATTTGCTTCAGCGGCACGCCGTTAGCCAGCAGCAAGCTGGCGCAGCTATGGCGAAGATCATGAAACCGCATCTTCGGCATCCCGTGTTTTGCTATGTACTTAGGAAAGTACTCCGTCAAATAGTTCGGGCGCATGCGCTCTCCCAGTTCATTCACAAAGACATAACCGTCATAATCGTAGTTATAGCAATTGCCGCAAACCTTCTTGTTTAGCTCCTGGGCCTCTTTTACCTTTTGAAAGCAGTCGCGGAAGCTCCCCACCAAGGGAAGCGTTCTCAGGCTTGATTTGGTCTTAGCAGAATCCTGCTCGATAATTTTCATGGTGCCGTCAATCGTTGCCTCAGTGACTGTTCGTTTGATGGTCAGCGTTCCGCGATTGAAATCGATCGCATCCCACTTTAGCCCGAGCACCTCGCCACGGCGCAGTCCATAAAACGCAGCAATCAAAACCGGAAGTTTCAGCCGCGTTCCCTTGACAACCTCAAACAGCTTCTGCATTTGCTCCGCATCAAGGAAGGTCGGCTGAAACGAGTTTTTCCTCGGCCTATCCACCTTCATAGCAACATTCTGCGGTACCATGTCGGTTTTCATCGCATACTTCAAGGCCTGATAAATTACCGCATGATAGTGGATAACCGAATTCGGCGTGACGGTTTTCAGCTTCTCCGTATAAAACTGTTGGATGTGCCGAGCCTCCAGTTCTTTCAAGGTTAGCTCCTTTTTACGGAAATACGGGCCAATCGTGCTTTTGACCATTCCTTGATACGAGCCGAATGTTGCGGGCTTGATTCTCGCTCTGACAATCTCAAGCCATTGATCCAAATAGTCTGCAAAGAGCATATTCGAGCTTAGTTCTCCGGCAACCCGAGGAACCTCAAATTCGCTGCGAATACGAATAAGTTCCTGTTCTGCCCGGCGCTTATTGCCTTTTTGGGGCAATCCTGTCGATACCCACTTTTGATGACGCTTTCCTGCTGCATCCCGATAGCTGAGAACGGCATAATAGTAGCCGTTCTTCAGCGCAAGAGTTCCTGATACCATTTTTATTACCTCCGGAATCATTGAATTGTTACAGGCATCTCCCACCGACATCTATATTTTATTCGGTCGGTGGGAGATACTCAAATATGCGATTATCAAAACGGAGTTCAAATCGCACTTTTTCCCTGATCCATGACATACTCAATGACATTGACCTTGGGTATCCGGAAAGCATTTCCGATTTTCAGGCCTCTGATATACCCGTCATTGATCAAGTCATAGGCAAGATGGCGGCTGATACCAAGCATCGATTGGAGCTGAGTGATGTTCACGATGTCCGGATACTCCGGAAACATCATCAAGTACAGTTCTCTCAGCTCAGACTTTTTCATTGCCATTCGTCTGCCACCTCATCTTTCTTTTCCGCTTTGGAGTAGATGATGAAATCGTACCCGTTGCGATAATTACAGAAATCACAGCGCTCTTTTGCTTGTCCGTGATTCTCCCGCACGATCTTATAGATTCCTGTGTCGAGGAACTGACCAAGGCAAACCGGGCAAAGGCACAAATACATCGGTCTATTCAAAACGGAGTTCTTCTCGCTCAAATAGTTCATATTCTGATGCTCCTTTGTTTTCAAAATAATCCTTCCACTTGGTAGGCAACGAAAACGGGCAAAAATTAACCCCCATACAGAAGTTTTTTGAGTTTTGCGATCTTTTTGCAGATCGCGGCGGGGGCAATGCCGCGAATTTCTGCAACCTCCCGCTGTGAATATCCTTCAAATGCGATCAGCGTCAGCAGGTCCATATCTCTTTTGGGCAGAGAAATAATCTTCCGATATAATTCGTCATTCTCCATTTCATCAACTCACGCAAAGCGGGGGTCACTTTGGAAAGCGTACTTGTCGCACGCAGAAAGTGCGTTGGAGAACTTTTTTAATAAGGCAGACATAGATTCACCCTGTTCGGTTCCGTCGTCACAGGAGCTTTCTGAGAGGGGCTGTGTGCGCTGGAACTCCGTCCTGTTTTTCCTGAACACATTCAGGTCGAACGCATAGATATCCTAAATATCCTCTTCGCTCATGCCGGCAGCTTTATATTCGCGGTAGAGCTTCTTCCACTCCTCGGTGAACTTTCTCTTTTCGAGTCCATAATTAAATCCCATTTGTCGTAATCTCCTTTGAATTTTTGAATTTGGGTGAAAGTCAAAAATTCAGAGATCACGGGTATTCAGCGATATAGCAGAGCCACTGGTCGCACATAAAAAGTCCTTTCCGCCTGCTGCGGTCTAAAGGACACAACTACGCTGGCGAAAAGGACTCCCGATGCTACCTGCCTAAAAAGGGCGCAGAAATCTAAGGGTACC
Source organism: Yeguia hominis (assembly GCF_014384705.1). Classification (GTDB taxonomy): domain Bacteria; phylum Bacillota; class Clostridia; order Oscillospirales; family Acutalibacteraceae; genus Yeguia; species Yeguia hominis. The sequence goes on along the minus strand of NZ_JACRSN010000004.1, from coordinate 15,665 downwards.
CATACTGCTTTTTCAAAAGAGTTTGAAATCAGCGTATTTGTATCCTTGGCCCTTGTACTTCAGGCTGCGAATATGTATTTGTAATGTCGGTAAAAAACAAAAAAGGCCACCGACAAGGCAGACCTATAGATAGAACTATAGTGTCTTACCTTGCCGGTGGCCTCTCACGTATGTCTGGAATAACTACCGGTTCATGTTCGGGCTGCTGCCCACGATCAAGTGACCTGGAAGCGGATTTAGCGTGGCCCTGTTTCAGCCCGACCGTTCCGTCGTGATGTCGTTGATTCAGTTGTTATAGGAACTCGCTTCGATGTTCTTCAGGCAGATCAATGGGGGGATTATCATCCCGCCAGATTAGGGCTCATGCCATGCTCGTGCAGCCATGCCTTTGCCTTGCTTACAATGGCTTCCGGCGCATCCTTGATACCGCAAATGGCCTTGTACACGGATGCCCAGAAAACAACATCGGGTGTCTGCGCAATTTCCGTTTCTCCATATTTGATCATGTAGGCCTCGATCTTCTTTCGGTCAAGGCTGAACAGCGCCTCGTTGCGCTCTTTTACAAAAGCCTCTAACATCGTCATATCAATGCTCCCTCAATTCCAAGTCACTATGCTCCATTCCAATCGGTGCATATATGTCAATCACATCGTGCCTTCTGCCCACTACCGTGCGGACCATTTCGGCACTGCATTTCGTGCAAATAACTCTAATCTGATTTTTCTTGTTTTTTAGCCCCGCTACCTGCGTCTTACAGTTTGGGCAATACCAAGAGTAAATCGTCCAGTCCTCCAGCATCGCCATACTCCTTTTATCTTTTTTTGCTCAACGGAACGAGGAGATTGCAATCCGCCATCTGATATACCGGAACACGCCTGCTTTTAGCGTACTCCAATATCTGAACGGCGTTATGGCAGTGTTCACATTCCATCCATCCGTCGGTCTTATCTAAATCGAGACTCCTGTTGACTGTGCCGCAAATAGGGCATTTCACATCTTTTGCATTCAAAACAACACATCTCCCATCGAATCAAGATTATTGTTTAGAGTGATTTGATTACGTGCCGAGCAACACCTTGTACCTGAAAGCTCCGCACCTTTATTGTTTTGCCAGGGTATCGAGCCTCGTTTTCGTATTCGAGAATGTAATACCCGCTGTCCTCGTCGTAGCCGGCATATCGCTTCAGCGTATTCTGGTTGTCCTCGTCCAGCGCAACGACTATATCCCCTTCGAGAGCAGGGCAATTGCGTTCGATGACAAGCAGGTCGTCCTCGTCGATTCCGGCATCCACCATGGAATCGCCTTTGGCGCGGAGAATGTAGAAATCTCCTTTGCCAAACATAGAGACCGGGAGGCTGACATACTCCTCAATCGACTCTTCCTCATCCTCCGGATTGCCGCAGCGAATAGAGCCTACTAACGGGGCGGATACATAGGCCGTTTTCATTTTGGCGCTCTGGGGAGCAGACAAGATACCTCTGCCGTAATCAATCAGGTTGCGGTCACTCAGCTCCTGAAGGTAGCGATGCGTAGTGGATCTGGCAACGCCGACACCTTCAGCAACATCGTTGATCGTAGGAGAGCTGTGATGCTCCTGATAATACTTGTTGACGAACTTCAATATCCTGTCCAGAGTTTCTTGATTCTTTGTTCTCATATCAGCACCTCTGCTTCTATATGGGATTTCAAATCCCATAATGCTATTATACTCAGGCAAAAAAGAAATGCAATAGGTTTGTAGAAAAGCAAAACGAGGTGGCGATTTTGTTCGTCACCTCATATAATTGTTTTTTCGTTATCAATTCATGCCTGTCCAGATTCTGGGTGTTCTTCGTTTGGCCTGCCCTGGGATGATTCATATGAAAGAAAAGGCGATACCGGTAGGTACCGCCTTCGCTTTATGCTGAAATTTTTGCGTACCGCTCTGACTCTATGATATCCATCATGACAGAGTAAGGGGAAAGGTCTCCGCTTGCCACCATGGAAAACAGACGCGGCGTACATCCGGAAACCAGGGCAACGCCTTGCTCGTTCTTTGTCACGGGCTGATTGCTGTTCCGGCTCGCAACATTCCAGAAGACAATCTGAGGTAATCTGTACCCATGCTCCGCAAATCTGCGCTTTGCACTGGCAAAATTAGACACAGATGCATTTCGAACGCAGGCGTTGAACTCCATATCCGAAATCAGATACAAAGTCTCGGGCAGCTCTTCTTGTGGGACATTGTTGCGCACTGCCGCATCCAAGATCAGATCAAAGACCGCTTCCACATTTGTATCGGCAACCTCGTTAAAGGTGCACAGATACTCCAGCCTCTCGGCAAAGGTCTTGCCCTTGATCTCAATAAGCTGCGGATGAGCGGAAAACTCGATAAAATGGTTATGAAATATGCCGGTATTACGCTCTCCGAAATACAGTCCCAAGGACAGCGCAACAGCCGCCGGCAGCGCGTTGTCATGGCAGTACATGGATCCGGATGTATCCACTACTGCCAGCGCATTTCTGTTGTCGCAGAAGTCGGGAAGTGACGCCCAGGACGCATTGAGTGCAGCCTTCTCTCCGACGGTCAAGTCAGCATGAAAGCCCCACCGGTTTGCATTCAGCGCAGATCTGACGATCTCATAAGGAGCAAGGTTATCTGCATGCAGCTGCTTTTCACCGCTGCTTACAGCCTCCAGGAACGCGTTATAGCGCTCACCATCATTACGCAGGAATGCTTTCCGGTATTTGAACATGGCCTTGGACGGCTGCTTCGCATAGTCGAAAGAGTAGTCCTTCTCGCGGAGATGATTCTCTATGATGCGGATTTTCTTTCTCAGCTCTACAAGGGTCTTGCGATACTCCGCATCGGACATTCCAAGATAGCGGGCGATGCGTTTTGCTTTGCGGACCGTCTCTGCGTTGGACGCATTTACAGACGGAAGCCATTTCGCCAGCAGGGACACCTCTGCGTCAGACGCAAGGTCGGCCTCCAGCTGCTTGCAAATGGTACGCAAAGCATCCTTTTCGCAGGCCGTGCCGATGAGAGATACCAGATCGTCGTAGCGTCCGAACTCAGGGATAAGCTCAATGTTCTTGCGCAAGGACTCCGCTCTGTTCTCGGCAAGCCAATTGATGATAACGCGGAACACCCGGCGCTCACCAAGGCCACCGCGAACATCGCGTCCGAAGAACAGGATCTTCATGGCAATATCCGCGTCCTCCGCATATGCACGGACAAAGCGTCTGATGATTTCCTGATCGTCGGCTGCACGGAGCGCGCCGATGCCTGCGAACAGATCCAGACAGTCAGACATTGTGCTTGCGTTGGTAACTGCGCCGTTTTCTGTGTAGGCAATATTCGCCTCACTCTTCAAATGATTCAACATTTCAATTCCTCCAATCAGATGGCGCAGAAGAATTTTATCACTCAGACGCCTTAAAATTGTAAATAGGTTTTAGTATTTCGATCACATCGACAGACTCTCGGATGACATCGATAATGTCCTTCAGCGACTTGTATGCCATGGGTGCTTCATCGATGGTGGCCTCATTGACCGATGTCGTGTAGATACCTTCCATCGTCTTCCTATACGCCTCTAAATCCAGCGTTTCTCTTGCCTTTGTACGAGACATAAGGCGTCCGGCGCCATGCGGGGCAGAATAATTCCATTCCGGATTTCCTTTTCCGCGAGCCAACACGCTGCCATCCCGCATATTGATCGGAATCAAGACAAGTTCTCCGTCATGGGCTGCAATAGAACCCTTGCGAAGGATCATTTCCTTCGTATCAATATAATTGTGTATGGTGTGAAAAGAAGAAAGCGCAGTCATTCCGGTCTTTTCTAAAATGATCTCCGCCATTCTTTCACGGCTGCGCCTTGCAAATTGCTGGCAGATTTCTACATCGTGGAGGTAATCCTCTAAGTAGGTGCCATACAGATAGCAAAGGTCTGCAGGGATCGTCGGCTCCTTTGCTGCCCATTCCTTCTCCATAGCCTTCAATGCGGCCTGAATCTCAGCTCTGCGGCCCTGCTCCTTATAGGTACGGATCAGCTCATCCCGACGCTCGAAGTAATCTGCCTTACCGACATTTAAGTCGATGGCTAAAGACTGATAGAGCTCCGCAACCTGCTTGCCAAGGTTACGGCTGCCAGAATGGATCACCAAATACTTTGTGCCGTCTGAAGCTGCATCAATCTCAATAAAATGGTTCCCTCCGCCCAGCGTCCCCAGGCTTCTCTCCAAGCGCTTTGCCTGCTTCAGGTTTCTATAACAGCGAAGTCCGGTCAGGTCAAAACGCTCCATGCGCCCTTCCCAAACATCTCTTCCGCTGGGAATATCATGAGCGGCAGCATCGACCTTTTCAAAATCAACATCCACCTTACCCAGCTCAGCAGTATACATGCCGCAGCCGATATCGACTCCAACGATATTAGGAACCGCTTTATCTGTGATCGTCATTGTGGTGCCGATCGTGCAGCCCTTTCCGGCATGTACATCGGGCATGATCCGTATTTGAGATCCTGCTGTGAAATCATGGTCACACATTCTGCGGATCTGTTCAATCGCTTCGCCCTCTACAACCGTTGCATAACAGATCGCCGTATTTACCTTTCCTTTGATTTCAATCATCGTGCCGCTCCTTTCATTTTAATTAACAAGGCATCACCGGGAATTGAACCCGTAAAATCGAAGTCGGTGTCCTGCCTTCGACAGGTTCCGGCTGTCAGATCGTACCACTTCATTGCTGTAGATGCCTTTATACAAGACGCGCTCTTTTTTTAATACATGCGAGGGATTTCACCTCACCAATGTTTGCCCGGCAGCAATCTCCGGTTATCCAGTTAATGTTTCGGTAACATAAGATATATAATCGCTGTTCGCGTCTTTCACAAAAACAAGGCACCATTTGAAGCGGGATTCGGACCCGCGAACGATGATTATGAGTCATCTGCTATAACCACTTAGCTATTCGTCATTGCTGTTGGTGCCTTTTCAAGATGCAGTTTTTCGGCAAGCCATCGCTCCAGCTCAAAGAGAGGTGCGTTATCATCGTCTTTTGGTTGCTGTATGCATCTTTTACAAACAAGGTACATCCTTTAACGGATAATGTCCGCCAGCGACAAGGATTTTTAGTCCTTTTCTAATAAGAAAAACAATTGCTGTAAGTACCTCTGATAAGAAGCAGTTTTTCGTCATCTGCATCTTACACGCATATTATACGGTTCAAACGCAGGCATTTCACGGAAAAAAAGCTGCGAACTCACTTGAGTTCACAGCTTTTTTGAGAAATGAGTCGTTCTTTTATTAAATTCACGAAGCTTTCCGGCTCCAGAACCTTGACATACGGACCGAAAGACAGCACGCGGATCACGATCTCGGTCTCATCGTTTTCGTAATACTTCAGCCGCAGGATATATCTGCCATCGTCTGTTCGCTCTGCTTGCTTTTCAAAATGCGCAAAGTGCAGCATGGCTCTCTCCAGCGCATTGCGCTCATCGGTGATCAGCAAGGTCAGATTCTTCCGACGCTCTGCTTTAGGCTTCTCGCGCCACGGGCCCCGCCCGTTATAAAAGTCGCAGCTTAAAACTCTTCCAAGATTGAATTGCCTAAATTTACACCCGGCAGCCAATATACGGATCTTGTCGTCCTTTAACGAATACTCAAATCCTTTGGGATAAAAGCGAACCCGCACCTTCCTGCCGTGACGGTTCACCATAGTCATTTGAACAGGCCGATCACTCTGTATAGCAGAAAGCATCAGCCTGAAATGCTCTATGTAGGCCTCGTCTTCAAAAGGATCTCCGTCACTGTATTGGTCATAGATTTTATAGTCATCCCTTGTGAAGAGCAGTTCCACATCGTCAAGCTCGGGGAACTTGGCGCCGAACAGCTTAACACGGGGATCTTCTGCTATTGCCTTCAGCCACCGCTTTTCCAGATTGGTCAAGGGCATGGTGGGCTTATGTAACAGAACCGGCGAAAGATCCTCGTGAAGCAGCGGCCATTTCCCGGACTTCAGCGCAGGAAGTATGGTCAGGACGCTCTCAGAAAATGCTTCTTCCATAACGCAGCGCTGCAAATCCTTCTCGGTTGCTTCGGGGTTAAACGCTGCTTCCATGATTTTTGCGACCGTATTGTAATAGGCGGAGTATAACTCACTGAAAATCATTGTGCAGCACCTCCGTCAAGCCCATACATACGGCACATTTCCTGAATGTCTGCCTTGAATTTGTTTTCAGCCGTTCGATTTGAGAAGCTCATTCTCGTAATGCGGGAGATAAATGTGCGTATCCACGGCAGCATTTCTGTTGTGTCAAAAACCTCTGCAACGTACCGGTAGTGGTTGTCGTCGATTTTCTCTACACACCCACAGCGTTTTTCTCTCTCCAGCCGGCGGACAATAAACTGCTCATCGTCTTCAACCTTTATTTCAAACTCCACATGCTCGGTATGCTTGACATTCCATCTGCAGTTCACGCCCCACATATGGGCTTCAGCTTTGCTGAGTGCGGCGCGCAGCGCATCGAACTTTTCGCAAATCTCATCTTCAATCCTGATGTTGGACATATAGTCCAAGCGATAGGAATTCAGGCGATTGGCTTTTTCGTGAAAGGCCAAAAGGTTTTGTCTTCCGTTTTGAGTGCTTATGTAGAGCTTGAGTGGGACTAACCGAACCGTTCTGACTTCGTTTGAATGTTTGCCCAAATTGTCAACGGTGATGTAGCGATGGCCGTGAATAGCCTCAAACAGTGTGGCCATTACATCACTATCCATTGCCTGCGTTATGTAGTGATGCTTAAAGGAAAACAGCTCAGGGTGCTTCGGCTGCCTGTCCTGCAGGAATGAGCCGATAACGCCGCACGGGGCTACCTCGCTGAAGAAGTCGATCACATCATGCAAGGCAGTGATGTCCGTATCCGGAGCTCTGCTATACAGGACCTTCCGCCCATCCTTCTCCATCCGAATGATACCCTCTTCGGCGTACTCCTTGAGTTTCTTTCTCAAGGTAGACTCATCAAAGGCCATACTGGATGACAGCCGCTGATCGATCTCCTCAATCAGCTCTGTAAGCGTCATTTTTGTTTCAGGATCATAGAGAATATCAAAAATCGCAAAATGCAGTGTGATATCTCCATCCGTAAAGCTCTTGGCCTTCCACGCCTTATAGAATGGGTTCTTACGGGTCACGCGGCTATCTACCGACAGGAAAACGTTCTTTCCTTCCGGCGTCTGCGTGAACCGCATGTAGTCTCCCAACCAGCTCTCCAGCCTGCGGCGTTCATCATCATAGGAGCGTGCACTCTTGGCATCATATTTTGTTCTGCTCTTAAAGCCATACACATAAAACTCACGCATATAAGCTCTGACTTTTTCAAAGTTTTTAATGAGCTCGTTATAAGCCATGCAGACACACCCCTTTCATGATAATGGATTTTATATTGTTTTTGCTTACAGTTCACGGAAAAAAGATTGCGAAATCTTGTTATTCCGTGCACTCCTCCATGAGGGCTTCCAATATTATCTCTCCCGAAGGCAAGGTAAAGGGCTCTCTCAGCGGTTATCTCCTCAAAGTGCGGGCGCAAACGGTTCCGGCAGTTCCTGCAGCCTTAGACGTGTTCTACGTAGGTTAGTGCTTTCATATTTACCACCCAAAAGACAGATTTAACCGCCCAACTGCTTCAACTGTTTTTCCAGCTTTTCGATTTTGCCGCTGATACTCGTGTATTCCGTGTAGGCAGCGACCACATCTGCATCATTTTCAAAGGTTGGGCGCTGCGGGAATTTTGCATCCAGAATAAATGTTTTTGTTGCACCTGGGAACCGGACCCGAATCGTATTCAGATTATGCTCCGTCACCATTCCGCCACCGTATAGCCTGGAAGTGACGGCAACATTCACCAGCGAAATATCCGAAACATCCGGGAGCGACGCCCTCAAATCCTTAATTTGAGCTGTAATATCTGCAATCCGAGCCTGGCGTATTGCCGCATCGGCTTCCTGTCGCTCGATCACTTTTGTCCGCTTCGGGGATTTTGCTTTTGGGACGTAGGGGATTTCCTTATAGTAGCCGTAGGTCCGGCAGCAGTAAATTAAATCAAACGCCAACAAATGCAGGCTGCGCTCTTCTGCACAATGGTCGTCACTGCGGAGCTTGTCGAAATGCTTTCGGAGGAATTCAGGATGCGCTTTCAGCTGATCCACGATTTCATCGCACATTTGGTAGTACTTGCTCAGGTCAAAGCTTCCGCCGGACCCGATGTCAAATCCGTATTCTCCATAGGCAACCATCTGGGCGGCCTCGCTGTACTTGTAAATGTAATTGTCCTCTGGCGCATACATGGCCAGATACGCAGAGGCTGCGTGCCGATCGTGCTTAAAGGACCAACTGCCCGGATAATAGGCAATGCGCAGCCGTTCCATTCCGTCCAGGAACTGATCCATATGTTCCTGCCGAAGCTTCAGATCGCCGTGATCCTCGGCAAAGAGAACATCGCAGAACAGGTGCTCCACTTCGGCAGAATCCTTTTCGCAGAGCTTCACGACGGCGTTCCGGGGATGCATACGGCTGTTGTCGATCAGGACCGAAAAGTCCTTTGTGGCGGCATTGAATCGGGAAGCAAAATCGGGATAATCGTTTCGGAACCACTCCCGCTGGAAGGTCTTTAAGGCCCTCCACTTAAAAATCTCATTATGTGCACCGCCATAAAGGGTGTCCATATTCTCTTCATAGAGATGGATGAGTTCGCCTAAAATCGCTGCATTCATTTACTGATCTCCCACACAAATGTCACGCTGTCGCTGATATCGATGTCGTCCGGCTCGATTTCAATACTGGTAGGTGCGGCACTGGCCATTCTCATGCAATTGTCCTCCATATCATACTGAGTCTGGGAAAACAGATGCAGCTCGCCCCAATTGTAGTCGATAGAAATCAGATCGCCCAGCGTCACACCGGAAGCCTTGGCGAGGATACCGGCTTTTGCCTTTGCGTTGACGCAGGCATTCTCCAGAAGCGCCGCATCCACGGACTTTTTGTCCTTTACCGTAAACTGCACATTCAGTTCCGGCTCAGCGATGCAGCCTGCAATGGCTCCAAGTGTTTGGGAAAGGCGCTGAGAGTCAAAATCAAACTCCAGCTTTAGTTGATGGGTGACGCTGTAACCGATGAAGATTCTCTTGTAATTGCCGTTTTTGTCCCGCTCACTTTCATATTCCGTATTCACATTGAAATTGGTAGTTTTCAGGTCATCCTTTGTAAAACCAATACCGACAAGCGCTCCCCGGAGTTGCTCCAAATGCTTCGCAGCTGTATCCATTGTCTTGTCGTAGTTCTTATCGGTCGCATTCAGGGTCAGTGATACCACCACCTGATCCGGCTTCAGGCTCAGCTTGCCGACGCCCTTGATGGTTATGGTTCTGGTCATAAATATTTCCCCCTCGTACAGATTTCCTATAGATCCTTTATTCCACATTTCTTTAGATACTCATATATCTCGTCATAATATATATAATTTCTTGTCGGATCATCTTCAGAGGGCACACCTTGGGGAACATATATCACCATACCTTGTCTTGCTCTGGTAAGCAGCACTCTATATGCATTTTTAAGATATTTCTGCCTTTTCTCGATATTGATATGGTTCCAACTTGTACCCCTAAATCGATAAAAGTCAAAGTCGCCGTTTGATCTTCTCAGATCAGCATCCCATGCTAAAAGGCCATAATCAATTTCAAGCCCCTGAACCTTAAACTCCGACGCGGCAACCTCTAAATAGTAAGACGAATCGACATTATCCTTACCGTTCAAAAACCAGCCAACATGATTGATTTCCGAAGGCACCCATATTCCGGCACCGCGAAGACGTTTTCCTTCGGAACTTGCCAGGAGACCATAGCGTTCTGTTCCTCTGGCTTTTTTTCGCACCCACCCTTTTGCTTTATCAAAGTTGCGAGTTATAACTATCGGGTACTTTTCACAAAACTCCGAATACACGGCAGCGGCTTGTTCTGCATGATTATCCAGCAGTGCTTTTGTAAACGCCGCAAGTTTTTCGCTTCTAAATGACCTAAGGGAAACGCCAAGGTGCAGTGAGGGTTCTACTGTATAATCGCGTCCACCTAACAGTTGGTCAACCGAAGATTTTCCTATATACTCGGAATCGGTCATCTTATCCGAAAGATAGACATCCCAGTCAGGGTAATCTTTTTTTAAGGTGCGAAACCAGTCCTCAATTCCCGCCTCGCCTGTATATATTTCCTGACCACCGCCAACGAGACATACAATCGTTGCCCAGTCCTTGTGCCTGTCCATGATATGGATCAGAAATTCTGGCTCTGACTGATCGAAATCCGCAATGCCCTTCTTACGCCTCATGAACTCCGTAAGGTTTGCCTCATCCCAAGCTCGCTGAGCTTCATCAAATATAACAACCTTTTCAGTGGGAGGCTGCTCTGTCATTAAAGCCTCATCCCTAAATTTATGAATAATCTGAACGAAAGCCTTTGTTCTTCTTTTGGCTTCTGCAACAGTAATACCTTCGCGCATAGCACAATCCTTTGCAAGGGCTGCTTGAAGGACATCCACCAGAGGGCCGTTTCCCGAAAGGAACACTGCGTGTTCATTTGCTTCAAACTGATGTCTGGAATTTGCGATATTTAGACCAGCCAGCGTTTTTCCTGCGCCAGGAACACCTGTAACAAAGCAAATGGCCTTCCTCCCATTCACTTTGCAGTCATCAATTATTCTGCTGATCGCCGCAGTAGTTTCTGTAAGATTTTGTGCGCCTGCATCGTTTCTGGAAATATCATCCACAGAGTGATTTCTGTAGAGAGCTTGAGCCGCTTCAATAATTGTAGGTGTTGGCGCATATCTCGAATTACCCCACGCGGTCATCGACAGAGACGCATCAGATGCCGTTCCTAATATGGTAGTTATTGTACTGCTAATTGTTTTTTTATTGCTGTGTAATACCTCGGCTATTTGATCCTCCATAAAGAAAATGCGATTTTCTGCATTCGGCGCCTCAGTAGACACACTAATCGGAACGATATAGCGATTCTGGCTTGCCTCATGGAAATACTTCAAGTCCAGGGCATAATCGACGACCTGATCATCTGTTGCTTTCTTGTACACCTTATCTCCAACCTTAAACTCCAGCAGAAAAATAATTCCGCGAATAATACACACGACATCAATTCTGTGGCCTATTCTTGGAATGGTGTATTCAAACGCAATTTCACCATCAGGGAAATCGTATAGCTGGCCTTGAAGGATTTCTATCTCTCTGCGCCATGCATTTTTCTGCAGGTCTGTCGTCTCGAATTCATCATTTATTAGAAGCTGTCCAAGTACATATTCAGGGTCGTCTGATAAAAAATCGGCGATAGAGGCGGTGTAATATTCTCTTTTCATGTCGTCTCCTTATTATCAGCACTGAAGTCAATGGCTTTCAGTTCTGCAATCAGTTTTCCAAGGGTCTCGTTAAGTACATTCTTTTTCAACTCGCATTCCCAGACAGTGATTACCTTCCAGCCCAGAGTTTCTAATTCTTTGCGGCTTTGATTGTCCCGTTCAACATTTCTAAGAATTTTTGGCCTCCAGTAATCTTGATTGGATGAGGGCCAAACAAACCGAGGACAATCATGCTTATGCCAGAAACAGCCGTTCACAAAGATTACAGCTTTATATTTGGGGAGAACTATATCAGGACATCCCGGCAGCTTCTTCACATTCTTACGATAACGGAATCCTTCTGCAAAAAGATACTTTCGTACAATTTCTTCAGGTTTCGAATTCGTACTGCGGATGTGAGACATGTTTATACTTCGGACTTCCTTACTATGGTTATCCGCCATTCTGTTCACCTTCCGGCAAATTGTCTTTCAAAACTTTGGCTAACTTCTTGGCAATCGACTTAGCCATAATCGGCGGAACCGCATTGCCCACCTGCTGATACTGTTTGTCCTTTGAGCCGCAGAACACAAAACTATCTGGGAAAGTTTGCAGACGCGCTGCTTCTCTAACACTGATAGCTCGATCCCGTGTCGGATGTATCCACATAGATTTGCGGACATTTACCACTGTCCCGCAGGGTTCGTCGTAGTTTAATCTAAGATAAATCGTATTCTGTGTTCGGGATGCGTCCGTATATGTATTGGTTTTCAGCGAATCATCTAAAGCGTGGAAATTTTCTCCCTGTTTGAGTGCCTTAAAACGCTGCATCGCTGTATCGGTTGTTTTTGTAACCATATGGTTTTTTAGTATTTTAGAATCTCGGAGTGAGGAAGCCAATTCACCCAGGTTCTCTTTTGGCTGCAGTGCAATCCCTTCTTTGTCGTCTTCAAGCTCAACGACCGGCTCGACATCTTCCAAATCGGTGATGGCGTCTCGCACGGTTCGATATTCGTCAGCATCAAAACGGCCTTTAGGAAGGGCTATTTTAGAAGAAATACTGCGTTTAATGCCTATCACAACGAAACGCATTCGTTTCTGAGGTGCGCCATAATCTGCAGCGCAAAGGACATCTTTATCCAAAACGTAGCCATTTTCAGGTGCCTGCAATACGCGCTTCAGATAATCGTAAACAGCAAAAGAGCGAATCACGGCTGCGATTCCATCTTCGACAGAGTAGGCATCCACAACTATGTGATTTTCGTGTATCTCCTGTGCCTTGCTGAGCATACGCTGGATCAGAATCGCTGGTTCAATCCTGCTTTTGAGCGCAGACGCATCCAACTCACCAGAATAGTATTCTGAGATCGCTTGAAATGCTTCCGCAGAGACACTGGCGATATGATTACTATCATGCAATTTCGCATAGTCAGCAGCCGCAGCACAAAGCTTCTTTTTGTGCTTTTCAAGTGCAGATTTCATTTTTTCAAGATTCTTCGCGGCCTTATAGATAACGTTCAGCTCAAAGTAATGCTGTTCCGGCCAAAGATACTGCTGAATCTTCTGCTGATCTTTAACAATCTCCAGTGCGCCGTCAAATACATACGCCTGATCCAGCAAGTGAAGATATGTGGATTTAACAGGAATCTTGTATTTTGCGACAGTTTCAATATCACTCTCTTCCATATAAAATCGGTGAACATCAGATTTCAGCATGCTGACATTTTCCATAACGAATGCTTTTGGTTTGAGTTCGAGAATAGCCCTGATATACTGTTTTACCAGCATATTATTCTGACTGATAGCATGGTTCTTTTGGCGATTCGCATTAGAAAAGCCTTGACAGGGCGGGCCGCCGATGACCACGTCTATATCCCCATATTTTTCCTTAATCTCGTCATAATTTGCAGCGCAGACATCTCCCTGTACTTCAACGCCGGGATGATTCAGGCGATATGTTTCCTGCATATAAGGACTGTTCTCAAACGCTACCTTGATATCATATTTTCTCGTCTGCATAAAGCCGAGGCTCAGGCCTCCTGCTCCTGCAAACAAGTCCACAACTTTGTACACAACACATTCCTCTTTCTCTTGTTAAAGGTTAAAACCCTCGGATAATGCTCGATCAAGGAGCGCAAGGAGTCGTTGGCTCTGGTATCCACTCGGCATTTTGTTGGGGATTTGGCATGCATATTTCAACGCCATATTTTCATCGGGCGATGCCATGCGTTTCTGCATCGCAAACGCAGATAGCTTTTTCCATTGATCTGCAGAATATTGAAGTACTTTAACCTGTGCCTCCGTTTCGGAAAGCACTTTTTGGTCTTTTCTCGCTTCTTTTTCTGCTGCCCTCACTTCAGTTTTTCCAATCAATACACTAGAAAATTCTGCTGGCAGAATTAGATTAATTTCTTGAACGCTGTTCCAGCATCCCTCGCGCTTGCACCACTGCGTGACATTGATTGTAGGTCTATTTGGATCAGTTATCCTATAGAAGACCTGCTCAGCTATCTGTTCCAAAGCTTTTGTAACGCTTTCTGGAACGCTTTGGCGCTGCCAAATACTCTGCAAATCCAACTCCATATTTTTGAACTGCTTCCGAATTAACTGATGAAGCAGTGCCAATGAATAAGTAACAATGTTCGCTCGGTAGCCCTGTTCATACCACTCCTGCCTCGGTATCAACGCTTCGAGATGCTTAAATAAGATAACCAGCGCCACGCTTTCTGTAAAGTATCGCTCATTAAACTGCGAATCGTTGGTCGTCCAAGCTTCATCAATCAACTCAGCAAACTTCATAAAGTTTGTCTGAGCACCCTTGCTGACGATGTGGGGCATTTCACTCCACGTGTTGCGTACTTTAGCCAAATCCGTTTTAGTGATGACTTTGCTCTTGGGATTCTGCAGCAGGAATTGTCGCTTCTTGGCCGGAGTAAGACGCATTTGTGCCTGAAGAAATTGACCCTTGGCACGCTCATAAAACCATTTTGTTTCATACTGCGCACCAGATTCTGCAGGAGCAAAAATTCTCCGGGAATGCTGCTCCATGCGTATGTGGAATGGGTGAGTAGAGAAGAAATCTGCATCTGTAACTTTGTTTTGGCTATTTGAAGACCGAGATATATTTCGCACCAACTCTGTTGAACGGTCCATGTCGCTTTCATCAATCTCAGTCAGTTTCATCTGTACGTAGATGCCTTCTAAATCAGCTTTATCCTTATGACGGGTATTAGAAAGGGATGCTGTCGTCTGGCCGCCGTTAATAATCTGAAAGTCTCTTGCCCCGACAATGTGTGTTCCACCTGCTGTACGTTCAAGCTGGACATCCATTGCGGTTGCAGATACGCCATTGTTATACGCAAAAAACATTGAGGGGCATTTCAAAATAGTTTCCCTGATTTTTTTATTTACGGCGACCTTTGTAGAAAGAAATGACCGAACATTGCCCTCCAACAATTGACTGCCATACTTATCATAAATATCTGCAAGAACCTTTCCCGGAATAATGCAAAGATAGCTGTTATATTCTGCCGTCGCAGCGCTGCTGGCCTCCAGGCAAGGGATGCCTGCAGGGATATATTCTCGAAAATCAATCTCAATATTTTGACGCCCCAGATCAGAGCAGCATACACGAAACACACGGTCGATGTCCCAGATTTGACATTCAGCAGGAATGCCTCCAATATCGAGATTGTCAAGATTCTTCAGCGTATCGCTGACATCTGCATCTGTGAAAATGAGAAGTCTGTATTTTCGAATTCTCTCTTTTTCCAACCGAAGCAGATCTACCAAATCTGCACATGGAGTACTCATCTCGATCTCTCTATACAAATTCGTGTTTAGGGCCTGATCCACAAACACGGCTAAGCGTTGAAAATTCGTTGAAGATACAACCTTACCCATCGTCCGTTCTTCCACGCCGTCATAATCCGCAATGATTAAATTCATCGTATAGTCGAATTCGTCAAAAACGTACCCATCTACACGATAGATTTTTCTCTTGGATGTTGTACTTGTATAGAAAGCAGGAGTGAAGTCCGGTAAGACTTCCGCTTCAACAAGATACTGCGCTACAGAGCCAACAAAGGCTGCGCAGGAACCCTCACCAGTGGAAGTGATATGTACCCGGTTTTCTGGACACCGGCTTAAAAATGAATAATTAAGCTTCCATCATGGATGCTTCCCTGAATTTAGAGGGAGGCATCCATTTTGTTTTAGCTTGGATTCTGGTGTTATTGTAATAATCAATATACTCGGCAATCGCCTTAGAGAAGGATTCAAAGGAAG
>NZ_JACRSN010000003.1 GCF_014384705.1 Yeguia hominis | reverse complement strand
GTTTACGGGCAGCTGGCAACAAGCCCCATGCAGATGTCAGACCGTACCAACGCCGCATGAGGCGTGGCTGGTAACATAGGGCTTCGCCCGCATAAGAAATCCCCCCGGCACAACCGGGGGATATTTATTAAGCAAATTCACACATAATAATCTGCATTTCCGGACACGATCTTCTCTCGGTCACAATCTACCCGAAACCGCATCAAATCTCCATATTTTCTGCGTTTTCGTCAGACCTGCGCCAAGGCCTGCTCGACGTCCGCGAGGATATCCGCCGGGTTTTCGATTCCGACAGAGAACCGGATGAGATCCGGCGACGCGCCCGCTTCCCGGAGCTGTTCATCGTTGAGCTGGCGGTGCGTGGTGCTGGCCGGATGCAGCACGCAGGTGCGCAGATCCGCCACATGCGTCACGATTGAAGCGAGTTTGAGACCCTCCATAAAGCGGATTGCCGCATCGCGTCCGCCGCGGATTCCAAAGGATACCACGCCGCAGGAACCGTTCGGCATATATTTTTGCGTCAGGGCATAGTATTTGCTGCTTTCAAGACCCGGATAATTGACCCAGGCCACCTTTTCGTGCTGCTCAAGATACCGGGCAACCGCAAGCGCATTGGAGCAATGGCGCTCCATCCGCAGCGCAAGGGTCTCAAGACCCAGGTTGAGCAAAAACGCATTCATCGGCGCTGCCTGTGCGCCGAGGTCGCGCATCAGGTGCGTTCTTGCCTTGGTGATATAGGCGGCTTTTCCGAAGCGTTCGGTGTAAACAACGCCGTGATAGGACTCGTCCGGCTCTGTGAGCATCGGGAACTTTCCGTTGTTCCAGTCAAAGTTTCCGCTGTCGACAATCACGCCGCCGACCTGTACGGCATGGCCGTCCATGTATTTGGTGGTCGAGTGCATGACGATGTCCGCACCGACTTCAAACGGCCGGAAGTTCACCGGTGTCGGGAAGGTATTGTCTACAATCAGCGGAACGCCGTGCGCGTGCGCCGCGTCGGCGAACATCGCAAGATCCGCCACGACGAGCGACGGGTTGGAAACCGATTCTGCAAAGACGCAGCGGGTATTTTCCTGGAATGCCCGGTCAATTTCCTCTCGGGTAGCCTCCGGCGAGACAAACGTAAACTCGATGCCCATCTCGCGCATGGTTTTGTTAAAGAGATTGAAGGTTCCGCCGTAAATGGCGCTGGAGGAAACCACATGGCTGCCGGCCGGGCAGATATTCAAAATGGAAATCAGCGAAGCCGACTGCCCCGAAGAGGTCAGCATCGCACCGACGCCGCCCTCCATATCCGCAATTTTCTTCTCCACTGCGTCGAGCGTCGGGTTGCCGAGGCGTGTATAGAAAAATCCGCTCTTCTCCAAATCAAACAGCGCGCCCATCTCTCCTGCGCTCTCATAGGTATAGGTTGTGCTCTGCACAATCGGGAGCACCCGCGGCTCTCCGTTTCCCGGCGTATATCCGGAATGAATGCATTTGGTATCGATCTGGTACTCACTCATGTTTGGTCATTCCTCTCTAAGATTCTATCGTTTCTTGCGCAAGTGTGCGCGCGCAATCAAATTAAAACAGCGACTTGATGAGTTCGGCAATCCAGTCCGCCGCATAAACCACGCCGCCAATCAGCAAAATGAAGAGCAAAACGGAAAGGATCTGCACGAGCATCCGTTTTTTCATCGGCATTTCTTCCGTTTCCTGCGCGTTTTTTGCAAAGGTCTCTGTCAAAAGCTTGTCCGCTTTTTCCCAATCTGCGTACCGCACAAAAAAGTCCTTCGGCGGCAGAAGGCCTCTTCCGCTGTAAATGGAGCCGTCCGGCGGCAGCGGCTGATCCTTGGTTTCAAAAGGAATTTCTTCCCGTTTGAGCAGTTCTTCTACTCCATGCACATCGTCCGGCTCCGCTGTCACGAGAAATACCCAGTCCGATGCCTCTGCCTGACGGAGCGCTCCGCCGCAAAGCGTACAGGTTTCGGCCGCTGCGGCTTCGATCCGCCGGCAGCCGGCGCAATACCGCTGTTCTTCCAAGATGGTTTCCCCTTTCTTTTCCGCTTTTCTTTCCCATGTATCCGATACATTTTTATAGAAAAAGGCGGCGTTTGACTTGCCTGATGTTCTGCCGGTGGGTTTTGTGCTCTGCATAAAAGTGCTTACAGGCAAACGAAAAAACGCCGTCGGCCTTTCCTCTGCACTCAATATAGCATATCCGGACCGAAAAGTCCATTCCCGGTCAGGACTTTGCGCTGCTCCAGTCCCGCAGCCAGCTGTACCGGTTGACCTTCACGACCGCAACAATACATTTTAAAATCTGATCCATTTTCAGGCAGATAAATACCCAAAGCGGCGGAAGGTTCAGAAGAAACGCCGCAACCGCCGAAACCGGCAGCACAATGCCCCACATAAAAATCATATCGTTAATGAACACAAACCGGGTATCGCCGCCGCCGCGCACAATTCCGCAAAGGCACGGCACCTGGTAGGCGGTTCCGACCACCGTCACGGCGAGCACGGTGAGGAACTGCATCGACATCGCGCGGGTCTCCTCGGTAATCTCATAGAGAGAAAGCACCGGCTTGCGAAGCAAAAACAGCGCCGCGCCGGTCAAAATACCAATGAGCAAAAACAGCACCTGAAAGGTCTTGGTATACGGCCGGATCGCGTCCATCCGCTTTTCGCCGATCGTTTTCCCTATCATGACCGCCGTCACGCTGCCGGATGCCATCGACACCACCGTAATCACCTGGAAAAGCGTCGTCGCAATGCTGTTTGCTGCAATTGCCTGGGAACCGAGATGTCCGAGAATCGCCGTCTGTGCCGCCATCGCGATTCCCCAGAGCGCACCCGCACAGATGACCGGATAGCCGACCTTGAGATACAGCCGAAGCAGCGGCAGATCGATCCGGAAAAATTCCCGCAGTTTCATCGAGAGCTTCCGATCCATCCGGAACACATAAAAGAGGACAATCGCGCACTCGACCACGCGGGCAATCAGCGTCGCCAGCGCGGCACCGGGCGCGCCGAGCCGCGGTGCGCCGAGATTTCCGAAAATAAACACATAATTTAAGAAAATATTGACCACCATGGCGATGAGCGAAACCACAAATCCGATCCGCACCGTCTCCACGCTGCGCAAAGACGCCAGAAGGCAATTGGTCACCGAAAAGAACAGATACGTAAAGCAGACAATTTTCGTATACGCCACGCCTTCCGCGATTACCGCGGCATCGCTTGAAAACAGCGAGAGCACCTGCGCCGGAAAGAAGAACATCACAGCCCAGAAAAGGACTGCTGCCAAAATACTCAGCGACATGGTGATCGAGAGCAGCTTTCGGATGGCAGAAAGATCCTTTGCGCCCCAATAGCGGGAAGAGACGACCGCCACTGCGTCGCCAAACCCGGCAACCACAATCATCTGCAGCAAAAACTGGATCTGATTGACAATCGCCACGCCGGACAGCGCGTTTTCCGAATACTGCCCGATCATAATATTGTCCGCCAAATTGACGCCGAACACGATTAAATTCTGCAGCGCGACAACCGCCGTCATCGAAAAAAACGTCCGGTAAAACTTTCGCTCTCTGACCAGCACCGCCATTTCTACACTCCGCTTCCGTCTTTAAAACTTCTGTCTTTCATTATAAGGCGGCGCCGGGCTTTTGTAAAGAAAAACACAGCGGGTTTTTCTCTGAAAAACAACCCTGCTGTGTTTCCTGTTTTAAACGGTTCCGAACAAAACCGGCTGCAGCTGCTCGCCTCTGCGCGCCGCCTCCACAGCCGGAAGCACGCGCTCAAAATCCGCAATGACAGAGGTGGGCTTTTTCTCCGGCTGATCCTGTGCCATCGGGACAAAATAGATGTGTTTTGTGTTCATCAGGCGGCCGATATTCTGCGCGGAAGCGGCCAGCGCGTCGTTTGTTGCCGGCGCAAGCACCACCGGGATTCCCACCCGCAAAACGGACTTTGCCGCCATCGTGACCGGCGTATCGGTAATGCCCAGCGCAAGCTTCGCCATGGTGTTTCCGGTACAGGGCGCAATGAGCAAAACATCGACCATCTTCTTCGGGCCGAGCGGCTCTGCGCCGACGATGCTCTTGATGACCTTGCGGCCGCAGAGATCTTCGATCTCCCAGACAAAGTCGTCCGCTTTTCCGAACCGGGTGTCCGTTGCATAGGCGTTAAAGGACATGATGGGGTACACATCATAGCCCGCCTCTACCGCACTGCGGAGCTTCGCAACCGCTTTTGAAAGGGTACAAAAGGATCCGCAGAACGCGAATCCCAGACGAATCCTGTCCATACGCTCACTCCTCCATCATATTGTAGATCGTGCTCTTGATGATTTCCGCCGCAGCCTTCGGCGCCGCTCTGCCCGGCAGCGACAATGCCTGCACCGCGTGGACAGGCAGCTTTGCGGCCGCTTCAAAATCGATCCCGCCGGGTGCGGAAGCAAGATCAATGAGGATCGTCCCGCGCTGCGCTTTGGCAAGCTCTTTGCGTGAAAAAATTCTGGCCGGAATCGTGTTGAAAATCAGATCATACTGTCCGCTCTCAAAAATGGCGTCCGTATGGACCGCGCGGCAGCCGAATACCTCAATCCACGCGAGATCCGCCCGGTTCCGGGCGCTTGCCGTAACCTCGGCGTGCAGCCCGCGCAGAATCAGACTCAGCGCCTTGCCGATCCTTCCGAAGCCCGCCACCAGGCACCGTGCGCCGCTGATCGTGCCGGGATATTCCCGCATGGCGATTTCGACCGCGCCCTCCGCCGTCAAAATCGCATTTTTCACCGCCAACTCTTCCCGCGTAAAATAGTCGTGTGTCTCAAGCTCATCCCAAAGCTCGCTGGTTTTGTAAAGTTTTCCCATCATTCCGCCAAAGACCCGCTTTCCGGAAAGCTTTTCCGCAAACAGGTCATCCAGAACAATTTTCTGCACGCTGTACGGCATATTGAGCGTTTTTCCGTCCGTCGTGACCGGCAGCGGAAAAATAATCTGTGCGCAGTGCCGCAGCAATTCGTCGAGATCCTCCGTCTTCTTTACGCCGTTTCCAAATTCCATCCGATCAAATCCCAGTGCATATACGGTATATCCATCTGCGGCAATGGATTCCGCCAGCGCTGCCTGGCGCTGATCGCCGCCTACCACTCCAAAGGTATTCTGCTCCACCGTTTCAACCGCCGTTTCTCCGTGCCAAACTCCGATTTGCCGGCCGCCCGCACGGAAGGAGGCCGGACCCTACTCGTATAATATGGCCGCTTTGCCGCAGGTGTGTCCGGTTTCGGCGCGTCCGAACGAAAACTTTTTTCCCGGAAACCGCTGAAAAATAAAAAAATGTATTTATTTTCCTTCCAAAACGCAATATAATAAAAGGTACGGCATGAACGCAAAAGTTTCTAGGATAAGGAGTTGCTTTATTTTGCAATATCACGATATTTTAAGTCAGGTCAAAAAATTGCATTTTATCGGAATCGGCGGGTCCGGCATGTGCCCGATGGCGGAAATTCTGCTGCAAAAGGGCTATACCATCACCGGCTCCGACATCAATGAGTCGGAAACCCTCGACCGTATCCGCGCTGACGGCATCACTGTCCGGATGGGCCACCAGTCCGAAAATATCGGCGACGCCGAAGCGGTCGTCTACACCGCCGCCGTCAAGAAGGACAACGCGGAGCTGCTCGCCGCAGAAAAGCGCGGAATCCCCACCTTTGAGCGCTCGGTGATGATGGGTCTGATCGCGAAACGCTACGCCAATTCCATCGCGGTCTCCGGCACGCACGGCAAAACCACGACGACCTCCATGGTGACGAAGCTCTTCATCGACGCCGGAAAGGATCCCAGCGCGATCATCGGCGGACGCTTTCCCTATATCGGCGGAAACAGCCGGATCGGCAAGTCCGACACCATCATCTGCGAGGCCTGCGAGTATGTTGACAGCTTTTTGCAGCTGCATCCGGCGGTCTCTGTGATTCTCAATGTTGACGCTGACCATCTCGACTATTTCGGCTCGCTCGACAACATTATCCGCTCGTTCCACCAGTTTGCACTGCAAACGACGGGGGTTCTTCTCGTCAACGGCGATAATCCCAATACCCTGCGCGCCGTAGAGGGCATCGAAAACGCCAAAGTCTGCACCTTCGGTATCGAAAAATCCTGCGACTACCGGGCGGTTTCCATTCAGAAAACCGAAAAAGCCTGTGAGCGCTTCACCCTCCTGAAGCACGGCAAACCGCTGACGGAAATTTCGCTCTCGGTACCGGGCTACCACAACATTTACAATGCGCTGGCTGCAGCCGCAGCAGCGGACGTCTGCGGCATTCCGGCTGAAAAAATCGCAGAAAGCCTCGCGGGCTTTACCGGCGCACACCGCCGTTTTGAAATCCTCGGCAATTTCGACGGCGTCACCGTCGCGGACGATTTTGCCCATCACCCGACAGAGCTTTCCGCCACGCTTTCCGCGGCCATGGAAATGGGCTTCCGACAGGTCTGGGCCGTATTCCAGCCGCATACCTATTCGCGCACGGCCATGCTGCTCGATGACTTCGCCAAGGCGCTCTCCATTCCCGATCACACGGTTCTCTCGGAAATTCTCGCGGTCCGCGAACAGAACACCTACGGCATCTATGCCGCTGATTTGGCGGAAAAGATTCCCGGCTGCGTCTGGTTCCCGGATTTTCCGGAAATTGCGGACTACGTCATTGCCCACGCACAGCCCGGTGATCTGATCATCACGCTTGGCGGCGGCGATGTCTATAAATGCGCGAACCTGATCGTAAAGCGGTATCGCGAACGCGCCTGAAAAAAACGCTGCCTCTTATCGTAACATCCAAATATAAACAACACCCTGCTTTGGGAATCCGGCCCGCACAGCGCGGCTTTTTCCAAAAGCAGGGTGTTGTTGTAGAATCCAATATTCGCGGAGACGCCTGTTTGCAGTGCGGTTCCGCATGCCGGACCTTTCGGCACGAAAAGCCCCTCGTGCGCGGCTTCACAGAACCGCTGAACGCCGCCGCATCCGTCCGGCACAGCAGCGGCCAAAGCAGCGCCGAAACAGCGCCGAAACGGCCGGCAGAATCGCTTATTGGGGTTCAAACACCATTTCAAAGGAATTTTTCACATCCGGTTGTCGTTCCGGCTGTGAAAAAATTCCGGCCGGACTTCCGGCAAACGCGCCGCGCAAACAGCCGGTACACACTGCCCCTTGCGCCGGTTGCGTCCGATCCGGTATTCTGCGGATTCCGCACACCCGGCCGGCTAATTTTACGCCTCGGAAAGGCCGAAAAACGCGGCAAAATTCCCATAAAGAATTTTTTCTGCTTCCTCGACCGGAAGCTCCAGCGCCAAAAAGCGGTCGAGTTCCTCTTTGGGATCCCACATCGGGAAATCCGTGCCAAAGAACATCCGATCCGCACCGTAGACATGAATGATTTCCAGCGCTTCCTCTTTACCCAGATAGGGCAGGCTGCTGGAGGTATCAAAATAGAGATCCGCGCCTCTGAGCACCCGCTCCGCTTCCCGCCATCTGCGGTAGCCGCCGAAATGTGCGCCGATACAGCGCAGATCCGGCACCCGATCGAGCACCCGCGCCAGACGAATCGGCGCAGAGTAGTCATAGCGGTTGTCGCCCATATGGAAGAGAATCGGCAGTCTGCGCGCGGCCAAAATTCGGTAGACCGGCAGCAACGCCGGATCGTCGATATTGAATTTCTGAAAATCGGGGTGCACTTTAAAGCCGCGAAGACCCAACTCGCAGGCGTGTTCAATCGAGGCCAGCGGATCCTGCAGCTGGTGATGCAGCGCGCCAAGCCCGACAAACGCCGGATGCTTCGCGCATTCCCCTGCAATATAGGCGTTGATGGAGGCCACCTGTTCCGGTTTGGTTGCAACCGAGCACACAAGATACCGGTCCGTACCATTTTTCTGTCCGGCTGCCAGCAGGGCTTCCGACATTCCGATTCGCGACATCGGAATATCATAGAACGCGCCTACCGCCGCAGTCGCTTTTTCCGCGATTTTATCCGGATAAATATGTGTGTGCGCATCTGCCACGCGCAGCATGCTTCCCTTATACAGTACAGACATGGTTTTTTTCCTCCTGTTCCTGCCTTGCTCTTTTCGAAAAGACGCATCCGCAGTAATTTTGCCGGTAAAGGCCATATTCTTTCGAAAGCCGGATAGACTCCTGATAGCCGCCGCGTTTTTTAAAGTCGGACGGCAAATAGCGAACGCCGTAGATCTCCGCAGCGCGTTCGCCTTCCTCATTGAGCATCCGGGCATTTTTCAGCGGGCTGATGGAAAGCGTTGTTGTGAAATAGTCAAAGCCGTTTTCCGCGGCAAGACAGGCGGTCTCCTGCAAGCGCATGGAGCAGCATTTCCGGCATCGCGCGCCGCCCTCCGGAAGGGATTCCATTCCCGCGCAAGCCTGGTAAAAACGCGCCGGCTCATACGCACCTTCCCAAAAATCCGCCGGATGCAGAAGCGGCATCTCGCGCAGCAGACGTTCCTGCTCCATGCAGCGCTGCCGGTACTCCTCCTGCGGCTCAATATTGGGGTTATAATAAAAGACCGTCACCAAAAAATGCTGTGCAAGATAAGAAAGGACATAGCTGCTGCAAGGCGCACAGCAGCTGTGCAGCAGTACCCGCCGCAAGCCCGGCTTCTGCGCTTCTTCCAAAAGCAGCTTGTCCAGTTCTTTCTGATAGTTTCGCTGTACCACTGTCTGTTCCCTCCTTTGCACTTTTGGATTTCATTGTATTTTCCGCGCGCCGCACAGATCCGCCGTACAGAACCGGCATTCTGCGTAAAAAAGCCGTACCGGACTTCCGGATTCGGGTTCTGCATTCGGTTCGAGTTTGGTTCGACGCCGGCGCTGCCAACCGGCACCGTACGCTCCACAAAAAGCCGTCACACAGCGCCGCCGGCACATTTAGTATAGCACACCTTTTTCCCCGAAAAAACTGCCTCCCAAAAATTCAGCAATCTTGTAAAATGCGTGCTTTATGACGCCCGGGATTCTGTCTGTTTTTCTGCGCCGGCATGCGCATTTTTCCCATTTCCCCCAAAAAAGAGACCCCGCACCATGTGCAGGGTTTTTTCTTCCTGTTTAGAAAAACATCCGTTTATAAATGCTGTCGCGCCATTTTTTCCGTCGGTTCAAAATCAGAAATGCCGTTCCGATTAGCACGCAAGGCACCAGAGAATACCACGACCAGTGCGGCATCGGCGACAGGCGCCGGTACAGGTTGACGATCATCTCCACGCACATCGCGTAGATCCCGGCCGCATAGCACAAAAACGCCATCGACATGAGAATGGACCGGCGCGTTTGAAACCACTGCAAAAACAACAGGCAAATTGCGGCCAGCACCAGCGTCAGCGGAAGCGCAAGCGGCAAAAACCAATCGTCCCCGCCGACCTTTCGCTCCGTAAGAAGCAAAAAGCCGAGCACCGCCACCGTATCGAACGTCCAAAGCAGCACCGGGCTGCACTTTCCGATGAGAAACGGCAGCAAAAAGAACACAAACACAACCCCCGCACCGCCGATCACAAAAACCGACCAGGTGACTTTCCCGTGGACGAACAGGTCGTTAATCAGACAGATCAAAATCGGCACCATCAGAATCAGCGTTGCAAACAAGCTGAAAAAGCGCCGGTCGATATGCGGCTCCACGGTTTCGATCCTGCGGGGATACGGGTGTTCCTCCGGCTCCTTCCAGGGATCGGCCGGATTGATGACCGGCACATGACAAAGCGGACAGCGTTTTTCGGACGGTGCAAGCTCTACACCGCAATTGACACAATAGGACATTCCGTTCCCTCTTTTTCTAATCTTCGTTGGGGTGCTCCTGCTGCAGGCGCTGCTGGTTGCTCTCGATTTTGACATGCAGCCCCATTTTCACGAGCATCGTAAAGAAATTCCGTTCGACCTCTGCGCTTCGGATCGTCCGGGTAAAATTGATGACCAGCTGATCCTGATAGCTCAGACTGGCGCAGGCAACCCGGTTCCGGCTCAGCGGCCCGAGCATAAAATCCATCCGGCTGACATAACGCGCCATGTCTTTCGGCAGCGACGCCACGCCGAGGTTCGAAATCGTCGTCGAGGACTGGCGGTCCCCCTTCATCTTAAAGACCAGCTTCATCGCCTGCTTTTTGAGGAACCACGGTGCAAGCCGCAAAAAGACGTTCTGCTCCGAGAGCACATTTGTCGAAAACTTGGCGTTGAGCATCTTTTCGTTTGTCTCCACCGCCATCTGCCCGTGAACGAGGCGCACGGTTTCCGCGAAATCGAATTTTCCGTACCGCGGTTCAATGCCGGGGTTGATATAAGAAGCGAAATTGCGCATGGTGTTGCTTCCGTAATACTTCCGCAAATTCACCGGCACGCAGATTTTTACCGGCTTGAGGCTGTTTTGAAACAGCACCTGTTTTCTCTGGATCGGATCGATTGCCAGAATCAGCGCCGCAACCAGAAATTCCGTCACCGTTGCGTGGTATTGTTTGGCCAATTTGGCAACCGCCTTTGCGTCCAGCGTGCCGGTCGTAACAAAGACAAAGTTGCGGATCCGCTTGCCCGGAATGCAGTAGGCCGAGGTCTCCTTCCGGCTGCGCGGAACATAGCGCGCATATTTCAGATAGCCGTCCTCGAGTTCCTCCGGAGCGGCTTTTTGCGTGCAGTCGAGGATCTCCGCAGACCGCGGAATGGTGACGCCGTACCGCTCGGTCAGATATTCCGCAACCAGCGTCTTTAAAAAGCAGAATCCGCCGGTACCGTCCGTCAGCACATGAAAGAATTCCACTGCAATCCGCTTGCCGTAGTACCGAACCCGGAACATAAACCCGCCGTTTTCACGGAAACGCATGCGCATACAGGGGTTCATGACATCCTTTTGAATGCCCGGCGTACCGTCCAGCTGTTCGAGATAGTTCCAAAACACGCCGTTTCGCAGCCGCTGCGAAAACGACGGAAACCGCCGAAGCGTCCGCTCCAGCGCTTTTTGCAAAACAACCGGATCCACCGGCTCTGTCAAAACAGCGGAAAGCCGAAAAAGCGCCATCCAGCGTCTTGACTGCGAGGCCGGATAAATTTTCGCGGCATTGTCAAGCTTCATCCAGCGCCTGTTTTGTCTCTCCATCTTTCTCCACCTTCAGAAACTGATCGATTTTTTCGAGCGCCGCCTGCGCCTCGGGAACGGCAAACAGCACATAGACGTGCCACAGGCCTTCCTCGATCACCAGCTCACAGGACGCGCCCGCTTCTTCATATTTGGATTTGAGCAGGATCGAATCGTCCAGCAAAATTTCGTCGCCGCCGGCAAACAGCAGCGCCGGCGGAAACCCGGTGAAATCTCCGCAGACCGGCGAAACGCAGGGATCTGTCAGTTTTTCCCCGGCATAAAGCGCCGCATAATGCGAGAGCTGTTCTTTTGTCAGCACCGGGTCGGTCTTTTCGTTTTCCGTGCAGCTTTCCGAAACCATCCGCAGGTCCGCCCACGGAGAAATTCCGACAATCTTTGCCGGCAGCGCTTCGCCGCGGGACTTTAAATACTGCGCAAGACAGAAAATCAGCCCGCCGCCCGCCGATTCCCCGACGAAAAAAATCTCCGATTCCGGATACCCGTGTTCCAATAAATACCGGTACGCCGCATAGGCGTCCTCTAGCGCCGCCGGATACGGATTCTCCGGCGCCAGCCGATACGCTGCGCAAAGCACGCAGAGATTCGTACGGTTTGCCAGAACGCTGCCAAATCCGTGGGCATATTTGAGCGACCCGGCCGTGTATCCGCCGCCGTGCAGATACAAAATGACGCCTTTTTCCGGGTGCCCGTGCGGCGTAATCATCTCTGCTTCAAAATTCGGGAACGCAACCGGGGCAGACTCCAGCTTCGCGCTGAGCACCCGTGCGCCCATATCTCCAATTTTATCCTGTACCGCGCGGTCGCTGCTGATCGACAGTTTCGAAAGCAGCGGTTTCAGCAGCCGGAGCTGTTCGCGCAGCATCACGCTGATCATGCTAGGCAATGCATTCTTCCTTTCTTTGCTGAACCGTTTCTAGCCCTGTCCGTTAGGAATTCTGGCCATTATGGATGCAGTTATCAATGGCGATCACAAGCGCGCAGAAAAAGCCGGGATCCGATTCGTCTGCAATTTCCAGCTCGTAGCTGTCGCCCCAGCTTAGCCATTTCTTGCGCACCGCGCCGACAAAGACGCCGCCGCAGAAAATCTCATACTGCATCTCCCAGAAACTCCCGCGGATCTCCATCCGGCCGTACGGACTCTCCACTGTCAGGTGCGAACGGAACCAGCGAAATTGCTGCTGGATTCCCGCACAGTAGGTTCCCTGCCGGTAAATCTCATAGCTTGCCAGCCAAAAGGTCAGCTTCCGCTTGATAAAATAGACCTCCGCGCCGGTTTGATCGTAAAGATGCAGTTTGGGGGTCAGCGTCAAAAATTCACTCTGCACATGAAAATACGGGTTTTCAAATTCATCGTAAATATCATAGCGGTCTGTCAGGGAAAACACCCGCTGCCGAATATAAAGCTTCATCTGCGCTTCTCCTTTTTGCAATCCGGCGGCCCAGACGCCTTCGCGCGTGTCGTGCGGATGCCTCCGGCCGGTTTTGCGGCGATTCTGGGGATTGACGCCTTTTTCTAGATCTCATCATATCATATCCGACCGAAAAACACAACGCGGCCCGGATCACTTCCATTCGCGGTCGTAAAAGCCGTTGGTTCGGTCAAAATCCGGTGTTTCTCCGGAACAAAACGCACGATACCGCGCCTGACACGTTTCCGGCGTCTCCAGGGTAAAATACAGCACCGCAAAATCGATGCCGCGCAGCGGCTTATCGCCGAGCGCCAGCGGAACCGGGTTGAGAAGCGTCGTGTACCGCCGCTTGTGGCAAATCAGCGGAAACGGCATCCCGCGCCGGTCGAGAAGCTTCGGGCGGCCGTCACAGCCGGCGCAGCCGCTTTCTTTTTGCGCCGGACAGGCGCGAAGCTGCATCACCGGAAGGTGGCCGTATGCGAGAATCCCGCGCGGAAGCATTCCCCCGAGCGCGCGAACCCGCCGGAACGGCAGCTCAAAAGAGAGCGTCGCGTCCGCAAAGCCGAGCCGCTCAGCCTCATGAAGTGCAAGCGTATTGGAAAGATTGAGCCCATACCCGCCGCAAACAGTCAGCCCGCAGGCTTTGAGACGGTCTATCCATCCGATTTGCCCGGTCAGCACCCGCTGCAGGCCGGCCTTTTGCAGCGCTTGCAGGCTTAGCAGCAGCGCGTCCTCTTCCCCGGGGAAGATCAGCGCCGGGAGTTCTCCGATCACCCGGTCAGCATTCTCAATCTCGGAGATGTGCGCCTCCAGCACTTCGATCGGAAGAATCACCGTCTTTTGAAACGGAAGCACCGCCTGCGCCTGTTCCCAGGTTTCCACGCGGATCCGAATCTCCGGTTTTGAAGGAAACGGTCTGCGGACCGCGTTAAAAAGCGGCGCTTTCTGCGGCAAGAAGGGTTTGGGCGGCACTTCGCTGCGCCTTGCAAGCAGCGCTGTCAGCCCGTCCCGTCTGAGCCGGTTGAGCGACGCGGCCGGCAGCATCACGCCGTCGGCAAGCTCTGTCGTAAGGGTCTTTAGAAAAAACGGGGTTCCGCCCGTTTTGGAAAGGCTTTTGTGCACGCTTTCGAAGCTTGCCGGCGCGGTTCTGGCCTCCTGCGGAAGTTCGCCCTCGATCCGGCAGCTTTGGATTCCGTCAGAAACCTGCAGCCGGGCAGGCACGCCGCGTTCCAGCGTCAGCTGCATCTGAACCGGAATTTTCGGCGTCTCCGCCCGATACGCGGCCGCAAGCCTAGAAAGCACACCCGCCGCCGCGGCAACATCCTCCTGCGTGCGGTGGCCGAACATGGAAAGCGAACGCGCGCCGCGCAAATAGCCGTCCGTAAACCCGCTGCGGGAAAACACCGCCTGCAAATCTGCAAGATCCGGCGTCCCGCCGTCCATCGCCGTGCGGCAGGCCGCTACCGCCGCCGCCACATACTCCGGCCGTTTCATCCGTCCCTCAATTTTAAACGACTGGACGCCCGCCTCGGTCAGCTGGCGAATCGCAGAAATATGGGACATATCCTTGAGGGAAAGCGCATACGGTCTGCCCGCCGACCGGAAGTTCAGCCTGCAGGGCTGCGCGCAGAGTCCGCGGTTCCCGCTTCTTCCGCCCAAAAGAGAAGAAAGATAGCACATGCCCGAGACGCACATGCACAGCGCGCCGTGTACAAACACTTCGGCGGCCAGCGAAGTCTTGCGGCAAATTTCCGAAATCTCCGAGAGGGAAAGCTCTCTTGCAAGCACCACCCTGGAAAAGCCGAGATCTTCCATTTTCTGCGCGCCATAGACATTGTGGATCGCCATCTGCGTCGAGGCATGCAGCTCCAGTTCCGGACAGTGTTCCCGTACGAGCTTTGCTGCAGCAAGATCCTGTACGATCGCCGCATCCGCGCCGCTTTCCGCCACGGTTTCCAGCGTATCCAGAAATTCGGGCAGTTCCGGGTCCATCAGCAGAGTATTGAGCGTCACATGCACCTTGACATTCCGGGCGTGACAATAGGAAACCGCCCGCCGAAGCGCTTCCCGGTCAAAATTCCCGGCATTCCGGCGCGCATTAAACGCCTTGGTGCCGAGATAGACCGCGTCCGCGCCGCAGCGCACAGCGGCTATCAGCTGTTCTTCTCCGCCGGCCGGCGCAAGCAGTTCTGCGTTCATCGCGTTTTTCCTTTCTCAAGATGCGCCCGCCGAAACGCTTGCACCGCTTCTTCACTGAGCGGGGAATCGGACGCACCGAACGTCTGCGTATGCAGCGTCGCCGCCGCACAAGCAAATGCGGCCGCCTCCGGCAGCGGATCCCCCGAAAGCGTCCGATAGAGGAACGTCGCAACGAAGGTATCCCCCGCGCCGGTCGTATCTACCGGCGAAACCGGAACGGCCGGGATTCCGCCCCGCTGGACAGCGTCCTGATAATAGCAGCCCTCCGCGCCGCATTTGATCAGCACATGCCGAACGCCTGCCTGCAAAAACACTTCTGCCATTTCTGATTTTTCCCGCTTGCCGGTCAGATACTCCGCGTCATAAAGGCTTGGCAAAAAATAATCGAGGTACGGCAAAAACCGGGCAATGCCCGAAAAGCCGAGTCCGCGCTTGTCCGAGGACATATCCGCAAAAGTCAGGATGCCCTTTTCCTGCGCGGTGCGGAGAAGCACCTCCATTCCGTCGTCTTCCAGGTCCGGACAGGAAAAAAAGCTCCCGATTGATAGCGCCCGCACCGAAGATGTGAGCGTCCGCAGGGCGGATTCTCTGCACAGCTTGGTGTGCGCGCCGGCTTTTGCGACGATATTCCGCTCACCGTCCTTGCCGACCAGCACAATCGCCACTGTCGTAGGCTCTCCGGGAAGAATTTCCGTGCAGGCGGTCTCTACGCCGCGGCTGCGCAGTGTGCGGAGCAGCATCTCCCCGATTTCATCGGCACCGACACACGCTGCCAGTCCGGCGTGAACGCCAAATTTTGAGAGCGTCAGCGCCTGGTTGACGGCATCGCCGCCCGGAACCAGTCCGATCTCCTCGATGTGCTGCTTTTGCACCTGAAACACGCTGCGATCTACCGGAGACGCAAAAATATCCAAATTGGCCGCGCCGAGACATACGATGTCCATTTTTTCATTCCTCCTGCCACAATCAGGCGCTTTGCACGCCGCACGCCGTCTGCTGTCCCGCTGTCCGCGGCGTTCGCCGGCAATTTCTTTTGCGGATCAAACGCGCCTCGAACCGTGCTGCATGCAAAGTCCAACTGCTGTTTTCCTGATTATAGCACATTTCCTTTGTTTCTGCATCTTTTCTGTAAAATCGAAAGCCGGATCGCACAACCGGGAAAAAGGTTCAGCCGCCGAAAAAAAGCCGCACCGCGAAAATCGACGCCAGCACCGATACAAGATCCGCCGTAACCGCCGCCGGAATGGTGTGGCGGGTCTTTTTGATGCTCACTGCACCGTAATACACGGTCACGGCGTAGAACGTCGTCTCTGTGGAGCCCATCATCACCGAAGCGATCCGCCCGATCTGGCTATCCGGATCAAACTGTTCAAACAGATTGCTCAGCAGCGCAAGCGAACCGCTGCCGGATACCGGCCGCAGCAGCGCAAGCGGCACGACTTCCGGCGGAAGCCCCAGCCACTTGACCGCCGGCTCCAGAAAGGAAGCAAACAGATCAAGTGCGCCGGAGGCCTTCAGCATGCTCACCGCCGTCACCAGCCCGACCAGCGTGGGCAAAATTTCCAGCGCCGACTGAAAGCCCTCTTTTGCGCCGGAGGTAAACGCGCTGAACACCGGCACGCGCCGGAGCAGCCCAAACAGGATGATCCCGCAGACACACACCGGCATTGCAAAAATTCCGACCCATTCCAATGTTCAGACCCTCCGCGTCTTTTTTTCCAGCAGCTTCGCGGTCAGGATGCCGGCAACCAACGTGATGCCAGAAGCGACCCAGACAGCCGGCATGATTGCGAACGGATTCTGCGCGCCGTACTGCTTTCGCAAGATGCCGAGCGTCGCGGGAATCAGCTGCACCGACGCGGTATTGAGCACAACAAACAGCACCATGCCGTTAGAAGGCGACTCCCGGTGCCCGTTTGCGCGGTCAAGTTCCTTCATGGCCGCAATGCCAAGCGGCGTCGCCGCATTGCCGAGCCCGAGCAGATTCGCCGTGATGCTCATGCTGATGCACTGCAGCGCTTTGCTGCCGCGCGAATAATCCGGAAAGAGCCGCCGCAAGAGCGGGTCGAACAGCCGGGAAAGCAGCGCTGTTGTGCCGCCCTGCTGTGCAATGTTCATCAGCCCCGTCCAAAGGCACATCATGCCGAGCATAGACGCGCAGAGTATCACGGCATCCTGCGCACCGGAAAGAACCGCATCGGAAAGTGCCTGCATGCGCCCGGTTGCAAGTGCGGAAAAAAAGCTTATGAGCATCAGCGCCGCCCAGACATAATTCAGCATTTTTGTTCCTCCAGCCCAAAAATATCCAATTTGACAAATGAAATATCATATCTCTTATATATGCAAAATTTTCCAAAAATATTATACTGCTAAATAGTTGCTTTTGCAAAAAAAGGCAGATTTTGCTGTTGACAAAAACACCAAGTTTTGATAAAATTATGATTATTAAATTGTCAGCAAACTCACATTTTGTCAAAAAAAATAGGGAGGCCGATTTATGAAATCAACAGGCACAGTAAGACGCATCGACAAATTTGGAAGACTGGTTCTCCCGATCGAGCTTCGTCGGGTCATGAATGTCGAAGAGGGAGATGCGCTCGAGATCTTTACCGAAGGCAATGCTGTCATTCTGAAAAAGTATGAACCGTATTGCGTATTCTGCGGCAGCATGGACAACCTGCAGCGCTACAAAGACCGCAATGTCTGCGCAGAATGTGCGAGAAAGCTCGGAAGATCTGTCATCGACGACTAAGCTACAGCAAAATCCCATCATATCCACATCCACAATCCGAAATCTTTCACTTAAATGTGCGCTTGAATTACAATTGAACGAATCCCCGAAGCATGTCTAAAATAAGAGTGGAACGCGTTGTCAAAAACCCTCTGATGCGGAATGGACCGTTCCCCGTTTAGCAGACAAACAAAAAAGCGCCCAGTCGCAGAATAGCGGCGAATTACACGGCCTCACTCCGGGTTTCAAAGGGAGTGAGGCCGTTTTTCAGGTTGACCCGCTCATAGTTGCAGAATCGCACATACTCCGCCGCCTGTTCGACTTCGGCCCGGCACGAAAATTTTCTCCGATACAGGCACTCTGTTTTCAGCGTCCCGAAAGCAGCATTGTCATAAGGGCATCCGGGGCTGGACATCGACGGCTGAATGTGGGATTCTTGGCTTAGGTCAAAGTATGCTTGGTCTGTATATTGAAATCTTGGTCGCTGTGGAGGATTCGTCCATCAGCGACCTTCTCTTTTTTACAGGCATCCCGAACGGTATCCGTCACCAGCGAAGCGGTCATATCGCCGCCGATCCGGTAAGCCGGCACCATTTTTCCGCACAGATCCAGTACGGCACACAGCTACACCATTCCCTTAGCTGCGGGAATATAGGTGATATCGGTTGCCCAAAAACGATTGGGGAATGGTTGGGCAAACGCACGCTGCAGCAGATTTGGATATTTGTGAACGGCCTGCTGATAGTTCCGATACGGTTTGCGGTGGCGTGCCTGTGAGAGCAGATCAAGCTTGCGCATTATGCGCAAAATGGCTTTGATGCTGACTTTTCTGCCATGCCGTCGTTCCAGCCATCGGCGAACGCGGCGGCAGCCGCAGGTCTGTTTGCTGCGCTGTTGGCAGTCGATGATCAGATCAACGAGCTACTGATCCTTGGCGGGTTGCCCTTGCCGTTTTCGCCAGGCATAGCAGCCGCTACGGGAGACTTCAAACATACGGCACATGGAGCCGATCGGGTGTTTTCCACGAAAACGCTCGATCACCCGGTATTTCAGCTTCACCTCCTCCCAGCTTCAGACAGAAAATTTCGCAGCAGCTCCACCTGCATCCGCAGCTTGATCAGTTCGTTATTTCGCTTTTGTTCTTCGCTGATCGAAGCTTTGTGCGGCCAGCCTTTCGGCTGCGGAACATAGCCGTTGGCAATCAGTCGCTGTTTGCGGTTTTGGCGATTGACAAGTCCTTTGACTTGTGCCTTGCGCAGTCCGAAATGGACACCGATCTCTCGGTTCGTTTCTCCTGCGGCCTTTCGCCGGAACACTGCTTCACTGAGCGCCTCTGCTTTCGTATCTCCTCTCGACATGACTGCACCTCCTGTTGTAGCTTCTATTCTACAACAGGAGGTGCTTTTTTTCACTGTCTGTTTTCTTGGGTACAGTCCAGAATTTTCTGCACCAGAGGGCTTTTTGTTTCTATTTTTGTTTTTATTTGATATTTTGCCCGTTTCCGGCCTATTCTGCGCTTTTTCGACGCTGCGTCGCGGTACGGCCGCACCGCCAGCCGCAGCTCTCACCACCGAAAATTGCCCGATCGGCCGGTCAGGAGGCCGTTCGCGGTTCTTCCGTTTCGCAAGCTTCAAACGCCATCTCAAACATAGCTGTCAGATCCTGATTCCGCGCGTCGATCGACCGGCCGTTCATTGCCACGGCAATGAGTTCGACATCGTCCTTTTTGGCCGACGCCACAAGGCACGACCCGGCCTGGTCGGTAAACCCTGTTTTCATGCCGTTGGCGTAGGAATAAAAGCAGGCGCTCGTGCTGTCAATCAGCGGATTGCTGTTCTCCCAGTAATAGTCCTCTCCGGAAAGCAGCGTATAAGAGACCTCGCTCTTGCCGTAGGAAGCCCGGATCGCATCAAAAGAGGACGCATAGAGCGCAATCCGCATCATATCCATCGCCGTGGTGTAGTGGTCGTCGTCATGGTATCCATCCGGCGTCACAAAATGGCTGTCCTCTGCGCCGATCCGCTTTGCCGTCTGGTTCATCAGCTCCACAAACACCGCGACCGCATCCTCCGCCGAAAGACTTTCGTCCCCGGCGTAAATTCGACCCACGCCGGCCGCCATCACATAGGCGGCATCATTTCCGGAAGGAAGCAACAGGGCATCCAGAAGCATTTCAAACGTCAGCCGCTGCCCCTTTTTCAGCAGCGCAAGGCTCGAATCATACGCAACCAGCGAAAGTTCTTCCCCCACGGTAAACGCCGTATCGGGCGCGCAGAACTTCGCCGCGACGCACGCGGTCAACAGCTTGGTCGTGCTGGCCGGATAACAGCGTTCCGACGCATTTTTACTGTATAAAATCTGGGCATGCGTGCAGTCATAAAGCACCACATATTCTGTCGTCAGCTTTTTGTCCAGCGCCTTTTTGGAGACTTCGGGGATCATCTGTACCGGTGTGTTTGTATGGAACTCCGACGCAAACGCGTCTTTCATTGCGAGCTGCCGCGCAGAGGAGCCGACCTGCGGCACCGCAGAACCATCCGGCTCCCCCGTTCCGTCTGCTGCCGCAATCTGCCGGTCACCGTCCGCCGGCGCACGGTCCGTCCCCCAAATCCAAAGCACAATGGCTGCCATTATCAGAAATACACAGCAAATTCCGCCTATGCGGCGCCACCCTCTCCTGCGGCGGGTCGATCTTCTCTCCACCTGCAATCTATTCTACCCTCTTCCCCGTTTTAATCGTTCACTCCGAACTGTATGATAGCTATTATAACAAAAAAGTCTCTATGCATCAACCATTTTTCCGCTTCCGCATTCGCGGTTTTTTATTGTTTTCCGCAGATTCACGGACACGATGCCGCCGCGCCGGCTTTCTCCGTTATGCGCCGCCCGTCCGCATCCCAAAAAGCGCGGAGCCGTTCTACCCTCTGCACAGCATCGCTGTTCCTGCAAAAATGCCGCTTTTAAAATCACAATAAAAAGAGCCGGAAACAACTGATATGTACCCAGTTTTCTGGACACCGGCTTAAAAATGAATAATTAACTTTTCATCATGGATGCTTTCCTGAATTTAGAGGGAGGCATCCATTTTGTTTTAGCTTGGATTCTGCTGTTATTGTAATAGTCGATATAATCAGCAATAGCTTTGGAGAATGCTTCAAAGGAAGGATAATCCTTCTCTAATCCATAGAACATTTCATTTTTTAGTCTACCGAAGAAGGTCTCCATAATGCAGTTGTCATAGCAGTTGCCTTTTCTGGAGATGGATTGAATGATTCCGTGCTTCTGAAGTTCATTGCGGTAGAATACGTGCTGGTACTGCCAGCCTTGCAGTTCAATGGCATCCAGCAAATCATTCAGTCTGTGTCCTTCTTTGTGGAGTTCTTGGACAAGCGCAGCCTTTTCGCCTTGAGTTGCGCTGCGCATTTCTCTTCTCTCAAGGCAATCTCTTTTTTTACGACGGCAATCTCCGCTCTCAGACGCTCGTTCTCAGCTCTAAGCCGAATCACTTCTTCTCGCTCTGAAGGGGTCAGTTCTGCTGGTACTATTTTCTTCTTCATGGCAGGCTCCTTGGGTGGCCGTCCTTTTTGTTGTGCGACCAATCCCTGATACCCTTTTATTTTATAGCATCTGACCCATTGGTACAAGAGGCCGTCACTGATTCCAGCCGAAATTGCCGTTTCTCTACACGATGCACCGGCCAAAATTTTAGCGATTAGCTCATACTTTTCTTCTGCTGCCCATACTTTGTTTTGATTTTTATGTCGCAGTGCTTCTGGACCACAAGCATCTTCTGTTCGAACCCAAATCCGAACCGTATCGTGAAATCGCTTTTCCTTTACTCCGTCTGGTGTTTCTGGCCATTTCCCTTGTCGGTACAATTCCACGCACTTCTTCTTGTACTCGTAACTGTATCGCATAAAAACACCCCCAATACTGGGTGTCCAGTATTAGGGGTACATATCACAACTCCGGCTCTTTTTTCTATTTCGTTACAATGATTAGTCACGGTTAAACGGGTTATAGACGTTTTCAAACAGCGCACGCAGTTTGCCGATCAGTTCCCAGTTTGGCTGCCGGCCGAGCAGCTTTAAGTTGCGCTGCAGGCTGCTCATGCGGCCCATTCCCATCAGCGTCATGGACGGCTCTTGGTACTGCATGGCGAACATGACTGCCTGATCGGAAAGGCTCTCGCCGTATTCGGCGCAAAGCGCGTGCGCTTTTTCGATCGCCTTTCTGAGCGGCGCGGTCTGTTCATCGTTCCGGAACGCATAGAGCGTCTTGTTGTTCGGCGTAAGCAGGCCGAGACACAGCACCGATGCGCTGATCAGGCCAATCCCGCGGTCTTTGAGCAGCGTCCCGAAATAGCCGTCGAGGCGTGTATCAATCAGGTTGTAGCAGCAGAAATTCAGCACAGTGTTGAGTTTGACCTGAGAAGCCTCGACTGCCTGCTTGAGCAGGTGCAGGCTGTTGTCCGTGATGCCGATAAAGCGGATTTTCCCCTGCTTCTGCAGCTCCGCCATTGCGGGCAGTGTCTCCTCGATCAGCACCTGAAAATCGCAGTTGCAGATTTCATGCACCTGATAAAGATCCACGTAGTCCGTTTTCAGCCGGCGCAGGGATTCCTCGATCTCCCGGATCGTGCGCTTGTAGCTGTAATCATATTCGACTTTGGCGTTTTCGGCCGTGCCGTGGTCGTATTTGCCGCATTTTGTTGCGAGAAACACTTCGTGCCGCCGGCCCTCAAGCGCAATGCCGAGCCGTTCCTCCGCACGTCCTTCCGGACCGTAGGAAGGCGCAACGTCAAAATAATCCATTCCCGCTTCAATGGCCGCCGCAACGGTATTTTTAATATCCGTAAGATCCGTCTTTCCAAAAATATCGCCGAACGGAGAAGCGCCGAAGCCCATGACCGGCGCCATCACGCCGGTATCGCCGAGTGGTCTGTGTTCCAAAATAAAGTCCCCCTTACCCGTCATTCTTTTACCGCGCCTGCTGTCAGACCGCGGATGAAATATTTGGAGCCAATGCTGAAGAGGATAATGATCGGAATCGTTCCCAGCGCAAGGCCCATAATCCGCGCCGCGTGATCCACACGGAACGCGCTTCCGAGCGATTTAATGCCCAGCGGCAGCGTAAAGACCGAAGTCTTGTTGAGCAAAATCAGCGGAACCAGGTAGTTGTTCCAGGAAAGCAGGAAGGACATCATCAATAGCGTAATGATCGCCGGTTTAATATTCGGCAGGACGATCCGGATAAAGATCATAAAATCGCGGCAGCCGTCAATCCGCGCGCTTTCCACAAGCGAAGGCGAAAGCGCGGTTTTTAAATACTGCGACATCCAGTACACGCCGAACGGATAGGCCATATAGGGGATAATCAGCCCCCAGTGGGAGTTCGTCCAGCCGAGCACCCGCATTTCCAGCACAAAGGCGACCAGTCCGCACTGCATCGGAATCATCATCGAGATCAGCACGATCATCGTCAAAAGCTTCTTCAGTTTAAAGTCATACATCGTCAGGGCAAACCCTGTCAAGGCGCTGAGAAAAACTGCGCCGATGCCGACCAGCGCCGCGATATAAAAGCTGTTCCAGTAATAATGCAGGAACCCGCCGCTGATAACGGACTTGAAGTTTTGAACCGCATAGACACTCGGATAAACCGGAATGCTGCTATAAAGATTTTCCGTCTTGTAAGTTGCCATCATGAACATCGAATAAAACGGAAAGATAAACATCAAAGAACATAAAAATAACACAAAGGTCATCAAAAACGATTTCAGTTTTCTCGCTTTCATTTCCTCATCCTCCTTTTGAATTCCATTCTCTGCACGTTACGCCGTTTTTTCCTTCCGATTGCTGATTTTCAGGAAAACCAGCGTCAGAATGGCAATAATCAGGAACAGCAGATACGAAATTGCAGAACCTTTTCCGAAATTGTTCGTTGTGGAGAAGGAGGTATCATACAGGTACCAGACCGCCGTCAAAACAGAACGGTCTACACCGCCTACCGCAACAGATTGCGAGGACCATCCGGAAACCAAAAGCATCGGTTCTTCCAGCATTTGCAGCGAACCGATCGTTCCGGTAATAAAGAGGAAGATCATCGTCTGTTTCAGCTGCGGAATGGTAATTTTAAAGAATTTCTGGAATACATTTGCGCCGTCGATATCGGCCGCCTCGTAGATATCCGGGGAAATATTGGAGAGTCCGGCCATATAGAAAATCGTGTAATAGCCGCCGAACCGCC
The DNA here is from genome assembly GCF_014384705.1 of Yeguia hominis. GTDB lineage: Bacteria > Bacillota > Clostridia > Oscillospirales > Acutalibacteraceae > Yeguia > Yeguia hominis. The sequence goes on along the minus strand of NZ_JACRSN010000003.1, from coordinate 200,558 downwards.
AAAAAACAATGAGGATAACAATCAGCTTGACCAGAACCGGCGTTCCCAGCCAGTCGATCGCTTCAAAGCTGGGCAGGATCACCGCCAAAATCCGGTTAATCAGACCCACTGATTTGTCGAACAGCAGCGAAAAGATCAGTCCGATTGCTACCGGCGTCGTAATATACGGCAGGAAGTACGCAACCTGCAAAAAGCGTCTGCCTTTTGTCAGCGCGCTATGTAAGCAGACCGCCAGGATCAGGCCGAGGATCATGTTCAGCGGGAAATATCCGCAGTACATGATGACCGTGTTGCCGATTGCCTTCCAGAAGTTCGGGTCGTTGGCAAGCAGCTCTTTGTAGTTCGAAAGTCCGATGAAATGCCGTTCGTTGATGCCGTTCCAATCCGTCAGGCTGATAAAGAACGTATAGATCACCGGAAACAGGTTAAATGCAAAATAAATCAAAAAATACGGGAGTGAAAACACATACGGCCGCCAATTCTCTTTTTTCTTCTTCAAATAAAACACCCACCCAACGCTGTCTTAATAAAAGCTACCGATCATATGAGACCCCTACGGGGCTTTATACAATCGGTAGCTTTGCTCTTACCTATTTTGGAATCTTATTTCACGGTCAGAGAGGAATCGCGGCTGCCGAGTTCAGAGGTAAAGGTCGTTTTGGCCTGATCGCTTGTGAAAGCGGAATCGCTCTGAATGGACTTGACGATCAGCTGTGCAATTTCGTTGACAACAGAGTCATATTCGCCGACCTGACGCATCTGGATGTCATCCTGTGCGATGTCTGTCCAGAGTTTCAGTCCGATATCCTGATCGCCGAACCAGTCGCTGTGGTTCGATGCATACGTTTCGAGGTTGTCGCCTTCATACATCGCTTTGTACGGCGTGTACCAAGAGCAGGTTTCCTGCATGTACTTTGCGCCGGCTTCCGAAAGGCTGAACCACTCAACATAAGCCCAAGCAGCATCTTTGACTTCAGAATCTTTCGCGATAACCCAGTTCGCGCCGCCCCATACGAAGGAACCGCCAGGCGCCGTCATCAGTCCCCAGTTGCCGTTCGGCTCGCTGTAGGACTCGTTCTGCCAACGGACAGACCAGGTTGCCGTCGGATAGAAGATGTATTTGCTTTCGGCATAGGAAGCGTACCAGGCTGTGCCCCAGATTTCCGCATCGCCGAAGACGTTGTTTTCACGCATTTTGAAGAGGATGTCGAGGGTCGGCTGCAGGGCGTTCGTGTAATCCACAGCGCCGTCCGTAACATAAGAAGTGGAGTTCTGGAGGCTGATGATCTGATATGCATCCGATGCGCTCGGGAGCATCCGGACCGCGCCGCCGCTCTTCTCGTTGACTTCTTTGCCCTTCGCGATAAAGGCATCCCAATCCGGAAGGAGCTTTTCGAGCTCGTCAGGATCGCTTGTGCCGAGATACTGCTCTGCCAGGTCGCGCTGATAGCTCAGGCCAGCGATTGCGCAGTTCGAAGGAATGGCAACCCAGTTGCCCGCAGCGTCGGTCGAAAGCGGCTTTAAGAAATCAAAGACAAGATCCGGGTTGAAGCCGAATTCTTCTTCGAGGTTGCAAAGGATACCCATATTCTGGAATTTGCCGCGGTTCTCGCCGTCGGACCACCACAGATCCGGAATCGCCATACCGGAAGCGATCGTTGTCTGCATCTTCTGCAGGATTTCTTCGTTGACGACGTTGAGGTAGTCGACGTTGACGTCCGGATAGGTCTCATGCAGGAGATCCATACAGCCGGTCAGCGCGCCTTCGTCCCAAGCCCACATGGTGAACGTACCGGAGGGCTTTTCGCCGGACTCGGAAGAAGCATCCGAAGCAGCGGCGGACGAATCGGAATCGGAAGCTGCACTATTGGAGGAAGGATCGTTTGCAGCAGCAGACGAACACGCAGCCAGCAGCAGGACCATTGTCAGAGACAAGAGGACGCATAGAAACTTTTTCATAAGATCCACCTTTCAAAACAACACGTTACATTTCTAGCTACTAAACAGATACAGAACCGGCCGAATTCTGTATTTCACACAAAATCGTGTGAAGGAATCATGAATAAATTATATCCATTTTATTTCGGGCAATCAATGTAACAATTCCTCTTTTTTGTTCCCTTTTTCACGATTTTGATACAAAATAGGGATTTCAAGCGTCACCTTCGTGTATTTTCCCATTTCGCTTTCGATCTTCAGTGCGTTCTCAATATTATAAATATACCGAACCCGTTCTTTTATATTGAAGATTCCAACAGAGCAGTTCGGATCCTGCGATGTTGGAGCAGAAGTCAGCACCTCGCGGATCCGCTCCTCCGACATGCCCGCGCCGTTGTCCTCTACACACAGAACCAGCATTCCTTCGCGGTACTGTGCGGAAATCCGGATCACGCCGTCCCGCTCTGTTTCCAATACGCCGTGCACCAGCGCGTTTTCCACCAGAATCTGCACAGACTTTTGCGGCACGAGAACGGTTTCCAGATGTTCTCCAATCTCATACGACACCGAAAACGCGTCCCCAAAGCGGTACCGCTGGATCGTCAGATAATCCCGGACGCTTTGCAGCTCCTTATCGAGCGGAATGAGGGTATCGTTGCTGCTGATGTGGATAGAGCCCTGCAAAATCTGAATCAGCGCGACCGTAATTTCGACAATATCCGCGTCGCCCGATTTGCGCGCCCGGTAAATGATGGTGTTGAGCGTGTTATAGATAAAATGCGGGTTGATCTGGGAAATCAAGAGCTCAAATTCCAGCCGCTTCTTAATTTTTTCATCCTCAATCGAACGCGCAATATACTCGCAGAGATTCGAGACCATCTTGTTGAAGTCGACGCTCATCCGCTCGATTTCATCTCCGGTACAGATGGAGATCCGGGTGTCCAGTTCTCCGCCGGAAACCCGGTGAATCGCATCCGTCAGCTCGCTGATCGGATCGACAAGGTTCTTGATCAGATGGCGCATAAACAGCCTTGCCACGAGGCAAACCGACGTCGTCAGCGCAACGATCACAAAGGCATACAGCCAGAAATTCAGCTTTTCCAGAATGGTAAAGCTGGAAATATACGAAACCATCGTCCAGCCAAACAGGTTGTCCGAATTGACGACAAAATGATTCGACTCATTGCCTTTTTCCGGATCCGCCAAAATCTCCGTCATGCCATCGGGAAGATCGTCGGACGCAAAAACGCGGTTCCCGTCCGCCGTACAGCACAAAAACGCATCGTAGTTTGTACTTTGCTGCGCAAGGATCTGCTGGATATCTGAAAGCTTGATATTCAGAAAAATCTTGCCGATAAATTCCTGCGGATCGTTGCGGCTCCGGAAATCCATCACATAGCTGAAGACCGTCTCGGTCCCTCTGCGGCTGCTTGCCTGAATTTCAAACGGCTCTCCGAACACGCCGGACTGATCCTTGATTTTCTGGTACCAGTCCATCTGCATATAAGCGTCAAAGACATGGTCGTTATAGTACGGCGGCAGCGACCAGTAGGAGTTTCCGTCCTTCGTCACCACGACGATGCTCTGGATGTAGCTTCTTAAATTTTGGTAATCCTTCAGCCGAAGCGCATAATTGTAATTCTCGCTGTAATTGTGCGCCTGCAATTCGCGCATTGCCGGATCCTGCACGGTTGGGTCGCTGATAATATTGCGCGCATAGGCGGAAATGTCGGAGGCAATGGTGTTGAGCTGTTCGGAAATCTGGCTGACGCTTCCGACATCGCGGCCGTAAACCTGATTCTGAATTTCAGAGATAAAGAAAATTCCGAGCACAATTCCGCTGACAATCGCAGAAACGACGACGACCGTCGTGACCTTTTTGATAATCTTCGATTTGATCCCGTTTTTCATGATTTCAGTGGTTCTCCTTATATTCCAGCGGCATCACGCCGACGTTTCGGCTGAAAATTTTGCTGAAATACTGCGAGGTCTTATAGCCCACGCGCTCGGCGACCTCATAGACCTTGTAATTCCCCGTCAGAAGCAGCTCCTTGGCGTGCCGCATCCGGATTTCCGTCAGGTAATTGAGGACCGTCACGCCGGTTTCTTTTTTAAAGCGCTGGGAAAAATGATTGGCAGTCATGCCGACCTGCGCGGCAATTTCCTCTGTGCTGATATCCTGCGGATAATGCTCCTCGAGATAGGCGATCGCGCGGTTGATGGTGTTGGAGCACCCGTATTTTTTGGTTCCCTGTAAGGCAGACAAAAAGCGCTGTTTCAAATCTTCCGGCACATGATCCCGGTCCACCGAATCCGTTTGAACGTCCGGTGCGCCGATGCCGTCGAGAAGCGGCCGGATCACCATTCTGCAGACGGAAGGGCTGTACGGCGTGCGGTTCGCAAGCAGCAAGAGCTCCTGCAAGACGGCCTGCGCCTGTTCCTGGTCCCGTGTTTCCTGGGCTACGGAGAGTCCGGAAAGCAATTCGCTTCCCCGCGCTTTTCGCCGGGCGGTTTCTTCTTCCGAGGCCATCTGGCAGATTTCCTCCGAAAAGAACACGGATTTGTGCAGAAGCAGCCCCTCCGGGCTGCCCAGGAAACGCAAAAACTTGCTCAGCGGCACAAACGTCTCCGCATCGTGCTGGCGGTAATCACGAACCTGATCGACCAAAACGGCGTATCCGGCGTTTGTCTCCGCCTCAAGCGCAGAAATCAACCCGTCCGCAAACCGGTGCAGTTCCTTTCTCTGGACACTCTGGCTCAGGCAATCCGCCGCGGAAAACAATACCACCCAGTGCCGCTGGGAAAGCTCCGCGTTTTCCGCGTAATGCAGCGGTCCCTGATAGGCATTGGCAATCTTCTCGATACGGGCCTCCTGCCAGCATTGTGTCTGAAAAAGTTCCGGACACAGCGGTGAAAAATCCTTCTGCACCACAAACACCGCAATGAGGCTGTCCGCATCCGGCAGCATCTGCGATTCGCGGTTCGGCACCGTTTCGGAAAACGCCGCATTGAAGAAAGACCGGATGCCGTGGCGGCTGACAATCCGGCGCTCTTCGCGCTCCCGCAGGATTTCCTTGCGGAACCGTCCCAGTACCTCTGTTAAATTTTCCTTATTGATTTCATGCTTTAACAGGTAATCCTTTACCCCAAGCTGCATTGCGTCTTTGACATAGGCAAATTCTTTGTACGCGGTCAGCAGCACAAATTTGACCAGCCGGTTCGATCGGTTCTGGATCTCGCGAATCAGGGTAATGCCGTCCATCATCGGCATTCGGATGTCCGTCATCACAATATCCGGACAAACCGTATCGTAAAGTTCCAGTGCCCGCTTACCGTTTCCGGCCGTTGCAACGACCTGGAAGCCGTAATCCTCCCAGGGGATCATCAAACATAGATTTTCTACAGCAGGCGGTTCATCGTCTACAATCATCACTTTTAACAGTTCCACCCGGCATTCCCTCCTGCCTGTAAATTTTGACCCATTTCCTCAAAATCGGACAGTTTTTCATACTAAATTTTAAAATATCAAAAACCTGATCGGATGTCAATGGAAGGTTCTTGCTGTTTTGTACAAAAACTTGCACTTTACGCGTTTTTTTCATTAAACATCCATTTATCTGCCCGTTTCAAATCGCATTGCGCTGTATGGGTTCCGCCGGCACTGGACAGCGCAAATCTGGCCGAACACAGTGTCCGCCGAAAGCCTCGCGGGTCCATTTTCTCTATCCGGCACGCGGCGTTTTTCCAAAATGCGCCATTGCGGCACAGTGCATGTTCCGCACGAAAAACAGCTCTCTCAGCAAATGCCAAGAGAGCTGTCATCATTGAAAATCCGGTTTAGAACGCAAACTCCACCGTAAAGGAGACATGCGCTTCCGCAAGCTGATACTCCGGAAGCAGCTGCGGGCCGCAGCTCATCGAGCCGACGCCGGACTGCTTGTAGTCGACGCAGAGCGTCGTGAAGCGATCCGGAACGAGCTCAAAGTTGTGCCGGGTTGAGAGCAGATTTTCCTGCGTATAGTGCGAAACGTTGAAAGCAAAATCGCCGTCTCCGCGCGCCGCAACCTGCACCGCATTCGCCACATTCAGATATTTGCAGAAGCAGTGGCTGCCGTTTTCCTGCGGACGGATATAGTCCTCGTGCAGATCGTGGACCGTCGTGTGGAACAGGCCGATCCAGCTGCTGCGGTGCTTGTCGAGATAGCTCTCGTTCGGGCCGCTGCCGAAATAGGTCACATCCTCCGCCTGCTCGCACAGATACATCCGCACGCCGAACCGCGGCAGATACATCAGGTGCGTCGGGCGATCCGCCTCAATCGCAAGCGAAATGGTTCCGTCCGGCTTCACGGTCCAGGCGGCGGTTCCGCGCAGCACAACTCTGCGGAAAACCGAAGCAATGGCGAACGCAGACGTGAGCGTCACAGCGCCGTTTTCGCAGACGACTTCGGTGCTGTCGATCCGCGTCTCCACGCGGTCATAGCCGATGTTCTCCCATTTCTGCAAAACCCCGCCGAATCCGGCGTCATTATCGGTCGGCGCACGGTAGATGTTGTAATCCATCGGCTTTTTAAACCGCTCGCGTCCGCCGGTCACGACGCTGGAAAATGCGCCGCGCTTTTTCTCGTATTTATAGGTGAACGGTCCGGCAGCATTGACGCCGCGGAGAATGTAATATTTTTTATATTCGGTGCAGGTGAGTTCTCCGCACGCTGCCTTCGGCGCAAAGAGCGGGAAAATTTCCTGCTTTTCTGCGGGAAGTTTCATCTGGTCGAAGCCGATCGGGAAGCCCGCCGGACGCCAGAATGTTTCCTGTTTTGCCGCGTAGCAAAGACGCAGATAGCATTCTCCGGCCGGCAGATCGATCTGCGGCAACGCAATCTCTGCTGCCGCATGCGCCGGAATCGAGGGCAGCTCCAGAGTGCCGGATGCCCGCACTTCGCCGTTGCAGGTTGCTTCCCAGGTCAGGTCGAGGTAATCTGCAAGATCGACAAAGTCAAGCGTATTCCAGATGCGCACCGTCTTGGCATCCGCAGAAAGCGTCGCACGCGCCGGACGGATGACGTTCTTGTACTCCATCAGGCCGGTGTGCGGCCGGCGGTCCGGATAGTTGAGGCCGTCCATGCAGAAATTGCTCTCTGTCGGGAATTCGCCGGAGTCTCCGCCGTAAAGATAGCGCGGCTTGCCCTCTGCGGTATAGCCGTCAAAGCGCGCATGGTCGCACCACTCCCAGACGAATCCGCCGGTCAGGCGATCGTGCTTGTAGATCAAATTCCAGTAGTCCTCTGCGTCTCCGGGGCCGTTGCCCATGGCGTGGATATATTCGCAGAGCACCATCGGATGATCCTGGGCGGCTGTTTTGAAATACGCGTCCGTGTACGGGTCGCAACGGATGCCGATATCAAATTGATCGGTAAATTCAAACGGCGTATCCTCGTAAATGTAGCGGAGCCACTGCGTCGAGGGATACATCCGGCTCAAAACGTCGAGATTACTGTAATCGGGCTTGCGGTCATAGGCCGCGTACATGCTCTCAAAATGCGTCAGACGGGAAGGATCGTAGGACTTGATCCAGGCAAGCGTGCGCTCCATGTTTTCGCCATAGCCGGACTCGTTGCCGAGCGACCAGAAAATGACGCAGGGGCGGTTCTTATCGCGGATCACCGGCTTTTTCATGCGATCGAATGTCGTGTCGAAAAAGTCGGGGTCATCGTTCCACTTGTCGCAGAAGCGGCAGTAGCCGTCTCCGGAGACCAGATCCAGTTTGCCTTCGGAATAGATCACGCCATGTGTCTCAAAATCTGCTTCCGCCATCATATAAAAGCCCATCTCATCGCAATATTCCGAAACGATCGGGCTGTTGGGATAGTGGCTTGTGCGGATTGCGTTGATGTTGTTCTGCTTCATGAGCGTCAGATCGCGCAGAATGTGCGCGCGGTCGACGGCATAGCCGGTCTGCGGATTCGAATCGTGACGGTTGACGCCCTTGATTTTGATCGGCACACCGTTGATGCGGATGACGCCGTCCTGCGCGGTGATTTCCCGCAGGCCGACGCGCTCCCGGACAAATTCTCCGTCGAGCTCAAAGAGAAGCAGATAGAGGTTCGGCTCTTCTGCGTTCCACAAAATCGGATTTTCTACCGTAAAGGTCAGCTCCGCTTTCGGGCCGTCTACCGTAATCTCCGTCTCGGTAAGATCCTTGCCGCACGGGCAGCGCAGCTTTGCCTTGAGAACGCCGCTCTTTTCCTCTGCGCCGGAGAAGGCCATCTCAACGCGGATTTCAGCGGACCGGTAGCCCTCCGAGAACGACTGCTTGATAAAATAATCCTCGAGACGCAGCGCCGGACGGCGGAACAGATAGACATCCCGGAAAATACCGGTCAGGCGGAATTTATCCTGAATCTCAAAATAGGTTCCGTCGCACCATTTGAGGTTTAAAACGGAAAGGGAATTCATGCCGGGCTTTAAGAATTTGGAAATATCAAACATGGAGAGCGCGTGGGAAACCTGGCTGTAACCGACAAATTTCCCGTTGACCCATACGTAGAAGCAGGAATCGACGCCCTCGAACACGAGCTCCGTCACCGGCAGCGCGTCGTCCGGATCATAGAAAAATTCGGTGCGGTATGCACCGCACGGATTATCCTGCGGAACCTTCGGAATGTCATAGGGAATGATTCCCTGCGCGCCGACATAATGATACTTGTCATAGCCCTGCGGCTGCCAGCAGCCCGGAACGTCGATGCCGCCGAAGTCCGAATCATCGAACGCCGGTGCAAAGAAATCATCCGGGACATCTTCGATACAGGGATACCAGTGAAAATTCCAGCGGCCATTGAGCATCACGACCCGCTTGCTCTCCTCACGCAGGCAGGAAAGCGCGTCGGCTTCCGACGCATGCGGCGTGAAATATGCGCGGTCCGGAATTGCGTTGATATGCAGCGCGTGCAAATCTTCATAATACCGTGGTAAAATCATTTTCAGCATGACCTCCTATAATGACGCCGCATGCTTTGTGCTACACGCGTGTCACGAATTGTGCTTATTATACCATAGACTTCCTCCCGAAATCAAGAAGGAAGTCCTAAAAAAGCAAAATACTGAACATTTTTTTATGATCTTTCTGCAGACACCCGTTTCTGGTTGTTCAGACATGTTCTGCCAGCTGTTTACCGAATCATCCGCGGCAATTCCAAAAGATATCCGCCTGCAAAATCGTACACACCGCCGATATAGCCGCGGCCGCACAGGCGTGCGATATCGCCTTTAAACTCCTGCGTGTAACAGTCGGAAAACAAAATATTGGAAAACACGTCCGCAATCTGAATCAGCGCATTATCTGCGGAATCGAAATACTTGACCGTCACTTCCCCGGTGAGCAGATATTCGTAGTCCAGAGAAAGATTCAGATAATCCTCGAGCGAACGTCTGGACTCCGCGCGCACATTGCGCTCGTCCACCTGGATCATGTAGGAATCGCCCGGCAGCAGCCCGGCCTTTAAAAATTCGCGCATTCCACACATCAGCATATAGTCAAATGCCCGCTGCGTATCCTTATACAGATAGCCGTCCATCCGCCGGTTATCGGTTTTAATATAAAATACGCGAAAATCTTCGCCCTGGCAAAAGAACTCGATGAACTCCCGCTTCAAATCGGAATCGAGATAAGAGCCCTTCAGTTCCGTAAAACCGCCGTCCGCCTCGCGGAACATTTTCCCGTCAACGTCCAGCGCACGCAGCCGACCGGAATGCTCCGCCACGAACCGTTTAAACGCCCGGCGGACCTTTTCTTTATCAAATTCCTGCACCACTGCAATGATAAAATAGGGATGCCGGTCAGAAAACTCCCGTGTCATACTGCCGGATTCATCGATATAGAGGTTTTGCATTCTGTTCCCCCTCTTCTTTCTTCACACAAGCTGTCCCCGCCACAACCAAAGATGTTTTGCCGCATGCGTGTTTGCCGGTCCGTTTTATCAGGCAGCCCTAGCGGCGCCGGGTTTTCGCAATGCAGACGGGCCGAACTTCCAAAGCCTTTCCGGCGCCGGGCAGGCCATCTCGGATTTTTCCATCGGCGCGGTTTCGTTTCTGTACAGATGCATCGCTCTGCCGGGTCATTTTGCACATCAACTTTTCCTAGTTTAACCCATCTGTGCGCATTCGTCAATCCTTCCCGGGCAGGCTGTCTTTCTCCGGAAAAGGCTGGAATCCCACGAAAAGATATGCTATAATAGCCCTCAGATTCCAATACGCGGCCTGTTTTGACCGCAATCTGCTTTTTAAACGCATTTTTTCGTACATCCGGGCACATGCAAAACTTCCTGCATGCCGCAAATCAGGCGCGCCGCAGCGTCCAAAAAACGAGCCGTTTTCAAAACCGTATGGAAAGGATGAACTCGACCCATGTGGGATCTCCCCCTGTTTGGAACCAATGTTTACTACATCTTCTGCAATTTCATTTTGTACAGCTTTGTCGGATGGATTTATGAAAGCACGCTTGTTTCCGTCCGCACCAAAAAATTTGTCAACCGCGGATTTCTCACCGGGCCGGTCATTCCCATTTATGGAAGCGGCGCCACCATTTTGCTGTTAACACTGCGTCCTCTTGCGGGAAATTACCTCGCCGTCTTTTTCGGCGGGTTTGTTATGGCGTCCGTTTTGGAATACGTCACCTCGTGGGTGATGGAAGTTTTCTTCCACGCGCGCTGGTGGGATTACAGCAAACACAAATTCAATTTAAACGGACGGATTTATCTCGGCGCCTCCCTGCTTTGGGGCGCGCTTTCCGTCCTGCTTTTGGCGGTCTTGAAGCCGCTCTCCGATCGGCTTATCGACTGGATCCCCCAGCCGGCAGGGCATATCACCGCGACGGTGATCGCTGTACTGTTCTGCACGGACCTGGTCTCCGCCTGCATTGCAGCCGCACACATCGACCAGAAGCTTGCCGAACTGGAAGCACTCCGCGCCGAGCTTGTCCAGAATCTGGAAAAGACCCGGCTTTATCAGACCGGCGCCGAACTGCACGCCCAGCTTTCTGCCCGCATGAGCGAGTTGCGTCTGCCTGAAATCGGAGAGCGCCTGCGCGCGCGTGTGGAAACTTACCGCACCGAAACACAGGACACCGTCGGCCATGCTGCTTTGAAAGCAGAAATTGAGGCAAAGCTGAAAACCTTCAATGAAACCTACAAGCAGAAGCTCCGCCCCAACTTCCTGCACCGCCGTCTGCTGCGCGCCTATCCCGGATTCCGTCCGACCCGCCGCGGCGCAGCTGCACTCGAAGATTTGCGTCAGCGCCTTTCCCATAAGGCAAAACAGGACTGAGCGCTTTCTGTGCTTTTCACGCAATTGGCCGGTCAATTGGTCGGCGCATACTTTCCGACGCCGAACGGATATTTTTTAGCGGTGGTTTAAAGGCCGGTCGCGTCCGGGTTGCCCCCATTTTAAAATATCCCCTGTACCGAATAGCCTCCGTGCCGATTTTGGAATCATCCTCGCGCTGATTTCGAAATTTTCCCCCCCGATCGTCATCGGTGTCCAGCGGCACCGGCTCTACCGGCTTTTTGCAGAACACGGAACAGCGCGCAAACTCAGTCCGCGCCCGGCAGCACACCGGCTTTTATCGAGACTTCGATCTATCGCCGCTGAACGCCGGTGCTGATGTGCGCGGTGCTGATGAACCTGTTTTTCGCGGAACATCAGCAAGCCTTGCCGATGCATGGAAGTCCGGTGAAGTTCATTCGTCTCAGAAAGAACCCCTGTTTTCTCCGCTTGCCCGGCGAAGAAAACAGGGGGTTTTTGTGTTTCAGCGCCGCAAGCGCCCCGGATCAAAAGATGCCTCGCGCGATGCTTTCGCTCACGAATTGCTTGCCGCTCCATATGCTTCCAGCACCGCGCGCAATTGCGCCTGCATGCCGTTTACAGCTTTTTCCGGCGCGAGCACCTGCGCTTCTCCGCCGAAGCTTGCCATCCAGCCGTAAAACTGCGGACTGAGCTCCACATGCACGCTGATTTCAAACCATTTCGGCTCCTCCGTTCCGGACGGAACCGGAAACACCCGCACATCCTTTCCGAAACGATCCATCACCACGCCGATCAGACGCGCCGCAAATCGCAGCCGTACCAGCACGTCCTCTCCGCCGTACATGGAGAAAACACGTTGCGAATATGCCGCCATATCGATCTTCTGAAAGACCTCCGCGCCCTCCTGTTTTTGCCGCGTCACCGCGATGGACTCCATTTTGTCAACACGGTAATGCTTGAGCTTTTGCGCGGCGCGGTCAAACGCCAGCATGTAATAATTTTCATTATCCCAGGAAAGCGCAAACGGGCTGACCTGGTACCGCAAACCGCCATGGCGGTAACGCTTTTCCTTTTTGACCGTGTATGCAAAATAGCGAAAGGTGATCTGGGTTTTGTTGCTGATGGCCGCATAAATTTTATCTACATTATAATAGATGCTCTCGTTCATCGTCTTGACGCGGCTCGCCGCATACACCTGCCGGTGGAGCTGCTTGGCCTCATGGACACTTGCAAGCGACTCGATTTTCCGGATCAGTTCTGAAGATTTCCGCTGCGTGATAAACCGGGACGCCTGTACGCTGTCCACCAGAAGCTTGAGCTCCGGCAGCTGAAACGGCCGCTCGGCGATGTAATATCCGCCGTTTTTGCCCCTGCGGAACTCGACATCCAGCCCAAATTGGCGCAAAGCCTCTAAGTCCGTATACAGACTCTTGCGTTCCGCGGCGATTCCCAGCTCCTGAAGCGCGCGGATCAGTTCAGGCAGGGCGATGCAGTGCGCATCGTCCGTCTCCTCGAGCAGAATTTTCTGTAAATATAACAGCTTCAATTTCTGGTTGGCGGATTTGGCCACACCGATCACCTCCGCAGAATGGTTCGGTTTCATTATACCGATCCGGCTGCAGTTTCGCAAGCGGTGCAGGATTCGGCCTTCTGGAAATTTGCGGCCTGCGTCTCCGGCGCGCGGTTCTCTCGATTTCCCGCAGCCAATCGAACACCCAAAGGAACAGCGCCGCCGCGCAGACAATCCCGGAAATCAAACGGATCAAGTTGATATTCGCAAGCATCTGGAACCTCCTTCTTCCGGCGTTTGATTTCATGCTGATGAAATCCGATTTGCCGGACTGCTCTTCTCTCTACTTTTATTATATCAAAAGAGGTGTCCAATAAACCGGACTTAAATGGCCCTGATTCCATTTTTTTCGCGATTTTTTGGCCAGCAACAGGTCGCCCGGCTGCCGCTGCAAGAACTTGCGGGTTCCGCTGCATGCCTGCCGAGCTGCGCGTTCCAGCAAAATACCCGTCCGCGCCGTTGTTTTTCCAAAGTAGTCTCCGCGGCAGCGTCCGCTGTCAAGCACGCTGCAAAGCCGGGTGTCTCCGCGCCAGACGCCGGTTTTTCAAGGATGCGGCAAAACGTCAAAATAAAAAAACTCGCACAGTGGTTTTACCTACCGTAACAGCAAAAAAACGCTCCGGGGGTTCAAAACCACCGGAGCGTAAGCATGCTTCTGTTATCCGTAATATCCGTATGCGCACAGGGAAGCAAAACAGGCGTTGATCTCTTCGTCCGTGAAGAGCGCCGCATATTCCGAACGCACGGCACAGGCTTCAAACGAGAGTTTCACCCGGCCGCATTCCGCAAGGCGGCAAAGGGACTCCGATTCTGCACCGGCTTTTGCCAGCTTCCGGATATACGCCACGCCGCCGTACCGTTTGATATCCCGGCACGCCTGCTCTGCGCGGACCCCGCACTGAAGCTCTGCTTCTTTCGCAGCATTTAAAAAACATTCGGTCAATTGTGTTTCCAGCGCCTGCATGGCATCTGCCCCTTTCCCTGCCCGTTTGATACGGGTCTTTTATTTTCAGCCGTCAGCGATCCTCACGGAAATAGTTGACGCCGAGGTTTGCCGGAATATGTGCACCTTTGGATTTCCGAATGGAGCTGATTACCAGCACCAGCGCCGTAATCAGGAACGGCAGCATATCATAAAACGCATTCGGAAAGGCAAACAGGCTCTTCGGCACATAGTATTTGAGCACCCGCAGCGCACCGAAAATAAACGAACCGCCAATGGCGACCGCAGGTTTCCAGCGTGCAAAAATGACGAGCGCCACGGCAATCCAGCCCAGACCGCCGACATTATCGCTGATCCAAACGCCGCCGTTGATAATCATCGAGCAATACGCACCGCCGATGCCGCAAATGCCGCCGCCGATCACAATGCTCAGATATTTGATCCGTGTTACGTGAATGCCCACTGCATCCGCCGCTGCCGGATTTTCACCGATAGACTGGAGATTGAGTCCGCGCCGGGTGCGGAACAAATAGAGATGCATCGCAATCGCAATCGCAATCGCGAGATAAACAAAGGGATTATACGAGAAAAGCAGCTCGCCGACAATCGGCAGGTCGCTCAAAACCGGAATATGCACCGAGCCGATCTGTGCGCCTATGCGCTCCGGCAGCTTGAGTGTTCCGTTCTCCGTCGTGGACAGCGCATACACGCCGACAAAGTTTGCAAGACCGATTCCAAAAATCGTCAGCGTCAGGCCCGTGACGTTCTGGTTGGCCATAAAGGTAACCGTCAGCACCGCGTAAATCAGCGCGCCGAACGCACCGCCGGCAAAAGAGGCCAGCAAGGCCACAAGAAAGCTGTTGCTGTAATATCCGGCCATAAATCCGGCGCAGGCGCCGATGGACATCATGCCCTCCACGCCGAGGTTTAAGTGCCCGACCTTTTCATTGAGGATTTCGCCGACCGTTCCGAACAGGAGCGGTGTCCCTGCGACAATTGCAGCGACCAGAAATTTCAAAACCATTTCCATTACCGCGCACCCTCCTTTTTCTCCCGGACAAAGCGATACCGGATAAAGAATTCGCAGCCGATTACCAAAAACAGAATAATTCCCTGCAGCACATCAGCGCAGTCGGTTGACAATCCGAAGGAGGACTGAATGACACTGCTGCCCTTTTCAAGGACGCTAAAGAGGAACGACACCACCACAATCATCACCGGATTGAGCTGTGCGAGCCAGGCAATGATAATCGCCGTAAATCCGACGCCGCCCGCCACCGAGGTCGTCAGCGTAATATCGGCGCCGGTTGCCTGCAGCATGCCGCAGATTCCGGCGACCGCGCCGCTCAAAAACATGGTGCGGATGACAATTTTGCGGACGTTCATGCCGGCATAGCGTGCCGTATCCTGGCTTTCGCCGACAACCGAAATTTCATATCCCTGTTTGGTGCGGCGCAGATAGACGGCGACCAACGCCGTCAGCACCAGCGCAATAATCCACCCGAAATGCACGCCGAACACCTTATCGAGCGCCGCATTGCCGTCAAAACGCGCAATTTTGGCATAGCCCTGGGATCCGGGATCCTTCCAAGGGCCATCGCGCAAGTAAGAGACAATATGCAGCGCGATGTAGTTGAGCATCAGCGTCAGGAGCGTCTCGTTTGTATTGAAACGGGTCTTGAGCACTGCGGGAATCAATCCCCACAAGCCGCCGCCGATCATTCCCGCGAGAAGCATCACAAGGATCAGCACCCAGTGGTTCCAATCGGAGTGAAAGAGCGCAAAGTAGGTTGCAAAGGTTGCGCCCATGATAATCTGGCCTTCTGCGCCGATATTCCAAAATTTCATTTTAAAGGCCAGCGTCACCGCGAGCGAGGAAATCAGGAGCGGAACCATCACCTTGATCGTTGCCTGAATTGCCATCGCGCTGCGGAAAGAGCCGGATACGATCGTACCGTAAATCTCAAACGGGTTATATCCGAGCGCCAGAATGAACAGCCCGCCGATAAACAGCGACAGCAGAAATGCCCCTAGCCGCAGCAGCGCAGAAGTCCGGCGCGGAAGCTCCGCACGCTTGACAATATGGAGCAGCGGCTGCCGGGATGCCTGTTTTGTCGAATTCATGCCGTTGCCTCCTCTCCGGTTCCGCCGGTCATCATCAGGCCGATTTGTTCTTTTGTGACTGCTTTGGCGTCCACAATTCCGGTGATTTTTCCGTGACAGAGCACCATGATCCGGTCGGCAAGCTCCAGCAGCACGTCGAGATCCTCGCCGATATACATCACCGCGACGCCGCGTTTTTTCTGTTCGTTGAGCAGATCGTACACGAGGTACGAGGAATTGATATCGAGTCCGCGCACCGGATACGCGGTAATCAGCAGATTCGGATTGGATTCAATCTCGCATCCGAGCAGCACCTTCTGCACGTTGCCGCCGGACATCAGCCGAACCGGCATATTGAGTCCGCCGGTGACGATCCCGAGTTTTTCCACCAACCGTTCTGCAAGGGCCTTAGCCGGCTTTTTGTCGACAAACGGACCGGGGCCGGCCGTGTAGGTCTTGAGCAGCATGTTATCCACCATATCCATCGAGGCAACCAGCCCCATGCCCAGACGGTCTTCCGGCACAAAGCTCATGCTGATGCCGTATTTGATAATGTCCAGCGGCGATTTTCCGAGGATATTTTCTTTTTTATAAAGAATTGCGCCCTTTTTTGCCGGCATCAGCCCTGCAATGGTCTCGCAAAGCTCTTTTTGACCGCTTCCCGCAACACCTGCGACGCCGAGAATTTCACCGGTCCGAATTTCAAAGGAAATATCGTCAATCGCGCAGGAGCCGTCCGGCTTATCCACCGTCAGGTTCACGACATTGAGAATGGTCTGCGGATTTTCCGGTTCCGGCCGGTGAATTTCGAGATTCACTGCATGGCCGACAATAAATTCCGTCAGGATTTTCTGGTTGGTTTCCGCCGTCACCGCCGTTCCGACGCTTTTTCCCTTGCGCAAAACCGTTACACGGTCGCTGATCGCCAAAACTTCGCCGAGCTTGTGCGTGATGATGATGATTGCGCAGCCCTTTTCCCGCATACGCCGCAGCATCGCGAAGAGCAGCTCTGTCTCCTGCGGCGTCAAAACCGCTGTCGGCTCGTCGAGAATCAGAATTTTGGAGCCCGAATAGAGCACCTTCAGGATCTCGACCGTCTGCTTTTCGCTGACCGCCATATCACAAACGCGCTTGTCCAGGTCAATCGAGAGCCCGACATCCTCCATGATGGCGGCAATCGCCTCGCGCTGTTTCTGCGCGCTGCGCTTTTCCCGGGAACCCAGGATGATATTTTCCCGCGCGGTAAAAATATCGACCAGCTTAAAATGCTGGTGAATCATTCCGATTCCGAGCGCACGGGCGTCGGATGGCGACGCGATCTGCACCTCTTGTCCGCCAATCCGGATGCTTCCGCTGTCCGGATGATAGATGCCGGAAAGCATGTTCATCAGCGTTGTTTTGCCGGATCCGTTCTCGCCGAGCAAGGCCAGAATTTCTCCGTAGCGGACAGAAAGATCGATGCCGTCGTTCGCAACCACAGAGCCAAACGTCTTTGTGATTCCGCTGCATTCAATTGCATAGGGGGCCTGTGTCCTATCTGACATACCCGATTGATGCCTCCTTTGGAGATTTTGTGGAAACGCCGAACAGATTTCTGCATGCAAGTGCCTTTTGCGCCGACTTTTCCGGCCGCAAAAAACATCCGCCGCAGAAACGCCGTCCCGGTACGGCGAAAAAGCGGAAATTCGGCACACGTTTTAAAAAAGCGTTTTAAAATATGCCGGCCGATTCTTCGCCCTGCCGGAAAAGCAGGAAAAAACCGTATAAAACGGGCCATGGCCCGGAAGGGAATTTCCTGTTCTGGACGGGCTTTTGCCCGCCCGGAAATTCTCACCGGGCCGAATCAGGCAGAATGCTGCTTTATTTCACCACAACGTTCTTGAAGTACCAGTTGATATCGGTGTAATACTCGCTGGTCGCCGTTGTGCCTTCGTTGGTCTCGATCTCGCCGTCAAAGACATCCCACTCGCCGGAAACGATCTTCTGGCGGGCTTCTTCGATCTTTTCCGCAGTGCCGTCCGCGCAGAAATCTGCCAGCGGTGCGATATCGACAAAGCCTTCTGCAAGGCCGCCGTAATAGTTTTCACCGGTCCAGGTGCCGTTGATGACATTCTCAACCGCCCAGGTGTAATATGCGGACCAGTTCCAAATTACAGAGGTCAGAACCGCCTTCGGCGCATCCTTGCTCATGTCGGAGTTGTAGCCGACACCGAAAACGCCTGCTTCTTCCGCAACGAGCTGCGGGTTCGGCGTATCGCAGTGCTGTCCGATGACATCGCAGCCGAGGTCGACAAGCGCCTGCGCTGCCTGGCCTTCGCCTTCCGGATCGAACCAGCTGTTGGTGACCTTTACATAAACTTCTGCATCCGGGTTGACGGAATACACGCCCATTGCAAACGCGTCGCAGCCGCTTGTAACTTCGCCGTTTTCGCTGCCCCAAGCCGCAACATAGCCGATTTTATTGGTTTTGGTCTTCAGACCGGCCGCAATACCGGAAAGGTAACGCGCCTGATAAATCCGGCCGAAATAGTTGTTGAAGTTTTTGCCGTTGGACTTATAACCGGTACCGTGGGAGAAAATCACATTCGGATATTCTTCTGCAAGCGCTTCGCAGGTGTCCATATAGCCCCAGCTTGTCGCAAAAATGATGTTGCAGCCTTCCTCAATGCACTCCAGGATGGCGCTCTCGATTGCGGTAGCGTCGCTGTCGTTGACATTGTTTTTGCGGATGATCTGCTCATCAGAAAGGCCGAGCGCCTTCTGCATGCCGACGATTCCCTGATCGTGCGTATACGTATAGCCGGATCCTTCTGCCGGATCGGAAATATGGATGACGCCGACCTTAATATCCTCTTTGGCAACCGGCGGGAACAGGCCCTCCGTGCTGCTGCTTTCCCCGTCGCTGCTTTCCGCTTCGCTGCTGCTCTGTGCATCGCTGCTCTGTGCCTCAGAAGCATCGCTGCTGCCGGAAGCTGCGTTGTCAGAGCTGCATCCTGCCGCAAATGCGAGCACGAGAAGCACTGACAGAAGCATTGCAAGAATCTTCTTCATGTGTTTGTTTCCTCCAAATCCTTTTATTTTATTGGAAGCCCCATCGGGGCTTGTCAGCAGTCATCCTCCACAAAGGAAACGCCGTTTTCGACAGAAAGCGCCTTTACACGGGCCAAAGACTCCACGCGGATGCCCTGCGACCGGATCAGATCGCCGCCCTCCTGGAACGCTTTTTCGACAACGATGCCGATTCCTTCGACCTTTGCGCCGGCCTGCTCGATGATTTGCAGCAGTCCGTTGAGCGCATTGCCCTTTGCAAGAAAATCGTCGATAATCAAGATCCGATCCTGCGGACCGAGAAACGCCTTGGAAACCGTCACATCATAGACCTCTTTGTGCGTATAGGACTCGACCTTCGCTGTGTAGACATCCCCGAAGATATTGAGCGTCCGGTGCTTTTTGGCGAATACAACCGGACAATCAAAAAACTGCGCTGTAATACATGCAATCCCGATTCCGGAAGACTCAATGGTCAGGATTTTGTTTACATCGCAGTTTGCAAAACGCCGTTTGAATTCGCGGCCGATTTCATTAAAAAGCGCAATATCCATCTGATGGTTCAGAAAGCTGTCGACCTTCAGGATATTGCCTTCGCCGATTTTGCCATCTCTGATAATTCGTTCTTTCAAAAGCTGCATGGCAGTTCCCTCCGGTTTTAAAAATAAAAGAGCCCTCGTTCTTTAATAGCCCAAACACCTCAAACAGGAAAGCGCCAAAAAGAAAAAGGATAGGACAATGTTACCGCAGAACCGACATTTTTTCAAGCCTATTTCCGCAAGTTTTTTTCCGAAACTGCATTTTTGTCGGCGTCACATAAAATTCATAATTTTTTCACATCTGCTTTTGTCCCAGTTACCCATTTGTTTCGCCGCATTGGGTTCGAGATTCTCTGTAAAATCGAAGGCGCCGCCAATCTTTGCAGTACGCCGGAAATTTTGGAAAGCGGCAGCCGGTCTTTTCTGCCCTTCACGCAGACGGTCAGATTCTGCGGCCGGAAGAGTTCTTCTGCAAATGCGGCCACATCTTCTGCACGAACCGCCCGGTAGGTCTCCTTTCGCTGTGCAAGCGAGCCATATCCGGCGCCAAGCACGCCGCGCTCATAGTCGAGCGTAAAGCTGAGGTCCTCCGGATCGTCCAGAAGCATATCCATGGTTTCCGTATACTGCCCCTGTGCGGATAAAAAGCCCTCGGGATCCGGCTGTTTGGCGGCGGAGAGCACCTCTACCGTCTTTTCCAAAACTGCCGGCAGCGACGCCGGACGCACGGAAAAAGAAAGCGAAAGCACGCCGATGTTGCGGTACGCTTCGATCAGCGCGTCATAACCGTAAAGCAGACCGGTTTCTTCGGAGAGCACCTCATAAAAGCGCGAGCTTTCTCCGGAAAACAGCAGCGCATAGAGCAGATCCCGCTGCGCATGCGAATACCGGCGCGCGTCAAAATCAAAGGAAAGGCAGACTTCGCAGTACCCGGCGCTTTTGCAGTACACAGCCGGTTTTCGGTGAAAGAACTGCTGCGGCACCGGCGCGAGATTTCGGCGCACACCGGACCCCGGCCGTACCGGAAAACGCGCCGCATAGGCAGAAAGCGCCGCGAGATGCTCCTCCGAAACGGCTCCGGTCACCGAAAAGAACGGCATGCCTTCGCGCAGAATCGTCTCGGCAATTTTCTGCATCCGCCGCACGCCAAGCCGGTCAACCGCGGCACAGCTGCCGGTAATCAGCCTTTGCAGCGGCGTGCCGGCCCAGATCTTCTGTGCCGCAAAATGGTCAAGGCTGCTGCGCTCGTCCGCTTCTGCAATTTCCGCTTTGACCCGTTTGCGCTCCAGCTGCAAATCCTGGGACGACAGCGAAAGCGGCGATAAGATCTGTGTGAAAATTTCGGCCGCCTCACAAAAATGCGCCGGAATACCGGAAATCGAAAAGCGAATCATCTCCCGGTAGGTACAGGCACTGAACGTCAGCCCCAGCCGGTCAAGCGTCCGGTAGAGCGTGCCGTTCATCCGGCGGTTGATGTTGCGGAACACCAGATGCTCAAAGAAATGCGACGATCCTTCCTCGCCCTCCGTTTCATAAAGCGGACCGGCAAGAAGCGTCAGGCTGAGCACAAACCGGTGGAGTCCGGGATTCCGATCGCAAAAGACAGGAATTTTCCTTTGGGATCCGCTCATCTTCGGATGACCTCCTTTTCTAAAAAATCGTCTGCCGCGTTTGCCCGAAAGCGCGTTTCGGTTTGCCAAGTCCGCAAAAACGCACGATTTCCCGGCGCAAAACCATCTGCAGCAGAAGCGTTCCATGATATTATACACGCTCGTGTTTAAAACGGCAATGCTTCCCATAAAGCTTCTCTAAGGAAAGCGCTCTGTAACAAATTCGAAACAATTTCCCCAAAAATCATTGACAACAAAATCAGCACCATGCTATAATGACATCGATTAAAGTGTCCCGTAGAAAAACGGATCCGGTTCCCGGAAATTCCTTTTTTCTATCGATATCTCGGACGCAGATTTATAATTATAAGGAGGGTTTTCACCATGCAAAACAACAGTAAAGGATTTTCTATTGCGGCGCTCGTTTGCGGTATTCTGGGCATCATCGGTTCCTTTATCCCGGTCGTTTGTTACTTTACGTTTGTCCTCGCCGTTCTCGGTATTGTCTTCGGCGTTTTGGGCCGTAAAAAGGCAAATCCAGGAGAGACCGGACTTGCAACTGCGGGTCTTGTTCTCGGCATTATCGGCACCGCTTTTGGTGCTGTCGGCATCATCTGCGTAATCTGCGCTGCAAGTTGTGTCGGTGTAGCCGGACTTCTGGGCTAATTGCTCAATTGATCTGAACCCATATTATACCATGCGCAGCGTACGCGCATGGTATTTTTTTATCGCGAGGTGAACTGCCATGATTCCAAGCTTCTCGTTTCTCGGAAAAACGTTTGCCATTTATCCCGTTTTGGCGCTGATCGGAATTTTTGTCTCCGGAATTTACGCCTGCCGAACTGCAAAAAAGCGGGGATACGACGATAACGACATGATCGTCTTTTTGCTGATCAGCGGCATCGGCGTTTTGCTGGGCATGCATCTGCTCTACGGCGTCACCAATCTGCCGCTTCTCCAAAAGCTTCTGCATACGCCCGGCGTCATCAGCAGCTGGAAAGACTTCCTCGACGTTGTTGTTTCGATTTTCGGCGGATCGGTCTTTTACGGCGGGCTTCTGGGCGGCATTGCGGCCGGTTATCTGTATGGAAAAAACCGGAAGCTCGATCTTTCCGCATGGTCCGATATGATCGCGCCGGTGGTTCCGCTCTTCCATGTTTTCGGGCGGATCGGCTGCTTTTTGGGCGGATGCTGCTACGGGGCAGAAAGCCCGGTCGGCTTTGTCTATCGGTACAGTCCCGTTCCGGAGGCAAACGGCGTCGTGCGCTTTCCCATTCAGCTTGTGGAAGCGTTCTGGAATCTGCTTTTGTTCCTTGTCCTGTCTCATCTGCTGCGGAAAAACCGGTTTTCCGGACGCCTGTTCTGCGGATATCTGCTCGCCTATGCGCCAGCGCGGTTTTTGCTGGAATTTTGGCGGGGCGACACGCTGCGCGGAAGCTGGCTGGGGCTTTCCACCTCGCAGTGGGTCAGCCTCCTGGTAATCGCCGGCGCGCTGCTGGTTCTTTTCCGCCAAACGGCGCGGCAGTCTGTGCATTCTCCGGCAGCTGCGGAATCCGTCGGCACAGAAACGCCGACGCCCAGTTCCGCAAAACGTCCAGAATAGACGCTTTTTCAAATTCGGCTTGGATTTAGCCGAATCTGCAAATATATAACGCAAAAGAGCGCGCCTGCACACAGAAGAAACGGCCCGTCCGGCACCCCATCAGGGAATGCGGTTTGGAACCGTTTTGCGTGTGCAGGCGCGCTCTTCTTTTTTTATCGGGCAGGCGTATGCGGGGGATCCTTTTTCCATCCGCGTTCCAATGCCGTCACACCGGTGCGGCACATTTCCAGAATCTCATAGGTCGAAAGCACATCGAGAAACCCGTCAATCTTATCCGGCTCTCCGGTCAGCTCCAGCACCATGCTGGAAACCGAGAGATCGATGATTTTTGCCCGATAGATTTCCGCAATTTCCCGGATTGCGCCGCGGTTCGTTTCGTCTGCGCGCAGCTTCACCAGTAAAAGCTCCCGAAACAGGCTCTCCGAAGGATTCAGCGGAAAAATTGCCTGCGTCTCGATCAGTTTTGCGGTCTGTTTCATAATCTGGTTGTACGTTGTCTCGTCATCGCCGCTTGCGACGATGGTGATTCGGGACGTTTCGGGATGATTGGTCGCCGAAACCGTCAGGCTGTCGATGTTAAACCCGCGCTGGCAAAACAGCGACGCGACACGCGCGAGGACGCCGGTGTGGTTGTCTACCAGAACACTGAGTACTTTTTTGGGCATGAGCGATTCTCCTCACTTTAAAATGATATCGTCAACCGTTCCGTTTGTCGGGATCATCGGCAGCACGCGCGCCTCCCGGCTGATCGGGCACTCGATCCAGACCGGGCCGTGGCTTTTGCACGCATTTTGGAATGCTGTGCGCAGCTGCGAAAGCGTCTCACAGCGCACCCCGGCCGCGCCAAATCCCTCGGCCACCTTCTGATAATCGGTTTTGCGGTCCGGTTCGCTGCAGGAATACCGTCCGCCGTAGAACGTGCCCTGCATCTGGCGCACCATGCCGAGCGCGCGGTTATTTAGGATCACGCTGATAACCGGAATGCCATACGTCACTGCCGTGCAGGTCTCATTGAGGTTCATATGAAAGGAACCGTCCCCGGTAATATGGATCACCGGCCGTTTTCCCGCCGCAAGCGACGCGCCGATCGCCGCGCCATAGCCGTAGCCCATGGCGCCAAGTCCGCCGCTCGTCAGAAAATGATGCGGGCGATTGTGGTGCAGGTATTGCGCCGCCCACATCTGGTGCTGTCCGACGTCCGTCGTGAAAATGGCGTCCGGCCCGGCAGCTTCACGCAGCGTCCGGATCACACCATACGGCGTCAGCGTTTCCCCATCGTCCTCCAGCGGAAGATCCTCCCGTTTCCACGCAGCAATGCGCTGTATCCAGTCGCGGTGGGCAGCCGGTTCCACCATGGGAAGCAGCCGCGAGAGCACATCGTGAACGTCTCCGACCACACTGTGGGCCGCCTGCACGTTTTTATTGATTTCGCTCGGATCGATGTCGATATGGATGATCTGTGCGCGGTGCGCAAACTGATCCATATGGAACGCCACGCGGTCGCTAAAGCGCGTCCCGATCGCCAGCAGCACGTCCGCATGATCGACTGCCAGATTCGAAGAGCGCTTGCCGTGCATGCCGAGAAGTCCGAGATTCAGCGGATGATCGAACGGCAGCGCGCCGATGCCCATCAGGGTATGCGCCGCCGGAATCTCCGCTTTTTCGAGCAAATCCCGCAATTTCTTCGACGCTTTGACCGCGCCGCCGCCGAAACAGACCATCGGGCGCGCCGCACGGTTGAGCATCTTTGCCGCCTGCGCAATGTCCTGCGGGTCCGGCGCCGATGCGGCGTCGGGCTGCACTGCCGGTTCCGGCGTGTACGACGCAAGTCCCAGTGCAACATCGCGCGGAACATCCACGAGCACCGGGCCGCAGCGTCCGCTTTGGGCAATCCGAAAGGCCTGCCGCAGCGTAGGCGCCAAGTCTTCGGTACGCCGGACGATAAAATTATGTTTGGTCACGGACATCGTAATGCCCGCAATATAGACCTCCTGAAAGCTGTCCCGGCCGATCAGCGCCGTATCGACGTTGCCGGTAATTGCCACCATCGGAACGCTGTCCATATACGCCGCTGCAAGCCCCGTTACCAGATTCGTTGCGCCCGGTCCGCTGGTTGCCAGCACCACGCCGGGCTTTCCGGTCATCCGCGCGTATCCGTCGGCGGCATGTGCCGCCCCCTGTTCATGCGCGGTAATATAGTGGGTGATGCGGTCCCGATACGCATAAAGTGCATCATAAATCGGCAAAACCGCGCCGCCGGGATATCCGAAAATCCGTTCCACGCCCTGCTCCAGAAGAACCTGTATGAGAATTTGTGCGCCGTTTTGCAGCATTCCGATCTGCCTCCATTTCCATCCGCGTAAAAATCGCGTAAAAAACAAAAAACCTTCACCTCAACAAAGAGGCAAAGGTTCTCACTCTGCGGTACCACTCTTTTTGCCGCCGGATCCTCCGCAGGGGTCTCCCGCGTTCATCCGCCAGCCACTCGCCGCTCTACCTTGTCGATAAAGCGAATCCGTTTAACGGGGATCAGCCGCCCGCCCTACACAACTGCTCTTCAGGCAGGAACTCCGGGAGGACATTCACGCGCCTTCCGCACCTGCTTGCACCGTCCGCAGGCTCTCTGCAGCTTCTGAACGCGCTGTTTATTCCCTTCAACGTTCTTTTCTATTAAAGTTTCCTGTATTATACTATGCCTTTTTCGTCAGGTCAAGTGGTTTTTGGGATTTTCCCATTCCGTCAGCCAGTTGCCTGTAAACCGGACGGCAAAAAGGAGACCTCCACCACGACGACTTCGCAGTTGGTTCCGACCCGCATCGCAGGCCCCCAAACGCCGGCGCCCGAGGTCACCACCGAGGTCATCTCCCCTTTTTGCAGCACGCCGTACGGATTTTCGCAAAACGGCTGTATCAGAAGGTTTCCGGGAAAGAGCTGGCCGTTGTGCGTGTGGCCGGAAAGCACCAGATCGGCGCCGGCCTGTGCGAGCGCCGCAAGATCAGCGGGCTGATGATCGAGCACAAATACCGGAAGATTCCGGTCAACGCCCGAGAGCAGCGTTTCCGCATCCAGACGCTCCTCCGAAACGCCGGGTTTTGTGCGGTCGCGCCGGCCGGAAAGATAAAATTTCCCGTCCACCAAAACCGTCTCGTCCCGCAGCAAATGAATTCCGGCATCCGTGAGAATGGCGTCCATCCGCTGCTCGCTGACCTTTCCCGCGCCGCCGAAGGAAAACCCCGCCAGCAGCCGTTCGGAGACATCGTGATTGCCGTAACAGGCGTAGGTTCCATAGGGACTCCGGAAGCCGGAGAGAATCTCGGAAAGCCGCGCCGGATCTTCAATCGCGCTGTAGGCATTATCAAACACATCGCCGGCGATACAGATC
This sequence comes from Yeguia hominis, assembly GCF_014384705.1. Lineage (GTDB taxonomy): Bacteria > Bacillota > Clostridia > Oscillospirales > Acutalibacteraceae > Yeguia > Yeguia hominis. The sequence continues at coordinate 174,525 of NZ_JACRSN010000003.1, read as the reverse complement.
AAGTCCGGATTCTGCGCGTTAACGGTATCAACCATCCGCTGCGCCTGGCGAAGCCCTACGGAATATCCGAAGTGCAGATCAGAAATCAGCGCAATCCGCAGACTTTTCTGTGCCGGGCAGGTTTTCCATACCGAAACAGGCCGCTGCACCACCGTAATCTCCTGCGCATGCCAGAATCCGTACCCGCAAACTGCGATCAACGCCGCCGCACAGAGGGCTCCGCCGCGCCGAAGAAGCCGGTTTTTTCGCGCAGCGTCCCAACGCCCGCGAAAATGCCGCCGGATTCCCCACGCGGATCCATCCGCGACGGCAAGCAGGAGCAACAGATAAAACAGACACCCCAGCCACGCGGCTGAAATTCTGCCGACCCACCACTGAAACGCGGAAGCCGGCAGCGCATACGCAAGCGCCGGAGACACTGCCGGAAGTGCATAGAGGACAATGAGCAGTCCCTTGCACCACCGTCCGGCGGCGGCCGAAAGCGGAAATGCGGAAACCCACTGCAAAATTCGCCGAACCGCATAGACGTTGAGCAAAATATAGACTGGCGAGAGCAACAGGGCTACCATCAAAACGTCTCCATTCCCGTAATTTTCGGCACGATTCCTGCGTTTTCAAAATTCTCCGAAACGTGCGGAACACCCATTTGCCGTAAAACCTGCCCGTTTGATTCCTTCTTTGCAACGATTCCGGGCAAAGGCTTTCTTTTTTACAGTATGTGTTGGTTCTGCGCTTATCATAACAGCTTTTTTGCAGGAAAAACACCGATTTCCCAAATTTCAAGAAAAAAATAAAAACATTTCGTTTCGAAAAAAACCGTTTCATTCCGAATGATTCTCGCATCAAGGCAGTCAGAACCGCCCTGACGGGAAGCGAGTTCAGAAGCCGCCATACCGTAAGCCAGCCGGGGCCGATTTCAAAGCATCTCTTCCGCCAGTCTCCAACCGTAAAGATCCGGAAGAGGATCATTTCGGAACAGGCCTTTCTTAAAAAAGTGAGAGACCAAAATCACAAAAAGCCCGCCTGGCAGAGAGAAACTCCGCCGGCGGGTCTGGGTTTATAAAAATGGATTGCGGTTCGGTTATCCGACCAGCGCTGCGCCAAGCGCTCTGCAGGCCGCGCAGGCGTCCTCGTCCGGCGCATCATTGCAGATTACAAAATCCGCCGCCAAATCTGCACCCTGCGCTTTGCAGGCTTCTTCCCAATCGCGCATCCACGCGCCGTCTCCCCATCCGTAAGAGCCAAACAGCACGATCCGCTTTCCGGACAGCTTCTCCTCACAGCTCTGAAACATCGGCTCGAACTCGCTTTCCTCAAGCTGCTCATCCCCCATGGACGGGCAGCCAAAGGCTACCGCGTCAAAGGTATCCATCTGGTCTGCCGAAAATTCCGACGCCTGCAACACTGCGACCTCTGCGCCTGCTGCACGGCACCCCTGTGCCACTTCATTCGCCATCGCTTCTGTATTTCCCGTACCGCTCCAATAAACAACTGCTGCTTTCATGTTCTCATGACCTCTTTTCCTGAAATATATCTCTGTCACACCGCTTTCGGCGGTCTGCGGAATGCAACGGTAAGCTGCTCCACCGACCGGCCATCCGAAAACTGGCGCAAATAGACCTGTTTGCATTTTTGATATCGGGCAAACCGGCGCTCGGCACATGCCGCGTCGCCATACACCTTCCAGCATCCGACCAGATGGCAGTCCTTGCCCTTCTTTTCCATAAAGCCCCGGACATCCTCCGCCGGATATCCCAGGAACAGTCCGATTTCATGCGGAAAGCCCTCTGCATGCAAAATTCGTTCCCGAAGCTGCAGCAGCATCCACCGGTGATCGGAAAATCCGGAATATTTTGCTTTCTGCAGCACCGCCTGTACGTCCTTTTTCTGCAAATCCTGCGCAAGCATCGCTTTGCGGTAGACATAAATCAGCGCCTTCCCCTGCCGGAGACGAAGCGCGCAAATCGCCACATCTTTTGCATTCAGCCGTCGGTTCCAATCCCGCAGTTCACGCGCAAGCGCTGCCGGAGAGGATGCCGAAACGCTAAAAAGGCTTCCGGTCTTGAGCCCTGCCAGGGTCGGCGCACAGTACCGCACCAAAAGCTCTCCCAATGCTTATCCCCTCCCGCCGCAGTAGCCGCACAGAAGATTGTGCAGTGCGGACGCGCTGCTCGAATGGATCCGCGCAATCGGAATGTTGTTCCGCTTTGCCTCACCGACAGCGCTCAGAACCATTTTATGGGAAACCGTATTGGTCAGCAGAATCAGAAGATCCGGACATCCCAGTTTCTTTTTCAGCGCGCCGCTTTCCTTTACAAACACCTTTGCCCGGCATCCGTGCTGCCGGCAAATATCTTCATATTGACAGACCATCCGCTCGTTTCCGCCAACGATGACTACGCTCATCCGTTCATCCTCCTTGCTAGTTAGTTTGCGCTAACTCCTGATTAAAAAAGAAATGCAACGCACATTGCTCTGCATTTTTATTTTGGTTAGTTTTATCTAACTCGTGTTGTTAGCATATCATGGTTTTTCTATCCTGTCAAGCCTCTTTTTTGATTTGTGCAAGCTAAAAATTTTCGTTTTTCATTACAATTCGATTAAAATTGTGTAACCTTCCTTTCCAGAAGGCAAAAATATGCTTATAATAACAGTAACATGCTTTTATTTGAAACTGCAAAGGAGGCCGCCTGATGACCCGTCGTCTTCGCGCCCGTTTTTTTGCCGCATTGTCTCTGATTTGTGCGCTTTGCCTGCTTTCCGGCTGCGCCATTTTCGAAAAAGATTCTGCCGGTTCTGCGTCGGCACCGTCTGATTCTTCCGAAGCGTTCACGTATGCCGCCGGCATTTTCGTGTCCGACGTCGATCTTTCCGGCATGACCGAAGAAGAGGCAAAACGCGCCCTCTCGGAAGCAGAGGCGGAACTCGAAGAACGCTACCGGGTAACAGCGTCTTACGGCGGAGAGACCCTTACGGTTACCGCTTCTGATCTCGTGATCGAATTCAATACCGACGAAGTCCTTCAGGAGGCCGCCGTTTACAGCAACACCTACCCGAAAGCGCTCGCATCGGACGGCACACCGGCCGGCAAAACCTATACGCTGACGCCGACTCTGCGCTACGGCATGCTGGAAAGCAAAATTGCCGAATTTGCAGAGAACATTTCTGAGGATCCGGTTGAACCGGATATCGCAGACTTTGATTTCGACACGCTGACCTTTACGTATACCGACGGCAAAGACGGACGCGCAGTTGATACGGAAGCGCTCGAAGCTGCCATCATTCAAACGCTGGAATCGGACACGCACAGCGGAGAGATCGAGGTTCCTGTCTCCGCGGTTCCGTTTACCACAACGCTGGAATCGCTTCAGGCCAAAACCGGTAAGGTTGCCAGCTTTTCGACCGAATCCACCAATGGCGGAAACGCCAACCAGAACATGAAAAAGGCGATGGGGCTTCTCGACCGGCAAACCATTCCGGCCGGCGGAATTTTCTCCTTCCATGAATTTGTCGGCAACAGCATGGACGAAAGCTTGGGATGGCTTCCGGCAGGCGCTTGGAAAGACGGCAAGCTGATTCAGGAAAGCGGCGGCGGAATCTGTCAGGCTGCCACCACCATCTACGGCTGTGCCCTGCGCGCCAATATGGCCATCATTGAGCGGTACTGCCACCTGCGGCCGTCCTCCTATGCGCCGGAAGGCCTTGACGCGACGGTCGATTATCCTTATGTCGATCTCCGCCTGCAAAATGTGACCGCGTATCCGATTTATCTTTCCGCCGCCATGGAGGACAACCGTCTGACCGCCACGATTTACGGGTACATCACCGACGAATTCGACGAGATTGAAGTCGGCAGCAAACGCACGGAGACCATCCCCATGCCGGACGCCGAATACGAAGAGGACGACAGCCTGAAAAAAGGCGAGGTCGAGCTTGACCGCACCGGATATGAAGGAATTAAGGCGGTTGCCTGGCGTATTTATTATAAAAACGGCGAGGAAGTCCGGCGCGAGGATCTGCCGGACTCCTACTACAGCGAAGTTGCTCCACTCTATAAAGTCGGACCCGGAACCGACATCGATGCGCTCCGCGAAAACGAGGACTAACCGCGTTTCGCGGGTTTCCCATCTGCGGGCTTTCTTCCGTGGACTTTCTTTCTAGGCTTTCATCCATCGGGATAAGCGCGTCTGCGGCGCCGAGGCACGCCGGATCTCAATGATACCGATTGGGCAAAAGCCGCGGTTCTGCCGCCCTGACATGCGCCTTGATTGCATCACCTTTTCCCCATTTGAAAGGAAAGGTTCCTTTCCGATTTGCCTTGAGAAATTCATCTGACACAGGACAAGGATGCCTTTTTCCTGTGCGTTTCGGTTTTTAAAACGCCGAAAGAATTCGTGTCTGCAAAAGCGGCTATACAAAAAACATGCGATTGAAATTTCTTTCGTTTTCAAAACAGGAAAGCCACCGCTCTGGGCAGTTTCAAATCTGCCGAAGCGGTGGCTTTTCCTTTGGGAGATGTTAGATGATTTCTGCCGCAATATAAGGCAGAAACCGCCGGATGCTATCAATCGATGTGTAACTGGCGTTTTGAACGGCACATGCTCAGCGCATGTTGCGTTCTTCCAGCGCGATGATCTCCTGCACCTTCGGGGTGGAAGGTCCGTCCATGTATTCGAGCGTCATCCATTCGCCGAGGATCGCTTTCGCAAGCTCCGGCCCGATTACCCGCGCGCCAAAGCAGATCACGTTGCCGTCGTTGCTCAAAATCGACCGCCGTGCGGAGAAAATATCATGTCCGACCGCTGCACGGATGCCCTTGCACTTATTGGCCGTCATGCACATGCCGATTCCGGTTCCGCAAACCAGCACACCGCGCTTCTCAAAGCCGCTTTCCGCAATCAGGTTGCAGGCCTTTTCTGCAATGGTCGGATAGTTGGTCGGGTCATCCGAAGAAAAGCACCCGACATCCTCCACTTCCGCGCCCTGCTTCTGCAAAAACGCTTTGAGCGTGTCCTTCATTTCGACAACTGCATTGTCGCAGCCGATTACAAATTTCCGCATATCGTTTCAGGTTCCTTTCTCTTACAGCAGTGCCTGGATGCCGTCCGCCATTGCGGTCAGGATGATGCAGCACGAGGTTGCCCCCGCGTCCAGCACGCCGCGCGAACGTTCGCCGAGACGGCTGGAACGTCCGTATTTCGCAACGAGATCTTTCGTCGAATCGCGACCCGCAGCAGCGGCCGCCTTCATGTCCGAAAGCGCCTCAGAAAACGGTTTGCCGCTCTCTGCTGCCGCGTGCAGCGCATCTTTCGCCGGAGAAAGCGTGTCGACAAGCGTCTTGTCGCCGACGCGCGCGTCCACAATCTCAAACAGGCCGTCCATGCCTGCGCCGAGCATCGTTTCCAGTTCTGCCGCGCCGATCTCGTCGAAGTCCTCGCCGGCCTCTGCCATATCCATAAAGATCGTTCCGTAAATCGGACCCATCGATCCGCCGATTTCCGAGAAGAGCAGTGTTCCGAGGGTATCAAGGCCTTCTGTAAAGGAAATCTCCTCGCCGGCAATGCGCTCGCCAAACATCGTAAAACCCTTATTCATATTCATGCCGTGGTCGCCGTCGCCGATCAGGCCGTCAACCTCGCCGAGATATGCTTTGTTTTCCTGAATGGCCTCCACCATTTTGAGCAGAACGGGTTTTCCGTCCGCATTGTGAAATACGCCCATGCCTACTCCTCCTTATTTCTGCTTCAGGCCCATGCTGTAGCAAGGCGCGTCCATCAGCGTTTTGAGTTCTTCGTCCAGCTTCATCACCGTCAGCGTAGCGCCCATCATGTCGAGCGAAGTAAAGTAGTTGCCGACATATGCACGGTGCGTCTTGATGCCTTTTTCCGTCAGGAGCTTGTCGATCTCATCATAGAGAACATACAGCTCCATAACCGGCGTGGCGCCCAGACCGGAAACCAGCACGACAACTTCGTCGCCGGCCTCAAACGGGTAATCCGGAACCACGATATCCACCATCCGCTTTGCCATCTGTGCGGCGGGTTCCAATGCGCAAACCGCTACGCCCGGCTCTCCGTGGTGGCCGATCCCCACTTCCATGGTGCCCTCTTTGATTTCAAAGTTCGGATGTCCGACTGCCGGCAGTGTGCAGGGCGTCAGGCCGATGCCGACGCTGCGCGTGTTGTCAATTGCCTTCTGCGCGGTCGCGATCACCTCGTCGAGAGACGCGCCGGTCGCCGCTTTTGCACCGGCAGCCTTCCACATCAGGATTTCGCCCGCAACGCCGCGGCGTTTTTCGCGCTGATCCTTCGGCGCGGAAGCAACGTCGTCGTTCGCGATGACCGTTTTGACTTCGATGCCGGCTTTCTTGGCCATTTTCACCGCCATCTTGACGTTCATGTTATCGCCGGAATAGTTGCCGTACAGGCACGCAACGCCCTTTCCGCTGTTGGCAACTTTGAACGCGTCGAGGAACGCCGCCGCTGTCGGAGAAGAGAAAATCTCGCCGACTGCCGCTGCATCGCAGAGATTTTCACCGACATAACCGACAAACGCAGGCTTGTGTCCGGAACCGCCGCCGGTCACCACGCCGACCCGATCCGCCGGAACGCCCTTCGCTTTGACAACGCGGGGATTTTCTGTTGCTTCTACAATATCAGAATGTGTTTTCAAAAAGCCTTTGAGCATCTCATCGACAATATTGTCCGGATTATTTAAAATACGCTGCATTGTGATATCCTCCTTATTCTGCTTTCATATCAGGAACGAGAATGACCTTAAGCGCACCGCCTTCGCCGGTGGTTGCAAGATGGAAGCCCTCTTCCCATTTTTCCAGCGGGAATTTGTGCGTAACCACGCCTTCGGTCGGCAGTTTGCCGTTTGCAATCCACTCAATGACCGTGTCATAGCAGTACGGGCTCAGGTGCGAACCGAGCAGGTTGAGTTCTTTGCGGTCGCTGATGATGCTCCAGTCCACCTTGACCAGATCGCCGAACACGCTGAACTCTACAAAGGTGCCCATCTTGCGGATCGCTTCGAGGCCCTGCTGCACGCTTGCCGGATGGCCGGTTGCTTCGATGTAGATATCGCAGCCGTAGCCGCCTGTCATTTCCTTGATTGCCTTGACGACGTCTGTTTTTCCGGGGTTCATCACGACGTCCGCGCCGAATTTCTTTGCCAGTTCCAGGCGCTCGTCCTTCATATCGAGTACCACAAGGCATTTCGGGTTCCGCTGACGGATGGCACCGACCATGCCGAGGCCCAGCGTTCCGACGCCGGAAAGCACCACAACGTCCTTGACGTCGATGCCCGCGCGTTCGACGCAGTGATACGAACAGCCGTACGGTTCTATCAGAATCGCCTTCTCGATCGGAAGATCGTCCGGTACGAGATAATTAATCGCTTCTTTGGTCAGGCGGACATATTCGGCCATACCGCCGTTGACATTGTTCTGGAAGCCGAACAGATCGTGCTTTTCACACATCCAGTGCCGTCCGGTTTTGCAGGACATGCACTCGCCGCAGGGAACAATCTGCTCCGGGCAGATCCGGTCTCCGATCTTCCAGTTGCCCTTTACGTTCGGTCCCATTTTCACGACGCGTCCCACGAATTCGTGGCCGGGAATCATCGGCGCTTTGATGTACGGCGGGTTGCCGTCGCCGCCCCAAAAGCTCGGCGCACCCTTAAACGCTTTGGTATCGCCTGCGCAAATTCCGCAGGCTTCGACCTTCAGAATCATTTCTCCTTCGCCTGCGTGCGGTGTATCCACCAGTTCAAAGCGGTAATCGCCAGGCGCATAGGCAACAATTGCGCGCATTTTTTCCGGTAATCCACTCATTTTTGAATCCTCACTTTCCTGTTTTGTTTTGTAAACTAGCTTTACAAAAGCAGTGACGCATTAGGGCCGTCGGTCCGCCATTTTTTCACAAAACAGCTTTCCGTTACCGGCCCGTGTTCTTTTTCGAACTCACTTTTCTATAAAGGCACAACAAATTGAAATCCTTGTCAATTTGCTGCATCGCCAAAATATTTCCGGCATTTTTGTCGTTTTCTACAAAACAGCATTCTCACCACTGTGTTTTCTCTGTAAAAAACGCCGTTCTGTACAAATTATCTTTCACATGGTATAATTCCTGCAAAAGAACTTTTGAGAATCGCAGAAAAGAGAAATGGCTATGCAAAATTTTTCAGAAGGAACCGGCACCACACTCGGGCGCATCTATCAGTTTCTCTATCAGCAGCAAAAGACTTCCAAACTGGAAATCTCCACACAGCTGCAGCTGAGCCGTCCCACCGTGACACAGGCGCTCAAAGAGCTTTCCGACCGGAAGCTGATTGAAAAAAACGGATATTTTGCCTCTACCGGCGGAAGAAAAGCCGACGCGCTCTCCATTGTTTCCTCCGCGAAAATTGCCGTCGGACTGGAGCTTCTCGCAGAGCGGTATGAAATCGTCGCCGTCGATCTTTACGGAGTCTGCCTGCGCGCCGAACAGCATCCGCTGCCGTTTTCGATGCAGGAAGACTATTTTTGCAAGGTCTGCGCTGCTGTGCAAACGTTCATCGGAGAACTTGCCTTTCCGCTGGAACGGATTCTCGGAATCGGCATTGTGCTGCAGGGGCTCATCTCCTCTGACGGCGCGCGCGTCACATACGGCAAAATACTCGGCTGTACCGGCCTGACCATCGACCGGTTCACCCGGTATCTGCCCTATTCCTGCCGTATGATTCACGACGCAGAGGCTGCGGCAACCGCAGAACTCTGGAATACGGACATTCAAAACGCCATCTTTTTTCACATCCGAAACAATCTCAGCGGCGCGCTGATTGTCGACGGATGTTTTCTCAAAGGGAACGAGCTCAAAAGCGGCGTTTTTGAACACATGACCATCGTAACCGGCGGCCGTCCCTGCTATTGCGGAAAATGCGGCTGCATGGAAACCTACTGCTCCATGCGCGCGCTGCTTTCGGAGGATCCCGACCGCGATCCCCCGCCCACGCCAGAGGAAGCCGACCGCTTTTTCTGCGCGCTTCGTGCCGGAAATGCGGTTGCCGCTGCGCGCTGGGACCGTTATCTGCACGATCTCGCGCTGGCCATCGACAACCTGCACATGCTGATCGACTACGATGTCATTTTAGGCGGGCATCTCGCCGCCTATCTGCAGCCGGAAGATCTCGCCGCCCTGCATCGTCTGGTTGCGGCGCGGACGGCATTTCCGACAGACCGGCAGTTCATCAAACGCGCCCGCTGCGGTACCAATCCAAACGCAATCGGCGCTGCGCTGCCGTTTGTCCGGGAATTTCTCGAGACGGTTTTTTAGCTGGTCCTCCGCAGCACGCCTGCCGAAAACCGAATTTCGCCGCAATTTTTTCTATTCATGCCCGATTTCAAATTCAAAAAGTCCCGCCGCATGTGCGGAACAGGTTCTGGTCATCTTGTTCCGTTTTGCAGCGGGGCTTTTTTTATGCCTCTCCGGAGACCTCGATGGAGAGCCCTTTCTTTAAAATCGTAGTTTTCACTGCATTGCGGTCTCCCCACTCTTCCCCATTGGAAAAGAGGATACTGTAGGCATACAGTTTCACGGTTTTTACCGAAGAATCCAGCATGGAAAAGCTGCAGGTATTCGATTCTCCGGCCGGTATGGTGGTATCAGTATAGAGCTTTTCCGTTGTCAGGAAGCTGTCAATTTTTTCTCCGTAAACATCATAAGGAATTACATAAAACTGAATCGCCTTCACATCATATTCCGAATGATTGATAACGGAAACCGTCAGCTCCGGACAGCCGATGATATCCTCTCCCATTTCCGCGTAAAATTCCAGGTCCACCGAATCTTGAAACCGATCCGGTGTCGGCGTTTTCTGCGGCGCCGGTGTAGAGCTGCTGCTCGCTTCTGCTTTGGATTCCGGCTTTTCGATCTCCGATTCTTCCGAAGCCGCGCTTTCTCCTGCACTCGAATCCTCGTTAAATAACAGATCATGCGTCATGAATATCCCGCAGCCGTTTAACAACAGCAGCATTCCGAAAAGAACCACTCCAGTCTGCAAAAGCCGAAACGCGCTTTTCCCACGATTCTGATTGGACCTACCGATTTGCTCCCGAATCTGATTTTTCCTCATTTTGATCCTCTCCTCTGTAAAAATATGTCCAAACTTAAATTGCATAGGCATAAAACAGCCTATTAAGTTTATTTTATAATATCACTTTTGCCTATACAATTCAAGTAATAAAAACTTTTGGAGTATTTTTCATGGACTACTATCAGATCGGACAAAAAATACGAAAATTCAGAAAACTGCAGGGAATCTCTCAGGAGCAACTGGCCGAACTGGTTGGGATTTCTGTCACCCATATGAGCCATATTGAAACAGCAAACACCAAGCTGAGCCTGCCGGTTTTTGCTGCAATCGCGGACGCTCTGCATGTTTCGGCTGATGTTCTGCTGTGCGGAGATTCGGATCCTTCCGGCTATTCCTTTGACGAAATCACAGAAATTTTAAAATCCTGCACGCCGCAGCAAATCCAGATCATCACGGATCTTGTAAAAGCCGCCAAACAGTCTCTCCAGCAGCATCTGCAGCGTTAACCGCCGTTTATTGCCGCACTGCAAGGGCATAGCAGACCGATTCCGGCGCCGCAACCGGATGTTCCGGATGCGCACTTTGATACGCCGCAAAAAAGCGCGCCGTGATCGATTCCGGCGCCAGGTGCTCATAGAGCAAAAACCCGCAGTCCGCAAGCAGCTGCTCCATCTGCGTTTCCGAATATCCGGCGGCTATCGCGGCGCCTGCTGCGGCGGCAAGTCCGCGCTGACGCTGGTCAAAACCGGTTTTGCTCTCCGGCGCAGGATAGTCAAACACGACCGTACTGCCTTTGGGCAGCAGCGTTTGCATTGCTTGCAGCATCCGGCGCAAATCGGCTTCCGAAAGATAATAAGAAAGCCCCAGCATGCTGCAAAAGGTCGGTGTATTGGGGGTAAACCCCGGACATTTCTGCAGCGTGTCCGTCCATTTAGCGTCTGTAAAATCCGCACCGACAAAATAGACATTTTCCAGAACCGCAATTTCACCCCGCGCAAGCCGTTCCTGTTTTTCTTTGAGGACCGCCGGAAGATCGATTTCCAAAACGGCAAGCCGGCTTGCCCATTCCGGCTGCCGGTATGCGAAGGTATCCAAACCCGCCGCAAGAATCAAAACCTGCTTTGCACCGCCAAACCGCACCGCACACGCAAGCGCCTGCTCTGCAAAGGCAGCGCGTCCGACGGGGGAAGGCGAAAGCTGGTGATCGGCAATCCACCGCAGCGCTTCTTCACGGGTTCCCGAAAAAGTCGGACAGAAAAAGGCGATTCCGCCTGCCATGGTTTCGGAGATCTGACAGTATTCTTCGTCGGAAAAAAGCTTTCGGGCCACCGGATCGCAAAACACGTGCGGCTCCGGCAGCGCATTGTGGTAGGCGCGCGCAAAGGCGCTGATCAGCATCGTCATGTTGTTGGAATTCATTTTAATCCCACCTCCTATATTCTTCTTACTGCAAAACGAAAAAAAGAACAAGGCTGGACTTTTTTCGCATTTTGTGGTAATATGGAGACAGGAAAAATTCTGACAAATGCGAATTTTTTCCACACGATTTTTTGAAACAAACAGCCGCAGAACGGAAAATGGAGCATCCGTCCTACGGCTGTTTTTGTTGTATTTTGTTTAGAAAGCGTTTGCCGGAATCCGCATTTGTAAGGCGAAGCGGACACACAGCCATCCGTCCGGTCCGCTTCGAGATGCAGAGGTTGGATGCCGCCCCTTACACAAATTCACTTTAAAATACGGCGTCTTTTCGATTTGGCCGTTCTCCGCAGGTTATCTGTCTGTCTTTTCCGGATTGCCCGTATCCTGCACCGTCTCCGGGTGTTTCCGCAGTACCGCCGAAAGCGCTTCTGCATCTGCACAGACATCCAGATGGCTTGCCAGCTGCAAAATGGATCCCGGCACCTGCGGCGTAACCGGTCCAAAGAGCACGCGTTCGAGGATTTCCGCCTTTTCCGTACCGGAAACAAGGAGTAAAATCCGTTTTGCCTGCAAAATTGCGCGCAAACCCACGGTATACGCGTATTTCGGCATCGCTTCTGCCTTCGGAAAGAACCGCGCGTTTGCCGCAATTGTGCGCGCGGTCAGCTTCACCCGGTGTGTCTCCACGGGAAATGCATCCGACGGCTCATTAAAGCCGATATGGCCGTTGTGTCCAAGACCCAGCACCTGCAAATCGATCCCCCCGAGCGACGCAATCAGGCGCTCATACCGGCTGCATTCCGCCTGTGCATCCGGATTTTTCCCGTCGGGCAAATGGGTATTTCCGGGTTCGATATCCAGTCCGGAAAAGAGCATTTTCTGCATAAAATACGCATAGCTTTGCGGATCTTCCGGCGCAAGGCCGCAGTATTCGTCGAGGTTTACCGTACGGCAGGCTGCAAACGAAAGCCCACGCGTTTGATGATCCTCCTGAAGCGCCGCGTAAAGTCCCACCGGCGTCGAACCAGTGGCAAGACCCAATACAGAATCCGGCTTGCGCGCAACCTGCGCCGCCAAAAGATTTGCCGCCTTCCGGCTCATTTCCCGGTAATTTTCTGTGTAATAAAGATTCATATCCCGATTCTCCTCTTTTCAGCAGCGATCGCCGCAAGCAATCGCAAATGCTTTCATATTATCCCACTGCGCTTCCATCTCCGCGACCAGCTTCAGCTGTGTCCGGCAGCGGTCGAGGTTCTGGTGTTCGCGTGCAATCCGGAAATAGGAATCCCCTTCCAGATAGTCCGCCAAAAACCGCATCCCGCACTCAAGCGTCATCATCTTCGCACCCTCCGGCAGCAGCGCGCATTCCGATTTGGTCAGCGTGCCGCCGCAGCCCTTGAGGAAGCCTTCCGTATAGCACTGATACATGGAAAAATCAAAATGCATAAGGGAAAGATCCGGCTCATCTTCCGCTGCTGTCGCCGCGCCGAACCGAATGGAATCCCCGAAATCCGTCACGGAAAACCCCGGCATAATCGTGTCGAGATCAATCACACAGACCGCGCGCCGCGTTTGGCGATCGAACATGACGTTGTTCAGTTTGGTATCGTTGTGCACAACCCGCAGGGGCAGCATACCCTTGTTGTACGCGTCAAGAAGCACATGCGTAAATGCCTCGCGTTCCATAAGAAACCGAATCTCCGGCTCGGCCTGTGCGGCGCGTCCGAGCGGATCCGATTTTACCGCCCGGCAAAAATCCCGAAACCGTTTCGGCGTATTGTGAAAATCTGCAATGGTTTCCTCCAGCGTTTCGGCCGGATAATCTGCAAGCAGGCGCTGAAAGGTTCCAAATGCCACGGCGCTCTCGTAAAAATCCTGCGGCGTTTCCGCCCGGTCAAGACAAATCGAATCCGAGACAAACTGGTACGCGCGCCAATATGCGCCGATGCTGTCCCGGAACAGAAACCCGCCGGTTTTCAGCGGAATCAAATTCATCACTTCCCGCCTAGGATCTCCGCCCGCGGCCGCCACCTTTTTTTGCAAAAATTCCGTGACACGGGCGATATTCTCCAGAACTGCCGCCGGATCCCGATAAATCAAATGATTCACGCGCTGTAAAATATAGGGACGGATTCCATCCTTTTCCTGAACCTGCAGCAAAAAGGTATCATTGATGTGCCCGCTTCCATAAAGCGTGCAGGAAACCGCCTCGCCGCAAAATGCAAACGCTGCTATGGCTTCTTCGCGTTTTTGGCACCACGCTTCTCTTGTCATGTTGGTTCCCCCTTTTTCTGTCCGAGCAATGCAGCGCCTAAAATTCCGGCATCTCCGCCGAGCTTTGCGGTGCAGAGCTGCGGCAAAGTCTGTTCCGGCTGCCCGATCATCAACTTTGCAATCCGAGGCCGGAGAGACTGCAGCAACCAGTCCCCCTCCTGCGCAATCCCGCCGCCCAGGCAGATCGATTCCGGTTGCAAAAGACGGATGGTATTTGCAATTCCAATTGCCAGATCCTGTAGAAATCGCAACACTACTCGACGACCCATAAGATCTCCACGGCGCATTGCATCAAAGGCGGTTCGGCCATTGGCCTGTTTCGGATCTCCGCCACAAATCTCCCACATTACGCTTTTCAGGTCGCGCTGCATCGCCTGCCGGGATACCTCCGCCAGCGCCGTCGCTGAACAGTAGGCCTCCAAACAGCCCTTTGCGCCGCAGGTGCATCTACGTCCGCCCGGATAGAGAAGCATATGCCCCATCTCACCGCCAAAACCGTTTTCTCCGGTATAGATTTTTCCATTCAAAATGAGTCCGCTGCCAATTCCTGTTCCGAGCGTAATCATCTCCATCGAGCGGCATGCTTTTCCGGCGCCGCCAAAAAATTCTCCAAGCGCCGCTGTGTTTGCATCGTTTTCGAGAAAAACTGGTTTTCCGGCGTGCTTTTGCAGCATTTGCGCAAATGGAACCTGGTGTAACTGCAAATTGTTGGAATACAGAATGACCCCTTCGCAGATCATTCCCGGCGCCCCGATTCCGATATCGGGAATTTCTTCATAGGAGACACCGCCCTCTATCGCCAATTGCCGAGAAATCTGAGCAATCTCTGCTGCAAGCTCTTCCGGAGCACGTGGTGCGCGGGTCGGAATGCTTTTCCGGGCAGCAAAACGGAAAAGTTCCCCGCAAACCTCCACAAGTCCGGCAGCAATATTGGTTCCACCCAGGTCGATTCCGATTCTATACACCACTTTCACCTCCAAAGTACCTGTGGATAGACACCATCCGCTTTCATTTGCCGGAATGCACGCTCTACTACCGGCTTATCTTCCCGATAGGTAACGCCATACCAGCGGTCTTGCGAAGGAAGCACCAAAACCGACGCTTTCCCCTTCCGGATCTGTGCATCCACTGCTGCCGGCAGAAAATATTCGCATTTAAGCGGATTCTGCGCAAGATGTTCCTGCAAAAACACCGGAAACTGCTCGGCAAGCACATGCAGAAATGTCTGCGGAAATCCCCAGAAATTCATGGAAGTCACTGCATTCTCCGGCAGAGTTTTCCAAGATATTCCACCATCTTCTGTAAATGCAACTTGCGATCCGCGCCGTTCTATCCGAGTATGTTCGGTAATTCCCATCAGGTATCCGTCAGATTCAATAGTACAAATTCCGCGGGCCACACTGCCCGTTTCGGCCAAGGTGTTTTGCAACTTGTAGCCGACCATTGCATAATGACGGGCATCCACTTTGCTGCTCAAAAACCGGTACAGCATCCGAAATGCATGCGGCCCGTAATAGTCATCGGCATTGATTACAGCGAATGGGCCGTGTATCAGCGATGCGCAAGAAAGCACCGCATGCCCGGTTCCCCAAGGCTTTTCCCGCCCTTCCGGCACAGAAAACCCCACGGGAAGCGATTCTATCTGCTGATATGCATAGAGAACCTCCATTTCGCGGGCGATTCGGCATCCAATCGCTGTGTGGAATGCAGCCTTCATCCCAGGCCGAATTAAGAAAATCACGGTTTCAAATCCCGCCTGTTTTGCGTCATAGAGAGAATAATCGATAATCAGGTTTCCGTCATCATCCACCGGGTCCAGCTGCTTCAGGCCGCCGTATCGGCTTCCCATTCCGGCCGCCATAATGACAAGCACCGGCTTTTTCATACAGTCCCACTCCTTTGTCATTTCCCGCGGTTCTGATTGTATTATAAAATTTGGAGGTTGCAATTTCCATGAAAAATCGTATAATAATTAGAAAAATAAAATATTTTTTTCTATTTTTATAACACAAGGAGCGTTCACGCATATGGAACCGCGTCAGGACATTCTCAGCATTCTGAAGGATCTGCATCAAATTTCCGGGTTTCGGATCTCTATCCACGACCCTGCTTTTCGTGAAATCGCCGCCTATCCACAGGCCCTATCTTCATTCTGCCGTCTCGTGCAGGAAGAGGGCGGCGCACGGGAAAGCTGTCTCGCAGCAGACGCCCGTGCGCTTGCCAGTATGCAGGTGCAGGAAGGCGCCTATATCTACCAATGCCGGTTTGGTCTGTATGAAGCCGCCGCGCCGCTTTATCACTACGGCGTTTTGGCGGGATATCTGATGATGGGACAGGTTCTCGACCCCGCGCAGAACAGCATGCAGCACGCCCGCCGGGAGGCCTGCGCCTGTACCGGCGATCCGAAGCGGGTTGAGGCTGCGCTGCGCACGATTCCGATCCTTCCGGCCGGGCAGATTCGTGCCTTCAGCCGGATCATGACAATCTGCGCCGAATATCTCACGCTGACCCACCGCCTTGCCACGCCGGAGCACAACCTAGCGCATCTGACCCGAAAATATCTGGCGCAGCATTACGCGCAAAAGCTTTCAATCGCGGCGATGTGCACCTATTTTGGCTGCAGCAAATCCACGCTTATGAACGCTTTCCGCACGCAGTACGGCACAACCATCAACAGCGCCCTGACGGAAATCCGGCTCCGCCGCGCCGCCGAGCGGCTTGCCACTTCTTCGGGATACATCCAGCAAATCGCCGCAGACTGCGGATTTCCCGACCAGAACTATTTTTCAAAGGTTTTTCGCGCCCATTACGGATGTTCCCCCAGCGCCTATCGTCAGGCGCAGCTTGGGAAATAACAGCGGCTGTCTCCATGATTTCAAAAGAATGCCCCTCCCCGAAGCGCGCGATCAAACGCAGACTCCGGAGAGGGGCATCTCTGTTTTCGTGGTTATTCCTCTGTGGGCTCCGGCGATTCGAGCTCCGTTCCAAGGAATTCCGGCAATTTCACGCCAGCCATTTTAAAGGTTTCGTTGAGCGGCGGGATCGATTTCATCATCCCGGAAAGGAAATTCGCCGTTGTCGGAGAACCGCCCTCTCCGCTCATAGAATCCCAAACCGTAATCTTGTCGATCTGCAAATTCTTAATCGCGTCAACCTGGATCCGGACGAGATCCTCGATCTTATCGACCAGGAGCAGCTGTACTGCAGCGTCGGCATTTCCGCCGGCTGCTGCCACGATTTTCGCAAATCCTTCGGCCTGTTTTGCCAGGACTTCCTGGACACCGCGCGCCTGCGCTTCCATTTTTGCATAAATGGCGTCCGCTTCACCGCGCGCTTTGCGCCGCGCCTGCTCCGCTTCTGCTTCTGCTTCCAATTCTTTGCGCTCTTTTTCGATTTTCGCAGCGGTCAGGATGTCTGCCTGCTGCGTTGCCAACTCACGTTCCGCACGGGCGCGCTCTGCAGCCTGTTCCGCAGCATAGGCCTCTTCGAGTGCCTTTGCCGCTGCAATTTTTTCCGCTGCAATTGCGCGGCGCTGTGCTTCCGCTTCGCGTTCTCTTCGGGTTGCATCTGACTGCGCAATTGCCGCTTTCGATTCGTTTTCACCGGCAATTGCAGATGCGTTCGATTCTGCAACGCTGATTCGCTGATCCTTCACCGCAATGGCTTCCCCGATGGAACCGTCGCGGTTCTGTTCAGCAACAGATTTTTTCGCGTCGTTGATTGCCTTTGCCGCTGCTTCTTTTCCGAGCGCCTCAATGTAGCCGGACTCGTCGGTGATATCCGTCACGTTGACGTTGATCAGCCGCAAACCGATTTTCTTGAGTTCTGTTTCCACGTTGTGGGAAACCGCCTCGAGGAACTTGTCACGGTCCGTATTGATTTCCTCGATATCCATCGTGGCGATGACCAGACGGAGCTGACCGAAAATGATATCTTTTGCAAGCTCCTGAATTTCCAGAAGCGACAATCCCAAAAGCCGTTCTGCAGCGTTCTGCATCACGCCGGGTTCCACCGAAACGCCTACCGTAAAGCGGGAAGGCACATCGACACGGATGTTCTGATGGGAAAGGGCGTTCGTCAGATCGACATTGATCGACATCGGCGTCAGATCCAGATATTCATAAGACTGAATGACCGGCCAGATAAAGGCCGCGCCGCCATGGATGCACTTTGCGCTTCGGGCGCTTCCGTCCTTGTTGGTTCCGACCTTACCGTAAATTACCAGCACCTTGTCGGACGGGCAACGGCGATACCGGGTCAAAACGACCAGCAGCATCGTAAACAACAGAACGACAATAACCACAATGGTAATGATTGCGCTTACCGGGATATTGGGCATAACTTCATTTCCTCCTCTTTTTTGTTTTTTATTCAGAACGGCTGTTCAGCGGACGGACGATCAGCGTCGTCTCGCCGGATATGCCGACAACCTGAATCTGTGTATCCGGCTTGAGCGGATGGCCGCAGTCTGTAACGGCATCCATCTCTACAAAGCGTTCCTGGAACGTCAGATTGACTTTTCCGGTTCCGGTGCGTTTGGGCGGAACGGTCAGGTAGACCGTTCCGACATGTGCAATCGCGTTTTTTGGATCCAGCGTCCCATTTTCCTGCAGGGAAAGCGACCATTTGAGAATCCATGCCACAAGAAGCAGCGCCAGCGTACCGCTGAAAACCGCAATCACCGATGCCCAGACATTGGGAAGCCCTAAGTCCACCATCGCAATGCCCGCCCAACCGCCGACAGCGACAAAGGCAATGATCCCGCGCACCGTAAAGATCCGGACGCCGTCTGCGTGATGTGCGCCGTCATGATGCGGCATTTCCGGCTCATCCGACGGAATAAATTCCGAATCCGGTGTTTGGGGATCCGGCGCGTCCAGGTCGGATGCCTCCGTGTCCGCGGTTCCGTCTCCAAGCTCCAGGGAATGACCCGCCACCTCGCCCTGGTCCGCATCGTGTCCACCGCCGAGACCGAACAGCAGCAAAATGGTCTGCAATAGCAGAAGCGCCGTTGCAGGCAGCGCGCCGCAAGCCAAAAACTGTTGCAATCCTGTTAAACTGTTCCACCAGTTGACAAACATTCCTCGTTTTCCCTCCTCATCCGATCAACTCCCGCAGCATCCATTCCGCTTCGCGGCGGATGGATGCCGCAAGATACGCCTCAACCATCACGCAAAGTGCGTTTGCAAGCCGCTCCTTTGCCTGTGGGTGCGGCCCCGTGTAATCGCTTAGCACCCGCCTGACGGTTTCCAAAACCTTTTCGCGGGATACCCCGTCTTTGACCTGCAGCGCAGCAATACAGCTGGAAAAATAGTTAAACAGCCTTCCTTCCGCGACGATATCATCGCTCTGATCCGCTGCAGAACCGTTGACATATTGCAAAAGTCCTGCAATCTGTTCCAGTTGTAAGCTGTCGCGCAGCGCGTTAATAATGAGAATCCGTGCAACCTGCCGCTCGCCGTATTTTTTCCCGACTGGCTTCGAAACCCAGTCGCGCTTGACCCAATTTTGAATGGTGGATCCTTCCAGCCCGGTAAGCGCGCAGACCTGGGAAAGCGAAAGTCCGCCCGCCGCTTCAATCATCTGCCGGAACAGAGAAAATGTTTCCGTTCCGTCCGCTGCAGGAAGCTGCGTCCCGGGAATCCAGTTTTCGCACAATGGAATCACCTCCCAAAAAAGTTCGTTAAAACTTTTTTGATGTTGATTAGATTGTATCACAGGTTCACGTGAACCTCAAATGTGTTCAAGCTGCCAAAATTATAAAATTTGTTCAATTTTTGAGTTTAGCATCTATTTTCTTCGAAAATCGCTATTTTTAGATTGTTTTCGACGTCTTTCTCTTTTTATCCAATTTTCAAAATATTAGAGAAAATCCAAGCCAAAAATTTGTGGTTTTCCAAATTTTTTCTCTTGCATTTTTGCAGGTGTTGGCGTATACTTGTAATAGAACATATGTTCTAAATGGTGGTGAATCGCGATGGATCGCCTGATTTTACACAGTGATCTTAACAATTTTTATGCTTCCGTAGAAGCGCTCTATGCGCCGCATCTGCGGAAAATTCCGTTTGCCGTTGCAGGGGATCCCGCTCTGCGCCACGGCATTGTACTTGCAAAAAATGAACTCGCCAAACGATATGGCGTACAGACCGGCGACACGCTTTGGCAGGCCGAACAGAAATGTCCCGACATTACCTTCGTTTCGCCCCACCACAGCCGCTATTCCGCATATTCCAAAGCGCTTCAGACGCTTTACGGAGAATACACCGACTGCATCGAACCCTTCGGGCTGGACGAATGTTGGCTCGATGTCACCGGAAGCACCGGGCTTTTCGGCAACGCTTCCTCCATTGCGGGCGCACTTCGGACGAGAATCCGCAAAGAATTCGGTCTGACCGCATCCGTCGGAATCAGCTTTAACAAAGTCTTTGCCAAACTGGGCTCCGACCTGAAAAAGCCTGATGCCACAACCCATATTCCCCGATCAGAATTTCAAAAAATTGTTTGGCCGCTTCCGGTCAGCGCGCTGCTCTTTGTCGGAAAATCCACCTGCCAGAAGCTGCACCGCTACGGCGTGCGGACAATCGGAGAACTCGCAAACGCGGATGAAGCCTTTCTCCGGCATCTGCTCGGAAAAAACGGCGTCACGCTTTGGCAATATGCCAACGGACTGGATTGCGCGCCGGTCACGGCGATGCAAAATGCACCGGACGCCAAAAGCATCGGAAACAGCACCACCACGCCCCGGGATCTCACGGAAGAAGCCGACTTCCGCGCCGTCTTTTACCTGTTGTGCGAAAGCGTCTCCGCACGCTTGCGGAAGGCGCACGCACTTTGCCGCACCGTCCAGATTGGTGTCCGGGACCATACGCTCTGCTCCTATGAACGGCAAGGCGCGCTTTCTGCACCGGCGCGCGCAACCGAAGCGCTTTTTGAACGGGCCTTCTCCCTATTTTTGGAGAGTCATCCCGAAGATCAGCCCGTCCGCACGCTGAGCGTCCGCGCCTGCAACCTGCTGCATCAGGAGCATGAGCAGCTTTCCCTGTTTTCCGATCCGGGGGGATTGCATCTGCAAAAAGAAGAAGCACTCAACGCCGCCGTTGACGCCGTCCGCAAACGATACGGCCAAAGTGCTCTGCAGCGAGGCATTTTGCTCGTTCCGGAAAAACAGGAACTTTCCCGCAGCGCCGGCCATCTGCAGGAGCCCTGTTCGCTTTTACCGGTATGATTTCTCCATCACCGACACAAGGGACGCTCTTTGCTGTCAACGCGCGCTGTCTGTCCGACCGATCTTTTCCGCACACATAAAAAAGCCAGCGCCGTCCGGACAGGTTTCCTGCACGGGACGGCGCTCTGTTTTGGGACTTTGTTTGAATTCGGCCTATTTAAAGCCGGATTAAACATTGGCAGCCGGACCGAAATTTCTAAAAAGACCCTACACTGAATTTACGCTGTTTGCGGACATCCGGATTCCGAAAAATGCTTCGACAAAGCCGGAGATTTGCGCCCGTTCTATAAGGCTTTACGCTCCGCGCGCCTTCTTAAACAGCTGCCGAAACAACCGGCGCCAAAATCGGTTTTGTTTGTATCGATCCTACACAGGCGCTAAGTGGGCAATTGCGATCCGGGGATATGTTTGAGGGTACGAATTGCGGTTATCCGCTTGCCTTGCAGCGGGGGAAGCAACCCCTTTCGTGATCGCCTCAACTGGCAGCGACGGCCGCTTCCGCAATACAAGTTAAATATCCTGTTCTCCGCCGCTCTCCGATGCGGATCAAAAAACGCGCGAGATGCCCGACATTCCGAAAAACGCATGGTTCGATTTAAGCATAAAAAAGGACGCTGCAAAAAAACGTCCCGCCAAATCCGATTGGCGAGACGCACACGTTTTGAAAAAAGAAGCCGTACCCGGTTTTGCAGGATGCATTGACAGCACTCCCGCCATACCGGACGTTTCGGAGCAGCCCATACCGCGCCGGAACTCGCTGAACATCAGGTGTCGTATGCAAGCCAGTACAGCCGGTTTGCGTCGGCATCATAAATTGCCAGCGTAAAATTATAGGAACTCCGATCCAGAAAACCCGTATCGTCATACGGATTTTGACTTTCATGGTGCCGGTCATAAAAATAATACCGCCCGTTTTCAATCGGAGGAATCGATACGCGGTCATCAAACGGCTGATACACAAAGGATTCGAGATTTTCCGAAAGCGGCAGATTCCGCCAACGATCCGATGTTTTCATCTTCTCGTAAACAGAGCCGTCCGGAAAACACACAGTCGCCAACAGATATCCATCCCCATGAAAGCCGCCGTGCGTATCGCTGACGGATTCAACTTTTCCCGGCGTCAAATCGACTCCGCACCGGGCAGAAAAATCGGAAAGCAGATTTTTTTGTCCGCATCCGGTAAAAACCAGAATACCGCAGATCACACAAATCCATAAAACGGCTTTTTTCATCGGGATCCTCCTTCGACGTTCCTGGTTTGCCCCTTGGTGTTGGCAAAAGCTGCACCGGTCTTTTCCAGCGCCGCCGGTCAAATTTCCTGCATCCAGATTTTGCAGATGTAAAAATGTCCTATTGACTGCCCGCATGCATCCTTCTACAATTTGCGTTCTCTGTTTCAGGCATCTGGTTTCCGCTTGAAACCCGCAAAGTCGAAGCCGCCGGTGCCGCGCAGCGCAACCGCCGCCCGGACACAGCCAGAATGCGTGCGCAAACGTTTCGGGCAGCTTCTGCGCGCGATTCATTTACAATCCTTTGCAGAAAAAAAGCCGTCCGAATTTGCAGCGGAACCGCGCCGCCGCGCCTCTGAATGCAACATTCTCTGACGCTGCTCACCGTGTTATTTCATCTGCCAATCCGCCAGATCCTTGACCTCCGCGTACATGGCGCAGTAGCTTTCATGGCGAGACGGATGAATTTTCCCATCCTTCACCGCCTGCAGAACCGCACAGCCCTTTTCGCAGGTATGAGAACAGGACGTAAACTTACAGTCCTTCAAATACGGCAAAAACTCCCGGAAGCAAAACGGCAAGTTTTCCTTTCGGATTCGGACCCATTTTTCGATATCAATCGAGGAAAATCCAGGCGTATCTGCAACATATCCGCCATCCGGCAGCTTGAGCAGATCCACCTCACGCGTCGTGTGGCGTCCCCGTCCGAGTTTCCGGCTGATTTCGCCGGTGGGCAGTGAAAAGTCCGGATACACGCAATTGAGCAGCGAGGACTTGCCGACGCCGGAATTTCCGGTAAATGCTGATATTTTCCCTTGCAGCAGCGCGCGGACTTCTTCGACACCCTCGCCGGAAACCGCAGAAAACGGAATCACCCGGATGCCTGCCAGCCGGTAAATTTCTGCAAGCCAGGCGCCGTCCTCGATGTCGGTTTTCGTGATTACCAAAACCGGCTCAATCTCCTTGTCCTCCGCAACCGCAATGGTTTTGTCGATAATCCGGCAATTGGGGGCCGGGTCACAAACCGAGGTCACAAAAAACAGCTGGTCAATATTCGCAACCGGGGGCCGCACCAGCATATTGCGGCGCGGATAAATCCGGTCAATGCTTCCGGTTCTGTCCGGCTGTGTTGTGATCTCCACCCGGTCGCCGGAAAGCGGCTTCATGCCTTCTTTGCGGAACACACCGCGCGCCTTGCATTCATAGAGGGTACCGGCGGCCTCTACATAGTAAAAGCCGCCGATTCCCTTTCGAATCAATCCTTCCATCGCTCAGCCAACCGGATCCCCGTCGTCGTCACGGCTGACATCGCCGTCTGAGGGACCCGAATTGTCATCCGAAGAGGAATCCGGATCGTCACTCGGAGGCGCCGGTGTCGGATCCGGCGTGTGGATCACGTATTCCCCCTGCCAGGTGACAGAATAATCGCCGTCGTCAAAATCGAGTTCGATCACCTGATATTTCTGATCATCCAGATAGTAGACCACTTCCTGCTTGCCTTCGCTGCCTTCATACGAGAAGGAAAGCTGTGTGCTGGCAGAGGGGTTCACGGTCTTGGTCTCGCTGAGTTCTCCGCCCACATAGACTTTCAGCGTCAGATCCTGTGAAACGTTGCTCGGCAAATTCAGCGTCACGTCGATCGTCTTTGAAGACATCTTGCCGGAGCTGACCACAATATTGACCGGCGAATTTTTGGAAACCTTCACGCCCGGCAGCGGATCGGTTTCGATGATCACGCCTGCCTCTTTGCCTGTATCGTCGCGCTCAGTCACAACGCCTTTGGCAAGTCCTGCCGCCGTAATGCGCGAAACGCCGGTGTCAAGATAATCCCCAATGACATTCGGGACTTCATATTCATCGGTAGACGGGCCGGTGCTCACAAATACGGTCACGGTCGAGCCTTCCGTTACGGTATTTCCGGCCTTCGGAGAGGTTTTAACCACGTGCCCTTCGGCGGTTTCCTCATCGGAAACCTTCTGAATTTTGGGAATCAGATTGAGCTTCCGCAAAGCTTCTTCCGCAGCGCTCTGCAATTCGCCCGCAAGCGGCGGTACCTCGACTTCTTTGGCGCCGCCGTTTACGGTCAGCGTAATCGTCGCGCCGATCTTAACTTCTTTGACACCGCTGGGCTTCTGCTCAAGAACAATGCCCTCTTCTTTTTCAAAATCGGTATCATACTCGATCACAAATTCAAAATTATCGGTATAATCCGGGTTGTTTTGGATTTCCTCCAGCGTCATGCCGACAAAATTCGGCAATTCAATCGTATCGCTTTCCGACTCCGCTGTGCAGGCCCGGAAAATTGCCACGCCGGCAATCAGCAGCGCAATGACGATCAGACCCGCGATAATGCCCTTCACAATCAGCTTCGAGCGGGTACTGCGCGGCGGAATATCGTCCTCAATATATTCGTAATTGTCATCGTAATCCGGAACGCGGGAATCCCGGAGATCCTCGGCCGGGTCGACATACTGCGTCTGTGCAGGCTCCTCGGCATACTGATAGCCGAACACAATATTCGGGTTGCGGCTGAATGCATCGATATCGCGCAGCATTTCAGAAGCAGACTGATACCGCTGCGAGGGATTTTTCTGCATCGCACGCAGAATGATCTCCTCCAGGCCGTCCGGAATATTGGGGTTGAGCTCTTTGGGCGGGCGCGGGTCGGACTGCAGCTGCATGATTGCAACCGAAACCGCATTGTCCGCTTCAAACGGAAGCTGTCCGGTGACCATCTCATAAAGCATTACGCCAACCGAATAGATGTCGGCCTTTTCGTCCGTCAAATCACCGCGCGCCTGCTCCGGTGCAATATAATGCACGGAGCCGATCGCCTTATCCGTCATCGTACGGGTCTCGCTGCGGGAGAACCGCGCAATTCCGAAATCCGTTACTTTAATGGTTCCGTCCGGCAGCAGCATGATGTTCTGCGGCTTGATATCGCGGTGGACAATGCCCTTGTTGTGTGCGTGCTGCAGCGCGCAGAGAATCTGGGATGTAAAATGCAGCGCTTCGTTCCAGGCAATCCCGCGCTGGCGGCTCAGATATTCCTTGAGCGTAATGCCGTCGATGTATTCCATGACAATATACTGCATCCGGTCTCCGAAACTCACATCATAGACCTTCACAATATTCGGGTGTGACAGGACGGCAATTGCCTTCGATTCGTTGCGGAACCGGCGCAAAAACTCGCTGTTTCCGGAAAATTCATCCTTCAGGATCTTAATTGCGACAATCCGGTCATCAATGGTGTCATAGGCGCGGTAGACATCTGCCATTCCGCCCGATCCGATCCGCTCGTAAATCTCATACCGGCCGTCCAGCCGTTTTCCGGAGTATTTATCCATCTGATCCATCTTTTCTCATCTCCCGTTAAACCGTTCTGTTGTCCGCAAGGACGACTGTGATATTATCGCTTCCGCCGCCTTCGATCGCGGTATTGACCAGGTCTTCCGCAAGCTGTTCCCCTTGTGCCTGCTGTGCAAGCGCGTAGAGGTCTGCTTCGTCTGCATAGGCGGACATGCCGTCCGTGCAGGCAAGCAGAATGTCGCCGGCCCGGTACGGAACCTCGTCGTATTCCGCGTTTACGCTCGGGCGCACACCAAGCGCGCGGGTAATAATATTTTTCTGCGGGTGATTTTTGGCTTCTTCCGGCGTCAGGTTGCCGGTATCAACCAGCTCCTGCACCATCGAATGATCCACCGTCACCTGCTTGGCTGCTTCCGGTGTAATCAGATACGCGCGGCTGTCTCCAACGTGGACAATATGCGCCGTATCCTCTTTCAGAATCGCGGTAACGACCGTGGTTCCCATGCCGTAAAGTTTTGGATCCGCCTGCGCCATATCGTAAATGGAAAGATTGGCGCCCTCTACCGCAGAGAGCAGCAGCCGCCGGATCGCCGCGCCGTCCATCGAAGGCTCGTAAAGATCCGTGATTGCGTTCCCGATCTCCTCCGCGGCAAGCGCGCTCGCAATATTCCCGCCGTTCGCGCCGCCCATTCCGTCGCAGACAATGAGCCAGCCCGTTCCATCGGCAAACAGGCCGCCGTCGCAAAAATCCTGATTGGATGTTCGCCTCAGCCCAATGTCCGTCTTTTTATAGATCTGCACTCAGATCCGCCTCCGTTTCTGCTCTTCGCCGCAACTGTCCGCATGCAGCGTCAATATCTTCACCTAAAGTCCGCCGTACCGTCGCGGTTACGCCGTATTTTTGCAGCGCCGCCTGAAAGGCCTGAATTCGGCCGCTTTTGCGGTATGCCGCACCGTCCACAGTATTGACCGGAATCAAATTCACGTGACTGAGGATGCCCCGCAGCCGTCCGGCCAGTTCACGCGCGCAGGCGCCGCTGTCGTTTACGCCGTCAATCATCGCGTATTCAAACGAAATTCTCCGTTTTGTCGTATCTGCATAATATCTGCACGCCTTGAGAAGTGTTTCCACATTCCATTTCCGGTTCACCGGCATCATCTTGGATCGGATTGCATCGTTTGGCGCGTGCAGCGAAACCGAAAGCGTCAGCTGCAGCTTTTCGTCCGCCAGCCGGTAAATCTGATCGACCAGCCCGCAGGTGGAAAGCGAAATGTGCCGCATGCCGATGTTCATTCCGTCCGCAGAGGAAACGAGCGACAAAAACCGCATGACGTTCTCGTAATTGTCGAGCGGCTCACCCATTCCCATCAATACAATGTTCGAAATACGCTGTCCGGAATCCCGTTCAACGGTCTGCACCTCCGAAAGGATTTCAGACGCGGTCAGGTTGCGGGAAAACCCGCTTTTGCCCGTCGCACAGAACGTACAGCCCATCTTGCACCCGATCTGCGTGGAAATACAGACCGAAAGCCCATGGTGATACTCCATCAACACACATTCCACAAATTCCCCGTCCAGCAGACGAAGCAGATATTTTCTCGTATTATCATAATCAGAAATCTGTCTTTTTTCAATAGTTGCTACAGATATGTAATACTTTTCTCGCAAAATTGCGCGCAAATTTCCAGGAAGATCCGTCATTTCCTCAAACGACGAGACGCCGCGCTGCTGCAGCCAGCGATACACCTGTCCCGCGCGGAAACGCGGCTGGCCGAGCGCCGAAAATTCTTCCTGCAGCGCTTCCAGCGTCATGGATTTGATATCCTTCAGCATCCGGAATCCTCCTTTTAATTAATCAAAATTCTGACCGTTCCGCGATTCGTCTCGGCGCCGAAACAGCGCCAGGAAAAAGCCGTCCGTTCCGGTTTCCGGCGGAAAGAACGTAAACTGGTTTTCGGGTTCCTGCATGCCGCGCGAAAAAGCCGGCAGCAAAACCGGTTCCGGCTCAAACTCCGGATGTTCCGCCAAAAAGCGATCGGCAACTTTGCCGTTCTCCGCAGGATTCAGCGTACAGGTGGAATACAGCAGCCGCCCGCCCGGCATGACGAGTTTTGCTGTATTTTCTAAAATTGCGAACTGCAAATCCGGCAGTCCGGAGAGCGTGCGCAAATCTTTATATCGAATTTCCGGTTTCCGCCGCAGGATGCCGAGCCCGGAACAAGGCGCGTCGCACAAGACAAATTCACCGCAAAGCGCCCCCGCATCCGCCTTTTCTGCGTCGCGCACCGCCGCCTCCACACAGGAAAGTTCCAAACGCGCTGCGCCGCTGCGGATCAGTCCTACTTTGCCTTTGTAGAGGTCAAATGCCAGCACCTTGCCGCAGTTTTCCATGATTTCCGCCAGCGTAAACGACTTGCCGCCGGGCGCTGCGCAGACATCCACGACCGTGCTGCCCGGCGTCGGCGCAAGCACCGCGCACGCTGCCTGTGAGGAAAGATCCTGTACATGAAACAGGCCTTCCCGAAACGAAAGTAAATCCGCAAGCTTTCCCGGTTTCTGCACCCGGACAGCACCCGGCAGACGCGGTTCCGCTTCTGCCGCAACGCCCTCCCTGCAAAGCTGCTCGATCAGCGCCTCTGTGGATATTTTTACCAGGTTTGCCCGAAGATATACAGGCGGACGTTCTGCTAAGCACGCAGCGAGCGCCGCACTGCGCGCCGGGCCGTACGCTGCTTTCCAGAAACGGTAAAGCGGAAGCGGACATCCCTGCAGGAGACACCGGCGTGACTCCTCTTCTTTGGGCAGCGCCACGGTGTCCTTTCCGCGCAAAAGTGCACGCAGAATTCCGTTGACGAATCCTGCCGTTTTCTGACCGGCAAACTGTTTTGCCGCACGGACCGCCTCATTCACTGCGGCGGATTCCGGAATTTTATCGAGGAAAAAAATCTGATAGGCCGCACAGCGCAGAATCTCCCGCACCGCCGGATCCATTTTTTTGACCGGCCGTTTGGAAAACTGCGAAAGCATATAATCGAGATAGTCCCGCCGTTCCAAAACGCCGTAAAACAAAGCGGACGCCAGCGACGAATCCCGCGCATCGAGCGCGAATTCCGCCAGCGTCTTGTCGATGACAATATTGGAGTATCCTTCACTTTCATTCGTTTTCAGGAGCGCCGTTACGGCTGCATTTCTTGCCGTCTTTGCAATCATTCTGCCGCACCCTCACCGAGCGAAAGCATTCCGGAAATCGGGTGTCCCCGCAGGTAGTCTGCGCCGGACATACGCTTTCCGTTTTCCGCCTGAATCTCTGCAAGCTCCAACGCGCCGTCTCCGCAATAGACGAGAAACGCGCCGTCTTTGTTTTCCGCTTTTCCGCAGGGGCCGGTTTCCCCGCGCAGGCAAACGCGATAGACTTTAAGCCGCTTGCCGTCTATGGCCGTCCACGCTACCGGCCAAGGGTTCAGTCCGCGTACCAGGCAGTCGATCTCCCGCGCGGATTTTTCCCAGTGAATTTCTCCGGTTTCTTTCTTGAGCATCGGCGCATAAGTGGCCTCTGCTTCCGGCTGCGGTACCGGATGGATCTCTCCGGCTGCAAGTCCGCGCAGCGTCCGGACCAGCAGCCGCGCGCCCATTTCGGAAAGCCGGTCAAACAGCGTTCCGCCGGTTTCTTCCGGACGGATCTTTGTCTCCTCACGCAGCAGCATATCTCCGGTATCCATACCCTCCGCCATCTGCATGGTTGTCACGCCGGATACCGCGTCGCCGTTGATGACCGACCACTGAATCGGCGCCGCGCCGCGATATTTCGGCAGCAGCGATCCGTGCACATTGACGCAGCCCATCGGCGGCAATTCGAGAATCGCCTTGGGCAAAATTTTTCCATAAGCGGCAACCGCAATCACATCCGGCTTTAAATCCGCAATCCGCTGCGCCGCCTCTTCGCTGCGAAGCGTCGCGGGCTGATAGACCGGAAGTCCGTTTTCAAGCGCCAATTCCTTCACCGGCGGCGCCGTTAAAATCTGCTTTCTGCCCTTCGGCTTGTCCGGCTGCGTAAACACGCCGCAAACCGTAAAATCCGGCTCTGCCAGCAGTGCGCGCAGGCACGGAACCGCAAAATCAGGGGTTCCCATAAATACAATTCGCATCTTATTCGTCCTCTTCCCGCTCCCGTTTGGAGAGTATCTCTATCAGTTCTTCCTGCGACAGCATCCGGCTTACGCGCGTAATAAACAGAACGCCGTCGAGATGATCGATCTCATGACAAAAAGCTCTCGCCAGAAGGCCTTCGCCTTCCAGTTCAAACAAGTTGCCGTCCCGATCCTGTGCGCGAACTGTGACGCTGCGCGGACGCTTTACAAGGCCATATTTTCCGGGAAACGAGAGACAGCCTTCCGTATCTTCGTCCATCTCTTCGCTTTCGCGCAGAATTTCCGGATTCATCAGCTCTATCGGGCCTTCCCCGACATCAATCACTACAATCCGGCGGCGAATTCCCACCTGCGGCGCGGCAAGTCCGACGCCGTTTGCTTCCTGCATGGTCTCATACATATCGTCGAGCAGCTGTCCAAGCTTGCCGTCAAATTTTTCAACCGGCCGGCATACTTTTGTCAGGATCTCGTCGCCTTCCGTTACAATATTTCGAATTGCCATCTTGCACCATCCATTCCCCGCTCTGCGCGGAATTTTGCTGTTTTTATCTCCTGTTTTCTCTATTACTTATAATACCCGATCCGGATTGATATCGAGAAACACCGAAACCTCCGCATATTCCCGCCGGCGCTGAAACGCCCGCAGCAGTTCTGCCATCATCGTGCGAAACGCGCGGTTATTGCGGCATTTCACAATCAGCCGGTATCGGTATTTGTTGCTGACCTTGGACACCAGCGCCGCCGACGGCGCAAGCACCCGAATGGGGAGCTTCGGTTCCTGCCGGTCAGCCGCCTCCCGCAAGCTTTCCAAAAACGCAAACGCCGCCTCCCGCACCAGCGCCTCCTGCGTCCCGGAAAAACCGGCTACGCAAAAGTCGGCAAACGGCGGGTAAAGCATTGCTTTTCGGAACTGAAGTTCGCCGGCATAAAAGGTCTCGTAATCCTGTCGGGCCGCCATCTGAATCACCGGATTTTCCGGTGTAAAGGTCTGGATGATCGCTTCGCCGCGCAAATTGCCGCGCCCGGAGCGCCCCACGACCTGCGTCAAAAGGTCAAATGCGCGCTCTGTGCTCCGGAAATCGTCGCTGTACAGCGCCTGATCCGCCGAAAGCACGCCGACCAGCGTCACGTTCGGAAAATCGAGCCCCTTCGCCACCATCTGCGTCCCGACCAGAATATCATATTTCCCGCCGGAAAACGCCTGCATATAGGTTTCATAGGACGCGCGTGTCATCGCCGAATCGGTATCGATCCGCAAAACCCGCGCATCCGGCAAAAGCGACGTCAGTTCTTCTTCCGCGCGCTGCGTCCCGGCGCCGAGATAGTCCACCTTCGGCTCGTGACAGTGCGGACAGACCTCTGTCACCGGAACAGAATACCCGCAGTAGTGACACACCAGCCGGCCGTTTGCTGCGTGATACGTCAAAGAAATACTGCAATGCGGACAGGTCACGACCTCCCGGCACGCCCGGCAGATTGCCAACGTGCGGTATCCGCGCCGATTCAGCAGCAGAATCGACTGGCGCCCCTGCGCGGTGTTTTCCCGCAGCGCCGAAAGCAGTTGTTCGCTGAAAACGGAGCGATTGCCGCCCAAACGCTCTTCGTTCATATCTACAACCGATACTTCCGGCAAGACCGCGCCGCCATATCGAGAGGAAATCCGCGCAAACGTGTAAAGGCCCCGCTCTGCTGCATACCGGCTTTCTATCGACGGCGTCGCCGAAGAAAGCAGCAAGACCGCTTTGTGATAGGCGCACCGGAACCGCGCTACTTCCCGCGCATGGAACCGCGGTGCAGATTCCGATTTGTAGGTGTACTCCTGCTCTTCGTCCATGACGATGAGGCCGATATCGTCAAATGGCGCAAACACCGCCGAACGCGTGCCGACCGCAATTTTGGCCGATCCGTTTTTGACCCGTTTCCATTCGTCAAGCCGTTCACCTAGCGACAGCCCGCTGTGGAACACCGCGACGCCTTTCCCGTACCGCTTGTGAAACAGCGACACAGTCTGCGGTGTCAGAGAAATTTCCGGCACCATGACGATCACGCCGCGGCCCTGCGCATAAACCTGGTCGACCAGGCGCAGATACACCGAGGTTTTTCCGCTTCCGGTCACGCCGTAAAGCAGCGCCGCGCCGCCCTCCTCTTTTTCCAGAAGCCCGGAAATCTGCCGGAATGCACCTTCCTGTTCCGGAGAAAGACAAATTTCCTGCGGCGTTTCATCCGGCTCCACATCTGCGTACGGATTGCGGAACGTTTCGGCGTCGAAGCATTCGACCGCGCCTTTTTCTGCAAGCGCGACAACCACGCCGGGCGTAACACCCGTATAATAACAAAGCTCCTTTTGCGAAACCGCACCGGTCTCGCAAAGGAAGCGGTATACACATTCCTGTTTTTTCGGAAGCGGCGTCTCTTCCCAGTCTGTCCGGACGCGCACCATCCGGTTCACGGCATCCGCCACTTTTCGGGCCGCACCGTCCGTGATGTGCACAAGGCCCTGCTCCGACAAGGCCCGCGCGTCCTCGAAATTTGCGCATGCCGCCGCCAAAACATCGGTCAGCGGCGCAGGCTTCCGTTTCCGGGCAAGTGTTTGCAAAATCTGCTTCTGCGCCGGCGGCAGTGTTGCCGGCACATCCATACCTTTGGCCGCCGAAATTTCCCGGCGTACCTGCACCCGAAATCCCGCCGGAAGCAACACCCGAACTGCGTCATAGAGCGTACAAAAGTACCGCTCCCGCATCCACTCCGCCAGACGCAATAATTCCAAAGAAAGCAGCGGCGCCTGATCCAGCACAGCTACAATCTCCTTCATTTCCGCCTCCGGCAGCACCTGTGCAGGTTCTACGGAGAGCAGCATGCCTGTCCGCATCCGGTTTCCTTTGCCAAACGGCACCGTAACACGGCACCCCGGCTTTGCAGCGTCCCAAAGCGGCTGCGGAACCCGATAAGAAAACGCCCGGTCAAAATGATAGAGCGCGCCCTCAACCGCAACCGCAGCAATCCGCACTGCCGGTTCAGGACTCGACCGGCTCATCTTTCGGTTCTTCTTCATCCGGCTCTTTCGCCGGAACAATATGGAATTTGTGATCCATATATTCCTGCACTGCGAGATCCACCGGTTTCTCTACTAAAATTTCCCCTTTGTTTTCTGCATCTTCAGCAATCTCTCTTGCGCGTTTTGCAACGGCAATCACAAGAGAATAACGGTTTCCGGACAACGCCGGATCAGCAGACGGTTTTAACATACGATCAGCACCTCTTCCAATCTTCCTTGCATGATAAAATTACGATTTGAAACGATCTATTTCATAAGTGACCAAACGCCTTTGGGCATGCGGCGCGTTTTCGGCAACCACGCGCTGCAAAACCATCGTTTTGCAGATTCTGCGTGAAGGCCGGCAGCATCAGCCGCGTTTCGCCTTTTCTTCGGCTAAAATGGTGCGGATTTCCTGCACAGCGCGCTCCACATTGTCGTTGACGACCGTGTAATCATATGCATCCGCACACTTCATTTCCTCGACCGCCGTTGCAAGCCGTTTTTGGACGGCTGCCTCGTCATCCGTTCCGCGTCCGCGCAGGCGCCGCTCCAGCTCTTCCACAGACGGCGGCAAAATGAAAATTCCAATGCTGTCCGGACATTTTTCTCGGACAATCGCGCCGCCCTGCACCTCAATTTTGAGGATCACATCGATGCCCTTTTCTGTCCATTCACGGACAGGGCCAAGCGGCGTACCGTAGAAATTCCCAACATATTCTGCATATTCCAGCATCTCGCCGCGTTCAATCAGCGAAAGGAACTGGTCTCTCGAAATAAAGTGGTAATCAACACCGTCGCGTTCTCCTTCACGCGGTGCGCGCGTTGTCGCCGAAACAGATTTTTTTACCGTATCGGTTTCCCGCAAAAGCACATCCAGCACGGTGTCTTTTCCCGTCCCGGAAGGTCCGGAAAAAACAATCAGTAGTCCCTTATCAGGCATCTTCTTCCAGCTCCTCCTCGTCGGAATCGCTGCTGTCATTGAGGCGGTTCGCCACCGTTTCCGGCTGAATGGCCGACAAAATGACATGATCGCTGTCCGTCATGATCACCGCGCGCGTCCGGCGGCCATAAGTCGCATCGATCAAGCTGCCGCGCTCTTTGGCGTCCTGAATAATACGTTTGATCGGCGCCGATTCCGGGCTTACAATCGCAATAATTCGATTTGCAGACACCATATTTCCAAATCCGATATTGATAAGTTTCACGCAAGATCCCTCATTCTATATTTTGAATCTGTTCCCTGATTTTTTCGATTTCCGCCTTGATATCCACAACCATATAGGCAATCTGGGAATCCACCGCTTTGGAACCGATGGTGTTCGCCTCGCGGTTCATTTCCTGCACCAGGAAATCCAGCTTCCGGCCGATTGCGCCGCCCGATTCCATCATTTCATCCAGCTGCTTTAAATGGCTGCGCAGACGCACCGTTTCTTCTTCCACCGCAATTTTATCTGCAAAAATCGCAGTCTCGGTCAGCAAACGCTGCTCATCCACTGTCGCGCCGTTTAGCAGCTCCTCGATTTTATTTTTCAGACGCTGGCGGTATTCTGCAACCGTCTGCGGAGAACGCGCTTCAATTTTCTCCACAATGGAGCGAATCGTCTCTGCACGCGCGCAGACATCTTCGCGCAGACGGGCGCCTTCTGTTTCCCGCATGGCGATAAACCGCGCAATTGCTTCATCGGCAATCTGCCGGACCGCATTCCAAACTGCAGCCTCGTCTTCCGGCGGTTTCCGCACTGTAAAAATGTCGGAATACCGGGACAGGACCGAAACCGTCACGTCATTTGCAAGCCCATACTTTTCCGAGAGTTCCCGCATTGCGCCAAGATAACCTGCCGCAAGCGGATGATTGAGCTGCACCACAACTGCCGAATCCTCCGGAATTTCCACAGAGACATAGGCGTCTGTCTTTCCGCGGGAAATCCGCTCCTGCAGATAAGATTTGAGTTTTTCTTCCAAGAAGCCGTAGCCGCGCGTTACACGGGACGAAAACTCGAAATACCGGTGATTGACGGATTTGATCTCCACCACGATGTTCCGGCCGTCCGCTGCGCCTTCTGCCCGGCCATATCCGGTCATGCTTCTAACCATACTGCCACACCAGAGGGCAAATTCCCTCTCTTCCTTTCTCCATTTCTTGTACCAGCTTTTAGAACCTTTTTCGTGTGTTTTATATTCTAAATAGCCTTTTTATATTTTACCAGCTTTCCCTTTTAAATGCAACTTTTGTGGACACAATTCCGAAAAAATGCTATCATAAATGCAAATTCGATTCAGGAGGTCGCCTGTCATGCTCGAGTCCTTTTTGCAGATGGCCAGATCCGGACAACCGGTCTATCTTCATACGGTACAGAAAGCGCTTCAAACCGCGCAAGGCGCATGCTCTGTCCCCATGCGCCTTGCGCTTGCACAGGAAGGCCGTTTCTACGAAACACGCCTGCCGCTCATTCTGCCCAAAACGCCGGAGGAAACCGGCTTTCTCCGGCGATATCTCCACGCGCGGATCTATAATATTCTCTCCGCTTACGGCGGACGCTGCCTGACGGTTTATCTGGACCCCGCCATTGCAGCGCTCTCCGCGCTGTTTGCGGATCTTCCCACCGTTTTTGGCGTCGGTCTCCCGCGCGCCGCACGAACCGGATACGGCAAGTGCATCAACGTTGCCGACCGGATGAATCACGCGCTCGGCTGCGGCCCGTTTTTCATGGAGTTTGCGCCGCTCTCCGAATACCGTCCGCTCCCTATAAAACCAGCTGCAAACCCGAGCGGCGTCTCCGCCGGATTTCAGCGCGCCATCGCATCTGCAGCCGGACACGTTCTGTGCGGACTGGATGTTGGTGGGACCGATATCAAAGCCTGTCTTGCCGCAAACGGGACGTTTCTCCGCTTCAAGGAATACGACTGGAACCCCGCATCCTTCCCCACTGCGCAGCGGACGATTGCGCCGCTTTTGCTGATTACCCGGCTTTTGCGCGATGATTACGCGCTCCTGCTTCGGCAGCAGGCAGAACCGACAGAAGCCCTTGCTGGCCTGCGCACAGAAATGGATCGGGCGCTCCGAAAAGACGCGCCGGATGGAGAGATGCTGCTCTGCTGTGAAAAAGTCGAGGCTGCGCTCGGCGACGACGTCCAGATTCTTGACGGAATCGGCCTTTCCTATCCGGATGTCGTCATCCGCAACCGGCTGGTCGGCGGGGAAACGCCGAAAACTGCAGGGATGCGGGCCAATCCAAACGTCGATTATGAGACGGAATTTGCCAAACTTACAAATCTCTGCGAGGTACTCCGGCTGCTCTGTAAAACAGGAGGCGTCGTTCGCTGCGTCAACGACGGCCACATGGCGGCCTATACAGCGGCGGTGGAGCTCTCCGTTGCGCATCCAAACACCATTCAAAACGGCGTATTTGCCAATCCAATCGGGACCGGAATTGGCAACGGCTGGGTGGACGAAGCCGGAGTAATCCCGGAAATTCCGATGGAACTTTACAATTTCATCACGGATCTTGGAAACGAACCGGGAAGAAAGATCCCTGCCAGCGACATCCGCAGCACACGCAACTCCGACACCGGCCTTTGCGGCACACTTGAGCGTCAGGTGGGGCAAGTCGCCATGTTTCATTTTGCCGCTACCATGCTGCCGAAATCCGACCCCGCGCGCTATCATGCCCTGCTCGATAAAGGATATTTCACACTGCAGAACGGCGTTTTATCCGTACCGACTGCGCCGGAGGATCTGCGCAAACCGTTTCTCGCGTTCCTGATGCAGCTTGCAGGCAGCAAGGATGCGCCGGAATCCGTCAAAGAACTCTTCCGCATGCACGGAGAGGCCTTTGCCGCCGCG
Organism: Yeguia hominis; assembly: GCF_014384705.1. Lineage (GTDB taxonomy): Bacteria > Bacillota > Clostridia > Oscillospirales > Acutalibacteraceae > Yeguia > Yeguia hominis. The sequence goes on along the minus strand of NZ_JACRSN010000003.1, from coordinate 137,962 downwards.
CTTCTGGAAATCGACGAAATTCTGCACCCAAAAACCGACGTGCGCATACTTTTCGGCCGTCTTGTCAAAGAGCCCACCTGTTTTGCCCTTTTGCAGGAGGGCGTCCGACGCGTCACCGACCGCTTCACGCTCCAGCTTGCCGACGACTCCCTCGCCTGTACGCCGCTGATGAAACGCCTGGCGGCCGATCCTCATTACACCGTCGCGCAGTTTGCCCAGGCTGTCGGCGCGGTCTATTTTGCTGCGGAAGAATGCGAACCTTCTGCACAGTAAGCCAAACGTGATTTTTTGAAATGAAATGAAATAAAAACACAAAACGCAAAATGCGCCCGACGCGGATTTTCCCCCGCACCGAGCGCATTTTTACTTTTCGTAGTTTCCGACACATTCGCGAAACAGAATTCCGCCGCACCTCGGACAAATCTGAGAACCGCCATCGGAAATCAGCGCTGCAAACCCGCAGCCGTGGTTACAAACCGCATAAGCAACCGATTCTTCTTCCTCAAAATCGAAACAGAGCTTTTTCGGATCCAAATATTCCGAATCCGGATACCGTTCGAACCGTCTGGGGCGCAGCGCATTCCCACGAATGCGGTATGTCCGCTCAAAAGCGGTCTGCCGCATTATTTTCCCGCAATTTTCGCAGATCACCGTTTCGCCGTTTATCGACTTGTCTACGGTTCCGCATTGCTTTGAGCAGACGACAAGCGTAACTTTTACGAATTCCGGAAATGCAACCGAAAACGCTTCCGCACGTTCGCGCTTTGAAAACCAACGCTTGAAAAATTCCATCCTTTGCATGCACCTCCAGGCTTCCGGCATTTACAACTCCACCAGCCCCACCAAAAGGCCGATTACAAATCCGCCGGCAACCTGCAGCGGGGTATGTCCCAAAATTTCTTTCACGCCGTCCTCGTCGAGATGTCCGCTCTTTCGAAATGTTTCCAAAATCTGATTGAGTTTTTTGGCCTGCACGCCCACCGACTGTCTCACGTTCACCGCGTCGTACATGACGATCATGCTCAAAACCACGCAAACCGCAAACGCGGTAGATTCAAAGCCCTCCAGCATTCCTACCCGGCAGGAAGTCGCAACGACCAGCGCGGTGTGGGAACTCGGCATTCCACCGGAAGCGGTCAGCAGCCTCCAGTCCCACTTTTTCGTTTTGGCAAACCCAATGACAATCTTCAGTCCCTGCGCAATTGCCCAAGCGGCCAGCGCCGATAAAATAATATGCATACGCTTCTGTCCCTTCGATGCGTTTTGTGCGTTCTTCTGTCCTTATTATAGCATCATTATAGCACCGAAGCCGCCGCTCTGCTGCAAATTCCGCAAAATTAAAAAAACTTTAATCTGCATCCGGCGCCGGAATGGAAAGCTTCCAGTAATCCGCATACGCGGCCGGATTTCCCGCTACAATCGAACACGGCCGGTCAAAGGGCAGCGGCCCGCCTTCCATTGTGGAGGTTTTCCCGCCCGCCTCCCGGACGATCAGCGCACCGGCCGCGTGATCCCACGGAGAGAGACGGGTTTCTACGAACAGGTCATACCGGCCGCAGGCAGCGTCGCACAAATCCAGCGCCGCAGACCCGCTTCGGCGGATGTCGAGCGCATTTTGAAAGAGCGTACCGACCATCTGCACCGTGACAGCCGAGAGTTCCGGATAATACGGCGCCGTTCCGACGCCGGCGACTCCCTTGCAGAGCGGACGGCTGGAAACCCGGATCGGGTTTCCGTTGCACGTTGCACCCTTCCCCAGAATCGCCGAAAAGGTCTCTGCAAGATACGGATCATGCACCACGCCGAGAACCGGTTCGCCGTTTTGCAAGAGGGCAATCGACACCGCGCTGCGCCCGTAGTGCCGGATAAAATTGAGCGTTCCGTCAATCGGATCGACCACAAACGCCTCGCCGACTCCCGGATCTTCCCGCTTTGCATCCTCTTCGCCGATAAAGCGCGCGCCCGGACAAATCCGCAGAAGTTCTTTGCGCAAATAGGCCTGATTTTCTTCGTCATATTTCGTCACAAAATTGCCGTTTCCCTCTTTTTCAGAAACCGACGATTCGATTTTTTTCGCCTGCAGCATCCGTTCTCCGCAAGCTTTTGCAGCCGCAATGACGGCCTCCAATACCGCTTCCATTTCGCTTTCCTCCCTGTTTTGCATTATCCCCGCTTTTTTCCGGCCATACGGCTGCGCGGCGGTGTTCTGCGCTTTTTCGGTGCTTCCTCCGGCGTTTTCTCTTTTCCCTGCAGCATCCGCACTTCCTCGCGGGTGAGCTCCCGCCACTGACCCGGCTGCAGCATTCCGAGCCGAAGCTGGCCGACCGCTGTGCGCTTCAGGCGCGCAACCTCAAGACCCAGCTTCTCACACATATTGCGGATCTGCCGGTTTCGGCCCTCATGCAGCACAATCTGCACAACGGCCCGACCCGGCTGTTCTTCCAGCACACGAACCTGCGCCGGAGCCGTCTGATAGCCGTCGATTTCCATTCCCATCGTCATGGCCGCAATCTGTTCTTCCGTAATTCCGGGACGCACCGTAACGCGGTATGTTTTCGGCACGTGTTTGGACGGGTGCGTCATTCGATTGGCGAACGCGCCGTCATTGGTCATCAGGAGAAGCCCTTCTGACTCCCGGTCCAGACGTCCGACCGGATAAATTCGCTCCGGCACCTCTGAAACCAGCTCCGCCACACACTTCCGGTCCATCTCGTCATGCATGGTGGTGATGTATCCCCGCGGCTTGTGCAGCATCAAATACACCTGTCGCGAAGCGCGCTGCACCGCTCTGCCGTCTACGGTCACGCGGTCCTTTTTCGGATCGATCGACTGCCCGATCTGCGCCGTCTCACCGTTGATTTTCACCATTCCTGCGGCAACCAGCTTTTCTGCACCGCGCCGCGAATCCACGCCGCATTCCGCAAGCCATTTTTGAATTCTGACTTTTTCCATTCTGTTTCTCCTCACCGTTTTTTACAAAACCATTTTCCGCGCACCTCGCGGGCACGGATTTTATTTTTATTTTTAAAAAGTAAAAAAGGCATTTACCGCCTATTTTTCATTGCAATCTGAAATTCGCAATCTGAAAATTCCGGAGTATCTGCCGCCAAACCGTCGCGATCCTATTTTCAAAGCCAAATCCGGCAGAACACCGTCCGCGTGCTGCAGCATAGAACTGCTAGGTTCCGAAAAATCCGGAAATAGCGTCCCAGGCGGTTTCCCACCAGGATTTTGGCGGCGCCTGTGCGTAAGGGACACTTTCCGCTGCACAAAGCGGCGTTTCCGACAAAACGGCGTCTCCTACCCGATACCGAACCGTACCGACCGCATCCCCCCGGGAGACCGGCGCATATAAAAACGGCGGACACAGAATCTCTGTCTCCACATCTTCCGATTCCTCTGCTGTCAGAAAAACGCGCACCGCTTTAGAAGAGAGCGGCACGGCCGGCGCTGTCCCGCCGACAACATCCGCCTGCACCGAAACGCCGGGCAGCGTCTGTTCTGAAAGCAGTGAGAATCCGTATTCAAAGAGCCGGATATGATCGTTCCAGTCATCCGGCGCGTTGAGCGTCACCGCTACAAGCCGCACGCCGTCTCGCTCTGCAGCGCTTACCAGGCATCGCCCTGCCTTTTTGGTAAAGCCGGTTTTGATCCCGATACAATCCGGATACAGCCGCAGCAGTTTATTGTGATTTCTGTAAGAAATCGTTTGCTCCGGCTTTACAAAGGGGACTGCCAGCTGCTTTTCCCGGACAATTCCGGCAAACGCTTCATTTTCCAGCGCTGCCGCACCGAGTTTGGCCATGTCCAGCGCTGTCGAAACATGCCCCTCCGCATCCAGTCCGGACGGCGTCACAAAATGCGTGTGCATCATATGGAGTTCCTGCGCACGCGCATTCATCTGCTCCACAAAAGCTTCCGTGTTTCCGCCGATCGCAATTGCCGCCGCATTGGCAGCGTCGTTTCCGGAAGCCAGCAGCATTCCTTTGGCAAGGCTGGAAAGCGGAAGCGCATTTTCTGCTTGCAGCCCCATAGAGGAGCCCTCCACACGCACCATCTCGTCTGTCACTGTAATGACCCTGTCGTCCTGCTCTGCCGCCTCCAGCGTCAGAAGCGCCGTCATGATTTTTGTCGTGCTCGCCATCGGGCGTTCGGTTTCGGCATCGTGTGCATACAGGACGCTTCCGGTATCTGCACGCAGCAAAACCGCTGCGGACGCACTGACCGATGGCAGCGGCAAAGGTTCCGCCTGCACCTGCGGTGCACAGAACACAGCCGCCGTCAGCCACACGCCCACAGCGATGCCCATCATCCGTTTTTTCATGATGCATCCCCCCATACAGAGGAATCCTATGCGGGGAACATCTTTCTTTATGCGTTATTCTGCCGCTGTCTCTTCTGAAACCAGCTCGGATTTTTCCACCTGAACAGCAGCGTCCTCGGCCGTTTCCTCTTTATTTTTATCGAGGAAGGACTTCACCCGATCCAGCAGATCCGGAACCATCCCGATCACCCGATCCAAAGACGAGTGGAATGGATCCACCTGCAGCAGTTTGGTATTGCCGTTAGAGACCGTCAAAAATGCAACCGGCGTAATCGTGACGCCTGCACCGGCGCCGCCGCCAAAAAGATCCTTTTGTGTCTGTTTAGCAGGCAGATCGGATCCGCCCGAAGCGAACCCGTAGCTGACCTTGGAAATCGGGATAATCACCGTTCCGTCCGGTGTGGTAATCGGCTCTCCGACCACGGTATTGGAATCCGCCATTTGTTTGATTTTGTCCAGCGTATTATCCATCATGCCTTCGATGGGATGTTCGCTCATTTCAAAACACCGCCTTCCTGTGATGAGTCTTTCGTCTTGTGAGACGCAGGTTTTGCGTCCTCCTGTTTCAGCTTGAGGAATATCTTCAGCGCGTCGAGCGCAAGGCCCAACGCAGCAGAAACAACATAAAGTGCAGAAATCTGCAGCACGATCTGCGCGTCAATCCGTGTTTTTTCTCCGGTGAAATCCGGCTGCACTTCAACATGATACGTCCGATACCGGCAAACATGCAGAATGGCCGCAACCGCCGGGTATACTACCGCGCAGGTTTTGCCGTAAAGGATGGCCGTATCCGCGGCGTCGCCTCCGACCACCGCAATCTGGAAGGAAAACAGCCGGACCCGCAGATGCCGAAACTTCCTGCCGGCCTTCTTCAGGGCGTCCGTAACCTCCGAGAGTAACGAGAGCAACCCGGAAAGCCCGCGTTTTTTGAGAAGTTCCTGGTATTTTTTCAGGGTTTCCTTCGACGCTGTTTCCTTTTTCTTTTCGGAAGGCTGTTTCGTTTTCTGGTTCTTTTTAGAGGACTTTTTCGGCTTCTCCGGCTTTTCCGGCGCCGGAATCCGGATTCTGAAAAACAAATACGAAATCGCCGCCGAAAATTCTTCCTCATAAGATAGTTTTGCGGTAATCGGGCAAAGCAGAAGCAGCACAAACAGTGCGAGGATTCCAAGGATGATAAAAAGTGCGGTCATCCGGCTGTCCTCCCTCCTGCTTTTTGGCTATGCATCCGATGATGTATCCGATGGCTCCGGCAACGCTTCCGGCTTGTCCGGTTCTTCACGACCCGGCACCGGCGGCAATTCCGAGAGAGAAGAAATCTGCATGCAGCGCAGGAAATCCTGCGTTGTCCCGTATAAAAGCGGACGTCCCGGCAATTCCAGCCGCCCGCGCTCTTCGATCAAGTTTTTGGCAACCAGACTGCTCACAACACCGGAACAGTCCACACCGCGGACCTGTTCGATAAAGGCCTTGGTGACCGGCTGATTATAGGCAACCACCGCGAGGACTTCCATTGCGGCCGGAGACAGCGGCGTATTGCGCCGGATTTCCATAACCCGCCGGATTTCCGCCGCAAATTCGGGATTCGAGCACATCTGCACGCCGTCCTCAAGGCGGACAATTTGGATGCCGCTTTCCGGCGTGTTGTATCGCTCTTCGAGCACACGCAAAAGCTTTTCTGTCGTTCCGAGGTCAAGTTCCAGCGCCTGTGCCAGCTTTTCCAGCGGAACCGGATCCCCGGAGGCAAACAAAACTGCCTCTATTGCACCCTGTGCTTTCTTGATTTCCAATGTTTTCCACCGCCGTTTTCCAATTTTACCGTCAATTCTGTTCCTTCTCCGCTTAACGAAACCCGTTTTCCGTGAATCAGCTCCAGGAGCGCAAGAAAGGTCGCCACAATTCCGGATTTGTTTTGGACATTTCCAAAGAGACTCAGATACCGCACCTCCGCGCCGTCCCACAGCCGCCGCAGCACGTGCACAATTCTTGAGGTTACAGAGACATAACTGCGCCGATTCGGAACAATTCCGGAGAACGACGATTCGTCCGGGAGCGCTTTCAGGCGTTTTCCGCGGCCGACCGCGTTCTGATACGCCTCGTAAAGTTCTTCCCGCGTATGCGTTCTGCGGTATGTCAGATCCGCAGGCAGCGAAAGCGGCTGCCGGATAAACCGGTCAAACGAAAATTGTTCGGCCATTCCGGCGGCAACCTCTTTGAGCGTCTGGTATTCAATGAGCTGTCCGGTCAGTTCCCGCGTGAGCGCTTCCGCTTCTTCATGTTTTGGAAGCAGCGAAACGGTCTTAATATGCACAAGCCTTGCCGCCATCTCGAGGAACTCGCTGGAAATCTCCAGTTCTTCCTCCTGCATGCGCTCCATCTGCTCGAGATACTGATCCAAAAGACCCGCAATCCGGATCTCGTAAATATTCAGCTTATGTTTGGAAATCAGATAGAGGAGCAGGTCAAGCGGCCCCTCAAAGGTTTCGAGTTTATAAGAAAGCTTCTCCATGTGCATCAAAAGAGACCGAAGAGCCGAAACGGCAGACTGGCAAGCCACATGACGCCCGTCTGCACCGCCGAATCGAAAATGCTCAGCGGATAGTCGAGGATTCCCGAAAACAGGAGCAGCATCAGCACCATCATAAAAACATTCTGATAGCGATAAAACTTATACAGCACACGATCCGGCAGAAACGCCGCCAAAATTTTGGAGCCGTCCAGCGGCGGAATCGGAATCAGGTTAAAGACCGCCAGGGACACATTGATCACGATATAATACATGAAGAATATCCCGATAAACAGCGGAACCGATTTAAAGATTACCAGAATCAGATTATAAACAAATGCGCCGGCCAGCGCCGCCAGGAGGTTCGAAACCGGCCCGGCAAGCGACACGAGCGCCATATCGCGCTTGGGTTTTTTAAAATAACGCGGATCGACCATCACGGGTTTTGCCCATCCGAAGCCGAACAGCAAAATAAACAGCGCACCCATCGGATCGATACTCGCAAGCGGATTGAGCGTCAGACGTCCCATATTTTTGGCAGTCGGATCGCCGAGCTTCAGCGCAACCTTCCCGTGCGCATATTCATGAACCGGAAGAATACAGAAGATCACAAAAAGGACGGCCAAAATCTGCATCACAATGCTTGCAAGATCGACCGTTCCGCCGCTGAATATCGTTCGCAAGGTATCAAACAGCATAAATTCACGCTCCTTTATATTGGGTCATTATACCCCATTTATGCGAAAAAAACAAGCATTCCGCATTTTTAACGCATCTCAAGAGAAAAAACGCAAAAAACACTTGCATTTAGCCGGTGAATCTGGTAGAATACTATCGTTGCGATTAAAATTGGTCTTTAAAGGAGGTGCAGACATGGCAAAATGTGATATCTGCGGAAAAGGAGTCACCTTTGGCATCAAGGTTTCCCACTCGCACAGACGTTCCAACCGGATGTGGAAGCCCAACGTAAAGAGAGTCAAGGCGATTGTCAACGGATCCCCCAAGCGTATTTACGCCTGCACCCGCTGCCTGCGTTCCGGTAAGGTTACGCGCGCTGTCTGAGGCGTTCTTTGCGAGATCTTTTCTCAAAAACAGAACAATTCAATTTGGATGCACAGAGCCGAGCGAGTATTCGCTCGGTTTTTTGTTTTCTCCGATTTTGCAGATTCCGGATTGGCCGCGCACTTCTGCTATCCGCAGCCTGCTCGTCTCCATAACAGCCGCGCTGCTGCAGAACACAGCATTTTGGCAAGCTTCGTCTGTCCCCTGTAAAAACGCCGCTTTTCCGTTGCCCGGCGCTCTGTATCGCGCGTTTTCCCGTACGCCGCACGTTCTTCAAACCATTCCGATTTCCACGCACGTCCCTGCGTGCGGGGCGGCCCATTTAAAACCAAAACCGGCATCCCGAAAAGCGTGGGGAATGCCGGTTTTGTGGTTTTGGGAACGTTACGGACGCAGACCGCTGCCGCCCTGCAGCGTGATGGTCTCGCCTGTCACATAGCTTGCATCATCGGATGCCAGGAACACGCACACGCGGCCGATATCCTTTTCCGGATCCGCAAAATGCTTGAGCGGAATGCCCTGGATGGTTTTTTCATACAGATCCGGATATTCTTCCTTCCATTTTTCCAGACCCGGCGTCATGGCAAGCGGGCAAACCACATTGACGTTAATTCCAAACTCGCCCCACTCCGCAGCCGCTACACGCGACATTCCGCGGATGCCTTCCTTTGCTGCAGCATAGGAGGACTGCCCCACTCTGCCGAACAAGCCGGCGCCGGAGGCAAAATTGATGACGCTGCCCTTGCTCTCCTTGAGATACGGGAAGCATTCTCGCATATAAAAGAACGTCGCGTACAAACCGGAATAGACCGCAAGGTCAAAATCTTCTTTGCTGTGATCGACCAGCATCGTACCGGATTTGCTGACCTGCGCGTTGTTAATCAGGCAGTCCAGATGTCCAAACCGTGCAATGGCTTTTTCGACAACATTCTTGACGGCGGCTTCATCGCTGCCGTCTGCAACGACAAACAACGCCTCAATGCCATAATCCGCTTCCAGGTTTTCCTGTGCCTCGATCAGCGTGCTGGCTGTCCGGCCGGTAATGACAAGGTTTGCGCCTTCTTTTGCAAACGCCTTTGCGATTCCGTAACCGATTCCGCGTGCCCCGCCTGTGATGAGCACAACTTTGCCTTCCATTTTCTTCATGGGAGTCCTCCTGTCCTTTTTTTGAATTTTCCCGCCTCGCCAATGTTCATCGGGAAGAAACCGGAACATACCATAGCACGTTTTCAAGTGCCCGTCAAGGTTCTTATGGCTGCCCGACGTTTCTGTGCTGCCCGGCAAACTGCGCTAACATTCTGCTATCGAAACTTTTCTCTTTCAAAACGTCCGATTCGATTCTGGGCAGATTCCTGCTCTTTCATACAACCCATTTTTATAAAAATCGGACATCTCCGCGCATTCCGTGCAGCCGAAAAGGCTCTTGTCAAACCGGAACGTTCGGTTCTGACACGCTTACGGCGTTTATCGGGCTTCCCTTATCTTCTACGTTTCGTATCAATCACAAGAATTCATACGAACAGGCAAGATATACCGCAGCAGCGGCCTCTGCGGGGAACAACAACGCCGCGCCCCAAAGGCGTTTGCGTTCCGCCTCGTCGTGCAGCGCAAGCGAAATCTGCTCATAAAAGGCGCTTGCAATGGCACGCCGGTCCGTTGTTTTTAAGAATTCCTGCGCAAGGCCCGCCGTGTGCTTGCTCGCACGCGCGCGGATTTCCAGCTCCGAAAAGAGGATCGCCGGCTGCTTCCGGTAAAGCGATTTCACTTCTGTGTAAAATTCCCGCGCCGTATAGCTTCGCAGCGGCGATACCCCGAAAATACGGCCCGCATTTTCCATCCAGCTGATGGAAAGCGGCGTTTTCTCTCCCCAGGGCTGCGTCCGCAGCGCCCGCAGCACCCGCCATTTCAGCGGTTCCATGTTTTTGCCAATCCGAAGCGCCGTCTCCGGGCGAAGCGTCTGGTACAGCGAAAAAATCCGATTCCGGCAGGCGTCTGCATAGTCCTGCGCCGCACCGGTTTGCAGCGCATAGAGCACACCCTCATACCGGCCAAACGCCCGAAGCGTATCGAGATATCCCAGCTGCATATTTCGCGTAATATAGCTGTGTTCAAACAAAAGCACCGGCCCGAGATCCCAGGCGCAGGCAATCCGGAGGACCGGAACCTCTTTTTTCACTGTGCCGCGGTGCAGACCCGGCGCCTGAAGATCCACTGCAATAACCTCTTCTGCGCCGCGGTCAACCGCCATTGCAATCGGCACATTGTCAAAGTATCCGCCGTCCACATAGGTTTTTCCATCGATTTCCTGCGCCTGCATCGCCGGAAAGAAGGCCGAAGAGGCCATCAGATAATCGAGAAGTTTGCCCTGCGGAATGGCATCCAAAAACAGGCAGTGTTCTTTTCCGTCCGGCAGCGAAACGGTAACCAGGCCGAACGACGCATGGGATGCACGAACCCGATCCTCCTGAATGCAGGCCGCGAGCATCTCACGCAGCGGTGCTGTATCTGCGCCGCGGTTTCGGAGGATTTCCCGCGTAAAGGTTTGCAGCACCGCAAAAGAACGCTCCGAAAGCTCCGGATCGTCTTCCAACTCAACCCGCAGAACCTTTTTGGTGGAAACCGCCTCCCAAAACCGCACCGCGTTCTCATAATCTCCCTGCGCAATCACCGCACCGTTGAGCGCGCCGACGCTGGTACCGGTAAGGATGGAAAAAGAATCTTCCCCCATCTCTCGCAGCGCTCTCCAGACGCCGATTTCATAGGCGCCGCGCGCGCCTCCGCCGCCGAGCGCCAACGCCCGCTTTTTCATCGCAGATCCTTCTTTCTAAATTAGATTTGATTCGCACAGCGCAAATTGAATCCAGCCGTCTGCGAATCCGGAATTCATCAGGAGCTTCTCAAAACACAAGACTTTCCAAAAAATCCGGTTCTCTCTTTTTCCCGGCGGCAAACCGCACAGCGCACTGCGATTTCACATCACACCGTTTGTCTCCGGAAAAAACAACCGCGCGGAATCACAAAACTCCCGCGCGGCTGTGCGGGCTAGAAAAGCAGCTGGCTTTCTGTCCCGTTTAAAATCCGTTTGATATTGGGCAAATGTTTGATTACCGTCAGCGAGGCAATGATCAGTGCAAATACCGTCGAAGCCACCACATAGGCAATTCCCGGACGCTCTCCCCATTTGGAGATCATGCCGGTCTTATAATCCAGGAAAAACGTCACCAAAAACGTCACAACCGGATGCAGCGAAAGCGCGACGATTGACCCCACCGACACCATCCGTGTTTTGGCAAACAGCACGATGAAAATCAGAATTTCAATCACGAACGCGCGCCAGTCGATCAGCGCCACCATCGCCGCACAGGTCACAACGCCTTTTCCGCCGCGAAAACCGTAATACACCGGATAGATATGGCCGATCAGGCACGAAATTCCCGCAACATACGAACCGTACCAGGAAAGCAGCGCCAAATCGGTCTCCACGAATCCGGAAAGTGCGCCGAAATAGCAGAAAACTTCCCGGCCGATCGCAATCGAAATTGCGCATTTTAAAAAATCACAGAGAAAGGTCAGGATCGCCGGACGTTTTCCAACTGAACGCATGACATTGGTTGCACCCGCATTTCCGCTGCCCATGTCCCGAATATCCGCATGACCGGCGTAAAGGCGCGTGAAAATAATGGAAAAACTGATACTTCCCAAAAGATATGCCGCAATCGCCGTAATGATTCCCGGCAGTACCGTAGACTGAAAGGTATAATGCAAGCCGACGCCCCCTTAATTCTTTTCGCGTTCCCGGATGATAAAGCGTATCGGCGTTCCCTCGAGCCCAAAAGTCTCACGGATCCGGTTTTCCAGATAACGCTGATAGGAAAAATGGAACAGCTCTTCAGAATTGACGAAGAACACAAATGTCGGCGGCTTTACCGACGCCTGCGTCATATAATAAATTTTCAGGCGCTTGCCCTTATCGGTCGGCGGCTGCAGACGCGCAGTCGCATGCGCCAGCACATCGTTGAGTGTCCCGGTCGTGATCCGCATCGCATTATTGTTGGCCGCGAGACAAATCAGCTCAAACAGCCGGTCAATTCGCTGCCCGGTCTTTGCAGAAATAAAGACCATCGGCGCATAGGGCATGAAGGAAAAATCATTTTCAAGCTTCTTGCGGAATTCATTCATGGTGTTGCCGTCCTTTTCGATGGCATCCCATTTATTCACCGCAATGACGCAGCCTTTTCCTGCCTCGTGCGCAAGACCCGCCACTTTAGAATCCTGTTCTGTAAACCCGGTCTCCGCGTCGATCATAATGACACAGACATCGGCACGGTCAATCGCCATTTTGGCGCGCAGAATGCTGTATTTTTCTACGACATCCTCGACTTTGCTGCGCCGGCGCAGACCAGCGGTATCGATAAGGGTAAATCGGCCCCGGCTGTTCTCGACAACCGTGTCGATCGCATCGCGCGTGGTGCCGGCAATATTCGAAACAATACAGCGGGTTTCTCCGGAAACCCGGTTGACCAAAGAAGATTTTCCGGTATTCGGCTTTCCGATTACCGCAACCTTAATGGAATTCTCGTCTTCTTCTATCGCTTCCTCCGCAGGCAGATTCTCCAAAACCGCATCCAGCAGGTCGCCGGTTCCGTGTCCGTGTACGGAAGAAACCGCAATCGGATCCCCCAGACCCAAATTGTAAAACTCATAAAAATCCGGCGGCACTTCGCCGACCGAATCGCATTTATTGACGCACAGCACAATCGGCCGTCCGCTCTTCAGAAGCATCGCGGCAACATCGCTGTCTGTTGCCACAAGTCCCGTGCGCACGTCAACCACCAGGATAATCACATCTGCCGTATCGATGGCAAGCTGCGCCTGAAACCGCATCTGCGAAAGGATGATATCCTTGGAATCCGGCTCAATTCCGCCCGTATCTACCAGCGAAAACACCCGGTTTTTCCATTCGCATTCCCCGTAAATCCGGTCGCGCGTTACACCCGGCGTGTCCTCGACAATCGAGAGCCGTTCTCCGATCAGCTTATTAAAGAGCGCCGACTTTCCGACATTCGGTCTTCCGACAATCGCTACTACTGGTTTTGCCATGATGTTGATAATTCCTTCCCAATCAAAGCGGAAAGCAGCTTTCCGCCGTCATTTTGTACCGGCGTCACCGGAACGCCGAGCGTCTCCTGCATCTGTGCAAGCGAGACGCCATCCAGAAACAGATCTCCCTCGCTGCGCAGTGTCGAACCCGGAATCAGCAACTCGTCTCCGAGCGTTTTCCCCTTTGCGGCACGAATCATGTCCCCGCCTGTCAACAAACCCGAAACATTGACTGTCCCGCCAAAAAAATCGTTCTGCACAACCAGAAGCTGATATGTTAGATTATCGCATCGTTTTACCGCTTCGTCAAGCAGGCCGCGGATAAAATCTGCCGCCGCTTCCCCTGTAATCACCGTCACAAACCGCGGTTTTGAAAGCGGCTGCAGGCCTTCCAGATCCTCGAGTGCAAACGAAAACTCCTCCTGCATGCTGGCAAACATGCCGACGCCGTTTTCAATCTGCGGAAAATCCTCATAGTATTCCGGATCCGGAATCGGGCGTTCCGCCAGTAGATAAAATTCGTCCGAGGCATAGACCGTCCGCGCACCGCGCAGCCGGATGCACGCCTCGCCGAACTGTTCCATGATATCCAGCGCATTCCGCGCGCTTTCCCGATCGAAGGTTTGGAGCGGATACAGTCCCTCGCGGTAACGCGTAACGCCAACCGGCACACACGCGATGCTCTCAAGAGACGCTCCGAGACCGACAAGATCGTGCAGCGTCCGCGAAAGCGCCTCACCGTCATTGAGTCCCGGACAAAGCACAATCTGGCAGTTGAGCCGGATGCCGTGCTCCGCAAAACGCCAAAGCGCTGCAAGTGATTTTCCTGCAAAACGGTTTCCCATCATTTTGCAGCGCAATTCGGGATCTGTTGTGTGAACGGAAACGTTCACCGGGCTGATGTGCATCTCAATTATCCGGTTGATATCGCGCTCACTCAAATTGGTCAGCGTAATATAGTTTCCAAACAAAAAGGAAAGGCGCGCGTCATCGTCTTTAAAATAGAGCGACTCCCGCATGCCGGGCGGAAGCTGGTCGATAAAACAGAACACGCACTTGTTCCGGCAGGAATGCTGCTGATCCATCAGATAGGTTGCAAATTCAAGCCCGATCGATTCATACTGCCCTTTACGCAGATGCAGCGTCCGCACAGCGCCTTGCGTGTCTTCGACCGACAGGGTCAAATGAGAATTGGTCTCATAAAACCGGTAGTCGAGCACATCATAAATTTCGTGTTCATTGATGGAGAGAAGCGTCTCACCGGGCTGAATTCCTAAAATTTCGGCATGACTACCCGGATCAATCGACTGAATTTTTACCGCCATCCGACGACTCCCTCCTCCCTGTTGTTTTGCCGGAGATTTTTAAAAAACATCCCATAACGCACAAAAAATTCTTCCTCTGCAACGCAACAACGCGTACGCAAAGTCAGAACACCGGGGTCTACCACCCGATATTCTGAAGGCCGCACTGGCCTGAAGAATTCTCCTCTTGTGCAAGTATTCATTTGCCGCAGCAATCCTCAAAAAAGCACTTATGCTTCTTTCTTAAGGACTTCCTTCCCATTATAGGAACCGCAATTCAGGCAAACCTTGTGGGGCGCTTTCAGCTCACCGCATTTGGGGCATGTTACGAGCGCCGGAGCTTTCAGCTTCCAAACATTCGAACGCCTCTTATTCTGCCTTGCGCTTGACTGCTTTCTTTTTGGTACCGCCATTTCAGCACCTCCTTATATTTATTCACGGTCTATCCAATTTTTGAGGACTTCCAGCCTCGGGTCTACTACTTTTTTCCGGCAGTTGCAGCTACCCCGGTTGAGGTTCCGCCCGCAAACCGGACAAAGGCCCTTGCAATCGGGCTTACAAAGATGCCGCGTCGGGAGCGCAAGCAGCAAATCTTCCCGGACCAGCTCGCTTACATCCAGCTCTGGGCTGGTCACCCGGATATAGAGATCATCTTCCCCTTCCTCTTCTGAAAGAAGAAGCCGATGAGAAAAGGTCTCTTTCCGATGCTCCAGCGTCATCTCCGCACACCGATCACACGGCATGGAAAAGTCATACGAAACTTCTGCTGTCAGCGCCGCCGCTCCTGCACAGGCCGAGACCGTTCCTTTGATCTGCACCGGGGAGACAAACGGATGCACCCCATTCCATTCCACGTCCGTGAAATCGACCGTATCGCAAAACGACAGGGTTTCTTCGGTTTCATTGGAAAAGAACGGTTTTAAATCCAATTTCATCTTCCAGCACCTGCACACAAAAGCATACGCTTACAGAGAAGCGCTGTGAAATATTATAGCTTGTTTCCCCGGGTTTGTCAATAAAAAAATCATGTTTTTCCGTCAAATTGGAAGCTGCCCGAAAATTGCGTCCGGTTGCCGTTTTTTCGTGGGTCTCATTCCCTCTCTCCTGACGATTCCGCGCCAAACCGTTCTCCCGTTTTTATAAAGAAAAATTTCATTTTTCCGTCCGCCTTCTCTATGCACCGAAGGAAAAAAGCGGTATAATAAAAAACGCAAAAACAAAACGCCATCCAGAATAAGGAGACCTCCACATGTTAAAGCGTATCAGAACCTTTTTTACCATTCTCGTCTGCAAGGCGGTCCGGCTTGTCGGAAAAGCCGTTGGACGCGGCAGCAGCATGCCCGGACAAATCGCGCTGAAACTGCAGCCGGACATTCTCCGCTCGATCCGCCTGCCGGAGCACATCATTGCGGTTACCGGAAGCAACGGAAAAACCTCCACCGTGGAAATGATCGCCCACACGCTCTCCGCCTGCGGAAAGCGCGTTGCCTGGAACCGGGAAGGCTCCAACCAAATTGAAGGCGTGACCACATTTCTGCTGGATGACTGCACGCTCTCCGGAAAGGTCCGCAGTGAGATTATCCTGCTTGAAACCGATGAACGGTTTGCGCGGCATACCTTCCGCTACTTTACACCGTCGCTCTATGTGATTACCAACCTCTACCGCGACCAGATGACGCGAAACGGCCATCCGGAATGGATTTATCATATTATCGAGGAAAGTATTCACGACCGTTCCCATCTTCTGCTCAACGCCGACGACCCGCTTGTCTCCTGTTTTGGCTGGCAACGGGAAAACGTCACCTATTTCGGCGTCGCGCGTATGCCGTTCTCCGAAACCGAGAACACCAGCATTTATGATGACGGCAAATACTGCCCGCTCTGCAAAGGCCGGATGGAATATGACTATTATCACTACAATCACATCGGCAGCTATCACTGCACACAGTGCGGCTACCACCGCATGACGCCTGCCTATACCGTAACCGACGCAAGCCTTGAAGAGGGCTGGCTGGTTATCAATGAAGAAAACCGCATCCCGGTTGCATTCTCCAGCATCTATCATTTTTATAATACCCTCGCGGCCTTTGCTGTCGCGGACAAGCTTTCGATTCCGCATCCGCAGATTGTCTCCGCGCTCTCGGGATACGCGATGAAGAGCGGCCGCGTGCTTTCCTTCCGCCTGGGGGAACGTGCGGGCACGCTTTTGACCTCCAAACACGAAAACTCCGTCTCCTATGATCAGTCTATCCGCGTCGCGCTGCAGGATCCGAACCCGTTTACAGCGCTGTTCATCATCGATGCGGTCAGCCGGAAATATTTCACCAGCGAGACTTCCTGGATCTGGGATATCGATTTTGAGCGGCTCGCGGACCCGCGTGCCGCAAAGATTGTGCTCGCCGGAACCTACTGCAACGATCTGGCGGTGCGGTTCTCCTACTGCGGAATTCCCGAAGAACGAATTCAGGTTTTTGAGAGCATCGACGATGCCGCAGAATATCTGAAAGCGGAAGCCGTCGGATACATTTATGCAATCACCTGTTTCTCAGACAAGGAAAAATTTCTCGCCAAAACGCAAGTGCAGTAACGCAGGAGGGGCTCAACATGGAATGCAAACTTCTATATCTTTATGATGATCTGATGAATCTTTACGGAGAAAACGGCAACATCCGCGTTCTGACCCGGCACCTGCAGGATCAGGGGTTTTCCGTCACTGTCGACCGCCGGTCGCTCAGCGATTCACTTGACTTTTCCGGGTACGCGCTGATTTACCTCGGCTCCGGTACCGAAAGCGCGCGCAATGCTGCGCTGCGGCATCTCGTCCCCTATCGGGACGCTCTGCAGAAAGCGGAACAGACCGGCACCATCCTCCTGCTCACCGGAAACGCCTGGGAAATGCTCGGCGCTTCCGTCACAACAGGCTCCGGAGAAACGATCCCGGGCCTCGGACTTTTTGCATTTACCGTCACGGAATCCAGCGAAAAGCGCATCACCGGAGACGTCATCGCCGACTGTGCCTTTCTTCCGCATCCGTTTGTCGGATTCATCAACAAGTGCAGCGAAGCGCACGGCGTAGCGTGTCCGCTTTTCCAGTGCCGGATGGGCGAAGGCAATGAACCCGGCTCTCATGCAGAAGGCCTGCACTGCGGCAACGTGTACGGCACGCACCTGATCGGACCGCTGCTTGTCCGAAACCCGCATTTTATGCAGTATCTGATCACGCAAATCGGCACTCGTCTGCTCGGCGCGGACTGGGCCTACCGTCCGGTTTCCTATCCTTACGAAGAGCGCGCCTATGAAATTACGCTCTCAGAACTGTCCAAACGTCTGGAACTGCAGAAAGCTTAAACCTGCACGCGGAAATTGCACCTTTTCCGCTGCACCGGTAACACTTACCGACAGATTCCCATATAAATGCAGCCAAGAAAACCTCCGATTGTCAGGCCAACGCCCGCCAACCGGAGGTTCCTTATTTTTATGTTTTTATGAAAATTCCGCCGCAAAAATCGCAAAGTGCAAAAAGCTTCCAGAATCTTTTCCTAAAACACCATCTTGCACCAAATTTCATACGCCGGCTCCACGTTTTGCAAACCGGACAACAGTGCAAACATCATTCCTTGTTTTCCGGCGGTATTTCGGCACTGCAAAAATCCGACGCCGCAGAAAACTCGGGTTCGATTACCACTTCCCCCTGCGTGTTTAAATATCCGAAGCGTCCGTTTGCATCCGAAAACCATGCAAGGCCTTCTGAAAAGTCCCCCGCAGCGGCAAGCACCGGCGGCACAATCGTCATACCACGTGCATCCAGATACCCCCAACCTTCTCCGTCGGATACCGCCAGCAATCCTTCCGAAAATCCCGCTTCTGAAACGGATGCAAATTCCGGCTCCCGCAGCCACTTGCCCTCCCGGTCAACAATTCCCCAGTTTCCGTCTTGTTTTACCGGTGCGGCGGTTCCCGAAAATGGACGCGCGCCTTCAAACTGGAACGGCAAAACCGTCTGGCCATCCGCATCCACAAAGCCCCAAAGCCCCGCTTTCCGCGCAGCGAAGCAGCCCTCTGCAAATGGATAAATTTCATCATATTCCAGCGACAGTACCGTCTCGCCCTGTAAATTGAGCACTCCGTACAGCACGGATCCGCCGTTCTCGACGCCGACAATACAGTACCCGTTTTCATCCGGCGCAGAGCCTGCCACGGCATGCATTTCGCCTTCACAATACTTAGGATCCAGCTGAAGCACAAGTTCTCCCGTATCGGAAATTACCGCAAACTGCGTCTTGCCGGTATAGGGATTTTCTTCTGCGACCAGCGCATATCCGCCGCAAAAATCCGTCGCAAAATTAAAGGCGTTGACAAATGCCTCATAATAATTTCCTGCATCGTTTTGCAGAATCCGCTGCGGAAACGCGAGTTCCGCCTTGCGATTGATGTAAAAGTAATCGCTGCTATTGTCCGTTACCCGCGCAAGGCCATCCGAAAATTTCCATGCGCCGGTAAACCAGGGATGCAGATTTCCGCTGTAGCTGCCGGTTTGATCAATATAGCCGAATACCGATTCGTGATACTCTCCCTCTGTTTCGACCACTGCAAGGCCTTCGGAAAACGAATCAGCGCTCAAAAAGGCCGGCTCGATTGCCCAGCTTCCGTCCGGTGCAAGATAGCCCCACAAGCCCTCCGGCTGCGCCTGCGCGGCGGCAAGCAGCGCCTTCGTCGGCGCTGTTCCGCGCGGCAAATCTGCCGCCGATGTGATCTGCGGTGTTTCAGGATCCGAACTTGCTGAAATCGCCTCATCTTCGGATGAATGTGCTTCTCCGGAAGCACATCCGCTCAAAAGCAGGAATAGCGCCAGCAGACCGGCAATCCATATTCTTCCTCTCATATTTTGTCCTCCAGCCCCTTCCGCATCAAACCCGAATGCTCAAAAATGCAGATAGCCCCCCGCGCACGCCGCCGGTCGCGCGGTGAGAAAACAGCAAATCGCTGTGGCACATGGTGCAAACGCCGCCGACCGTAATCTGATTTGCCGGAATGCCGGCATTTTCCAGAATTCTCCGGTTGCACTCCCAGAGATTCAGGCGGTATTTTCCTGCGCCCTGCGGATTTAGGATCGCCGCCTCCGGAACATCCGGCAGCGCGGAAAACTGCTCCGCAACCGGCGTATCCACCTCATAACAGCACGACCCGATGGAAGGTCCGATCGCTGCATACAAAGCCTCCGGACGGGTTCCAAATTCCGCCTGCATTTTTTCGACCATTTTTCTTCCCATCTCGGCAACCGTTCCGCGCCATCCGGCATGTGCCAGCCCGATGCAGCGGTGTTCCGGATCTGCGAAATAAAGCGGAACACAGTCCGCATAATGCGTTACCAGCACCACACCGGGTTCATCCGTCACCAGCCCGTCTGTTCCGGGAGCTTCCTGCGGATTCCAGACGCCGCACCCTGCATTCGCGCTTCCTACTCGCCGGATCACGGTGTCATGCACCTGCGCGGATGACACCAACATCTCATAGGAAAATCCGGCGGCTGCACAGAACCGGCGATAATTTTCCAGCACATGTTCGTCCGGATCTCCCCGGCCAAACGCAAGATTCATCGAGGAAAATTCCCGCTCGCTCACGCCGCCCTTTCTGGTCGAAAATGCAGCATTTACAAACGAAAGCCGCTCCCAATCTGCAAAGGTGAGCATCCCCACGCCGTTTTGCTCCTGATAAAACATATTGCCGATGCGTTCCATACATACCTCCCGATCCGGCTGCGAAAAACTCCTGCACAGAAAAGTCTGTGCGGGAGTTTTGTTGTGTTACTGCTTCTTTTTGCTTGCGTTTTTCATCCGCATTTCGTGCGAGAGAATCATCTTCCGCATCCGCACATTTTGCGGCGTCACCTCGACCAGTTCATCTTCCGAAATAAATTCCAGACATTGCTCCAGGCTCAGCACTGTGTGCGGCGTCAGGCGCAGCGCCTCGTCTGAACCCGCCGCACGCGTATTCGTGACATGTTTTTTCTTGCAGACGTTTACGGTAATGTCCTCCGCTTTCGGGCTGACTCCGACAATCATGCCTTCGTAAACATCCACGCCGGGTCCGACAAACATCCGTCCGCGTTCCTGTGCGCCGAACAATCCGTAGCCGGTCGTCGTTCCGGTTTCAAATGCCACAAGAGAGCCCTGGCTGCGCTGGGGAATTTCCCCCTTATACGGCTCATAGCTGTCGAAAACATGGTTCATAATGCCGTTTCCGTTGGTATCCGTCAAAAATTCGGAGCGGTAACCAATCAGACCGCGCGCAGGAATTTTGAATTCCAGATGCGTCATTCCGCCGTCACGCGTTCCCATATTCACCATCTCCGCTTTGCGGCGGCCGAGTTTATCCATAACCGCGCCGACGTAATCCTCCGGCACCTCAATCATGAGCAATTCGATCGGCTCGCAGCGTTTTCCGTCGATCTCCCGGTAAATGACGCTCGGACGGGAAACCTGGAATTCATAGTTCTGCCGGCGCATCTGCTCAATTAAGATCGAAAGGTGCAGTTCCCCGCGGCCCGATACCTTAAAGGTATCGGTGGAATCGGTCTCCTCAACCCGCATGGCAACGTTTGTCTCGACTTCCTTGAAAAGGCGGTCCCGCAGGTTTCGGGACGTCACATACTTGCCTTCGCGTCCTGCAAACGGGCTGTTATTGACCATAAACATCATGGAAACGGTCGGTTCGTCAATTTTGATAAACGGAAGCGGCTCCACACATTCAGGATCACACGCTGTCTCTCCGATATTCAAATCTGCAATTCCGGATACCGCAATGATATCCCCGAGGCCGGCCTCCTCCGCTTCAATTCGCTTCAGGCCCTCAAACTGATACAGCTTGGAAATCTTGACGTTTTTGGTCTCTCCGTCTCTGCGGCACAAAACCAGGTTCATTCCGGTCCGAATATTTCCGCGCTCTACGCGGCCGATGCCGACCCGGCCCACATACTCATCATAGTCGATATTCGAGAACAGCACCTGTGCCGGACCGTCAAGATCGCCTTCCGGCGCCGGAACCTCCCGGATGATCGTCTCGAAAAGGTCCGTCATATCCTTACCTTCCACGTCCGTGGTCAGAGACGCGCAGCCATCCCGCGCGGATGCATAAACCACCGGAAATTCCAGCTGGTCGTCGTTTGCACCAAGCTCAATAAACAAATCGAGGACTTCATCCACAACCTCTTCCGGACGCGCGCCCGGACGGTCAATCTTATTGAGCACAACGATGGGCTTCTTGCCCAGAGAAAGCGCCTTTTTCAACACAAACCGCGTCTGCGGCATACAGCCTTCAAACGCGTCTACCAAAAGCAGCACACCGTCTACCATCATCAAAATTCGTTCCACTTCTCCGCCGAAATCTGCGTGGCCGGGCGTATCAACAATATTGATTTTGATGTCCTTATATTTGACTGCCGTGTTTTTAGAAAGAATGGTAATTCCGCGTTCCCGTTCCAAATCGCCGGAGTCCATGACACGTTCCGCAACCGCCTCATTGACCCGAAAGACGCCGCTTTGCCGAAGCAGCTGATCCACCAGTGTGGTCTTTCCGTGATCGACATGGGCAATAATTGCAACATTCCTCAAATTTTCCCTTTTGCTCATTTTCTATTCCCTTCTTTAAATGATTTACAAAACTGAAGACCCTCTTCGGCAAAGTGAATATAAATCACCGATCCGAGAAATTGGTTCCCGTAAAACTTATAATATTAGGTAATCTATTTTTCGGCATTTTTCAGAAATTTTTGATTTAGATAAAATTCCAAAAGGAGACTATTCTATGCCCATTGAAAAGAGTACCGTCGGCCAAAGGCTCCGCATTTTGCGTGAAAACTGCGGATATACGCAGCAGCAGATTTCCAACATTCTAAACATTGACCGCTCCACTTATGCATATTATGAAACCGGAAAAACCTTTCCTGACATCAACACGTTCTTCGCGTTGGCAAGGATTTTCAATGTGGACATTTTAGACATTCTGGAACCCGAGGATCCGGTTACGACCGTATCCGACTCCGGCGCATCGCAAAAGCCAGTTCGTTTGCCGCTCTCCATTTTACCAAATGCCAGTCATATTTATGAACTGTCCAAAGATGAAAAACAAATCATCTGCGGCTACCGCGCAGCAACATCGGAACAAAAAAAGCTGATTTTTGAAAAAATGCTTGAAATTTTACGCGGTTCTGATTCAGAAGATGCCTCCCGATAATCATTCCTTTTTCTATATTCTATATTCTTTCCGGCAGATCGCTTCTTTTTCTTCTTTCCGATCTGCCGCTAAAAAACAGAAGATGATGTGTGAAAATGCCTACAGACGCAGAAGGCATTTTTTGTTTTTTACGGGAGTTTTTGCAGCTTCTCGGTTTGGCACTTTTGGTTCTGCTTTCGCGCTTGCAGCACCAAGCGGGGTTTCCATCACAACGCGCAACAAGCTTTGCGGCGGCCTTTGCCGCCCGGCATACGTACAGCTTCGAGGTTATTATAGCATATTCCCCTCTTTTGTTAAAGAGCTAATTATGATAAAATAAAAATAGGATGCTTTGAAAACGGAAGCTTCTCCGGTTTCAGGCGGATTCATTCGTATTTTCACGACAGGAGACGGACACTATGGATTTTGATGCATTTAATGCCGGTATTGAACCGGGTGGACTGCGGAGCAAAAACGATATCCGGATTTTAATTTGTTACATGCTTTGCGGTGCTGGCGCACCGCTATCCAAAAACGATATTATCACCGTAATGGTAGAAAACGGATTTGCCAACTATTTTGAGGTTATGGACGCCATTTCCGGCCTGGCTTCTATGGGCAGTATCGATTCTGTTCCCGAAAATCCGGATCTTTTTTCCGGAAATGACCGGACACGGGAAATCTCTCAGCAGCTCAACACCACCTTGCCTTCTGCCGTACGCAACCGCGCAGTTGCTTGCGCGGTAAACTTACTTGCCGCGGCAAAACGAGAGCGCGAAAACAAGGTCGAAATTGAACACAGCAAAAACGGCTACAAAGTAACCTGCCATGTTTCCGGCGGAGAGATGGATTTGATGTCCTTTTCGCTCTATGTTCCGGATTTTGCACAGGCAAAGCTGGTCCGCAAACAATTCCTAAACGATCCGGAGCTTGTGTACCGCGCTCTGCTTGCGCTTGTAACCGGAGAGCAGGAATTGGTTGCAGATATCTTAAAAAGGCTATAATTCCGCTGAAAAGGCCCTCTTTTAAAAGAGAGCCTTTTTGTTTTCTTTTTTAGAGCAGATATTTTTCAATTGCTTTTGCCACACCGTCCTCGGTACAAGCGTCTGTCAACACCTTGGCGGCCGCCTTGGCTTCTGCGCTTGCATTGGCAACGGCCACGGAAAGCCCGGCGTAACGAAGCATGGAAACATCATTTCCGTTATCACCAATCGTCATCATTTCCTCCGCCGAAATTCCCAAAACCGCACCGAGTCCGCGCAGACCATCCGCTTTGCTGGTTGTGCGGTTGTTCAGTTCGATATTGGTAAATCCGGAACACGCGACGACGATTTCTTCCTGCTTTTCCAGGAATGCCATCAAATCTTCAAAAATAGTTTCCGGGACATACGGCATATTATATTTTTCCACCTTCACATCTTTACGGCGCAAAAAGGTGCGGAAATCATCCACAATATGGTACGTTTTATTTTTCATAAATGCAACCCGTTCGGGCGGATAGCCAAACTCCGTCTCCCGGCGTTCCCACATAAACCGATCCGTATACGCTTCTCCATTCACGTAGACTTCCGAAAAGACATGATACGGCGCAACCAAGTCAAAGCAGTGTTCTGCTAGAGACGACGGCATCATATTTTCATAGATCACCTTTTTTTCTTTCCGGTCATAAACCGCGGCGCCGTTCGAAGACACCACGTATCGGATAAACGGAAGCTCCGCAATAGACGGCGGAAGAAACGTGCGCATTCTCCCGGTCGCCGGAACGATTTCAACCCCCTGCTCATGCGCGCGGCGAAGCGCTTCTGCATTGCGCGGAGAAAGCGCATGCTGATGATGCAAAATAGTACCGTCCAAATCAAATGCAAAGAGCCGGATTTTCATAATATCGTTCCTTTCCCTCCGATCATTTCTGCCGCTTCCGACGATCGGGCCGATTGCCGGGCCGCCCGAAAAAGCAGAACGCTTGCCGGTTCCCGGGCGCGGAAAAGCCGTCCTGCGGACGGCTTCCCCCTGCGCGAATGCGCAGGCCTGCATCCGCCAAGGCAGATGCAGGATCCGCGCCGGAAGCTTTCAGGAAAACACTCTGCTTTCCAAAAGCCGGGCGGCCAAGCGTAGCCACCCTTCTATTCTGCTGGAACAGTATACCACATTTTTCAAAAAAATCCAACCCTGCAGCCTTTTCTGTATTTGCAAAAATTGCATATTGAATGCTTTTTCAAAACATGCTATACTTTGGAAAACACCCACAGAAGGGGGACCCCGCATGCTGCTTGCTGTAGAAATTGGAAATTCACAAATTACATTCGGCATTTACGAAGGCTGCAGCCTGTCCTACGCAGCACATGTCGTAACGGATCATCGTCTTACAGCCGATCAGTATGCCATTTCCCTCCATCAAATTCTCGATCTTTACCACGTCAACCGTGCTTTGCTAAGCGGATCCATCATCTGCTCTGTGGTTCCGGAGCTAACCGCGCCCATTGCAGAAGCGATTCACAAACTGCTCGGCATCCAGCCGCTTATTCTCGGCCCTGGCGTTAGAACCGGGCTTAACATCCGCATTGACAACCCCGCACAGCTCGGCTCTGACCTGGTTGCCGATGCCGTTGCCGCCATTGCGCAATTTCCGATGCCGTGCCTGATCTTTGACCTAGGAACTGCCACCAGCATCAGCGTTCTGAATCAAACCGGCACGCTGCTCGGCGTCAGCATCTGCGCAGGTGTCGGCATGATGCAGGAAGGCCTTTGCAGCCGCACAGCCCTTCTGCCGCATATTGATTTGACCATGCCGGATTCTCCGATTGGCCGAAATACGGTTCAGGCGATGCAGTCCGGGCTCCTTTACGGTGCAGCCGCCATGATTGACGGCATGGCCGATCGGCTGACCGAAACACTCGGAGCACCGGCTACGCTTCTCGCAACCGGATGCTATGCCCAAAAAGTTCTTCCCGCCTGCAAACGGGCATTTCTGTTTTGCGATCATCTCTTACTTGATGGTCTGCGAATCATCTATGAAAAAAACAAAAAATGAAAAATCTTTTTCGAATCGGGGCATTCTATCACTGGATAAAAGCAGGAAATTCCTGTTTTTAAATCATTATTTTGCGCTGCATCCCTCTTGGGAGCAACAGCAAGGAGGAATACCATGAAATCCAAAAAGACAAACATCCTGCGCCTGACCCTGCTCGCCATGCTGACTGCGATCATCCTGTTGGTGACGTGTCTGCCTCTGCAAACACTGGGGCTCGAAATTTCTCTCGCAATGGTTCCGATCTCTGTAGGAGCCGTGTTGCTTGGGCCATCCGGCGGTGCAATTTTGGGCGGCATCTACGGCATTTTCAGCTTTCTGCAGTGTTTGGGATTCTTAAAACCCAGTACACTCGGCATTGCGCTGTATGCCATTAATCCAGGGTTTACGGCTGTCACTTGCATCGTACCGCGTATCCTCTGCGGTCTGCTGGCGGGACTTATTTTTGTCGCGATCCAAAAAATTGACCGCACCAAATGGCTCCGTTACACGCTGGCCTGCCTTGCCTGCCCGCTTTTGAACACGCTGTTCTTTATGAGTGCGCTGCTTTTCTTTTTTGGGCAAACCGATTTGATCCAGGGATATATGCAACAGCTCGGCGTCTATAATCCGTTCCTGTTTGTTCTGGCGTTTGTCGGCATCAACGGACTGGTCGAAGCGCTCACCTGCTTCTTCATCGGCGCCGCAATCTCCAAAGCGCTTGCAGTGACTGCAAAAAAATTCCAGATTACACTTTGAGACAGCAAAATCGAAAAAAGGACCGGGACATTCTGCATGTTCCCGGCCCTTTTGTTTCTTTTTAAGCTGTTATTTTGCGCAGCAGCAGAATGTGGAACACTCTGTTTCGCTTTCTGTTTTCGGATCATTGCAGCAGCAGGAAACGCATACACAGTCCGCTTTGCACTGTCCTTCTGCATTATACTTGCAGTTGCACGCATCGCAGGAAATCTCCGACGAACGGTCCGGCTGCTCATACTGCACCGCGTTATTGGCTGCAGCGCTGTTTCTTTCAGCGTAAGAAGCGCAGCAAGTATCTTCGCTGGTTCTTGCCTGATGGCCGGAAACATGGATTCCCGGTTTGCAGCACTGATTGTTCGCATGATAAGCACACGTAGAAACGTTACATTCCAAATTCGACATCGTATCAAACACCTCCTGATTGTTACCCGTCCGCAATTCGTAGAGCCGGGCACTAAGAGATAGTGTTCCCGTCAAAGCGCAGAATATCCGAATTGGAATTTTTTTTAATTTTTATTTTTGATTGCGTCTCTTTCAGCATTCGGATGTAATGGTAGAAAATTGAAACCGTCTACTGCGATGCCACAGCATGCAGGATACTGCTCTTTCGAAGCAGCTGCCATTTTTTAAAGAAAAATCTGCATAAATTTTTCGCTTTTCTCAAAGCCGTAATCCGCATAGAGCAGGCTCCCCATTGCAGAGGCCGTAACCTGTACGGTTCCGCAGCCATACGTACGCGCCTCTTCGATCACGTGATCCAGCAACGTTTTGGCAAGGCCCTGTCTGCGGTATGCTTTGCGGGTATACATGCCGGATAGCAGCCCGATTTTTCCGGAAGGGTTCCCGCCATAGGGCGGTTTTTCTACAAAAGACATTCCGCTCACCGCAACCAGCTTTCCCTCGCAAACTGCAGCCCAGGAGACAAAGGTTCCGTCCGCCAAATGTGTTTCGTAGTAGCGCCGAAGCGCCGGCAACAGCATTTTCGGATTTTCCGCACCTTCCTCTGTAAGCTGCAAAATCCGCATTTCCAAAAGCGCATCCACCCATTCCAGCGTCAGCTTCCGGTACGTCATTTTTTCATTCCTTTCTCTAAAAAACGCCGTTCTGCAGAGCAGTAAGACTCCGCAGAACGGCGCATGAAATTTTCCTCAGCCTTTTTCCGCCATGAGTTCGCAAATCTGATTCGAGAACGCAACCGGATCCTCCACCGGCAGTCCCTCAATCAGCAGCGCCTGCGTGTAAAGCAGCTGTGCATACGCTTTGACCTTTTCCGGATTTGTTTCATAGAGCGCACTCAGCGTCCGGAATACCGGATGGGACGCATTGAGTTCCAGAACCCGTTCTGCATGTACCTTCTGTTCCGACGCCGGCATGCTGTTGAGCACCTTTTCCATTTCCAGGGAAATAGCGCCCTGCGCAGAAAGACAGACCGGGTGCGTTTTCAGGCGGGAAGACAATACAACATCCTTTACTTTTCCGCTGAGCGCTTCTTTCATGCAATCCAAAAGGCCGCGGTTTTCTTCCGCTTCTTTTTTCGCCTGCTCTTTTTCCTCACCGGTTTCGAGATCCAGCTTGTCGGAAGAGATGTTTTTGAATTCCTTATCCGCATATTTCATCATCATACGCAAAG
This sequence comes from Yeguia hominis, assembly GCF_014384705.1. Classification (GTDB taxonomy): domain Bacteria; phylum Bacillota; class Clostridia; order Oscillospirales; family Acutalibacteraceae; genus Yeguia; species Yeguia hominis. The sequence continues at coordinate 110,062 of NZ_JACRSN010000003.1, read as the reverse complement.
CAAACTCATCGACATCGTCTGTCAGGAAGAGCATCTCATAACCCTTATCCCGCAGCAGTTCTGTCTGCGGAAGCTGTTCAATCCGGGCGATACTGCCGCCGCATGCATAGTAAATATCCTTCTGATCTTCTTTCATCCGGCTGACATATTCTTTCAGCGTCACCAGTTTCTTTTCTTCGGAAGAATAGAAGAGCAAAAGATCCTGCAAAAGCTCCTTGTGCATCCCATAATCGGCATACACGCCATATTTCAGCTGAAGTCCAAAGCTTTTAAAGAATGTCTCATATTTTTCGCGGTCATTTTCCAGCATGGAGAGCAGTTCGGACTGAATCTTCTTTTCGAGCCGCGAGGCAATAATCTTCAGCTGCCGGTCATGCTGCAGCATTTCCCGGGAGATATTGAGAGAAAGATCCTGTGAGTCGACCAAACCGCGCACAAAGCTGAAGCAATCCGGGAGAAGATCCGGACAACGCTCCATAATCATGACGCCGTTGGAATAGAGCTGCAGGCCTTTTTCGTACTCCTTTGTATAGAAATCCATCGGCGCTTTTGCCGGGATAAACAGAAGTGCATTGTACGTTGCCGCGCCTTCGGTACTGCTGTAAATCACCCGAAGCGGATCGGTATAATCGTAGAACTTTTCTTTATAGAACTGATTGTATTCTTCGGCGCTGACTTCGCTCTTCTTCTTTTTCCAGATCGGCACCATGCTATTGAGGGTTTCCAGCTCAAAATAAGTTTCGTAGTCCTCGCTCTTCGCGTCCTTAGGTTCAACGCCTTCTTTCAGCCGGGAATGCTGCATCTCCATCTGGATCGGGTAACGGATATAATCGGAATACTTTTTGACAATTTCTGCGAGACGATACGGCTCCAGATATTCGTCGTACGATTCCTCCTCGGTATTCTTTTTGATATCGAGAATGATTTTTGTCCCGTGTCCCTCCTTTTCGCAGGGATCCACGGTATAACCGGCAGTTCCGTGAGACTGCCACTGCCAGGCTTCGTCACTGCCATATGCACGGCTGCAGACCGTTACGCAATCGCTGACCATAAACGCCGAATAGAATCCGACGCCGAACTGGCCGATGATGTCAATTTCCTCTTTGGCGTCCATTTCCTTTTTAAAATTGAGGGAACCGCTTTTGGCGATCACGCCGAGATTGTTTTCGAGATCTGTTTTGGTCATGCCGCATCCATTGTCGGTGATGGTCAATTTGCGGGCATCCCGGTCGACATCAATCCGAATGTAAAAATCATCGCGGCTCAGACCGGTATCTCCGTCGCTGAGCGTTTTGTAGTACAGTTTATCAATTGCGTCGCTCGCATTCGAAATCAACTCACGCAGAAAAATCTCCCGATGGGTATAGATGGAATGGATCATCAAATCCAGTAACCGTTTCGACTCTGCTTTAAATTGTTTAACTGCCATAAACGACCTTCCTTTTCCACTGTTTTAGCACTCAAATGTTTTAAGTGCTAATTTTATTGTAATACATTGGAAGTTTGAAAACAAGAACAATTTGTAAATTTTTTCTTGCAGCCGAAAAAACAGCAGTTTCCGGCGCTATAAAAATTCGTCATAATCCCTCCGGAATTTTAACGTGCAGACCGGGCGGAGCACGCTGGCACGCGGAAACCTCGGCCGCCCGAAGGGCGGCGCCGAGCGGGCCGTTTTCGAACGGCCTGGCGCGTAAAACGCGCGTTTCCGCGTACCCGCGTGCTCCGCCCTGCCCCTATAGAAGCCGTCAGCCCTACCGCGCCTCTGCTTTCTTTCTGCCATTCATTTTTTGAAGCCGCCTTCGCGCCTACAGACGTTTTTTCATCGGGAGTTGTTTACTGATTTCCACACAGACTTGTTCTCCGCACCCCATGAAACCTGACCGAGCCCATGCTCTCCCTATCGCTTCCGGGTTTATGGGGTTGCACTATGGGGTTGCACCTTGTCTAAAAAACTTCTATAATAGACACAGAACAGTAAAAGGAGGCCACTCCCATGATCTCACCGCAAAAACACGAATTCATCGAATTCATGGTACAAGCCGGCGTTTTGCGTTTCGGCAGCTTTCAGACCAAAAGCGGACGCCTTTCCCCTTATTTCATTAACACCGGAAATTACCGTACCGGCGCGCAAATCTCCGCACTCGGCAAATTCTATGCCACGCTGATTTGGGAAACCTGCGGCAACCGATTTGACGCCATGTTTGGCCCGGCTTATAAAGGTATCCCGCTCGCCGCTTCCGCAGCCGCATTTCTCTATGAGGATTATCGAATTGACAAGCCCTATTTCTTCAACCGTAAAGAAATCAAAGACCATGGTGAAGGCGGCACCCTGATCGGTTACAAACCGCAGGACGGCGACCGCGTCATCATCATCGAGGACGTCATCACCGCCGGAACGGCAATTCGGGAAACGCTTCCGGTTTTGAAAGCAGCCGCAGATGTCACGGTCACCGACCTGTTCATCTCTGTCAACCGCTGCGAAATCGGAACACAGGCAGGCAAAACTGCCGTTTCTGAAGTCATGGACGAATTTGGCATCCGGGTGCATCCGCTCGTAACGGTGCAGGACATCTATGAATACGTAAAGGGATGCCCCGAATACGCCGAGAGCATCCCTCTGATGGAACAATACATGCAGCAGTACTGCATCTTTTAAACTGTAAACTAAAATTCAAATTGCCCCGCTTGCGGGAACACGATCCACTGTAATGACCGTACGCAAACTCGGGTCTTTTGCCTGAACACGCTTGCTGATCTCTTCGGCAAGCGTGTTTTCGTCACAATGATAGGAAAATGGCACTGCAATATCAAAAATTAAATTGGAATGCGTCGGCCCTTTCACCACCCGGAAGTCATGTACCGTAATCGCATCTGAAATTCCGCGCACAATGTCTTTCGTCATCTCACGCAACGCATTGGTCACCGCGTCATCCGTAACGATCGGATCCATATGAATAACCAGCTGGATATTGAGCTCCCGTTTGAAATCGTGTTCGATATTGTCGACAATATCATGGCTGACCATAATATCCTCGGAAGCCGGCACCTCACAGTGCACACAGGCAAAGCACTGTCCCGCACCGTAGCTGTGTACCATCAGGTCGTGCATTCCGATAATTCCGTCATAACTTAAAATCTTCTCGGTAATTTTTTGCGTCAATTCCCGTGACGGCGCCATTCCCAAAAGCGGATCCGCCGTGGAAATCAGCAGACGAATTCCGGAAACGATCAGATAAACCGCTACAGCAAGGCCCATATATCCATCCAGATTAAATCCGGTCAGCGCAGTGATCACCGTACCGAGCAGCACCGCGCCGGTTGCAACAACATCGCCGCGGCTGTCCGTTGCTGCAGCCTCCAGTGTTGGGGAATCAATCGCCTTTCCGAGCTTGTGATAAAAAAGCCCCTGCCACAGCTTTACGCAAATCGCACCGATGAGGATCAGAATGGTCAAAAGACCGAAGGTACTTTCTTCAGGCGCAAGGATTTTTTCAATGGAAGTCTGTGCAAGCTGAAACCCCAGAATCGCAATGATAAAGGAAATAATCAGCCCGGAAATATACTCCATTCGCGCATGCCCGAAGGGATGCTCTTCATCGGCAGGCTTTTCGGAAAGTTTAAACCCGACCATTGTAATGATCGAGGACGCAAAATCCATCAGGTTGTTGACTGCATCTGCCAAAATCGAAACGCTGTGAAAAAAGATGCCGATCAACAGCTTAGAAAGAAAAAGCAGAAAATTGGTTGCAATCCCCACAAGTCCGGCCAATTTTCCATAGCGCACATGCACCTGCGGATTGGAAACATCCTGATAATTCTTGATAAACAGTCGCAAAATTAGGGTTGTCATAAACGCCTCCCTGATTTTCTGATTTTAAATATGAAATCCAAACCGCAACCGCAGACGCACCTGCAGTTTTGCCAAACCTTAAACATGGAACAGCCAGCTGCGCCATTTTCTGCAATCTTTCGTAAAACACAATTCCATATCGAATCAATTTTTCCCGCTGCAAACATTTCGCCGCACAAATATAGACAACCCATCAGCAGTCGGCGTTCGCTGCCGGACTTATTCTAAATTCTTATTCCAAAGAATAGATTCCTATGCATAAAGCCTGCCGGATTCCGGTACAAGGAATTGGACTGCCGCCTTATTGCGGCAGTCAGCAAACCGGATTTCCGTCCGGAACCGCATCGTTCTCTTCTTCCTGTAAACTGCCGGTTCCCGCATCACCGGCAGTTCTGCGCGGCCGACTGCTCGCCCGCTTTTCATACGCGGCGGTTGTTTGTCTGCGTTGCATTCTATTCAGGCAAAAACAGAAAAACGCATGTTGTCGCAGCGTGCGATCTCCAAATTTTTTCCGATACAAAAAGGACGGGACTACGCCCGTCCTTTTCTATTTTTCAGCTGCATATTCCGGCGCATCGATTCGATGCGCATACCGGAAAATCCAAACGCCTTTTGCGCTTATTTCCGATTAAAAATCGACATGATGTCGATAAAGGTATCGTCATCATCGACATTCGGCACAGCACGGCTGCGATCCGAACGCGACTCCGTCGGAGAGGTCATCCGATCCGGCAATGTACGATCATCCGGACGCACGGTTGACTTCGTGCCCGGACGATACGGCTGCTGGCCGCCGTTCGGATAAGTGCTCGAAGATACCGCAGGACGAGTCGGGAAGCTGCCGGCGCCGCGCTGCTGTGCAGAAGCAGGATGCGCCGCTGCCGCCGGGGCTGTCGCCGCAGGTTTATTCTCCGGCTGTGCTGCTTCCGGTTCTTTCTCTTCGGCTGCGCCGTCGTGAGAGGTAAATCCGGTTGCAATAACCGTGATCTTCATTTCATCTTCCATTGACTCATCAAAAGCAGCACCCCAGATGATATTTGCATCTTCATGCGCCTGAGAAGCAATCATGGTCGAAGCAGTATCGATCTCATCGAGTCCGATATCGGGCGAAGAAGTAATATTGATGATGACGCCTTTTGCGCCGTTGATTGCCGTTTCAAGCAGCGGGCTGGAAATGGCCATTTTGGCTGCCTGCTCCGCCTTGTCTTTGCCGCTTGCGCTTCCGACGCCCATATGGGCATATCCGGCGTCCTTCATGACAGAAGTCACATCAGCAAAATCGAGGTTGACAAGGCCCGGAAGTTTAATCAGATCGGAAATACTCTGCACGCCTTGGCGCAGAACATCGTCCGCCATCATAAATGCATTCATCAGCGTAATTCTCTGCTCGCTGATGAGTTTGAGGCGTTCATTCGGAATGACAACCAGAGAATCCACATGTTCACGCAGGGCAGAAATTCCTTCTTCCGCCTGTTCCATGCGGCGTTTCCCCTCAAAAGCAAAGGGCTTTGTCACAATTCCAACCGTCAGGATTCCCAATTCACGGGCTGTTTCTGCGATCACCGCAGCCGCGCCGGTACCGGTACCGCCGCCCATGCCCGCAGTAATAAAGACCATATCGCTTCCACGAAGCGCAGCCGCAATTACTTCGCGGCTTTCTTCAGCAGATTTTGCACCGATCTCCGGCTTTGAACCGGCACCCTTTCCGTGCGTAACCTTTTCGCCGATCTGAATTTTCTGCATCGCCTGCGAACGGTTGAGCGCCTGGATATCTGTATTGACACTGATAAACTCTACGCCCTGCACCCCTGCAACGATCATGCGGTTTACCGCATTTCCGCCGCCGCCGCCGACTCCAACTACTTTTATGATAACGCCGTCGTTCATCTCATTATCGAGCTCGTATGGCATGTAACGCATCCTCCTTGCTTTTTATTGTCCTTCGGATGAATCCACACATATCTCACACACATCCTAGTTTTCCCATCGTGCCGCCGTTTTCCGGAAAATTCCGGGCTCGTCCATTCCGAGCGCAGCAAAAAGATATACATCAAGATCCACTCTACATAATTTAACACTTTTACCGGAAAATTTCAACCGTAATTTTTGAGATATCCAAAATAAAACGCACTTTTTTATAAACAATTTCTTAACTTTTTTAAATCGCAGCCGAACGCCCGAGAAAAACACGGTTCCGGCTTAAAAAATTCCGATATCGTGCGATTTATTCCGCCGTACTCTGATCTCCTCCTTCCGTCGGATCCGGGTCCGTACTGCTGGCAGTTCCGTCCCCTGATGCATCATCTCCGCCTTCCGAAGAAGCAGCGGAATCGTCCGGAGCCGAAGCGCTTGAAGCGGAAGAATCCGCATCTAAATCTGCCGGCGTGAACACAGCGCGATCCGTATCCGCCGCACGGGAAAGATCCAGCGTTCCGGCTGCATCCGACTCAATTCCGTTTCCGTCTTTATTCAGGATGATATCCATCCCAAATGCCACTTTGTATTCCAGATGATCCGGCACGCCGAGATTCATCGTCACCCGGCCGTCATACACCATTTTAATCTGTGCAAGATCCGTCAAGTCGATTTCAGTCACATGTTCAACATTGCCGGAAGCAATTGAATTTTGCAGCGAAACAAGAACCTTTCCGGCCTCCTCGTTTTTGAATTCCGCAACCTTTCCGGGTTCCGGAGAGATCAGCGTAATTCCCTTGAGGCTCATCTCCGACTCTACCGGTGTCTCCGAGATTTCCAGCACCTTGTAATCCTTGCTGAGCACAATATATTTCCCGCTCTGCTCGATCGTCCCCAGTTTTTCCGCTTCCGAGACCGTCACGACAATCCGGGAAGGAAATTTGCGTTTCACGGTTGCCTCCCCAACATAGGGCAGTTTCTGCTCAATTGCCAGGGCAGCTGCTTCTGTATCGGCTGTCAGAAGATTATCCTGCGGCTGAATGGGACAGGCAGACAGAATATCCGCTTCGGAATACCGGGAAGAGCCGGCCACCTGCACCTCAGAAACCTTCATAATCAAACTGCAAAAAATCACCACAGCCGCAATGACAACCGCAGCAAAAATGCAGACATAGAAAATCCGCATATTTCTCCGCCGTTTCTGTGCGGCATTATATCCGCGGCGCGGACCCTTCCGGACATGCACCGCTTCTTCCCGTCCCGAAGGCCGCCGATTCTGCGGAGATCTGTAAGATGACGCTGCCGTTCTATTTCTGTTTTCCATCCAAATCAATCCTTCCCGGACAACGGTCGTCCGTTTTCACTTCTCTCTATTTTGTATTCCTGGATTTCTATTAGGGGATCACTACACGCCGAATGTCTGCTCCAATCTGCTGCAAGGTCGTCTCCAAACCGGCGTATCCGCGATCGAGATGCCGCACACCGGTTATCCCGGTCGTGCCTTCCGCCGCAAGCCCGGCCAGCACCAGTGCTGCGCCGCCGCGCAAATCCGGCGCTTCGACCAGCGCGCCGGAAAGTTTCGGTACGCCCTCAACCACCGCCACACGCCCTTCGACCTTGATATTGGCGCCGAGCCTTGCGAGCTCTGCCGCATGTTGATAGCGGCTTTCAAAAACGGTCTCTACAAACAAACTGGTCCCTTCTGCAAGACTTGCCATCGCCATAACCGGCGCCTGTGCGTCGGTCGGGAACCCGGGATACGGCATCGTCCGCACATTCCGCAAACGGCGCAGCCTGCCGGGTGCCTGAATGGATAGGCTGTTTTTCTGCGCACAAACCGTGCATCCGGCCTCCTCAAATACGTCCATCACCGGATACAAATGCGCCGGGACTACATTTCTTAAAAGGAGGCTGCTCCCGGTAATTGCCGCAGCCGCCATATAGGTCGCCGCTTCAATCCGATCCGGGATCACCGTATATTCACACCCGTGCAGGGTACGAACGCCCTCAATCACGATCGTACTGCCGCCCGCTCCGCGTATCCGTCCGCCGCAGCAGTTGATAAAATTCGCAAGATCCACAATTTCGGGTTCACGCGCCGCATTGGAGAGAATGGTCGTCCCCTTTGCAACACTTGCTGCAATCAGCACATTTTCTGTCGCACCGACGCTGGGGAAAGAAAAATGAATCGGGCAACCGGACAGCCCCCCTTCTGATGTACAGTGCAAAAATCCGTGATCTTCCTCAATCCGCATGCCCATTTTTCGGAAAGCCTCTAAGTGCAGATCAATTGGACGCGGTCCGAGCTCACAACCGCCGGGAGTCGAAAGCTCTGCATATCCGGTTCTGGAAACCATTGCACCGAGAAATACGATTGAAGAACGCATCTCCCGCATCAGCGCGTCGGAAATTTCACTTCTGCAGACCGTTTCCGGATCCACCAGAATATCGCTGCCCTCCCAAACGACACTGCAGCCGAGCCGCTTTAAAATGGCCACAGCCGTGTACACATCTGAAAGCGCCGGACAGTCATGAAACAAAGCCGGTTCCCGGCAAAGCAGCGACGCCGCAAGCAGCGGAAGCGTGCTGTTTTTGGCTCCGTGTACCGTCACCTCTCCGCTCAGGCGATTTGGCCCGTTGACTGTGAGCATCTCCATCCACCATCACCCTTTCCTCCGCGCCGGAAGAACTCCGCCGCATCTGTTCCCATACTATGCACAGGAGGAAAAAAGGGTGAAATCCCGATTATGCCCGCTTTTCTCTCAATACAGACCGGATGGTCTGATAAATTCGCTCATTTGCGTCTGTAATGGCCATTTCCGCCGCGTGCGCACCCAGAGCAGCTGCGCCGCCAGGCTGCGCAAAGATTTCATCCACCTTTTGACAAAGTATTTCGCCGTTTAGGTCTTTTTCTTCAATCAAAGCCGCCGCGCCTCGTTTAACAAGCGCCATTGCATTGTGGTACTGATGATTTTCCGCAACATTGGGGGAAGGAATTAAAATTGCACCTTTTCCCTGCGCCTGCAGTTCGCTCAGCGTAATCGCGCCCGCACGGCAAATCACGAGATCCGCTGCAGCCAGGCACTCCGCCATATTATCGATATATTCCCGCAGGTCAATATTGCCGGCATCCTGAAGAGAAAGGCCCTTTTCCTCTAGAAGGCCGGGCATCCAGGTACCGTACTGGCCATAGCCATGAATATGCTGAAAGCGTCCGTCTTTTCCGCTGCGGACAAGCAAATCTGCAACCGCTTCGTTGATTGCACGCGCGCCGAGGCTTCCGCCGAACGAAAGGATCATCGGCCGTTCGTCGAGAGAAAGCGCCCGCCGGGCTTCTTCCCGTCTTGCCCGAATCACGGCAGGTCGTACCGGATTTCCGGTCAGTTCACACGAGACACCGGGAAAATAGGATTCTGCATCCGCAACAGCCAGCATCACGCGATCGACTTTTTTCGCAAGCATTTTCGTCGTAACCCCGGGATAAGCATTCGATTCATGAATCACGGTCGGAATTCCCAGCTTTGCAGCTTCCCGGATAACCGGCCCGCTCACATAGCCGCCGGTCCCCATGCAGATATCCGGCGCAAATTCGCGGAGAATCTTTCGTGCTTCTGCACTGGAAGTAAAAACGCGGACAGCAGTCCGGAGATTTCGCCCCACGTTTTTCAGCGTCAATTTTCGCTGAAATCCGGAAATCGTGATACTCCGGAACGGAAACCCCGCCTTCGGCACAAGCTTCTCTTCCATGCCGCCTTTTGCGCCAACATAAAGGATCTGCGTTTCCGGCTCACGCTCCCGGATGTACCCCGCCACTGCGAGAGCAGGATTGATATGTCCGCCGGTACCGCCGCCGGCAAATAAAATTTTCATACGCCGCACTTCCTTTGCCACATTCTCGTTTCAATGCTGTTTTCAAAATTTTTCAAGATTGGAATTTCGCGAAATTGACAGTACAATTCCCATTTGCGCAAGCAAAAGCACCAGAGAAGTTCCTCCGTAACTGAAAAACGGCAGGCTGATACCGGTATTGGGAATGGTATTGCAGACCACGCAGATATTCAGGATCACCTGCAGCCCGACCTGAACCGAAAGCCCGGTACCGAGCAGCATCCCAAATTTATCCTTGGCTCCAAGCGAAATGGTAATTCCGCGCCAAACCAGTAGCGCAAACAGGATCACAATAATCAGCGCGCCGAGGAACCCCAGCTCTTCGCAGACAATCGCAAACACAAAATCGTTCTGCGGTTCCGGAAGATAGAGGTATTTTTGGCGGGACTGGCCGATTCCGACGCCAAGCAATCCGCCGGAACCGACCGCATACAGCGACTGCCGCGTTTGCCAGGTATCGTCAATCAGCTGCTGCGTGGCATTGGAAAACGGATTCAGCCACGCTTCAATCCGGTCGCTTGCATATCCGATATCGGAAGCAAACAGCACAAGATATGCAATTACTGCACCGACCGCACCGATCGCAACCGCAAACCAGCGCAGTTTCACACCGCCGACAAACAGCAGCACACCGGCCAGCAGCACCATAATGACTGACGCCGAAACATGCGGCTCCGCCAGCAGCAGTACAACGGTTACAAGCAGAATAACCACAAACGGAAGAATTCCGATCCGGAAGGTGTCCATCTTCTTATAGTTGATGGAAATGAGGTGCGAAAAAATCAGAATCAACGCAAATTTTGCGACCTCTGAGGGCTGGAACTGTCCGAGCCCCGGAATGACAATCCACCGGTGCACATCCTTAATCGGCGGAAGCAGCAGAACCAGAACAAGAAACCCCCACGCTACCATCAGGATCGGGATCGCAAGCTTATGAAAGTGATGATAATCAAAAAAGGAAATCGCAAACATGGCGACGATTCCCAGCACAGCGAACAACGCCTGGCTGCGGATAAACATGTAGCTGTCGCCATAATTGTAATAGGCATATGCATAGCTTGCCGAAAACATCATGACAAGCCCAATCGAAACCAAAATCAGCGTTAAAAACAGGAAGGGCATGTCGAGTCCGGAACGCACAGAAAACAATTTAAATTGTTTCCGGATCCGCCTGACCACAGAATAATGCGGCTTTTCTGCCGGACGTCCGGGTGCGCCCCGCAGAGAAGCTCCGGATGCACCGGAGGCAGCTCTCTGGCGCGGCATCTCACCCATCCGCGGGTTTCGGCTGCGGCTACGTTCCATTTCGACACGCCTCCCTTCTTCTCTTGAATATGTATGACCAATTATGCGCCGAATATCACAAGCAGCAGCGCGCAAAGGCATCCTACCGCCGCCACTGCACTGAAAACGATACAAATTTTCATCTCGCTCCAACCGCACATCTCAAAATGATGGTGAATCGGGCTCATCTTAAACAGCCGTTTTCCGTGGGTCAGTTTAAAATAGCAGACCTGCAAAACAACCGAGAGAATTTCCAGAACATAGACGATTCCGATCGGCAGCAAAAGAATCGGCATATTCATTCCGAACACCAGCGCACAGACAATTCCGCCGAGGAACAGCGAGCCTGTATCCCCCATAAAGACCTTGGCCGGGTTAAAGTTCCAGATTAAGAATCCCATGCAGGCGCCCGCCATTGCAATGGCAACGATGCTCAGGCCGAACATATTGAGATATCCAGCCATAATCATCAAAAACACGCAGACAAAAAAGGTTACGGAACCGTTCAGGCCGTCAATTCCATCTGTAAAATTCACCGCATTGACGATTCCGACAATCAAGAGCGCAGAGAGGATCCAATACCAGAAACCGAGCTCCACCTCACCGACAAATGGAATCACCGTTGCAGTGCCGCCGCCCGACAATGCGATCGAAACCAGATATGCCGCCGCAACCACAAATTGCAGAACCAGCTTTTGCAGCGCAGAAAGGCCCAGATTGCGTTTTTTGACAACCTTGATGTAATCATCCAGAAATCCGATCAGACCATATCCGAGCGCCATGCCCAGGCCGGCAAAAATGCGCGCCTTCATCAGGAACGTTTCGCCGCCTTCCACGCCGTCGACAACCAGTGTCGAATAATAGCCCGGCAGACAAATCGCGACCGCAACACCAAACCCGATGATAAACATCAGGCCGCCCATTGTCGGGGTGCCCTCTTTCTTTTTGTGCCATTTCGGTCCTTCTTCCCGGATCATCTGCCCAAAATTGAGGCGTTTCAGAAACGGGATCATGGCCTTTCCGATCAGCGCCGTCACAATAAATGATGCAAGCGCCGCAACCAATGTCCAAATTCCGCTCATATCCGTATCCACCCTTTTCCATATTTTCGAGTTTTTTGAGCTGCAGTTTTTCAAGCCGCTGTCTGTTTCGTGCAATTCTGCATACATCCGCCGCAGAACGGAACGCACTTTCTCCCGCGTCCGGCGCGCATACCGAACGGCAGAAACTTCCTGACGCGATGAACGGCACTTCGTGCGCGTGTTTTCGTTCCATCCGGAACATACAGCATAGCCATGCTGTATTATACCACATCATGGCGCAATATGCACCGCAACCGCAAAAAAACTTTCCATTCTCACAAAGTTTTCCGCCCCCGGAGGATGCAAGTTTATCATAGCAAACCCGATCCGGCTTTTTCCGTCGAAATTCGGTGGATAGAATATCCGGAATGCCCATTGCGGCGCAGAATCACTGCACCTGGTCGAGTTCAATAAACATGACCTGCACAACCGTTCCGGGCTTGACGCTCTTTCCTGCCGCAACGCTTTGCGAATGGGCGATCACGTCGCTGCCGTTTGCAGCAGCACCGCCCAGCGTAATTTGAATCCCGCTGGCCGCGGCCGCCTCATTTGCTTCTGCCAGCGTCATCCCTTCAAAATCCGGAACAACCACACGTTCCTCCAGACTCTTGTTATCCGTAAACAGCACCACGGTTCCGCCTTTGGGAATGCTGTTGCCCTCATAGGGGATCTGATCCAAAACGGTATCGCCGCTCCCCTCAATCCGGCAAACAATCTCCGCGTTTTCCAGAATCGACTTTGCTTCCGAAACTGTTTTTCCGACAACCGCCGGTGTATCCAGATCCAATTCCTGCATTTCCGATTCCGTGTACTGCCGTTCCACGCCGAGATACGGCAGCACCTCTTCCATCACCTTGGCAAATACCGGTCCGGCAACCGCACCGCCATAGTAGCTGTCGCCCAACGGTTCATCGAACAAAATCAGCAGTGCGTACTGAGGATCATCCGCCGGTGCGAATCCGCAGTACGAGGCAATATACCGCATTTGCTCATCCGGATGTTCATTGTGCCAAGCAACCTTTTCGCTGGTACCCGTCTTTCCGCCGATCCGGAACCCTGCGACATATCCGTTCTTAGCGGTGCCGCTCTCCCCGTTTTTCTGCAAAATGGCGCTCAGCCGTTCAGAGATGTCCTCTGAAATCACCTGCCGCTTAATTTGCGTCTCTTTCACTTCTACGATATTGCCTTCGCTGTCTGTAATCCGATCCATCACATGCGGCGTGACCAGTTTCCCGCCGTTTACAATCGTCGCACAGGCCGTTACCATCTGCAGCGGTGTAATACTGAAGTTTTGGCCGAAGGAGAGCGTGGCCAGATCGGATGCATATGTTTCCAGGCGTTCTTCCGAAAAATAGATGCTTCCCGATTCTCCGGGGAGGTCAATTCCGGTCTTTTCTGTCAGCCCAAAGGCTTCAAAATATTTATAAAACGTAGACGGCCCGATTTTTTGCCCGATATCAATAAAGAACGGGTTGCAGGAGTTGCAAAGTCCCTCGACAAAGGTCTGCGTTCCGTGTCCGCCGTATCTCCAGCAGTTGATCGGTTTTAAAAAATCCGGATGATGGTATGCGCCGGTACAGGTATAGGTTGTATTTTCGTTGATGATGCCTTCTTCCATACCGATTGCAGCCGTCACCATCTTAAACACCGATCCGGGATAATAGGTGTCATTCACCGCCTTGTTCCGCCACTGCGCCTGCAGGGCGTTGTTATAAGCCTCGTCTTTTTCGTCTCCATCCGGCATTGCTTCGATCTCTGCGGCCAGCTCGGAATCCACAATCGAAAACGGATCGTTCGGGTCAAAGTTTCCGGCGCCCGCCATCGCAACGATGGCGCCGGTGTTGACATTCATGAGAATTCCGGCTGCGCCGTTTGCAACCTTGTTTTGCTCCACACCTTCATTCAGATGCTTTTCCAAAATGCTCTGCACGACCTCGTCGAGCGTCAAGTGCAGATTGTATCCGTTCTGCGGATCGATCTGCTGTTCATATTCAAACGGCATATCCGTCCCGACGGCGTTTTTCGCCGTCACCAGCCGTCCGGCCGTTCCGCTGAGCTCCGTATCATACTCCGCCTCAATTCCGGCAAGGCCCTGATCGTCCGTTCCGGTAAATCCGAGCACCGTGGAAGCCAGCGTCCCATAGGGATAATACCGCTTGTAAGCCTCTTCAAGAATAATCCCGCGGGAGATTTCCTTTTCCTCCATAAAGGCAAGAATTTCATCTTTGATTTCCGTCTCGACTTCCCGCTTCAGATAGGTGTAGTAGTTCTGCTGCTTTGCCTTTTCCATGATGGTTTCCCGATCCATATCGAGGATCTCAGAAAGTCCATCCGCAATGATCCCGCGCGTTTCGTCATCCTTAATATAGGCAGGCTCCAGAATCACCGTCCAGACGCTTGCGCTCTTGGCGAGAACATTGCCGTTCACGTCATAAATGATGCCTCTTTGCGCGCGCAGAGAAGTGTTCCGCAGGCTTTGCTCCACAGCACGCTGCTGCAGATCCTTTCCGTCCACAATGGTCACACGGAACAGACTTCCGATCACCAGCCCAAACCCTAAAACCGTAATTGCGATCATCACGACCAGTGTTCTGCGCCACATCCGAACCGAAGGTCCTTTTGCCATTTTTCCTGCCTCCTTCCCGCGCTGCGGGATCTTGTAAAAAGGAGAGCCGAGATTCTGCTCCCGACTCTCACTTTTCAAAAGCTTAACTCTCTACCTTTAAGCTTATTTTTCATCCACATGGATTATGATAGCCAACTCCAAATACTCTCCAGGAACAGCGTCAGCCAGTCCTTCTCTTCTTCAGCCTGCAAGACGGTTCCCTGATCCTGATCCGATACGCTGAAATACTGAATCTGACTCTGCGAAACCTTGCGCATGCCCAAATCTTCCGCTGCTTCCCGAACGACGGGCAGAGAATACTTTTCCGCCTGCTGTGCCTGAATTTGCGTCTCGATGCTCTGCTGTTCTGTCAGCGCCGTCTGTGCTTCGCTGACTTCTTCCGTCAGTTCGGTCAGAACAGCCTGGCTGTGAATCAGGTTCATGACAAACCCGAAAATCACCGCCGCAAACAGCACGCGCGTAACCGCACGCAAAACCTTGCCTTTATTCCGATGGACCGGATGCGCATCGGGAAATGCAAGAATTTTGCCTTTGGGCTGTACAGCGGGTTCCTGCTGCGGCTTTCTTACTGCAGCGGAAGCATGGCCATGATCTTCAAATAAAGAAAAATCATATGCCTCTGCGCGATCTCCCAACGCCATTCCGGTCACCTCCTTTGATCGTTTTGAATGTATCCTTTTACGGCTTGCAGGCCAAACGCTTACGAAATGCATTTTGCATTCCGTTTGTGCCGTCTTAAAAACACAAGATCTTTCAATCCGTCTTTGCTGCTTTTCGCCGTTAGTCTTCTATTTGCAGTTTTTTGCAGACACGCAGCCGCGCGCTCCGCGCCCGCATGTTTTCTTCCTGCTCTTCGGCTGACGGGCTGATTCCCTTTTTGAAAATCAGCTCCGCGCGCGGTTTTTTCCCGCAGACGCAAACCGGGAAATCCGGTGGGCAGGTACATCCGCTGCACCATTCGTTCATCCGGCGCTTCACCATGCGGTCTTCCAGTGAGTGGAACGTGATCACGGCAAGCCGTCCCTCGGGGCGCAGCATGGAAAACGCTGCGTCAAGCCCTTCGGAAAGCGCATCGAGTTCCCCGTTCACCGCGATCCGCAACGCCTGAAAGGTTTTTCGTGCCGGATGTTTTTCGTCCCTGCGCACCTTTGCGGGCACTGCTTCCTTGACAATTTCCGCAAGCGCCAATGTTGTACGAATCGGCTCGGTTTCCCGGGCTGACACAATGGCGCGCGCAATCCGCGCCGCATTTTTTTCTTCTCCATACCAGTCGAGAATCCGAATCAGTTCCTGCACAGAAAGCGTATTGACCAGATCTGCGGCAGAAACACCTTCCTGGCTCATCCGCATATCCAGCGGTGCGTCGGTGTGGTAAGAAAATCCGCGTTCCGGCGTATCAAGCTGATGGGAAGAAACACCGATATCCAGCAACACGCCGTCCACTGCTGTCACGCCGCACGTCGCGGCCAGCTCGTGCATCCGCGAATAATTGCCGCGGAGAATCCGGACATTCTGCCGTCCCTGAAATCGGGCTGTCACCGCTTCGATTGCATCCGGATCCTGATCGATCGCAAGAAGCAGTCCATCCTGAGAAAGCCTGTCCAAAATTCCGGCGGAGTGTCCCCCGCCGCCGGCCGTCCCATCGATATAGATCCCGTCCGGACGAACCGAAAGCGCATCGATCGTTTCGCGGAACAGCACCGGGCGATGGGAAAATTCCATTGTCAAGCCTCCTTATCAGAACTCCAGAAGCGTCATGGCCTCCATAATCGTTTCCTGCGTCTGCGATTCTGTAAACTTCTGCCAACGGGCAGTATCCCAAATTTCAGCTCGGGAGGAAACTCCCGCAACTGTTACATCCTTATCAAGCCCCGCATAATCGCGCAGCTGCTGCGGAAGCAAAATTCGGCCCTGCTTGTCCGGCTCCACCTCTGCGGCCCCGGAAAAGAAAAACCGCTGCAGCGCGACGGACTTGGAAATCGGCATGGCCTTCATCCGATCCTGCAAACGCTGCCACTCTGCGGCAGAAAGGACAAACAGGCAACCGTCCAGGCCCTTCGTGACATAAAAACAGTCCCCCAAATCCTCACGGAATTTTGCGGGAATCGTCACGCGGCCCTTTTGGTCCATATTATGTTGGTATTCACCGATCAACATAACTGCCACTTTCGGGAGAAATTTTGCACCAAGCAGTCTTTTGGCGCCACTTTCCCCCACCTTTCACCACTTTGTAGTTAAAATTATAACGTAGAGTCTACATAATTGCAAGTTGTATTTCTTGGATAATTCTGGAGAAATTCCGCTGATTTTGCGTCATTCCTAAATCTTGTTGCAATAAAAAAGAGAGACACAAGATGCAGTGCCTCTCTTTTTAAATCATTCAAAAAGTTTTCATGTAGAAAAATTGCGCTCTTTTTTATGCAAAAATCACAAAACGCACAAAAAAGAAGCGCTTTTTGGAGGAATGCGCTCCCCCAAAAAGCGTTTCTCGCATTTTTTCACAATATTCCACTTATTTTCCGCCGCGTTGGGTGGCTTTGATATTCTGCCGTGTCTTTCGCAGCTCCGAAAGCGTCGCTGCAAGGGCATCATCCGTACGGAGCATCAGATCATCCACGTAATCGTTGGAGGCCTGCCGCATTTCGCGCACCTTCTGCTGGGTCTGTTCGAGCAAGGCGTTTGCTTTATCCTGCGCCTGGCGCACAATGGTGTCCTGGTTTACCATAACCCGTGCGCGTTCCTCAGCCGTGCGGACGATAGAATCTGCTTCGCGCCGCGCATCATTCAAAATGTGAGAGCGATCTGCAACAATTGCCCGCGCCTGACGGCTTTCTTCCGGCAAGCATTCGCGCAACTCATTTAAGATGGAACGCACTTCCTCCGGATCTACCAGACATTTTCCACCGCTGAGCGGCAGCTTGGCTGCACGATCCAACATTTCATAAAGTTCGTCCAACAGTTCATCCACTGTTACTCTGCTCATCCGAGTCTTCCCCCTGTATACAACCGTTTCTTCAAATCCGACAAAATGCATTCCGGAACAAAATTGGAAATATCCCCGTCAAATCCGGCGATTTGCTTGACCATACTGGAGCTGAGATACATATTCTCCGCACTCGTGGTAAAAAACATCGTTTCCAAATCCGGATTCAGTTTTCGGTTTGTCAAGGCCATCTGGAATTCATATTCGAAGTCCGAAAGCGCCCGCAGACCCTTTACGATAATATGAATCCCGCAGCGGTGCGCATAATCCGCAAGCAGTCCTTCAAAGCCCACAAAGGAAATGTTTTGGATTCCGATCTCTGCGGTTGCACGCTTTAAAAACGCAAGCCGCTCTTCAATTGAAAACGCCGTATGCTTTTCCGGGTTGACGAGAACCGCGACGACCAGTTCGTCAAACACCTTGCATGCGCGCTGGATAATATCGAGATGGCCGAGTGTCACCGGATCAAAGCTTCCGGGATAAATTGCCGTTTTCATTCTGTTTCCCCATCCTTATGCCGGTAAAAAGTCAGCGCAATTTTCCCATACCGGTATGTTTTCTTCTTTTCAAAGGGTCCGCGCGATTCCGGCGCCTGCATGTCCAGCGGATGCTCACAGATAATCGTTCCGCCCGGCTGCATGATGGCCGTCGTCTTTTCAAGTGCATTCCACAAAAGTCCGCTCTGATAAGGCGGATCTAAAAAGGCAAGATCAAAAAGCCCTTGGTTTCGCGCAAAAAATGCCAGATAGTCCATCCGCAGGAGTTTCGATTCCCGTTCGAACGCACAAACCGCAATATTTTTTTCAATGACCGAAGCCGCTTCTTTTCCGGCTTCGACAAAAACGGCTTCCCGCGCACCGCGGCTCAACGCCTCAAGCCCCATTTGCCCGGAACCGGCAAACAAATCCAAAAACCGTCTGCCCGCAATTTCAAACTGAATGGCGCTGAAAAGCGCCTCTTTCACCCGCTCCGGTGTCGGGCGCGTATGGTCACCCGCCGGGGTTTGCAGACGCTTCCCCCGCGCAGAACCTGTAATAATTCGCATATGCATTCCTCTATTTCTCAAGGTATCAGCCTGTGTGTATTATCCCATCTATCCGATAGGATGTCAAGTAGTGCGGCTGGCATCCGTCTTTTTCCCCGGTCACGGCTCCTGATGAAAATAATCATAGATCTTTTGCGCCGCAGGCCGATTCATGCCTTTTACTGCAAGCAGTGTATCCACATCCGCTTCGCGAATTGCCGAAATCGTTTTAAAATAGGAAAGCAGCGCGCGTGCACGCGCCTCCCCGATGCCCTCAATCGCGGTCAGTGTGGAAGAAATCGCACGCTTTTTTCGCTGCTGCCGATGATAGCCGATCGCAAAGCGGTGAACTTCGTTTTGGATTTCCGACAAAAGCGTAAAAGCCCGGCGTGAAGAGGTAATGGAAATCTCTCCGCCGTCCGTCGAGATTGCGCGGGTCCGGTGCTTATCGTCCTTCACCATTCCGAAAAGCGGCACGGAAATTCCAAACGCTTCGAGTACCGGCCGAACCGCCGAGACGTGCCCGCGTCCGCCGTCGAGAAGAATCAGATCCGGCAGCTTTCCAAAGCCTTCCTCCCGGTTTTCTGCCTTTTGATATTCTTCAAACCGCCGAGAAAGCACTTCCCGCATGGAGCCGTAGTCATCCTGCCCGACAACGGTCTTAATTTTGAATTTCCGATAGGCGGATTTGAGCGGCCTGCCGTCGCGAAACACCACCATTCCGGCAACGTTTTCTTCGCCGGCCAAATTGGAAATATCATAGGATTCGATATATTCCGGAGGCTTGGAAAGCCCCAACAGGCGCGCCAGTTCATCCAGCGCCGAAGCCTCCCGCCCGGACTTCTCCTTGCCCTGTGCAAGCTGTTCCGCAGCATTTGCCCGGCACATTTCCACCAGCTTTTTCTGCTCGCCTTTTTGCGGAACGGAAACTGTCACGCGCCGTCCGGCCTTTTCAGAGAGCCACGCTTCCAACAGCGCCGGATCCGAAACCGCCTCATCCAGCGTCAGGCGCGGCGGGATCTGTTCGCGCATGGAATAGTAACGCTCCAGAAACTCTGTCCGCATCTCCTCCGGGTTTCCGCAGTCCTCCAGCAAAAAGGATTCCCGATCGCAAAGACGCCCGCCTTCAAAGCGAAACACCTCAAAGCAGGTTCGCCGGGTGTCCTGTACCATCGCAACAACATCCTGCTCTGGAAATTTCCAGGCAACTACTTTTTGCCTCTCGTTCATCCGGCGGATCGCCTGGATTCGATCGCGCAATCGTGCGGCGCGTTCAAATTCCAGATTTTCTGCCGCTTCATTCATCTTTTCTGTCAGTGCTTTCAGCGATGCATTGCTGCCGCCGCGCAGAAATTCCAACGCCTCCGCGACAATCTCCCGATATTCCTCCCGGGTCATCTTGCCGCGGCAAGGCGCACAGCACTGCTCAATAAAATAGTTCAGACACGGCCTCCCGCGGCCGATTTCCTGCGGAAACCGTCTGGAACAAGTCGGCAGCCGGAAAATTTTCTGTGCTTCGTCCACCGCCTGTTTGAGCGTCCAGGCACTGACGTACGGGCCGATATATTCCGCGCCGTCTGAACCTTTCTGTTTGGCAATTGAAATTCGCGGCCAGTCCTCCTGCGTCACCCGGATATACCGATATCCTTTATCGTCCTTTAACAGAATATTATATTTGGGCGAATATTGTTTAATCAGGCTGCATTCCAAAACCAGCGCCTCAAATTCGCTGTCGGTTACAATATATTCAAAGGTATCCACGTTTCGCACCATGCTGCGAACCTTTTCCCCGTGGTTTCGGTCGGAGCCGAAATATTGGCTGACCCGGTTTTTCAGCGCTTTCGCCTTGCCGACATAGATGATTTTTCCGCTCTTGTCATGCATCAGATACACGCCCGGCTGCAGCGGAAGCTGCATCGCGCGCGTACGCAGCTGCCGCAGCTTCGGATTTTTCTCCTGCATATTCCGCCTCCTTCCAACAGGAAGATACAAAAAAAGCACCGCTTACACGGCGCTTTTTCAAAATTCTGCTCTTACTCGGTGAATCCGGACTCTACAAGCGCGACCAGATTATCCACAGCCTCCTGCTCATCAGAACCGTCAGCGATAATTCGGATTCCGGTGCCGCCCACAATTCCGAGCGAAAGAACGCCCAAAAGGCTCTTTGCATTCACGCGCCGTTCTTCTTTTTCCACCCAAATGGAAGATTTATATTCATTGGCCTTCTGAATAAAGAACGTTGCCGGCCGTGCGTGCAAACCGACCTGATTTTGCACCATAACTTCTTTTGCGTACATAGAACACACACTCCCATCAAGGCTTGACTTTGCACAAAATTCGAGAAAACATCCTGAAATTCTTTCAAACACTTCATTTATTATAAGCGCAAAAAACGCATTCGTCAATAAAGAATCAAATTTTTGGATTGATGCCCATCTGCCAGAAATCCGGCTCCCCGCCATTTGTGCACAACGCCAAGATTGTTGAATTATTTTTGTGTTGTCTTTCTTTGGTCATTGTATGCATCCGAACCGGAAAACGTCCCTGCTGCTTCCTGCTCCAGCGCCTCCAGCAACTTTTGCTCCCGTTTATCCATCGAATATTGCGAAAACAAGTCCGGGCGAAACACTTTGGTCCGCAGGAGAGACTGTGCCCGGCGCCAATCTTCAATTTTGGCATGGTTTCCCGTCAGGAGCACCGGCGGAACCGGACGTCCGCGCCAGACTGCGGGCCGGGTATACTGCGGATATTCGAGCAGCCCGTTAAAGTGGCTCTCCTCTTCAAAACACAAATCATCAGAAAGGACGCCGTCCATCATTCGGCAAACTGCATCCGTCATGGCAAGCGCCGGCAGCTCTCCGCCGGTCAAAACAAAATCGCCGAGCGAAATTTGTTCATCCACATAAGCGTCCAACACCCGCTCGTCGACGCCTTCATAATGTCCGCAGATAACCGCGATCTCTTCGAACTTTGCCAATTCCTTGACCCGCTCTTGTGTCAGGACTTTCCCGAGCGGCGACATATAGATCACATGCGGTTTTCTTCCCAACAGTGAAATCAGATCGTCCATACAAGCGGCAATCGGCTCCGCTAACAGCAGCATGCCCATTCCGCCGCCAAATACACAGTCGTCGACCCGTTTATGCTTATCAAAAGCATAGTTCCGGATCTGATGGCAGCAAACCTGCACCGCACCCTTTTTGCGCGCCCGGCCGATAATGCTCTCTGCCATAACCGCTTCGCACATTTCCGGAAACAGCGTAATCAGATCAATCCTCATCGTCAAAAATCCCCCTGATCGGCCGGATTTCCATCCGGCCGGCATCCAGATCTGTCCGAACCAGCATGTCAGCGACCGCCGGAAACAAATAGGTCTTTCCGGCTTCGTCCCGAATTTCATACACGTCATTCGCACCGGTTGCAAACACATCCGACAGCGTCCCGTACCGGCGTCCGCTGTCTGCGTCAAATACGGAAAGTCCGATCAAATCCTGAATAAAGAACCGCCCTTCCGGAAGATGAATGTCGCCCCGCGCAACATACAGAATTTTTCCGCGTAAGGTGTCCGCCGTTTCGACCGTGTCAACGCCTTCGAGGGAAAGCAGCACGAGCGTCTTATGCGCACGCGCACTGCGCACGCGGACAGGACGCGTTCCGGCAGCATCCCAGTAAAGTGTCTTCCGCTTTGTCAGAAAAGACGGCGCGTCGCACCACGGCTCCACCCGCAGTTCTCCGCGTACGCCGTGGGTTCCGACAATCTTTCCGATTTCCAAAAACTCCTTGCGCATGACGTTCTCCTTCCGTATCTTGGCACAAACAAATTGCAGGGGACCGCACAAAGCGTTTCCCCTGCTTTTCGCCATTTTGCATGCGTCAGCCGATTTCCACTGCAACCTTTGTGTTGCCGCGGGTCGCCGCAGCGCGCATTACCACACGGATTGCCTTTGCAATCCGGCCCTGTTTTCCAATGACACGACCCATATCGTCGTCCGCAACATAGAGATGATAGACAATCGTCCCATCCTCAAGCGGCTCGTCCGCTTCGACACGCACCGCGTCCGGTGTTTCCACGAGACCGCGTGCGATCATCGCCAGTAACTCTTCCATTGAATTCCTCCGTTATTCAGATCACGCCGTGCTTTTTGAAAAGCGCCTTTACAGTATCGGTCGGCTGTGCGCCGTTGGCAATCCATTTCTTTGCCTTCTCCGGATCAACCTTGACAACAGAAGGCTCTTCCATCGGATTGTAATATCCGATTTCCTCGATGAAACGGCCGTCACGCGGATAACGGGAATCCGCTACCACGATCCGATAAAAGGGAGATTTTTTTGCGCCCATTCTGCGAAGTCTGATTTTTACTGCCATAGTGTTTACCTCCAAAATTTCATTCATTCATTTTTTATGATTTCAAAAGGATATTCCTTTGTGAACCGAATTTAAAACGGCATCCCGCCGGGCGGCATTCCAGGCATTCCGGGCATTCCGGTGAACCGGCGTTTTCCCTTGCCCTTTTTGCCGAACTGCTTCATCATCTTCTGCATCTGCTCAAACTGCTTGAGCAGCCGGTTGACGTCTTCGACCTTCATCCCGCATCCTGCGGCAATTCGCTTTTTCCGCGAAGAATTGAGGATTTCCGGCTTTTCGCGCTCCTGCGGCGTCATAGAAAGAATGATCGCCGCGGTGCGGTCCATCTGCCGGTCGTCGATATCTACATCATCGAGCTTTTTATCCATTCCGGGCAGCTTCTGCAGCACACTCTTGAGCGGCCCCATCTTTTTGACCTGCGCAAACTGTTCGAGCAAGTCATTGAGGTCAAAGCGGTTATTGAGCATCTTTTCAGCTGCTTTGGCCGCCGCCTTTTCGTCGAGTTTGCTCTGCGCGTCCTCGATCAGCGTCAGGACATCGCCCATACCGAGAATCCGGGACGCCATTCTGTCCGGATGAAATGCCTCCAGATCATCCAGCTTTTCGCCGGTACCGGAAAATTTAATCGGCTTGCCCGTTACCGCGCGGACCGAAAGCGCCGCGCCGCCGCGGGTGTCGCCATCCAATTTTGTCAAAATCACACCGGTGATATCGAGCAGCTCATTAAACGTTTTCGCCACATTGACCGCTTCCTGACCGGTCATGGAATCCACAACAAGCAGAATATCCGTCGGCGAAACTGCCTCTTTGATGTTCCGGAGCTCGTCCATCAGCGCTTCGTCAATTTGCAAACGGCCCGCCGTATCGATGAGCACATAGTCATTTCCGTAATCTTTGGCATGGCGAATCGCTTCCCGGCAAATTTTCACCGGATTTTCCGTTCCCATCTGGAAAACCGGAACGCCCGCCTGTGAGCCGACCACTTCGAGCTGTTTGATTGCCGCCGGACGGTAAATATCGCCCGCCACGAGCAGCGGACGGTGTCCCTGCCGCTTCAGCATTTTGGCAAGTTTGGCTGCATGCGTCGTTTTACCGGCGCCCTGCAGACCGCAAAGCATCACAACCGCCGGCGGTTTTGCCGGAGAATTGAGCCTTGCCTGTTCTCCGCCCATCAGCGCCGTCAACTCTTCGTTGACAATTTTAATTACCATCTGCGCCGGCGTCAGACTCTCCATCACTTGCGCGCCAATTGCACGCTCCGTTACCGTTTTGGTGAAATCTCTCGCGACTTTATAGTTGACGTCCGCCTCCAAAAGCGCCAATCGCACTTCGCGCATCGCGTCGCGGACATCCGCCTCGCTCAGCTTTCCTTTGGAACGCAGCCGCTTAAACGCATTTCCGAGTTTTTCAGAAAGTCCTTCAAATGCCAAAAAGCTCCACCTCGCTCTCTTTTCCGCCGCAGTCTATGCGGCCGTTTTCTGCGGTTTTTTCCGCAATTTTATTCGCACAATTGCTGTGCAGTCTCAATAATCGATTTGACCTCTGTATCGATCTCAAAGGCAAATACAAACCGGTTGTTATATTCTGCAATTCTTCCGGCAGCCTCGCAGATTTTTTCAAGCCCGTCCTGCATTTCATGAAAGCGCTTTGCCATTCCGAGCCGGTCTTCCATTTCCAGCATCTGCTGCTCCGCACGTTTGATGGAATCCCGTACGCCTTGACGCGTAATTCCCTGATTTTCTGCAATTTCTGCGAGGGAAAGGTCATCGTTATAGTAGAACTCGATCATCTCACGCTGCTTTTCTGTCAGCATATCCCCGTAAAAATCCAGAAGCACGGAAATTTCCAAATTTTTCGGCAAGGTTCTTCCCCCTCCCATCGCATTTATTCTGTAAAGTCTACAACTTTACACCTGATGAATTATACAACAAAACCGGCCTGATGTCAAGTCTATTCCTTGTCATTTCAAAAAATTTACAGATTTTCCGAAGAAAATCCGCACCGTCCACAACTTGCAGACGATGCGGATGCATTTTGGAAGGATCACGCCAATTCCGCTATGGTAACGCCGCTCTCTCCTTCTCCATACGTACCCAGTCGGAATTTTCGAATCGCCGGATGAATTTTCAGGTGCTGCTGCACCGCGGAACGCAGTACGCCTGTACCTTTTCCGTGAATAAAGGTGATTTGTCCGACGCCGGACAGCATCGCCGCGTCAATCGCACGGTCCACATCCAGCAGCGCCTCCTCCACGGTCATGCCGCGCAGATCTACTTCGGTCATCGGTCTGGACGGAGATACCGACCTTGTCACCGTTCGCTGCGGTTTCGGAAGCTTGGCGGTTTTTTCCTTTAACAGCCGCAGGTTTCGGACATCCACGCGCGTCTTGATGATGCCGGCCTGTACTTCTGCTGACATGCCGTCTTTGGAGACACTGACAACCGTCGCTTTTTTGTCAATATCATAAATCAGCACCGAATCTCCCGGCCGGAGTGCACGCGGCAGCGTATAGGCATCTTCTCGGCGCTTCGTCACCGGATCAGCTGATTTCTCCAGTTCGCGCAAACCTGCACGCAGCTTTGCCTTTTCCTCCTGCGTCGCTGCCTGATTCTGCCGGCGGCGCAGCTGCTCCATCTCGTCCAGCAGCGCATCCACCTGCCCGCGCGTTCTGGAAACCAACATCGCCGCGTCGTTTCGCGCGCGTTCGAGTTCCTTTTTGGCATCCGCTTCTGCTTTGGCAATCAGCGCCTTTGCCTCTTCGCTGGCACGTTGCGCCTCCAAACGGTACTGTTCCGCCGCTGCGTGTTCCTGTTCCAGTTCCTTCCGGTTTTTCTCCAGCTTTTCGACAACGTCTTCAAAACGGGTGTCTTCCAGCGAAACCAGTTCCCGGGCGCGCTCCACAATCCGGAGATCCATCCCCAGCCGTTCCGAAATTGCAAATGCATTTGACCGGCCGGGTACACCGATCAGCAGTTTATAGGTAGGCCGCAGTGTCGCGACGTCAAATTCACAGCAGGCGTTCTCAACGCCCGGCGTTTGCAGGGCATACTCCTTGAGTTCCGCATAGTGCGTGGTTGCTGCAACCCGAGCGCCTTTTTCCCGAAGCGTCTCGAGAATTGCCATGGCAAGCGCCGCGCCCTCTACCGGATCTGTCCCCGCACCCAATTCGTCCAGAAGCACCAGGCTCTTTTCATCCACGGTTTCCAGCATATGAATGATGCTGGTCATATGCGAAGAAAACGTCGAAAGCGACTGTTCGATACTCTGTTCATCTCCGATATTCGCATACACCCGGGAAAACACAGAGAGTTCGCTGTTTTCCGCAGCAGGCACCATCAGCCCGCACATGGCCATCAGGGTAAACAGGCCGATCGTCTTGAGCGCAACGGTCTTGCCGCCGGTATTCGGCCCGGTGATCACCAGCGTATCAAAGGTGTCTCCCAGAGAAATTTCTGTCGGAACGACCGTTTCTTTTGCCAGCAATGGGTGCCGCGCACAATGTAAAACCGTCTTCCCGGTTTCGTTAAGTTTCGGCGTGACGGCCTTCATCCGGTAACCGAGAGATGCCTTTGCAAAGATCACATTCAGCGCAACCGCCGCATCGTATCCTTCCAGAATCGGGTCGGCAAAGGTGCCGGTCTCCGCAGAAAGCAGCGTCAGGATCTGCTCAATTTCCGCTTTTTCCTCCGACTCCAAAACCCGCACTTCGTTGTTGGCTTCCACCACGCCGATCGGTTCCACAAAAACCGTCGCACCGCTGGAAGAGGTATCGTGAACCAGACCCGGAATTTCCGAACGGCATTCCGCTTTTACCGGCACCACAAACCGGCCGGATCGCTGCGTCACGATCGGTTCCTGCAAAAAGCGCTGATAATGCGGAGAACGCACCATTTTATCAAGCTGTTCCCGCGCCCGGGCAGAAGCATTCCGGATTTTCCGGCGAATGTCATGCAGGCGCGGAGAAGCGGTATCGGCGACCTCTTCCTCCGATACGACCACACTGTCGATGCGTTCCTCAAGATATTTGTTCGGCGCAACCCGGTCAAACCGCCGGTCAAGCGCCGTCTTGATGCCTGCACTGCGGGAACGCCATTCCACAATCGCGCGAAGCGTCCGCAGGACCGCCGCAATCCGCAAAAACTCCGTCAAATTCAGCGCACCGCCGGCCTGCGCGCGCCGAAGCGCATTTCGGACATCGGAAAGCCCGCCAAACGACGGCGCCCCGTATTTTGCCATCAAAACAAACGCGCCGTCGGTTTCCTCCAAACGGCGGCAAACCTCCGGATACGAAGAAGAGGGTTCCAGCGCCAGCGCTGCTGCCCGTGCGTCCGGACAGGCCGTCTCTTCTGCGACCATCTTTAATACTTTATCGAGCTCCAAAGCCCGGCCGTCATACTGCATGGATTGTCCTTTCTGCTTTTCTTTATGAAGCATCTGCTGCCATCGGTTTTGTCCATGCGGCATCTGTGCTGTTTCCAAAAAATTCCACCCGCTTCCCGCAAAAGCGGAGCTCGTTCCGGAAACAAAACAGCGAAATGCCCTGCAATCGCACTGCGTTCGCCCAAAGCGCACGATTCCACAAAAGCCGATGCACATTCGTTTTGTTAAACAGTCAGCCGTTTATAAAAATCCAACGTCGGCAGAGAATGGCCCAAACAGGAAAGCAAATATGCCTCTGCGGCATTTGCCAAAGCAGCCGTCCCCTCCGGCGAAAGTGTAAAGGAAAATAATTTGTCAAATTCCGCGTAGATGATATGGCGCAGCGCCTGAAGCACACCGCGTGTCAAGGCAACCGCCGGCATTTCCTGCGGACTTTTGCAGGCGTCGCAGACAAGAATGCCCTTTTGCGGCAAAAAATACATGGTCTCTGCTTCATAGCAGGCACACTCTGAACAGGCCACCAGATCCGGCATATACCCTGCAAGCGCAAGCAGTCGCATCTCAACCGTTGCCTTCAAAAGAAGCGGCGGCCGGGAACCCTCGCAGAGAAAATGCAGCGCATTGAGCAGCAGGCGCAAAAACGGCTCGGAAGGCGTGCCTTCCGGCGCAAATTTTCCGGCAAGCTCGCAAAAATACTGCGCAAGCGAAAGCCGTTCGATATCCGAACGCAGCTCGAAAAAAACTTTGATCGGTCTTGCGTCCCCGATGATGTACTTTTCCCGTCCGCGATAGATCGTCAGACGGGAATAACAGAGCAGCTGCGTTGCCGAACTGCCCCGGTTTTTCAGATCCTTGGCTCTGCGCACAAACGCACGCAAAAGGCCTTCGTCCCTTGTCAGAACCGTGACCAGCCGGTCACTCTCACCAATGGCCTGCTCCCGGATAATCAGGCCGTCCGTGTAAATCTGCATGATCTCCCTCCGGCTCCTGCTTTTGCGCGTGCAGCCTCTGTTCTCTGAGCTGCGTATATCGAATATATGCCGCAATGCTCCCGGTTTGCTGAAAACTTATCCATGCTGTTTTTTCGTCCATATCGCCCAAACCCTCCTATACGGCAGATGCCGTTCTTTGTCAATAGGAAGTATTTACAGCGCATATAGGCGCTTATCAAAGGAAAAAACAAGCAGTTTTTACTCGTCCAGATACCGGCTGTCATATCCGAAACTCTGCAGAAGATTCTGGCGGTTGCGCCAGTCTTCCTTCACTTTTACCCAAAGTTTGAGATTCACTTTGCAGCCAAAAAACTTTTCCATGTCTACACGGGCAAGCGTCCCCACTTTTTTGAGGGTCTCTCCGCCTTTTCCGATAATGATTCCCTTGTGTCCGTCCCGCTCGCAGATAATCGTCGCGTCAATATCCAGAATTTCACTGCCGTTTTCCCGCTCCTGCATGCGTTCCACCGCAACGGCAATACCGTGCGGCACTTCTTTATCCAGCAGACGGAGCAACTTTTCGCGCACAATTTCCGCTGCCAGCACCTTATCGGGCTGATCGGTCAGCGCTGTATCGTCAAAGAAGTGCATTCCCGGCATACTCAGTTTGGAAAGCTCCGCAATCAATTCCTTGATCCCGCTATGATTCATCGCAGAAACCGGAACGATTGCTTCAAAATCAAATTTCTGACTGAACGCCGCAATTTCCTGCATCAAATCGGACTTCTCCTTCAGCAGATCGATCTTATTGATCGCCAGTACCGCCGGAATTCCCATGGAGCGAAACCGTCCGATCAGTTCTTCGTCCGCGTAGGAAATGCCCGCGCCGGCTTCTGCTACCAGCAGGCAGGCATCCACACCAGCCACCGACTGATTGACCGCCTTGACCATATAATCGCCCAGGCGATTGCGCGGTTTATGCAGACCCGGGGTATCCGTAAAAACAAGCTGCGTCTCTCCGCGTGTCAGAATACCGGTAATCCGGGTGCGCGTCGTCTGCGGTTTGCGCGAAACGATTGCAATCTTTTGCCCGATCATCGCGTTTAAAATCGAAGACTTTCCGACATTCGGGCGCCCGACAATCGCAATAAATGCAGTTTTCTGTCCATTTTCCTGTTGTTTTTCCATCCGGTTCTCCTTATCGTGTTCTTATCTTTCCATACCGTCCTGTGATTTGGAATTTCGTATCCAGAAGCGGGGTCCGCGGACAATATAACAAACCGCCAATGCCGTCAAAACAGCCAGCACACCCACCATCCAAGGCCGGGCGCAAAACCAGCTCCACAAAAACCGGAACGATTCCGGCCGCCAAAAAAGCACCACACCGACCGCCACCGCAAACAGCGCACACACCAGCACACCGCCTGCGGCCAAATCTTTGACCTTCCCGATCAGCGGATCATACTGATCGTTCACTGCGTCCGCCAGTTTTTCGATGGCGGTATTCAGCAGCTCCGCCGCCATAACAAGCGCAATCGTCAAAAAGAGCGCCGCATACTGCCCGAAAGACAACTCAAAAAAGAACGAAAAGACGAATACATACAGCGCTGCCACTGTATGTATCCGCATATTTCGTTCTTGTGTAATCCCATATCCAATTCCTCGGAACGCATCCCGAAAGCTTTTCGAAAGACGATGTCCGTGCTTATTCATCTTGCCCCAAAACATAGCTTCCCGTGCTGGGCAGACCAAGCTGCGAGAGCACAAGCTCCTCTTTTTCACGCATCCGGACACGGTCAAGGCCGCCGGTCTCATGATCATAGCCGAGCAAATGCAGCATCGAGTGCGCTGTCAGATACCCCACTTCGCGTTCCAGACTATGGTCATAACATTTCGCCTGTTCCATTGCCTTCTGAACGGAAATAACGATGTCGCCCAAAATTTTGGCGCCGGTTTCCGGATTCTCGTCGTAGACGCCGTTCTCTCCCATCGGGAAGGACAGCACATCTGTTTCGGTGTCCTTATCGCGATATTGCCGGTTCAGTTCACGGATCTGATTGTTGTTGACAAATGTCACACTGATCTCCGCAGAGGAGTTGAAATTTTCCATTTTTAACACCGCGTTGCAGCAACGCCGGATCAGCATCCGCAAGCCGGTGGGGATCTTCACGTCTTTTTGTTTGTTTGAAATAATAACCCGAATCTTTTCCATTTTACACACACCCGCTCCCTTATTTTTTACGGATTCCTGCAAACATCCGCCCGGCACACGACCGGCGGTGGCTTCTGCGAACCTCTTCGCAGAAGGCGTGCATTTTCGCTTTGAACTGTGCTTTTTCAAAGGTCAAAACGCGCGCTCTTAGCATAAATCTTTTTTATTATTATACAACAATTGTATGCGCTTTGTACAGGCCTTTTTTTACCAAAGAATTTTCGCATCTCTGCTGCATTTTTCCGATAAATTGCATAGCCGGTCTTTTTGAGCGCCCGGAAATTCCCCGTTTTTGGCTTTTTCTTTAGATAAATTGCACAATTCACTTTCTGGTTTTCTATATCCTGCAAACAAAAAAATCGGCGGCAACCACACGCTGCCGCCGACGAAGTTTCCGTCTTATTTGGGTCGTCTGCTCATTGTCGGACGGCTCTTTTTGTCCTGCTGCTTTTCTTCGTATTTATCAAAAGCCTTTACAATATCGCGAACCAGTTTATGCCGGATCACGTCCCGGTTCGTCAGCCGGACAACCGCAATATCCTCGACATGATGCAAAATCGAAGCGCACTTTTCAAGACCGGAATCACTCAGTCGCGGCAAGTCAATCTGCGTCACATCGCCGGTCAGCACCATTTTGGACCCTTCTCCAAGGCGGGTCAGCGCCATCTTCAGCGTCGGAAGCGATGCATTCTGGCTCTCGTCGATAATGACCCGCGCGCGGTTGAGCGTCCGTCCGCGCATATACGCCAGCGGCGCAATTTCAATCACACCGCGTTCCTGATACTTTTTCACATGCTCTGCGCCTAAAATATCGTTAAGCGCATCGTACAGCGGGCGCAAATACGGGTCCACCTTCTGCGCAAGATCTCCCGGCAAAAAGCCCAGGCGCTCTTCGCCTGCCTCAATCGCCGGACGGCTCATGATAATCCGCTCGATCTCTCCGCGTTTGAGCTCCTGAACGGCCTGCGCAACTGCAAGGAACGTCTTTCCCGTTCCGGCCGGCCCAATCCCGATTACCACCGTATTGTCCTGCAGCGCCTTGACATAGGATTTCTGCCCCACAGTCTTGCATTTAATCGGCTGGCCGCGGTGGGTAATCACAACCACATCTGCCATCGCACGGAGCGTTTCCTCGACGCCGCCTTCCTGTGCCAGTTCCAGCATCCGATACACCGTATCGGTATTGATCGTCTCGCCGCTATCATACGCGCGCTGCAGAGAGCGCAGCGTTTCTGCCGCAACTTCGACACTGCGTTCCGATGCACCGGAAACCGCAACAAATGTATCTCTTGACTGAATCGAAACCGAGAGCGCATCCTCCAAAATTCGGATATTTCCATCGTGAATTCCGAAAACCGCCATCTGTTGATCGAGAGACTGAAATTCAATCTGTTCCACCTAAATTATGCCCTCCTCGCCTTTCAGCCAAATCGCCAGCTCTTCCTGTTTATTATAATGCACCCCGGACATTTTTTCAATAGGCGCATTCTGCCGTATTCTGCCGAAGCGCCTGCAAAAAAGTCCGGGTTGCAAGCGGCCCGGACTTTTTATAGATTCAGTTTTCATAGAGTTCCTTGGCCGTCCGAAATGCTGCCCAGGCCTTCGGCCAGCCCGCATAAAAGGCAATGTGCGTAATGGCTTCCGCCATTTCTTCCCGCGTTACGCCGTTTTCCTTTGCACGCTGCATATGATGCTGCAATGAGCTGTCCAGAATTCCGCTTGCAATCAGCGCTGTCACCGTAATCAGGCTGCGGTCCCGCGGAGAAAGCTCCGCTTCCCGCGACCACACCTGTCCGAACAAGACATCGTCGTTTAATTCCGCAAATTTCGGGGCAAATTCTCCCAGTGCATCGCGTCCTGCCGTTACTTGTTTCATTTCTGTTCCTCCCTGCTGATTTTCGCATATTCTGTATCGCTGACCGGTTCGCACCATTCGGTCCGACAGTCTTCCCCCGGCGCCTCAAACGCAATATGGCTAAACCAGCTATCCGCTTTTGCGCCGTGCCAGTGTTTGACATTCGCCGGAATCACAACCACCATACCCGGAATCAAGCTGACCGCTTCCTTGCCCGCTTCCTGATACCAGCCCTCTCCGGCTGTGCAAATGAGAATCTGCCCGCCGCCGGCCGACGCATGATGGAGATGCCAATTGTTGCGGCATCCCGGCTCAAACGTGACATTCGCCAAAAACACCGGGCAGGTTTTCGGATCTGTCAGCGGATTGAGGAAGGAATTCCCCTGAAAATACTGCGCGTAGCCGGTATTTTCCGCACCGGTTCCAAAGACGTTGGCTTCTGCAAAATCCTCTTTCTTGAAAATTTTCATGATACACACTCCTTTTCTGCAAACAATGCCCGGACACGCTGTGCCCAAGCATAAATTTCTTCCTCCGGTATTTCCAAATGGCTGCCGCCCTCCGAATCAAACGCAACCTGCATTTCACAGGCTGTAGCGGCGCACGCCGCCTTCATATCACGGATTACATGCCCCGGCCAGCCGCCGTTTGTCATAAATGGGATCACTGTTTTTCCATTCCAGTTCTGGCTGTGCAAAAATGTCCGGACAGCCGGAGCCATCGTATACCACCAGGTCGGCGTTCCCGCTGCAATCACATCATATTGCTCCAAATTCATCGAAAGCGGTTTCTGCTCTGGTTCATATCCGCGCCGGACTTCTTACCGGCCTTGCTCGACGGCCGCATCGCAGCTTCCTGTGTACGGCACTGCGGTGTCAATTTTTTCCAGATCGCCGCCGGCGATTTCCTGCAGCGTTTTTGCAATCCGTTCTGTATTTCCGTTTGACCACGAATAATATACAATTTCCAGTTTTTTCATCGTCAGCCCCATGTTTTCCGAATTCATGTTTCTAGCAGTGTGTCGGATGATCCACTGCGATACCGCGGGATGCCGCGGATTCCAACCCCTTCCGTCATGGCCGTACGCTTGGCGATATCGGGACTTTCCCACATCATACTGTGGAAATCCCGCTGCCTGCATACGCGCAGAACGGAGGACGCTGCGCCAGCGTCTCCGCACTTTTCGCGCTGCTTTTTCTGTGTTTTCAACCGACACCGACCGGTATGCGTCCTCGAAATCACTTCCTCACGGCAATCCTACACAGCCGGCATCCCTTCCATTTGCCTTTTCATCCGCATACAGATGTCCTCTAGACCGCTCGTTCTTGACACCCAACCTGCGTTGTGCTATGATCATCGTACAGCATAAACCTAACTTTAGGTCAAGATCATTTTTTACGGAGGAACGTTCATGTATACCATCGGACAGGTCGCAAAACTCACAGGTCTCCCCATTTCGACGCTTCGCTATTACGACAAAGAGGGACTGTTTCCACAAATGCAGCGCACTTCCGGCGCCCGAGTTTTTGAAAAACGGGAACTCGATGCAATCCGGATGATCACATGCTTGAAAAAATCCGGGCTGGAAATCCGGGAAATCAAACAGTTCATGCAGTGGTGTACCGAAGGCAGCAAAACGTATCCGCAGCGATTGGCGCTCTTTCAGCGTCAAAAAGAAAGCGTAGAGGCCGAAATGGAAAACCTGCAGAAAACGCTGGATTTACTCCGGTTTAAATGCTGGTATTACGAAACGGCCCTGCAGGACGGCGGCGAAACCCGCTTACATGCGATGATGCCGGATCATTTCCCAGCGGACATCCAGCCGCTCTACAACCGCACACACGACCTTCCCGTACCGGAGACAGATCCGCACAACCCCTAAAAGGAAGAACCTGAAACCGATCCGTGTCCCTGTGCTAAGCTTATGTGCCTGTACCGACTTATCAAAAACAGCCCGCATGTTCTGGGGTTTATTTTCAGAGAGTCAAAACCGCCGGCTAAGCCGGCGGCTTGAATAAGCCCTAGAAGGGCTTGGTACAGACGCAGCCCCTGAAGGGGCGCCGAAGGGGTTTGCCGACCGCATTCCTTCCTCCGGCAGCCTCTAAAGGGGCTTTGTTTTATGCCTTCTTGTTCACGCTACCCGTAAACGGGTCTACGAATTCTTTCAGTTCGACCTGATCCGCTATCTGATCCTCGGTTAGCTGGTTCGTATTTGCTTTTTATTTCTTCCTACCGTATCCACATAATATCCTCGCGCCCAGAAATGTCGGTTCCCATACTTGTCTTGAGGGTTGCGTGCCTGTCGAATATCATCAGACTGCTCTTTCCTTTGCGATATCCCATGATTTGCGATACGCTGTACTTCGGCGGAATCCTGATGCGCATATGTACGTGGTCTCTGCACAGCTCTGCTTTGATGATTTCGATTCCTTTTTGCTGGCATAGTTGCCTCAATATCTTCCCAATATCTACCTTGATTTCTCCGTATATCGCCATTCTCCGATATTTCGGCGCGAATACTACGTGGTATTGACATCTCCATGTCGTATGATCTAATCTGTTTATGTCTTTTTCTTTCATGTGAAAGTCCTCCCTGTTTTGATTGTTGTGTGGTCGGCAAACCACTTCTAATCTAACAGGGAGCTTTTTTCTTGTCTATTCTACTCCTCGCTATAAGCTATTTTTTTACCCCCGGCATAGCCGGGGGTTGCCTTTGGTACAACCAAAGCAAAAAAACGGCGCCGCAGCAGCGGTGCCGTTTTTGCTTTGTAAAAACAATATAGATTCTGTATGGTTTTTCTGAAGAGCGAACTTCATATTCTGCTTCCGCGCGTCTCAGCCCGTCACCTGTGCTTCCACCAGGCTCTCGCCGCAGTACTTCTCGCGCAGCTTCGGCTTTTCAATTTTACCCGTCGGATTGCGCGGAACCGTATCAAAAATAATTCTGCGCGGACGCTTATAGCGCGGCAGCGCTTTGCAGAATTCCGCAAACTCCTGCTCTGTTGTGGTGTTGCCGGGCTTGCGCTCGATGATCGCTGCCGAAATCTCCCCAAGCCGCTGATCCGGAAGGCCAATTACAGCGACATCCTTCACGGCGTGATGGGTCCGCAGAAAGTCCTCAATCTGCACCGGATAGATGTTCTCCCCGCCGCTGATGATCACGTCTTTTTTCCGGTCGACCAGGAAGATAAAGCCATCCTCGTCCTCTCTGGCCATATCGCCGGTATAGAGCCAACCGTCCCTCAACACCGCAGCAGTTGCGGCCGGGTCATTGTAATAGCACTTCATGACGCCGGGACCCTTGACAACAAGCTCTCCGACCTCTCCGCGCGGAACCGGGTTTCCGGCTTCATCTGCGATTTTTGCCTGCCACTGATAGCCCGGTTTTCCAATTGCGCCGACCTTATGAATATTCTCTACGCCCAGATGTACACAGCCCGGACCGGTCGATTCGCTCAGGCCGTAGTTGGTATCATATAGATGATTCGGGAAATACCGCTTCCAACGGCGGATCAGACTCGGCGGCACCGGCTGTGCGCCGATGTGCATCAGGCGCCACTGGTCCAGCTTATAATCCGAAAGCTTGACTTCCCCGCTTTCAATCGCATCGAGAATATCCTGCGCCCACGGAACAAGCAGCCAGACAATCGTTGCCTGTTCGTCGGAAACCGCTTTTAAGATCCAACGCGGTTTGACGCCGCGCAGCAAAACGGATTTTGCCCCCACAAGAAAACTTCCGAACCAGTGCATCTTCGCGCCGGTATGGTAAAGCGGCGGAATGCAGAGGAAAATATCATCCCGCGTCTGCCCGTGATGGTTTTGCTCGGTATAGCACGCCGACATCAGGCTGGCGTGCGGATGCAGAATCGCCTTTGGGAACCCGGTTGTGCCGGAAGAAAAATAGAGTGCTGCGTCATCTTCATCGCAAAGCGGAATGTTCGGCGCAGTATCCGGCAGATTTTTGGTCAGCTTATCATAGCTTTCTGCAAACGTCGGACAGGTTTCGCCGACAGCAAGCCGCAGCGCAACCTGCGGAATCCGGTCGCAGATAGCTTCCACGCGTCCGATAAATTCCGGCCCGAAAACCAGCGCAGTCGATTCCGAAAGCTCCAGACAATACTGGATTTCCTCCGCCGTATAACGGAAATTCATCGGAACTACGATGGCTCCGGTTTTGAGAATTCCAAAATAAATCGGCAGCCATTCCAGACAGTTCATCAGCAAAATGGCAACCTTATCGCCCTTTTTGATTCCGCGTGCAAGCAAAAAATTCGCAAATCGGTTTGCTTTTTGATCAAATTCACGCCAGGTCATTTCCCGCCGGTACTCTTCTGTCGGCGCAGTCTCGACCAGATCGTATTCCTTCCACGTCACCTCGTGTTTTTCCTGCAGCTCTGGATTCACTTCCACCAGCGCAACATCGTCGCCGTACAGATCGGCGTTCCGTGTCAGGATTTCCGTAATCGGCATATTTCCGTCTTCCTTTCATTCTGAGTCCCGTAAAGCCGCCGAAATTTGCAGCTTTGTCTGCTATTATAAACCCTTTTTTTGCGTTTGTGAATAGGATTTGCTCATTTAAAGCATAAAAAAGTTAAATCTTTGCTGATTTAACCCGATAAATTAAAAAACGCCGCATTTTTTCTGCCGTCCGGCGCGTTTTCCCCCAATCTTTTTTCCGTCGGCAATAAGGGAAAACGCACCCAACAGGATATCTTCCCTGCACTTTTTGCCAGGCGCGTGTCGGCCCATCTGCGTCTCAAAAGCCAAAAATCACGCAAAAACCAGTTCCGGCAAATACAAACCGTTTTGCCGAACAGAACTGTCCGGGAAAAACCGCCTTCCCTTTTCTCAAGCCTCGGAGCCGAAAGCAAATTTCCTTCATTTCCGAATAAATTTTCCCAAAAAAAGCAAGCCGGTACAGAACGCGTCTGCGCCGGCTTGCTTTCCATTATACGTACTTTTATACTTTGAACCTATGAAAAACGCGGTTCAGCGAAGCTGCCCGGTT
Source organism: Yeguia hominis (assembly GCF_014384705.1). Lineage (GTDB taxonomy): Bacteria > Bacillota > Clostridia > Oscillospirales > Acutalibacteraceae > Yeguia > Yeguia hominis. The sequence goes on along the minus strand of NZ_JACRSN010000003.1, from coordinate 72,658 downwards.
GCGAACAGGTAATCGTCAATATAATTGCCGATTCGGTCTTCAATGAGTGCTTCCGGATCCTTCGAAAGCACGCCCTCCCGCACCTTGCTGTACTGCAGCGGTAAATACTGGCTCAAAAGCGTGTCGGGAATTTCTGCCTCCCGCAGATTCTTCATCAAACGCGCAATCGACGCTTTGACCGCTTCTTCCGGCATATAATACCGCGCGCGGTCAGAATAGCTGTATGTCCGTGCAAGCTGCTTTTCCGCTGCCGTTCCGTGATAATGCTTCTGCCAGTTTTCCGGTTTTTCCAGCATGGTTGCTTCAAGAATCCGGTTGAAATCGCTCAGCCAGATATTTTTGCCGGAGAGCAACGCTTTTTCGATCTGCTCCAGCGCCAAGACCGCTTCCCGCATGCCAAACGTCAGAGCCGGTCCGACTTTCAGAATTGCAATCCCATCTTCAACCATCTGCCGAAGTCCCTTGCGGGTCTGGTAATCTGTCGAGTGTCCCTCAAATACCATCGCCGGATACTCCGCCAAAACAGCCGTCAGCGCCGCCGCCTTTTCGCGGTTGTAGTCAAATACTTCCGCATCACCGAATTCTACGCCCGGCTGCACAACCACGCCGATGACGCGGCTCCAGGCATCCGAGAGTCCGCGGCGGGTAAATTCCTCCTGGAACACCGCAATCGTGCGCCGGCAATCTTCCGGACGCGTAACACTGATGCCGTCCTCTGCTTCCTGCGCACCGCCCGGAATCGGCACCTCGCTGCCGATAATATAGCAGGGCGCCTTGGCGCCTTTTCCTGCAATCGATGCATATGCCTGTTCCGCAACTGCGCAAAGCTCTGCACCGCGCCGTGCAATGACCGCATCGGAAAGCGGCTCGTCCCGGCTGTCATCCGCAAGCCGCATGCTGGTATCCAGGTGAATTTTTTCAAATCCTGCCAGCACATAGCTTTCTACCAGTTCCTTTGCCTTTTCCATGGCCTCTGCTTCCGGAAGTCCGCTCCAGGTCAGCGGTCCCAGATGATCTCCGCCGAGAATGACGGTTTCCTCCGAAATTCCGATTTCCCGGACAAGCCCTTTGACATAGGCGTAAAAATCTGCGGGTTTCATGCCGGTATATCCGCCGTACTGGTTCACCTGATTGGCAGTCGCCTCAATCAGCACCGGCGTCCGGTTTGCCTTGCCGCGGGCAAGCGCTGCGCGCAGCACAGATTCATTTGCGCTGCAGCAGGAATAGATGCCTGTTGCAACACCGTTTTTCTGATCTGCCACCATTTTCTGCAAGAAATTCATACTGTCTTTCCTTTCTCACGTTTCAGCAAATTCCGTACCGGAATGAACGCGCAGCAAGCCCTGCTGCGCGCGTTTCACCTGGACTGCGGATCCTTCTGAATCATTTATTCTTCCCAAGAACCAGCTTCCGTTAAATCCGCCGCTTCTACCTGTGCAATATAGGGAATCGACGGCGCAGCGCCCTTTTTGCCGACTGCCAGCGCCGATGCCTTGGAGGCAATCTGCAGTGCCTCCTGCGGGGAATGTCCCGACACCACCGACGCAATAAAATAGCCGGTAAAGGTATCCCCTGCCGCCGTGGTGTCGACAACCGGCACAGAGAAAATCGGATGCTTAAGCCGCAGGCGTCCTTTCCCATATCGGACGCCGCGCGCGCCCAGCGTCAGGACAATTGCCGCATCAGGATACCGCTCCGTCAGGCGATCGAGCAAAACTGCGTCCGGCCCGTCACCGCAGAGATCCGCCGCCTCGATCTCATTGAGCAAAAAGGTATCCACCCACGCAAGCGGCAGCGCGGAAATTGTCTCATTCATCGGAGAAGGATTGAGAAAAATCCGCATCCCAATTTCATGCGCCTTTTCCATAATATATGGCAGCGCGCTGATTTCATTTTGCAGCAGCAAAACATCTCCCGCTTCAAACTGCGAAAGCACCTTGTCTGCAAACGCCTGTGTGATCTCCTGATTTGCGCCGCCGTAAAGCAGAATGCAATTCCCGCCTTCGGGATCCACCTGAATCATCGCGTGACCGGAAGCACCCGCAGAACGCGCCAAAAACCGGGTCTCTACACCGTTTTGCTGCAGCATTTCCAAAAGCATCTCGCCGTCCTGCGCGCCGATCTTTCCGGCATGAAACACCGTAGCGCCAGCACGGGCCAGCGCAATCGACTGGTTGAGTCCCTTGCCGCCGCAAAAGACCTCCCGCGCCGTAGAGCTGAGCGTTTCACCTGGACGCAAAAAATGCGGAACGTGATAGACGTAATCGATGTTGAGCGAACCGAAATTTAAAATTTTCATGACAAAGCGCCTCCTTGCCCGAGGCCGAAATTTCTGCGCCCAATGGATCCTGTCCTTTATTGAATGGGTTCAAAGTCCGCCGCACCGTGTTTGCACAGCGGGCAGATATAATCTTCCGGCAATGCATCGCCTTCATAAATATATCCGCAAATTTTGCAGACAAAGCCTTTTTTGCCTGCAGTCTGCGGCTTCGGCTTAACCTGCGCCTGATAATACGCATATGTCATGCTTTCTTTCGATGAAATGACCCGCGCCTCGGTCACACTGCAAATAAACATGCCGTGCGTACCCAAATCGACGTATTCTTCCACTTTCAGAGAAAGGAATGCGTTAATATACCGCGGCAGAAACGCCAGACCATTATCCGAACGAAGCGGTGTGCAGTTCGCAAATTTATCAGCAGACCGTCCGCTCTGGAACCCGAACGTCTCAAACACCTGGAACGGTGCATCCGTAGACAGGCAGTTGACATTAAGAATGCCCGTCTGCTTGATCACGTGATGGGAATAGTTCTGCTTATTGATCGTCACTGCGATCCGGTTCGGCGTATCGGTTACCTGCGACACCGTATTGACAATCAGACCGTTATCCTTTTTTCCATCGTTTGAAGTCACAACATACAGCCCATATCCGATTTTAAAAAGCGCAGTCAAATCGTTCTTGTTTGCCGTTTCGCTCTGCTGCTCCAAATAATCATGACAAAGCTCTTCCGAGAGCGCCTCCAGCTGTGCGCTGCTTTCCTCATTCAGCGCCGAACGGATCCGCACCGTCGTCTCGGTAAAGGTCAGATTTTTGCACGGCTCCAGCATCTGCTTCATGGTTTTTGCCGCAAGCGGTGCCCAGGACCCGTTTTCAATCAGCGCAACGGTCCGGTTCTGATAATTACGCTCGGTCAGGTGGTCGATAAACTCCCGCATAAAGGGGAAAATGCCGGCGTTATAGGTCGTGGTCGCAAGCACCAGCTTGCTGTAACGGAACGCATCCTCAACAGCCTCCGCCATATCGCAGCGTGCCAGATCATTCACTACAACCTTGGGACACCCCTTTGCGCGCAGTTTTTCTGCGAGTTGTTCGACTGCCTTTTTCGTGTGTCCGTAAATCGAAGTGTAGGCAATTAAAATGCCTTCGGTCTCCGGCGTGTAGGAAGACCAGGTATGATACAGGTTCAGATAGTGGCCCAGATTTTCGCGCAGCACCGGTCCGTGCAGCGGGCAGATGATTGCAATATCCAGCCCCGCCGCCTTTTTGAGCAGGTTCTGCACCTGTGTGCCGTATTTTCCAACAATTCCGATATAGTACCGGCGTGCCTCGCAGTCCCATGCCTCTTCTGCATCCAGCGCTCCAAATTTGCCGAACCCGTCCGCAGAAAAGAGTACCCGGTCTTTGTTGTCATAAGTGACCATCACTTCCGGCCAGTGCACCATCGGCGCAGTGACAAAGGTCAGCGTACGGCCGCCGAGAGAGAGGGTGTCCCCTTCTCCGACCACCACTTTCCGATCCGAAAAATCTGTACCGAAAAATTGCTGCATCATCGTAAACGCCTTCGCCGTTGCGACGATCTTGGCATGCGGATAAACCTGCATAAAATTCGCAATATTCGCGGAATGATCCGGCTCCATATGCTGTACAATCAGGTAGTCCGGCTGGCGTGCAGCAAGCGCCGTCTCAATATGATCCAGCCACTCATGCGTAAAGCGCGCATCCACGGTGTCCATCACCGCAATTTTTTCGTCCAGGATCACATAGGAATTATAGGCCATACCGTTTGGAACAATATATTGCCCCTCAAACAAGTCAACGTCGTGATCGTTTACCCCGACATACCGAATCGTATCTGTAATTTGCATTCTTGATCCCTCCAGAAAACTTATGATGACTCGCGGTCAGTTCTATTATACCGGCCTGTTTCGCCGGAGTAAAGGAGAATTTGTAAATTTTTCTCAAATTGATCACGTGTCTTATTTTGGGAATTCAGCGAAATCCATTTTGGACTCTGTATTTTCAAACGCCCAAAACTACGAACAAAGGAGGAAACCACTTGGCATAAACCTTTTTTTGGAAAATCCGCCCTTTATAGAAAAGATGGCTTGATTTTGCATAATCTTTTAGGTATAATGACTATATTCTAAGATCAGATTTTCGGAGGGATTCCATGGCGCATGAAGAGTACGAGATCATTGCACATCCCAAAATTCAACATGTTAATATTTTTCTCGTAAGTCTGGCTTATCGGAACCCGCATATTCACAGCGAATTGGAGGTCTGCGCTGTTTTGCAGGGAGAAGCCGCTGTTTTTCTGAACGGCGAAACCCACACAGCCGGCAAGGGAGATATTGTGCTGCTTAACCCGGATCAGCCGCATGAAATTCGGTCGGTCGGCGACCAGAACACGCTGATTCTGGCTATTCAGCTCTCCCCAAAATTTTTCGCCAATTACTCCCCTTCCGGCTACAACATCGAATTCGAAGAACTCTTTGCCGCCCGCGGGGACGACCCGTCTCAAAAACTATTTGAGATGCTGCTTCAAATGGCACGCGCTTATTTTACAGGCGGCATCGGCTATGAATTTCAGTGTGTCGGGCTGGTCAATCTGATGCTGGCGCAATTTTGGCAAAATCTACCTTACCGGTTTATCGGAGAAAAAGAACGCGCTGAAAAAGATCTGCGTACCCGCCGGCTTTCGCGAATCACCCAGTATATCAACGAGCATTACACGGAAAAGCTGCTGCTCTCTGACATTGCGGCGCTGGAGGGACTTTCCATGTCCTATCTCTCTCATTTTTTCCGGGATAATCTCAATATTACCTTTCAGGAATACCTCAACAATATCCGCTTTGAAAAAGCCCTGCAGCTGATGGAGAGAACCAAAAAGAAGCTGATCGATATCAGCATGGAAAGCGGATTTTCCGACAGCAAATATCTCAACCGGATGTTCTTTGAACGGTTTCACTGTTCTCCGCGCGAATACCACAAAAATCTGCGCAATGCGCGGGAAGGCCGTGCGTCGCTCGGCTGTATTCAAACCTTTTACACAGAAGAAGAAAGCCTCGCCTTTCTTTCCGGATTTCAAAACACGTGACCTGTTACGGTACAAAAAAGCGCTGGATGCTTCTGCATCCGGCGCTTTTTTGTGTTCCTTCTGAGAACTCTCGCTGTCAACTTGTCCGATTTCGGACAAAAAACAGCTCTATTTTGGCCGCAGCAGAAAACATTCCATATTTTAACGTAAAAACAGCAAAATAATCGTATGAAAATGACAAGTTTGTAGATGTAGTTTTTCAAAAAAAATGGCATAGTTAAACTAACAAATCCATAACAGGAAGGTTGTTGTATAATGTCAAGATTTCAATTTTCCGTCGGCCCCTGGAATGTCCACAGTGGCGCTGACTCCTATGGCCCTGCAACCCGTGACGAGATCCCCTTTGAAGAGAAAGTAAAGAAATTTGCTGAGCTCGGATTTTCCGCCGTCCAGTTCCATGACGACGACGCGGTGCCGAACATCAACAATCTCTCCGAAGAAGAGATCAAAGCCGAAGCCCGCAAAGTCAAAGCGCTGCTTGACCGTTATGGCCTCAAAGCCGAATTCGTCGCACCGCGCCTGTGGATGGATCCGCACACCATTGACGGCGGATACATGTCCTCTTGCGAAAAAGACCGCGAGTTTGCTATGTGGCGTTCTTATCGTTCGATCGATATCGCAAACGAACTCGGCTGCGACAAAATCGTCCTCTGGCTCGCGCGCGAAGGCACCCTCTGCGCAGAAACCAAAAGCCCGGTCGAATCGACCCGCCGTCTGATTGAAGCAATCGACAAGATGCTCGATTACGACAAGAAGATCAAAATCCTCATCGAACCGAAGCCCAATGAGCCGATCGATCGCAGCATCTGCGGCACTATCGGCCATGTCATGGGCGTCTCCGCTGCGACAAAGGATCCTTCCCGTGTCGGCGGCCTGCTCGAAAGCGCACATGCCATCCTCGCCGGACTCGATCCGTCGCATGAAATCGGCTTCGCTATGGCGATGGGCAAACTCTGGGGCGTTCATCTCAACGACCAGAACGGCATCAAATTTGACCAGGATAAGACCTTCGGCGTAGAAAACCTGCGTCAGGCCTTCAATCAGATCAAAGTGCTCGTAGAAAATGGCTACGGCAAAAACGGCGAGTATGTCGGACTCGACGTAAAAGCAATGCGCACTACCAAAACCGAGGACAGCTACAAGCACCTCGAAAACAGCCTGCGCATTGCCAAAGCGCTTGAAGAGAAAGCCGAACGCTTCGATTATAGTTTCCAGAAAAAGTGCGTGGAAAGCCGCGATTTCGAAGCGCTTGAAATGTACGTCATGGATCTCCTGATGGGCTTAAAATAACCGATTCTCTCTTACTTTTATAGATTCCTTCTTATTTTGGACACCACATCAGCTGGAAAACGGCGGCCTGCGGGTTGCCGTTTTTCACTATGCAGCACACTTTTCCCCTCTGCACGGATTTTTGCCGCAGAAACTACAGCCGAAAGATTAACAGCTAAAAGTCAAGTCTAAAAATGCAGGATGGATGTAAAAAGATAGGCAGTAAAAAAAGATGCTGCGAACCAGACGGCAATGACGCCGAATTCCATTTCATCAATCTCGTCACCCAATTCGTGGATAAGTTTGATGGCATGCTTTCATTTCAAAGATGCAGCGGGTATCTGTGTACCGATGGAGTTTCTCGCTGCGTCACGAATTTAAATTACTTCGGCCCGGTTATATCTACTTTGGGAAGCAGTATAAAGCAAATTTGCAAAATGGACTTTGGCATATGGTTTCATTTGGTGACGCACTTAAATAGCGTAAGAAGCGGCTGTATGTACAGTGGGAAAGCGTTTTTCTAACTTATAGGAAACAAGATGTTGACCAATCTGGAAACAGAGGATTCCAGCCTTGTTCTTTCAGAAATTTTGTCAAAGCTGTCTCTTGTTAGTGACTTTCGTTTGGAATTATGGTATACTATGTCTGTATAGGGTTGAGACCCACATCAGACATTTGCATAAGTGCAATCGCTCTTGCATCCACCCGACCGGTCTTCGTTTTTCTAAGGCTTAAGCTTTTACGGTAGAGGTTGGTGTGCAGAAGATTTATGACATAGGAGGTCAGGCCGTTGCCGAGAAAGAACTGAGAAGTTTATAACTGTCATGTCCGATCGTCTCAAGCCTATCTTTATTTGTTGCCGTTCCCTGTACAGGAAACAATCGTTTGAAGGAAGCGCACAAAATGTTCTTGTCAGTTCGGAACAGGAAAAGTGTCACAAAGGACTTTGCCTTCCGAATCCAATCGAACAGTTGTGCTTGGCCTTTGCAACACCGATTCCGACACAACCCATTTCACTAACCACCTCCGACAGATTGGTTTTTATGCTGTTGTCCACAGGGTTCTTTTCTCTTGTAACCTCGTTTTAAATAAACTGTCATAGCCATAGCGATAGAAGCCATATCCCACACTGTTTACAGCGTCGCACATGTCCTTGCAGAGGGACCTTAATCACTACTAATTTATGATACGAGGAGTCTTTCTCTATGAACAACACAAACAATCTGAAAGCTGTTGTCGCCGGCCATGTCTGCCTTGATATCACACCCGTTTTTCCGCAAAACAACGCCACGCTCTCCGATGTCATGGTTCCCGGACGCCTGACCAATGTCGGCGTTTCCGACATTCATACCGGCGGCGCCGTGTCCAACACCGGACTCGCCATGCAGTTCTTTGGCGCGGACACCGTTCTGATGGGCAAAATCGGCGATGACGATTTCGGAAAAATCGTGCGCGACCGGTACCATGCACACGGTATCGCCGACAGCATGATCGTCTCGTCGGATTCCACCTCCTACAGCGTTGTGCTGGCCGTTCCGGGCAGCGACCGGATTTTCCTGCACCATACCGGTGCAAATGATACCTTCTGTTTTGATGATCTCGATTTTTCCAAAATCGCCGATGCAAAGCTGTTTCATTTCGGATATCCCCCGCTGATGCGGAGCATGTATGCGGACGGCGGATCCGAATTATTGCGAATTTTCCAAAAGGTCGACGAACTCGGCGTCGTCACCTCCCTTGATATGGCGGCCGTAGATGCCAATTCCCCTGCCGGGCGCGCAGACTGGGAGGGCATTTTGAGCCGTGTCCTGCCGCATGTCGATCTCTTTGTACCAAGCGTCGAAGAGCTCTGCTACATGCTCGACCGTGAGCGCTATGCCGATTGGCTGCAGCGCGCAAACGGCAAAGACGTCACACGGTTTATCTCCGTCAGCCGCGATATTGCACCGCTCGGAGAAAAGCTGCTGCAGATGGGTGCGAAAGTCGTCCTCATTAAAAGCGGCGCGCCTGGACTTTACTACTGCACTGCAGGCACCGACGCAATTGCCAAGATTGAGAAAAAACTCGGATTTGCACTCGAAGGCTTTGCAGACCGCAGCGGATTCGAGCGCAGCTACGAGGCAGAGTGCGTACGTTCCGGAACCGGCGCAGGCGACACCAGCATTGCGGCGTTTTTAACCGCAGTCCTCAAAGGTTATTCCTTTGACACCTGTGTCCAACTGGCTGTCGGTGCAGGCACCTGCTGTGTTTCCGCCTATGATGCACTCAGCGGATTGCTTCCTTTCGACGCCATGCTGAAAAAAATGGAAGCTGGCTGGCCAAAAGAAAACATTCCGGTCATCGAATAAAGGAGGCATTCCCATGCAAAAAAAGAAAACAGCCGTCATGTACGGCGCGGGCAATATTGGCCGGGGATTTATCGGGCAGGTTCTGCACGATTCCGGCTATGAGGTTGCCTTTGTAGATGTCGATCAGAATTTGATTGACGCATTTAACCAAACCGGTTCGTATGTCATCACCGTCGTGGAGGGCGACCGTGCAGAAGAAAAGGTCATCGGCGACGTCCGCGGCGTCAACGGTATGGATCTTGACGCGGTTGCACACGAAATTGCAGAGGCAGATGTGATGGCCGTTTCTGTCGGAATGCGGATTCTTCCCCGCATTGCCGGAAATCTTGCCGCCGGCATCCGTCTGCGGGAAAAATTGCATCCCGGCCTTCCGCTCAATCTGCTGATCTGCGAGAATCTGCCGGATCCCGAAGGCTTCGTGCGCAAGCTGCTGCTCGAGGCGCTCGGAGAAGATCAGGCGCTTCTGGAAAATGTCGGGCTGGTTGCAGCAACCATCGGCCGGATGATTCCCCCGCTGCCGCCGGAGAAGCGTCGGGTCTGCACCGATATTCATGTGGAGCCCTTCTGCAGTCTTCCGGTTGATGCAGATGCATTCCGCGGAGAAATCCCCGCCCTGCGCTATTTGGAGCCCTATTCCCCGTTTGCGTTCTGTGAAGAAAAAAAACTCTATATTCACAACATGGGACATGCGCTCTGTGCTTATTTCGGCGCGCTGAAAAGGTATCGCGCAATCTGCGAAGCGATTGCCGATCCGGTTATCGCGTTTCTCGTACACGGCGCCATGATTTCCAGTGCAAACGCCATCGCGCAGGCTTATGGCGAAGACGCTGCCGCGGTCACTGCCTATGCAGAAGATCTTGTCCGCCGGTTCGGCAATGCCGCTCTTGGGGATACGGTTGTGCGCGTAGGAAAGGATCCGCTGCGGAAACTCTCCCCGAAAGACCGTCTGCTCGGTGCGCTTTCGCGCTGCCAATCGCAGAAAATTCCTGCCCCGCAGATTTTAATGGGAATCGGCGCGGCACTGCATTTTCAAGATGCCGAGGATCCTTCTTCGCTGGAATTGCGGCGTCTCCTTGCAGAACAGGGCGTCGCACAGTACCTGCAAAACGCGTTGGGACTTTCCGAGGCAGACGCCCGTGAGACCGCGTGGTACTATCAAACATTGCCGGCATTGCTTTCCTGATCCAGCAGGTTTGCAGGCAGGAACCATTCTTCTACATAAACAATGGAAACCATCCGAAGGTCATTTTCTTCGGATGGTTTTTAATTGACTTTTGGCGCGGTCGCTTCTATACTGAATTTGTACGCAAACCTTGAGATGCCTGCTTTCAAACGATTTCCAAGCAGCCTTTGCATGCCGAAAGCATGCGCAATTTTATCTTTTCTGACGTCCGCCAAACGAACTCTATGCTTCCCTTGCCGGTTTGAACCCTGCGAATGCAGCGATCCGCAGACACACGTTCAAGGTTTGTACAAACCCCGGATTCCATAGACTACCGCTGGTTTTGCCAAAGCACCAACTGCCGCTTTATGCATGGAAAGCAGAATGCGCGGCCTTGCGCAGGATATCCCATTCAGCGTGCGCCTGAACGCGTTTCGGTTGTTTCTTTTCTGAGATATACTGGGCCGTACGCCCATTTTGCACACCTCGGATCCAATGTAACCTTTTCAAAAAGGAAAGATCCCATAGATTCACAAGAATGAACCCACCTGCAGCGTGTCCGGCGTTTTTCGCCTTGCGGCCGCAGACCGCCTGCGTCTCAAAAACAAAATCCATGCAAAAATGCATTGCTGATCGGTGCAAGTCTTTTGAACTTGATTGCCAGAAAAAGGCTCTCCGCGAATACTTGCGGCAAAGAACTTGACGCAACATGGACGCATTCTCTGTCTGTCAAAACCGCGCCTTTTCTTAATCAATTGATGATACAGAAACCGGAGGAATGTTTATGTGGCTAATTTTCGCGCTGCTGTCCGCAGTTTTTGCAGCGCTCACCTCGATTTTGGCGAAGATCGGAATTGAGGGTGTGAATTCGAATCTTGCAACTGCGATCCGAACTGTTGTTGTCGTAATCATGTCCTGGGGCATGGTCTTTCTGACCGGCACACAGGGCGGAATTTCGGAAATCAGCAAAAAAAGTTGGCTGTTTCTGATTTTATCCGGTCTTGCAACCGGCGCTTCCTGGCTATGCTATTACAGGGCGCTGCAAACCGGTGCCGCGTCTAAAGTTGTACCGATCGACAAGCTGAGCGTCGTCATCACGATTCTTTTGGCGTTTATTTTCCTGCACGAAGAGGTCACAATCAAATCTCTGGCCGGATGCGTCCTGATCGGAGCCGGAACGCTCCTGATGGTACGATAACCATCCCATTTTCAGGGCCCTTCCGCAAACGCCGGATTTGCTCAGTTTCCTGCATCCAAATTAAAAGGCAGATTGTATGGAATGCTTCCATATCCTCTGCCTTTTCTTTGTTTCCAAAATCATGAAAGACATCTCCCGCTGCAGCAGCTTCAAAATATTCATCCGGTCAAAAGCCCAGAAAAAATTTAGGCGGGCTTTTAAACCGCTTGGGCCTTTCATATCCCGCATTTTTTGTTACCCTTGTTCTATAAAAAATGCAGCAGTTATGCCCGGTCATGATTTTTAAACTGTACGAGACGCCTTTCCTGCCAAGAAAAGCAAGCTTTTCCAAAGATTTACCGGGCAGCAAATTGTGCAACATCAAAAAGCCGAAATCTCCTCACGCCTTCTGCGCAAGGAGATTCCGGCTTTTCATTTTCAGAAGCAACTCGTTCAGGAGAGTACACTCAAATCAAGCGCATGCAGTTCTGCATACATCGGCTCGGTCGCTGCCGCACGTGCCGCATCGTCCGGATACAGATCCATCAGAAGAATTCCCATCAGCTTCTCCAGTTCCATATGCGGGAAGAAGGTGATGTATTCGTCGAGGAGCGTAGAATCCGCGCCATAGGACGCAAGATGCCGATACAGAATTTCTTTTGCACGCGGATCGTGCATAACAGTGTCGAGCATGGTATGGCAGTTATAGTTGTACGCGGTGATGCCTTTTGCCACAAAAGCAGCTTCTGCCGCAATATGGCGGGAAGAATTGCCGACCAGCACTTTGTAGGCGCCCGCTTCGCTGATCCACGCATGCAGCTCCGGATCATAAGAAGCAAGATCTGCCGCAGTCAGCACGAAGGAAATTTCTTTCTCTTCGCCCGGATTCAGGAAAACCTTCTGGAAGGCTTTCAGCTCTTTGACCGGTTTGACCAGTGTGGAAACCGGATCCTGCACATAAAGCTGAACCACTTCTTTTCCCGCAACCGCGCCGGTATTCTTCACCGTAACGGCAGCCGTGATGCTTTCGCCGCAATCCATATCCATCGTATCCCGATCCAAACGGAGATTGCCGATCTCAAAGGTTGTGTAGGAAAGTCCGAATCCAAACGGGAACATCGGGTCGACATCTTTGTAGTCATAGTAACGATAGCCAACAAAGATTCCTTCGCCATAGGTGACTTCGCCTGCACAGCCGGGGAAGTTGCCATAAGTCGGGCAATCCTGATAACGTTTTGGGAACGTCAGCGGCAGTTTGCCGGAAGGATTTACCTCACCGAACAGCATTTTAGCGGTAACGCGTCCGCCCTCCATGCCGGGGAAGAACACGCAGAACATTGCGTCGCAATCATCGACATAGTCGCGTACGTCGACCGGTCCGGCAACGTTGAGCACAACGACAACTTTTTTGCCCTTTTCCTTGGCCTCGCGAACTGCAGCAAGCAGCATCGCTTTCTCTTCCGGCTCCAGATCCATATCCGGACGGTCGCTGCCTTCCTGTCCGTTTGCAATTGCGGTGATTACCACAACATCCGAAGCCTCGTCGATCCGGCCAAATACGACGTTTTCTTTTCCGGTGATCGCTTCGCTCTCTTTGACCATGCTGGTGGACTGGTCGGTGTATACCACTGCACTGCCGCCGCCGGATTCCACAAACTGCATGGAGTGTTCGCCGATGAAGCTGAGCTTCGCGCCTTTGGCAAGCGGCAGCAGGCCGTCATTCTTCAGGAGCACGATGCCTTCCGCCGCAGAGCGGAACGCAGCCTCGCGGGAATATTCACGATCGATATCAAAATTCCTGTGGCCTTTCATGACCGGCATATCCAAAAGCATCACGAGCAGATTTTTCACCGCTTCGTCCAGCGCTTTTTCGTCCAGTGTGCCGTTCTTTACCGCCTCGATAATCGGCGTTACATCGCGCTTGCCGGGCATATCCAGATCGTTTCCGGCGCGCACAGCGTCTGCCTTGTCATATGCTGCGCCCCAGTCGGAGACGACCATACCCTCATAGCCCCATTCTTTGCGGAGCACATCGATGAGCAGCCACGGATTCATCGCGCAAGCGGTTCCGTTGATTTTATTGTAAGCGGACATCAGGCTCTTGACGCCGCCGTCCTGCACACAGGCCTTGAAGCCCGGGAAATAGATTTCATACAGTGCGCGAAGCGGGATCTGTTCGTCAACATTCTGCCGGTGCGTCTCCTGGTTGTTCGCTGCAAAGTGCTTGACGTTCGCAACGAGGCCTTCATCCTGCACGCCCTTGACAAATTCCGGCGCAAGCTTCACGGTCAGACACGGATCTTCTGAATACCCCTCAAACACACGGCCATTGCGCGGATCGCGGTGAATGTTGACGTTCGGAGAACCGAGCACCATATCTACCTTGTAGGCATCCATTTCCTTTGCAACTGCATTGCCGCAGAGGTAAACGGTCTCCGGATCCCACGTTGCGCCCAGCAGCATTCCCGGCGGGAAGCAACCCGGCAGCTTATGCCCGGGGTAAATTTCATCCATGTCCTTTTCAATCAGATCGTAAATTTTCCGGCTGTCTTCGTCCATCTTCTCAGGTGTCAGAAGATTCTCCAGAATATTCATCATTTTATTTGCGCTGACCTGACGGCGCAGGCTGGTGCCTTTGGCGTCGCCGCGCTCATAAATATGGTTGCAGATATCGGTATAGTACTGATAGAAGTTCACACCTGTACCGCCGTCCAGCACGCGAGCGGAGGGGATTCCCAGACGCTCAATTCCAAACGTCGTAAAAGCGGAATCACCGGTTACGAAAAGTGCTTTTTCCTCCAAGGTCATCTCCGCAATTACGGCGGGAATGGAGGCTCTGTCTTTCAGTTTTACTGTCATGGTATTGCTCCCTTCTCTGCTTTCATTTTCGGTCAATTGTGCAGTGTCAGACAAGCGCGCTTTCCTCGGTCGGGCCCCAGAAACCGTTTCCGATAAAGCCCGCAGGAAGCGCCTTCGGCTGCTCGAATGTCGATTCCAGCCGGACAATCTGCTCTTCTTTCGCCGCACGCAGAATGCCGTGCAGCATTTCAAACACATGATAGGCCATTTCCTTCGAAGCACGGTGCGGCCGGTTTCCACGGATGGCCCAGGCCATCTCTGCCGCGCCGATTCCACGCGACTGCTCTGTATAACCGTGGGTATACGGGAATTCAAAGGTCTCGCCCTTCGTTTTCTTGACAGAAATCTTGCTGTCAAACATATTCGGATCGCCGACATAGAGGATCCCGTCCGTTCCATATATCTCAAAGAGGACGGTCTCATCGAGAATCGAATCCGAATTCATATGGAACGTTCCCAGCACGCCGTTTTTATAGCGCAGCGATGCGGTTACAACGTTTTCGGTTTCCAGCGTATACGGCTCTCCAAACGTCCGGTTCGTGACGCGCCGATCCACGCGTTCCGGATTGTAGCAACGCGAAAATGCTGCGACAGACTCCGCCGGGCCGAAGAAATTCGCCAGCGCCGTCAGATAATATCCGCCCATATCAAAGGCAATTCCCGCGCCTTTCATGCGCAAATGCGGCAGCAGTTCGCCGAAGATTCCATAATCCCGGTTAAGTGACGCCACAAAGGAAAGCGGCTCGCCGATCAATCCGGTCTCCATGACATACCGCGCCGTTTGAATGGCGCCGCCAAGGAACGTATCCGGTGCTACACCCAGCCGCAGGCCTTTCTCATCGGCCAATGCGCAGAGCTCTTTGCCCTCTTCCAGCGTGACCGCGATCATCTTCTCGGAAAAAACATGTTTTCCGGCAAGCAGCGCCTGCTTGGTAATCGGATAGTGCGCTGCCGGTGTCGTGAGATTGATCACCATCTCGATCTCCGGGTCTGCAAGGATTTCATCAAACGTCAATCCGCGGATACCGTATTTTTCTGCGCAGGCATCCCGTCTTGCGAGATCGAGATCCGTACAGGCGACCACGTCCAAAATAGAAAAATGCTTGCGGATGGAATCCAAATATACGCTGCTGATCGATCCACAGCCGACCACTGCAACTTTCATTTTTTCAATACTCATCGGATCCTCCTCCTTCTTTACAGCAGATCTTTCAGGCTATCTGCCGGATCGCGCTCCGGAAAATATTCCAGTCCGACATACCGGTCATACCCAGCCTCTGCCAGCTTTTTAAATAAATACGGATAGTTCAGTTCGCCGTTATCCAGCTCGTGCCGTCCGTTGCTGCCTGCACAGTGAATGTGCCCGATTTTTTCAAGGTTCGGCAGCATGTGCCGGAGAATATCCCCTTCATTAATCTGCTGATGATAAATATCAAACAGCACCTTGACATAAGGGCTTCCGACTTCCTCGATGATCGCAAACGCCTCTTTCGAGGAGCTCAAATAATAGCCGATGTGATCGACATAAATATTGAGCGGCTCCACAACCAGCGTCACACCCGATTCTTCAAGCACCGGCAGGCTTGCGCGGAGCGCTTCCACGATGGCTGCGTGCTGTTCCGCACGCGGTGCGCCGGTGTCGTCGCCGACTGTTGCAATCATGGTCTTGCAGCCCAGGCGTTTCGCCGCCGCAGCGGAATCGCGTACGCCGCAGACAAAGGCGTCTCGGTTCTTCGGATCCGTAATCTGCGTTGCACGGGTGCAGAATACTGCAACCTGCAGACCGGTTTCCTCCTGCAGCCGAACAAGTCCATCGAGGTCTTTGTCCTCCCAGGACCAGAATTCGACCGCTTTCGCGCCGGCCCTCTGCGCCGCACGAACGCTTTCTAAAAAGTCTTTTCCAAAATAAAGCGAATCCACGCAAACAGAAACTTTCATTTTCTTGACTCCTTTTCAGAAATGATACAAAAGGGACGCGAAAAAGATGCGCTCCCCGCTAATCACAATCATAACAGGCAGCGCCGACCCAGAAAAGGGTATTTTGCGAGTATTTTCATGGACAAATCCGACTTTTTGCAAGGGGAAGGGCGCCGCCGGAACAGAACCGACCTGCTGCCGGCGGCGCTTAGGAAACTCGATGTCTCAGGACTGGTTCCAGAGACGCTCAAGATATTCCCGACATTGAATCATTTCCGCTGCAAAATCGGAATCCGCTTTCTGCGGGACGTATTCAACCGCCATGTAGCCGTCGAATCCGCTTTTTTTGATGCGGGGCAAAAGTGCCGCAAAATCGACCATGCCCTCGCCGTGCAATACGCCAACCATATAGCGGCCGTTTGCACAGAAATCTCCTACACCGTAGCCCGGCGTCGGCGTCCCGTCAGAAAACCGCATGTCTTTGAGATGCGCATGAGAAAGATACGGCGCTAATTGATCATAGAATTCGACCGGATCATCGCCCTGCGCAATCATGTTTCCGGTATCGAATACATGCCGCAGGCCGGGCACCTTTTCGAGCAGCGCAAGAACTTCCTCGGCACTGCACATCGGGAAGGTGATATCCGGTGCATCTTCAATCACCACTGTGATTCCTTTTTTGTCCGCAAGTTCCACCGCATAGGCAAGATCTTCCGCAAAAGCCTCCGCCACTTTTTCACGCGGAACGCCGCGGATAAAGTCTGCGTATCCGCCGGGTGCAAACATGTAAACACCGGCGCCCAGTCTTTCGGTCAAATCGAGATTGCGGCGAATCTGCTCTCTTGCACGCTGGGCTGCAGCCGCGTTCCCAATTGCCGGAGACGGGACAAAATCAATGTAACAGGCAACTTTGAGCCCCAGTTCCTTGAGCAGTGCACGGATTTCCTCTTCGGTTCCATGCGCAAAGTCATAGGAACAGAGATCCACCGCTTCAAATCCGGCGCGTTTGACTGCAGTATAGACTTCCCGCAAAGATGCATGTTCGTTGCGATGCAGCATAAACAGCGTAATCAAACTCAGTTTCATTTGCTGCAGGCCTCCTCTCCTCCTGTAATCTGGAAGGAACGGTCGGTGTATTCCATCAGCTCAATGCGGTTTCCGTCCGGATCCGCAATCCAGAGCTGATAGGTATAATCCGGCCCGAGGGCAATATCGGTAATCAGGCGAACCCCTTTTTCGATGAGCTCCGCCTTCGCCGCTTTGAGGTCCGGAACCTCCAGGCTCAAATGGAGATATCCAATATGGTTGTCGCTCTGATCGAGCGCGGGAACGTCATCGTACGCCGGGAACAGTTCCAGGAACTGCCCGGGGCGCACCTCAAGATAGGTCAGCCACGGTTTTTCGGCAATTTCCGCCAAGCGCGCACGCTGCGCCTCTGTGCCTTCCTGCTCTTTTAACAGCTCAATAAACGCACTGTTCGGAATCGTAAATTTCCGCTGAAAGCCCAGCTCGTCACAATAAAACCGCAGAGACGCTTCGAGATCCCGCACCTTATAGGAAACGTGCGCAATGTTGTTATATTCCATAGAGCAGCGCCTCCTTTAGCCTTTGACCGCACCAGCCGTCATGCCTTCGATCAAATATTTCTGCGCGAACAGCATGAAGAGCACGGTCGGAATGGTCGCAATCGTCGAAGCAGCCATCAGGTTCGGCCAGTCTGCACCATTCTGCTGCACAAAACGCTGCAAGCCAACCGTTATCGTCATAACCTGATCTTTCCGCAGAAAGATGCTGGCGAGTGTATATTCGTTCCAGGCGTTGAGAACGGTGAAAATGGCGACCGTTGCAATACCCGGCAGTGCAAGCGGCATGATGATTTTAATGAATGCCTCAAAGCGCGTACATCCGTCTACAATTGCGGCGCCCTCGAGATCTCGCGGAATGGAATCAAAAAAGCCTTTGAGCATCCAGATGCAGAATGCGAGGTTCATCGTCGTGTAGCTGATGCCAACCGACCAGAGCGTGTTGACCATCTGCAGCTTGTTGTAAATGACATAGAGCGGCATGAGCAGCAGCATCACCGGGAACATCTGTAATAACAGCAGCAGAATGGAATAAAACTTAAAATACGGTCCCTTAAAGCGGGAAATCGCATAGCCGGCAAAGGAAGCCACGATTATACAGATCAGCGTTACACTGCCGGCAACGATCAAGCTGTTGAGAACGTTGCGCATAAACGTCGTCTTAAACAGAACGGTTTCAAAGCTGCTGAAGCTGATCTGATCAAAACTCGCGGGAAATAGCGAAATGGTTGTAAGCGCAGCCTGGCGTTCTTTAATCGCCGTGCCCAACATCGAAATAAAGGGCAGGCAGAGTACAAAAAGAAGCAGTACTAGCACAAGATAGGTCAAAATATCGAGAAAAATAATTTTCTTTGTCTTTTTCTGTTCCACATTCATCTTTGCCCTGCCTCCTATTCCTCATTATTGGTTTTCATTACCCGCAGATAAATGAGCGCGACAACAAGCAGGACAATCAGCATCATACTCGCCATCGATGAAGCATACCCGATATTACTCCGGTAAAACGCCGTGTAATAGGTCAGGATTGGCAGCGTAAAGGTCGCGTTGTTCGGGCCGCCGTTGGTAATCAGATAAATGTTATCAAAATGGTTAAAGACCCAAATAAACATCAAAATAGTCGAAATTGCACTGACGCCCTTGATCATCGGCATCGTGATATAGCGGAAGGATTTCCAGAACCCGGCGCCATCGATATAGGCAGACTCATAAAGATCCTTCGGGATGCTCTGCAGGCCGGCCAGGATGACGATCATCATAAACGGATAATCTCTCCACATATCCGTGAAAATAACTGTCACCCGTGCAAACTTTTCGTCGGCCAGAAAAAGAATTGAATTGTCAATCAGACCGATGCTCTTGAGGAACTTGTTGATCCAGCCGACCTGATCGTTCATCAGCCAGATCCAGTTGGTCGAAGCAACCGACGGCGCAACAATCCAGGGCAGAAGCGCCAAGGTACGGAAAACGCCGCGGCCTTTGATGTGGCGATTCAGAAGCATCGCCAGGAAGAGTCCCAGCAAATAAGCGATTGCGACGGTTGCAAATGTATAAATAAAGGTGTACAGAATTGCGGAATGGAATTCCGTATCCTCAGTGAACAATTTGATATAGTTGTCAAAGCCGTTAAACGCGCGTTTTTTAGGCTTTTGAAGGTTGTAATTCTGAAAACCGAGTAAAATACCCTGAAACAGCGGATAAATACTGACGACTAAAATCAGGATGGAGGCGGGGATGGTCATGAGATAACCCAGTCGGTTGCTCTCCAGCCTGTTATGTTTTCTTTTCACTGCGCCTTCCCCTTTCGCTGAAAAACTCAGATTTTTATAGCATGATCGGCCAGAAAGAAATCTGACTGGCCGATCACAACATGGTTTATTCTACACAGGAATGTGCAAATGCTTATTCTGCGTAGTCGTCGATGCACGCCTGCAGATTCTTGTTGCAGGTTTCCAGCGCTTCTTCTACGCTCTTGCCGGAGAGAACGAGCTCAACAGCATCGCCAGCGATCTGCTCGCCTTCGACCTGTGCAAACTGCGGATACAGGTTCTCACAGGGATAAACCGGAGTCTGGCCGTTGGAAACTGTATACTTATAGGTATCCATTCTCCACTGGCTGGTGGAATAATACTCATCCTCATAGTAGGAGGAACGCGCCGGGAAGTTGCCCTGCTGGCCCTTCGTCATGAGCGGAAGATTGTTCTCTGTCCACCATTTGAGGAAATAGCGGGAAGCGTTCGGATATTCGGTCTGGCTAAAGCCGTTGATGCCATTGATACAGTTGATATATTTACCCTTGCCGTTTGCATCCGGACCGGAAACGTTCGGCAGAACGCGGGTAACCTCTTCAATCTCGGTGCCTTCGCAGAAGTTGCCGGACACACCAACCAAAATGCTGCTCTCGCCTGCGAGCCAGATTTTCTGTATATCAGCATCTTTATAGCCTGCGGAGCCTTCACTGACAAGACCGTTGTCATAAAGCTTTTTCAGGAATTCATAGATATGAACATTTTTGTCGCTGAGCATATCTGCTTTCGTGTCCGCTGTGGTCAGACCGGAATCGTTGGTTGCTGCAAGCGTAAATGAAACGTGTCCGCCCGTCTGGTCTCCCGCTCCCATGAGCACCGGGATCTTATCCGGGAATTTCTCTTTCAGCGTCTGCGCCGTCTCCACGAACTCATCATAGGTAGTCGGCAGATCGGTGATGCCGGCCTCCTCAAAGAAGTCGCTGCGATAGAGAATCTGCTTGGAATCCAGGCCGAACGGAATGCCGTACTGAACGCCTTCATACTGATAGAACGTCCACATATACTCCGGAATTTCGGTCAGGATGGAGCTGTCTTCTGCTTTCCAGGCTTCCATGATCGGATCGAGGTCAAGGCTCTCGCCCATAACCGCGTACTGGATCGGGTTTGCAGAAGGACCGGTCGCAACATCAGGAGCCGCGCCGCTCGTAACAGCCGTCAGGAATGTCTCATAGTAGCCGTCCCATGCGATCATCTGCATATCCACTTTAATGCCGTACTCGTTTTCCGAATTAAAGCGGTCAACAAGCTCTTGTACAACAGCCTGATAGTCCGACGTGCCGCCCCACTGCATTTCCCAGTAGGTGATGGTTGCATTCTCTTCAATTTCATCCATGAAAAGGCCCGTACCGGCCGGCTCGGAGGAATCAGAGGAATCATCCGAAGACGGCATTTCGGAGGAGGAATCTGCTGTGCTGGAGGAGCTATCCGGGGTAGACGACGAAGCATTGCCGGAACATCCGGCCATCATGCACAGAACAAGTGCCAGGACCATAACGAGTGCCAAAACTTTTTTCTGCATTTGTGTCTCTCCTTTTCTGTTTTTAGTTTCATTTAATTTGCCCTTCTAAAAACTGTACATTACAGAACGGTCATTTTTACAGAGGATTTTCGCCCCTTGGGGAGGAAATCCTCTATTTTTGTACTGTTCCAAAAGGCACACTATTTTGAACAAAATCATGCAAAAAAATGCGGACAATTCATCCTTCCGTCACGATCACGCGCAAAAATGTACAATTAAATGAAACTAAATGTATTGTTTTTAGCTTTAATATCATAATACACAGTTTCAATTCAGATTTCACTGACTTTTTTGCTGTTTAGATCGGACAAATTTGCGATTTTAAGATTTTTTTAATAAACTGGTAATATTTTCTAAACGTTTTCTTTGAAACACCCTTTCCCATACGATTTTTGTTGTTGCTTTTGCGCAGTTGATGCCGGATTTTCAATAGAACTTTTTTAGTCAATTTGCATTTAAATTGTTATTCTATCTCACAATCTGTGTTTTTTCGTGTTTTTTTCACAACTCGGAAATTTGCACAGCTTCCGATCGTTTTGATATTTCATAAGAATGGATGCTTTCCTTCTTTATCTTTATCAAATTGACGCTCCCATCTGCCGTGCCATCTCGAGTGCAGGGTGCCCTTCGATTTCACCGACCGCGTTTACCCCGCCTGCAAACACGGTGCCGGCAAGAGTTACACCATCAAAGCAATCCATCCAGCCCACTAGGCCGCTGACCGCCTTCTGCGGAACCTCCGGTGCATCTTCAGCTGCTGTGGTCAGCATATAGATCGGAATGCATACGCCGATCCATAAAGCGAATTTGCACGGTCCAGCAGCGTTTTCATCTGCCCGCTCATCTCGTAATAATAAATTGGCGTTACAAACACAATGACATCGGTGCTCCGCATATCTTCCGTCAGCGCGAGCGCATCGTCTCTATCACGCAATGATGAAGCTTTTGACAGGCCAGACATCCTTTAACAAAAGGCAATTGACTTTCCGCGCAGGGTTCTTGTCTGCACAGTATGCCCTGCGCGTTTGGCGCCTTCCGCAAACGCATCGGCAAGCGCTTCGGAATTGCTCCGATTCCGCAGACTTGTGGAAAGAATCAGAATCTTTTTGGACATTTTAAGCCCTCCATTTCCGTTTTGTTTTCTTTTATTTTTGATTGTATACCATAAGCCCTGCTTTATATCGACATAGTTTAATAAAATTTCATATTTTATCATGATTTTTTAGAGATTCTGTTTAGCACAGCATTACACTACTGCATTTTCTTCTCTATTGCGCTAAAATTGGCCGCACCTGAATTGTTTTCGCCAAAAAAGATGTATATTTTTTGCATTTGAGCCGGGAAGGCTTGCAATTCTGCGCAAAAGGAGTATATTAAAACTGACAAAATCGTAAAAAGTGCCGGAAAGCACCCCCAAATCCGGCACATTTTGCGGATTTCCCTGCATTTTACAGGTTTTCTGAAAAACGCTTTTCACAGATGCCTTTCTTGCAATACAAGCCGTGCGAAAACGACACGCATGTTCCCATCCCCCGGAAACAAAGCGCCTTTACGGCCGCTTTTCTATCCTTCACAAAATTTAAAGGAGGTTCTATCTATGCCAACTTGGCTGGACAACGCAATTTTTTACGAAATTTATCCCCAAAGTTTTCAGGACACCAACGCAGACGGAATCGGAGATCTGCAGGGTATCATCCGTCGTTTGGACTACATTCGCGATCTGGGATGTAATGCACTGTGGCTGAACCCCTGCTTTGATTCCCCGTTTACCGATGCCGGATACGATGTCGCCGACTACAAAAAAGTGGCGCCGCGTTATGGCACCAACGAAGATCTGAAAGCGCTGTTTCACGAGGCACACAAGCGCGGGCTGCATGTGATTTTGGATCTGGTTCCCGGACACACCTCCGTGCAGCACCTCTGGTTCCGCAGTTCCATGCAGGCGGAGCCCAACGAATTTTCCGGCCGTTATGTCTGGAATGATAACATCTGGGATCCCTTCGAGGGCGTCCAGAACATTACCGGCTGCATTCGCGGAATTTCCGACCGCAACGGATGCTGCGCCGTAAACTTCTTCTCCACCCAGCCCTGCCTCAACTATGGATTTGCCAACCCCACGGAAAGCTGGCAGTGTGCGCCGGATTCCAAAGACGCGCTGTCTACCCGTGAGGCGATGAAGGATGTCATGCGGTTCTGGCTGCAGCTCGGCTGTGACGGATTCCGCGTCGACATGGCCGGTTCTCTGGTCAAAAACGATGAGGACGGCCAAGAGACCATCAAGCTCTGGCAGGACTTCCGCAGATTTTTGGATGAAGAATTCCCGAATGCCGCGATTATCTCCGAATGGGGCGATCCCGCGCGTTCGCTTGCGGGCGGATTCCATATGGATTTTCTGCTGCATTTCGGTCCTTCTCATTATTTGGATCTCTTCCGCTGCGAAACCCCGTACTTCTCCCGAAAAGAGGGCGGAAGCATCACCGAATTTGCCAAAACCTACTGGAAAAATTATCAGCGCACCGACGGCAAAGGCCTGATCTGTATTCCTTCCGGCAACCATGATATGCCGCGTCTTTCTCACTATATCGATATCGAAGAAGAAAAACTGGTATTCGCCTTTTTGCTGACCATGCCGGGCGCACCGTTCCTCTATTACGGAGATGAAATTGGAATGCGCTACTTAGAAGGGCTGACCTCTGTGGAAGGCGGCTTCGAACGAACCGGAGCGCGTTCTCCCATGCAGTGGGATCACACCGCAAACGCAGGATTTTCTTCCGCCTCTCCGGAACAGCTATATATCACCATAGATCCTTCTGCCGACCGGCCAACCGTAGAAACTCAGACTGCCCAGGCGGATTCGTTATATCACGAAATTAAAAAGCTGATTGCGCTTCGTCTTACGCACGAACCGCTGCAGAGCAACGCTGCTTTCCAATTTCTCCATGCGCAGGAGCATCAGCCGCTGGTCTATTTGCGAACCGGAAAAACCGGCTCTGTGCTTGTGGCCATCAATCCGGCAGAAACGCCGGCATCCTGTGAAATCGACGAATGCGGATTCGAAGATGTCCTTTATTCCTATCACGGACAAGCCGTTTTGGAAAACGGCCTCCTGCATGTACCGGCCTGCAGCGCAACCATCTTGGCAAAGAATGTATAATTGATTATAAACAAACAAGCCCGCTGAACCGTTTCTCCGTTCAGCGGGCTTGTTTTCTATAATCTGGGAATAAACCGTTCTCGATTCGAAATCAGCGCTTTTTCCGTGGAGATTCGTTCCGAACGCCTCCGATGAATCGACACGATTTGAATCCGGGGAATTTTCACTTTGCATGCACAGCATCCGGCCCATACAGTCCGGACAAATCCTGCGCCACAAGCTGCGGATGGTATGGGCCTACTCATAGCGTTCCATGACTTTTTCCGCACAGCGGATGCCGTCTACCGCAGCAGAAACAATGCCGCCAGCATATCCCGCACCTTCTCCGCAGGGAAACAGGCCGTCCGCTTTCGGAGAACAAAGGTGCTCTCCGCGCAAGACCCGAACCGGCGAAGAACTTCTGGTTTCCACACCGGTCAGCAGGGCATCCGGAAATGCAAAGCCGTGCAGTCTGCCGTCGAGCCGGAGAATGCCTTCCCGCAGGCTCTCCGTAATCCATTCTGGCAGGCAGTCGTCCATTGCAGAGAGCGCTACGCCGGGCAAATAACTCGGCTGCACCGATCCGAAGCTTCTGCTTTTCCTGCGCTGCAAAAAATCTTCGACACGCTGCACCGGCGCCGCATATCCACCGCCGCCCACAGTAAACGCCTGCTGTTCCAACCGGCGCTGCAGCGCAATTCCCGCAAGCGGATGATCGCTGCCGAAATCCTCCGGCTGCACGCCGACCAACAGCGCTGCGTTGGCATTTTCACCATCCCGGGCAAAAGGACTCATCCCGTTCGTCACCACGCCGCCCGCTTCGGAGCTCGCACACACAACGCTGCCGCCCGGACACATGCAAAAGGTATAAACGCCGCGGCCGTTTGGCAGATGGACATTCAGCTTATAATCCGCCGCGCCAAGCGCCGGATGCCCTGCCGCAGGACCGTATTGCGCTTTATTAATGCATGTCTGTGGATGCTCAATCCGCACGCCAATCGAAAACGGTTTCGGCTCAATGGGAAGCTTTTTTCCATACAGCATGGAAAAGGTATCCCGCGCGCTGTGGCCGACCGACAACACCAGTGCAGAACAGGGAAAGGTCTGCGCTGGGGCGCCCTGCCGGGTAACCTCCACTTTGCAGAGCCGTCCGTCCCGGATTTCCAACCCCGTCAGCGCCGTATAAAACTGCACCTGTCCGCCAAGGCGCAGGATTTCCTGCCGGATCTCCCGCACAACGCCGGGCAGCCGATCCGTTCCGATATGCGGTTTTGCCTCATAAAGGATCTCTTCCGGCGCACCGGCCGCCGCCAGTTCCGCAAGCACCTTGCGCGCACGCGGATCATGTGTGCCGGTTGTCAGCTTTCCGTCCGAAAACGTGCCCGCGCCGCCTTCTCCGAACTGGATGTTGGCATCCGGAGAAAATGCGCCGCCGTTTCGGAATGCCGCAACGCTTGCCTGCCGCGCTTCTACCGGCGCGCCGCGTTCAAAAACGATTGGACAAAGGCCTGCCTGCGCAAGCAGAAGCGCCGCAAACATGCCTGCCGGCCCGAACCCGGCAACCACCGGCGGCTGCGCCGGTTTTTTCTTTTCCGGCACCCGGTAGGAAAGCGGTTTTTCTGCACAAAGCTTTGGACCACCGCGTTTTTTGAGGAGTTCCCCCTCTTTTTTCCCGAGTTCCGCCAAGACGGTATAAACGAAATGGACGTCCTGCTTTTTTCGGGCGTCCACGGACTTTCGTGCAATCCGAAAATTTGCAAGTTCCGATGCGCTGACGCCGAGCCGTTTGGCGGCGGCGCGCTTTAAATCCTCCGTCGTACTGTCCAGAGGCATTGCAAGTTCTGAAATTCGTATCATGTTCTTCCTGCTTTCCCGATTGATCCCCACTATTTTGCGGCTGCAAAACCCGCTGCCATTCCGGTACTCCATGCCCAGTGCAAATTGTAACCGCCGCAGTCTCCGTCCGGATCCAGAAGCTCCCCGGTCAGAAAAAGATTTCTGCAAATGCGCGATTCCATGGTTTGCGAAAAAACTTCCCGCAGCGGAACGCCGCCCGCCGTAACCTGCGCTTGCCGGAAGCCCGCCGTCCCGGTTGCCGTAAACCGAAATGCTTTCACTGCGTGCGCACAGGCAGAAAGATCGCATCCATCCGGAAACAACCCCGCCCGTTTGAGCGCCTCCTGCGCCGCGCGCTTGTGGAGCATTCCCTCTAAAAGCACCGGCAGCTGTTTTTCTCCAAACCGGCGCTGTTTTTTCGCCAAAAACGCCCGGACTTCCGCTTCCTCGTAATCCGGAAGCAAATCCACAAGTATGCTTGTCCCCGGCGATGCCTTTTTTCCGACAAACCGGGAAAGTTGAAACATGCAAATCCCGGAAAGCACACCGTCGCCGAATTGCAGCTCGCCAACCTCACTTTTGAGCGGCGTATCGCCGCGATACAGGGTGACTTTCGCCCGGCATCGAATGCCTTTCAGCGCGCGCACCTCGTCCGGCCGGACGGTAACCGGCGCAAGAGCCGGCCGAAGCGGCGTTACGGTGTGGCCGAGGGACTGTGCAAGCGCATACCCGCCGACCGCACAGCCGAATTGCGGAGCTGCCATTCCTCCGCACGCCAAGATCACTTTTTTCGCCGTCACCGGCTCCGGGCCATCCAGAATAAACCCGCCGGAAGACCGCTTGCGGATTCTGGAAACCGGGTTTGCAGAAATCGTCTCAACCCCAAATGCCTCCAGCCCCCGGCGCAGCACATCCGAAACGGCGGAAGCCTGTCCTGCATAGGGATAGACCCGGCCCTCCGCATCAGGCCGGCACAAAAGTCCCAAATCCTCAAAAAAAGAGAGAACGCGTTTTGTCGGGTAGGCTTCAAGCACCTTTGCGATCTCTGCACGTTCTCCGTGATAATGGGAAGGCGTCATCTGCAAATTGGTCAAATTGCAGCGGCCGTTTCCGGTCGCCAAAAGCTTTTTTCCGACCCGATCCGCGCCTTCCAAAAGCATCACCGGACGGGTTTGCGTTTCCCGTTTTGACGCAAGCGCCAGCGCCGCCATCATGCCGGACGCACCGCCGCCGACAATTGCTGTATCCACCTGATG
This sequence comes from Yeguia hominis, assembly GCF_014384705.1. Lineage (GTDB taxonomy): Bacteria > Bacillota > Clostridia > Oscillospirales > Acutalibacteraceae > Yeguia > Yeguia hominis. The sequence continues at coordinate 45,416 of NZ_JACRSN010000003.1, read as the reverse complement.
CATTTCATCAAATCCTTTAAATAATCATTCCGAGCAGTCCGTAAGAAATCGCGCACATAATCAGATCTGCAATCAAACTTCCTGCCGCAATTGACAGCATCGCATGTTTAAAGCGTATCTTAATGACCGCCGCAACCAACGCACCGGTCCAGGCGCCGGTTCCGGGCAGCGGAATCGCCACAAAGATCATCAGCCCCAGCGTTTTATACTTTTCGATCGACGCAATTTTCCGATTCGCCTTTTCTTCGAGCCGGTTGGCAAACCGGACAAGTTTCGTGTGTTTGAGCCATTCCAGAATCTGCCGAATAAACAACAGAATAAACGGAATGGGCACCAGCGTCCCGACCGCACAGCAAAGGAAGGCCCGCCACATCTCCACATCCAACAGCTTTGCTGCTAAAACACCTCCCCGCAGTTCCAGCACCGGAATCATAGAAATCAGAAACACGGTAAACTCGCCGGGAATTACTCCGTTGAAAACATCGACAACAGATTGTACGACTGCATCCATTTTTTCGTTCCTTTTCTTTTCATGGTCTACTTGATCCTTTTCAGTATAGCGTACCCGCTTTCCTGTTTAGTTCTCATTCCGAATTAAAATATGAAATCCTTATGAATCCTCAAACGCCCTTAAAGGGCTCTATCCGGGCGATCCGGCTGTGCGCATCTTTTCCCGAAAAAAGGATCCGCCTTGTTCGAAAGGCGGATCCTGAAAAAACGCAACTGCAAAATCTTACTGCGTACAGAGCTGGTCCAGTGTTCCGAAGGTATAACCCGCATTTTCCCACTCGGTGAGCAGTTCGTCGAGGATTTCCGCGTTTGTCTGCGAAGTGCTGTGCAGCAGCACCACCGCGCCCGGATGAATCCGCTTCGTCAGCTTGGAAAGCGCCTCTTCGTGGGAGGGCTGCTGATCGACATACCAGTCCACATAGGCAAGACTCCAAAACACCGTATGATAGCCGAGCTCCTTGGCCATGGTCAGATTGCTCTCGCTGAATTTTCCCTGCGGCGGTCGGTAATAGTTCGGCATTTTCTCTCCGGTTACCGCCTGGTAAGCCGCCTCGTTTTTCTGGAGTTCTTCCCGGAAGGACTCCAGATCCGATATTTTCGACATATCCGGATGAGAATAAGTATGATTGCCGACCAGATGGCCTTCCTCTACCATTCTCTGAACCAAATCCGGACTGGTTTCGATATAATTTCCCACCACAAAAAACGCCGCCTTGACCTGGTGCTTTTTCAGCGCATCCAAAATTGCCGGCGTATAGCCGTTTTCATAACCTGCGTCAAAGGTCAGGTAGATGACCTTTTGATCCGCCGCGCCGGCATAGTAAGCGTCATATTGCAGCAGGTAGTCCGGCGCCGCATTGCCGACCGGCGTTTTTCCCTCTTCCTGAAAGCTCAGCCCCCAGTTGGTGATTGCAGTCTCCTCGGCGTCTGCCGGATGTGTGGGAATCCAGACCGCACAGAGCACCACCGCCAAAACCAAAGCCGCCGCCATTCCCCAGAACTTCTTTCTGCCCACCGTTACAAACATCCATACCGCCCCCGCATATCGTTGTATTTCCATATATACGGACGGCAATCCCTGTTTATTCTACGAATTTTTCGGGCTTGACCGCCTGGTCAAGCAGTAGACGCTATAAAATCCACACCGCGCTCCGGCCTTTTCTGCACGCCAAAGCCCGTTCCCAATGGCGCTGCCTTTTTTCCGTTCGCTTTCACATGCATCTATGAAAAAAGCGGCTTCCCGGGGAAATTCATCCCCGAAAAGCCGCCTGGCGGTTTTCAATATACACGCTTTCAGATATTGCCGGTCCTTGCATTGGTTTCTTTTGGCAGTTCTGACCACCGGAACGGGGGTAACTGAAATGCATGCTGCCTTTCGCTTACCGTTCGTACTTGGCCATGCAGCTCGGATAAAGATATCCGTAGGTATTCACACGGTAATTGGCGTTCGACATATCCGCTTCCGCATAATTTGCAAAGGAAAACACCTTTGCTTCCGCAAGACGCCGGTACAGCAGTCCCGGAATGCAGTTGCCGCCCGCAATATGCCAGGCGAGCATCTCCGAGCCGAATGCCACCGAATCTGTATAGGCAAGATCATAGGTCAGTCCGGAAGTATCGTCCAGCCGGACATATCCTGCCCGAACCCAGTATTTGTTTCCGTTTTGGAGCTTGATCTGATACCAGGTTGTCTGTGTTTGTGCATCATGCTTGGCCGAGAGCACCGTAACGGAAGCGCCGTTATAGGTGGAAGTCGCCGCTTTGGTGTCATCAATTTTCCGGTAAAGGTTTGCTTTTGCAGTCATTTTTGCAGAACGTCCGGATCCAAACTTCACTTTCGAGACATCCACACTGTTGAGTAGAATCGTCCGCAAATCGAACGCGGTTCCGCTGTTATTCCAATATCCGGCGCCGACATTGTAAGAAAAGCTGACCATCGCGTCGAACTGACTCTGGCTGACCTTGAGGTTGTTGTTCGTAATGAACCGATTGACCTCCGTCGTATAAGAGCGCTCGTTCGTCACGCTGCACAGCAGCGCCCAGGCTTCTGTTCTGGTCATATTGTTGTAGAACTGCTCGCCTTTTGAAACGACATACCCGTATCCGGTCGTCGGAATCCCATAGGCAAGCGTATCTGCATAAACACCTTTGCTGTAACCCTCAAAGTGCGAAATGATTTTGAGCATCTCGTCGCTGATCCGACGTTCGCCATATGCGGTTGTCGTCTGATCCGTCGTCTCGACAACAAAGGCCTCCATCTCTTCATACCCGCTGCTCCAGCCGGACGAATTCTGTGCATAGACCTTCACCGTGTAGGACCCGGCTTTTGAAAATTTCACGCTCTGTTTCCAAACCCGCGTTGCATTTTCCGCCATGCCCTCGTCGGCTTCGTTCGTTTCTGCCTGATATTTCTTCACCGTATAGGACTTTGTGCTGCCGCTTTCCGTCTCCACCACAAATTTTACTGCGCTGCGGCTGGTATCCGTAATGGCGACAAGCTCCATCTCGGTATTGACCCCGACCGTATTCGGCGAAGCATACACAAATTTCACCGGTTCCGCTTCCGTAACCTTTACCGAACAGGTTGCTTTGTTTTTGCCGGAGCTGTCCATCGCGGTGATCGTCGCACTGCCTTTGGACACCGCATAGATATATCCGTCGTGCACGGTTGCGACATCGGGGTTGCTGCTGGACCAGAGAATCACCGATCCGGAATTTGCCGCACTGGCCGTCGTGTACATCGTTTTTCCCTGCGGAATTTTCACAGAAGTGTGCGAAAGCGTAATTTCACCGGAACTTCCCGAAACATAGCGGATATAGTCCGTACTGACATATCCGGTATATCCGCTCGCAGTCTGCACCTTGACCCAGCCTGCCTTAGCTTCCTCCAGCACTGTCAAAATTGTGCCGGAAGGCAGGGTCGTAATGATCTCATAGGACGTATCCGGACCTTTCCGCAGATTCAGCCCGGTCGTGGTCTGCGCATATTTCACCTCCGGCGCGGGCGCTTCTTTCACCGTAACCTTGATCGTCTTTTTGATGCTGCCGAGTTTGACCGTAATCGTGGCGCTGCCGGCGCTCACAGCTTTGATCGTATATCGATAAACATTTGAGGATGCCGACTTGTACGAAACCGTCGCCACTGCTTTTTTAGAACTCGACGCCGAAGGTTTGGTTCCGTCTCCGTTCGTAACGGTCGCTTTGAGCGTGTAGGTATCGCCGATCTCCATTGTGCGGCTGCTGGCATTGAGTTTCATCGTGGTCTCAGCGGCCGGCTCGGGATCCTGCTCTGCGGATGTCACCTTGATATAATCCGTACTCACGTACCCCGTTTTGTTGCTCGCAGTTTTTACCTTGTACCAGCTTTTGCTCGTCTTTTCGAGGATCGTCACCTTCGTGCCCTTTGCAAGCGTTGTGACGATGCCGTAGGACGTTCCCGCGCCTTTGCGCAGATTCAGGACATCCGTTGTTGTCGCGGTGCCGAGGTTCTTCTCCGGCTCCGATGTATTTCCGGAAGAACTGCTGTTCACTTTCAGGTATTCGACGCTCACATACCCTGTCTTGTTGCTCGAGGTCTTGACCTTGTACCAGCTTTTGCTCGTCTTTTCGAGGATCGTCACCTTTGTGCCCTTCGCAAGCGTTGTGACGATGCCGTAGGACGTTCCCGCGCCTTTGCGCAGATTCAGGACATCCGTTGTTGTCGCCGTACCGAGGTTTTTCTCCGGCTCCGATGTATTTCCGGAAGAAGAATTGTTGCTGTCTACTTTCAGGTATTCGACGCTCACGTACCCCGTCTTGTTGCTCGAGGTCTTGACCTTGTACCAAGTTTTGCTTGTCTTTTCGAGGATCGTCACCTTCGTGCCCTTGGCAAGCGTTGTGACAATGCCGTAGGACGTTCCCGCGCCTTTGCGCAGATTCAGGACATCCGTTGTTGTCGCGGTGCCGAGGTTCTTCTCCGGCTCCGATGTATTTCCGGAAGAACTGCTGTTCACTTTCAGGTATTCGACGCTCACATACCCTGTCTTGTTGCTCGAGGTCTTGACCTTGTACCAGCTTTTGCTCGTCTTTTCGAGGATCGTCACCTTCGTGCCCTTTGCAAGCGTTGTGACGATGCCGTAGGACGTTCCCGCGCCTTTGCGCAGATTGAGCGCTGCCGTTGTTGTCGCCGTGCCGAGTTTTTTCTCCGGCTCCGATGTATTTCCGGAAGAAGAATTGCTGCTGTCCGCTTTCAGGTATTCGACGCTCACATACCCCGTCTTGTTGCTCGAGGTCTTGACCTTATACCAGCTTTTGCTCGTCTTTTCGAGGATCGTCACCTTTGTGCCCTTCGCAAGTGTTGTGACGATGCCGTAGGACGTTCCCGCGCCTTTGCGCAGATTCAGGACATCCGTTGTTGTCGCCGTGCCGAGGTTCTTCTCCGACTCCGATGTATTTCCGGAAGAACTGCTGTTCACTTTCAGGTATTCGACGCTCACATACCCTGTCTTGTTGCTCGCAGTTTTTACCTTGTACCAGCTTTTGCTCGTCTTTTCGAGGATCGTCACCTTCGTGCCCTTTGCAAGCGTTGTGACGATGCCGTAGGACGTTCCCGCGCCTTTGCGCAGATTCAGGACATCCGTTGTTGTCGCCGTGCCGAGGTTTTTCTCCGGCTCCGATGTATTTCCGGAAGAACTGCTGTCCACTTTCAGGTATTCGACGCTCACATACCCCGTCTTGTTGCTCGAGGTCTTGACCTTGTACCAAGTTTTGCTCGTCTTTTCAAGGATCGTCACCTTTGTGCCCTTCGCAAGCGTTGTGACAATGCCGTAGGACGTTCCCGCGCCTTTGCGCAGATTCAGGACATCCGTTGTTGTCGCCGTGCCGAGGTTTTCTGACGCCGCCAGTTTCAGATACTCCACGCTGATATAGCCGGTATTCCCACCGGACGTTTTCACTGCATACCATTTGGAATTGCTCGTATCGGTAACCGTCACCGTTGTCCCCTGCGCAAGCGTCGTCACGACGGAATACGAGGTACCCGGGCCGGATCGGAGATTTACCGGGTCGGTCGTCGTGGCTGTGGTCTGTGCCCGAACCGTCACGGAAAGCGGCAAAGAGGAAGCCGCAATTCCAAAAACAAGTAAAAATGCTGTCAAAAATGCGATGATTCGTTTCCAGGTTCCTGTTCCTTTTTGCATGTTACCACTCCTAAGCCATGACATTTCATTTGCACAAAAATTTCTGTATTGCAAAGCATCAAAGATGCGGTTTATGTTTACCATAATCAAAATTATTATAAAGGAGTTCCACACAAAATGCAACCAAAAGCAGCAAAATGTCAGACTTTTTTCACTTTGTGCCGGTATTCCTTTTGCGCTGCAGCATGGTACACCGATTTCTGTAAAAATTCACCATCTTTCCCGGGCACGTCGATGAATTTTCCGTCCGGCAACGCCGAAAAGCAGGACCTTTTTCACATGCGTCAACCCTCGAATGACCTATTAAAAAAGCGCCTGTTTTGCATTTCCATATGGAATCATTCTCCGGATCAAAACTGACAAGCGCCCATTGTTTCATGCAAATCTGACTTAACTTATAAAAACACCGTTTATGTGACCCGCTTTCTGCAAAACATCTGGCATTGTGTATCGACCGCAATGCCGGTCGATACACAAAAAAGCACTGCGAACGCTGCTTTTCAGCGCCGCAGTGCTTCTATTCTTCATCCAACGTCAGGAACGGCTCAATCTGCGCATAGATTTTCTCGCCGATCCCTTTCACGTTTTTGAGTTCCTCTTTGGTTTGAAACGGACCATGTTCCTCACGATACGCCACAATCCGCTCTGCAATCACCGGTCCGACACCCTTGAGTGCATCGCTGAGTTCTTCCGCACTTGCCGTGTTGATGGAAACCGTTGCTGCCGCAGCATGATCGGCTGACAAGACATCGGATGCTACGGAATCCGATGCCGCTGCGTCCGTGGACGCCGGATACGATTCTGTAAATCCGGATTTCTCCGCACAGACTGATCCTGCAGGCTCTGAAGATGGCTGTGCACGGACAAACGTCACGGATGGGGTAAAAAAGAGATTATAGAAGAGGATTCCGGCGAACAACAGAACCCCCACACCGAGCAAAATGCGGGTTTGCCGATTCATACGCATGCCTCCGTTATTCGATTGGCGTCAGCGTGTGCAAAAAGCGCAAAAAGGAGTCCGGCAGCGGGCTTTCGAACTCCAAATACCGTCCATCCCGCGGATGCACAAATCCGATTACCCGCGCATGTAAACACTGTCCGGCAAGTGCTGTGATCACCTTTTTCGGCCCGTAGACCGGATCTCCGGCAATCGGATGGCCAAGATAAGCCATATGCACCCGGATCTGGTGCGTCCGCCCGGTTTCCAAACGCAGCCGAATATGCGTAAATCCGCGATACCGGCGAATAACCGTATAATGCGTGACCGCCGGACGCCCGTGTTTCGGCTCCACGGCCATCATTTTTCGCTTGACCGGATGGCGGCCGATCGGTGCGTCGACGGTTCCCTCGTTTTCTTTGAGATTTCCGTAAACAACCGCTTCATAAATCCGGGTAAAAGAATGCGCCTGAATCTGCTTTGCCAACGCTTGGTGCGCCGCATCGTTTTTGGCGACAATCAAAAGGCCGCTCGTATCTTTATCGATTCGGTGGACAATTCCCGGACGGATTTCCCCGTTAATTCCGGAAAGGGAATCTCCGCAATGATACAGCAGCGCATTGACCAGCGTGCCGTCGTAATTACCAGCAGCCGGATGCACCACCATGCCCTTCGGCTTATTGACAACCAGCAGATCGTCGTCCTCGTACAAAATCTCCAGCGGAATGTTTTCCGGCTTCGCCGCAATCGGCTCTGGGTTCGGAATCTCAACCACCAGCACATCCCCCGGCTTCGGCATCGCGCTTTTTTGCGCACAAACGCCGTTTAACAGCACATGCCCCTCTGCAATCAGCTTCTGCGCCGCAGAACGGGTCAGGCTTTCCTCGGCATCCGCAATCAATTTGTCAATCCGGGCCGCCTGCTGTTCAGGAATCGAGATTTGAATCTGTCTGCTCATCGGCTTTCGGTTCCTTTTTCTTTTTCTGCATTTCGAGAAGCAGGACATGTAAAATGGCCAGAATTACGCCCACCGTGACGCAGCAGTCTGCGAAGTTGAATACCGGCGGAAAAAATGAAATTTTGATAAAATCGATCACATATCCCAGCCGAATCCGGTCAATCAGGTTTCCGATTCCACCGGCAACAATCAAAATACAGGCCGCACGGGAAAGAAAATTATGGGAACGGTAGCGAAACAAAATCCAAAGCAACAGAACGCAGCAAATGCCCGTCACAACAGAAAGTGCAATCGTCATGCCCTGCATCATTCCGAATGCAGCGCCGCGGTTTTCCACATATGTGAACGAAAGAAAATTCGGGATCGCCTCTACTGAATTTCCTCCCTGCAGCAAGTCAGCTGCAAAATATTTGATTCCCTGATCCACTCCGATTGCCAGAACAATCAGCACAACGAAAAGAACCGGCATGGAAACACGCTCCTCTTTTAAAATGGGGTCAAGAATGGGCGGGCATTCCTACCCGCCCATTGTCCGGCTGTTTATTGCAGCGCCTTTGCGCATCTGGCGCAAACTTCCGGATGCTCCGGATCGCTGCCGATGGTGTGGCTGTAGCTCCAGCAGCGCGGGCACTTTTCGCCCTCCGCATGCAGAACCGTAACCGAAACGCCGGGCAAATCGCCGTGATACTCGCCTTCGCCGCCTTCTACGATTTCAATCTGAGAAACAATGAATGCTGTTGCCAGTTCATTTTCTACAGATTTTGCAAATGCGTAGGTCTCTTCGTCACAGAAGAGCCGCACCTTTGCATCCAGGGCTGCGCCGATCACTTTCTCGGAACGCGCCAGCTCCAGCGCCTTTTTCACGACATCGCGAATCGCATGAATTCGATCCCACTGTTCCATAAACGCATGTTCCGCTTCCAGGTCTTTCGCCTGCGGAATCTCGTTGAAGACCACATTTTCGACATCGTCCGACGCCTTATGCGGCATCGCATGCCAGATTTCATCCGAAGTAAACGCCAGGATCGGCGCCATCAGTCTGGTCAGCCCGTCAAGGATCTGATACATGGCCGTCTGCGCCGCACGGCGGGCCACGCTGTCTTTCTTTTCAACATACAGACGATCCTTAATTACGTCGAGATAGAAGTTCGACATATCGACCACACAGAAGTTGTGAATTGCGTGGAACGCCTGATGGAACTCAAAGGTGTCATATCCACGGCGCGCCTTGCGGACAAGCGCCTCAAATGCACAGAGCGCCCAGCGGTCAATCGGCTGAAGTTCTTCTGCAGTAACCGAATCGCGATCCGGGTCAAAGCCGTTGAGATTGCCGAGAATAAACCGCGCAGTATTGCGGATCTTGCGATACGCATCGGAAAGCTGTTTGAGAATTTCTTTGGAAATCCGGATATCCGCGTGATAGTCGGAGGATGCCACCCACAGCCGCAGGATATCTGCGCCGTACTGATTGACGATCTCACTCGGATCGATTCCATTGCCGAGCGACTTCGACATTTTCCGGCCTTCGCCGTCTACAACCCATCCATGGGTGACAACTGCCTTGTACGGTGCGGTTCCGCGCCAAGCGACAGAGGTCAAAAGGGAAGACTGGAACCAGCCGCGATACTGGTCGGCGCCCTCAAGATAGAGGTCGGCGGGCCAGTGCAGATACGGACGGGTATCGCAAACCGCAGCATGCGTCACGCCGGAATCAAACCAGACATCCATGATATCCAGCTCTTTGGTAAAGGCCGTTCCACCGCACTTTTCACAGACGGTGCCTTCCGGCAAAATCTCCGAAGCGTCGTGGAGATACCAGGCATCACTGCCTTCCCGGCGGAACAAATCCGACACTGCGCGCATCGCTTTTTTGGAAATCAGCGCTTCGCCGCAATCCTTGCAGTAAAAAATCGGGATCGGGACACCCCACCGGCGCTGACGGGAAATACACCAGTCATTACGGTCGCGCACCATGGAAGCGATGCGCTCTTCTCCCCAGCCGGGGATCCATTTCACCTTCCGGATGGCTTCGACAGCCTGCTCCTTGATGGCTTCCACAGAGCAGAACCACTGTTCTGTCGCACGGTAAATAACCGGCTTTTTGCAGCGCCAGCAATGCGGATATTGGTGAATGATTTTTTCAATGGCAAACAGTGCGCCGGAAGATTTGAGCTCCTCTGCAATCGCAGCATTGGCTTCTGCAGTTGTCAGACCTTCAAATTTTCCCGCCTCTTTGGTCAGGCGGCCATGGCTGTCCACCGGAACCACAATCGGAATCTCCGGGTAATGGTCGCGGCACACTTCATAGTCCTCAACGCCGTGGCCAGGCGCGGTATGAACGCAGCCGGTACCGCTCTCGAGCGTCACGTGATCTCCCAGGATCACGAGGGACTCCCGCGGCAGGAACGGATGCGCAGCTTTCATGTATTCGAGATCAGAACCGAGGAATTTTCCGACCACTTCATACTCTGTAATGTTGGCAGCTTCCATCGTAGGTTTTGCGAGCGCCTCCGCCATCACATAATATTCTTCGCCGGCTTTTAACAGCACATAGTCGAACTCCGACCCCAGGCAGATTGCAAGGTTTCCGGGCAGCGTCCAGGTCGTTGTCGTCCAAATGACGAAATAGACCTTCTCCGGATCCACGCCGAGCGCACGGAATTTGCCCTGATCGTCTGTTACACGGAATTTGACATAAATCGAATCGCAGGGATCTTCCATGTATTCGATCTCCGCTTCGGCCAGTGCGGTCTCACAGTCCGCGCACCAGTACACCGGCTTGAGGCCCTTATAAATATAGCCCTGGGAAGCCATCTCCGCAAAGAGTTCAATCTGTTTGGCTTCAAATTCTTTATTGAGTGTGATATACGGATTGTCCCACTCTCCGAGACCGCCCAAGCGTTTAAACTGTGTGCGCTGGTCGTCGAGGTAGCCGAGTGCAAATTCCCGGCAGATTTTCCGCAGCTCAACGTCGGAAATTGCGGTGGAATTGCTGACGCCGGCCTTTTTGCGTGCCTTCAGTTCTGTCGGCAGGCCGTGCGTATCCCAACCCGGAACATACGGCGCCTGAAAACCGGTCATATTTTTATAGCGGACAATGATATCCTTCAGCGTCTTGTTGAGGGCTGTGCCGAGATGGATGTCTCCGTTTGCATACGGAGGGCCATCGTGAAGAACATAAAGCGGTTTGCCCTCGTTCTTTTTCATCAGCTTTTCATAGGTCTTGTTTTCTTCCCAGTGCGCCAGCATCTCCGGCTCCCGTTTTGGAAGGCCGGCCTGCATGGAAAAGTCTGTTTTCGGAAGATTCAGCGTGCTTTTGTAATCCATTGTTCTGCCCCACCCATTTATTCCTGTTTATTTTATTTCTTTTTGCGCTTTTTAAAGAAGCCGGTCGGCTCGTCGTCGTCATCCTCGTCGGAAATATCGTAATCCTCGCCGAAGTTCAGCGTTTCATAGCGGTGCTCCCGCTGGGGCTGTACCTGCGTAAACCCCTCGCCGTAAGACATCGCCGGCTGCTGCTGTGCATAGGCCACGGTCGGCTGCGCTGCCGGAGCGGGCTGCACAGGCGCTGCATACTGCGGTTCCGGCTTTTGAGCCTGCGGCGCAGGTGCTTCGTGGCGCGGCGGCTGGATTGCCGGTACATATTGCTGCGGCACAGCGGCCGGTGCTGGCGCAGGCGCGGGCTGCGGCGCGGGTTCCGGCTGAACCGGAACCGGTGCGGGCACCGGAGCAGCTACCGGAGCCGGAACAGGCTGCGGCGCAGGAGCCGGTGCAGGCGTATACCGCACTTCCGGCTTTGTCTCCTTTTTGGAGGGAATCTCGTCGATCAGCGTCAGATGCTCACGATACATTGCAATCAGCTTTGCACGGAAATCCGACACGGACGTTTTCATGTCATCGAGTTCTTCTTTTTTTCTGTCAATTTTAGACTGCACCGACTGGATTTGGCTTTCCGCCTCTTCCTTGGCGTCTTTTAACATCCGGTTTGCCTGTTCGGAAGCATCCTTGACCATCTTATCCGCACGGGCTGCCGCATCTGAAAGCATCTGATCCGCTTTTTTCTTTGCGTCCCGCACAGAGGCTTCCGCCGTCTTGTGCGCGCTGATGAGCGCATCCTTAATTTCATTTTCTTCACTGCGGTATTCTTCCACACAGTCAACCAGGACATCCATCTTTTCGACGAGCTGTTCGTTTTCTTTTTTCAGCTCTTCACAGGATTCCTTCTGCTCGTTGTATTTATGCAGCAGCTCTTCATAGGACTCTTTGACAACATCCAGAAAATTATCGACGTCATCTGTGCGGTATCCGCCGGAAAAACTTGCTCTTCCGAAGCTCGCATTTACGATATCATCCAACGTGATCATGCCAATTTCCTCCAAATCATCTTAAAAAATCTCTGCGCAGGGCAGAACGGGTCTCCTTAAAAGTAGACCCCGTTATTTTCCAGTTCATCGAGCACGTCGTCTCCCATCAAATCCACGTTATACGGTGTGATAATGAAGGTGTCGGTTGCGACGCGTTTGATTTTTCCGCCGTTTGCATAGGCAACGCCGCTCAAAAAGTCAATAATCCGGCGCGAAACGTCCTTATTGGTATTTTCCAGATTGAGCACAACGGTATGCATCTTCAAAAGTTCATCGGCAATATTGCGGGTTTCTTCGCCGAAGCGTTCCGGACGGAACAAAACGACCTGCAGCTGTGTCGTCGCGTGGATATTGACGACCTTGTTGCCGGATGCACCGGGATCCGACGCCGCACGGCGTGCCGGCCCGCGGGAAGGATAGCCCCCGTCCCGTTCGCGGTAACTTTCCCGTGTTGCGAAGTTTTCCTGCGTCCGTCCGTGGTCTGCATAGTCTCCACGTCCCGCATAAGAATCTCTCCGAGATGCTGGCGCCTCTGTCTCCTCCGGCTCTTCCTCGTAATACTCCTCGTATTCATCATCCGGCGGATTCCACATTTTCTGAAGCTTCTCAACCAATCCTGCCATTCGGCCCAGCCTCCTTCTTTCAGTCATTTTATCAATAGATCCGTTTGCCGAAGAGCGACGACCCTACGCGAACGAGCGTTGCGCCGCATTCGACCGCCTGCGCATAGTCCGCAGACATGCCCATCGACAAAACATCGATATGGTCTCTTTTATTATCCGATTTTTTCTCCTTTATGTCAACATAATATTCGTACATCTTTGAAAAATACGTCATTGTTTGGGAAAGATCGTCAGAAACCGGCGGAATTGCCATCAAACCACGCAGCCGAATCGACGGAAGCGTCGAAATTTCGTCCAGAAGTTCGTCTAAAGCTTCCGGCAGCACACCCGATTTATTCTCCTCACGTCCAATATTGACTTCGATAAGAATATCCGTGGAGAGCCCCTGGTACACGGAAAGCCGAGAAATTTCCTTTGCCAGCTTCATGCTGTCCACAGACTGAATCATGCCGACCCGGCCGACAAGATATTTAACCTTGTTGGTCTGCAGATGCCCGATAAAATGACACGCGCAGTCAGAAAGATCCAGCGCGTCATATTTGTCCAGCAGCTCCTGGACGCGGTTCTCGCCGATATGATCCACGCCGAGATGAATCGCGTGGTTAATAACCTCCACCGGGACGGTTTTGGTTGCAGCAAGCAGCGTCACATCTTCCGGCGCGCGTCCGGATTTCAGCGCCGCCTCTGCAATTCGTTCCCGGATCTCCTTTAAATTTTCCTCGACGCTCAGAAATCTCGTCTGCAAGGCGTCATCATGCAACAGGCCTTCCATCATATAAATCCTTCCCTTCTACAACAACTTCATCATATAGTGCAATGGTATTCTGTGTGTACAGTTCCTCGTTTTCTCGCAGATCTGTCCGGCAGATCACATACCCGTTTACCGTCGCGTCGCTGAAAATCTGGACAAATTCCAGCGCCGCACCGTTTACCCGATAGACACCGCGGACATTTTTATGCAGCTTCGTGGTTTCATTGCCGTCCGCATCGGTGACAACCGCTTCCACATCCGCAAAATGGATCGCACTCTGCGGAACCATTACGCCGGAGTAGGCATCCAGCTGCACCTCAACCTGCTGCGATCGGATCGAGAGCAAACTTCCCTGCAGATAAGAACATTTTAAAATGACCGCCGCGTCGCTGTCAAACGACGCCTGGTTGACGGCCGCCACCTCTGCCGGGACCCGTTCTTCCGAGACAAACGGCAGCGAGAGATACACCCGGTTCGGGTAAGACTCCAGGATCGACTTGAATTTCACCGCATCCTCCGCGTTTACGGTGAACGCCAGATACCAGTTGAACTGGTCATAGATCTTGCCGATAGTCCCTTGCGGCAAATCGGCTTTGACCGGTTCTGTCTGGAGTTGTTCCGCAGTAAGCGTTTCCGCGCTTTTATAGTCATACGCGCCTTCATATCCGTCCGCACGGCTGACAAAGCACCCGGCAGACGGTGCAATAATCTGTTTGACCGCACTCGCTGTCGAAGCGCGCAGCGAGGCAACCTCTTCTTCCAATTCTGTAATCCGGCTGCCATAGCCCTCCGCCTTGCCGGTCACGATGCCTTTTTGGTTGATGAGATGCAGAAACTGATCCCGATCGTCGTCGAGCACCGACCAATCCCGCTTGCAGATGCCGTTTACCACACGGATCAGCGCAGCGTCGATCTTCTCGTCAAGCTTTCCGGGATCCAGCTGATAGGTTTCCGTCGGCTGGTTGAGCTGCCGGAGCTGTTCGATTTCTTTTTCGAGCGAGGCGATTTCTTCCCACTTTGCAACATCACTGTCGCTTGCATAAACCTCCGCGAGGACTCCCCCGTTTGCAATGTGGCCGCCGTCGGGAACAAGATATCGGATAGCGCCGTCGGTTTCCTCCGTCAGCAGCGTTTCACTCCGGATCGCTACCGCCGAAACCTCGAGTGCATCCCAGGTCGTCCCGTACATTGCGGTCTCAGTGCGCACGTCGCTGCGCTGCACGCCGAACGCCTGGTAACAGACAAACACAAGGAGCAAAACCGCAAAAACAGAAATTGCGATTCGTCTGGCCTTCGGGCTGTTCATCCGGTTTTCCTCCTTCCATTCTTTAAAAAATCTCTTCTTCCTGCAGAATCCGTTCCGCTTCGGCGAGCAGGTGTTCAAAACTCCCGCACCGATCCGCTTCAATCCAGTGCAGGCCACTTTCCCGCCTGAGCCAGGTCAGCTGCCGTTTGGCATAGCGGCGGGTTTCCCGCTTGATATTCTCCTTGGCTTCTTCAAGAGAAACCGTTCCCGCAAAATAGGGCAGCAGTTCTTTATAGCCAATCGCCTGCACTGCGGTTGGACCGCAGCCGGAAGCAAAAACAGCCTGCGCTTCCTCTAAAAGCCCGCTTTGAAACATCGCATCGACCCGGTCATTGATCCGCTGGTAGAGCACTTCCCGATCCGCGTAGGTAATGGCAATCTTTCCGGCGCGGTACCGCTCCGGCATCTGCTGAGAAACGGCGTTTTGCTCGGTGATGGTACGTCCGGTCTTTTGATAGAGTTCCAGCGCACGGACAATCCGTTTGCAGTCGTTCGGATGCAGCCGCTCTGCGGTTTCCGGATCGACAGCACGCAGATCTTCCAAAAGCGCCGCACCGCCTTCCAGCGCCGCGCGCTTTTGCAGCGCCGCCCGGATTTCGGGGTTCTCCGGCTCGTCAGAAAACGGCCGGTTTTGCAGAAGCGAACGCAGGTAAAGCCCCGTTCCGCCCGCCAGCACCGGCAAATGTCCGCGTGCGGCAATTTTTTCAATGCAGGACGCGGCCAGCGTGACATACTCCGCGACGCTGAAGCGTTCTCCCGGCGGAAGGATGCCCAGCAGATGGTGCGGAATGCCCAGCATTTCCTGCGGCGTCGGCTTTGCCGTTCCGATTTGCATGCCCCTATAAATCTGCATGGAGTCCGCAGAAACAACCTCTCCGTTGTGGCGCAGGGCAAGTTCTGCTGCAAGGCGCGTTTTGCCGGATGCAGTGGGACCGTAAATGACGGCAACTTTGCGTTTTTCCTCCATCCGCGCACCTCCTCTTTTCACGCTAGTTCTGTCAATGCGGCCAAGCGCCGCAAAATCATCCGTACGATTTAAACCCGGCCGAATTGCCGATCGAATTCCCGTTTAGAAATTTTCACCGATACCGGTCTGCCGTGCGGACAATAGCGAATTTCCGGATTGGCCTGCAATCTGCGCACCAGATCTACAAGCTCCTCCATGCTGCTCTCTTTGCCCGCCTTGATGGCCGCCCGGCAGGCGATATTGTGATACAGCCAGTCCAGGCGCTCCGTCGTCACATCCGTGCGGTGTTCGGCAAGATATCCCGCGATTTCCATCACTGTGCCGGCGGCGCTTCCCGCATCGAGATAGAGCGGCACACTCCGGATCAAAATCGTCCCCGGACCGAAATCTTCCGCCTCGAATCCCGCTTCCTGCAAAATTGGAAGGTTCTCCAAAACCGCCGCATATTCCTCTTTGCCCAGTGTCACGGAAATCGGCTGTAACAGCTGCTGCGCACTGGCGCCGGCAGACGCTTTCAGCTTTTCGTAGAGCATCCGCTCATGCGCTGCGTGTTTATCAATCAGCAGAAGCTGGTCCTTTCCGTACTGCGCTAAAATGTAAGTATCAAAGATTTCCCCGCACACGCGAATCTCCTGCTCCGGCTCCGTTTTCAGCGGCATCTCCGAACACGACTCGGCCGGTTTGGGAGAAGGGTTCCAATCGGGGTTCTGCGATATTTTGGGAGAAGAAAGCGCTGCACCCGCTTCCGGCGCAGTCGCTTCTGGCGGCGTCTGCGGCACCGGCTCTGCCGCCGGGCGAGGCGTTCGCTGAAGGGTCTCCAGCAAAACGGACGCCGTCTCTGGCTGCTGCACCGGTGCAGTCCTGCGCGCACCGCTGTCCTGTACAAAATAAGATGGCACGGAAGCCGGCTGCTGCGGCTCCGGCCGATAAACAGCATCCGTGCGCCGCACAGGCGTTTCTGGCAGGCGGGTCTGCACCGGCGGTTCCGGACGGCGCAAAAGCGGACCGGCCTGCTTTTTGGAAAGCTCCGCCGTTTTTGTCTCATCTCCGCGGCTGAGCGCCGTTTTGACGCCGTGATAGACGCTGTCGAAGATCGGACGCTCATTGATAAATCGCACTTCTATTTTCGCAGGGTGTACATTGACGTCCACCGCTGCGCAGGAAATAGAAAGATGCAGCACACAGGCCGGAAATTTTCCGACCATCAGCGTCCCCTTAAACGCTTCCTCCAGCGCGACCATCGCCGTACGGCTTTTGACATACCGCCCATTGATGAAAAATTGCTGCATGCTCCGGTTCGGGCGGCAGCTTGCCGGGCGGGTGATATATCCCCAGACCCGGATCTGATTGTAGGTGTACTCTACCGGAATCAGTCCTTTTGTAAAGTCCCGGCCGTAAACCGCATAGATCGCCTGTTTGAGATCTCCGCTTCCGGGGGTATGCAGCGTTTCTCTGCCTTCCCGCAGGAAACGGAACGAAATTTCCGGATGCGACAGCGCAATCTTATCCATTACCCCGGCAATTGCGTTGGCCTCCACCAGATCTTTTTTCAAAAACTTCATGCGGGCAGGTGTGTTGTAAAACAGATCCCGCACCAGGATCGTGGTTCCGACCGGGCATCCCGCATCGCTGCAGGATTCTTCCGCTCCGCCTGAAATGACATAGCGCGTGCCGCTGAATTCCTCCGCCGTACGCGTCAGCAGTTCTACATGAGAAACCGCTGCAATCGAGGCCAACGCCTCTCCGCGGAATCCCAATGTCCCGATTGCATCGAGATCGTCCGGGCGGCGGATCTTGCTGGTGGCGTGCCGCAAAAAGGCCGTCGGTACATCCTCACGCGCAATTCCGCAGCCGTTGTCCGTCACGCGCAGGAAAGAAATCCCGCCGTGCTGAATCTCTACAACAACAGAGGACGCCCCCGAGTCAATCGCGTTTTCAACCAGTTCCTTGACAACCGAAGCCGGCCGTTCCACAACTTCTCCGGCGGCAATCAGTTCCGCAAGATGCTTTTCCAGCACCTGAATTTTTCCCAAAGCGCATCCTCCTTTCAAAAAAACCTGTATGTTCTGTTTTTACGACTCGTTTGCAAGCTTCACAAGTTCAAAAAGCCGGTTCATGCACTCGATTGGCGTCAGGGTGTTGACATCCAGCGACCGCAGTGCGTCCAGCGCCTTTGTGCCGCCGGACGGCGTCAGCACAAGCTGCGTTGTCTCCGCGGAATCTGCTCGGCGGCCCTGTTTTTTCGGGGTCACTTCTTTCCCCGCTTCCAGCTCGGCAAGCACGCGCTTGGCGCGCCGCACCACCTCGTCCGGCACGCCCGCCAGCTTTGCGACCTCGATGCCGAAGCTGTCATCCGCGCCGCCGCGGACGATCCGCCGCAAAAAGGTGATATCGTCTCCGCGCTTTTTGACGGCAATGCTGTAATTTTTGACGCTCTGCATCAAATCCTCCAGCGCCGTCAATTCATGATAATGCGTCGCAAACATCGTCTTGGCGCCCAAAAGCTTGGGATCCGCAACATATTCCAAAACCGCGCGGGCAATGCTCATACCGTCAAAGGTCGAGGTTCCGCGCCCGATTTCGTCAAAAATAATAAAGCTCTTTTCCGTGGCGTTTTTCAGAATATCGGCGACCTCCGTCATCTCCACCATAAAGGTCGACTGTCCTGCGGAGAGGTCATCCGAAGCGCCAACGCGCGTGAAGATGCTGTCCACGATGCCGACCTCTGCAAAGGAAGCCGGCACAAAACAGCCGATCTGCGCCATCAGGAGAATCAGCGCCGTCTGCCGCATGTAAGTAGATTTGCCCGCCATATTCGGGCCGGTAATAATCGCAATCCGATTTTCGCCCATATCCAGCGTCACGTCGTTCGGCACAAACGGTGCGCCGCGCAGCAGTTTTTCCACAACCGGATGGCGGCTGTCGCGCAGAATCAGACGCCCGTTTAAATTGACCTCCGGCCGGACATAATCGCCCGCTGCCGAAACCGCCGCAAAGGACTGCAAAACATCCAGACGGGCAATGGCGTTCGCCGTACGCTGCACACGGCCGAGTTCCGCCGCAACCGTTTTGCGGACCTGATCGAACAATTCGGATTCCAGCCGAACCGCCTTGTCGCTGGCGCCGAGAATCCGGTTCTCCAGTTCCTTAAGCTCCGGCGTGATAAACCGCTCACAGTTTGTCAGCGTCTGTTTGCGGATATAATCGTCCGGCGCATCATTTTTATAGCTGTTGGAAATTTCGATGTAATAGCCGAATACCCGGTTGTACCCGATCTTCAGCTTGGGGATTCCCGTACGTTCCTTTTCGCGGGCTTCTACCGCCGCAATCAGGCCCTGGGAATTGGTCATATCGCTTTTGAGCTGATCGAGTTCCTCGTTGTACCCCTGCCGGATCATCCCGCCTTCCCGGATGGTAAACGGCGGCTCGTCCACAATTGCGCGGTCAATCAAAGAGGAGAGATCCTCCAGCACGTCAACCGACCGGTGGATTTCCTGCAGCAGCGCGCTGGTTTTTTCCGCGGTCAGCGACTTGAGCGCCGGCAGTTTTTTCAGCGCTGTGCACAGCGCGCGCAACTCCCGGCCGTTTGCCGAACCGTAAACAATGCGGGTCATGATCCGTTCCAGATCAAAAATTCCCGTCAGCGCCTGTGCGATCTCGTCGCGCAGCATCGCATCGCGGAAGAGTTCCTCCACGGCGTTCTGCCGCCGGGAAATTTGCGCAGGACTCACCAGCGGCTGTTCAATCCAGCTGCGCAAAAGCCGCTTGCCCATTGCCGTCCGGGTTTCGTCAAGCACCCAGAGCAGACTCCCGCGTTTTTCCTTGTTGCGCATGGTTTCAATCAGTTCGAGATTTCGGCGCGTATTGGTATCCATTCGCATAAACTGGGCTTCCGAATAGAGCGTCAGTTCCGTCATACGTTCCAGGCCGCCGCGCTGCGTTTCAGCAAGGTAGAAAAGCAGTGCCCCTGCCGCAGAAACAATCAGCGGCTTGTCCGCAAGCGAAATCGCCGAAAGCGATTCTGCGTGAAACTGGCTGCACACGCGCTCTGTACAGGCGTCTAAAGAAAACTGCCGTTCCTCCAGACACTCCACCGAAGCGGAAAGCTTTTCCCGCATAAAATCGGGCAATTCAGAAAGATTGAGGCCTTCTGGATTTAACAAAATCTCGCGCGGAGAAAACCGCGCAAGCTCGTTGAGCAGCGTTTTTTCAAGTTCATCCGGCGTGTTCTCCGAAAGCTGCGCCGCCTCCATCGCGCCGGTGGAAACATCTGCAAAGCAGACGCCCGCCGCCGCACCGGAAACACAAATGGACGCAATATAATTGTTGCGCGCCTCGTCGAGCATGCTGGTCTCCATCACCGTACCCGGCGTGATGACGCGGACGATATCCCGTTTGACAAGCCCTTTTGCCAGTGCAGGGTTTTCCATCTGCTCACAGATGGCAACCTTGTAGCCTTTGGCCACAAGACGTGCTACATAGGATTCATAGCTGTGAAACGGCACCCCGCACATCGGCGCGCGCGCTTCCAGGCCGCAATCCCGTCCGGTCAGCGTCAACTCAAGCTCCCGGGAAGCAAGCTTTGCGTCCTCAAAAAACATTTCATAAAAATCTCCGAGTCGGAAAAAAAGCAGCGTGTTGGGGTACTGCTTTTTGATCTCGAAGTATTGTTTCATCATCGGGGAAAGATCTGCCATTCTACCCTACCGCTGCCTTTCTGTTCTGCAAGCTGGGCGCTCAGTGACACCCGCCGCAGGTACCGCAGTTTCCTGTGCACGAAGAAGGATCATAATCCGCCGTCGCAGGGTCCTCTCCTTCGGCGCAGAGCGTAATGATGCTCGTCAAGCGCTGCACCAGATGATCCATCTCGCGCTTTGTCGTCTGATAAACAGCCATCTTTTCATTTTCCATAATTTCGCGATACAGTTTGCGCAGATCGCTATTGAGCGTTTTGAGTTTTTCTTCGTCGCGCGCTTCTTTGGACGCTTCGTTGTTGATTGCCAGTTTTTTCAGGTTAAATTCTCCGATCATGCCCTGAAGCTTAACGTCCTCGTCTGCACTCTGCGAGGCAAGACGCAGTGCAAGATAGCGGTCATCCTGCTGCAGCTCTTTGCCGATTTCTCTTGCCAGTTCTACGAGCTTCATTGTTTTGTCATCCATAATAAAATCCTCCATTTTTTCGATTTTTTAATGAATCGTTCTCCAGTTTTCCTTTCAGCACCCAGATGCCCGCTTCGATCACCCGGACATCGCGAAACGTCCCGATCATTTCCTCTGAACCGGGGAACTCGATGATGACGTTTCCGTCCGTACGTCCGCTGAGCAGCCCGGATTTCGCGCGTTCCTCCACAAGAACGCGTTCTACCCGGCCGACCATTGCGGCGCAGCGCTTTTCCGCAATTTTTTCCTGTGTGCGCAAAAGCTCGTCCATCCAGCGCGATTTTTCCCCGCGCGGAACCGGATCGGGCATCTTTGCGGCACGCGTTCCTTCCCGCGGAGAATAGATAAATGTGTAAAGCGACGTAAATCCGACCTCTTCGATCAGAGAAAGCGTCTGCTGGAATTCTTCGTAGGTCTCGCCCGGAAATCCGACAATGACATCCGAGGTCAGCGACGCGTCCGGAATTTTTTCCCGGATATACCGAACCAGAGAAAGGTATTTTTCCCGGTCGTAAACACGGTTCATTTCTTTGAGAACCCGGTCGCTTCCCGACTGGAAAGGCAGATGAATATGATGGGAAATATGGCGGCTCTGCGCAATCGTGTCAATCAGCTCATGCGTGGCGTCCTTCGGATGCGACGTCATGAAGCGGATCCGATAGTCGCCGGGAAAAGCATCGAGCTTTTGAAGCAGCTGTGCAAACGAGATCGGGGTTTGCAGCGTTTTTCCGTAGGAATTGACATTCTGACCAAGCAGTGTGATTTCCTTATACCCTGCTGCCAGAATTTCTGAAAATTCCTGTATAATCGCCTCCGGCTCCCGGCTGCGCTCTCTGCCGCGGACATACGGCACCACACAATAGGAACAGAAATTGTTGCATCCGTACATCACGGTCAGCCAGGCTTTATAGGCGCCGTCCCGCTGTACCGGAATGCCCTCCACAACGGTATCTTCCTCTTCTCCGCGCGAAAACACCCGGCAGCTGTCCGTCAAGACGGTGCTGAGCATTTCGGGCAGCCGGTGAATTCCATGCGTTCCGAAAACCAGATTAACAAACGGAAACGTCTTGCGAATCCGTTCGGCGGCGTGCTCCTGCTCCATCATGCAGCCGCAGATGGCGATGATAAGCGAAGGCCGGCGGCGTTTGAGATTTTTCAGGGCGCCGATATTGCCGTAAACCCGATCCTCCGCATGTTCGCGGACTGCGCAGGTATTAAAAAGGATCAGATCGGCCTTGTCGGCCTCTTCGGTAAAGGAGAAGCCCATCTGTGCAAGTTCGCCTTTGATTTTTTCGCTGTCTGCAACGTTCTGCTGACAGCCATATGTCCGCACGAATGCGAGCGGCTTTTCGCCTGCCGCACGAACTTTCATGATTTCCCGGACATTTTTCTGATAAACAGACTGCGCTTCCAATTGGGAGGAACAGTCCTTATGATGCATCGCGGTCATTTCGATACTCCTGTCATTCCAATATCCGATCAATTATACCACACATTCCAAAACGCTTCAAGCACGGCGACGGATTCTTCACGAAACGGACTGTAGGACTACAATACATATTGGACAATTGAATAAAAAGGCATGAGAGATAGGGTCTCATGTGCTAAAGTTAAGTTGTTACACACCAACTAGACGAAAGGAGACCATATCCCTCATGAAAAAGAGTATAACACAAGACATGGCATATCGGCAATCCCTAATGAAGTACGCGGAGAAATACGGCGTCAGCCGCGCCAGTCGGAAGTACAACAAGAGTCGGTCGTACATCTACTTCTGGAAGCAGCGCTGGGACGGAAGTGTGGCGTCCCTGGCCTGCCAGTCTAGGCGGCCGCACAGTCATCCGAATCAGCACACGGAGGCCGAACGGAAGCTCATCCGCGACATGCGCCGCAGGAACCCGACCCTGGGCATGATCGAACTTTGGCACCGCCTGCGGCAGCGCGGCTATACACGCTGTCCGGAAAGCCTGTTCCGAGTTATGCGCAAAATGGGCCTGTTTCCCGCCGAAAAGCCCAAAAAGACATACAAGCCCAAGCCGTATGAGCAGATGACCTATCCCGGCGAGCGCGTTCAGGTCGACGTGAAAGTCGTGCCGCGCAGCTGTATCGCAGATCCGAACCTTCGCCTGTTCCAGTACACCGCCATTGACGAGTTCACACGCCTGCGTTTCCTCGCCGCCTATCCGGAACAATCTACCTATTCCTCGGCGGATTTCCTGCGCAGACTGACAGTGTGGTATGCGCGCCGCGGCATCAAGGTGGGGTGTGTCCAGACGGACAACGGCTTCGAGTTTACGAACCGTTTTTCAAACAGCAAACGTGATTTACCGACGCTGTTTGAAAAGGCTGCCGCTGAGCTGGGCGTTCGCCCGTATACCCCGCGCCGCAACGGCAAGGTCGAGCGCAGCCACCGCGAGGATCAGAAGCGTTTTTACTCCTGCCACGCTTTCTATTCTCTGGATGATTTCGCAAAGCAGCTTGCCGTTCACAATCGCCGCTCTAACAACTTACCTATGAGACCCCTCCGCTGGCTCTCTCCCTCCGAGTTCGCTGTCCATTTTGTTTGACAAACCTACAGGCGACGAATTCTTCACGAAACGGACACAAATCCAAACCACCGGTTGAACCGGTGGTTTGCTCCACCCCCTAAAAGGGGTTTCGAAAGTTTAGCACCGCATTACATTCTCCGGCAACCGCTCACGTGCGGTTGTCTTTTTTTGCCTACTTTTTCTTGTCACACGTAAACGGGTCCGTAATTTCTTTTATACTAATCTGGCCTGCTGCATAATCTTCTTCTAACTGATTCCTTATGTATTCCGCTATAACTTTTTTATTTCGACCGACTGTATCTACATACTATCCTCTACACCAAAAATTTCTCGACCCATACTTGTACTTCAAATTCGCATGCCTGTCGAAAATCATTAAGCTGCTCTTCCCCTTGAGATATCCCATGAATTGTGCTATACTTAATGTGCGGTGGGATACTCACCAGCATATGTATATGGTCGGGGCATGCTTCTGCTTCTATTTTTTATACTCCCTTTTGATTCCATAATTTCCTAAGTATTGCTCCTATATCCTTTTTCATCTTGCCATATATTTCTTTTCTCCTATGCTTTGGAGCAAAAACTATATGTACTGACACCTATATTTGCTGTGGGCTGTGCTTTTTATCTCATTTCTTAACTTTCATTTGAAAAACCTCCTGTTTTTTAGTAATGCGGTCGCCAAACCACTACTTTTTTACAAGAGGTTCTTCTTTTTTCAAGGTCTTTCCGCTCGCACCAAGCTCTCCTTGTTTTTTTGTCGCTCCGCTCTTTTTTCTTCCCTCGGTAGTACCGAGGGTTTATTTCCACGTCTAAAGACAACAAAAAAATGCCGCCGATCCAATTTGACCGGCGGCATCTGCTACCCGCGTTTCCAAAGCCGTCCCTGCAGAAGCGGACGGGAAAAGTGAATATTAAACCAAACAATGATCGGCCCCATAAAAAAGGCGGTAATCAGCGTGCCGATGCCCGGCCATGCCCCGCAGAGCATCCCGACCAGAACGCAGAGCACGTCGGTTCCGATCCGGCAATACTGAAACGGCGCGACCTTTTTATCCCCGAGGATTAGCGCATAGGCATCGTAGACCGAGACGCCGAGATCCGCCGTATAGTACATCGAAGAAGAGAAACAGTTGAGCAAAATGGCGGCCAGCATCAGTCCAAACCGCACAAGATACGAAGGCTCAATGATCATGCGGTCAAGAACATAGAGACAGCCGTCCACAATAAATCCGCTGAGCAGCATATTAAAGACCGTTGCAAGGCCGATATAATGCCGGTTCAGGAAAAAGACACCGATCAGCAGAACAATCGAAAAAATTGTGTAAATCGTTCCAAACGTCAGACCGGAAACATTGGAAAATCCGGTTACAATACAGGTGAACGGGTCCGTGCCGAGTGCCGCTTTTTTAAAGATGCCGACGCTGATTCCGCAGAGTGTGACGCCGAAAATGGTCATCAGAACTCTTTTCCAGGAGAGATTTTTCATTTTGCTTCCAGCCTTTCTCAAAGAAAAACCGCCAAACGTGCCTTTCGCGTCCGGCATCATGTGCAAAACCTACCAGTGATGGGCAAGGACAACCGCGCCTGCCGACGATCTGAATTCCTGTAAAAACCGACTTATTATACCATCCGGTTTTTCAAAATACAAGATGTAAAAAGCGCAGGTTTTCTTTGTTTTTTATGCTTTTTTGTATGAATTTACAAATCCCAAAAACGTTCTGCCGCGCCTTTCCGTTTTGGAAGAAATTGCCAGCGTTGATCCCGCCGACGAACGCTCCCTGATTTTTTGCCCTGTATCCGCCCGTCCGGACTATATGTTGCCTTTTCCGACAAAAAAGTCAAATTTTTTGTTGACAAGCCGGATTGGGTATTGTATAATACGAAAGGCTCGAGGGTTCCTTTGCGGACGTAGCTCATCTGGTAGAGCGCCACCTTGCCAAGGTGGAGGTAGCGAGTTCGAGCCTCGTCGTCCGCTCCAAAATCGGCAAGTTTCGATAGAAGCTTGTCGATTTTTTATTTTCCATGAAGTCCTTCTTCCTTTTTGCGTTTTGAATTCTCCGGAATTGTGAAAACCGAACATGCGAAAGGCATTCCGAAACACCGCAAGGGAAAACCCATCGCACACTTGTCTAAGTGCGAACGCAAAAGGCCTGCGCAGATGCGCAGGCTTTCTTTTTGCATACGCAATGTTACTCTGCGGACGATTCGGCCTTAACCGGCGTTTTCTGCAGGAACCGGCCGAGGAAGGAAATTCTGCGGTTTAAAAAACGCGCAATCGTCCCGACCAAAAGCGCCGCCAAAACCGTGCCCTCACGGATTCCGGCCAGTTTATGGAACAGCAAAAGACTGATCACGCCCGCCAGCAGCACCATTGCCGAATCAAACGCAACTTTCGTCTTGCCGAAATCGGTGTGGAACGCCAGAGAAACCGCGCACACGAACGCCTCTCCGGGAAGCATCACCACGTTTGCCGCCATTTCCAGATAGACGCCGGTTCCCAAAATGCCGCAGCCGATCAACAGGTAGAGCAGCTTGAGCAGATACGCATCTGTTTGCAGGAAAGAGAGCATGTCCATGGAAAGATCAATAAAACAGGAAAATAAGAAGGAAAAGGGAATCTGCAAAACCCAAATGAGCGGAAACGTTTTGCGCAGCAGCAGAACCTGCAGCAAAACCAGCACCAAACTCATGTAGAGCGTAAACATGCCGAGCGTCGGAGAAAACCCGAGGCTGAGCGTATACGGTACGCTGGAAATCGGCGAAGTCCCGAGATCTGCCCGGGTGATAAACGCAATTCCCAAAGAATTGACATACAGCCCCAATAAAAACAGCAGATACCGCTTGATTTGCTCACGCATGGGAAATCGCCGCCTTTCCTGCGGCTTTCCGGAGCTTTAAGAGCAAATCTGTGAAAAGGGTTTTCTCCGCTTCTGAAAAGTCCGCTAAAAGCGCCGCCTCAATCTTCCGGAAGCCCGCCTGTACTTCCTCTGCTTTTTGGACGCCTTTCTGCGTCAGATAGACCGAAAATGCGCGCCGGTCTCCATTTTCCTGCCGCCGGCAGAGCAAACCGGCCTCTTCCATTCGGTTTAAAAGTCCAACGATGGTCGCGGCATCGATCTGACAGGCCGCTGCAAGTTCCTTTTGAATGCAGCCGTCGTGCTCCAAAAGATAATCGAGCACCTTCGGCTGTCCCAGTGTCAGGCCGCTGCCGGAAAGGTGCTGCATAATCTGTTTTTGAAAGACCGCGTGGTTATAAAGCAATAAATAGTGCAAAGAATGTTCCATGTGCCCTCCTAAATTATTAGGATATTAATTATTAGGATTCTAATTATATCGGAAATTAGGGTTGTTGTCAAACAAAATTTCGCCGGAAGCAGGATCCTGCCTCTCTAAAATGGCCGTACCAAGCGAAAATCAGGCAAAAATCGGAATTTTTTTATTGGAAG
This sequence comes from Yeguia hominis, assembly GCF_014384705.1. Taxonomy (GTDB): domain Bacteria; phylum Bacillota; class Clostridia; order Oscillospirales; family Acutalibacteraceae; genus Yeguia; species Yeguia hominis. The sequence continues at coordinate 18,665 of NZ_JACRSN010000003.1, read as the reverse complement.
GGTTGACATCCACATGGGAATTCGGTATAATAATTCCCATGTGATACGATACACAAACCCCTGCCTTTGGGCGGATGGGAGGGAAATAAATGGCTGAAGTCAGGCTGAAGGACAATGAGTCCCTTGACAGTGCCCTTAGACGTTTTAAAAAACAGTGCGCACGCGCGGGTGTCATTGCTGAAGTCCGCAAGAGAGAGGCTTACGAAAAGCCCTCTGTAAAGCGCAAGAAAAAGTCCGAAGCGGCGCGGAAACGCAAATATTACAAATAATTTTTGCGAACAACAAAGCGGGTGTTTTGCCCGCTTTGTTTTTGTTTTATTACGCTGTCGCTGCAAGGATCCTGCCCCGGAAAAGGCCGCCCGAAAAAAGGAGAATGGTACATGCTCAAACCGGATCTGCTGTATTCCCGCATTACAGAACTTACACCGGAGGCTTTGCGAAAGCTCGGCGTCCGTGCGCTGCTGCTCGATGTCGACAACACGCTTGCCCTGCACGGAAAGCCGGAGCCGCTTCCCGGAACGCAGGACTGGGCGGCACGGATGACTGAAGCAGGCTTTGCGCTGCTGATTCTTTCCAACAACACCGACGCGCGCGTCGCGCCTTTTGCGGCCAAATACGGTCTCCCCTTTTTGTCAGGCGCAGCAAAACCGCTGCCCGGCGGATTTCGGCGCGCGGCCAAAATTCTGAAAACGCCCCGTCGGGAATGTGCGGTTGTCGGCGACCAGATTTTCACCGATCTGTTGGGCGCGCGGCTTTCCGGCATGCGCGCAGTGCTTTTGGAGCCGGTCGAACTGGAAAGCGGAAAGCTGCTCCAATGGAAACGCCGCTGGGAAAAACGGCTGCGCAAACGCTATCAGGCGCTCCGGTAACACCAATCCCCCGAACCGGCAGGAACCGGAATTTTTAAAAAGCAGACCCCTCGGCCTACGGTTCCGATCATAGGCCGGGGGCATTTCGCAGACACCTAAAATGCAGATGACGGCACGCACTGCTCTCTGAATCGGAATTTATGCGGATGCAACATGCAGTTTCGAGACCATCCATCTGCTGGCTGTCAGCACACTGTGACCGGTTTTGCCAAATCGGTCACAGCGTACATGCAAAGAACTCTAGGAAGGCGTAGTTGGATGCCTGGGCAACGGGCAAAATCGACTTCCGGCAATAGGGCAAGTCTTTTATGACATCGCGGCGGTTCCGGCCAGTCCGCTGGTTGCGTCCGCCGGATTGGTGTTTTTCTTTTAAAATTGCGCATTTGCCGCTGAAAGGGCTTGGCGCTGTGACGGAAGAACCCCGTGAAAACCGGATACATTCGGCAAAAGAGCTGATAATCCTTGAAAAACATTGCAAACGGCTTGAAAAACTTCGGAAAATATTATAAACTAAGAAGAAGAATCTTGAATCATTATATTTTGGAGGACAGTGTATATGATCTCTGCAGGCGAATTTAGAAATGGTGTCACTTTTGAGCTGGACGGAAACGTCGTCTCGATCGTGGAATTCCAGCACGTGAAACCCGGAAAAGGCGCGGCGTTTGTCCGTGCAAAAATCAAGAACGTGATTACCGGTGCGGTGACAGAGCGTACCTTCAACCCGAACGACAAGTATCCGCCCGCGTTCGTCGAGCGTAAGGACATGCAGTACCTCTACAACGACGAGGGTCTCTATTACTTCATGGACGAAGAAACCTACGAGCAGATCCCGATCAACAAGAGCATCCTCGGCGACAACTTCAAATTTGTCAAAGAGAACATGATCTGCAAGGTGCTTTCTTATAAAGGATCCGTTTTCGGCGTAGAGCCGCCGAACTTTGTTGAGCTGCAGATCGTGGAGACCGATCCGGGCTTCAAGGGCGACACGGCGACGAACGCAACAAAACCGGCCAAGCTGGAAACCGGCGCAGAAGTGAAGGTTCCGCTGTTTATCGACAACGGAGAAATGATCCGAATCGATACGAGAACCGGCGAATATATGGAACGTGCGTAGTCCAAACTAGAGTGAACCCCTGTTCAACGAAAACCGAAAGGATGGTTTCTATGACAAATACAGAAAAAGCGGCATATTTGCGTGGTTTGGTAGAGGGTCTGGATCTGGATCCTGAGAAAAAGGAAACCAAGGTACTCCGCGCGATGATGGAACTGCTTGAGGATATGGCGCTCTCCGTGCAGGAACTTGAGGACGCTTATGAGGATCTTGCCGAACAGCTGGACGAGGTTGACGAAGATCTCGGTACGCTGGAGGAAGAATTCTACGGTGAGGACGAAGACGAAGAAGGCTGCTGCGGCTGCTGCGGGGATGACGACGAGTGTTACTATGAAGTCACCTGCCCGAACTGTCAGGAGACGATCTGCCTTTCCGAGGAAATGGTTCTCAAGGGGTCTTTGGACTGCCCGAACTGCGGCGAGACGTTGGAGTTTGACATCGACGATGTCGTAGACGAAGACGAAACAGCAGAAGAAGAAGAAATTTAATCCGTTTGTATCTAGAACCCCACCTTGCCCGGCAAGATGGGGTTCTTTGCTTTTGCGCAACATCCGAAAACAAGATGGATGGACTTGCCAAGCCGACAGAAATGTCGTATAATAATACCTTGTATCGGCGGAAACGCTAATTATTGTAGTATCGTAACGCGAAAGCGGGGTTTTTGTTTGGGACGTTTTTTTCGGGATCTGAAAAAATACCGCCATTATGCGGCTTATGCGGTGAAATCCGAACTGAAAAGTGAGGTTGCAAACTCCAGGCTCAGCTGCCTTTGGTGGGTTTTGGAACCGATTTGCTTCATGTTGGTCTATACGTTCATGGTTCAGGTGATCTTCCGCGCCAAAGAGCCGTTTATGCCGGTTTTTGTGTTCGTCGGCCTGACACTCTGGAATTTTTTCAACAAATCCATTTTGCAGAGCGTAAAGCTGGTGACCAATAACCGCGCCATTGTCTCCAAGGTCTATTTGCCGAAATTCATTCTGGTTCTCATCAAGATGGGCGTTCTTGCTTTCAAAATGACCATTTCTATTTTGCTGACATTTGTCCTGATGGCCATTTACCGTGTCCCGGTCACCTGGAATATTCTCTATCTGGTTCCGATTTTCCTTGTGCTGTTTCTGGTTACGTTCGGGCTTTCCACCATCATTATGCATTTCGGTGTATTTGTCGAGGATCTTTCCAACGTCTGCAACATCGTTTTGCGTCTCGTTTTTTACCTTTCCGGCGTCTTTTATTCGCTTTCGACCCGGCTTCCCGAAAAATATAACAGCTGGCTGATCCTCCGGATCAATCCGATCGCTTTTTTGATCGATCAATGCCGGCGTGTGATGATTTTCGAGTCGCATCCGAGCTACATTTCCCTGCTGCTGTGGCTGCTGATGGGAATTCTGCTCTCTGTGATCGGCGTCCGGTTGATTTACAAGTATGAAAACAGCTATGTTAAGGTGATGTAATGGCCAGTGCAATTATCGTAAAGGATCTTCATATCCGTTATAAAAGCTTCAAATCTTTTTCCATAAAAAAGGCGCTTCTCATGCTCGGCCGAAACAAGGTGGATACCTTTGAATCCGTGCGCGGCGTCTCCTTTGAGGTGGAAGAAGGCAGTATTGTCGGAATCATCGGCAAAAACGGCAGCGGAAAATCAACGCTGCTGCGCTCGATTGCCGGCATTTTCTCGCCGGACAGCGGCAGCATTGAAACGTTCGGACACTCGATTTCTCTGCTTTCGATCGGTGTCGGCTTTCAGAAAAAGCTTTCCGGCAAGGAAAACATCTTTCTTTCCGGGCTTTTGCTGGGCTTTACAGAAAAACAGGTCGCGGCCAAAATGGATGAAATCATCGAATTTTCCGGACTCGGCGAATTTATCAACAAGCCGGTGAAAACGTACTCCAGCGGCATGTACTCGAAGCTTGCGTTCTCCATCACCGCGGTGCTCGAACCGGAAATCATGCTGATCGACGAGGTCTTGAGCGTCGGCGATGAGAAATTCCAGAAAAAGAGCTACAACAAAATGAAAGAGCTGATCAGCGACAGCAAACGGACCGTCGTGATTGTTTCACACAGCCTCAACACCGTCAAAAAGCTCTGTAATCGGGTTATTTGGCTGCATGAAGGGAAAATTAAGATGCAGGGAGATCCCGACGAAGTCATCAGCGCCTACAAGGCTTTTATGGCCTGACAGAGAAATTACAAAAAATCGCAAATTTTTATCTCAGATTCCTTGACACTGCTGTATTTTTCTGGTATACTATATAAGCTGTCTCAAACAGAGGATACAGCAGCACAATATGAGCCATTAGCTCAGCCGGCAGAGCACCTGCCTTTTAAGCAGGGTGTCCGGGGTTCGAATCCCCGATGGCTCACCAAGTCGGAGCAAAGCGAACTTTGCTCCGACTTATTTTTTTGTCTGCGACAGAAAAGAAGGCATCCGCCTGTCCCCTTGGCTCCTCCTTTTTACAAAAAATTCACGCTCGGCTCACCTGTCCGGATCAAAACGCCCCGCACGACGGCTCGCTGCAACTTTTGCGCGCTCGAGAGCGTTGGGGCTTCCGGCGCCGAAAGGAATCTTTTTTCATGTGGCTTTCCCAAAATCGGCAGGTATCGCAAGATGCTTTCCGATTTTATTTTTTGAAAAGCCCGTCCTTGGGAATCCCCGTCCCCCATTGGTTTTTGGGACGCAATTTATAACGGCATATCACAAAAGCAAATTTTGCAGAACTTTATCCTGCTTTTTCACGTTCAGAAATCCATCCATTTTTCACACCGGAGCAGAGCGGCCGTTCCGCACGTCGGAACAGCAAAAACATTCGAACACCGAAAAAGCTTGCACACGATCCTGCATAGAGATTCGTCCGGATTGTGCGCCTTACGCCTTTTTGAGACCCGCGGTCTGCTATTTGCGGCCGCAGGTCTTTTCTGTTTTGTTGGAAACGATTCTGTTTGCGTTTTAACAAACGCGCTTTCAGAACACAAAACCGGCGCAACGCCCGCTTTCCTCCGGTTCTTTGCAAGAAAGCAGATCTAATCCGCTTTTTTACATCTTTTTCCAAAATTTTTCTAAAAAGAGGGCTGCCCTGCAATGGCTGTTGCAGGCAAGCTTGCACCCGCTTCGCGCTTTACTCTGCCGGCGGCGACTCCTGCTTCGGAACCTCCTGTGAAAACAGCGGCGTCTCGACTGCAATATTTTCTTCGCAGACATAACTGCCGGTCAAACGGTAGGTGCCGTCCTGAAAGGAAAACTGCGTCTCCCGCGTCCGGATTTTGGCCTCCGGAAAGGTTTCTTCTTCCATGCGCCGAAGCTCGGTCTCTGCCGCCGCTTTGGCCTCTGCTTCACTGAGCGTAACTTCCCGCTGTGCAAGTTCGCTCCATTTTTCCGTAAAAATACTGATGGGCAGTGTGACATCCCCGAGCATAAACGGGCTTTTGGCCGTCTCGCGGCGATAAGGACCCTTCGGAATGCCCACAAAGGTCAGCGGAATCTGCGCGCCGAAGATCCGTGTGCTGCACCGCCAGACAACCTTTCCCGTCGGTTCCCAGAGCAACTGTTGTTTCTGGATTTCCGCTGTCAGCGTCCGGCGCGTCTCGGCTGTGACAATCCCCGCCGCATGCTGCAGCCGAACGGCGCCTTCCGCATCCTCCACCACGCCGCGGATCAAAAGATCCCCCTGCGTAACGGCATCCCCGACCTTTACTGCAGCTTCTCCCCCAAAGACTTCCATGCGGATGACCTGCCCCGCATCGGAAGCCACGACATTTCCCGGCGTTTTTTCGTCGGCGATTTCCGGAGTTTGAATTTTTTCGCGCAGTTCAATCGAAACGGTGCTGCCCATGGTGTTGACCGCAACCCAGCCGGTTTCCGGCAGCGCCAGCATGAGTTCCTTTGAGAGCGCGGCCGGATCGACCCCGCTTTTCAGGCATCCGACGTACAGCCCGCGCTCTTCGGCTGCCGCCAGGACATCCGTCGGATCCAGCGCCACGGTTCCGTGTACTTCCACCGTCCAGACATACAGGGAAAGCACATAATAGATCGCAGCAAACAGTACGACGCCCAGCGCAAGGCCTTTCCGGTTGCGGCACCGGTGGATTCCAAACGGAATTCCCCGCTTCCGGGTGATCCGCAAACGGGTTCCGCACTTGCGCGCAAGCGGCCACAGCGCCCGATACGCACGCACATGGACCGACGCGGTGAGGCGTCCTTCCTGTTTTTGCATGCCCCAAAGCCGGATGCCGGCGTGTGCGGCCAGATTCAGGAAGCGTTCCGGACTCCCGCCGGAAGCCGTAAACCGGACATAGCCCAGCATCCAGCGGGTAAGATTTTCCGTTACCATCACCACGCACCACCTGTCATGTGTATTCTACAGAAAGCAGAACGCCCTCCACAACGAGGGACGCACTGTCCATACATTTGATATGAAGCCCCCGCCCTTTGATCCGCAGGATGGTTTTTCCCGCACGCACCCGGACAAGCTCGCTTTCATATTCCAAAATTCCCGAACAGCCTTCGATCACCGCCTGCCGGTTTCCGAAAAGTTCCATCCGCAGCCCGCTGAACGCAACCGGCGGCCGAAGCTGCAGTCCTTGTCTGCGCCGTCCATCCCGGCTTTTCGTTTTTTCTGCCACACTTGCCCTCCTTTTTGCGCGCCGCACTGCCCCGATGCAACACACAGTTCTGCGTGCTGCCCGGCTGGCATCCGCTTTCCGCATCATTTTGGACCGGCCCAGCCTGCAGAACCTTTGACTCTCATGGTTTGTTTTCCAGCAAAGACCGCTGCGTCTCCCCTTTTCTACGCTGTTTTTGAGGCATTCTGTCTTTGGGGACACCGAACCAGAATGCCGCCGCACATAAAAAGCGGAGGCGCATCTGCGCCTCCGGTTCGCAGCTATTAAGTTCTATGCAAAAAGGCGGCAAAACATTCGCAGCACTGTCTATTTCACGCCATGAACGCCCTTGTACCAGGCAATTTTCTTTTCGATTTTATCGAGATGCACCTTCATCTCCTCGATTTCCGCTAAAATATGCCGCCGGTGCGCTTCAAAGATTTCCAGCCGCTCCTGAATGGTTCCGTCGCCTGCATCACAAAGCGCAAAATACTGCTGCATGTCCTTAATCGGCATGCCGGTCGCGCGCAGACAGCAGATCATACTCAGCCGATCAAGGTCCGCATCGGTATAGACCCGCACACCTTTGGCGGTCTTTTGCGGCGCCAGAATGCCCTCTTTTTCATAATACCGCAGCGTGTGCGGCTGAAGCCCAAACCGCTGTGCAACTTCCGAAATGCTGTACCCTTGCATGATCATCCACTCCAAAAAAGCGTTCTTTCTCTATAGTGTAGGGCACGGGTTCCGTTCTGTCAATCGACAAAACAACAAAACCGGGCACTGATTAAAGTTCACTTCAACTGTAATTTTTTCTGAAAATCATTTTTGCGCTTGACTTAAAGTGAACTTTAAGCTGTATGATTAAATTAACAAAAAACAGAAGGAGTTTCGATCGCATGGAAACAAGAATTTATAAAAAGACCGGAAAACCCATTTCGCTTCTCGGATTCGGATGCATGCGTCTGCCGCGCCTGAACGACGAAAAGCCGGACATCGACATCTCCACTGCAGAAAGCATGATTGACCGCGCCTACGCGCGGGGCGTCAACTACTTTGACACCGCTTATATGTATCACGAAGGAATGTCCGAAACCTTTCTCGGCCACGCGCTGAAAAAATATCCGCGGGAAAGCTTCTATCTCGCAGATAAGATGCCCGGGTGTATGGGAATTGTGCATTCGCTCGAGGACGGCAAACGGATCTTTGCCGAACAGCTCCAGCGCTGCGGCGTAGACTATTTTGATTTCTACCTGCTGCACAACGCTGCCAGCATTGCGCACTTTGAAGAAACCTATCTCAAAACCGGCGTCCTCGACTATCTGCTGGAAGAAAAAGCCGCCGGACGGATCCGCAATCTCGGATTTTCCTTCCACGGCAATTTGGAAACCTTTGAATACCTGATGCAGGCACGCAAGTGGGATTTCGCGCAAATCCAGCTCAACTATCTGGATTGGGACGGCCAGGGCGCCGGAAAGCTTTACGCCTGTGCTGTCGCGCACGATGTCCCGGTCATCGTGATGGAACCGGTCAAAGGCGGCACCCTCGTCTCTCTGTGCGATGAGGCCGTCAACATTCTGCACGCTGCCGACCCGCAGCATTCCGTCGCCTCCTGGGCCATCCGGTTTGCCGCTTCTCTGCCCGGTGTGCTTACCGTGCTCAGCGGCATGAGCACTCCGGCGCAGGTTGAAGATAACCTCGCGACCGTCGGCGCGTTCCAACCGCTCAGCGAGGCGGAACGGGAAGTGCTGCAAAACGCCGTCTCTGCCTATCTTGCAAAACGCGCGGTTCCCTGTACCGGCTGCCGGTATTGTATGGACTGTCCCGCAGGTGTCGATATTCCCCGGGTCTTTTCCGTCTATAACACCTGCGCGGTCAAAAGCTTGCTGCCAAACGCCACGCAGGACGAAGCGGAACGCCTCGAAAAAACAGCAGCCTTCCAGAAGGCTTACGCGGAGATTCCGGAAAGCGCCCAGGCGCACAACTGCGTTTCCTGCCTTGCCTGTGAGCAGCACTGTCCGCAGGGCATACAGATTCATCAGCTGATGGCCGAGATCAGCAAGCTGGAACCGGCACGGTAAGGCTTTGTTTTTCCAAACACAGGCTGTCTTTTGAACGCTAGTTCTTAAAGGCAGCCCTTTCCTGCTACGGCGCTTGCTCGATAAAACGGCAAATGCAGACGCCCCCGGTGGGGTACGGCGGCTGCACACACGAAAAACAACTTCCGTTGGCGCACCCGGCGGGTGCATCTGGCGCGCGGAAAATGGCCGGATCGTTCGGCGATTCGCACCGAACGTGAAACGACATTCCGCAAAAATGCAAACAAAACAGGCTCTGCGGCGCTTTTGAATGCGTCCCTGCAGAGCCTGCTTTCTTTTTCTGTATGATCGTATGATGATTCGCCGGGTTCCACTTTTAAAATGCGAAATCGGCATTGGGGACCGCCGCTGGCGGAACCTTGCGCCAATCGAGGCTGCTTTCAAGCTCTCCTGCGGTTTTATAGCAGACAAATTCCTTGCGTTCATGCAGATTGCAGCGCGCTCCGCTTTCCTGTGCCGTAACGAATGGTGGCATCCATTCTCGCAACGTTTCATTTGCTGTTCCCCGGCATTTCGCCGCACGGACTGCGTTTTTTATTTAAACGACAACTAGAAAAATCAGCACGATCGATTCTTGCAAAACCGCCGCACCGATCTGTCGGGCCGCAAAAGCGCATGCACTGAGGAGTCCCCCTGAACGCTTACACAAAAATCAAACGCATCCGCGAAACGGTCCCCTGCGCGATCGATGCTTCTTTTGTTTCCGAATGGATCGATTTCATGGGAATCACCGGCGGGCGGAGCCTGCATCCTAAATTGGGGCAATTCTTGCGTTTACATGGTTTGATTTTTGCAGTTTATCAAGTTTTCTCAGGACCTTGCTCTTTGCGGGATTATCAGTCCGCCGGTATCCATTCTTTTGGCATGTGTTTCTTCTCATAAATGGCAGCCGCAATGCACCAGACTACGATAGCGCGATTGGTGCTGCTCTGGCTCATAACGGACATCCACGTGGCGACAGGCACCAGCAAGGTCTGTGCAATATCCGGAATGACTGCGAGCAGAATATTCCATGTGACCGGATGAAAAACGAGCATCCATAAATTCTATCCAATTCCATTATCAGAAAGGCGCCCTCTCATAGACATTTCTACGGGAAGGCGCCTTTTTTCTTCTGATAGGTGGTCAAATGCGCGGCAGCACGGCCGAATATAACGAAAACCTCTGCATCCATTGGATACAGAGGTTCCATCATCTGGTGCGCGAGACGGGACTTGAACCCGTACGTCGTAGACACACGCCCCTCAAACGTGCCTGTCTGCCAGTTCCAGCACTCGCGCATATTCGTGGAAGCTGAATCGCCGCTCCACCTTTTCCGCCGTCAGAAAGGATCCGTTTTCGATCCAGTACCGAATCAGCGAGATTTATTATAGCATTTATCATGATTCAAGTCAAGTAGTATTTTTCATTTTTCTGTAGAATTTCCAAAAACCGACGCAATCTGCGCCCAAAATTCCTCGCGGGTCAGGAGAAAATTGAGAACCGAAAGCATCCCGTTGGTCGAAAGCTTTTGCGGAAGCTGCAGAGCAGCAAGCAATTTCTGGCGGCGTGCCGCGCTGTTTTCGCTGCCGGTGAGTCCCGCTTCGTATAAATCGCCCTTTGTGATGGCCGCTTTCGGCGCACAGGTTTCCTGCGCGCCGTCTTCGCACAATACGCCGGCGCGAGACAGCGCCTGCAGCAAAACCTCCTTCGGCACGCCCTCGACACCGAGTAATCCTTCCTTTGAGGGCTTCTCCTTTCGCGCTTCTTTGCCGCGCAATTCCGGAATATAGGCGTGCTTCACCGTGCCGGGCGGAACCAGTCCGGCCAGATGGTTCCGAATGACAAATCCTGCGCCGTCGCTGTCTGTAATCACGAGGATGCCCCTTGTTTTGGCAAGCCGCTGAATCAGCGCGCGCTTTTGCCGGTCTTTAAAAATGCCGAATCCGTTCGTCTCGATAATCAGCGCGTCGATCAGAGACGAAAGCTTAATTTTGTCGTATTTTCCCTCTACGATGACCGCTTCTTTGATTCGCAGCACAATGCGCCCTCCCTTTTATCGCAGCAAAAAGAGCCTTGCAAACAGTTTTTCCAAAAGGATCCGTCCGTCGGCCGCCGAGGACTTGAGCGCCAGATCCGTTTCCAAAAGCGCCTGCAGGCTTGCGCGCAGCGTTTCCATCGAAACGCCCCGCACGTCGCGCTCCGCAGCGCGCAGCCGGAACTCTTTTCCGCGGTAGTCAAATACTTTGGCCGGAAGCTCCGCGCCGCCTCCGCCTTCCAGAGCCGCCTTCACACGGTACAAATCCAGATACGACGAGGCAAGCACCGCAAGGATCGTCACCGGCTTTTCATTCTGCTGCAGAAGGGTCTCGAGCAGCGCATACGCCCGGTCGCTGTTGCCCGCAACCAGCGCCTTGGCAAGCAGAAACACGGTTGTCTCCGCATTGCGCACCGCGACCTGGTCAATCGTCTCGCGTGTAATTTCGCCTTCTTTGGTATAGGCGCAAAGCTTTTCCGTTTCATGCAACAGCGTCTGCAGATCATTGCCGCAAAGCTCCATCAGCAGCCCTGCCTCCCGTCTAGACAGCGTGCAGCCCTGCTTGGCCGCATATGCGCACAGAAGCTTTTCGATCTCCGCAGAATCGCGTTTTTTGCACTCCACTACCGCGCCGTTTTTGGCGGCAAGCGTCAAAAACGACTTCCATTTGGCGGATTTTTTTCGTTCCACCCGGATGGCCGGGCTATATAGAACCAGTACGGTGGTTTCGGGAATTTCCGTAAGCAGCTTTTTCCATTTGGCCGTCTCCTCCGCAGAAAAGGCCTCCGGGTTCCAGTTCCGCACCGCAACGCATTTTCGTTCCGCCAAAAACGGCAGCGTCGCGACGGCGTCGCTCACGGCATCGATAGAGACATCCAGCCCGGAAAAGCGCTGCAAATTAAAATCCGGGAACTGCTGCCCTGCCGCTTTGGCAATCAGGCGTTCCGCGTGTTTCGCAACAAAGTAAGACTCATCCCCGAACAGGACATATAAGCGCTCCAGGCGCATGGTATCGATCTGTTTTTTCAGTTCGCTTTCTGAAATTTCCGGCATCAGCGTTCCCTTCCGATCGTATAGGTTTCTTCTTTGAGTGTGATGACAAGGTCGCCTTCCCCGCCGGTTGCCGTCATCCATCCGGAATTTTCTCCGGCGGATTGCATCCACGCCTCTGCGGTATCCCGGTACGCACTGAGGATCGTATAGGCCGGCGCGCATCGGGATGCATGCTCCACAGTTTCCGTGCAGACCAGCACATCGGCGCAGGCAGCCGCATCCGACAGCAAAGAAAGGTCTGCATGCGCTCCGCAGAACAGGATGTCTGCAGCATCCGTATGCAGAAGCACCGCCGATCCTTTTCCGGCTTCCAGGAAGGTTACGCTTTTATCATCCCATAACGGAGCGGTATCTGTCAAGTCACAACCCGCCGCTTCTGCACGATCCCGCAAATTGCGCTCCGTATATCCGTCGAGATAAACGCCTTGCCGAAGCATCAGGAAAGACGGATCTTCTTCCAGCATGGCCGTTGCTGTCTGATACTCCTGATAGCTGTCCTCCAGCACTGCGATTCCGCGCAGCCTGCGCACGCCCGCTTCCGAAAAAATTGTCTGTGCCGTTTTTTCGGAGAAGCCGCCGCAGCCGATCAGGACGCCTTCTCCGTCTTTCGAGACGACTGCGCAGAGTTCATTTCCGGTGTCCGCGATCACAATCCGTGTCGTGCCGGCTCTGGAAAGAAGGAACGACCCGATTCCACCGGCCAAAATGCAAACGGAAAGCACAGCCGCGATCCGGCGCATGCGCACACCGCCGGACAGAAGCAGACAAAGACCCGCCAGCAGCGCAGTCGCCGCCAGCCAAAATAGGACAAATCCGTACGTTGTCGGAACGCTGGCATAGGGAATTTTCGCAAGCGTTCGGCTAATCCACATCATGTACGACGCAAGCCATCCGGCGGGCACCGCAAAAACGGGAGCCAAAACAGCGCCGACAAACGGAATTTGATAAAGGATTGCCGAAACCGCCGTCAGCTCCAGCATCCAGGAGGAAGGCTCCAGCAAAAACAAATTCGACACCGGCGCGACTAGGGAAACTTCGCCGAAAAGGAGAATCGTAACGGGAAGCGTCAGCGCAAGCGACGCCAACGTTCCGCTGAGCACCGAAATCAGCACCTCAAAAACGCGCCGCAGAACGCGCGGCCGCTTCTCCGGCGAAACCCAATTTTTCATCCAGTTCTGCAGCCGGGCGGAAAACAAAATCATGCCGAGCGTCGCCATCACCGAAAGCAGCAGACCGACATCCGCCGCCGCATACGGCGAACGCAGGCACAAAATCAGAACTGCGGCGCCTAAGGACGAAAGGGAATCCGCTTTCCGGTTTACAATCTGCGCAAACAGGAAAATCAAGTACATGATTCCGCTGCGCAGAACCGAAGCCGTAAACCCGGTCACCGCCATAAACACTACAACGCCCATCATACAGATTCCCGCGCAAAGCGGTTCCGGCAGGTGAAGCTTTCGCAAAAAGACCATCAGCGCTGCAAGCAGCGCCGTCAGATGCAAACCGGAAACCGCCAAAAGATGGGAAGCCCCGACCCGGCGGAAATCGTCGATGGTCTCTTCCGGAACCGACGACTTGTCTCCGAGAAGAACACCGCTGAGCAGTCCTGCCTGCGCATCGGGCAGCATGGAAAACAGGGCGTTCTCCGTCTTTTGCCGAAGCTGCAGCGCATACGCATACAGCGGCTTTTTTCCGGCGGGTTCGTATTGCGGTTCTGTAAATTCGTTTAAATACGCCAGAATCGGGATGCCTTTGGACGCATAATAGGCGCGTGAGGAATATCCCTCGCCCTTGGCCGGCAGATAAAAATGCAGACGGCAGGTAATCCGGTCATACGGCTCGGCCGGCAGGAGACGCTTCGAAGAAAAGCGGAGTTTCGAAACATGCGGCGCATCCGCAAGCGCAATCGTATCGATATCCAGTTCATAGTAATACTTTCCGTACCGCGCTTCCGGCAGCTCGCAGAGCGTTCCGCTCACCTCTGCATCCGCACCGGCAAGCGTTTCCGCAGGTGCAATCCACCGGGTATGGTACACGAAGAAGACAAAAAATGCAGCTGCAAGCGTCAGAAACACAACCGGAAAGACCCGGCCCAGCCGAGTGGGTCTGAAAAGAAGCGTAAAAAGGCACAGCGCCATGCAGACGATTGCCAGAATAACCGCGGCTTGTTTTCCAAACACGACTGCTGCAAGCAGCGCCGCGAGATAGGAAAATCCGATCAGCATCAGCGGCCGCTCCAATTTAGACGCAGACGCCGCCGGGTTTTTACGCTCGGCAGGATTGTTCCAAACCTTTCGCATTGGCCCTCTCCTTTCCACCTGCTTTTGGCTGCTTCCCAAATACATTTTTTAGAAATGCTGCCGTATGGTTGCATATTTTAAATTTCGCACACTTTTATGCAGCCTCCGGCGCCCGTAAAAGCGTCTCCGGACGCGAACAGAGAATCCGCTTGTCCCGCGTACCAAAAAGCCGCCAAACAGGATTCTCCCATCGGCGGCCTTTGAGCCCGTTTATTTTTCTTTGAAGAAGAGCGGCAACGGCTCCAAAAAGAGAATATCGTCGCGCTCTGCGGCGTCTCCTTCAGCAAGAACGCAGGCGCGTCCCACCACATTGCCGCCGATCTGCGCAAGCAGCTCCTCGAGCGCAGCAAGCGACTCTCCGGTGCTGATAACGTCATCGACGATCAGGATCCGCTTCTCTTTCAGCGCGGCACAGTCGTCCTCTGAAAGATACAGCTTCTGAATATGATCCGTCGTGATCGACTTGACCTCTACATGGATCGGGTTGCGCATATAGGCTTTGATGCCTTTCCGCGCGACCACGTACCGGCGGCAGCCGATCCGTGCCATTTCATACGCAAGCGGAATGCCTTTGGATTCCGCCGTGATCACAACGTCGTGCTCCGGGCACTTTGCAAGTAGCGCCTGTGCTACCTTTTCCGTAATTTCCACATCTCCGAACATCACAAATCCGGCGATGTCCAGCGTGTCGCTAATCGGGCAAATCGGAAGCTCGCGCTCACAGCCCGCAATGGTCATTTTATATACGTCCTGCAATCCTAACTCAACCTTTCCAAAAATTCACGCCAAGTACCCGTCCGGATCAGCCGGGCGGCCACTGCATCTGACGTCCGCCGAGCAGGTGGAAATGCAGATGCTGCACCGTCTGCTGGCCGTCTTTTCCGCAATTATTGACAATTCGAAATCCGTTTTCCAGACCCAAATCCGCCGCGAGTTTTGCCGCAACTTCAAAAATATGCGCAACCGCCGCGCTGTTTTCCGGCGTAATCTCCTGTGCGGAAGCAATGTGTGCTTTCGGGATGATCAGCACATGCACCGGCGCCTGCGGATCCAGGTCGTAAAACGCACAGACCTGTTCATCTTCATAAACCAGATTCGAAGGGATCTCTTTCGCTGCAATTTTGCAAAAAATGCAATCCATATCGGTTCCCCCTTTCGTTTGACGATTTTTCCGGGTATCTCGTTATTTCGTCATCTCTGCAACCGCCGCAACCGCTGCATCCAGCGCCGCGCCGACCTGATCCGGCTTTTTCGCGCCCGCCATTGCAAAATCAGGACGTCCGCCGCCGTTTCCGCCGGCCGCCTGAGCCGCTGCGCGGGCAATTTTTCCGGCATTTGCACCCTTTTGCTGCGCGTCTTTTCCGACCGCAACTGCAAAGGTTACTTTTTCACCGTCGACGCCGGCAAGCACGGCCACCGCATCCGCATGCGACTGGCGAAGTTCATCGCACATTGCGCGCAGCGAATCCGCAGAAGCGCCGCCAAAGGAAGCCGCCATCACTTTCAGGCCGTTGACCGCTTTCGCGCGATCCAAAAGGCCCGCAGACTGCATGCCCGCAATCTTCGCATTGAGCGACTCGATAACACGGTCTTTTTCTTTCAAATCCGCGCTCATCTGCGCTGCCTTTCCGGCAAGCTCCGCTGTGCTGTTCAGGCGCAGGGCAGAAACGGTATCCTGCAGGATTTTCTGTTCCTTTTCCAGCAGCGCCAGCACGCCGGTACCCGTTACCGCCTCGATCCGACGGACACCTGCCGCAACGGAGCCTTCCGACACGATCTTAAACAGGCCAAGCTTCGCGGTATTGTCCACATGCGTTCCGCCGCAGAACTCGAGCGAATACGCTCCGGCGCGCACCACGCGGACAATATTGCCGTATTTTTCACCAAAGAGCGCCATTGCGCCGAGCTTTTTGGCCTCTTCGATCGGCATTTCTCTGCTGTCAACCACGGTAAAGCTCATGATTTCCTGGTTGACAAGCGATTCGACTTTCTGCAGTTCTTCTGCCGTCAGCGCGGAGAAGTGCGTAAAGTCAAACCGGACATGCTGGGCATTGACCAGCTGGCCGGCCTGCTCCACATGGGTGCCGAGCACCTTCCGCAAAGCCGCCTGCAGCAAATGCGCCGCCGTATGGTTGCGCATAATCGCCATCCGGCGTTCTTTCTCAACCTTTGCCGAGACAGAATCCCCGACGGTAAAGGTGCCCGCCGTGACGGTCGCTTTATGCAGGAAAATTCCGTTATGATTCTTGACGGTATCCGTCACACCGGCCTGTGCGCCGTCGTGTTCGATGACGCCGGTATCGCCGACCTGGCCGCCGCTCTCAGCATAAAACGGCGTCCGATCCAGCACAAACACCGCCTCATCTCCGGCGGACACGGTGCTCACGCGCTCGCCGTCCCGGATCATCGCCAGGATTTTCGCGTCTGCTTCCAGAACCTCATAGCCGAGGAACGCAGTCGCCGCGGTATCGTCCAGCAGATCCGCTTCGCCCGCCCAGGCGTCCGCGCCGGCGTTTTTCCGCGCCGCACGCGCGCGCTCTTTCTGTTCCAGCATCCGCTGGTGGAAGGTCTCTTCGTCGACCGTCATTCCGCGTTCCGCGAGGATTTCCTTGGTCAGATCGAGCGGGAAGCCATAGGTATCATTGAGCAGGAACGCGTCGTCGCCGGAAAGCACCTTGGTGTCCGCGCGTTCAATAAAGGATTCGAGAATCTGCAATCCCTTGTCGATGGTGCGGGAGAAACTCTCTTCTTCGTTTGCGATGATTTTCAGGATCATATCCTGCTTTTCGCGCAGCTCCGGATATGCGCCCTCGTTCTCCGCAATGACCGTCTCTGCAACCTCGGCGAGGAAGGGACGCTTGATGCCGAGCAGACGGCCGTGACGCGCTGCACGGCGCAGCAGACGGCGCAGAACGTAGCCGCGTCCTTCGTTCGACGGCATAACGCCATCGCCGATCATGAAGGTCGTGCTGCGGATATGATCCGTAACCACGCGCAGCGAAATGTCGCTCTTTTCTCCGGCGCCGTATTCCACGCCGGAAATCCGGGAAACGTGCTTCATAATATTGCGCACGGTATCGACGAGGAAGAGGTTATCCACGCCCTGCATAATGCAGGCAAGACGCTCAAGTCCCATTCCGGTGTCGATATTCGGGTGCTCCAGCAAGGTGTAGTTTCCTTTGCCGTCGCTGTTAAACTGCGAAAATACGACGTTCCAAAATTCGACATACCGGTCGCATTCACAGCCGACTTTACAGTCTGGCGAGCCGCAGCCGTGTTCCGGTCCGCGGTCAAAGTAAATCTCCGAGCAGGGTCCGCAGGCGCCGGGGCCGTGCTCCCAGAAGTTGTCTTCTTTGCCCATCCGGACAATGCGCTCCGCCGGAATCCCGACCTTGTCCGTCCAGATTTTGACGGTCTCGTCATCGTCCTGATACACCGTTACCCAGAGCTTGTCCTGCGGCATATGCAGCACTTCCGTACAAAATTCCCATGCCCACGGAATGGCTTCCTCTTTGAAGTAATCCCCGAAAGAGAAGTTTCCGAGCATCTCAAAGTACGTGCCGTGCCGTGCGGTAATTCCGACGCGCTCAATATCCGGCGTGCGGATACATTTCTGGCAAGTCGTCACGCGCGATCTCGGCGGCGTCACTTCACCGGTAAAGTATTTTTTCATCGGCGCCATTCCGGAATTGATCAGCAACAGGCTGTTGTCGTTTTTCGGCACCAGCGAAAAACTTCCCAGCCGCAAATGGCCCTTGGACTCAAAGAAGGAGAGGAACTTCTCCCGAAGCTCATTGAGCCCTGTCCACTGCATTTCATTTGGCATCCTGCCCAGCTCCTTTTCTGCAAAAAAATAAGACTTCCCCGCCGCCATGGGACGGAGAAATCCGCGGTACCACCCAAATTGCGCGATTTTCGCGCCACTTTACCCCTTAACGCGGGAAACGCCGCGGCTCTTCGCCGCAGGACGCTGCAGCAGTTTGCCACAGGAGAGGATGGCCGGAACCGCCGCCGCCTGGCTGTCTCACAGCGCGGAATTCTCCGCAACAGCCTCTCTGAAAAGCACGAACCGATTCTTTGTCCCCATCGTCTTTGCAATTTTACAATTCGGTTTTATTATAAGCGGTTTTCTTCTTTTTGTCAATTTCCAAACGTGCAAAACCCCGGCAAAAAAGCAGAAAAACACAAATTTTTCAGAAAGGCCTGCCGCAGCCGACACGCGTTTTTTTGCGTACGCGCAGAATTCTTGCAAGGGCGATATGATAAGGTAAGATAAGTTGCGCAAATTGAAACGAGCAAAAAAGAAGACATCGCTTGCAGGCTCTGGTAGAATGAAGTCACAACACAAACATTCGAAAGGAGACAGCAAACGATGTCCGAGAAAATTGTACAGCTGAACGAGGAAGTAATCAAGGGGTAGATCAGGGAATTGGTGCGAAGCAGCGCGGAAGAAACCCTGAACGAGCTGCTGGAAAAGGAGGCGGAGTCCCTGACGCAGGCGGCCCGCTGCGAGCGCAGCGAGGCCCGTCAGGGCTATCGCAGCGGCCACTATGACCGGAACCTCACCACGACCTCCGGCGATGTCACGCTCCATATGCCGCGGCTCAAGGGCGTGTCCTTCGA
>NZ_JACRSN010000002.1 GCF_014384705.1 Yeguia hominis | reverse complement strand
TTGTAGTTTGCAGCTGCCAGACCGCATCTCTACTATAACAGAGGGAGTTTTATTTTGCCTCATCGGCAGAAGCCTCTTTTGAACCACTCGCCCAGCGAGTGGTTTTCGGGATACAAAAAGGCCCGACGCAGATTTCCTGCGCCGAGCCTTTTCTATTTTTATGCTGTTGTCAGCGCTTTTGCGTGCGCAGATCCGCGCGGTATTCTTTGAGCAGCCGAATCACCACACCGGAGAGCGCAAGCAGCGCAATCAAGTTCGGAATTGCCATCAATCCGTTGAGCGTATCGGCGATATCCCACACCAGCTTGAGGTTCATCGTCGCGCCGGCAACCGCCATGAGGATGAACACGATCTGATAAATTCTGACGCCGCGTTCGCCGGTCAGGAACCCGAAGCAGCGCTGGCCGTAAAGCGCCCAGGAAAGCGTCGTGGAGAGCGCAAAGCACAAAATTGCAATCGCCACAAAGATGCTGGCAAATTTCGCGCCGAAGATGGAACCATACGCCATCACCGTCACCTGCGCACCGGCCATATCCTCGTTGCCCCACGGAACAACAATGCCGGACATCAGGACAACCAGCGCCGTCAGCGTGCAGATCACGATGGTATCCATAAAGACTTCAAAAATACCGTAAAGACCCTGCTTCACCGGATTGCGTTCCGAAGAAGAGGCGTGCGCGATCGGGGCAGAGCCGAGACCGGCCTCGTTGGAAAAAACACCGCGGGAAACGCCGCGCTTGATGGTATTGAGAATCAAAAATCCGCCGACGCCGCCGATCATGGCGCGCGGTGCAAAGGCCGACTGGAAGATCGTCGCGAACACCGGGCCGATTTTGCTGATGTTGGCAAATACAATCACCAGTGCGCCGATGATATAGAAAATGCTCATAAACGGAACGAGCTTCTCCGTTACCTTGCCGATCCGGCTCACGCCGCCGATGATGACCACCGCAACCAGCGCAGCAATCACCACGCCGACCACAATGCGCAGAATGGTCTCTGTCTGCGTTCCGGCCAGCGTCGCCGCAGTAATGGTATCCGCCGCATTGACAAAGGTTTCCGCAATGGTGTTGACCTGCGTCATGTTGCCGATGCCGAAAGACGCAAGCGTTCCGAGCAGCGCGAAGATGACCGCCAGCCATTTCCAGCGTTTGCCCATGCCGTTCTTGATGTAATACATCGGACCGCCGATCCATTCGCCGTTTTCATCTTTTTCACGGTATTGGAGCGAAAGCACAACCTCGGCGAATTTCGTCATCATGCCGAACAGCGCCGAAATCCACATCCAGAACACCGCGCCGGGGCCGCCCAGCACGATTGCACCGGCCACACCGGCAATATTTCCGGTGCCGACCGTTCCGGCCATCGCGGTTGTCAGCGCCTGAAACGGCGTAATGGCGCCTTTTTCCGAATTTTCCTTCTTGTCCTTATGGAACAGCTTGCCGACCGTGTTTTTCATCACGTGTCCGAATTTTGCAAACTGAAAAAATCCGCTTCGGATGGTAAACCAGATTCCGGTGCCGACCAGAAGCACCAGCATCACCGGTCCCCAGGCAAAGCTGTTGACCTTTTTGTTGACCGATTCAATCGCTGCAATCACCGGGCTTTTTTCCTCGGCAGCCGCTGCGCTTTCCTGCGTTTCCGGCTCATAATCCGGGTAAAAGTCGATGACCGTTTCCTCTGCCGCAGACGCTTCTGCCGCAAAGGTCGCCGGCGCCAGCACCGCAGCGAGCAAAACCAGCATCGTTGCCAGCAACAGCAGCCTACAAATTCTTTTTTTCATGTTCTTTTCTCCTCGTTTCCTCTGCTCTCCGAACGGCCGTCCGGAAACAAGGTCTGCCGCTGACGTCCTTCAAAATAAAGTCCTGCAGCCCCCCGAAGCCTGCATTCCGCAGCGCAAACCGATCGAATACCGCAAACCGTTTCCGGTGCCTAAAAAAGGACGGCGGACGCAAGACCTCCGTCGTCTTTTCCAAACAACACACAGCAAAAATATATAGTTTAGTATACTGCATTTTTATAAAGCACGCAAGAAAAAAGCCGATATTTCTTGAATTTCTGGCAAACTTCCCAACATTTTCTCCCTGGTTTTATGGCAAAAAACCGAGCAACCCGCCTTCCGTTTCGTTATGTCTGTTGTAATTGCTTGCGAAAGATCATTCTAAAAACCGTTCTCACGAATGGTCCGGCAAAAAGCATTTGTAACGGATACGCCATGATACAATTTTTACAATATCACACGATACAATTCCATACCAGATTATGATCTTCTTTTCGATTGACGATTCTAAACGCGAAGTTCTTCGCAATCGGGGTTGCAGTAAAAAACGCAAGCAGGAAAACAAGAACCCCCTCTACCGGGAATTCTTTTCATGCGACGAAAAAGGTCTGATTGCTTAGCCCCTCTGATGAATGGATTGCGATCCTATAAACGATCATGCCGTACGCCATGAAAATTGCAGTCATTGCAGGGAATAGGATATTTTGAAACTTTGTTTGCAGCATCGGACCCTCCTCTTTTCTAATATAAAAGCCATCGGCATTTTTCTCTATAAAAGCAAAAACGCCATCTAGTCGCAGACATAGACTAGACAGCATTTTTTGTCAATCTATTATATTCTAAAATTCATTGTATGCAGCCTGCTTGGGAGAGCCCTGTTTCGAGTATAAAAAGCCTTCCGGCTCAAAAAAACTGCTGCGAAAAAGTGCGCCGCCGTGTCAAGGCAGTCGTTTCCTCGCCGGTTTTCGCTTTTTGTTTCAGTACATAAAACGCCCCTTTCCGGAACTGTTTTTCCGAAAAGGGGCCGTTTTGCATCCGATTTCCGCATCGTTTCGCGCGTCAGGCGGCGTACCGCAAAACGCGCCGGCAGCACGGATTACGGACAGATTTCCCCGACGCCGTTTAAAATATAGTTCGGGCGGTACGGGAAGTTTTCCACATCTTCCCGCATGGTGCAGCCGGAAAGCACCAGCACCGTGTCAAGGCCTGTTTCCACGCCGGCCACGATGTCGGTATCCATCCGGTCGCCGACCATCGCAGCTTCCGCCGAGTGCACGCCCAAAAGCTTGAGCCCGGTACGCATCATCAGCGGGTTCGGCTTTCCGACGAAATAGGCAGCCTTTCCTGTTGCAAGCTCAATCGGCGCAATCAGCGCGCGGCAGGCCGGAATGATTCCGTGCTCCGAGGGGCCGGTCACATCCGTGTTTGTACCGATCAGTCTCGCGCCATTCTGCACAAGCGAGACCGCGTGCAGAATGCTCTCATAATTATAATTCATCGTCTCACCCACCACAACATAGTCCGGGTTGACGTCGTTCATCGTAATTCCCGCCTGATACAGCGCGTGGATGAGTCCGGGCGCACCGATCACATAGGCGCTGCATCCGGGCGACTGGCTGGCGATAAATTTCGCTGTTGCAAGCGCGCTCGTATAGAAATGGCTCTCATCCACCTCAAGATCCATCCGGAAGAGCTTTTGCTGCAGTTCTTTCGGAGACCGTTCGCTGGAGTTTGTCAAAAACAAAAAGCGTTTTCCCTCACGGTACAGCCACTCCACAAATTCCTTCACACCGGGCAGCAGACGGTTGCCGTGATAGATCACACCGTCCATGTCGCAGATAAAGCCCTTTTTTTCACGCAATCTTTCCAGTTCCATCATCATGTCCCCCTTTTATGCATCCAAATCGTTTTTTCGGATGACCAAATTCTGATACGGGTACGGGATTTCAATCCCGGCCTCGTCAAACCGCTTTTTAATGGAAAGGCGCAGGTCCGAAAGCATCTCCGCGCCGGTCGCCATGTCGGGCGACCAGACAATCGCGCGCAGCTTGACGGCAAAATCGCCCAAATCCAGACAGCGGAACACCACTGCCGGTGCGCCGGCCGCGATCTCTTCCGCAGAGCGCACATCGAGATAATACCGATGCTGCACAATTTCCTCTTCCATCAGGCGCATCGCAAGCGCTGCGTCCGCGCCATAGCCGATTCCGATATCCAGGAAATTGCAGACATGCGCGTCCTTCATCGAGATATTTTCCAGCGTACTCGAGTTGACCACGCTGTTTGGAATCACCATTCGGCTGTTTTCAAACGTCCGGATCACCGTATGCCGCAGGGTAATTTCCTCGACCGTACCGGTAATGCCGCCGATGCGGATGAGATTCCCGACCGCAATCGGACGGTACAGCACAATGAGAAACCCGCTGATGAGGTTCGCCATGGACTCCTGTGCCGCAAGACCGACAATCAACGCCGCCACACCGGAGCTCGCCAGCAGGCTGACCGCAATATTCTGCAGCGGAACAATCTGCTCTAAGATTCCGAATCCCGCAAGCGCATACAAAACCGCATTGCAAAACGAAGCGGCAAACCCGAAATCGCTCTGCTTCTTTTCTCCGTAGCGATGAAAGAGCTTCCGAATGATTCTGCCCAGGATCACCGCCGCCAATACCAGCAGCACCGAAACGGCGCAGAAAGAAATCAGCCCGTTTTTAAAAATATGCTCCGTTTTTTCCAAAAATCCGGAGACCGTTGCCTGTAAAACCAAAACCATCCCACCTTGTCTAGACAAAACTCAGCGCAATGGACGCCTGCGCCAAAAGATAGGTCAGCATCACAAAAAAGGAACTGTACCGCGTCCGGCCTTTGAACAGCTCAAACGCCAGGCGCGTATCGGAAATCAAAAAGAACACCGTCCCGCAGGCCGCAAGCAGCGTACGGCCATCCGGCTCAGAAAGCATCCGCAGCACCGCAAAACAGCTCATCGTGCAGATCATCAGCATGTAAAAAATCGGCGGCACCTTGATGCCCTGCGGCAAAAACGGATACAGTTTCGCGTAAACCAGCACAATCACCGCAAGATACAGCCCGCAGAACAGCATCGTCTGCCAGACCTGCACGTGCGAAAAGAGGGTATCTGTCACGAACAGCACCGTATAGAACAGATGCCCCGCCGCAAACGCCGCCAAGCCCGCAAAAAACAGCGGCCGTTTTTCCGGCTTTAACAGAAACAGGTCTCCCGCTGCGCCAAACAGCAGGCCGCAAAACAGAAATACCCGTCCCGTGCTCGTAAGCGGAAGAACCGACACCGCCAAAAGCGGCATCAAAAAGATTTTTGTCCAGGCCGCAAGCCGCTTTTGCTGCCGCCAGCAAGCGGTCAGATGCAGCCCCGCATCCAGAAAGAACAGAATGAGAACCATTGTTTTCATAGCCGACGCCCTCCGTTTTTCAAAAGAACAAAACGCTCGGGTTGCACGCATGGGTTGTAGGAATTGCATCTATTATTTTTAGTATAACGGATCTCCGGCAAAAAAACAATCATCTCTTTTGATCTGCTATGCACGAATTCCAAAAATGCCTTTTCCTGCAAAAATCCGCCCGGAAATCCAAAAATAATTCTCTTTCCGAATTAACGGCTATTTTTTCTATGTTATAAATAAAAAAAGGCCGGAATTCCGCCCGGTTTTCGCGAGAATTTCTGTGGAGAATTTCGGATTGTTGCGGCACATGTTAGAGGAGGGAATTTATGGATTTATTTGCAAAATGCGCGAACCAGCCGATGGTGGAGGCCACCCGGCGGGAACAAATCTACCCGTATTTCCATGCCCTGGAATCCAGGCAGGATACGGAAGTCATCATGGAGGGCAAACGCCGGATTATGCTCGGCTCTAATAATTATCTCGGCCTAACCGTACAGCCCGAGATCATTGAGGCGGCCAAACAGGCGCTCGATCAATACGGCACCGGCTGTTCCGGTTCCCGGTTTTTAAACGGCACCTTAAAGCTGCACCTGACGCTCGAGGAGGAGCTCGCCGATTTTGTCAGCAAAGAGGCCGCCATGACGTTTTCCACCGGCTTCCAGTCGAATCTCGGCATCATCAGCGCACTGGTCTCCCGGCAGGACTACATGGTCTGCGATAAGGAAAACCATGCCAGCATCTATGACGCCTGCCGCCTGAGCTACGGTAAAATGGTGCGCTACAACCACAACGACATGGCGTCGCTCGAAAAATGCCTCAAAGCAATTCCGGAGAGCGCCGGCATCTTAATCATCACCGACGGCGTGTTCAGCATGAGCGGAGACATCTGCAAGCTCGATGAAATCGTGGCGCTTGCTAAAAAATACGGCGCGCGCGTCATGGTAGACGACGCCCACGGCTTCGGCGTCCTCGGAAACTGCGGCCGCGGAACCGCCGACTATTTCGGCCTGACGGATCAGGTGGACATCATCATGAGCACCTTCAGCAAATCGCTTGCCAGCCTCGGCGGCTTTATGGCAGCGGACGCGCAGGTGATCGATTACGCCCGCCATGTGTCGCGGCCGTTCATTTTTTCTGCGTCCATTCCGCCGTCAAATGCCGCCGCGGCGCTTGCTGCGCTGCGTCTGCTGCGGGAACATCCGGAGCTTCCCAAACGGCTGGCCGCGCTTGCCGACTATATGCGCGCCGGCCTGACCGCGCGCGGCATCGCCATCCGCGAGTCTGCAACGCCGATTATCCCCATCTACACCTATGACGCCATGCGCACGCTGCGGATCAACCGCCGGCTCTATGAAGAAGGCGTTTATGTCAACTGCGTTCTGCCGCCCGCAACGCCGCAGGGCGAGTGCCTGCTGCGCACCAGCCTCATGGCCACCCATACGGAAGCCCTGCTCGACGAGGCCATGGACATCATCGCGCGCGTGCTCGGGGAGTTTGCACAATGATGGAAAAAGTCGCTGTCGTTACCGGCGGTTCTGCCGGAATCGGAAGAAAAACAGCGAAACTGCTTGCACAGGCCGGATACCGCGTCTATGAGCTCAGCCGCAGCGGATCGGATTTTCCGGGCGTCACGCACCTTACCGCCGATCTCTGCGCAGAAGAGAGCATCCGCAGCGCCTTTTCGGAGCTCCAGCGCCGTGAAGGCCGGCTCGATCTGCTTGTCAACAATGCCGGCTGGGGCATTTCCGGCGCCGCCGAGTTCACTGAACTTGACCGCGTCCGGCGTCTGTTCGATGTCAATTACTTCGGAATGCTTGCCTGCATCCAGCAGGCAGTTCCCCTGATGCGTGCAAACGGCGGCGGGCGGATCCTCAATATCAGCTCGGTTGCCGCCGTGTTTTCGATCCCGTTCCAGAGTTTTTATTCTGCTTCCAAGGCAGCCGTCAATATGCTCACGCTTGCGCTGCGCAATGAGCTCGCACCGTTTGGGATCAGCGTCTGCGCGCTGATGCCGGGCGACGTCCATACCAGCTTCACCGATGCGCGCGAAAAAGAGACCGCCGGCGCCGCGCTTTACGGAGACGCCATCACACGCGCCGTTGCCGCCATGGAAAAGGACGAGCGAAACGGCATGCCGCCGGAGGCCATCGCGCGCAAGGTCTGCCGGATCGCACAGAAGCGTTCCGTCAAGCCGCTGTACACCGCCGGCGCACAATACAGCCTCTTTGTCCTGCTCGGCAAGCTGCTGCCCGCGCGGGCTGCGAACTTCCTTGTCGGCAAGCTGTATTCCTAAGCTGCGCGGATTTAAACGCCGCATCCTCGCCGCATCCTCGAATACGCGAATACAATCCGCGATACATTAAAAGAGCATAAAAAGCGCGCCTTTCTCTTTCAAAGGGCGCTGAGAAAACGGAACATATCGTTTCACGAAAGCATTCAAAGCCCGGTTCTGGCACGGAACCGGGCTTTTGCAGTTTTGGCCGCCGAAAAGTCGTCTCCGGCCTTTTCGTTTCTGTGTGTGCAGCTTTCAAAAAAGCCGTTATTCGGGTATCCAGTGCCGCTCAATATCGGGTTCCGCCAAATATCATACGCACCGAACATCCTGCACCGCCCAAATATCAGGCTACGACCGGCGTCAGGCGCCCAGCAAACAAACGCCCAGCAGCAAAGCCCCTATCGATAGCTATCCGTTCCCAACATCATCCGCAGAACCCCTCAACAGACGTCCGCCAGCAGCCACTCAGAAAAGCACCTGTCAAACGATCATCTCCCAACTAAATATAACCCGCCAAAATTCGCCCATCAATCCCTCATCAAAATCCCCCGCCAAAACATTTCCAGCAAAAAATGCCCACTGGACGCCGCGCCTCGGCAGATGCCCGACAGATGCTCCTCGCGTCCAAATAACAAAATCCGCACAAAAAATCCGGAAAGGCAGATGGCCCTTCCGGATCTTTTTATCCATATTTCATTTTTGCGCGTAACCCATTTGCGCATCAATAGCGGCAGCGGCTCGGATTTCCAAAGCGGACTCCCCCTTCGGAACGAACGTGCAAACAGCCGATCGTCTGCCCATCCGCCGCCGTCTTTCTGTAAAGCCGGACCGATCAGCCCTTGACCGCGCCAACCGTCATACCGGCAATGATGTATTTCTGGAAACAAATCGCAATGATGAGAACCGGCAGAATACATACCGTACCGGCCGCAGACATCAGATCCCAACGGATGCCGTAATCCTGCGTCAGGGCAGCAATTCCGACCGTAATCGTCTTGCTTTCGTCCGATGCAGACGAAATAAACGCGAACAGGAATTCCTTCCAGGTCGTCAGGAACGTCAGAATGACTACCGTCGAGATCGAGGGCAGCGAGATCGGCGCAACAATCTTAATCAGCGTGCCGACTCTTCCGGAACCGTCAATCGAAGCGGCTTCGATCAGTTCATTCGGGAATTCCCGGAAATAACTCTCCATAATCCACAGCGAAAGCGGCAGATTGAACGTCATGTTCGCGATGACGAGCGCTGTTTTCGTGTTGATCAGGCCAAGATTCGACAGATAGATATACAGCGGCACCATCAGTGCAATAAACGGCACCATCCGCAGCAGAACACAGCCCATGAAGAGCGTGCGGCAGCCCTTGTACTTATATTTCGCAAACCCGTATGCACCGGGAACTGCGACAATTGCAACCAGCAGCGTCGAAAGCAGGGAAACGATCACCGAGTTCGGGAAATATTTTGCAAAGGAATACCGCGTAAACGTCTCCACGTAGGACGCCATCGTCAGGCGCGAGGGCAGCGTAGGCGACATCGTCTCCGCCTGCGGCTTCACAGACGTAATCGCCAGCCAGATAATCGGGAACAGGAAGAACACCAAAAATACAATCAGGATGACATACATGACGATGCGGCTGATCACAAAATTCGTCTTTTTGTTGCTCATTCTTTCACCGCCCCTTTCTTCAAAGCGCGGCGCATTTTCCGATCGTATTTGTCCTCGCTATAGTAGTTTATCAAAATTCCAATAATCGCCATGATCACCATCATGATATAGGACAGGGCAGACGCCTTGCCCATCTGATATTTACTCCAGTTAACCCGGTAAATGTACAGCGAGAGCGCCTCCGTTGCGGTTCCCGGACCGCCCTTGGTCATGATGTAGATGGAGTCGTAGATTCTGAAGACATCCATAAACCGCAGCACAAGTGTAACCATCAGCGCGCCGCGGACATTCGGCAGCTGAATCCGGAAGAAAATCTGCCAGGCATTGCCGCCGTCGATCCGGCCAGCCTCCATCATGTCCTGCGGCAGGCTGGCAAACGCCGTATAGACAAGCAGGAACACAAATGGAATACAGGTCCAGGAGTCCGTCAGCACAACTGAAAAGACCGCCAGATTTGGATCCACAAGCCAGGAAATCGGCTGCAGCCCAATCGCCTTGAGCGCGGAGTTCACGATCCCGAATTCCTGGTTGAACATAAACCGGAACAGAAGGCCGGCTACCGTCGGCGCGACCATCTGCGGGATGAGAAACGTCGTCTTAAAGAGGCCCTGCCCTTTTTGGATATTGATCGTAAAGAGCGAGAGCAAAATTCCAAATATAAACTGTACAATGACAGCGATAATCGAAATCAGGAAGGTAACCTTCAGGGAATTGAGAAAATCAGGGTCTGAAAACGCAGTCACATAATTTCGAAAGCCGACAAACGCGCCTGTACCCTTTACGTAGTTGTAGTTCGTAAAGCTGAGGACAAGGGAATACACAATCGGGAACAGGAACAGCAGCAACAAAAGAAGAATGGAAGGCGCCGTAATTGCAAAGCCAAACCAGGCGTCCTTGCGCTTGTTGGATATTGCCTTTTTAGACATCGACACCGCTGCAGCAGCTTGCTTCATGGGAATTGCACACCACCTTTTTTGAATGGGACAGCGCCAGCGGAACCGGAATGATCCCGCCGGCGCAGATTAAGAACAACCTTAAAATTTCCGTTTTGGAACTTACTGCATATAGCCGCCGTCGGAGAGCGCGGTCTCGAGCTCGGTCTTCATTGCCTTCATGCCGTCTTCAGGGCTGTATTCGCCGTTGAGGATCTTGTTGATGTAGCGGGAAGCAATTTCCTGCGTATCAGCAGCGCAAGCATCGGTCTGCGCGATATCGGTTTCCTGGCAAACCTCTGCGCTTGCTTCAACAGCCTTCAGATAGTTGACGGTTGCAGCGTCGCCAGCATCTTCCGCAGCTTTGATTCTCTTCTCGAAGAAGGAAGATCTCGGAACCATGTGCTCGGTACCGGAAGCCTTTTCGAATGCATCGATACCAGCCGGGGAAGCATAGATTTTTGCCCATGCAAGCGCATCCTCTTTGTGCGGCGCATCCTTAAAGACGTTGACGGACCAGCCGCCCATCGGGCCGGAGCCGATTCCTGCATCGCCGGTCGGGATTGCAGCGCAGGCGAGCTTGCCTTCCGCCGCTGTGCCGGCAGCCTGACCGAAATGGCCCGGCCACTGCAGCGTCATCGCAACAGACTCATTGTAGAAGCTCTCTTTGTACTCGTCGTAGTCGTAAGAGATCGTGCCGGTCGGCATCAGACCGTCGTTGTAGAGGTCGAGCAGATACTGCATGGACTTGATCATCGGCTCAGCATCGCAGGTGACCTCATAGGTCATGTTGGCGTAGTCCTTCGTGATGAAGTGACCGCCGTTGGAATATGCGAGGCAGCAGAATTCCCAGCAGTTGCCGTTGCCGGTGCCGCCGAGGTAGCTCGTGCCCCACTGGACGACATTGGTCTTATCAAAGCCGTCTTCGGTTGCGTTTTTGCCGTTCGCGTCGATCGTCAGGAGCTCGGCATATTTGCGGAACTCTTCAAAGGTCTTCGGCGGTTCCTTCAGGCCGGCCTTCTCAAAGAGCTCGGTGTTGTACATCAGAACATACGCATCACCGACCATCGGATAACCATAAATGGTGTCGCCGACAGAGTGCTGCGATTTGTTTCCTTCAAAAATGTCATCCCAGTCATCCAGCGGCTCGAGCGGCTCGAGCAGGCCCATGGAGCCGTACTGCTTTGCGCCGGAGGCCTGCGTGCAGGTCAGATCAAAGCTCTTCGATCCGCTGACCATTTCGAGGAGGATCTTGGAGTCCTGATCATTCTCCGCGCTGCTGATCCATTCGACCTCGTAGTCCGGCCAGAGACCTTCTGCATCGCACTGGCTCTGATCGCCGAAGCTGGAGCAGTAGATAATCGTGACGTGCTTTTTACTGCTATCCGCTGCATCCGAAGAAGCATCCGCGCTGGCATCCGACGAGGGCGTGCTGCTGTCAGCGGAGCTGGGTGTACTGTTGCCCGAGCACGCCGTGAAAGCCAGAACCATCAGCAGCGCCAGAACAACGGCAAGCGTTTTCTTCATGTTCATGTGTATACCTCCAAAAAATTTTTATAACAACAGGCCCTGCGCCTGTTATTATTTGAGCAAAAGCGTGTTCGAAAAAGAATACCTTTTCAAACACTCGATTTTACGGAAGAATTCAGAGTTTTTTCTGAATTCTTCCTTTTTTTGCGCATTTTCGCGCCTGTTCCAAAAGGTATGGATTTTAGAACAGTGACATGATACCCGGCAACTTGAAAGGGTTTCTTTATGGAAATAGCTGAATTCGGCTTTTGAAAAAATCACAACCGAAACCGCCGTGTAATATTTCCATTTTTTGTATCATAACACCAACGCGGGAATCTGTACTTATCATATCCGAATTTTGAATTTTCGTCAACCTGTCTATGTGCTTTTCTCAAATTCTACATCGTAAATGTATATTTTTGTCGAAGCCTGTCCTGCCCATCTGGACAGGAAACCCGCAAATCAAACAAAGAAACTTGTTTTATGTTCTAACATCTTAACAAATCACACAGCATTCTTGACACCCTATCGGATTTATGCTAAAATATTCAAGAATTAGAATAAATACATAACGTTGTGCTATATTTATATCACTGTTTTTTGGAATTGTCAATACTAATTTCAAAAAATATTCAAATTTTTTCTCTTTTTTTCGGTCTGCTTTTGTGTATTTCTTCAAACGCCGCCGAAAAAAAGCCGGTTTTCTCCTTTCTTTTTTATGTTCCGAAAGAGAGAGGCATCCGGCATGCGCTTCCCCCTTGCGGATGCAAAACATTCCAGTATACTAATGTAGTAGGAGTTGTATTTTCCATGAACAAACAAAGACTTTTGCAGATTGGACTTGGATCTTTTGGAAAAAACTGGTTTCAAAATATCCTGCCTTACAGCAAAGAAGTGGAAGTTTGCGGCGTTGTGACCTCAAATGCCGAAAAAGGCGCCTGGGCACAGAAAATTGCCGGCCTTTCCGCTGATCAGATCTTCGCCGACTACCGGGAAGCGATCCGCGTTTTGCAGCCGGATCTTTGCTTAATCGTCACGCCGCCCGAAACGCACCGCGAATACGCGGTCTACGCACTGGAGCACGGCGTGCGCGTCCTCTGTGAAAAGCCGATTGCCGCCTCAGAAGCCGACGCGGAAGCCATGCGCGCCGTCTCGGAAAAGACCGGCATCCCCCTTGCCATCGCGGAAAATTACCGGTATTTTCAGATTCTCCGGCGCGCCCAAGCGCTCGTTTCCGCCGGCAAAATCGGCCGTCTCGATTCGGTGCGTTTCGATTTCCGGATGCACCACGAGATTGAAAACTACCACACCAAAATGCGGCATCCGTTGCTGCTCGATATCAGCGTCCACCACTTCGACACCATCCGCTTTGTGACCGGTCTGGAAGCCGAATCCGTCGATATCACAACCTGGGATCCTGCCTGGAGCATCTATGTGAGCAACTCCTGCGCCACCGCGGAACTGACGATGCAATCCGGCGTCCATGTGTCTTACTGTGCGTCGCTCTGCAGCTACAAGAGCTCCACAACCTGGATGGGCGACTGGCACATCGAAGGCGAGTCCGGCATGATCGAAATCCGCGGAAACACCCTGACGCTGACCACTGCGGCGGGCGCCGTCTCCGAAGATTTTCCCGAATCGGACAACAGCATTCTCTCCATGCTCGACCAGATCGCTGCCGACTTTGCCGCCGGACGCACCGCCGAAAACGCCATTCAAAACAATCTCCGTTCTTACCGTCTTGCGATGCGCGCCATTGATTCCGCCGACCGCGGAACCCGCGTATTTCTATAAATTCTAATTTCGTCCACGATGCCCGGCAACCGGGCAATTAGGATAAAGGAGGTCATTCCATGCATTATTCCGATACACTTGCCGAAACCATCCAGCGCCGTTACCCGGACCCGGATCAGTACCCGTACTGTTCCTGGTGCTACGCGCAGGGCTTTATGCTCTGGGGATTCATCCGGCTCTATGAGCGCACCCAAAACCAGAAATACTATGACTATGTTCTGCAATACTGCGAAGAACATGTCAAAGAGGACGGCGAGGTCCTCGGCTTCACCGGCATCAGTCTCGACGATATCATGGCGGGTTCCGTGCTCGTTTGGGCGTACACCCAGACAAAGAAAGAAAAATACCGCCTCGCCTGCGACCGGATCCGCCGCGCCTACGACGATTATCCGCGCAATCCGGACGGCGGCTTCTGGCACAGCCGTCCGCGTTCCGGCGAAATGTGGGTGGACGGCCTGTTCATGGGGCTGATGTTCCTCACGCGCTACGGAAAATACATCGGTGACAGCGAATTTTGCTTCAGCGAGACGGTCAAACAGCTCTCCATCGTCTTTGACCGCTGTGAAAAAGACGGCACCGGCCTGCTCTATCATGCCTACAGCGCCAACCCGGACGTGCTCTGGGCACATCCGATCACCGGCTGCTCACCGGAAATCTGGAGCGAAGGTCTCGGCTGGTACGCCATGATCCTCGTCGAGGTACTGGAGCTGCTGCCGAAGGATTATCCGGGCTGCGGCCGTCTGCTGATGCAGCTGACAAAGCTTGTCGATTCGCTCATCAAGGTGCAGGATCCTGCCTCCGGCTTGTGGTATCAGGTCGTGGACAAACCGCATCACCGCCACAATTTCCACGATACTTCCGGAAGCGCCATGTTCCTTTACACCATCAAAAAAGCGCTCCTGCTCGGACTGATCGAACAGAAGCCCGAAATCCTCCGCGCGGTCAAACTGGGCTTTGCCGGAATCAAGACCAAATACCGCATCGATCCGGAAGGCAACGTCGACATCTACGACGCCTGCAACGGCCTGTGCGTACAGGTTGATTACGACACCTATGTCGAGTACGCGCGCAACGTCAACTGCCAGGAAGCCGTCGCCGCCGTTCTCTGGGCAACCGGCATCATGGAGTACGGAATTTAACCCCACGGACACGAAGTGCCTTTCATCGCGCCGGAGGTTTTCGCCGTTCTGTAAACGCGCTGGACGCGGGAGGACACTTTTCCCATTCCGCAGCTGCCTCTCATCTCATCGCATTGCGCCCGAAGTGTGGCTCTCCGCGGACACGAAGTGTCTTTCGTCGCAGGCACGAAGTGCCTTCCCCCGCGCACGCGTAGCGTGTTTCACCGCGCCGGAGGTTTTCGCCGTTCTGTAAACGCGCTGGACACGGGAGGACACTTTTCCCATTCCGCAGCTGTGTCTCGCCATGCCAAAAGCTTCCCCCGCCCTATAAACGCGCTGGACGCAAAAGGTAACTTTTTCCGTTCCGTGGTTATGTCTCTTTCCCCGCGTCGAAGACTTTCTCCGTTCTGTGATCTTCTCTTTTCCCGCGCATTTTCCGCGCACGGGGTCAATACGGCCGCGCTGCCGGATCGCCCCCGCAAAAAGGTCTCCAAAAGCACAAAAAGCAGATGCACCCTTCCGGGAAGCATCTGCTTTTTTTCTCATAAATGGTCTGATTTACTGAATGCCGTCGAGATGCGGAATGCAGGAGAATCCGCGTTCCAGGTCTGCATCTGTCGGGATATAGTCGGTCATCGTGCCGGCATTGTAGGCCATATAGGCCGCCAGATCGAAATAGCCGGTACCGGTCAATCCGAAGAGGATGGTCTTCTCCTCGCCGGTTTCCTTGCACTTGAGCGCTTCCTGAATTGCCACCGCAATCGCATGCGAAGATTCCGGCGCCGGAAGCGTTCCTTCTACGCGTGCAAACAGCTCTGCCGCCTCAAAAACCTTGGTCTGTTCCACGGACCGCGCCTCATCAAGATAGCCGTCGTGATAGAGCTGGGAGAGGATCGGGCTCATGCCGTGATACCGCAGCCCGCCCGCATGATTGGCCGAAGGAATAAATCCGCTGCCGAGCGTATACATCCTGGCAAGCGGCGTAACTTTGCCGGTATCGCAGAAATCATACGCAAACTTGCCGCGGGTCAAAGAGGGGCAGGAAGCCGGTTCCACCGCGATAAAGTGCGGCGCATGCCGTCCGGCGAGCTTATCTTGCATAAAGGGCGCCATCAGGCCGCCGAGGTTGGAGCCGCCGCCGGCGCAGCCGATGACGATATCCGGATATTCGTCGCATTTTTCAAGCGCTTTTTTCGATTCCAGTCCGATAATCGTCTGGTGCAGGAGCACCTGATTGAGCACGCTGCCGAGCACATAGCGGGTGCCCTCCGTGGAGACCGCAACCTCGACCGCCTCAGAAATCGCGGTGCCGAGGCTGCCCGTATTATCCGGGAATTCCGCGAGGATCTTGCGTCCGACATTCGTCGTATCGGACGGAGACGGAATCACCTTCGCGCCGTAGGTTTCCATCACCGCTTTGCGGTAAGGTTTCTGCTCAGAGGAAACGCGGACCATATAAACCCGCAGCTTCAGGCCGAAATAGCCGCAAGCCATCGAGAGCGCGGTTCCCCACTGGCCGGCGCCGGTCTCCGTCGTCAGAGAGGTCAGCCCCTGCTGTTTGGCATAATAGGCCTGCGCAATTGCGGAGTTGAGCTTATGGCTGCCGGACGTGTTCTGGCCTTCAAATTTATAGTAAATTTTCGCAGGCGTCCCCAGCGCTTTTTCCAGGCAATACGCGCGCACCAGCGGGGACGGACGGTACATTTTGTAGAAGTCCCGCACCTCGTCGGGAATGTCGATAAAGCGGTCGGTGGTGTTGAGTTCCTGCTTGGCAAGCTCCGTGCAGAATACCGGTTCCAGATCCGAAACCGTCACCGGTTTCAGCGTAGCAGGATTGAGGATCGGCGAGTGGTCGGTCTTCATATCCGCCCGCACATTATACCATTGCCGCGGCAGCTCTTCTTCAGAAAGATAAATTTTGTAAGGAATGTTTTTCATGGTTATTTGCCCCTTTCTTTGATTTGCTTCCCGTTGGCGACAGCAAGGAACCTTCTGAGGATGGCGCCGGATGAAATAAAAAAACTCCTGTCCCCGCAACTTTGCAGGGACAGGAGTTATACTCCTGCGGTACCACCTTGCTTGACCTTCTCTCAATCAAAAGAAAGCCCACCTCAATCAGACTGCTAACACAGCCCTGCCCTATAACGCGAGCACGCGTCTGCATATACTCGGCAATGCCTTTCCGCGCAGACCTCAAGGGTCCATTTGTCCGGTCCGCTAACTACCTGTATCCCACCACCACAGGCTCTCTGAGAATCCGTTACCGGTTTTATCTCCCTCTCAACGGTTTTGCAATTAAATTTGTCCTTATTATAGGCGTCCAAAATCGTCTTGTCAAGTCCTTTTTTCAAATTTTTCCACAGGAAGTATTTTCAACCGCGCACGCGCAGCGTGTTTCATCGCGCCGGAGATTTGCCCTATTCCGTAGCGCGCTGGACGCGGGAGGACACTTTTCCCGTTCCGCAGTTGTGTCTCGCCATGCCAAAAGCTTCCCCCGCCCTATAAACGCCCTGGACGCGAGAGGACACGAAGTGTCTTC
This sequence comes from Yeguia hominis, assembly GCF_014384705.1. Lineage (GTDB taxonomy): Bacteria > Bacillota > Clostridia > Oscillospirales > Acutalibacteraceae > Yeguia > Yeguia hominis. The sequence goes on along the minus strand of NZ_JACRSN010000002.1, from coordinate 224,326 downwards.
CATCGCGCACGCGCAGCGTGTTTCATCGCGCCGGAAATTTGCCCCATTCCGTGGTGCGCTGGACGCGGGAGGACACTTTTCCCGTTCCGCAGTTGTGTCTCGCCATGTCAAAAGCTTCCCCCGCCCTATAAACACCCTGGACGCGGAAGGACACGAAGTGTCTTTCATCGCGCACGCGCAGCGTGCTTCACCACGCCGGAGATTTGCCCTATTCCGTAGCGCGCTGGACGCGGGAGGACACTTTTCCCGTTCCGCAGTTGTGTCTCGCCATGCCAAAAGCTTCCCCCGCCCTATAGACGCCCTGGACGCGAGAGGACACGAAGTGCCTTTCGTCACACCTGCCGCGCGTCTGAGCCTCGACTTTCCCGCCCTGTCATTCATTGGTTTTCTGCAAAGCGTCCTGGTTCCGAAAAGGCTCCGCCGGATTGCCCTGCGTGGCGTGTCCGGTATTCCTTCGGAGAAACGCCGTACTGTTTTTTAAATGCGCGGGAAAAATAGAGCGGATCCTCAAACCCCACCGAAAACGAAACCGACTTCACCGAAAGCGCCGTTGTTTCCAGCAGCATACAGGCCTGCAGCAGCCGGAACTGAATCAGATACCGCACCGGCGACACTCCCATATACCGCTGAAATTCCCGATACAGCCAGCTTCTGCACAATCCGGTGTGTTCGGCGATCTGCGCGACCGAAATCGGCCTGGAAAAATTATTTGCAATATACTCGCAAGCCCGGCGCACCTGTTCGCGCCCGGCCTCTACTCCGCCGGAGTTTGCCTCAATCAGCGCGGCAAAAAGCGCATACAGCCGTCCGGCCATCCGCAATTCTCCGCCGATCCCACTGCCCCGGCTCTCATAAATATCGAGCAGCAGCGCCTTGATCGTCTCTCCGTCTGCCGGATGCCAAACCGGCTGCCCGACAGAAAACGCCGTCTGGCTCAGCAGCAGCGGCGCCTCGCTGCCCTGAAATCCGGCCCAATAATACTCCCATGGCGTTTTTTCGTCTGCGCGGTATGAAATCTCCGTGTCCGGATAAGCTAAAAATAAATCTCCCGGGCCGATCGCATAGGTCTCTCCGAAAATAGTATACGTCCCAAATCCGGAGGTCACATAATGCAGCAGATAATGATCGCGCACACCCGGCCCCCAGCAAAACCCCGCACCGCACTGCTCAAACCCTGCATTATAGACGCAAAGCGACAGCACCGCGCGGTGTTCGGATTTATACGAATGCTTATACTGCTCTCCCTGCATGTGCACACCTCCCGTTTCATCTTATCCGATTTCACACAAAAAAGCAACATAAATCCATATATCAAAACTTTTTTCAATTGCGGCAAAACCCAAAAACGCAGTATAGTAAAAGAAAAGGAAAGGAGCGGATGATGATGGCTGAACTACGCTGGCACCCCCTGACACAAGACTGGGTTATGATTGCTTCCCACCGGCAAAACCGGCCGCAAATGCCGAAAGACTGGTGTCCGTTTTGCCCCGGCTCCGGAAAAGTCCCGGAGCACTTCGACGTCTACAAATACGATAACGATTTCCCCGCGCTCTCGCAGGATCCCCCGACCCCCGACGATGTTGCAGATGATTTTTTCCGGACGGCGCCGAGCTACGGAAAGTGCGAGGTCATTCTCTATTCCTCGAAACACACCGCCACGCTGCCGGACCTCAGCGACGAACATGTCGCAAAACTCGTGGATCTCTGGTGCGAACGCTTTGAAGCCATGCGGTCCGACCCCAAAATCAAATATTGCTTTATCTTTGAAAACCGCGGCGAAGCGGTCGGCGTCACCATGCCGCATCCGCACGGTCAGATTTACGGCTACCCGTTCGTCCCGAAAAAGCTGCGCCTTGAAACGGCCTCTGCCGCCGAATATGCGGCGGAGCACGACGGAAAATGCCTGTTCTGCGAGATGATGGAACACGAGCGTGCCGACGGCCGACGGATCATCTTCCAAAACGAACACTTTACGGTCTTTCTCCCCTTCTTCACGGAGTACCCCTACGGCGTTTATATCATCTCTAACCGGCACTGCAAATATCTCACCGATTTCACCAAAGAGGAACGCCTCTCTCTGGCCGTCACGCTCAAGCAGACCGTGACCATGCTCGATTCCCTCTTTGATTACACCTTCCCCTATATGATGTGCATGCACAACGCGCCCATCAACTGCGAAGAAGCAAACGGCGATTTCCATTTCCACATCGAGTTCTTCCCGCCGATGCGTTCTGCAGCCAAGATGAAGTACAACGCTTCGAGCGAAACCGGCGCCTGGGCGCACTGCAACCCCACCTGTCCGGAAACCGCCGCCGAAGAGCTGCGCGCAGCCTACCGGCGTGCCACCGGCCGGACGGAATAAAAGTCCATTTGACAAACGCAGCTGTTACTCTGCTCTTATAAAGAATCCTCCAAATCTTGTCCCCGCTAGGAGTGCACTGCGTGCCCATCGTAAGCAGCCGCTTTTTTGCGGCTGCTTTTGTCAAAACCCGCACCTTTCGGCGCAAAAAAACCAGACGAAACGCACTTCGTCTGGTTTTTCTTTTTTGAGCGTATCGGCCCGAGATTCAGGCCCATTAAAATGTCCGTTTCAGACGCGCTTCCGGTCGCAGACGGCGTCGCCGCCGCATCAACGAGCCGAGAAAGGCTGCACCATTAGCGCCGAGAAACCGCGCTTTCAAAGGTAAAACCGACGCATCCGCTGTGCCATGCAATCCTGCGCACAAAACCGCGCGCCGGAAATATTCTCCGCAAACGCAACTCCGCGCAGGGCCGCCGCAAAAGCGGCTTTTTCTGCTTGCCGGACTGCAAGCCGCCCGAAAACCGGCCCAAAACACGAAACCGCGCCTTTGGTCGGTTCTGCTGAAGGATCGGCAAAAGCACCGCCCTTACAGATTGCCGGTAAAACCGGCGCTTGCGGTTATTTTTGCATAAAATCTCTGGCGGCTGCTTCCATCAGCAGGAAAAACGCTTGCCCTTCCGGCGCAACGCCGGGCTTGTCAAAGGTCGGCGCGCCGCAGACGCCCTGCACAAGGCCGTAGCTGTCGAGCTTTTCCCAAGCGGCATTCCGCATTTTGTCGGCCTTCTCGAGGTATGCCTCATCGAGCCATCCGCCCTTCACGCCGCGGTAAATCGTATAGGCCGCCATCTGCGCAAAGTTCGTCTCCACAAAACTGTTCGGATCGTCCAGCACATCGTGGAACAGACCGTCCGGACGCTGCAGCTTCAGCGCCGCTTTCAAAAGCGTGTCAATCCGCTCAGCCAGCAGCTTCTTTTCCGCTGCATAGCGCTCCGGCAGCAGCGCAATCACGCGCGTCATACCGGCCATTGCCCAGCCGTTGCCGACGCCCCAAACCGCGTCCCGGATAAACCGCTGTTCGCCGTCATGCCAAATGTGCGAGAGCAGATTTTTCTCCGGCTGGAAGAGCAGCTTCCAGTACCCGTTCGCCTGCTTGAGCGCCTCGTCGTATTCTCCGGCACGCGCCAAAAACGGCGGAAGCATGTCAAAGGAGTCCACCCACATTTGCGGGGAATTATCGAGATGATAGACAATGCCGTCCGCATTGCGCGGCGCGGTCACCATCGCCCAATGCAGCATTTTTTCATACGATTCTTTAAAGACCGGATCCTTCGTCTGCTCATAGGCATAGATGAGCGGCTCTCCTGCCGCACAGGGATCCGTTACCGCCGGCTGTTCGCCAATCGAGGCAGCGCGTCCGTCTGCCGTCTGGCGGTTCTGTGCTTCTTTGGCCATCGCAATGACAACGTCCCGGTCGCCCTGTTCCAAAAAAGCCTGCGCAACGATTCCCTGTTCCCAGGAATACCGCTGCATTGCAAGTGTTGCAAGCTTTGCCTGTTTGAGACATGCCATTTTGTCCATGTGTGCTTCCTCCTCGGTAATTCGATTGACACAGCATCGTTTTTCTGCCGCAAATACGCCCATTCCGCGCATTTGCGCAAAAGCGTTTCTTTTCGCAGAACCGCAACCTGCTGCCGGAAAAACAACAGCGCACCGAATCTCTGGCCAAAACGTCTGGCGTCGGGCTGCTGAAGAAACCGGTCTCTGCCCGTTTTAGCCGGAACGCATTTTTTGTGCAGATTTACGCAGAGGAATTGGCTCGGCGGAGCCAATTCCTCTCCCAAAAACAAATCGTCTTACAGTTCAATTTGTGCCATGGTCGCCGGCATCTCGTGCTGGGTGTTGACCTTGTCCGGTCCGGTTACCAGGTCGAAGCAGGAAGCGACAATCACACCGTCCCAGATGATCGGTTCGCCCGGCTGATCGAGTTCCCCATGCAAGCCGTCGCTGTCCGGGCTCTGCGCAATCCGTTCGACGCGGCCGTCCGGATAAATTTTGCCGATCGCGTTGGCGCTGAAGTCCGCAACATAAATGTTGTGATCCTTGTCCATGATCATTCCGTCAGTGCTCTGCAGCTGTGCGGGATCCTGCGCAAAGACCGCGTTGCTCTTGACGCTGCCGTCCGCGTTGAAGGTGATTTTGTAAACCGCGCCGTCACCGAAGTTGCCGACATAGAGGTTGCCCTCCGGATCGAACACGATGCCGTCCGCGCCGTACTGGCAGTCGGGGTTCTGCGTGACAAACGTCGTGAGGATGTTCGGATCCTCCAGCGTATTCTTGATTTCGATGTTCTCATCGTCGAGCTTAAACCGATACACGCAGCTGACGAGCTTGCCGGAGGGATCCTCCACCTTCGTCAGATAGCTCTGCGTGACATACATGTATCCGTCGCGGATCCGGATGCCGTTCGGATGCTCCATATTGTATGCGACCACCGTGGTCTTGAGGATATTACCCTCGTCGTCTACCTTCAGTTTGAGCACGCGTCCCTTAAACTGGAGCTCCGGCGCGCCGGACCAGCCCTGGTTATCGCAGAGATACACATTCCAGTCGCTGTCAAATTCGATGCCCATGTTGCGCGCAACGCCGGTTTCCTCATGTACCGGCACGTCGAACCATTTCGTGACCTTGCGGTCCTTGTCGATCCGTACCACGACGCCGGAGGTCGAGGTATCCGCATAGTTCGGGCAGGAAAGCACCAGATTGCCGTGCCAGTCGATGGTCATGCCGTCAGGCGTATTGATGTAATCGGGCAGGATGGTAAAAAGCGTAGATTGTTTCATCAGTCACACATCTCCTTCTGTTTTTATCAAAAGCCCTCGGGCTTAAAACTTGACAACCATTTTCATCATCGGCTCGCGGCGTTCGATCTTTGCAAAGGCCTCGTTGAGGTCCTTAAAATCAAAGACATGCGAGACATAATCCGCCGGATCCAGCACACCGAGTTTCATCCAGTTGAGAATCTGGCTGTGCGCTTCGGCCTCCAGCTTCTTCGACGGGAACTGGTTAAACTGCAGCGTCCAGTTGTAGTCGCAGCGGCTCCAGTCGATCTCGCCCTTGTTGATCGGAGAAATGCCGTAAACACAGATCTTTGCGGAGGGCTTGATGATGGACAGGCCGGTATTGATAAAGGCCGGAATGCCGACGGCATCCAGGACAAAGTCCACACCGTCCGGGCAAATGCCGCGCACTTCCTTTTCGACATCGACCTCTTTGCTGTTAAAGACATAATCCGCGCCGTATTCTTTGGCGAGTTTGAGTTTTTCCTCGACGATATCGAGCGCGATGATCGGGCCCATGCCCATCAGACGCGCAAACTTGACAAAGCTCAGGCCGACCGGGCCGAGTCCCAGGATCGTGATGCTCTTATTCGGCTCCATGCCGAAGATTTTCATGGTGCTGAGCACCTCGCGGAAGGTGATAATCATCGCCGCGTTGACCGGATCGATGTCCGCGGGCAGTTTCTGCTGCGCATACATAAAGTCGTCCGGAATCAGGCCGTCCGCTTCCATCGCGGCCGCGTCGCTGACCACATTATATTCTGCATAGGAGCCCCACGCGCTGGTGTAGCCTTCGGGCGCGTCTCCGATAAAGGGCAGGATCACCAGATCGCCGATTTCAAAGTTTTTGACCTTTTCCCCTTTTTCGATCACGCGGCCGACGCCTTCGTGGCCGAGGACAATGGGTTTATCATAGGGAATCCCCTTAAACTTGTGATGGATAATTTTCATATCCGTCCCGTTGCAGATGCCGCAGCTCTCCATTTTGACCAGCGCGCTGTACGCATCGTATTTGGGCATCGGCAGCTCGTCGAAGCCACAGGTTCCATCCGGATAAACAACGTATCCTTTCATTTTGCAATCTCTCCTATCCATATTTTATTGCTTCCGCAGAACTTTCGAAGGGTTCCGGCTGTTGACAGCGCGGAAGCGGCGTGATATGATAAAAACGATCACGGTGCTAATATAAATACATAACACCGTACTATACTTATACCAGATTATTATGAAATTGTCAATATAACAGAACCTCTTCTTTGAATACTTCTTTGCAACGATTCATAAAAACATGGGACTTGGAAGCGAGGAATCCAAATGGAAAATAACAGCACACAGCAGCTTGCTCCGGCCGTTACCAATGCGGTCAAACTGATTGAACTGCTCGCAAGTGAATCCCAGGCGCTCGGCATCTCCGAGATCAGCCGAAAACTGGACCTGAACAAAAATATGGTCTACCGAATTTTAAACACCCTGCAGAAAGAAAACTGGGTCTATCTCGACGAGCAAAACGGAAAATACCAGCTGACGCTCCAGCCATTCCAAACGACCAGCAAGTCCCTCCAGCGCCTGACGCTCAACAACGCCGCGCTGCCGTTTGTCTATTCGCTCTGGCAAAAAACCGGCGAGAGCACCTATCTTGCCGTCCTGCGCGAAAATGCGGTCGTCTATATTCAGCACCTCGATTCCGTCAAAAGCGTCAAGGTTTCCGGCGCGGTCGGCGGCAGCTACCCGCTCTACTGCTCTGCACCCGGAAAGGTTCTGCTTGCCTATGCCGGCGACGAGGCCATCGACCGTTACTGCAAACTGCCGTTCCGGAAGATGACCGAACACACTATCACCGACCCCTATGAATTCAAAGCGTATCTTGCGCGTGTCCGCGAAAACGGCTATGCGACCGACATTGAGGAATTCGGATACGGCATCGTCTGCTACGCCGCGCCGATTTTCGACCACACCGGCGCAGTTGTCGGCTCGGTCGGGTGTTCCGGCTCCCTTGTCACCTGCGACCGCGACACCTTCGTCTCTGTTTACGGCCGGCGGATCAGCGAAACCGCCAACCAGATCTCCACGCTGCTCGGCGGCCGGGAGATCTATCCGACCGAAGGGCATTTTTGAGACGGTATGATGCGGGCTCCCGGATTTGACAAAAAGCATTAAAAAAAGCCCGCTGCGGGGCAGCCTTCCAAACCGGAAAGGCGCTTGCAGCGGGCGTTTTCTTTTTCATTATAAAAATAAAACGATTGCAAAAAATTCAGGCTAAAAACTGCGCGACACCGACAGCCAGCGGCATTGTCAAAATAGAAAACAGTGTCGTCAGCGATACCAGTTCCGCCGAAAGATCCGTATCCTGATGGAATTTCAGCGCAAACATCGTCGTAGCGGCAGCCGCCGGCGCAGAAGCCGCAATCGTGCTGGTCACCAAGACAACCCCGCGCACACCGCAGAGCGCCATCAGGCCCAGCGCCAAAAACGGCAGCAAAATCAGGCGCAGCGCCATACTCCAACAGACCGCACCCGAAATCGGGCACTCCCGAAAGCGGACGTTTGAAAGGTAATAGCCGATAATGAACATCGGCAGCGGGGTGTTGAGCGAAGCGATCGACGCCATCGTCGTATTCAGAAATTCCGGCAGCGGAATCGAGAGCAAAAACATCAAAATTCCGGCAAGTACCGGCAAGATGCCCGGATTGAGCAGAATCCGCTTTCCGGAAAACGCCTTGCGGTCGCCGCTCATCAAAAAGACGCCGAAACTCCAGAAAATCAGGTTGAAAATCGCAATGTACGCTGACCCGTAGAATACGCCGTCGCTTCCGAGAACCGCCTGCTGCAGCGGAATGGACATATAGCCGCAGTTTGAGAAAATCGCCGCAAACTGCAGCACCCGCCTGCGCGCCTGGTCGCGGTCGCGAATCAGCAGCAGACTCAGCACAATATTGATCAGGTGAATTCCCACCGCCGCGGCAAAGGCAATCAGAAATCCCCGCAGCATGTCCGGATCGAACGCGCGCTGATACGAGTAGAGAATCATGCACGGCGTCACAATATAGAGCAACAGATCCGTAATCGAGGCCACCGCATTTCCGGTCAGGATTTTCAGCTTTCCGCAGACAAACCCGACCGCCATGAGCAGGAACAGCACCAAAACCTGCTCACCAACCGTCAAAATATTTTCCAGCATTCGGTGCAATTCCCCCTCTTTTTTCGATGATCCGGACGCTTTATGCCCTTTTCTGCCGCCATTTCATTTGTTCTTTCTAAGCTTTGTCGCAATACAGCCGATCCTGTTCTCCGATTTCGCGGATCCCTACGGAACGCCGTGTGCCGCCGCATTGGCCGGAATATCCTGTGTTACCCTGCTGTCCGCGCCGATCCACGCTGCGCCATACGCATTCTGCATCCGTGATGTGCAGCATTCCGACGCCGCTTTACTGACGGAAACGCACACCGCGCGTGCGTTCCGGGATCCGCGCGTCCGCTATCGCGCTGCATACCGCCCGGTTTCCTGCTCTGCGCGTTGTACAGCAGAAGCAGCTCTCCGGTCGCCCGGTCGCGCCGCTTTTCTGTCGCGCCGCTTCTGCCGTGCTGCAAATCCTCCGGACGCAGCCAAACCGCGCAGCACGCAAATTCGCACGAACCCGCACAAATCCGGGGTCCGCCGGATTCGCCCGATACCGCTCGTTGCGGCGCCTCTGTTTTTTGCAAATTGTGGAAACGGCGCAGCTTTTGCGCGCCGCTTTGAACCGTACTTTTTACGAGATCAATTTTTGCAGGCGCGCCATGGCCTCTTTCGTCTTTTCCGCATCGCCGAACGCCGTCAGGCGGAAAAAGCCCTCTCCGTTTTCGCCGAACCCGCTTCCCGGCGTACCGACTACATTCGCTTCTTCAAGCAGCCGGTCAAAGAACGCCCAGGAATCCATGCCGTCCGGGCACTTCATCCAAACATACGGCGAATTTTCTCCGCCGGTAAACCAGACGCCGCACGCCCGGAGCGCCTGCGCCATCACGCGGGCATTTTCCCGGTAATAGGCAATCGCCTGCATCACCTGCTGCTGGCCTTCCGGCGTAAAGACCGCCTCTGCGCCGCGCTGGACAATATACGGCACACCGTTGAATTTCGTGGTCTGCCGGCGCAGCCAGAGTTTCGAAAGCTGTACGCCTTCAAACTGCAGCGCCTGCGGCAGCACTGTATAGCCGCAGCGCGTGCCGGTAAAGCCCGCTGTTTTGGAAAACGAGCAAAACTCGATCGCGCAGCTTTTGGCGCCTTCGATTTCATAAATGCTGTGCGGCAGCGCCGGATCGCTGACAAACGCCTCATAAGCCGCGTCAAAAAGGATCAGCGCGTGCTGCTTCTGTGCATAATCCACCCACTGTGCCAGCTGCTCCCGCGTATACGCAGCGCCGGTCGGGTTATTCGGCGAGCAGAGGTAGATGAGATCTGCCTGCACCGTGTCATCCGGCATCGGCAGGAACGCGTTTTCCTCTCCGGCGTTCAAGTACGTCACCGGACGGCCGAGCATCAGGTTGGTATCCACATAAACCGGATAGACCGGATTCGGCACCAGAACCCGGTTCTCCAGAGAAAAAATATCGAGAATATTGCCGAGATCGCTCTTTGCGCCGTCGCTGATAAAAATTTCATCCGCGGAAAGCGCAACGCCGTATCCCGCATAATGCGACTGAATTGCCTCGCGCAAAAAGGCGTATCCCTGCTCCGGGCCGTACCCGCGGAACGTTGCCTTTTCGCCCATCTCCGCGACCGCACGCTGCATGGCGCAGACCACAGCCGGGCAAAGCGGCAGCGTAACGTCGCCGATGCCCATCCGGATCACTTCCTTTTCCGGATGCGCCGCCGTATACGCCGAAACCTTTTTGGCGATCGTCGAAAACAGGTAGCTTTCCTGCAATTCAAGATAATGCCGGTTGATCTTCATACTGTGCCAGCCCCTTTCCCATTTTACTCCGCGATCTGCGCGGCATTTGCCTGCTTTTCTGCGCTGTACGCGAGAGACGCCTTGATGAATTCCAGGAAGAGCGGATGCGCGCGGTTCGGACGGCTCTTAAATTCCGGATGGAACTGTACGCCGACATAGAAACGCTTGTCCGTCAGCTCCACCGTCTCGACAATATGGCCGTCCGGCGAGGTTCCGCTGACGACAAGGCCTTTTTCCTCCATCAGGGCGCGGTAATCGTTGTTGAACTCGTAACGATGGCGGTGGCGTTCGCCGATCAGTTCCTTCTGATAGCATTTCTCCATCATCGTGCCGGGCTTAATTTTGCACGGATAGCTGCCCAGACGCATCGTGCCGCCCTTGTTCATCGAGTTGTTCTGGTCGGGCATAAAGTCGATGACCAGATGCGCGCCGCCCTCGTCAAATTCGCCGGAGTTTGCGTCCGCGATGCCGCAGACATGGCGCGCAAATTCGATCACGGCAATCTGCATGCCGAGGCAGAGCCCCAGATACGGGACATTGTTCTCCCGGGCATACTGCGCCGCCGCAATTTTACCTTCGATGCCGCGGTTGCCGAAGCCGCCGGGGATAATCACACCGTCACATCCGCGCAGGATGTCCGCGGCGTTGTCTTTTGTGACCGTTTCAGAGTCGATCCATTTGATCTCCACCCGCGCGCTGGTCTCATAGCCCGCATGGCGCATGGCTTCTGCAACAGAGAGATAGGCGTCGTGCAGCTGGACGTATTTTCCGACCAGTCCGATCCGCACTTTTTTGGTACGGTTGCGGATCCGGTCGAGCATGTTGCCCCAATCCTCCAGATTGCACACCGGCGCATACATGCCGAGTTCGCGGCAGACGATATCCGAAAAATGGTTCTTTTCGAGCATAATCGGCGCCTCATACAGCACCGGAAGCGTAATATTCTCGATCACGCAGTCGGGCTTGACGTTGCAGAAGAGCGCGATTTTATTGCGGATGCTCTCCCCGACCGGCTCGTCGCAGCGCATGACGATGATATTCGGCGAAATACCCATCGACTGCATTTCCTTGACCGAGTGCTGGGTGGGCTTGGACTTGTGCTCGCCGGAGCTCTTGATGTACGGCACCAGCGTCACGTGGATAAACAGACAGTTCTGCAGCCCGACCTCCAGAGAAACCTGGCGGATGGCCTCCATAAACGGCTGGCTTTCGATGTCGCCGGCCGTACCGCCGATTTCCGTGATGACAATATCGGCGTTCGACTTGTTGCCGACGCTGTAGATAAATTCCTTAATCTCGTTGGTGATATGCGGAATGACCTGTACCGTCTCGCCGAGGTATTCGCCGCGGCGCTCCTTGTTGAGCACATTCCAGTAGACCTTGCCGGTCGTGAGGTTCGAAAACTGGTTCAAGTCCTCGTCAATGAAGCGTTCATAGTGGCCGAGGTCCAGATCCGTCTCTGCGCCGTCCTCAGTTACGAACACCTCGCCGTGCTGGTACGGGCTCATCGTGCCGGGGTCCACATTGATGTACGGATCGAGTTTCTGCGCGGCGACCTTCAAGCCGCGCGCCTTTAAAAGCCGTCCGAGCGACGCCGCTGTAATTCCTTTTCCGAGGCCCGAAACCACACCGCCTGTTACAAAGATATATTTTGTCATGTTCTTTCGTCCTTTCCTTCGGTACGCCGCCTGTTTTCGCAGCCGTGCGCTCCCCCACTAATAAATCATATTTTGAAAAAAGCAGGCCCCCGTTCCCGCTTTTGATTCCGTTTTCTCTTCTATCAAAATGCGTAACTGCACGCTTACAAGCTGAACTGCCGGCGCCGTTTTTGGACTGCGCTGGTTAATGCCCGGCCGGTTTCTGCGCAAGCAGTTCTCTTTCGCTGGTGCGGTCCGCGTGCAGCAGCGCGATGAACACCACCCCGAACGGCAGGAGCGTCACCCAGATTGCCCTGCCGGAAAAGAGATGGCAAAACACCGTCCCGAGCGCCGCGCCCGCCAAAAAGAACAGCAGCATCTGCAAGTGCCGCAAAAGCCGCTTGCGATACCAGGCGTTCTCTGCGTTCCGGTGCAAAGCGGACTTTGCAAGCGCAATGGCGATTTGCCGAATATGGTTCGTCGCAAACGTCGTCGCCATCGGGACGCCCTCCGACTGCCGGAAGGTGTTGTACTGCATGGACGCGATAAAGTTAATCGCAATCTGCGAAATCTGCACCGGCGCGCTGTCCGGCACAAATCCGAGCCCCGCCACCACGAGCATTTCCACCGCAATCAGCAGCGTGTCCCAGCGCAGCAGCAGCCGGCGCTTCATCGGCCCGGGCAGCAGCTCCGAAAGAAACGACCCCGCAAAATAGGCGAAGATCGGGATCAGATAATAGAGCGCTTTTGCCCATTTTCCGCTGCCGAGCGCAATCCCCATCAAGACGACGTTGCCCGTCTGCGCGTTGCAGAAGACATTTCCGCGAAGTAAATAGGTATACGCGCCGAAAAAACCTGCAACGGTAATCAGCGTGTCATAAACCCAGCTTTTCTCGCACTCGAGATATTGTTTTTCCGCTTGCAGCGCGTGCGTATTCTGCGCTTGTGCGCTGTCTGTTGATTTCCCGCAGACACTGCTCACGGTTCTCTGCACCTCCGTGCGGGAGTCCTTTTTTGATTTTGAATCCGCAATATTGTTTCAGCCTTTCCAACCCATTTTCAAACCGGATGCATCCGGCGTTCCGCTCACACAATCCCAATTCATTGGTCTTGCCGGCTGATCCTAACCCAAAAACACAAGTCTTGTGCCGGTCAGGCCGCGCTGGAATGAAATTCTCCGCCGGCTTTGCGCCAGCATGCCGATGGTGCAAACCGGTTATTCCCATACATCCAGTCTCCGATCCTTGTCGTAATATCTGCGGTCCTGCTCTCCGATCTCCCGGATCACTTTGCACGGAACGCCGTATGCCGCCACATTGGCCGGAATATCGTGCGTTACGACGCTTCCCGCGCCGATCAATCTGTTTTCCCCAATCGTTACGCCGGGCAGGATCTGTGCGCCCGAGCCGATCCAGACATTGTCCCCAATGCAGACCGGCAGATTATAGACGTAATGATTTTTTCGCAGCTGCGGCAAAATCGGATGCCCGGAAGTCGAAAACACGACATTCGGCGCAATCAAACAAAACGAGCCGATGGTGATCCAGCCGTCGTCCACAAACGTCACGCCGGGCAGGATCTGTGCGCCCGAGCCGATCCAGACATTGTCCCCGATGCAGACCGGCAGATTATAAACATAATGATTTTTTCGCAGCTGCGGCAAAATCGGATGCCCGGAAGTCGAAAACACGACATTCGGCGCAATCAGACAAAACGAGCCGATGGTGATCCAGCCGCCGTCCACAATCGTTACGCCGGGCAGGATCTGTGCGCCCGAGCCGATCCAGACATTGTCCCCGATGCAGACCGGCAGATTATAGACGTAATGATTTTTTCGCAGCTGCGGCAAAATCGGATGCCCGGAAGTCGAAAACACGACATTCGGCGCAATCAGACAAAACGAGCCGATGGTGATCCAGCCGCCGTCCACAAACGTCACATTGGAGCTGACATACGTGCCTTCGCCCATCGAAACGTGCTTGCAGCCCCAATTGGCATGCACCGGCGTTTCCACCGTGCAGCCCGGGCCGATCTCTGCAAACAGCTGCGGCAGCATGGCCGCGCGGCGCTCCGGCTCCATGGGCGAAATCCGGTTATACTGCGCCAATTTCTCCGGATACTGGTGCTGTGCTGGTCGCCGAGGATCGCCGGATCATCATAATAATACGGCAGCCCCTGCTGCTTTCTCCCGATGCGGTCCATCGTTTTCACAGGCCTTCCTTTTTTGCTGCACAGCCAATCACGCTGTCATACAGCCCCCGGCCGCACAAGCCAAGCTCCGGCTTATTCCCATTCAATCGTCGCCGGCGGCTTGCTGGTGATGTCGTACACCACGCGGTTGACGCCTTTGACCTCATTGGTGATGCGGGAGGCGATTTTCGAGAGCAGCGAATGCGGCAGTTTTGCGTATTCGCAGGTCATAAAATCATTGGTGGTCACCGCGCGCAGTGCAACCGTGTAGTCGTAGGTGCGGTCGTCTCCCATCACGCCGACCGAGCGGACATTCGTGAGCACCGCGAAATACTGGTTGACCTTCGAACGGGATTTCCCGATCTCCTCACGCACGATGGCATCGGCCTCGCGCAATAAATCGAGCTTTTCGCGCGTCAGCTCTCCGATGATCCGGATGGCAAGTCCCGGGCCGGGGAACGGCTGACGGTTGATCAGATAATTCGGCAGGCCGAGCATCTTGCCGACCCGGCGCACTTCGTCCTTAAACAGGCCGTTGAGCGGTTCCACCAGGCCTTTAAAATCCATGTTTTTCGGCAGTCCGCCGACGTTGTGGTGGCTCTTGATCGTCGCGGAGCTGTCGGTTCCGGATTCAATTACATCCGGGTAAATCGTGCCCTGCGCCAGATATTTGACGTCTGAAAAACGTTTGGCCTGCTCCTGGAACACCTCGACAAACTCCTTGCCGATGATCTTGCGTTTCTGCTCCGGCTCCGAAACGCCGCGCAGCTTTTCCAGGAACCGATCCGCCGCATTCACGCGCACAAATTCGACGTCCTTTTTCGTGAAAATCCGCTCGATCTCGTCGCCCTCATTTTTCCGCATAAACCCGTGATCGACAAAAATGCACACCAGCTGGTTCGGAATCGCCTTTGAGAGCAGCGCCGCACAGACAGAGGAATCGACCCCGCCCGAAAGCGCCAGGAGAACCTTATCCTTCCCGACCTTTTCGCGGACAGCGGCAACCTGCGTGTCGATATAGTCGTCCATGGTGTAATCTCCGCGCGCGTGGCAAACGCCGAAGAGGAAATTTTTGAGCATCTCCATGCCGTGGACAGTGTTTTCCACCTCCGGATGGAACTGGAATCCATAAAGGCCTTTTGCCGGATTGGCAACCGCTGCATTCGGGCAGGTCGCCGTGTGCGCCAGGCTCTCAAAGCCTTCCGGCAGCACGCTGACCTGATCGGTGTGGCTCATCAGCGCCACCTGCTCCGGGGAAAGACCCTCAAAGAGCACGGACGGCCGATCGATGGTCACCGGAATCCGGCCGTATTCGCTTTTTTCACAGGGATTGACGGTACCGCCGAGCAGATAATTCATCAGCTGCATGCCGTAGCAGATGCCGAGCACCGGAATTCCCATCGAAAAGAGCTCTTTGCTGCACAGCGGAGACTCCGGCGCGTAAACGCTGTTCGGCCCGCCGGTCAAGATCATGCCGATCGGGTTGATCTTCCGAATTTCCTCAAGGCTTGTCTTGTAGGGCTTGATGACGGAATAGACACCGCACTCGCGCACCCGGCGGGCAATCAGCTCTTTATACTGTCCGCCAAAATCCAGAATTAAAACGACTTCGCTGTTCATATTTCTACTTCCCCTTCAAATACCTTTTCCGCGTTGCCGGTCATGACAACGCCCTCATCGCGGTAGTTGATCGTCAGATCGCCGCCGCGCAGCATCACGCGGACGTCCTCGCCTTTCCGGCAGAATCCGTTGAGCACCGCCGCAACCACCGAAGCGCACGCGCCGGTTCCGCAGGCAAGCGTCTCTCCGCTTCCGCGCTCCCAAACGCGCATTTTCAGCGTGTGATCGTCGATCCGTTCGATAAATTCCGTGTTGACGCGCTCCGGGAAGAGCGAATCGTGTTCAAACAGCGGCCCGATCTCCGGCAAATTCAGCGCATCCACGCTGTCGCAAAAGACCACGCAGTGCGGATTTCCCATCGAAACACAGGTGATCCGATAGTCTTTGCCGCCGATGACCGCCGGCTCGTCTACGACGATTTCCTTGTCCGACCGAACCGGAATCAGTGCCGGCGTCAGCTCCGCCTTGCCCATATCGACCGTCACCCGGCTGACAAAACCGTAGGTCGTCGTGACGCGGCAGTGCTTGATGCCGCTGAGCGTTTCGATGGAAAGATCCTTTTTGCGCACCATGTTGTTGTCGTAGAGATATTTTGAGACGCAGCGGATCGCGTTTCCGCACATTTTTCCTTCGCTGCCGTCGAGGTTGAACATCCGCATCTTGGCGTCGGCAACCTCCGAGGGGCAGATCAGCACCACGCCGTCGCCGCCGACGCCGGTGTGCCGGTCGGAAAGGAAGATGGAGAGGAATTCCGGCGTCTGGATCTCCTGCTCAAAGCAGTTGATATAGATATAGTCATTCGCGCAGCCGTGCATTTTTGTAAAGCGCAGCTTTTGCTTTTCGCTCTTGAGGCTGTTGATGTTGATCAGCTCAATATTTCCCACTGTATAGCGGCTCATCAGGCTGTCCGCAAGCGCATTCGCCGTGTCGATCGAGGTCAGGCACGGAATGCCGAGCAGGCTGGCCTTGCGCCGGATCTTGACGCTGTCGCGCGCAGGATCGCGTCCCTTTGCGGAGGTCGAGATAATATAGTTGATCTTGCCGCTCTCCAGCAGCGTAATCGTGTTGAAATCGCTCTTGTGGATTTTGGAAACCAGCTCCACCGGCAGCCCGTGCTTTTGCAGCACAGCGGCCGTACCCTCTGTCGCGTAGAGCGTAAAGCCCATCTTGTGGAATTTCACGCCGATATCGGCAATCTCGAATTTATCGCTGTCGCGCACGGTGATGATGACGCCGCCGCCCTTCTGCATTTTGCATCCGGAAGCCACAAGGCCCTTGTAGAGCGCTTCCTCGAGGTTATTGCCGATGCCGAGTACCTCGCCGGTCGACTTCATTTCCGGTCCGAGCTGCGTATCGACGTCCGTCAGCTTCTCAAAGGAGAACACCGGCACCTTGACCGCCGTATACGGCGAATTGCGGTAAAGCCCGGTTCCGAATCCGAGATCGCGCAGCCGGTAGCCGAGGCTCACCTTGGTCGCGAGGTCGCACATGGGCACGCCCGTCACCTTGCTCAGATACGGCACCGTACGGGAAGCGCGGGGATTGACCTCGATGACATAAAGCGTCTTGTCCATGATGATATACTGCAGATTGATCAGGCCGACGGCGTGCAGGCCCTTGCAGAGTTTTTCGGTCGTCTCTACGATTACCGCCGCCAGATCGTCGTCGATGTCGTTCGCCGGATAGACGGCGATGCTGTCGCCGGAGTGCACGCCGGTCCGCTCAACATGCTTCATGATGCCGGGGATCAAAATATCTTCCCCGTCGCAGATGGCGTCCGCCTCAATTTCCATGCCGCTCAAATACTTGTCGATGAGCACTGGATTGTCCTGCTTGTGGCGCAGGATAATCTCCATATATTCCTCGATATCCTCGTCACAGGAGGCAATAATCATATTCTGGCCGCCGAGGACATAGGACGGGCGCATCAGAACCGGATATTCAAGTGCGCGCGCCGCTTCGAGCGCTTCCTGCGCCGTCATAATGGTATACCCCTTCGGGCGCTTGATGCCGAGCGTCTCCAGCAGCTCGTCGAAGCGTTCGCGGTCCTCTGCGGCGTCGATGCTGTCCGCGGAGGTGCCGATGATCGGAATCTGATTTTTGCTGAGCACCTTGGTCAGCTTGATGGCGGTCTGTCCGCCAAACGCGCACACCACGCCCTCCGGCTGCTCAATTTCGATAATATGCATCACGTCCTCGTCGCAAAGCGGCTCAAAATAGAGCCGGTCGGCGGTGTCGAAGTCCGTGGAAACCGTTTCCGGGTTGTTGTTGATGATAATGACCTCATAGCCGAGTTCCTGCAGCGATTTGACACAGTGAACGCTCGCATAGTCAAATTCGATGCCCTGCCCGATCCGGATCGGGCCGGATCCGAGCACCACCACGCGCGGCTTCTTGCTCTGCGCGATGAAATCCATCGCCTCGTTTTCGCCGCCCATCGCCTCGGTGTCGTAGGTCGCGTAGAAATAGGGCGTCACCGCGCTGAATTCCGCCCCGCAGGTATCGACCATTTTGTAGGTCGGCTCCAGCGAGAACACGGGCGCCGTGCCGCACAGGCGCGCAAGCGCCGCGTCGGTGTAGCCGAGCTGCTTGCCGCGGATATACGCTTCCTCTGAGAGCGGATGCCCTTCGATTTCGCGCTCATAGGCGAGCAGGTTCTGCAGCTTTTCCAAAAACCAGTTGTCGATCATCGTCGCTTCGTGGATTTCCGAAACCGAAACCCCGCGCAGGAACAGTGCATAAATGGCGAACAGGCGCTCATCCGTCGCGCCGCGCACAATCTGCCACAGCGCATCGTCCGAGATCTTCTCGAATTTCGGCACCCGGAGCGTGTCGGCGGAAATTTCCGCACCGCGCACCGCCTTCATCAGCGCCATCTCGAAGCTGTCGGCAATCGACATCACTTCCCCGGTTGCCTTCATCTGCGTGCCGAGTTCCCGCTTGGCATAAACGAACTTGTCAAACGGCCATTTGGGGAACTTGACCGCCACATAGTCGAGTGTCGGCTCAAACGCCGCATACGTTTTACCGGTCACCGCGTTGCGGATCTCGTCAAGCGTATAGCCGAGCGCGATTTTCGTCGCAACCTTTGCAATCGGATACCCCGTCGCCTTGGAGGCCAGCGCCGAAGAGCGCGACACACGGGGGTTGACTTCGATGACCGCATATTCAAACGAGGTCGGATGCAGCGCAAACTGGCAGTTGCAGCCGCCCTCCACGCCGAGTGTGTTGATAATCTTGAGCGCCGCCGTGCGGAGCATCTGATATTCCTTATCAGAGAGCGTGACCGCCGGCGCGATGACGATGCTGTCGCCCGTATGGATGCCGACCGGGTCAAAGTTCTCCATGGAGCAGACGGTGATGGTGTTGCCCGCACCGTCGCGGATTACTTCAAACTCAATTTCCTTCCACCCGGCGATGCTCTTTTCCACCAAAATCTGCGTAATCGGAGAAAGCGCAAGGCCGTTCGCTGCAACTTCGTCGAGCCGTTCTCGGTTATCGACAATTCCGCCGCCGCTGCCGCCCAGGGTAAACGCCGGTCGGATGATGACCGGATAGCCGATTTCCTCCGCGAACGCTTCCGCGTCCTCGACCGTGTTGACCACCTTCGAGGGAATGCAGGGCTGTCCGATGCTTTCCATCGTATCTTTAAAGAGCTGACGGTCCTCGGCCTTGTCGATGGTCTCCGGCGAAACGCCGAGCAGACGCACGCCGTGCTCTTTGAGGAAGCCCTCCTTGGCAAGCTGCATCGAGAGCGTCAGGCCGGTTTGTCCGCCGAAGCCGGCCAAAATGCTGTCCGGCTGCTCCTTGATGATGATGCGCTTGATGATTTCCAGATTTAACGGCTCAATATAAACCTTGTCCGCCATGGCGCTGTCGGTCATGATCGTCGCCGGGTTGGAGTTGACAAGGACGATCTCAATGCCGTCTTCACGCAGCGCGCGGCATGCCTGTGTGCCGGCATAGTCAAATTCTGCGGCCTGGCCGATGACAATCGGGCCGGAACCGATTACGAGTACTTTTTTGATTTCCTGATTCAGCGGCATGTCCGGTTCGCCTCCATTCTCTCAATAAATGCTTCAAACAGCAGTTCGGTATCCTGCGGTCCGCCGCAGGCCTCTGGATGGAACTGCACGGAAAACGCCGGATGATTCCGGTATCGGATGCCCTCGCAGGTTCCGTCGTTGACATTCCGAAACCATTCCTGCGCAAGATCCGGGTTGATGCTGCCCGAAACGACCGCATAGCCGTGGTTCTGGCTGGAAATGTAAATTCTTCCGGTCTCAAGATTTTTTACCGGCTGGTTGGCGCCGCGGTGTCCGTATTTGAGCTTGCAGGTCGTAAACCCGTTTGCCAGCGCTAAAAGCTGATGCCCGAGGCAAATGCCGAAGGTCGGCAAGTTCAGATCCAAAATTCTCCGAAGGTTTTCGATGATCTCCGTGTTGTCCGCAGGATCTCCCGGTCCGTTCGAGAGCATCACGCCGTCCGCCTGAAGCGCCGCAATGGCGTCCGCTTTCGTGTCGTGCGGACAAACCGTCACCCGGCATCCGCGGCGGATCAGCTCCCGCTTGATGTTTTCTTTCATGCCGTAATCCATCAGCGCAACATGATACCGCGCGTTTTCGGGGCCTTCGGTGTACATCTCCGGAACCGAAACCGCCGGAACCGCGTCCCGCACCCGGTAATTCCGGATTTTTTCGAGGTTGACGTCGGTCAGGCTGTAGGTAATCATGCCGTTCATGACGCCGCTCTCGCGAATCGTCTTTGTGAGCGAGCGGGTATCGATTCCGCAGAGCCCGACCACCCCGATATCTTTAAAAAAGGTGTCAAGATCACCCTCGCTGCGGAAGTTGGAGGGCGTCCGACACCAATTTTTCACAATGTAGGCACAAGGGCCAATCCGATTCCCTTCAAAATCAGCAGGAATCACGCCGTAGTTCCCGATCAGCGGGAACGTTTGGGCCACCATCTGTCCGTAATAACTTTTGTCCGTCAAGGTCTCGAGATAGCCGGTCATGCCCGTTGCGAATACGACCTCCGCAACGACCTCCCGGCGCACGCCGAACGGCGTTCCTTCAAAAATTTTTCCGTTTTCCAAAACCAGATACGCTGGCATTGCCCTCACACCTTTTCCATAAAATTCATCTGCAAAGCCTGTTTTACGCTTCTGTTTCCAGCTGTCCCTTGTCGAAAAACACGGCGTCGTCAATTCCGTAATCACCGGTAAAGCAACCCGTGCAGAACGGCATCCGGCTCTTTTCGCAGGATTTTTCAAGTCCTTCGATACTGATAAAGCCGAGCGAATCCGCGCCGATCTTCTGCCGGATCTCCTCGATGGAAATCTGATTGGCAATCAGATTTTCCTCGCTGTCGATGTCCGTCCCGAAGTGGCAGGTATGCCGGAACGGCGGGGAGGAAATCCGCATATGCACCTCTTTGGCGCCCGCGCTCTTGAGGCTCTTGATAATGAGTGCACAGGTTGTCCCGCGGACAATCGAATCGTCGATCAGCACAATCCGCTTGCCCTCGATGTTGTAGCGCAAAGGGTTGAGCTTGAGCTTGACCGCATTTTCACGCTGGGACTGCGTCGGGAAAATAAAGCTGCGGCCGATGTACCGGTTTTTCACGAATCCGGGCACAAGCGGCAGTCCGCTCTCCGCAGCGTAGCCTGCGGCCGCTTCCAGGCCGCTGTCCGGCACGCCGCACACGACATCCGCGTCGACCGGATGCTCCTTCGCAAGCTGCGCACCCATCCGGTGACGCGCTTCAAAGACGCTCAGGCCGTCGATCACAGAGTCTGTGCGCGCAAAATAGACATACTCAAAAATACACAGACCGCGCCGTTTGGAGGTCAGGCAGATCGTGCTGCTGACAATCTCGCCGTTTTCGATAATGACGACTTCACCGGGTTCGACATCGCGGACAAAGGTAAATCCGCAGCTGTCGAGCGCACAGCTCTCCGAAGCAACCGCAACGCCGAGCGCATTTCGCCCGATGCAAAGCGGCCGGAATCCGTTGGGATCCCGCACGGCGATCAGCCGGTGATCTCCGGTGAGGATAATCAGGGAAAACGCGCCGATCAGCTCCTTCGCCGCAGCGACGATGCCGTCGAACACATTCCCGGTTTTGAGGGTTTTGTAGGCAATCAGCGAAGAAATAACCTCGCTGTCGCTGGTCGCGGCAAAATCCAGGCCGCAGGTCTCAAGCTGTTCCTTGAGCGCCTTGGCGTTGACGACATTGCCGTTGTGGGCGGTCGCAATCCGCCCAGTGAGAAATTCCGTGATGATCGGCTGCACGTTATTCTGCGTGTTGGAACCCGTTGTCGAATACCGGACATGTCCGATCGCCGTACCGCTTTTGGGCAGGCGCTCCATCACCTTCGGCGTAAAGACCTCGCTGACCAGGCCGACGTCCTTGTGATACAGCAGGCTGTGCCCTCTGGATACTGCAATTCCGGCGCCTTCCTGTCCTCTGTGCTGCATCGCCAAAAGTCCGTTGTAGGTGACGCCCGCAGCCTCATCGTTTCGCAGGCTTGCGCCGAAAACCGCGCATTCTTCGTGTAACTTATCAAAATTCATAGCTTAGCCCCTAATGATCATATGTTTTTAGAACATTTTCCGCAACCGTTTTTTTCGTTGTCCGCAAATCCATTGCCTGTTTTTCAATGTACCGGTGCGCATCGCCTTCGCTCATATTGAGATATTCCATCAAAATACACTTGGCGCGTGCGACAATCCGGATTTCTTCCAGCTTGACCTGCAGTTTCCGGTTCTCTTTTTCCAGCTTTCTCCACCGGGCCTGCACCGCTTCGAGAAGCTTTACCGCCTGGTAGAACAGATGCCGGGAGACCGGTTTTGCTACCGTCAGTACGCCATCATCCCCCACACGATGGCAAATTTCATCGAACAATTCGTTTTTTACAATCAAAATGACGCCGGACGCGCCGTCCTCCGCCACCCGGATTGCAAGCTCGTGGCCAAACTCGTCGGAAAGCGGCGCGTTGATCACCACAAGCTCATACGTCTCGGAAATCAGCATCCGCCTAGCTTCCGTTCCGCTTTTTGCCACTGCAACGGCATCATAGGCGCGCGGGTTCAGCAGTTCTGAGATGTAGGCGGCGCCTTTCTCCGCGCTCGAAACAATCAAAACATGTTGGGGCGGTTTTTCGCAAAGCATCTGCGCCCCTCCTCTTACCGCTGCGAATCTGTCTGGCGCTCCACATATGCACAGAGCAGCCGCTCCGGAAGATGTTCCCGGATAAACGGGCTGTCCAAAGCAAGCGCAATGGCATCCTCAAAATGCTCCGGCAGCTGCCGCAATGCCTTGAGCTGTTCCCGGTCGAGGCTCAAAAGGCCCTGGTCAAAGGCTTCCGGCGCCGAAAGCCCCCGCTTGACGCCGTCCAGCCCTGCATAAAGAAGCAAGGTGTAGACAAGGTACGGATTCGCGGTAGAATCCGGCGAACGCAGTTCAATCCACTGTGTGCCGTCCGCGTCGATGGTCTTGCGCATCAGCTGCTGACGGCTGTTGTGCGTCCACGTGACATACCGCAGCGTTTTAAACCCGCCCAAGCGCTCATAGGACGCGACCGACGGATTGCAAAACGCGGTAATTTCCTCTATATGCTCCAAAATCCCCGCAAGAAAAGCGTCGGCGCAAGAGCCGCCCGTGCCGCCAGTCGGGGATAATCGGATTAAAAAGCTGCTGCCGTTCTGATCGCGGATCGGCTTGGGGCTGAACGTCGCAAAGAGCCCGCTGCGCGCCGCCGCTGTCCGCACGACAAATTTCAGCGTCGTCACATCATCCGCTGAGCGCAGCGCGTTGTTGTCCTGGAACTGAATTTCGTTCTGACCCGGACCGTGCTTGTGCAGCGAACGCAGCGGCACAATGCCCATTTCCTCCAGCGTCAGGCAGATATCCCGGCGGACATTTTCACCTTTGTCCTCCGGTGCAATTCCCATATAGCCCGCCCGATCGAACGGAATCCCGGTTGAATTGCCGCTGTCATCCGCCTGGAAAAGGTAAAACTCGCAGCCCGCACTGAAGCGGCACGAGACGCCGGCTTCCCGCATCGCGCGCATTGCTTTTTTCAGCAGATAGCGCCCGTCCAACTCAAGCGGCGAACCGTCCCGGTACTTGACGTCGCAGAAAAAACGCACGACCCGTCCGTGAGACGGCCTCCAGGGCAGAAGCGATAGGGTCGACGGATCCGGAAACAGCAGCACATCGCCGCTTTCCTCGTCGCCGAAGCCACGCACCGCAGAGGCATCTACCGGGACGCCCGTGCGAAACGCGTGCTCCAGTTCTACCGGCATAATCGAAAGATTTTTCTGGACGCCGAACACGTCGCAGAAGGAGAGACGGATGAATTTCACGTCATTGTCTGTGATATATTCCACCACATCGGACTCTGTGTACAGCATTTCGTTCCCCCTTTTTTGTCTCCTGTAAAACTACGTTTGGTTAAATCTTTTGCAGCGCGCTTCTTTGCGCACTGCCGGAACGCGCCCTTGAAATTGCCGCAGTGCACCGCAAAAGCCAAAGCTGCCCGCATGCACCCTGCCGCAAATTCTCCGAACGCCGTTTCCGCGTGCTATCTGCAATCTGAAAGCAGCGGAACCCAATCGGTCCTTCCGCGCCACCGCTCACGCAAGCGCCGCTGCCGCCAACAGAACGGCAGGCACATCGTGTCCGCGCAAGTCCAGTGCGCCACGGAATGGCAGATGCGCCCTCCCGCGTCCACTGCACCACGGAACGGAGAAAACTCCCGGCGCGGTGAAACACACTCCGTGTGCGCGATGAAAGACACTTCGTGTCCGCGGAACGGAACAAGCGCCCTTCCGCGTCCACTGCACCACGGAACGGAGAAAATCTCCGGCGCGATGAGAGACACTACGTGTCCGCGGTGAAACACACTCCGTGTGCGTGATGAAAGACACTTCGTGTCTGCGGAACGGAACAAGCGCTCTCCCGCGTCCACTGCACCACGGAACGGAGAAAACTCCCGGCGCGATGAAACACGCTTCGCGTGCGCGTCCACTGCACTACAGAACAGAGAAAATCTCCGGCGCGGTGAAACACACTCCGCGTGCGCGATGAAAGACACTTCGTGCCCGCGGAACGGAACAAGCGCCCTCTCGCGTCCAGCGCGCTACAGAACGGAGAAAACCTCCGGCGCGATGAAACACGCTTCGCGTGCGCGTCCACTGCACTACAGAACAGAGAAAATCTCCGGCGCGATGGGACACACTCCGTGTGCGCGATGAAAGACACTTCGTGCCCGCGGAACGGAACAAGCGCCCTCTCGCGTCCACTGCACCACGGAACGGAGAAAACCTCCGGCGCGATGGGACACACTCCGTGTGTGCGTCCACTGCACCACGGAACGGAGAAAATCTCCGGCGCGATGAAACACACTTCGCGTGCGCGATGAAAGACACTTCGTGTCCGCGGAACGGAACAAGCGCCCTCCCGCGTCCAGCGCGCTACAGAACGGAGAAAACCTCCGGCGCGATGAAAGACACTACGTGTCCGCGTCTATTATACAACGTTTAGCTGTAAACATAAAGCTGTTTGTACGGATTTTTTGTATTTGGCCTTAATACATAAAATTTGCTGTTCAGAATCTGATTTTTCTCAACATCAAATTTCTCGCAAAAGGCGTCCAGCTGCGCTGCGATGTCCTTTAAATCCTCCGGCGTGGCTGGTGCAGCCGAAACCTGCGCGGGCAGATCCACCGGAAGCGTTTCCGTGCGCAGATAGATTTTCCCGCCGTGCATTCCGGTGCCGCAGAAATTGCCGACAACCGGCTGCCCTTCATAGCCAAGACCCAGCACGATGATGACACCGCCGGCCTGATACTCTCCGAGAAAACTCCCGCAGCGTCCGCCGACAACCAGCGCCGGAACCTTTTCTTTGTATTCCTTCATGTGGATCCCGGCGCGGTAACCCGCATCTCCGCGCACATAAATCGCGCCGCCACGCATCGCATAGCCCGCAGCGTCTCCGGTATTTCCGTAAATCGTAATGCTGCCGCTGTTCATCGTGTCGCCGGTCGCATCCTGCGCGTTTCCGTACAGGATCAGATCCGCGCCGTTCAGATATGCCCCCAGCGCGTTCCCGGGTGTTCCGCGCAGCGCAAGCACACCCGATTCTGCGCCGCAGCCAAGATACCGTTCTCCCAAGCAGCGTTGTTCTGTCATTGCAAGTCACCTTCCCGTTTCCGTTATTTTGCCATCATCTCGGTGCGCGCAGCCTTTGTAAAGGCCATCAGCTGCGGCTTTTCCATCACAAGTTCAAAGTCAATCGTGTCAAGCGGCGTCTGGTTGCGGATGAGCGAGGTATAAATGCCCGCACGCGCAACGTCTCCGATCAGAATAAAGCCCATCAGCCGGTTATCCCTGCAGAAAAGCGCCTTGTAGCTGCCGCTGTCCCGGACAATATGCGCTTCGCCTTCATAGGCGCCCGCCGTAATCATGTGCAGTCCCAAGAAACCGATGGCATTCATCGGAATGGCCGTGTCATAAGCCGAATCTGTGCCGGCCATGTTGACGCCGGCACACCGGCCCTGCATGTATGCGTTCGGAAGCAGCGCGAGAACCCGGTTCTGCCCGGTAGTCAGATCGTAGCATTCGCTGCAGTCGCCAGCCGCATAAACATCCGGAAGCGTCGTCGCACAGTGCAAATCTGTTGCGATTCCGCGCCGAACCTCGCCGCCGGCCTCTTTGACAAGCTCCGTGTTCGGCCGGACGCCGACCGCAACGACAAGCACATCAAACTCCACGGTTTTCCCGCTTTTCAGATATGCAGTCGTGCCGTCAAAGCGCTGCACGCTGTCGCTGAGCAGGAAGGAAAGCCCCAGGCTTTCCAGGTGCGCCTGCACCATCGCCGAGCCCTCTTCATTCAGAATACTCGGCAGCACCCGGTTCGCAAGATCGACAACGGTAATGGAACCGACCCGGTTTAAGATTCCTTCCGCGCATTTAAGCCCGATCAGACCCGCGCCGACAATCAGGACGCGCTTGTCTTTGCCGAGCGCCTGCTCGAGCTTTTTAGCATCGTCAAGCGACAGAAACGTAAACTTCTCCGGCACCGTGTCAAGCCCTTCCATCGGCGGAACAAACGGCCTGGAACCGGTCGCGACGAGCAGCTTATCATAGGGCAGCACTTCCCCGCTTTCAAGCGCCACGCGCTTTTCCTGCGCGTCGATCGCCTGTACGGTTTTGCCCAGCAGAACCTTGCAGCCGTTCGTCTCGTAGAAATTATCCGGCCGGTATTTCATGCGCTGCAGATCGGTTTTTCCCAGCAGCAAATAGGAAATCAGCGGCCTGGAATAGGTATGGTACGGCTCCGAAGAAACAACGGTGATTTCCCCGTCCGGATCGACGCTCCGGATGCCTTCGATGCAGCCGACAGCGGCTGCGGAATTTCCAATCATCACGTATTTCATCCTTCATCCCGCTCCTCAAACACAATCGCTTTGTTGGGACATCCCTGCACACAGGCCGGGGTGCCGTTTGCATTTTCCACACACAGTTCGCATTTCTGCATCGCGCCGTCCTTGGAGGGCATAATGGCCCCGAACGGACAGACGAGTACGCAGGTATAGCACCCGACGCACTTTTGCCGGTCAATCCGGATCATGCCGTCCTTGCGGGTCAGCGCGCCGGAAATGCAGCTTTTGACACAGAGCGGATCTTTGCAGTGCCGACAGGAAACCGCAAAGCTGATGTTGTCGTGCTCTTCGATGCGGATGCGGGGATTGATGACCACGTCCTTGAGCACTTTTGCCATGTTATCGCTGTGCGAATTGGCAAAGGCGCAGTAATATTCGCACAGATGGCAGCCGAGGCACCATTTTTCATCTACATAGATTTTTTTCACGTTTCAGACGCTTCCTTCCTTTCCGGCCCGGCGTTTTTTCCGGCCGGCTCTCAAATTTCTTCGTCCGAACCCGGAAACGGCGGCTGCCCCGGCCGCTGTCTTGAGAGGTTACAGGACGATAATCGCGTCGCGCTCTGCGCCAACGGAGATATATTTCACCGGGCACTCTACCGCCTTTTCGAGGAAGCGGACATACTCCACCGCCTCTTTCGGCAGCTCTTCCAGAGTCTTGCAGCCCGAAATATCGCAGTTCCAGCCTTTTAAGGTTACATAATTCGGTTTTGCAATCGTCAGATCGCGTCCGTAGGGGAACTCTGTCACGGTCTTGCCGTCCACATCATAGCTCACGCAAACCGGAATTTCCTTGAGATACGAGAGCACGTCGAGCTTTGTAACGGCAAGCTCTGTTGCGCCCTGTACCCGCACGCCGTATTTGGATGCGACGACATCAAAGCCGCCGACCCGGCGCGGACGTCCCGTTGCAGCGCCGTATTCTCCGCCGGCCTGCCGCAGCGCTTCCGCTTCTTCGCCGAACATCTCCGCAGTGAACGGGCCTTCGCCGACACAGGTGGAGTATGCCTTCATGATGCCGACCGTCTTATCGAGCTGGCGGCCCGGAATTCCCGCGCCGATCGGCGCATAAGACGCGATCGTGTAAGACGAGGAGGTATACGGATAGATGCCGAAATCGATATCCCGCAGTGCGCCGAGCTGTGCTTCGAACATCACGCGCTTGCCGTTTTTGAGCGCTTCCGTCAGAAAGGTGCCGGCGTTGCAGACGTAGGGCATCAGCGGTTCTCCATAGGTCTTGAGCCAATCCATGATCTTCTCAACCGTGCAGCCTTCTGCGTGGTAGACCTCTGTGAGGGTCAGGTTTTTCCAATCGAGAATGCTGGGCAGCCGCTCGCGCAGGGCTTCCGGCTGGAACAGATCGCCCATACGCAGCGCTTTTTTGAGGTATTTGTCGCCGTATACCGGCGCAATGCCGCGGCGGGTGGAACCGAATTTGGCGTCGCCGAGACGTTCTTCTTCGAGGCAGTCCTGCATGACATGATAGGGCATGCAAATCACTGCGCGTTCGCTGATTTTGAGGTTTTCCGGAGAAATCACAATTCCCTTTTCGCGAAGGCGGCCGATCTCCTTGCACAAATGCTCGATGTCGATGACCATTCCGCAGCCCATGACGTTCGTGATTTCCGGACGCAGGATACCGGAGGGCAGAAGGTTCAAAATGAACTCTCCCCGGTCGTTGATGACCGTATGCCCGGCGTTATTGCCGCCCTGATAGCGTACGACAATATCCTGTTCCTCGGAAAGCAGGTCGACCATCCGGCCCTTGCCTTCGTCGCCCCAATTGATTCCTACAACCGCTGTTAGCATTTCAAAATCCCCCTGTTTCATAAATTTGAAATGGTTGTTAGACCGTTTTATTATTCACCGGCATGTTTGATGCCGAGAATCCGCAATTCTGTTTCGTTCAGCCCGACCCCGCGCAGCATCAGGCGGTTGCCCTTGAGCGCTTCGATGGAGTTGATCCCCATGCCGCCGAGCATTTCCTTGATCTCATGGTTCCAGGCGGTAATCAGATTGATCAGCCGCTCACTGCCCACGTTCGGGTTGAGACGCTTGACCAGTTCCGGCCGCTGGGTCGCAATGCCCCAGTTGCACTTGCCGCTGTGGCAGCTTCTGCAAAGATGGCACCCAAGCGCCAGCAGCGCGCCGGTCGCGATATACACCGCGTCTGCCCCCAGCGCGATGGCCTTCACAACATCGGAGCTGCTCCGGATGGATCCGCCCGCAACCAGCGACACCCGACTGCGGATGCCCTCATCGCGCAGACGCTGGTCCACGCTTGCAAGCGCGAGCTCGATCGGAATCCCTACATGATCCCGAATCCGGGCAGGAGCAGCCCCCGTGCCGCCCCGGAACCCGTCGATGGCGATGATATCCGCCCCGCTTCTCGCGATGCCCGAGGCAATCGCCGCAACGTTATGGACTGCCGCTATCTTTACTATAACAGGTTTTTTGTAATTTGTCGCCTCTTTTAGCGAAAGAACTAACTGACGAAGATCTTCAATCGAATAAATATCGTGATGCGGCGCCGGAGAAATGGCGTCGGAGCCTTCCGGAATCATCCGCGTTTTGGAGACATCCCCGACGATCTTGGCGCCCGGCAAATGTCCGCCGATGCCCGGTTTTGCACCTTGTCCCATCTTGATTTCGATGGCGGCCCCGGCGTTGAGGTATCCTTCATGTACGCCGAAACGGCCGGACGCAACCTGGACAATGGTATTCTTTCCATATTGATAAAAATCTTCGTGCAGGCCGCCCTCGCCGGTGTTGTAATAGGTGCCGAGAGCCTGTGCCGCACGCGCCAGACTCTCGTGCGCATTGTAGCTGATGGAGCCGTAGGACATCGCCGAGAACATGATCGGCACCGAAAGCGCAAGCTGCGGTTTTAAGTTGTTGACAATCTTGCCGTCCGCGTCGCGCTCGATGTCTTCCGGCTTTGCGCCGAGGAAGGTTTTCGTCTCCATCGGTTCCCGCAGCGGGTCGATCGAGGGGTTTGTCACCTGAGAGGCATTGATGAGAATCTTGTCCCAGTAAACCGGCAGCGGATTCGGATTTCCCATGGAAGAAAGCAGCACGCCGCCGCTTCCGGCTTGACGGTAGACATCGGTGATGGTCTGGCTCGTCCAGTTTGCATTTTCTTTAAATGTATGGTCGCTCTTGACGATTTTCAGCGCGCGCGTCGGACAGAGCGAGACGCAGCGGTGACAGCAGACGCATTTCGATTCGTCCGAAAGCATGCGTCCCAGTTCGGAATCATAGTGATGGACTTCGTTCGCACATTGCCGCTCACAGGCGCGGCAGGCAATACAGCGGTCCGGATTGCGGACGACCTCGTATTCCGGATATAAAAAGTTGATCGGCATTATGCTTGCCCCCTATCTAACGTATAAATGACCGGCTCTCCGCCGCCGGGCGCCCAGATCTTATCGAGATCCGGCTCAATGATTCGGATGGCGGATTCCTCACTCGCGATATAGACCATATCGTCCTTTTCCCCGACCACCATGCTGCGCAGCTTGAGGCGGTCGTTGAGCGCCATAATGCCGCCGGTAAATCCGAAAAGGATCGAAAACGGCCCGGTAATCAGCATGCCGGAAAACGCATTGCGCAGATACGTCAGGCGTTCGCGTTCCTCCGGATCCTTTTTGCCGATCGTGGACCAGAACGGCGCCGCAATGACATTCGACGCTTCTTTTAAGGAAAGGCCCTTGCGGCGGATCAGGTAGTCCATCATATAGGTAATGACTTCGGTATCCGTCAGAAGCGTACACTGATAGCCGTACATCTCAATCACCCGGCGGTTTGCATCGTAAGAAGAGATCTCGCCGTTGTGGACGATCGAAAAATCGAGGAGCGCAAACGGATGCGCGCCGCCCCACCAGCCGGGCGTGTTTGTCGGATAGCGCCCGTGCGCCGTCCAGCAGTATCCCGCATATTCTTCCAGCCGGTAAAATTCGCCGACATCCTCCGGATAGCCGACCGCCTTAAAGACGCCCATGTTTTTTCCGCTGGAGAAAATGTACGCGCCGTCAATGTGCGTATTGACCTTAATGACGCTGCGCGCGACAAATTCGTCGGGATCGAGCTGGCTTTCGGCGAGTTTCGTCGGCAAGGGATTGACAAAGTACCGCCAGATCAGCGGCTCGTCGGTAATCTTCGGCGTCTTTCGCGTGGGAATCTTGGAAAGGTTTACCACGTCGAAATGCCGCTCCAAAAACTGTTCGCATTCTTCTTTGGCTTTCGGGTGATCATAAAATACATGAAACGCATAGAGATCTTTATATTCGGGATAGATTCCGTAGCCTGCAAATCCGCCGCCAAGGCCGTTGGAGCGCTCATGCATCAGCGCAATGGAATCGACGATCTTCTCTCCGCCGATCCGTTTTCCGCTTCTTGAAAATATGCCTGATATCGCACAGCCCGCCGGTATCCTGTTCCCTCCAAAGCCTTCTTTTAACATCGTGCCCATCCTTTCTATTTCACAAAACAAAAAGGCGTCTGACCCGGTCTCCGGCACCAATTCCGGGATCCATCATCAGACGTCTTTGTCTGTCTTTAGTATAGAAAGAACCCGCACAAAAGTCAATATGTTTTGCAAGCAAAAATAC
The DNA here is from genome assembly GCF_014384705.1 of Yeguia hominis. Lineage (GTDB taxonomy): Bacteria > Bacillota > Clostridia > Oscillospirales > Acutalibacteraceae > Yeguia > Yeguia hominis. The sequence goes on along the minus strand of NZ_JACRSN010000002.1, from coordinate 192,748 downwards.
AAAAACCTTCACTTTTGGCGTTTTAAACAGTTTATTTTAGGAATTCAAATTGCAGTTTTGCACGAAACTCCAGAATTTCCTGCATTTTAAAATTTTTTCCAAAAAAGTATTGACAGCGAAAACAGATCGGCCTATAATAGCGACAGTACAGCAAAGGCGCTGTGAGCGAAGAACCGCTCACGGCGCTTTTTTTGTTTGAATTTGATTTAAAAAAAGCACACCAAATGAAAGGAAGCGTTTCTTATGAGTAAAGTCCCTGAGTTATTCGGCAGCATGGTTTTCAACGACGATGTTATGCGCGACAAACTACCGAAAGACGTCTACAAATCCCTGCGCAAAACCATTGCAGACGGCAGGGACCTGGATATCACGGTCGCCAATGTTGTTGCAAACGCCATGAAGGACTGGGCCATTGAAAAAGGCGCCACCCATTTCACCCACTGGTTCCAACCGATGACCGGCATCACGGCAGAAAAGCACGACAGCTTCATTTCTCCGCAAAAAGACGGAAAGGTCATCATGGATTTCTCCGGCAAGGAACTGATTAAAGGAGAACCGGATGCTTCGAGCTTCCCCTCCGGCGGCCTGCGTGCAACCTTTGAAGCAAGAGGCTACACCGCCTGGGATCCGACCTCCTATGCATTCCTCAAAGACGGCACCCTTTGCATTCCGACCGTATTCTGCTCCTACAGCGGAGAGGCGCTCGACAAAAAGACGCCGCTTCTCCGTTCCATGGAAGCCATCAGCGACGAGGCGCTGCGGATTCTGCGACTCTTCGGCAACACCACCGCCAAGCGCGTGGTCACAACCGTCGGCCCGGAGCAGGAATACTTCCTTGTAGATAAAAAGCTTTACGATGAACGAAAAGACCTGCTCTTCTGCGGACGCACCCTGTTCGGCGCACGTCCCCCGAAAGGCCAGGAGCTTGAGGACCACTATTTCGGCGCCATCAAGCCACGCATTGCGGCCTATATGAAGGATCTCGACGAAGAGCTCTGGAAGCTTGGCATCCTCGCCAAAACCAAGCATAACGAAGTAGCGCCTGCTCAGCATGAGCTTGCCCCGATATTCACGACGACCAACATCGCAACCGACCACAACCAGCTGACCATGGAAACCATGAAAAATGTGGCCTTAAAACACGGTCTCGTGTGTCTGCTTCATGAGAAACCTTTTGCAGGCGTTAACGGAAGCGGGAAACACAACAACTGGTCCATTTCCACGGACACGGGCGTCAACCTTCTGGAACCCGGCAAATCCCCGTATGAGAACGCGCAATTCCTTCTGTTCCTCTCTGCGGTCATCAAGGCGGTCGACGAATACCAGGATCTTCTCCGCGTATCCGTCGCAAGCGCAGGCAATGACCATCGTCTCGGCGCAAACGAGGCACCCCCGGCCATCGTTTCGATGTTCCTTGGCGACGAGCTGACTGCGATCCTCGATTCCATCGAGAACGGAACAGCCTACAACGGATGCGGACGTTCTGAAATGGAGATTGGCGTCCATGTCCTCCCGCATTTTCCGAAAGACACCACCGACCGCAACCGGACTTCCCCCTTCGCCTTTACAGGCAACAAATTCGAATTCCGGATGCTCGGTTCCACGCTTTCCATCGCCGGCCCGAACATCGTGCTCAACACGATCGTCGCCGAAGAACTCAAGCAGTTCGCCGATGTTCTTGAAAAAGCGGACGACTTTAAGTCGGCACTGAATACGCTCATCAAAAAGACCATCAAAGAACACAAGCGCATCATCTTCAACGGCGACGGGTATTCCGCCGAATGGCCGAAAGAGGCCGAAAAACGCGGCTTGCTCAACCTTAAATCCACGGTTGACGCGCTGCCGGCCTTCATCAGCGAGAAAAACATCAAGGTCTTTACCGATCATAAGATCTTTACCGAAACGGAAGTGCGTTCCCGTTATGAGATCCTGCTCGAAACCTACGGCAAGGTGCTCAACATCGAGGCGCTGACCATGGTCGATATGGTCAAGAAGGATATCATCCCGGCGGTCTCGAAGTACATCGCGTCTCTTGCAGAAGAGGTCAACGCCAAACGGGCGGCCTGCGGCAGCGTGCCGTGCGATATGGAAACGTCGCTCATTGAAAAGCTCTCTTCGCTTTCGAGTTCCATGTACAAAAAGCTCTGTGCGCTCGACGATATTCTGCTCGGCGTTAAGAACTGCGGCGGCGGCGCGCTCGCAACCGCGCGGTATTATCACGATTCCGTCTTTACTGCCATGCAGGAGCTGCGCGCGGTGGTCGACGAACTCGAAGTCAACACAGCAGAGGAAGCCTGGCCGTTCCCGACCTACGGCGACCTGCTCTTCCGAATCTAACCGTTTATTCCCAGTTTTCCAACACAAAGGCGTGTTGGGCAGCCCGGCAAAACAAGTGCCGGGCTCCCAACGCGCCTTTTTTACAGCATAAAGGATTTAAAAGGAGGAAACAACAATGGATATGGATGCATTACGAGAAGTCTTTGCAACCGTCGATAACGTGGACATCATGTGGACACTCGTCGGCGCGGCGCTGGTTTTCTTCATGCAGGCAGGCTTTGCCATGGTGGAAACCGGCTTCACGAGAGCGAAAAACGCCGGTAACATCATCATGAAAAACCTGATGGATTTTTCTATCGGCACCCCGATCTTCTGGTTTATCGGGTTCGGCATCATGTTTGCCGGTTCCGGCGCACTCGTCGGCGGCTGGGATTTCTTCACCAGCAACGGCGGCGATTACACCACGTTGATTTTCCAGACGGTCTTCTGCGCAACTGCAGCGACGATCGTCTCCGGCGCAATGGCAGAGCGGACGAAGTTTAAATCTTACCTCATTTATTCTGCTGTCATCAGCGCGTTTATCTATCCGGTCTCCGGACACTGGATCTGGGGCGGCGGCTGGCTCGCTTCGCTCGGATTCCATGATTTCGCAGGTTCTACGGCTGTTCACATGGTCGGCGGCGTCGCTTCGCTCGTCGGCGCAAAGATCCTCGGACCGCGCATCGGCAAGTACGGCAAAGACGGCAAGCCCCGCGCAATTCCCGGTCACAGCCTGACCCTCGGCGCACTCGGCGTATTTATCCTCTGGTTCTGCTGGTTCGGATTTAACGGCGGTTCCACAGTCTCCATGACAAACGGAAACGATATCCTCGCCAGCAAGGTATTTGTCACCACGAACCTCGCGGCAGCAGTCGCAACCTGCGCAACCCTCATCACAACCTGGATCCGCTACAAGAAGCCGGATGTCTCCATGACGCTCAACGGCTCTCTGGCCGGTCTGGTCGCCATCACGGCGGGCTGCGATATGGTCGAACCCTGGGCAGCAGCTGTTATCGGCCTCATCGCCGGCGTCCTGATCGTCTTTGCAGTGGAATTCTTTGATAAGGTCGCAAAAATCGACGACCCGGTCGGCGCAATCAGCGTGCACGGCGTATGCGGCGCAACCGGTACGATCCTCACCGGCGTCTTTGCAAATGATATCGGTCTGGTAAACGGCGGCGGCTTCCACTTCCTCGGCGTACAGATTCTCGGCGTTGCTTCGGTCATCGCTTGGGTCGCAATTACAATGACCGTTGTATTTCTGCTTTTGAAGAAGTTTGTCGGCCTGCGCGCTTCGAGAGAAGAAGAGATCCTGGGCCTCGATGTAACAGAACACGGCTTGGTCAGCGCATATGCGGACTTTACCCCGACGGTAGAACACCTCTATGACGGCAATCCGGAAGCAGCGGCCATCACGGCGCACGCTGCGGTAGAAACGGCCGTTCCGGTCGACGCAGCCGTTCCGGTACAGCTGGTAACCGACGAAACAAAGGCTCCGGCATCCGACGTCAAGATGACAAAGGTCGAAATCATCTGCAACCAGAGAATGTTTGATTCCCTCAAGAATGCCATGAACGACATCGGCATCACCGGCATGACGGTCACGAACGTCCTCGGTTGCGGCGTACAGAAGGGCAAAACCGAATATTACCGCGGCGTTGAGGTCGACTTCAACCTCCTGCCGAAGATCCAGGTCGAAATGGTCGTCTGCAAGGTTCCGGTCCGCACGGTCATCGAAACCGCGAAAAAGGTTCTCTATACCGGCCACATCGGCGATGGCAAGATCTTCGTCTATGACGTGGAAAATGTCATCAAAGTTCGTACCGGCGAAGAAGGCTATGACGCCTTGCAGGATGTCGAATAATCTGCGTTTCCCTCTCTACCCCATTTTTTCATAAAACCGGAAAGCGGCTGCGGGACTATTCCTGCGGCCGCTTTTCCGACGGCGTCTGTTTCGGTTTGGTTTGCGGCTGCCGATTGGGTTTCAACTGCCCGGGCTGCATGCTCCGGCGGCTGGCGACTCGGCGGCTGCCGATCCATTGGCCGCTAATTCGATGTCCGCCGGCCCCGATATCCACTGTCCGGCGGCCGCGGCGCGCAGGGGTTCCCTTTGCAGGTTCGGCGTACCGCTTCTGCTGGGCATTCCGGATTCTGCGCCGCACCATACCGGCCAACCCGGCGGCCGCCAACCTGATGCATGCCGCTCCGGTGCATGTGCGAACGGCAGGCACGCATTCGGGCCGACCCGCTCCGTCGAATGGGGGTTCAATTTAAGACGTTTTTGCCGGTTGACTTTTTTCTGCAATTCTGATAATGATAAAAGAGACGTGATGCTATAACGATTGTGAGGTGATTCTATGGAAACCGCCCTAGCAGGCGTGCTTCCGCTCCGGGTGACGCAGTGCGGCACAGAAAAGTGCGCGTCCGGACACCAATTCGGCCCGTTTGTGCGGGATTGTTATCTGATTCACTATATCTTTTCCGGCTGCGGCACATATTTCTATCACGGAAAGGCCTATCCGCTCCATGCAGGACAAGGATTTCTCATCTTTCCGGATGAGGTCACCACCTATCGCGCGTCCGAAGAAACGCCCTGGCATTATGGCTGGATCGGCTATACCGGAGACGCCGCGGCCGCGCTGACGAGCGAAACCGGATTTTCGCGGGAGGCTCCTGTCTTTACGCTTTCGGAACCGCAAAAGGCACGCCGGATTTTAGAGGAGCTCATCCCGGAGCTTTCCCGGCTGCGGATGGGCGAACTCAACGCTTCCGGCGGACTGCTGCGTCTGCTGGCGCTGACCGGCGAATCCCTGCATCCTTCCGGAAAAGCCGAAGCGCCGCCTGCCTCCTCGGTCTATTTTCAAAAGGCAGTCTGGTATATTGAGGGCAACCTCTTTTCTCCGGTGCGCGTCTCGGAGGTTGCCGACTTTGTCGGCCTGTGCCGGTCGCAGCTGTTCCGGATTTTCCGCGAAGTCGCAAACTGTTCCCCGCAGGAATGGATCCAGCGGGCGCGGCTCCGGCGCGCGGAAGCGCTGATGCTGGACGCCCGGCTTTCTCTGCGGGAAATCGCGTGTTCCTCCGGGTATACGGAGCTGACGCAGATGGACGCCGTTTTCAAGCGGTTTTACGGACAGACGCCCGGCGCTTACCGCAAGCAGCTTTTGGAGCGGCAGGCAAGGCATTTGCCGGGTTCAAATTAACCGGCGCCGCGGGCGTCGATGCATAAGGGCGCATAAACGATCCGAACCGCAATCGGCATTTCCCGCAAACCGCTTTCGGCGGAAGTTTCCGCAACGATCGGCGTGTTTTTCGCACAGCCGGCGCCCGTTTGGAAGCAGCTTCTGCGGCGCGGCACAGGGACGCGAAAGCTGCTCTGCGGGCCGCCATGTGCGGGCTTCCGCCGGCACAATTGCCCCGGCGCGTTTCGGGACGTGCGAAGCCGAAATAGAGATATCCGCACTCTTCGGCAAAACATTGGATTCCGGTTTCGGGACGCGCGAACCCGTAAAGCCGAAAGCCGCAGCAACGGATAGAATAAAAACGAAAAAAAGGAACCCGCTGCGCCTGTCCGGCGTGGCGGGTTCCGCTTTTCGTTTCTGGTTTCGTTTCGATTCCGCCTGTGCAGAATCTTTTAAAAGCTGCTTACAGCTCCAGACCGGCATCCTCCGGCAGCTGCGCAAAATATACATCATCTTCCGGCGTCCTGCTGCGGTAGGCCGTGATGAAAGTCGCGGCATCCTCATAGGTATAGGGCGCAAAGTGCCAGGTACCCGGATGAAAGACAACCGCCTTGTTTCCCGGGACATAAAACGCCGTGACCCGGCTGGCGTCGAATTCGCCCGGAGGCGCCAGGGGAATGATGATCCCCTTGCCGTCCATCGGAATCACCGCCTCTTTGGTTTTCAGATGGCATTCAAACTTCCGGCAGACCGCCTCGCGCGGATAAACGGTCATCAGGTTAAACGCCGCGCTGTCGATTCCTTCCATCACGGCGACATTGCCGTACCAGTCGGAAACGCCGGGATTCCGTTCCGCTTTGGAAACCTCTGTCGCCAGAACGGTTCCGTAAGGTACAAACGCTTCTTCGGTCAAGACCTGCACCTTGATTTTCTGCATGTTCGTTCCTCCGATCTTCCGCTCCGGCAGCAAGCGCCGGAACAATCAAATTTCTGTTCTGATTTTAACACTTTTCAGCAGATTTTACCATGCGCGAATCCAACGATTTTGGATACAATCGCGCGCGCGCAGAAGGTATATTTTTGCCGCATCCGGCCATACCAAAGGATACACGGACCGGCATTTGCAGGCCCAGAGATTTCAAAAAAGGACGGGATTTTCATGCCGGACAGCGCGCTGCTGCTCATGTGCGTCAAAATATTCTTCAGCCGGATCTTAGACGTCTCTCTCGGAACCGTGCGGATGGTGCTGACCGTAAAGGAAAAACACCTTTTCGCAGCGCTCTGCGGATTTTTGGAGGTCGGCATCTGGTTTCTGATCGTCCGCGAGGCGCTCGACGCCGCCGGAAGCAGCCTGCTCATCGTGACGGCATATGCGGGCGGCTTTGCGGCCGGCACCTATCTCGGCGGACTGCTTGCCGACAAGCTGATCAGCGGATACGTCGAGGTGCGCGTCATTACAACGGGAAAAGACCGGGAACTGATCCGGGCAATCCGGGAGGCGGGATACGGCATGTCGGTCGTCAGCGCCGCCGGATCCGAGCTGACCGACGAAAAATACATGCTCATCATTCAGATTGCCAAACGGCAAACCGGCGCGCTCAAGGCGCTTGTGCAGCAGTATGACCCCGCAGCCTTTCTCGTCGTGGATGAGACAAAACTGGTCTGGGGCGGCTTTTTCAAAAAATGATTTGTATATTCTAAATAATATACTGTATAATTATTCTAAACAATATGAATATTCACAAGATTTTTGCATTTTGACGTTCGGCGCGGTGTTTTCCCGCGCTTTTTTCTTGCGACTTTTTGAAAAAACGCTGAATTTTCCTAGGTTTTATTCTTTTTTTGAACTGCATTCCCTGCAAATGCCATCCGTCGTTTTGTCGGCTATAAAATACATCCTTCTGTATATTATTACAAAAACCATCGAAAATTCGCCTGGATATTCTTGCAACAATTCTCTTGATTATGCACAAAAGCTGTATTATAATAAGTCTCGTTACATGAGAAATACAACTCAAATGATTTTCCAGGAGGATGAACCATCATGAAGGCACTGAAAAAAATTGTTCTTGCGGTATTGGCCGTTTGCCTGCTTCTTTGCTGCTTCCCGGCTTGCTCCAGCAGCGGCAGCGCAGAAAGCGACAAACTCATCATGGCGACCAACGCGGAATTCCCGCCGTTTGAGTCCAAATCCGGCGACGGCTTTGTGGGCATCGACATCGATATCATGAACGCCGTTGCCAAGAAACTCGGCAAAGAGCTGGTTGTAGAAGATATGGAATTTGACTCCATCATTCCGGCCATCACTTCCGGCAAAGCGGATGTCGGCGCTGCCGGCATCACCGTCACCGACGAACGGAAAGAAGAAGTCAACTTCTCTGATCCGTATGCAAACGCCATTCAGGTCATCATCGTACGCGAAGATTCCACCAATAACGGCGACTTGACGGGCCTTAAGGTCGGCGTCCAGCAGGGCACCACCGGCGACACCTTTGTCGATTGGGGCAACTTTGGTGAGGTCGCAAGCCTCGAACGGTATTCCAAGGGCTTTGAAGCGGTTCAGGCACTTGCACAGGGAAAAATCGACGCGGTTGTCATCGACAACGAGCCGGCAAAAGTGTTCGTAGAAGAAAACGAAGGCCTGAAGATTCTCGAAAGCGGCAGCATCTCGGAAGAATACGCACTGGCGCTTTCAAAGAACAACGACGCGCTGCTTGCCGATATCAACAAGGCAATCCAGGAGCTCAAAGATTCCGGCGAACTGCAGCAGATCATCGACAAATACATCGCAGAATAACACGAATTCGTACGCTCGTTTTGATATTTCCCAGAAAGCGTGCCGGGCATCCCCCGGTGCGCTTTCGCCGTAATGGAAAAGGTAGGATGTTGTGGACATGAATGCAATTTTCGCCTGGTTTTCGAACACCTGGCAGTATCTCTCCGATCTTTTTTATAAATGTTTTATCAAAGAAGATCGCTGGCGCTACCTCTGGGACGGCCTTCTGGTCACCCTGCAAATCACCGTTTTGGCGGTTCTGCTCGGATTTGTCATCGGCTTCCTGGTGGCCATCATCCGCGCAACGCACGACAAAACCGGCAAGCTGAAAATCGGCAACGCCATCTGCCGGCTGTATCTCACCGTCATCCGCGGAACGCCGGTCATGGTGCAGGTTCTCCTCATCTATTTCGGCATTTTCGCCTCGGTCAATGTGCCGAAGCTGCTGGTTGCCGTTCTGGCGTTCGGCCTGAACTCCGGCGCGTATACGGCTGAAATCATCCGCGGCGGCATTATGAGCATCGACGCCGGACAGTCCGAAGCCGGCCGGAGCCTTGGATTCAACTACATCCAGACCATGTACTATATCGTCATGCCGCAGACCATCAAAACGGTTCTGCCCGCACTCGGCAACGAGCTTGTCGTATTGCTCAAAGAGACCTCGATTGCTGGTTACATCGCGATGGACGACCTGACCAAAGGCGGCAACATCATCCGCAGCATCACCTACAATGCTTTTCTCCCGCTGCTGGCCGTCGCGCTGATCTATCTTGTCGTCGTTCTGGTTCTCTCCTACGGCGTCAACTGTCTGGAAAGGAGGCTGCGCAACAGTGACCACTAATACTGCTCCCCTCATTACCGTTGAGGGACTCGAAAAGAAATTCGGCGATCTTGCCGCGCTCGACGGTGTTTCCACCACCATCAACAAAGGCGACGTCACGGTCATTATCGGGCCTTCCGGTTCCGGAAAATCCACCTTTCTGCGCTGTCTGAACCTTCTGGAGGTTCCCACCGGCGGAACCATCCGTTTTGAGGGCGTCGATATCACCGATCCGAAGGTGGACATCAACATTCACCGCAGAAAAATGGGCATGGTTTTCCAGCAGTTCAACCTCTTCCCGCATATGACCATTTTGAAAAACATGACCATCGGCCCGGTGAAGCTGCTCAAAATGCCCAAAGCAGAGGCGGAAGCCAAAGCGATGGAATTACTCGAACGCGTCGGCCTTGCCGACCGCGCCTCTGCCTATCCCTCGCAGCTTTCCGGCGGACAAAAACAGCGAATCGCCATTGTACGTGCGCTGTGCATGAGCCCTGACGTGATGCTGTTTGACGAACCGACCAGCGCACTCGACCCGGAAATGGTCGGCGAAGTGCTGGACGTTATGAAGGATCTGGCCCACGGCGGCATGACCATGGCCGTCGTCACGCACGAGATGGGCTTTGCCCGCGAGGTTGCGACTCGTGTCATCTTCATGGACGGCGGAAAAATCATAGAGGACGGCACACCGGATGAGATTTTCAATCATCCGAAGAGCGACCGTCTCCAGAGCTTCCTTTCCAAAATTATTTAACGCACAACATTCAACACACAAAAACCAGGATCGAATTGCCCGTTTCGGCTTTTCAGATCCTGGTTTTTTATGTTTGCTGCGCGCTGTCTGCTGCGCGTCGCCTGTTTTGCATGCTGTCCGCTTGCTGCGCGTCATCCGTCTGCTATTCATTTGTTTTTGCAGAGGAAATGCGCCTCATTTTCTCTGCAAAAATGGGCGCAATGCACCTTGCTCACACCGCAAGAACCACAGAAAATTGTGCGCAAAACCCGGCGTCCTTTCTGGGCCGATTTCGGTACAGAAGAACACCGGGTTTCATTTTTTCAGGATTTTTGTACAGATTCCAATTTCCGTTTCATTTTGCGGCTGATCCGTTCTTTCCCTTCCCATGGGCTTTTTCATGAAAAAAAGCGATTTTTTCTATGTATGAAAAGACAGGACCGGAAACCGGTTTGGTTTTGCGCCCGGCAAACAGGTTGCGTCAAAACGGCACTCCGGGCCGTGCACTGATATCCGAATGCCGATCAAGCCGCACCTGAAAAAGGGCCGCTTGCTCTTATTCCATTTCACAATAGACAAACGTCTGGGCGTGCGGGATATCCGCAGAAACCCCGATATTGCGGAGCGCGCCGGTCCGGGCGTCCGCGGAAAACACTTCCAGACCGCCTGCATACGACGCTGACGGTTCCTCCAGCACAAATACAAACGCGCCGTCCGTGGAAACCTCCAACTCTCTGGGCCAGCCCGCTGTTTCGACCTCTCCGCAGTAAGAAAGTGTTCCATCCTCCGGCGAAACCGCAAACCAGGCGACATGATTGTACCCGCGGTTGGAGACATACAAAAACCGGCGGTCCGCAGAAAGGCGAAGCTCCGCCGCCAAATTATCGCCCGAAAATTCTGCCGGAAGCGTCGAAACGGTCCGGCACTCGGTCAGCGTGCCGTCTGCATTCTGCGCAAACAGGATCACCTCGGCGCTCAGCTCTGTCAGCAGGTAGCCCCATTTTCCGTTCGGGTGGAATTCAAAGTGCCGCGGGCCGGTTCCGGGACGCGCGTTCCAGACCTGCTTTTTGCAGAGGCTGCCGTCCGGCTGCAGCGCATAAACCGTCAGCGTATCCGCGCCGAGATCGCAGACCACGATCCTGTTTCCATCCGGCGCAGGAAACAGCGAATGTGCATGGGAAGCCTCCTGCCGATCCGGATTGATACTGCTGCCGACCTGCTGGACATGTCCGATGCGTGCGCCGATCGTTCCGTCTTCTCCCAGTGCATACACACAGACATGACCTTCTGTATAACTGGACGTCAAAATCCGATCCTGTGCCGGCGTGATGCTGACGTGGCAAAGCCCGTTTTCGACAGGCGCAGCGACGCTGCACGGCACAAGGCTGCCGGTACAGATCCGATACGTTCGGATCGCCGGCCCGTCTCCATCCACCGCACACAGGCCAGCGTCTTTTCTGCATTGCGGGTCAAATAGGAGATTTTCGGAAATGCATCTTCCTGCCGCAAGCGCGAAAGTCGATTTTCTTCCGGGCAGAACACCCAGCTTTCAATTCCGCCGGCAGTGTCATTCACGCCGACCAACAATCCGTAAGATTTCATCAAATTTGCTCCTTTCCATATGAAGCGGCAGCACCCATGAGATGTACCGGACGAAACCGCTCCGAAAAGCATGCTATGAATACAAAAACCTGTCCTGCCGGCTGCGGACCGTTCTCGCGCAGAGAATCGGATCCGGCGCGTCTCTCGCCAGATACCGCCTTAAGCCAAAGCCGTACCTGCGGCATTTGCACGCGCATCTGCAACAAAGCGGGTACCCCGCAGGGGCTGCCAGATCGCCTTGCAAACTCCTCTCTTGGGGCGTTTCTCTGCAAAAAATCCGCCGTGTAAACCGGCTTTTGCTGCGCGGTCCGGGCGTCCGCACAGGCGCGCAAACCGGCTTTTCCAATCGGTCTGCAAAACAGAATTCCTGCTGCGCAATCGCTGTTTCGCCCTGCGTCCGCTTTTTCTAAAAATTAATCCTAAAAATCAATCCGCAGAGGCGGATTCGCCGCACAGCCGAACCGGAATCCCGCGTCCGGTAAGGTAAGCCTTTAGATCCGGAATGGCAATTTCTCCGAAATGGAACAGCGACGCCGCCAAAACCGCGTCGGCCTTGCCCTGTGTAAAGGCGTCGTAAAAATGCTCCATCTTGCCGGCGCCGCCCGAAGCGATGACCGGAATTCCGACCGCTTCCGAAACCGTGCGCGTCAATTCGAGGTCATACCCCTGCTTCCCGCCGTCACAATCCATGCTCGTCAGAAGGATTTCTCCCGCGCCGAGGCGTTCGGCCTCTTTCGCCCAGAGAATTGCGTCTTTTCCCGTATCGACCCGTCCGCCGTTCAGATACACGGTCCAGCCGTCAGAGGGCTGCCAGTCTCCCTGCTGCGGCGCGCGCCGTTTGGCGTCAATTGCGCACACCACGCACTGGCTGCCGAATTTCTCCGCTGCCTGGCAAATCAGCTCCGGATTGTGCAGCGCCGCCGAATTGACGGACACCTTGTCCGCGCCCGCCCGGAGCAGCATGGTAAAATCTTCGACGCTGCGAATGCCGCCGCCGACCGTAAACGGAATAAAAATCCGGGAAGCGACTTCGCTGACCACGTCCAGAATGATCGCACGCGCATCGGACGAGGCGGTGATATCGAGGAGCACCAGCTCATCTGCGCCCTGTGCGTTATAGGCAACGGCCGCCGCAACCGGATCTCCGGCATCCCGCAGATTGACAAAGCTCGTCCCCTTGACAACCCTGCCGTTTTTGACATCCAGACAGGGAATAATCCGTTTTGCATACATCGTGTGTCCCTCCTATTTTCCCATTTTTGCAAAATTCCGCAGCATTGCAAGACCGGTTTCCCCGCTTTTTTCCGGGTGGAACTGCACGGCGCAGAGATTGTCCCGCTGCACGGCGGCGTCAATCGAAACGCCGTATCCTGCCGTCGCGGTCACATCCGCGCGGTTTTCGGCCTGCAAGTAATAGGAGTGCACAAAATAGACGTACGGCTCCGGCTCAAGCCCCTGGAAAAGATCGCCTTTTTGCTGCGAAAGCCGGAGGGAATTCCAGCCGATATGCGGAATCTTGAGGCCCTCCCCCGCCGGAATCCGGGCAATTTTTCCCGGCAAAATGCCGAGGCCCGGAATGCCGGGCGCTTCCTCGCTCTCGTCGAAGAGCAGCTGCAGTCCCAGGCAAATGCCGAGGAACGGCTTACCTGTATACAAAACCCGAAGAATCGCCGGAATCAGGCCGGAATCCCGCAGCGCGCCCATCGCGTCTCCAAACGCGCCGACACCGGGCAATACCACGGCATCCGCCTGAAAAATCTGCGCCCGGTCTTTAGTCAGGCAGACCTCGCACCCGATATGGTGAAACGCCTTGCGCACGCTCTCCAGATTTCCTGCTCCATAGTCAATCACCGAAATCATCATCAAAACCCCTGACTGTACATACTTTTTAAAGAATATGGGCATATTTTCAAAATGTCACCCGGAAAAGCTGCCGAAAACAGGCGCCCGCTCACAGACAAACCATTCCCACATCCATTTCTGTCACCGATTTGCAAACCGGAATCCCATTTAGTTTCACACCTTCTGTGCCTGTCTATACCGTTTTCGGCCCGCAATCTATTCGGACGGAGCCTTTTTAGAGAAACACCCGGCTCAAATCGGAAGGCACGGCAGATCGCCGTGCCCCCTTGCACAAATTTTCTCAATCTTTTTCCCAGGCAAGGCAGCGCTCGACCGCCTTGTGCCATTTTGCGACCTTCTGTTCGACCCACTCTTTGCTCATTTCCGGCTGGAAGGTCGTGCGGCTCTTCCAGATTGTGCGCAATTCGTCGAGGCCGTCCCACATGCCGACCGCAAGACCGGCAAGCATGGCCGCACCGAGCGCCGTTGTCTCGAGGCACTCCGGACGCAGAACGCTGCATTCGAGCAGATCGCACTGGAACTGCATCAGGAAGCGGCTCTTGCTGGCGCCGCCGTCCACGCGGAGCTCTTTGATTTTCATCCCGATATCGTTTTCCATTGCGTGGAAGAGATCATAGCTTTCCAGCGCCAGGCTCTCCAGAACCGCACGGGCAAAATGCGCACGCGTGGTGCCGCGCGTCATGCCCATCACGCCGCCGCGCGCATACATATCCCAGTACGGCGCACCGAGTCCGGTAAAGGCCGGAACAAAATAGACGCCGCCGCAATCTTCAACGCTCTCTGCAAGCATATCGGCCTCTGAGGGCTTTTCGATCAACTCCAGTCCGTCGCGCAGCCAGTCGATTGCCGATCCGGCGTTAAAGGCGCTGCCTTCGAGCGCATATGCGACTTTGCCGTCAAGCTGCCAGCCGATCGTCGTGAGCAGGCCGGACTTCGACATGACCGGCTTGTCACCGGCGTTCATCAGCACGAAGCAGCCCGTGCCGTATGTATTCTTGGCCATACCGGCGTCAAAGCAGCACTGTCCGAACAACGCCGACGGCTGATCGCCCGCGATACCCGCGATCGGAATTTCACAGCCGAGAATCTCGCTGCTGCAATAGCCGACGATTCCGCTCGACTGCACAACCTGCGGCAGTGCGCTCGCCGGAATTCCCAGGCGCTGCATGATTTTTTCATCCCACGCAAGCTTGTTGATATCAAACAGCATCGTCCGGCACGCATTGGAGACATCCGTCACATAGGATTTGCCCTTGGTCAGGCAGTAGATCAGCCAGGTGTCGATGGTGCCGAAGCGCAGACGGCCTTCTGCAGCAAGCGCCTTGGCCTCCGGAACGTTATCGAGGTACCATTTCATTTTGGTGCCGGAGAAATACGCGTCCAAAATCAGACCCGTTGTCTCGTGGATATAGTCTTCCCATCCTTCGGCCTTGAGCTTTTCGCATTCCGGTGCCGTACGACGGCACTGCCAGACAATTGCGTGATAGATCGGCTTGCCGGTCTGTGCGTCCCAGGCTACGGTCGTTTCGCGCTGGTTCGTGATGCCGATTGCATCGATCTGATCGGCGGAAACGCCTGCATTTTCCAAAGCGGCATGCATCGCATAAATCTGCGTGGAGAGAATCTCCTCCGCGTCATGCTCTACATAGCCCGGCTGCGGATAATGCTGCTGAAATGTCTTTTGCCCCATACCGACGATTTCCCCGCGTCCGCTGAACAAAATCGCACGGGAACTCGTTGTTCCCTGATCCAATGATAAAATATACCTTCCCTGCTTCATGAAACTAATCCCTCTTTCTCTGTAAGATTTCCTTTTATACATCGTAAACCTTCCTGCGGAAGCCGCATAGAAAGTATCTAGCTGAATTGACTTTGAATCCTGTGTCTGATAAAATAGTACTATTCACGTTTTTGCAAAAAACGAATTTTCAGGGGGCATTTCTTTGGATTACATCTCACTGTTCGGAATTGCCGTCGGCCTTTCCATGGACGCCTTTGCAGTCAGTGCCGCAAACGGCGCAACCGCCAAAAAGGTCTCATTTTCCTTTGCCTGTAAGCTGGCCGGTGCATTCGGCCTGTTCCAGGCGTTGATGCCATTTCTCGGCTGGGTGATCGGAAAAGCCGGAGCGGCGCTGATCAGTAAGGTAGATCACTGGATTGCGCTCATCCTGCTTTTGTATCTCGGCATTAAAATGATCTGGGAAAGCCGGAAGCCGGATGAAGAAAGCGAAACGCCGAAGGACGGCAAACTTTCTTTCAAGACGCTGCTGGTGCTCGCCATTGCTACCAGCATTGATGCGCTCGCAACCGGAATCATTCTGCCGGGTGCTGTCGGCGCTTCGACGCTGTCCCTGATTGCGCTGGCGGTATGTCTCATCGGGCTGACGACGTTCGTACTATGTCTTGCCGGCGTCTATATCGGAAAAAAGTTTGGAGATCTGATTTCCTCCAAAGCGGAAATTGTCGGGGGCATCGTCCTGATCGCCATCGGCGTCAAAATTTTTGTCGAACATATGTGGCTTTCCTGACCCTTCCGTCTTAAAAAGCCCCGAAGAAAAGCGCAAAGCTCCACAACGGCAAACTGTCCGTCGCGCCTTTCGGTTATGATGCCTTTGGCACAATGTTCTCAGCATCCGGAGCGAGCCGCTCCGGGTGGGCAGCAACGCTGCCGCCACGCAAAGCGTGGTATCGCTGAGGTTATTACCGCGAAGCACAATGTTCTAAAGGGCAAAGCGTAAGCTTTGCGTTGGCGGTGAAACCGCCTGCGATGCGCAGCATCGCGCCTTTAGGTTATTATAACATAAATCCCCCTGCGAGAAAATACCCTTTTCGACCGATTTCGCGCCAGAAATTTATGCGGAGTGCTGAACGCATTTCGCCCGAAAGCCGGTGACCGCCTTTGAATGCCCGTTATGTTTTTCTGGACAACCCTCTTCCACAACATCTATATGACGCATTGCTGCAGCGTATTCCAAAAGAAAAGCAGGATCGAATTTCCCGCTTCCAGGCAGAATCGGAGCGTCAAATCCGGCTGCTCGCCGATCTGCTCGTCCGCGTCTTTGCCGCAGAAACGCTCGGCCTTGAAAATCGGGAGATTGAAATTGCAGCTGCGCCCGCCGGAAAGCCGTTCCTTTTGGGTCATCCGGCGTTCCAGTACAGCGTCTCCCACACAAAAGGCGCCGCGCTTGCCGCCTTTGACAGCCATCCGGTCGGTGCCGATCTCGAGGCGCTCCGAAAAGTCCACCCGGCAGTCGTCCGGCGGTATTTTTCCGCTTCCGAACAGGCCTATGCCGCGCCGGACGGTGTGCTTCTGCCGGATCGCATGTTGGAAATCTGGACCGCCAAGGAAGCGTATGCCAAACTTTTGGGAACCGGCCTGCCCCGCGTCTTTTCGCAGGCCGACACCATGCGCGCAGATTTCCCCTACGACCTGCACCGTTACTGCCACGACGCATATCGGATGACGGTCTGCGCCGAAAAGGGAACCGCCTGCCTTTTTGAGCAGATCCCGCTTCCGGCGCTGCTTAAAAAAGCGATGCAACTCTCGCCCTATGAAGGAGGATCCCTGTGAATTCCAAACTGAAAAAGGCAGGCACAGCCTGCATCATTCTATCCGGCGCGCTTTGGGGACTGATGGGAATTTTTGTCCGCAGTCTCAACGCCGCCGGGCTTGATTCCATGCAGATCGTGCTGATCCGCTCCGCTGTCACAACAGTCCTTATGGCCGCTGTTCTGTTCTTCTACAGCAAAAAGCTGCTCCGGATCCGGCTGCGCGACCTCTGGTGCTTTCTCGGGACCGGACTTGTGAGCATTCTTATGTTCACTTATTTCTATTTCCGCACCATGCAGCTGACCTCTCTCTCCGTCGCGGCGATTCTGCTCTATACCGCACCGGTTATGGTCACCCTGCTTTCCGCGCTTTTGTTCCGGGAAGCCCTTACCGCACCGAAGCTCATCGCCTGCGCCATGGCGTTTGCGGGCTGCGTCTTTGTCGCCGGCATTTTCGGAAATACCGATCCGGTTCCGGCGGCTGCGATTCTCACCGGGCTGCTCTCCGGCTTCGGCTATGCGCTGTACAGCATCTTCAGCCGCTATGCGCTCCAGCGCGGATACCACTCCCTGACGATCACGTTCTATACTTTTCTCATCGCGACGCTCGGCGTGCTGCCCTTCCTCAATTGGAAAGGCCTTGCCGATGCCTTCACCGCTTCGCCGCGCGTTTTGCTGTTGTCCATTGCCATGGGAATCGTCACCGCGGCGCTGCCCTATTCGCTCTACACCTTCGGATTGACTGCCGTCGAGTCCAGCCGGGCCTCCATCATGGCCTCCGTGGAGCCGGTTATCGCAACGCTCGTCGGCGTTCTGGCCTTCCAGGAGCCGCTGACGCTCTCCGGCGGGATCGGCATCCTGCTCGTCCTGGCCGCCATTGTGATTCTCAACCTCCGCGTTTCCCGCAAAATCCAAACGCCGTAAAAGCTTTCGTGTTTTTAGCATATCCAAAACAGCACATACAAAAATAGCGCCGGATGCCGGTTTTCCCGTGCATGCGGCGATTTAATTTTCGAATATCCGCCGGAATTTCTGCCCGGTGTGGGCAAACAAAAAACAGGGGCGGCATCCAATCGGTGCCGCTCCTGTTTTGGCTTTTTAAATCATACAATGTGCACATTTGAGGCGTCCCAAGCGCGGTGTGTCTCTCCAGCCCAGCATATCGCCGTCAATTTTTTTCATTTCGGCGGTTTTGGCCGTACCGGACGAAAGCTGCGGAACGCGGCAATCTGCCGGCTGTCCGCACAACCTGAGGCTGTTCCGCGCGCCCAAAGCGCATGGCCTTTCTTTTAGATTTTCGCCAGCTCGTCGTAGGTGCTGAGCAGACCGGTATAGGCGGTGTCGAACGCTGCGAAAAGCTTTTCGTAAATCGCAGCATTTTCGGGGTTCGGCTGCAGAATTGTCTGCGTCGCGTTGATCTGGTCGATCACATCAAAGCTCTCGAACGCACCGACGCCGACACCGGCGCAAACCGCCGCACCAATGCTGGTGGCCTCCTCGAGGTAACGCGGAACAGCGACCGGCTTCTGCCAGATGTCTGCAAGAATCTGCATCCAGACGGCGCTGCGCGCACCGCCGCCGATCACCGTGACTTCCTCGATCGGGATCGATTTGTCGAGAATATCGAGAATAATTTTCAGATTGTAGCCAACGCCCTCCAGAACCGAGCGGAGGATCTCCGCCTTCGTGCTGGTGACGCTCAGACCGACAAATGCGCCGCGCGCATCCTTGTTCCAGCGCGGAGAACGCTCGCCGAGCAGATACGGCAGGTATAACAGCTTATTGCTGCCAGCCGGCGCAGACTGAATTTCGCGGTCAATGATGCTGTAGGTACGCTCACCGGTCTCTTTGGCAAGCGCCGCTTCGCTGTCGCAGAGCGTGTTTTTCAGCCAGCTAAACGAGTACCCGGCCGCCTGCATGGTGCCGCAGGGGGTAATATACTGCGGATCCAGATGCACCCAGTTAAAGGTGCGCATCTGATCGTCAAAAACCGGTTTGCGGGTCGCGCAGGAAATCCAGGAGGAAGATCCGATGACGTTATACGTTTTGCCCTCACGCACGACACCGGCGCCCACACAGGCACAGGAGCCGTCTCCGCCGCCGATGACCACCGGGGTGCCCTCTAAAAGTCCGGTCGCAGCGGCAGCCGCTGCCGTAATGCCGCCCGCAATATCTGTCGAGGCGTGCAGTTCCGGAAGCAATCCCTCCGGAATTTCCATGGCGTCGAGAATTTCCCGCGACCAGGTCTTTTTTTCCAAATCCAGCAAATTGGTGCCGGAGGCATCGCTGTAGTCCGTCACAAACTTGCCGGTCAGTTTGTGGATGATATAGTCCTTTGCATGCAGCATTTTATAGGCACGGCCGTAAACCTCCGGACGGTTGTCACGCATCCAGAGCAGCTTTGCCGCAGAATAGGAAGCGCTCGCCCGGTGTCCGGTGATGCGGTAAACCCGCTCCATGCCCACGCGGTCGATGAGCGCCTGCTCCTGGGCCTTGGCGCGCATGTCCGCCCAGATAATCATATTGGAAAGCGGATCGCCGTTTTTGTCCACTAAAAGGCATCCCATCATCTGCGCACTGAAGGAAACCGCAATGATTTCTTTCGGTGAGACATTCGCCTTTTCCATCAGCTGTCTGGTTGAATCGCAGACTGCTTTCCACCAATCCTCCGCATCCTGCTCCACGCAGTTGACATCCGGGTAGTAGGTCGGATATTCATAAAGCACGCTGGCGCCCAGCGCGCCGGTCGTATCGTAAAGAGACGCCTTATTTCCACTCGTACCCAGGTCATGCGCAAGAATATATTTTCCCATTTTGGTTCCTCCACTCGCGGTCCGTATTTTTCGCCAAACTATTGTCATGACATCATTATAACCAATCTTTTTGGGTCTGTAAAGGGACTTTTTTATCAATTTTTGTGTATTTTTTTCACAGCCTCTATCAGGAAGCATTTCGCAGAACCGCCTCTGTCAGCCGGTCCAAAAACTGCCCGCACGCTTCCAGATCACAGCGCAGCGCGCCATAAACCGGATAATTGCGCGCCGCTTCCCGGTCTCCAAACGCACAGAGCGCCTGCAAATACTGTGCGCCATACCGTTCGCCGGCAGCAAGCGCCGCCATGCTCTTTTCGCGGAATCTCCAGAACTCCGCTTCCCGCCTGCGCCTTCCAAAACACTGCGCAGCGTCCCGCGCCGACGCACAGGCCGTCTGCATTGCTTCCAGCAGCGCCGTTGCCTCGTGCCGCACCGGAAACGCCCGGCAAATACAGAGCGTCCGAAGCGCCGCACCGGCAGCTTCTGTCAGCACAGACGTGCACCGGAAGAGAACCCAAAGGTCCATCCGGTCTACCGGCGTCAAAAACTGCTTGCGCAAATGCTCCAAAAAGGCCGGTTCTGCGTTCCGGCAAGCTGTTTCGTACCCGGCAAGCAGCCGCAGCGCCGCCTCCCGTTCTTCCGTTCGACCGGATAAAACGCCCCGATACGCCGCGGCGGCGGCATCCGCACTGCGGGCAGCGGCAGCGTCCAGCACCCGGAAAAAATCATAAACTGCCTGCATCGGCATCCCCCTTTCGGGAACCGGAGTCCCCTTTTTATCTATATGGGAATCCGGACGCCGTATGTCAAGCGCATGATTTTATTGCAGAAGAAACGCCTGCAGCGCTTCCATGGTATCGAAAATGTGATCTGCACCGGCGCGCTCCAGCTCTCCGGGCTGCGCATAGCCGAACCGCACGCCGATGCTTGGAATTCCGCACACCTTTGCCGCCAGAATATCGTTATCGCGGTCGCCGACCATCACTGCGGTTGCTTTTTCCGATTCGGAAATTCCGAGCCGGCGCAGCGCTTCCTGCAGGATGACATCCTTCTCGACAGCTTTGTCGTCGGTGGTGCAGCCGGAAACAACGTCAAAATACTGCCGAATTCCGAAATGTTCCAAAATGCGCACGCCGTACCGTTCCGGCTTGGCGGTTGCCAGCGCAAGGCGCTTTCCGGCAGCATGCAGCGCCCGCAAAAGCGTCACGGTATCGGGATAGAGGCTGTTTTCATAGAGCCCCTTTGTCTGAAACCGCTCCGCAAAAGCCTGCATGGCAAGCGGCAGCCGCGTCTCGTCCATACCGGGATATTTTCGAAAAGATGACAGCAGCGGCGGCCCGATAAACCAAGTCAGCTGATCAAGGTCGTCCACCACGATTTCTGCAGCGCGAAGGCCGCACTGCACACATTTGGTAATACCCTCTTTCGGATCGGTCAGCGTACCGTCCAAATCAAACAGAATGGTCTGATACATGGTTTTCTCCTCCTGATTTCGGCCGTCTTTCCAGCATTTTTCGGATTCCCCGCCACACCTGGCCGTTCGCAAAGCAGATGAGTCCTTCCGTCAGGTGCATCGGCAGTCTGCGCGCCTGCATGAGCGAAATCACGCGCAGCGGACTGTTCTCGGCCATCTCGATCATCATACTGAAGTTCGGATCTCTGCGGTCGGCACGAAGGCCGCTTGCCTTCGACACCAGCGTCTCCAGAAGCCGGTAGATTATCCGGCACAATCGGCTCGTCTTTTGCAGTTCTGCAAACGAATTCTGGAGCGTATACGTCCCCTTTTGAGCCGGCGGATCCGCAGGAACCGGCTTGCCGTAGAGCGTTTCAAAGTCCTTTCGGCTCGGACTGCCGGACGGATGCCGGTACCAATCGGACAGCGTCTCCCGCTTCGGCGTCTCTCCCTCCAGAACAACTGCTGTCCGGAGACGGATATCCCGGCTCGAAGCGCCGATGAGAATCCGGTAGGTTCCGGACTCCAGAATCCAGCGGTTTTCCTGCGCGTCAAAGCACGCAAAGGAACGGAATGTCAGCGGCAAGGACACCTCCTGCTCCTCTCCGGCCTTCAAAAAAACCTTCCGAAAGCCGCGGAGCTCTTTTTCCGGACGGTAGGCGCCGCCGCAATCCGGCGCAACATAAAGCTGCACGATTTCCGCACCGTCCCAGGTCCCGGTATTTTTCAAAAAGAACGACACCTGGCCGTTTGGCCCCTCTGTAAACGACACATGCAGATCCCGGTAAGCAAACTGCGTGTAGGAAAGTCCGTGGCCAAACGGAAAGCGCACCGCAAGGTGTGCGGTGTCATAGTAGCGGTATCCGACATACAGCCCTTCGGCATAGACTGCCTGGTGTACGTCTTTGCCGTAGTCCGCACCGCAGGGAACGTCCGCGTAGCGGATCGGATAGGTTTCCGCAAGCTTACCCGAAGGCGTTTGCTCGCCGAACACCAGTGAAACCGCCGCCTCTCCCACGCCTTCTCCGGCCAAATACAGGTTGAGGATGCTCCGAACCTCCGGTTCCCAGGGCATCTCCACCGGTGCGCCGCCCATCAGCAGTACGACGGTATTCGGGTTTTTCTCTACAACTGTTTCGATCAGGCGCACGTGTCCCTGCGGCATTTCCATGGATTTCCGGTCAAAGCCTTCGCCCTCCATCGCTTCCGGCAGTCCCACTGCAAGCAGGACCGCGTCGCACTGTGCAGCGCCCTGTGCCGCCTCCGCACACAGATCGGGATCAAATCTGCCGTCCGGTGCATAACCGGCAAAATAGGCGTAGGAAATTCCGCGGGTATGCAGCGCGTCCAGCACGCTCACCACGCCGGTGGTGTTGATGTAGGAAGATCCCGCGCCCTGATAGCGCGGCGTTTCCGCAAAGGCGCCGATCACCGCAACGGTTTTCTCTCTGGACAGCGGCAGTACGCCCTCGTTTTTGAGCAGCACAGCGCTTTCCTGCGCCGCCCGCACGGCAAGCGCATGGTGCGCCTTGCGGTCATAGGGCTTTGGACGCCAGCTTTCCGGATACGCACACCGGGCTGCCAGTTCCAATACCCGCCCGGCGCACCGGTCGACTGCTGATTCCGGCAGCGCCCCCGCACAAACCGCCTCTTCCATCGTGCGGTCGAAGGTCCCGCAGCTTCCGGGCATTTCCAGATCCAGCCCCGCGTCAAACGCCGCCGCGCGGTCGTTCATGGCGCCCCAATCGGTCATCACAAGTCCCGAAAAGCCCCATTCTTCCCGCAGAATTTCCGTCAGCAGCCACCGGCTGTCACTTGAATAGACCCCGTTGATCCGGTTGTAGGAGCACATCACCGTTTTGGGCTTTCCCGCTTTGACCGCAAGCTCAAAGGCGGCAAGATAAATTTCCCGCAGGGTGCGCAGATCGACAATACTGTCGCTGGCCATGCGCAGCGCTTCCTGGTTGTTGGCCGCAAAATGCTTGACGCAGGCGGCCTTGCCCTTGGACTGCGCCCCGCGAATCCACGCCGCCGCCAATGTTCCGGCAAGGTACGGATCCTCGCTGAAATATTCAAAATTCCGGCCGCAGAGCGGATTGCGTTTGATATTGACCCCCGGCCCGAGAATCACCGAGACGCCCTCTGCTTCCATCTCTTCGGCAATGGCCGCCCCGAGTGTCCGCAGCAGCGCCGGATCCCACGACGACGCCGTCAGGCACGCCGCCGGAAAGCAGACCGCCTCCGCGCTGTCCTTGAGGTTCACGCTGCCTGCGCGGACATTCTCGATCCGCAGCCCATGCGGGCCGTCGCAAAGGAACACCGAAGGAATCCCGGCTTTCGGGAACGCTTTCGTATTCCAGTTGTCCGCACCGGAGCACAGCGCGATTTTTTCTTTGAGCGAGAGCTTTTCCAGCGCTTGCATCTTTGCACACCTGCTTTCTGTTTGGATCTGCCCGGCGTTGAATCGAAACGCAAACACTGCGCCGCCGATTGCAAAACACCCGGCCGATTTCTTTCGGATTTCATTCACACAATCGCATTATGCATTATATTATAGCGGATTTTTCAGATTTCTGCAAAAGGAAGCGGACACACCGGAATCCCGGCGCATCCGCCCTGTATCTTGGCAATGCAACATGGTTACAGGTTTTTAAGCGTCTCCCGGTAGACGGTTTCAAACGGCACGCCTGCAGCTTCTGCACAGCGCACAACGTCCTCGTACTCCGGCTTTGCCTTTTTGACGCCATAGCCTTCTGCGTATTTGACCGTCACATCGCCGTACGGCGTCGTGACCGGCTCCAGGCGGCGGTCAAGCGTATAGCGGCTGCAATCGCGCCGGCGAACGCCGATCGTCGCGGTTTCTCTGAAAAGCAGCGCCGCAAACCGGTCG
Source organism: Yeguia hominis (assembly GCF_014384705.1). Classification (GTDB taxonomy): domain Bacteria; phylum Bacillota; class Clostridia; order Oscillospirales; family Acutalibacteraceae; genus Yeguia; species Yeguia hominis. The sequence continues at coordinate 168,754 of NZ_JACRSN010000002.1, read as the reverse complement.
GCGTCCGCCGTTTTGCAAAGGCATGTCAGCAAAACGGCCGGCCGGTTTTTCTTCATGGAAATCGGCGTCGTGAACACATCGAGCGCACCGGCTGCAAACAGGCGTTCTTCCGCCGCGCCGATCGCCTCCGGCGTCATATCGTCCAGATTGCACGAAAGCTCAACTGCCGTCCCGTTTGGGCCGCCCTGCGGCGCAGCATCCGTTCCCAAAACGGCACGCAGACAGTTGGCTACCGCAAACTCCCGTTTCCCCATGCCGTACCCGATTTTTTCGGTCTGCATCAGCGGCATATAGGCAAATTCATCCGCAAAATATTTGAGCAGCGCCGCGCCGGTCGGCGTACATAGTTCCTTGCGGATCTCTCCGCAATAGGTCGGAACACCTTTTAAGATATTCACAACCGCAGGCACAGGAACCGGCAGAATGCCGTGATCGGTTTTGACCTGCCCGCTTCCGACATGAATCGGCGACACCACAACACGGTCCGGCCGGATCATATGCATCAGCAAACACGCACCGACCACATCGGCAATGGCATCGATCGCGCCGACTTCATGGAAGTGGACGCTTTCAAGCTCTTTGCCGTGCGCCTCCGACTCCGCCTTGGCGATGATTCCATAGACCGCGCAGGCGTCCCGCCGGACTTCTTCCGGCACAGGCAGCGCCTCAATCCGGGAAACAATATCTTTCACGGTAAAATGCGCATGGGTATGCGCATGCGCCGCGTGTTCCGGATGGCCGTGATCGTGGGCATGCGCCTCGTGGCTGTGGTCATGATCATGGTCGTGATCGTGGTGGCTGTGCGGATGCGCGTGTGCCTCGAGATGTTCCGGCGCGTGGCGGTGCTCTGCGGCGCAGCCGAGCGGGACATCGTCCGGCTCTTCTTCCTCTCCGTGGATTTCCACCGCCATCTGCAGCCCCGCAATGCCGCATTTTTCGCACGGAACCGCGGAAATGTGAAGGCCTTCGATGCCGAGGTGATTCATTGTTTCAAAATACTGCTCCGGTGTCGGGCAGACGCCGAGCAGCGCTGCATTGAGCATATCGCCCGCAGCGCCCATATTGCATTCGAGATACAGTGTTTTCATAGGATTCTCCTTATTCTTTGATGCTTTCCATTTTGTTGATCATGCTGGCAAGATATCCCGCGCCGAAGCCATTGTCAATATTCACGACGCTTACGCCGGAAGCGCACGAATTGAGCATGGAAAGCAGCGCAGAAAGCCCGCCGAAGTTCGCGCCGTAGCCGACACTTGTCGGCACCGCAATGACCGGGCAATCCACCAGTCCGCCGAGCACGCTTGCCAGCGCGCCCTCCATGCCGGCCACGGCAATGACCACCCGCGCCTGCATCAGCTTATCGAGATTGGCCAGCAGCCGGTGCAAGCCCGCAACACCGACATCATAAAGCCGGCACACCCGGTTGCCCATGGTCTCCGCCGTTAAAGCCGCTTCCTCACAGACCGCCATGTCGCTTGTCCCGCCGGAAGCCACCACAATCGACCCAACCAGCACCCGGTCCGGACTGCGCCGGACGACGCCGATTTTGGGAATCGGATGATACTCAAGCGTCGGCTCTTCGCTTCCGAGAATCTCCGCCGCGGTCTGGGACATCCGGGTAATGAGGATATCCTGCATGCCGTTTTCGCGCATTTTGGCGACAATTCCGCAAATCTGTTCCGGCGTCTTGTTCTGTCCGTAGATCACCTCGGGCACACCTTGGCGGATCTCGCGGTGGTTGTCGACCTTCGCATAGCCGAGGTCGTCAAACGGACTGCGCTTGAGGTGCAGCAGCGCGTCTTCCGGTGTTTTTTCGCCGCTCTGCACCGCGCGGAGCAGCTGCAGCAATTCCCGTTTATCCATGGTGTTCCCCCCTTGGTGTGAGATCCAGCAGTACGTCGGCAAATGACGCGCGCAGGGTATCTAAAATCTGCCCGCGGTCTGCAAACAGCTTTGCAAACTCGTTTTCTGTGAGCTGAAGCTTGGCGGCGTTTCCGAGTACCCGCACCCGGAAATCCGAAAAGCCCTTGTCCGTCAAAAAGGCTTCCGCGCGCTCGACCTTTTGGAGCGTCTCGCCGTCAATCGGCGTTCCGGCCGGAATCCGGGTCGCAAGACAGGCATAGGCCGGCTTTTCGGCGGTAAAGAGTCCTGCCTCGCGGGAAAGACGGCGGATTTCCGGCTTTCCGAGTCCGCATTCCCGCAGCGGAGAGCGTACATGAAGTTCCTTCGCCGCACGCATGCCGGGACGGTCGCCCGCATCGTCGGAGGCGTTGTTGCCGTCAAAAAGCACCGTGTGCCCATCGGCGTGCGCCGCTCGGAGGATCTCCCCGAAGATTACCTGTTTACAATAATAGCAGCGATCCGGCGGATTTGCAACCACCGGCGCACAGGCAAGGACATCCAGCGTTAAGACCCGCATCGGAATTTTCAGAAATCCCGCCATCCGTTTGGCGTCCTCAAATTCAAATTCCGGCTGGAAGGCCGTTTTTACATAATACGGCGTTACCGCACACCCCGCCTGTTTGGCGGCATAGAGCAGATACGAGGAGTCGACGCCGCCGGAAAACGCAAGCGCCGCCTTGGGAAAGCCTTTGAGATATTCCGTGAGATTCATTCGAATTCTCCTTTCTGAAAACGGAACGGCAATTCCAGCCCGCAGGCGGTAAGAAGCGGCTCATTCCGCAAAATTTCCGGCGCCGGACCGTCCGCGGCCAGTTCGCCGTCTTTCAGCACAAGCACCCTCGTACAGAGGTCGAGTGCAAAATCCAGATCGTGCGTTGCAATCAGTTTGGTTTCCGGAAGCGCGCCGAGCATCCGGATCATTCGCCTTCGCGCGCCCGGATCCAGGAAAGAGGTCGGCTCATCCATCAAAAGGATCTCCGGCCGCATGGAAAGCACGCTGCACAGCGCCGCCGTCCGCTTTTCTCCGCCGGAAAGCCGATACGGCGCCTTATCTGCAAATTTTTCCGCACCGAGAAGCGACAGGGTCTCCCCGACCCGGCGCTGTACTTCCGCTTCCGGAAGGCCCATTTGCCGCGGGCCGAAGGCGACATCCTCGAAAACGGTCGGCATAAACAGCTGATCGTCCGGATTCTGAAAGAGCAGGGATACCCGTTCCCGCAGGGCCTTGAGCTGCTTTTTTTCTACACGGATTCCCCCCAGCACAAGCGAGCCCTCTGTAATGGGAAGCACGCCCACCATTGCGAGCAGCAGCGAGGACTTGCCCGCGCCGTTTGCGCCGATCAGCGCGACAGATTCCCCTTTTTGAACCGAAAAGGACAGCCTGCGCAGGGCTTTTGTCCCATCGGGATAGGACATAGAAACCCGGTCTGCCTGGATCATCGTTCGTCCTCCTATATCACAATTTGTCCGAACCACTCGGAAACCGGAAAGAGCCGCAGCAGCAAAGCGCCGCCGCACACCGCACAAAGCGCGACGCCGTCCCGCAGACGAAATTTCTGCGGTTTTGTATAAACTACTGCGCCGGAAAACCCGCGCAGCTTCATTGCACAGTAGACCCGTTCCGCGCGCTGAAAGCTCCGAAGCAGAAGCTGCCCGACAAAACTGCCCATATTGCGCAGCAAAATTCCCTTGCCGCTGCGGCGCCGCAGCGCATACGCTGTCATCATCGCGCCGGCCTCCTCCAGCAACACGCTCAGATACCGGTAGGTCATCGAAAGCTGCATCAAAAAGACGACGGGAACCCGTATTCTGGAAAGCAGCGCCGAAAGCGAAGCGAGCGTTGTCGTCGAAACCAGTAAAAGCACTGCCATCACGGTCAGATACGTTTTGAGGAGCAGCACCAAAAACGAAAGGGCCCCGCCGCTGACCGCGATTCCGCCCAGGGAAAGCACCGGCGTGCGGTCGAGAAACACATTGGAAACACCTGCAAACACCGCAAACGGCAGCGCGATCAAAAATCGTTTCAGCAGAAGCCGGTAGGGCGTTTCTGAAAGCGCCATGAACAAAAACGGATACATGAGCATCGGCAAAAGCCCGCCCAGATCATACCGCCCGAAGGAAACCACCGCGCCGATATAAACAAGCGTCGACAGCAGCTTGACTGCCGGATGCAGCGAATGCACCGCTGTATTGCCGTCCGCAAGCTGCTCGAGCGTATGAATCTGTGAAAACTGGATTGCGCCGATCGGTTTCATGGTGTCCCCCTGACATTCTCACGGATTGCCGGCTTTCTGCGCTTGACAAACGCCGAAAGGACCGGTAAACTCAATTTATGTTATGCATCGTTTGTTGTATAACCCAAAAATTGTTCTAATCAAGATACAGCCTGATCTTGGAGAAAGGATCTTAAAACCATGCCGCCAAAAGCCAAATTCACAAAAGAAGAAATTGTCGGCGCCGCGCTGGAAATCGTCCGGGAAAAAGGCCCGGAAGCCGTCACCACGCGGGAAATCGCCGCAAAGCTCCAGGTTTCGACCCGCCCGATTTTCACCTATTTTCACACAATGGAGGAGGTCTGGGCCGAAATTCGGCTTGCCGCAGAAGCGCGTTATGAACAATATCTTGAAAAAGGCCTGCAGGAACGGATTCCCTTTCAGGGCGTCGGCATGCAGTACCTCCGATTCGCGCGCGAAGAGCCGGCGCTCTACCGGCTGCTGTTTTTTGACGGCGGCACACAGAACGGCGCCATCGACGAAATGCACCGCACGCAGGCGCTGGTGCGCGGCTCGCTCAAAAAAACCTATCATCTGGACGACGCTGCCGCAGACCGATACTTCCGGGATATGTGGCTCGTCGTCCACAGTCTGGCAACGCTGATCGTCACGAACAGCTGTCCGTATTCCGAAGCGGCCTGCGCCAAAATCCTCACCGGATTCAGCGCCAGCCTTTGCAAGGCGCTGAAAGAAATTCCCGGCTTTGCAGCGGACGCTTTTGATCGCGACGCCGTATTCCGCGCACTCATTCCGGAAGAAACCGCTTAGGAAGGAGCCTTTCAAGCGGCAAACTATCAGCATCTATGGACCTATCTTGCCGCGCAGGACGCGGATCAGCTGCAGCTTTTCTTTGAAGAAATCGCCGAACTTGCAGGTGTCGCGCTGAACCATTCTTTTTTAACCGAAAAAAAGAATCTCGAACCGTACGGCTGGACTGTTCAGAAAATCTCCATGAAGCAGCAATCCGTCCTGTTTGTCCGGCGGTCACCGCGCGGGTGATAAAAGCGCATGCACGTTCCCGCACATACAGAGCCTTGCGCTTTCGCAACACCTCGCGCAGGCTGCTTCCCGGCCTTTTCGCTATTCGAAACAGCCGGCTTTTCGTGCAGAAACAGCTTTAAAAAAACGCGGGAAGGACGCGGGCTTTTGCCCCGCGTCCCTTTTTTTCTGTGAAAATTTGGGGGTTAAACAGCCGTCTCCGGCGGCCTTTCGGCCAGCATTTGACGCTGCAGGCCCGTTCGAATCGCAATTCGCGCAAACGGACAACCGCTTGGATTTTTCAGGATTTTCTTATCCGTCACTGTCCGAAAGCATCCGGATGGCTTCAAAATGATTCCGCGCGCCGGCTCAGGAAACGCCCTGCTTTTTGCGCCGTTTGACCCAATAGATCGCCGCGCCGGCAATGCCTGAAACCGCCAAAACCATCGCGCCGCCCACCAGTCCGGAAACCGTGGTTCCCGTTGCGGAGCCGTCTTCTCCGGCATTCCGGTAATCATAATCCGGCAAAATGGCAACGGATTGCTGCAGCTCCGCCGCAGCGTCGTACACGCCGCCTTCGGCTTCCAATTCTGTGCCGCCGGTCACGCCTGCAATGGACCATTCCAGCCCATCCGGATTGGAAGACGCTGCGAGTGAAAGCCCGCCGCCGATCAAAACGGCCAAAACCGCAAACGAGAGCAGCACGCGCTTCATCGAAACAGACTTTCCAATCGCGGTTCCGTCGTTAGCGCTCTCGAGAATTTCCGGACGCATCTGATAGACAAAGCAGAGCACTGCGCCGGTAATCACGCCCTCAACGGCGCCGATTGCCAAATGGATCGGCTGCATCAGCGCGACAAATGCACCGAACGGCAGCTCCGTAACGCCGGAGGCAAGCGTCTCCAACACCACGCAGAACGCACCCGCCTGCAGCCCGACAACGACCGATACAATCGATGCTGCAAAAATCCGTTTTTTCGTAAAGCCCTTGCGGACAATCGGTTTAAACAGCAGCGGATACGCCAACAAGCACATCACAACGCCCATGTTAAACACATTGCATCCAAGCGCCAACAGTCCGCCGTCCGCAAAAAAGAGCGCCTGAATCAGCAAAACCGCCGTGATGGCAAGCAGGCCGGGAAATTCTCCCAAAATCGACGCCAGGAGAATTCCGCCGCCGATGTGGCCGCTCGATCCGGTTCCCGGAATCGTAAAATTGATCATCTGCGCCGCAAATACGAACGCGCCCATCACGCCCATCATCGGGATTTTCTTTTCATCGAGATGGTCTTTTTTGATTTTTGCCGCCGCAACCGCAACCGCGCCGGCGCTGACTGCACACATTACGCCGCCTACTGCTGGCGAAAGTAAGGCGTCTGCCATATGCATAGGGGTTCACTCCTTTTGTTTTTTTATGAGGGGGTTGAAATTTTCCGGGAAATCCGGATAAAACCTGCATCCGCCAAGCGGCTTCCGGAGGTTCCGTTTGGCGGCGTTCCGCACCGAAAAGGCGCTAAAGCATAAAAAAAGCCATAAAAACATGGCCCCGCTTCTGCGGTGCTGCATGCCTTCATGGCAATTTCTGTACAAAATAATCAAAAACTGGAGATAACCGGCGCCTTCATGACGCAATTCTTCTCATAGTATACCGTCTGCGCCGGATTCTGTCAAGCAAAATTTACGCGCCGAGCCGTCTGGCAAGACGTTCGCGGATCGCCGCAATAAACTGTGCGGAATTGACGCTCTGCGCCTTTACGCCTTCTGCAAGTCCAACAAGATCCTTCGTCATGATGCCGTCCTGCAGCGTTTCAAGGCTGGCGTTCTCGAGTTCCTCGCCGAATTTGACGAGTTCCGGAAGTCCGTCGAGTTCTCCGCGCTTTTTCATCGCGCCGCTCCACGCGAAAATCGTCGCCATCGGGTTTGTCGAGGTCTCTTCGCCTTCGAGATATTTGTAGTAGTGGCGGGTCACCGTGCCGTGCGCCGCTTCGTACTCATAGATGCCGTCCGGGCTGACCAGCACGGATGTCATCATTGCCAGGCTGCCGAATGCCGTCGAAACCATGTCGCTCATAACGTCGCCGTCATAGTTTTTGCAGGCCCAGATGTAACCGCCTTCCGAACGGATCACGCGCGCAACGGCGTCGTCGATCAGCGTGTAGAAGTAGGTAATGCCGAGCTCCTCGAACCGCGCCTGATATTCCGTAAAGACTTCGGCGAAAATTTCCTTAAACAGCCCGTCGTACTTTTTGGCAATGGTATCTTTTGTGCTGAACCAGACATCCTGCTTCGTATCGATCGCATACTGGAAGCAGGCGTGTGCAAACGAACGGATTGATCCGTCCAGATTGTGCATGCCCTGCAAAACGCCCGGGCCGTCCATTTCCTGGATCGTCTCGCGGATCACCTTGCCGCTCTTGCCGGTGAACACCAGTTCCGCCGTTCCCGGCTCATCGGTGCGGATATCCACCGCCTTGTACACGTCGCCATAGGCGTGACGCGCGATGGTAATCGGTTTTTTCCAGGTCTTGACGACCGGCTTGATGCTGTCGATGATGATCGGCGCACGGAAAACGGTTCCGTCGAGCATGCTGCGGATGGTGCCGTTCGGGCTTTTCCACATTTTTTTCAGGTGGTATTCGCTCATGCGCTGCACATTCGGCGTGATGGTCGCGCACTTAACGCCGACGCCGTATTTTCTGCAGGCATTGGCCGCGTCCACCGTAACCTGGTCGTCGGTGCGGTCGCGCTCCGGAAGACCCAGGTCGTAATATTCACTCTTCAGGTCGACAAACGGAAGGATGAGTTCCTCTTTGATCATCTTCCAGAGAATCCGGGTCATCTCGTCTCCGTCCATCTCCACCAGCGGGGTTGTCATTTGAATGGGTTTCATAACCGGTTTTCCTCCTGCTTCTTTATTTTTCCGCGCCGTGTCCCGCCGCGTAGTAGTTCATCAGGCAGCCTTCGAGGATGATCGTCTTTTCGTCCTCGGTCAGGCCCTTGACATAGAGGGTGATGTCGTGAACACCGTCCGCAGCAATAACCTTGGCCGGAATGGTCTCCCTGCCGTCGCGGATTGCTTCGCGGATGCCGGGTACAAAGACAAAGTCGCCGGGTGCATAGGGGAACGGCGTGTCTTTCTCAATCGTAAAGGGCAGGATGCCCCAGTTGATACAGTTGGAACGGTACCGCTTCGTCGCAAATTCATAGCAGATGTTGGCGTAGCCGCCCAGAACTTTCTGGCAGGAAGCCGCCTGCTCTCTTGCAGAACCGTCTCCGGGCTTTTTGGCGAACACGCAGGAACCGTAGGCCGTTTTGCCGGCAAGCTCCGCCGCGCCTACCTTAGCGAGCGCATCGAGCATTTCCTGCGGAATATTGCCCGCGCGGCGCTCTGTCTCCAGCGCACGCACCGCCTTGCTGCGTCCGACATACTCCGGTACCCGGCGCGAAAGCGCAAATTCCGAAAGTTTTAAAGGATTCGAACGGTAAGAGGACGTCTCGCCGGAGGGAATCAACTCGTCCGTCGTCGTGACGTCATCCTGAATGACCGCCGCAAGCTTAAGCAGCAGATTGTCCTCAAGTGCGTACATTTTCGGCCAGTCGGTGATGTTCGGCCCGAGTTTCAGCTCTGCCGAAGGATCCGCCTTTCCGAACCCGTAGTAGCAGCGTTTTTCGTAGATGCTGCCGTCGTAGTGGTAGTGCATCTTTGGCACCGTATAGTCGAGATCGGTCGCCGCCGTCAGCGCGCCGCCGTTTGCCGCAGTCGCCGCAATGGAGCGTGCATCCATCAGGGCAACGCCGGAGATCTGACCCTGTCCGGGCTTGGAGCCCTCGCGGTTCGGGAAGTTGCGCGTTGCGTGGCGGATGGAGAGCCCGCCGTGCGCCGGCGTGTCGCCTGCGCCGAAGCAAGGGCCGCAGAACGCCGGCTTTATTACCGCGCCTGCTTCCATCAGCTTGGCTGCCGTGCCGTCCTTTGTAATCGCCATCGCGATCGGCGAAGAGGACGGATAGATCGAGAGGTCGAAATAACCGTTTCCGATGGAGCCGCCGTCCAGAATCGCGGCCGCCTCCACGAGGTTTTCATACATGCCGCCGGAACATCCGACGATGACGCCCTGATCCGCCATCACCTTGCCGCCGACGATTTTTTCGGTCAGATTGAGATGGACTTTGCCGCCGAAATTCTTTTCGCACGCTTCTTCGACCGTGTGCAGAATTTCCTGCGGGTGTTCCAGCAACTCGTGGATCGTATACGCATTGGAGGGATGGAACGGCAGCGCAATCATGCTCTCGATTTTGGAGAGATCGATCTTCACCGCGCCGTCGTAATATGCGCCGTTTTCCGGCGAAAGCGCACGGTATGCGTCCGGACGTCCCACCTCGCGGTAGTAATCGCGCACGGTTTCGTCTGTCTCCCAAATGGAGCTCAGGCAGGTGGTTTCTGTGGTCATGACGTCGATGCCGATACGGAAATCCATCGAGAGGTTCGCAACCCCCGGTCCGACAAATTCGAGCACCTTGTTTTTCACAAACCCATTTTGGAACACGGCGCCGCACAGGGCAATCGCCACGTCGTGCGGGCCGATGCCGTGGCGCGGTGCGCCCTCGAGATAGACGGCGATCACCTCCGGCGCGTCCACGTCATAGGTATTGGAGAGCAATTGCTTGACAAGCTCCGGTCCGCCCTCCCCGACGCCCATCGTGCCGTAGCAGCCGTAGCGCGTGTGGCTGTCGGAGCCGAGGATCATACCGCCGCAAAAAGCCAGCGCTTCGCGTGCGTACTGGTGAATCACCGCCTGATTGGCCGGGACATAGATTCCGCCGTATTTTTTGGCTGCAGAAAGGCCGAACGCGTGGTCATCTTCGTTAATGGTTCCGCCGACTGCGCAGAGGCTGTTGTGGCAGTTTGTCATGGCATACGGAACCGGAAATTGCCGAAGCCCGCTTGCACGTGCGGTCTGGATGATGCCGACATACGTAATATCATGCGAGATCAGCGCGTCGAATTTGATGCGCATTTTCTTTTTGTCCTTCGAGCGGTCATGGGCACGCAGCACAGAATAGGCAATCGTCTTTTCCCGCGCCTCATCCGGTGCGGAAAGGCCGGCTCCCTGCGCGGGTACCAGCTTGCCGTCTACCCAATAGACTCCCTGCTGTATCAGTTCCATCAATAAGCAGCCTCCTTCAGCGGCTTCGCCGTTTTTTTGCATTCTTTGATATCATTTTGATATCATATAGTATACCGTAAATCAGGCCGAAAAGCAAATCCAGAAAAAGCAAAGCCTTTTTTCGGATTCCCATGGATTTTGTGCAAAACAAACACATTTTCTGCCGAACCGCCGCAAAAACGGCGAAGCCGGAACCGACATCCGGCGGAGAAGTCCTTGCAAAACCCGGACGATCTGTCATTTGCACCGATCGTTTTCGAGACAATGGTCTTTGCCCCGCGGCAAATGGCTCCTGCGTCTTTTACAGGAAACGGTGCCGCAGCGGATTCGGAAAGCGTGCTCGGCGCGGAACCCCTTGCTAAGCAGACGCTGTACCGGCTCTCCGGCAGTAAGACCGGCAGCCCGATCCGCGTGCAGAAAGAACGCCGCGCCGCAGCGCAACCGGCTTTTCCGCAACCGTTTTTTAAAGGAGCAGACCGAAAACGAGGCGCAAAAAAGCTGCAAAAAGGCCGCCGGCTCGAAGAAGCCGGCAGCCTTTGGGTGTTTTTTTCTGGCGCGATGGCGGCTGTCCGCCCGGATGCATCCGCAGCGCCCGGCAGTTTCCGGTTGGCAAACTCCAATCGGATTACGCATGTGGGAATCGGCGGGTTTTCGTGCAAAAATTTCGAAAACGAACCGACCGGAATCTCCGGTGCAAAGACGGCGCGCTGCGCTCTCCAGGTCTTGCGGACCCGACGCAACGCATGCGCGCGAACGCGTCGCCCAAAAATCGCGCTTACAGCGTCGACAGGCGGATCACAAACGGCACGGCGACGTTTCCCCCCGCCGGAAGGAGTTTCAGACTGCCGTCTTCCCGCGCTGCATGCCGCCCTTCGATGGAGGCGTTCGCAGGCTCCAGCCCGGTGACATACTCCCCGCGTCCGTACATCTTCCACTGTACAAAATGATCCAGCAGGTTGCCGTCATAGGTGATTTCCAGGCGGGTTCCGATTTCCGGATTTTCAACCCCATAGGTCACCTTGCCGTCCGCGTCTTTTTCCATCTCGTGATAATAGCACATCTCTTCAAAGGTTTCCTGCGGCGGAAGCACTTCACTCCAGCGCTCCAGCGCCGTTGCCGCATGCGCGGTGCGCGGCGTCTGCTTGCGGCTGGGCAGCAGCAGTTTGGCGTGCTCGCTCAACAGCGGGAATCCCATATTCATATGATACAGCAGCATATACGGCACAGCCTTGTAATCCTCATTGACGATGGTATCCGTAAAGCGCAGCTCATTGGAGCCATACACGCAGGTATACTCCCGGCGCAAAAGCAGCTTGGTGCTGTAGAGCGACGCCTGCCGCACAAGGCCGGAAATCTTCAGAACCGGCGTGCCGTTTTCAAATTCCACGCGCGCGCTGACCTCTTCGGCCGGAATATTGCCCACCGTGCCGTGCTGCTCGAACGTTTCTCCTTCATCCTCGCTGGGCAGGCCGATGTTCGAAAGCCCGCAGGTGCTCAAAAAGCCTGCGAAAAAGTTCTTGAGGAACCGATCCTCGTCAAAATGGCTCGGTGCGGACATGCCGACCGGCGCAATATAGTTGAGGTTCCGGCCCATAAATTTCACCTGATAGAGATCGAGGCACCGGTCCGGCAAGATGGTAAACTGCAGTCCGGCTCCGTTATCCGCTTCGATCATACGCATGCCGTTTGCCCGGCCCTGCGTTCCGATCACCTCCCGCAGGAAAAACAGCTGGTCTGTGTGTCCGATATACGGACGGTATTTCTGAAATTCAAACGCCTGCATTCTAAAGCTCCTCTTTTCCTGATTTTTGGAAATTCTCCTTGCAAAATCCGCGCATGACAGCGCCTGTTTTTTTTTGCAAGAAAATCGTTTTCCTGGTGATAATCCTATCCTAACACGCCAACCCGCGCGCGTCAATTCTTTTCTGTCGGAAACGCTCAGGAAAGGCCGGTCAAGCCGAAAACAATTCCCGCCACAGCAGAAGCCCCGATAAACACAATCGGGTGAATTTTGGAAAATTTCCGCATCAGGAAAAACACCAGAACGGCAAGCAGCAAATAAGGCCACTGGAAAAGCTGCAAAATCTCGTGCGTGATCGAAAACGTCTCCAAATTCAAAATAGAAATCTGGAAAATCGGCACGACAGCGGCGGCGATGAGTCCCACGGACGCCGGACGCAGCCCGTAAAACGCGCTGTTGACAAAGCGGTTTTCCCGAAACGCCTTTAAAAAGCCGGCAATCATCAAAATGACAATGATCGAAGGCGCCACCAGCCCCAGCGTTGCAATCCCTGCACCGAGCACGCCGCCCGAAGTAAACCCGACATAGGTCGCCATATTGACGCCGACCGGGCCGGGCGTCGATTCTGAAACGGCAATCATATCCGCAAGCTGCGCGTGCGTATACCAGCCGGTGCGGTCGGAAATATCATAAAGGAACGGCAGCGTCGCCATGCCGCCGCCAATCGCAAAGAGTCCTGCCTGGAAAAATTCCCAGAAAAGCCGAAGATAAATCATGCGCGCTTCCCTCCGATCAGATGCACCAGAATTCCGGCGGCTGCCGCCAGCGCAACAAAAATCACCGGCGTCCAGGCCGTCAGCAGCGAACCGAGAAAGACCGCACAGAAAATCAGCAGCGTGGGCTTATCCACCACCGATTTTTTCCACAATTTGATCACCGCATTGAGCACCAGCACGCACACGCAGGCGCGAATTCCGGCAAATGCGTTCTGCACGACCTCCAGATCCGCAAAATTCCGCAGAAACGCCGCAATCGCCGTAATAATCACCAGGGACGGAAACACCACGCCAAAGGTCGCAAAAATGCCGCCAAACACACCTTTTTGTTTATTCCCGATAAAGGTTGCCGTGTTGACGGCTATAATGCCGGGCGTACACTGCCCGATCGCGTAGTAGTCCATCAGCTCGTCTTCGGTTGCCCAATTTCGTTTTTCCACAATTTCCCGCTGCAAAATCGGCAGCATCGCAATGCCGCCGCCAAAGGTCATCACCCCGATTTTTGCAAACGTCCAAAACAAATCCCATAACTCCAGCAACATGATCCCCTCGTTTCTGAATCGTCAAGCGCAAAACGCGCCGGGCGCACCCTCCTGTTTTTAAGTGTAAAAGCGTAAAAGCTGACCGCCGTCAAAGGCTCTGCGCCGCACTCATTTTTCTTTTCCGGATTTGGCAGGCGCCGACTCTTCCGTTTCCGCCCGGAGCAAATCCAGAATCCGCTCACAGGCCAGCTTGTTGGCATAACTCGCCACGGCAAACCGCAGCGCCGCGTCGGAAAGCGCCTCTGCATCGGGCATTTCCGGCAGCTGTCCGGCTGCTGTTTTGACGGAAGCATCGAGCACATCGAGATATTTCTCATAAAACGCCTCGATTGCGCCGTCCCCGATTTCCCGCTTGAGCAAAAGATTCGTATCCTTCACGGAAAGCACCCGTTTGAGCATACAAATCGCCGTCAGATACGCCAGGTGCTCGCGGGAATACTTCTTGCCCTTGGTTCTTTTGAGCAGGCCTTCCTTGATATAATTGTTAATCATGGATGATGTCAGCTGATCGTCTGCACCGGGAACAATTTGCTGACGCGGCATATACGTAATCACCTGATCCATATAGAGATCCAGATCCGGCAGCTCTTCCCAGTCGACCGGGCGCTGCTTGCAAAGCGCTTCCTTTAGCTGATCCAATTCCTGCATCCTATTGTCCCTCCAACATTCAATCAAAAAGCAGCCAGACAATCCGAAAGCCGGACCACCGTAGGCTTTTTCTATTTTCATTATAAAAAGAGCGCTAAAAATTGTCAACAACATATTGACATTGTAAAAACCACGTAATATAATATTTAAAACTACATTAATGCATTAATAATAAATAACAAAGGAAGTGGGAGCATGCCTTCGATCTGTATTTTCGGAGATTCCGTCAGCAAGGGTGTTGTGTTTGACGCAGCCCGCAGGAAATATCAGTCCCTGAAGGACAGCTTTGCCAATCTGTTTTGCAGTACAACCAGCGTCCCGGTCACCAACTATTCCAAATTCGGATGCACCATCTCCAAAGGTCAGGAGCTGATCCGCCGGCACGCGGAGGAACTTTGCGGCTATGACTGCGTGATTCTGGAATTCGGCGGCAATGACTGCGATTTTAACTGGGCAGAAATTTCTGCCGACCCGGACGGCGTGCACCTTCCGAAAACGCCGCTGAAAGAATTTGAGCAGCGCTATATCAATATATTTGAAGAAATTCGCAAGAAAGGCGGGCGGCCGGTTCTGCTTTCGCTGCCCCCCATCGAGCCTGTCCGCTACTTTCACTGGATTTCCCAAGGCCTGAATGCCGACAACATTCTGCGCTGGCTCGGCGACGTCCATCGTATCTACCGCTATCATGAGCTTTACAATATGACGGTCTGCCGTCTGGCGCTCAAAGAGCAGGTGCCCATGGTCGATATCCGCAGTGCATTCCTGCTGGACCGCAATTACAGCGCGCTGCTGTGTGAGGACGGCATTCACCCGAACCAGAAGGGGCACGATCTCATCTATCACACCATCCATTCGGACTACGCCACCCGGCTGCGTCCGCTGCTGGAGCGCTAACCCGTCCATGCGCCCCTGAATCGCCCGGACGGATGCGAACGGCAGAAATCCGGACAAAAGCCCGCCGAAAATTCGGCGGGCTTTTTGATGCGGAAAAATTTTTAAATTTTTTTCTCTTTATAGGGCGGTTTTGAGAAGATGTTCTCCCCAAGATATTCCCGAATTGACCGAAAAACGCCCAAAAGGCCGACAATATCTTGCGTTTTCCGTGGTTCCTCCAAAACGCTGGGCAATCTCTCCCGTTTCGACAAAATTTTTCGTCCGAATCCGCTATAGTAGGAGTACGGGAAGCAAACAGCACCCCAACAAAAAAGGAGGCAATTAAAAAATGGAAGCCATCACAAAAGGATATTCTCATCTGTTCAACACGGTAACGGACGCAATCCGCGAGCTGGAAGCAGTCAAGCAGCAGCTCATCCAGTGCCAGCAAACTGCGGAACTGCTCTACATCGAGGAGGATCCGCTTCTCCTGGAACAGCATGCATAATCCCAAATCGCACGCGGAAGGACATGGCAGCTGCCTTCCGCCTTTTTATGCGCCGCTCCGGCACACCGAAGCATGACCGTGTCGTACCGGGAACGCGCCGTTCGCACCGGCTGAACCGGCAATAAGGCTGTCCGATTTTCGGCTGACATCCCATTTTA
Organism: Yeguia hominis; assembly: GCF_014384705.1. Taxonomy (GTDB): domain Bacteria; phylum Bacillota; class Clostridia; order Oscillospirales; family Acutalibacteraceae; genus Yeguia; species Yeguia hominis. Next base: position 153,190 of record NZ_JACRSN010000002.1, on the reverse strand, counting down.
TCCGGCGCACCATGTATGAACCGGTTCCTTTTTGGAAAAAACAAGCATAACATTGCCATTTTAAAGGAGGAACCACAAATGAAAGGGTTTGCAATGCTGGGAATCGGAAAGGCCGGATGGATTGAAAAAGCACCGCCTGCCATCGGGCCGCTCGACGCGCTGGTTCGCCCGATTGCCATCGCGCCGTGCACCTCGGACATCCACACCGTATGGGAAGGTGCGCTCGGAGAGCGCCATGACATGATTTTGGGACACGAAGCGGTCGGCGAAGTCGTCGAAACCGGCGCGCTGGTGAAGGATTTTCGAAAAGGCGACCGCGTGATTGTGCCGGCCATTACGCCGGACTGGAACGCGCTGGAATCGCAGGGCGGCTACGCGATGCATTCCGGCGGCATGCTGGCCGGATGGAAATTTTCGAATTTTAAAGACGGCGTTTTCGGGGAAGTCTTTCACGTAAATGACGCCGACGGCAATCTTGCCCGTCTTCCGGACCGGCTCGACCCGGCCGCCGCGTGTATGCTCAGCGATATGGTTCCCACCGGATTCCACGGCGCGGAACTGGCCGACATCCAGTTTGGCGACACGGTGCTCGTTATCGGGATCGGGCCGGTCGGCCTGATGGCCGTTGCCGGTGCCGCGCTGCGCGGCGCTGCCCGCATTCTGGCGGTCGGATCGCGCCCGGCATGCGTTTCCGCTGCCAAAGCGTACGGCGCAACGGACATCATCAACTATAAGGACGGCCCGATCTGTGAGCAGACTTTGCAGCTGACCGGCGGCCGCGGCGTCGACCGGGTTATCGTCGCCGGCGGCGGCAACGAAACGTTTGCCGCCGCGGTAAAAGCCATTCGGCCCGGAGGGATCATCGGCAACGTCAACTATCTCGGCGAAGGGGAATCCATCTCCATCCCCAGGGCGGAATGGGGCTGCGGCATGGGCCACAAAACCCTTGCGGGCGGTCTGATGCCCGGCGGACGCCTGCGCATGGAAAAACTCGCCGCGCTGATGGAAACCGGACGATTGGACACCGCTCCGCTGATCACACACGTATTCCACGGATTTGAGAAAATCGAGAAAGCGCTAATGCTGATGAAAGAAAAGCCCGCCGACCTGATTAAGCCGGTTGTCCTGATTGACAACTGAGAAAGGAGACGCATCCCATGGCCTATCCCAGCAATTTTTCGGAAAAAATGCAGGAGTATTTCGCTACCCTGCCGAAGTTCCTGCAGGAGTCCATTATCCAGAGCGGTGTTTCCCTCACGACAGAGCAGCAGCTGCGCGATTTCGTCGCACAGCTGGAAAAGCCCTCTGCGCCGTAATTTTCTGCTGACCGAAAAGAGCCTTTGGCTTTGGAAGCCGCAAAAAAGCCAGCGGCAGAATGGTAGCACCAGATAAGAAAACATTGTAGAAGTCAGTAAAATCAATGTTTTTCATAGTGCAAACACGGTGCGAAGTCGAAACAATCAAATACTGACAGGCTCAAAGGGCGTTGATATGCAAATATCAGTGCCCTTTTCCTATACCCACACCGCCATAGGCATTGAAAACCTATGGCGTTTTTTATACCTATAAAGGAGGCTGGTAAAGGAGGCTGGCAATGAAACTGACAGAAGCAGAAATGAGGATGGTGTTTCAGATTGAAAGTACCAATCAGAACGCCGCCCTGAATAAGATTTACATGACTTGGCGCTATGCGCCGAACTCGGCAACGAAAGAAACAGCGGAAAGCCTTCTGGACAAGCTCCGTCCCCTGTCAGAGCAGGAGTGCATGGATTTGATCCGCAAGGTGCAGACCGAATACCATCTGCCGGAGAAAGCCCACACCATCGGGGAAATGCTGGCAGAAGCCCGGCAGCGATCCGGGGCACAGAAGTTATCCGGCCATGACATTATGGCTTTGGAGCGGTTCGACCCGGCGACCAGGCACATGATCGTCTTTGATGTTCTTCCCCATGACTCGCCTGTTGGCTGGAAGGGTGAGAAAATGCGTCTGTTCCTGACGGATTCCGGATACAGCAAGGCTTTGGAAAATCAGGAAAAGGGGCACATCAAAATCCGCAACCATGCGAAGGTGCTTTCCGGTGATCTCCACTATGACCATAAAGATCGTGAGAGATATCCGACTGAAAACTGTATCAAAATCAGCGGAATATCTTCTGTTTCTTCCTCTGTGGCTTGCGTTGTGAACAGGGCGTGGATGTTTTTCCATACGGGAGACTATGGAGGCATACAGAGGGATAAAACGCTCAAAATCAACACTTTTTTTATTTTCACAGGAAGGAGGTGCGAAGATGGCTGTTTTTCGTATTGAAAAGACCCGTGATTATACGGTCATGTCGAACCATCACTTGAAAGAACGGACGCTGACCCTGAAATCCAAAGGGCTGCTGTCCATGATGCTGTCGCTCCCTGACGAGTGGAATTACACCACCAGAGGCCTTGCAGCGATCTGCCGGGAAAGTGTGGACAGCATCGGTGCGGCCTTGAAGGAGCTGGAAACCCACGGATATATCCGACGCACCCAGCTTCGAGATGAAAAAGGCAAGATCACGGATACCGAGTATGTCATTTACGAAATGCCTCCGTGTGAGCCGCCGTCAAGCCCATGTACGCCTTTACCGGGTACGACAAAGCCATATACGGAAAACCCGGATATGGGTATCCCGGATACGGCGGAACCGTGTACGGAAAAACCCGCACAATTAAATACTAATCAAACAACGATTGATTTATCAAATACTGAACTATCAAATCCTATCCAATCAAATCCCCCTACCCCCACAGGGGCAAGGATGGGAACAGATCGGATGGGAGCCAGAGAATGTTATCGTGAAGTGATTTTGGATAACATCGAGTACAGCTATCTGGTGCAAGACCGCCATATCGACCGTGAGCAGCTTGACGAGATCGTTGATCTGATCGTGGATATTGTGTGTTCTGCCCGCAAAGTCATCCGCATTGCCGGAGACGATTATCCGGCGGAGGTGGTAAAGTCCCGGTTTATGAAGCTGGACAGTTCCCATGTCCAGTAAGGATGGACTGACTCAACAACAGGTATGCAGCTTAAAAAAATCCGCTGTCCCAAGGGCGCACCCGTCCATAATCCTGCATTGATTTTAAGTGTAATTCCATGACCGGTTTTTGTCGATGGGAGCCTGTTGCCCGGAGATCTTTGACAGCGAAGCTGTCCGTATCCCTTAGTGTACTTATACTAAGGGGCACACTTATTCACCACCGCGTCGGCGCAAACTCCATATCCTTCGCCCCGCCGCAAGCGGCAGGTCTCATCCATTCCGTTGTGCCTCCTTTTCCCACAAAGTCAACGACTTTGTGGGAGCCCTTTTGCGGCGGTGGTATGCCTTGCGGCATCGTGCGCTCTGCGAGGGGGATGTCGCTTTCTGCGGAAAGCGACAGACAATGCCACAGCACCTGCGAGTGCTGCTGTCATCGTCTACGCGATTGGGCAAATACCGTCGCTTCAACCGACGCTATTTTTCCAACCGCCTGCGCAAACCTGCCACCGGCAGCTTTGCCGCAGAAATGGACGGGCATCCTGCCCGTCCATTTTCTCTTTTACGAAAAAGAAACAGAAAAAAGAAAGAACGAGGTGAATAAGACATGGCGATTTACCATCTGGAAACGAAGGTGGTCAGCCGGGGTGCAGGGCGCTCCGCTGTGGTCGCCTCCGCTTATTTGAGCTGTTCCCGTCTCTACAATGATTACGACGGGATACAGCACGACTATACGAAAAAACAGGGACTCGTCTGGCAGGAAGTTTTCCTCCCCGCAATGGCACCGCCTGAATGGAAAAACCGGGAGCAGCTATGGAACGCCGTGGAAGAAGTTGAGACAGCCAAGGACAGCCGGTTGGCACGGGAATTTGTCGTTGCCCTGCCCATAGAGCTGAGCCGTAAAGAACAGATCGAGTTGCTGCAAGAATTTATCCGGGAGCAGTTCGTATCAGACGGGATGTGTGCTGATGCTGCCATCCATGACACCGATGGTCACAATCCTCATGCCCACATTCTGCTGACGGTGCGCCCGCTGGATGAACGAGGCAAGTGGCAGTACAAGACCGAGAAAGAATACCTCTGTATGAAAAACGGCGAGGAACGCGGCTTCACCGCTGCCGAGTTCAAGACAGCGCAGGCCGATGGCTGGGAGAAGCAATATCCCTACAAGGTTGGCAAAAAGAAGGTGTATATGACGCCGTCTGCTGCCGAGGCGCAGGAGCTTGTCCGGGCTGACAAGCATCCCAAAAGCACCCGGTACGGCAGACAGAATCCCATCTCCGAACGCTGGAACAGTGAAGAACAGCTTTTGACATGGCGGGCAACATGGGCTGACGTGTCCAACCGTTATCTGGAACGCGCCGGGCGGGAGGAGCGCATTGACCACCGCAGCAACGCCGCGCGGGGTATTGACGAGATTCCTACCATCCACGAGGGTGTGGCAGCACAGACGTTGGAACGCAAGGGAATCATCTCCGACCGCTGCGAACTAAACCGGCAGATCAAGGCAGACAATGCACTGCTGCGGGAACTAAAAGCAGAAATCAAGAAGCTGGCCGCACTGGTCGCCCGTACTGTTCCCGCTATTGCGGAGGGACTGGAGAAACTGCGCAGCCGTGTGCTGATTTTCTGTTATCAGCTCTCTCATATTCGCAGCGGCAAAGCGCATATTCAAAAATCTCTTGCCGTATGAAAACCGGAGCTGGAGCGTTGCACCGGTCTGGTACAGCAGATCAAGGAAAAGAGCAAGGAGCGCAAAGCACTGATTGCTGAGAAAAAGGAATTGCCAGTATATCGCGTGAAGCGACACAAGGCGCTGGCTGTCCGCATTGCCGAGCTGACGGAAGAATTGGAGAAGCTGCGTTCCGAAAAGGCGCTTCTTTTGCAAAGATTTGAGTATGCAGAGGATGCAGGCGCGGAGACGTTCCGCAAGGATATTGCCACTATGGAAACTGGCTTGAAAAAGCTGGAGGCACGGGAGCAAAAATTTTCTTCCGAACTGAATAAGGCATTGGCTGAATACGCAGAGCTGAAAGAGCGGGCTGCGGATTTTGACCCGATGGAGCTGTACAAAGCACGGCAGGCCATCCGTCCTACGCAGGAAAAGGCAGCAGAACAGCAGTTGGAGGATGCCATACATGAGAGGCCATCTCTTATTATGCTGCTCAGCGCCAAGCAGAAAGCGTCTCGTCTGCTTGGAGAGGATGCAGAAGAAGAACGGCAGGCGCGGCAGATGATCATGCGGCGAAGGAGTACGGAGCAACTTAAAAGGTCTCACCTTAAAACGGATCGATGCAAGATCGAACGTTAATGATAGTGCAAAAGTAGTAGTATTATGTGAATACGTCATTCATGTTGTGTGAATTTCTGTTCTTCTCCTTGCAATCACCCCATCTGTGCAATATGAAACAAAATGGGCATCAGAACGCAACGTTTGGATGCTTCGGTCCGAGCCCTTTTACGCTCCGGTTTTTTACCGCGGCGACAACGATTACCGGAATTCTATCGTCTCTTTCTGCAACACTGCCTCCTTTTGATTAGCAAGTTTTTCTCCGCACCTCTTGCAAACCAGAAAGAAGCGCGGTACAATATGACCAGAAGATCCAAAATGGTCATATTTGAGGAGGCACAGCCTTGGCTTTTACCGATTACGAGACCGCGCAGCTCCGCAAGGCGTTGCTGAAGGAAACGAGACATTGTGCTGTCACGCTGGGGATGAAGAAAACCTCCGTGGATCAGCTGACAAAGGCGGTCGGCATTGCAAAAGGCTCGTTCTATAAATTCTACGAATCCAAGGAGATGCTATTTTTCGCGGTTTTGGAGAACATTCACTCCGAGCTTTATGGAGTAGCCGACCGAGTACTGGGCGAAGCTGACAGCTTACCGCCGTCGGAACGTGCGGCAAAGGCTGTCCTTGCCGTTTGCCGGCGGCTGTCTGATACCGGCGACATGGTTTTCATCGAAAACGATGCGAAGCTGCTTTTGCAGAGATTGCCGGAGGACATCAAAAATATCCACTACCACGATGACGAGACACACATCCGCCAGCTTTTGGAGAAATATGATCTCGTGCCGAATCGCGGCGTTTCCTTGGCTGCCGCGACGGTACGGGGACTGATCTTGACCGTCTCCCACAAGGGGCAGATCGGGGAAATGTACCCGCAGGTGCTGGAAACGCTGGTGTGCGGCGCTTGCAGGGAGCTATTTGAATAAGCCGAAAGGCCGCAGAAATGCGGCTTTTCCAAGATGCATCGGTTAGCGAACTCTAACCGCAAAATTGCGCGTATTAGTTAGGTGAATCTAACACCGAAGGGAATGACAGCGATGCGAAAACACAAGAATTTCTGGGACAAAAATGCCGGTCGGTACGACCGCTTTATGCGAAAGGATCGGGCGGCATATGACGAGATGTATGCACTGATCCGGCCGGTTGTAAAAGCCAAGACGGTGTTGGAGCTGGCGACCGGCACGGGATTGATCGCAAAACACATCGTAAACGCGGCGGCGCACATCGAGGCGACGGACGCCTCCGCAGAGATGATCGCCGAAGCAAAGCGGGATAATCGCTCGGCAAAGCTGCACTTCTCCGTGCAGGATATGTTCCGCCTGCCCTATGCGAACAAATCCTTCGACGTGGTGATTGTGTCCAACGCACTGCACATCGTGCCGCAGCCGGAGAAGGCCCTTGCCGAGATCCGCCGGGTGCTGAAAGAGGACGGTGTGCTCATCGCGCCGACCTTCACCCATGCCGGAAACTCTTTTTCCGGCATGGTCAGGGCATTTTTTATGAGGATGGCAGGCTTCCCTCTCCGCAGCAAGTGGACGAGCGAGGAATACCTGCGCTTCCTACGGCAAAACGGCTGGGCGGTGCGGAAAAGCGCTGTTCTAAAGGCGTCCTTCCCGCTGACCTATGCGGAATGTGTGAAATCGGAGGTGTGATAAGATGTCATTTTTTGAGAACACCAGAAAGCCTGTGGGGCTTGGCGGAAAAATCATGGTCGCTATGATGAACCTGGGGCACAGTCCTGTGGCACGGTGGGGACTTCGCTTTTTGGAGCTTACTCCGGACGCCAAGGTGTTGGACTGCGGCTGCGGCGGCGGGGCGAACATCAAGAAACTGCTGAAAAAATGCCCGCGGGGCGTCGTCAAGGGCATCGACTATTCGCCCGTCAGTGTGGAGAAGTCGAAAAAGGTCAACAACGCCGCCATCGCGGAGGGCCGCTGCACCGTTCTGCAAGGCAGCGTGGCGAATATGATCTTTGCAGGCGACTGGTTCGATGCGGTAACGGCCTTTGAAACCGTCTATTTCTGGCCCGATCTGCCCCGGTGCTTCCGGGAGGTCTATCGGGTGCTGAAGCCCAGCGGGACATTACTCATCTGCAACGAGAGCAGCGGCGATACGGACAAGGACAAGAAGTGGACGGAGATCATCGGCGGCATGACCATCTACAAGGACGCCGAGCTGAAGACGTATCTGGAGCAGGCGGGCTTTCATGAGGTGCAGATACACAAAAAGAAAAGCTGGCTCTGCATTACGGCGTGGAAATGAGGGGACTAAATCATGAGTATCTTTGCATCTATCTTACGCAGCGTATACAAGCTCTCCGGCGCGAAAAAGGCGTTCGCCTTGCCGGAGGATGCACTGCGAAAGGAAATTGAAAAGCAGAACCGGCATCGTGGCGTTTTTACGCCCACCGACCGCAAGGCATATTATGAAACGATCGCGGTAAACGGCTTTCCCTGCCTGATCGTGCGAGAGCATCCGAAGCCGTCCGAGCGCGCGATTCTTTATTTTTTCGGCGGCGGTATGGTGATCGGCCCGGACAAGGGTGACCTGCCCGTGATGCGTAAGCTGTGCCGCGAGACCGGCTGTGATGTGTGGTTCCCGTTTTATCCCCTCTGCATGGAGTATTGTATCACCGAAACCTATGCGATGGTTTACGAATGTTACCGGAAAATGATTGGGCTGTATGGCGGCGGAAATATCAGTACCTGTGGCTTTTCCTCCGGCGGTGCGCTGGCTTTGGGGATCGCGGCGCACAACAACGCGCAGCCTGAACCGCTGCCGCAGCCGAGGCATATCGTTGCCGTATCTCCCGGCGAGGTTCCGTGGAACGATGCGGAAAGGGCGCGGATGCAGGCACTGAATGAAAGGGACGTCGCCATCGACTATGCCTTCATGGTAACGGTGGAGAAATTCATGCGGCATGGCTGCAAGAATGTACCGGACTATATGCTCTCCGGCTCCCGGGGAGATTTTACCGGCGTAGGCGATATTCACTTCTTCTATTCTGCCGACGAGGTGCTCTACGGCGCATTGCCGGACTTTGAGGAAGCCTGTAAACGGGCAAATGTCCCCTATACGGTGTCCGCCCGCCCGAAGATGGTGCATTGCTACTGTATGCTGCCGATCTTCAAGGAGGCAAAGGAGGACTTTGCGAAAATCGTGGACATTTTGAAAAAATGAGATCGGAAACGGTCGTGTGATGATTGAAACACGGAGGGAAGGCCATGGAACGAAAAGAAGCCATTCGCAGTGCCTATCGGCTGACAGGCGGAAACAGTTTTTATGACGGCATGATCACCTGCTCTACTCTGAGCGGGAAAGCGGTGTGCCGCTTGGTATGGGCTATGAATAAGGCGGAAAACGACGCCTATCTGGAAAAGGCAATGTCCGGTATTCCGGAGCATTTCTCCGGCAAGCTGCTGGAGGTACCGGTGGGAACGGGCATTCTGACCATGCCCGTTTATCAGACGCTGCCGCAGGCGGACATCACCTGTCTGGATTACTCGCCGGACATGATGTCGCAGGCGCAGGAAAAAGCCGACCGCCTGCACCTGAAAAACGTGTCCTTCCGGCAAGGGGATGTGGGGGCGCTTCCCTATGAAGACGATACTTTCGACATCGTTTTGTCGCTGAACGGTTTTCACGCTTTCCCGGACAAGGAAGCCGCTTATCGGGAGGTTTTCCGGGTTTTGAGACCCGGCGGGACATTCTGCGGCTGCTTTTATGTGATGGGCGAGCACAAGCGGACGGATTGGTTTGTCCGGCATGTTTATGAAAAGACAGGTTTTTTCACACCGCCCTATGAGGCGGTTTCCAGTCTGAAAGCACGGCTGGATGGAATGTATACGGATGCGGACATGGGAAACCTGAAAAGCATGGCATGGTTTGTCTGCCGAAAAGCGGGTTAAATCTGAGATGGTCTCATGCACGCAAGAAAGAACAAGGAGGGAGGCAATCAGATGAAGGACAACGAGCTTCTATTCGACCACAAAAGCCATGTGCTGTATTCAAAGCCCTGCAAGAAGGAGATACGGGCAAAAATCGCCCTGCACTACCCGGAAGCGGAGCGGGAGACGGTTTGGGAACAGGTGCAGCGGCAGTACGCGGTCTTTCTCTCCGACTGGCGCACCGACTTGGGCGGCAAAAAGAACTTCCACAACGGCGTAGGCGGCACCTACGACTGCATCGCCATCATGAGCTATTATGTGGTCTGCAAAGCCGTCACATCGTTCCGTGAAATCGAAGAGATGGAGGAAAATCTGATTCTTCCGACTTTCCGCAAGCTGAAATTTGTGGACTGCAACAAGCCGTTCTGGCGGAAGCTGATGTACAAGGCATTTGTTCGTGCGAAAAGCGGCTGCGACAAATGGCACGATTATGAGATGTCGATTGCGCCTTATGAAACCGACAAGCCTATTTATTATGAATTTACGGCGTGCCCGGCAGCGGAGTTTGCCGTCAGGCACGGTCTTACGGATATTATGCCCGCCCTGTGTAATGTGGACTTTGCGTCTATGGAGCTGCTCCATGCAAGGCTTATACGGACGAACACCTGCGTGAACGGCTGCCGGTGCGACTATACCATCTGCGGCGATAAGGATCCGTACGTAAAGTCGCATCCCGAATACCGGGATGAGGCGGGCTATCGAAGAAACAAATAATACTGCAACGCAAAGGCGGTGAGACAAATGGAAACCTTTCTTGGGATCATGATCCCTTTCTTGGGCACAGCACTGGGCGCGGCCTGCGTGTTTTTTATGAAAAGATCCCTTGGCGATCTGGTGCGGCGCGCCCTTGCCGGCTTTGCCGCCGGTGTGATGGTGGCGGCGTCCATCTGGAGCCTGCTGATCCCCGCCATTGAGCAGTCGGAGGATATGGGGAAGCTGTCCTTTCTCCCCGCCTTTATCGGCTTTTGGGTCGGCGTGCTGTTTTTGCTCCTGCTTGATCGTTTGATCCCCCATCTTCATGTGGGAAGTGAACAGGCCGAGGGTCCGAAAAGCAAGCTCGGGCGCACCACCATGATGGTGCTGGCTGTTACCTTACATAATATCCCGGAGGGAATGGCAGTCGGCGTGGTGTATGCAGGCTTCCTCGCGGGAAATACGCAGATCACGGCGGCAAGCGCACTGGCGCTGTCCCTCGGCATTGCCATTCAGAATTTTCCCGAGGGCGCGATCATCTCCATGCCGCTCCGGGCGGAGGGGGAACGCAAGGGTCGAGCGTTTCTCGGCGGCGTGCTTTCCGGCGTTGTCGAGCCTATCGGCGCGGTGCTGACGCTTCTCGCGGCGCAGCTTGTGATCCCGGTGCTGCCGTATCTGCTGAGCTTTGCAGCGGGCGCCATGCTCTATGTGGTGGTAGAGGAGTTGATTCCGGAAATGTCGCAGGGGCGGCACTCGAATCTTGGAACGGTGTTCTTTGCGGTAGGCTTCAGCGTGATGATGGTGCTGGATGTGGCGCTGGGATAAGGAAGTAAATGATGATTTTACAGGTGATTTTGGAAGGCATAGGACTTGGCGTTCTGCTCATTCTGGTTTGCGCCATCGGTATCCGCAAGGGCGCGGTGGGCATGGTGCATCTTTACAGCCCGGTGGTGCAGGAGCGGTGCGTAACGCTGGGACTTACAACACACGCGAAAATCAAGCGAAATGCTTTGATTTTCAAAGCGGTATGTGTTCCCGGTTACATCGCCTATGTGCTGGTCTGCGTCTATGCGGTGAACGGTGCGCGGGGGTTTCTTGCGGGCTTCTGGCAGCTGCTGGTCATACTGTCCGTTATGAATCTCATAGACCGATTTTGGGTTGACGGCTATTGGGTAGGACATACGAACGCATGGGGAATCCCGGGAACGGAAGACCTGAAACCCTACATTACAGCCAAGGATAAGGGCAAAAAGTGGCTGTTCGGCACGGTGGGCATGGCAGTCATTTCGGCAGCACTGGCGGCGATTATGATGCTTTTTATGAAAATATGAGGTGATAGAAATGCTGTTTCAAACATATGGCGACAGGAGGAATCCTGCCGTGCTGTTCTTTCATGCAATGGGTGTGACAGGAGCGAGCAGTGAACCGATTGCGAGGTATTTGCAGGATCGATATTTCTGCATCTTGCCCACCTCCACCGTTTACTGCGAGGGGCAGAAATATGTCAGCAAGCTGGACGAAATACGGCAGGTGGAGGACTTTCTGCATCGACAGGGCGTGGAGCGGCTGGCGATGGTGGTCGCTTCTTCCATCGGTGCAGACCTTGCCATGGTGTTTCTGACGCAGACGAAGCTGCCCGTGAAGCACGCTTTCTTTGACGGCGGGCAGTTCGCCCAAATCGGAAAGGGCACGCGCCGTATCATGACACCGTTTCTGTATTTTGCCATCAAGAGCCTATATTGGTCGAAGGGCGGTACGCTGAAAAAGATACTGTGGTGTGACGACGATTCCATAAAGTCGTATTTTATAGACGCAGGGAAAAATCTGACCTATACAAATTTGCGGCGGCAGATTTCGGACAGTCTGGAGGATAAACCCTTTCCGCCGCTTCCCGAGAAGCTGCAAGAGCATACTTATTTCGAGTTCGGCAGCAAAGAGGAGCATTTCAAATACCGTCAAGCAGTGATGGAAGCCTACCCCTGCGGCCATTATCCCGTGTTTGAGGGATACGATCACATGCAATATCAGATTCGCGATCCAAAAGGGTTCGCCGAAATGCTGGCGCACATCGCCGAGCGTGACTGTATGCCGGAACTGCCATTTATCAGAAAGTGAGTGATACCCATGAAATACAAAATCGAGAAAAACACCGTACAGGAGACGCTGATCATTCCGCTGTATGCGCGGAAGGTCTGCTCAGAACTATACCCGAATCTCTACCGGGACGAAACAGCGGTTCGCCTGATTGACGAGATCGACTACGATTTTTCGGAGACGGAAAAGAAATCCCACAGCCTGATGCAGCGTTTCGGTTCACTGGAGGTGGCCATGCGGCAGAATGACCTTGCTTTTGAGGTGCGGGATTATCTGAAATCTCACCCCAATGCGGCGGTGGTCAATCTGGGCTGCGGGCTGGACGGCACCGGAAGAAGCTGCGACAACGGCAGCTGTAACATTTACAATCTGGACTTTCCCGATGTCATAGCCGTGCGTAACGAGCTGCTGCCCGCCGAGGAGCGGGAGCAAAACATCCCCTGCAATCTGAACGAAACGGCGTGGTTTTCTAAAATCGACGCATCCGGCGGGGCGATATTCTTTGCCTCCGGCGTGTTCTATTACTTTCTAACCGAGCAGGTCAAGACGCTGGTGCGGGCCATGGCAGACGCCTTCCCCGGCGGTGTGCTGGTGTTTGACGCTGCGAATCGGGCGGCGGTGAAGATGATCGCCAAGACATGGCTCAAGAGTGCGAAGATCAGGGATGTGGGCGCGTATTTCGCGGTTTCCGACGCTCCCAAAGAGATCGGCGCGTGGGACAGCCATTTGCAGGTCTCGAGCCGCGGCTATATGCTGGGCTACAACGATTTGAAGGACGCGTCCGTCAGCGGCTTTTTCCGCTTTCTCGCCAAGGTCGGCGACAACGGGATGAAAATGCAAATCGTGAAAATTGGATTTTGAGAGAGGTATTTTAAATGAAACACATTCACTTTGACGTTGAAAGCGGCGGCTTTTACGGCGCATATTGGGTGTGCAAGGACGGTTCAAGCTGCGCCATCATCGCTATGCTCGGCGACGACCCCGAGGATTATATGGCGCGCTCTGCGGTGAAGTGGCTGCTTCGTCTCGGCGTGAACATTTTGACCATGTCGCCTGCAAAAAAGGACTACGGTCATCACAACTATCCCCTTGAACGCATCGAAAAAGCAATGGCATGGCTCAAATTACACGGAAACGAAAAAATAGGCATTGCGGGAGCCTCAACGACAGGTACCCTCGCCCTGACGGCAGCATCGATATTCAGCGACATTTCTCTAACCATTGCAATGACACCCAGCGACTTTGTGTGGCAGGGGTTCATGCAGGGCAAAAAGGACGGCTGCAAGGAATGGCCAATCGAGGGAGAATCACTCTTTTCTTACAAGGGAAAGCCCTTGCCATACATGCCGTTTTGCTATCAGCACCCCGACTATTGGCGCATAATCTCGGAGGAGTCCAAACGCACCGGCAATATGATCGCCTTGCGCAAGCTGTTTGACGACTCTGAAGCGGCGCACCCGATAACCGAGGAAGAATTTATAAAGGTCGAGAATATCCGCGGAAAGCTGTTTCTTGTCGGCGCAGAGGACGACGCACTTTGGGACGCCGCAAAATACATCCGCCGCATGGAAAAACGCCTTGCGGAGAAACCGCACTCCTGCGAAGTCGAGGCGGTCATATATGAACACTGTACGCATTTTGTTTTCCCCGACGGTATGCTCAAGACCATGCTTCCCGTCGGCTCAGCGCTGTTTGTCAAGCTGGCGTTCAGCACTGCGAAGAAATATCCAAAGGAGTGTAAAACGGCTCGCATTGATATTGACCGCCGCATGACTCGCGTTATATGTGATTGGAGGGACAAAAATTGACCTATTTTGGAATGCCTTTCGGCATGTGGACATTGTTTGCGCCGTCCTTCCGAAGACAGCTGACCACTGTGCTGGGCTATGATGCAGACACCGCAAAAGCGATCACAGAAAAAGCAAAGCCGAAATACCGGCAGATCATCCGCAGACTGCCGGAGTTTGAAAAAGCCGACCGCTTCAAAATGAATCTGGTCAACTGTGCCATGATCGGCGCGTTCATTCTTTCCATGCCGGAGCGCCCGGACGTGGAACGGTTGACGGTCTACTACGCCAACGCCATGATGACAAAGCCCATGAAATGGTTCTGCCGCAAGAGCGGAAAAAGCAAATTTACCGAAAAGGACATTGCCGGCATGAAAGCCACTGCCGCGCTGAAGGCCGCCGACCGCAATCCCTACTCGTGGAACATGGAGTTTTACAAATACCCCGACGGCAGCGGCTACGAGGGTCGATTTACCCAATGCGGCATCTGTGTGCTGATGAAAAAGCTGGGGCTATATGACCTCACTCCCGCGCTGTGCCGTCTGGACTACACCATGAGTGAGGCGGGCGGCGTGACCGACTTTGTGCGGCAGTACACTCTCGCCTCCGGCGGACCGTACTGCGACTGCGGATATAAGAAGAAGGGCTTCATAAAACCCGAAAAGGAGGCAGGACGGTGAAAACAGAAGAACAAAGAAAATTTATCCGTTGCTGCATTCTTGGTGCGATCGGCGGGATATTGATGGCTGCCGGTGATTGGCTGCTGGGGTGCGTTCCGCTGCAGGAAACGAACACGGGAATGTTCAACAGAGCCTATTATTTGTCCGGCGCTTACGATTTGTGGGAAACCGTACTGGTCATCGGGTTGGGAGCAATTGGGTGCTTTCTCTACTCCTTCATGGGAAAGGCACTGAATACGGATAGTCAAGAATGCCATCATGAAGAAGCATCTTCAGCATTCCGCCAATATGCATGACGATACACCCCTCCTGGATGCGGATAGTATGGTATGATAAGCGTACTGAATATCGTGGTTAATGCCAATGTCAAGACAACATATCTTGCGTTTTGCAAACCATGCGAAAAAAGGCTGCTGATAGTCGCTCGTACTGTCAACAGCCTTTTTGTGGGCAAGCCTGGTTCCGATACTTTTGCTTTATTCTTTGAGATCAGCGTTTTCTGATAGGAACATAGATATAGGTTTCTTCCCCCAGGTAATACTCAAAATCAAACTTGGTATGATCAAAAACGTATCCGCTGTTGTCAAACCAGTCGTTGAAAATAAAGTGCCATGTCTTTTTTATATTCTCGTGCAGCGCAAAAACATCCGCCCCTTTGGAAACCCGGAATACGGCGTACTCTGCTTTTGGGATATCCAAGGTTTCCATACCGGCTGGGGCAAAGCTTTTGCTCTCGACCACCGGTCCAAAGAAATAATAAAGTTCATCACCCGTTCCCTCGGGGTGCATCCACAATCCGACCTCACCGCGGCCGGCAGCACTGAGTTTTGCGTAGTCCTCCTTGCTGATGCCGGAGAAATCTTTTCCCAACCAGTAGGCACCATTCTCACGGATATCAATTTCGCTTTCGGGTTTCAGGACGTATCCGACCGCTATAAAAGCCGGAAAAACTTTTATTTCTGGTTTCATAACAAATTTCGCTCCTTTCAGCTTTTTATACACCAATGGTGCAAGTCCGAATTTTCGGGTGAAGGCGCGGGTGAATCCTGACACGGTATCAAAGCCGGAATCCATCGCAGTCTCCGTAATGCTGCTTCCGAGCAGCAACTGGCTTGTCGCCGCACACAGACGCCGATCCCGCAGATATTCCGCTACTGCCATGCCGTTAACACTTCGAAACACGTGAAAGAATTGGTAGAAGGAGTATCCGAACCGCTCCGCCAGCTCTGCAGGCGTCAATTCCTCCTGCAGATGCTCTGCAATATAGTTCCGGCATCGAGCCATGTTCTCTCTGTAACCCATTCGTTTCACCACCTTGGTCTGTATTTTATCACATACTTGCCTCATTTGCTTTTCCGTTCTTGTGAAGTTCCAATGAATGGACAAAGTTTTAGCAGACCGCGTTCCGTTTACGGTGATATGCAGGCGTTTGTCCAGATGCTCAAGGACATGGGCTATGAGCGTGTGGAGCTGATAGACACGACTGACGGCCGCTTTATGACACCGAAGGAGGTCAGACGCCTGATGCTTTGCGGCTCAACATTGCTGGCGGGAAAAAAGTAATCGGTGTGGCATTCGTTTGCCGGTCTGCACCTAAGACTTGTTTGGCAGAGGACCATGACGCCAGCAATCGACGGCGAATACTGCGACTACTACATTACGTGAAACAGAAAACGGAGAAGCTCGTATCGGCCAATGGCTGATATGAGCTTCTCATAGTTTTTTTCAGATTGCGCCGCTTCAGACCTTCCACCCGGCGGCTTGCTTGCGCTCCACCACAAAGCGGCGGTAAAGCCCGTCCACGGCCACCAGATCCTCGTGGGTGCCCTGCTGGACGATCTCGCCGTGATCGACCACGAATATTCTGTCGGCGTTGCGCACGGTTTTCAGCCGGTGGGCGATCATGATGACCGTCTTATCGTGGGTCAATTCTGCAATGGCCTCCATGAGCTCCTTTTCATTTTCGGGGTCAACATTGGCGGTTGCCTCGTCCAGAATGATGATGGGTGCTTCCTTCATAATCGCCCGGGCGATAGAGATGCGCTGGCGCTCGCCGCCGGAAAGCGAGCTGCCTGCCTCGCCGATGACGGAGTCAAAGCCGTCCGGCAGTGCCATGATAAAGTCGTAGCACCGCGCCTTCTTTGCAGCGGCCTGCACCTCCTCCATGGAGGCATCGGGCTTTCCGAAGCGGATGTTATTGGCGATGGTGTCGGAGAACAGATAGACCCGCTGGAACACGAAGGAGAAATTGCGGATGAGGCTGTCGTAGCTGTATTCCCGCACATCCCGTCCGCCAAGGCGCACACTGCCGGACTGCACGTCCCAGAACCGCGCCATAAGATTGCAGAGAGTGGTCTTGCCGGAGCCGGAGGGACCGACGATAGCGACCGTGGCTTTTTCCGGGATGGTCAGGGACACGTCGTGCAGAATGGGCTTGCTGTCGTAGGAGAAATCCACATGGGAGAGAGCAATGTCCTCCCGCTCCGGCGACAGCTCTTCGCCGTCAATATCCATGGGCTCTACACGCAGAATCGCGTTTGCCTTGTCCACGCCGATGTCGATGGAGCGGAACAGAGCCGAAAAGCTCCCGGCAGAATCCAGCTGTTCAAAAAGGATAAAGGAGCAGATCAGCATCAAAAGGCAGTTTGTCAGCTCCATCGTTCCGCCGAAGTAAAAGACGATGGCGGCAGCGCAGACGGCAACGCCGGTGAGCTTGTTGACAACAAACTGCGCCAGCATATAAAGCACCGACGGGATCTCCATAGCAAAGGACGCCCTGCGGGCTTCCTCCACAGCGCCGTGTACCTGCGTTGCGGAATCGTGAGTCAGGTCAAAATTCTTGACCTCGGCAATGCCCTGCACATATTCCAGCACCTTGGACACAAGCCGTTCGTCGGCGTTGAACTTCCGCTGGGAAAGGGTCTGCTCCGCCCGCTGCATGGCGGCGTTGACGGCGAAGAACAGCACCAGTCCCGCCAGCGTGATAAGCCCCATGCGCCAGTCAAAGAGGAACATCATCACCGCAATAATGCCGGAGGTCAGGAAACCCCGGGTCGTGACCATAACCACGCGTGTGGCGACATTCGCCATATTTTCCATGGTGTTGGTGGTGACAGAGGTGACCTCGCCGAGACTGTTGTCGTTGAACCAGCCCATAGGCAGATACCGCAGATGCTCCGCAATCTCAATCCGCTTGTTGGCGCAGGCGCGGTAGCCTGCACGGGTCTGGAGCATGGTGGCCTTCCTATTGATGGCGATGGTCACAATCAGAGAAGCGACGATGATTCCAAGGCTCGTCCAGAGTGTCGCCATGGTGACATTCTTTTGCAGCAGCGCCTGAATGACAATGGCAGCGGCAGGAATACGCATGGCGGAGCAGATGGCGCTGACCACGCCCAGCCAGATGGATGCCATAAACAGCCTGCGGTTGTCCACCCCGCAGAAGGCAAAAAATTTTTTCAGTGTCTTGAGCATTACGCCACCTCCCCGTCGTCTTTGACGCTGATGTGGGCTTCCCACATGGTTTGATAAAGCGGGCAGGAAGCAAGCAGCTCCGCCTGTGTGCCGGCAGCTTCGATCCTGCCGTGATTCACGACAATGATCTGGTCTGCATCGGCGATGGTAGACAGGCGGTGGGCAATGACCAGCAGCGTCTTGCCCCGCACCAGCCTTGCCAGTGCCGACTGGATGACCGCCTCGTTCTCTGGGTCGGTGTAGGAAGTAGCCTCGTCCAGAATGACGATTGGCGCGTCCTTCAGCATGGCCCGGGCAATGGAGATGCGCTGCCGTTCGCCGCCGGAGAGGTGTCCGCCGGATGCACCGCATACGGTCTGATAGCCGTTCTCCAGCCCCATGATGAACGCGTGGCAGCCGCATTTCTTCGCGGCGTCAATGATCTCCGCATCGGTCGCACCCTTTCTGCCCATGCGGATGTTGTCTATAACCGAAAGTTCAAAAAGGTAATTATCCTGCGACACATAGGCGATGCGCTTCGTGCACTCCGCCAGCGGAAGTGTACGGATGTCCACGCCGCCCAGTTCAATGGCACCGTCCTTTACATCCCACAGGGAGGCGATAAGCCGCCGGGCAATGGTGGACTTTCCGCTGCCGGAGGGGCCTACAAGGGCATTGACTGTCCCCGGGACAATGTGCAGGTTGATTCCGTGCAGCACCTCCTTGTCATGGTAGGCGAAGCGGACATTTTTCAGCTCGATGGAGTTGTCCGCAGGCAGCTTTTCCGGACGTTCCGGGCGCTGCATATCCTCGCCGGACAGCACCTCTGCTACCTCGCCGACGATGGTCTTGACCTGTACAATGTCGTCGGTGTAGGAGAAGGCGGTGATCAGCGGCTGCATAACACCGAACGAAAGCACGATGACAGCCAGAAATGTTTCTGCCGACAGTGTGCCGTGCATATAAAGAAGGCAGCCCACCGGCAAAATGCCGAGAAGTGTTGAGGGGAATATCACCATTCCGGCTACCTGCCCGAAGAGACTTCCGCGCATCCAGTCAATGAAGCAGTCCGCGCCTTCCTTTGCGGCGGAGACAAACTTTGCGTAGCTGGTTTTGGACTGACCGAAGACCTTGATGACCTCAATGCCGCTGATGTATTCCACAGCCGTGTCGTTCAGTGCCTTTGTCGCGGTGACCGTGCGCTGAAACTTCTCGTGATAGCCGCTGAACATGGACGCGAAGCAGAGAGTTCCCAGCGGAACGACGATCAGCATGGAAAGGCCCATGCGCCAGTCCTCGAGGAACAGCAGCACCAGCACCGCCAAAGCACCCACAATGTTGGCGGTCATCTCCGGCAGAAGATGGGCCAGCGTGGTTTCAATGGAGTCCACCCGCTCCACGATAATGTTTTTATACGATCCGGAGGAACGGTCCAGCACCGCACCCAGGGGCAGCGTCGCCAGCTTATCCAGCAGCCGTGTGCGGATACTCGCCAGCACATGGAAGGTGGCGTGATGGGAGAGGGACGTGGACACGCTGTGCAGCACATAGCGCAGCACCCAGCAGCCCGCCATCCACGCGCAGAGCGTCAGGCAGTACGTCAGCTCCGCCGTGCCGTTTACCAGTGCGGTGATGAGCCGGATGATGATGAAATACGGAATAAGCGAGCAGGCGACGCCCAGCAGCGCCGTAAGGACGCTCAAAGCGTACTCGCCGTACCGCCCTTTTGCCAGCTCTGCCAGCCACGAGGCGGCGGAGCGCTTTGGCTCAATTTTTTTCATGGTGAACTCCTTTCGACTGCATTACGCAGCAAGATGCTTTTTCACGATCCGCTTGCCGATCATTGCGCCGATAAAGGCCGCCACGATCACACCGGCCACCAGCGCCACGGATACCCAGGACTGCAGCATCTGGGACGCGGCAAGGATGGCGTCCTGACGGCCATCGGTGACCATATGATCTGCCATCGCTTTCGCAGCAATCGCGTAGGGAATGATAGTGCTGCCGAATGCGGCCAGCACCTGATTGATGACATAGCTGACGGTCAGAGCCTTCGCATTGCCGTAGCCCATCTTCCGTAGCAGCAGCTCGGCAATGACACCGGAGAGAACAAAGAGGATGATGTACGGCAGATATCCGCCCATAATGGCACGGACGATACTGTAAATCAGGATCGCACCGGGCTTTTTCACCTTCGTGCCGATGATGAAGTAGACGATGCCCTCCAGCAGGGCGAAAAATACCGGCATCAGAATGATGGTAATGGGCGTTGCGTACAGGACGGAGCTGGCGAAGAAAATGACCACATTGATAAGGGCCAGCAGGACAACGGTGATGATGTCCTTGACTTTCAGTTTATTGGGGTTTGCAGTACTCATGGTAAAGACTCCTTTTTGAATGAAATATGGTTGAACGTCGCGGGTAACCGATGGTTCAATCGGCAAAAGTTATCGGCGAGAGATTTTGGCACAAATGAAAGTTTGAAAACGTAGGAATACTCTTTGTATTTCAAGTTTTTCAAACTGCACAGTTGGGACAAAAAATCCGTTGATAACCGCAGACGACTGGACCAGCGGTTACCCAAAGGACGGCGATCACAGGATAAGGCCGGCGGCGACCGATGCTGCCAGCAGGACGCAGAACACAGCATCCCACGCAGAGAACCGGAGCAACAGATAGTTGCTCTTGCGGCGGGTTAAGTCAATGCCCCGTGTTTCGGCGGAGGCGGACAGCGTCTCGGCGATGCGGATAACGCGCAAAGCCATCGGCACGGTCAGTATTTCGATATAGGACGGCAGCGCCCGCAGCTTCTGAAGCGGCGCTGTGAACGCGCTCCGGGTGCGGATGGATTGCCGCAGCAGCTTCATATCCCCGGACAGCACCGGGAAAAAGCGGAAGATCACCGCGACAATCATGATCAGCCGCTCCGGCAGGTGCAGATTACGCAGCGCCGCCAAGGTGCGGCTGGCCTCATTTCGTCCAATCAGCGTCCGCATGGAAATACCGACGGCGATGATGCGCGGGAACAGCACGAACATAAAGGAAAACACCGTGCCCGGCAGCAGGACGTTTGCCGTCCACAGGACCCCAAAGCTCATCCCGCCTGCCAGCGCCGTTCCGAACCAGCCGTCCGCTGCGGTCAGCAGGATCAGTGCCGTATATACGGCATAAACCAAGTGGTTGTTGGATGTGGAGATCACGACCAGCAGGGCCAGCCAGTAAAGCAACTTCGTTGCCGGGTGGAATCGTTCTTTATGCTGTTTTTTCGCCGGAGCATCGGAAGGATGAAAGCCCTCCATATATCGCTGGGCTGCTTGCAAATCTCGTTCCGAATGAACGGGTAATTCTATTTCTGCATGCCCATCCGACAGCCCAATGCAGCGGTCACACGCACCTGCAATTAGCTCAGGGTCGTGGGTGATGATGAGAACAGTCTTTTCCTTCCGCATCTCCCGGATCAGTTCCGCGCACCGCTCCAGACTTTCCGCATCCTGCCCTGCCGTTGGCTCATCCAGTATGACGATTGGCTTGTCGGATAAATACGCCATCATCAGCGTCAGACGCTGCATCTGCCCGCCGGAGAGGGAAAAGGGATGCCGGTCGCGGCAGTCCCATAGATCCATACTTTTCAGCAGCGCTTCCGTTTTTGCTTCAAACTCCGGTGTCACCGCATGGCCGTATTGCAGTTCGTGCAGGACGGAGCCTGTGAAGAACTGGAACTCCGCCTCCTGAAGGATGAACAGCACTTGCTTTTGCAGCTGCTTTGGATTTTGCGGCTTTCCGAAAAGCATTATCCTGCCGCCGGAGGGGCGGTAAAGCCCTGCAATCAGCTTGCCGATGGTCGTTTTACCGCAGCCGTTTGCGCCCACAAGGCCGATGATCTCATGCTCACGGACGGAAAAACTGACACTGGAGAGGGTATCTCCGGCCTTCCAGCCGTATGTATAGCGGACATCTGAGACGGCAAGTGCCGTCGGCGCGGTTTTCGGCAGCGGCTCTTTCTTCGGCACAGCGATCTCCGTAAGGTCGAGCGTGCGCAGAGAAAGTGTTTGTCTCTGCTCCGCCGAGAACGCCTTTGCCTCTGCGGCAGTGTATTTTCCTTTGATCTCGCCGTCTACCATGACCCAATATTCATCGGCAATATCCGTAAGATAATAGAGCCGGTGCTCACTGAGCAGCAGCGTTTTGCCCTGCCTTTTCAGCGCCAGCAGAATCTCTTTTAACTGCTGCGTGGCTGCAAAGTCGAGGTTGGCCGTCGGCTCATCCAGCAGGAAAATATCCGTATCCATCGCCCATGCCGAGAGGATGGAGATCAGCTGCCGCTCACCGCTGGACAGCTCGTAGACGTTGCGGTCCTTCAGCCGCTCCAGATGAAACACACGGAACGCCTCGTCCACTTTCTGCCGTATTTTCTCTTGCGGCAAGCCATGGTTTTCAAGTCCAAAAGCAACCTCGCTTGAGCTGTTCACGGTAAAAAACTGACTTCGCGGATCCTGAAAAACCGAGGCGGCCAGCTCGCCGATCTCGCCGATACGCATCCCAGCGGTGTCCTGCCCGTTCAGGCGGCAAAAGCCCTTCAGCTCTCCCTCGTAAAACTGCGGTATCAGTCCGTTGATGCACCGCAGCAGCGTGGATTTTCCGCATCCGCTGCCTCCGCAAAGCACTACACAGCGTCCCGCCGGGATGCTGCCGCCGAGCTTTTGCAAAGCAGGATGTTTTTCTTCTGCATATTGAAATTCAAATTCAAAATCTATCATCGTAAACTCTTCTCCTGGTTAGCCATCTCTAACTGACGTCCGTAAGAAATGGGCGTCCGCACCGCCCATTTCCTTTGCCAATTTAATTCAGGCTGTCACATAACTGCCGCCAGCCGGCATTGAAGAAGTCCAAAATCGACCGAAGGCAGGCGAACATTTCCTTCTCGTCCAGGTGCTCATTGAGCAGCTGCCTGAAATACCAAAATTGAGAACCCATCAGCAGGCGAATCGCATCCTCGTTGGGCACTTTGGCGTAGACATCGGAGAAGAATTTAACAGTTTCATTTGTTTTACGATTCATAAGTTCCTTGAGCATTTCTTCTACAGAGCTGCCATCGCTGCGGCAGAAAAATAAAGTGCAGTCGTCATAGTGCTCGGTCAGAAGACGAAAATAGACCTTCTCCTCGGTGCGGATAGCACAAATGATATCCTCCGCCCGACCGCTTTCCTTCGCTTGGGCGTACTCCTCCACCGCCGGGGAAAACGCCTCATCCATCACCGCAAAAAAATCCTGTAAAAGGCTTACAAAGAGTGTGTCTTTGTTTTTGTATCTTGTGTAGATCGCCCCCGTTGTGACACCGGCTTTTTCCGCAATCTTGTGAAGCGAGGCTTTCTGAAAGCCGTGAGTAAGAAACTCCGAGTATGCAGCCTGAACGATTCCGTCATCCAGGGAGTGATCTCTATTTGCCATGTCTTCACCTCATATTTCGCAATAACGGCATTATTGATAACAACATTATTATAGCGTCAGTCTTGCAACTTGTCAATGCGTATTGCGATTGCTTCGCAAAAACACTCCTTGACAAATCTCGTCTCAGCTTACCATATATTTCTTTTCTCCTATACTTTGGAGCAAAAACTATATGTACTGACACCTATATTTGCTGTGGGCTGTGCTTTTTATCTCATTTCTTACTTTTGAAAAACCTCCTGTTTTTTAGTAATGCGGTCGCCAAACCACTACTTTTTTACAAGAGGTTCTTCTTTTTTCAAAGTCTTTCCGCTCGCACCAAGCTCGCCTTGTTTTTTGTCGCTCCGCTCTTTTTTCTTCCCTCAGTAGTACCGAGGTTTTTTTCCACGTCTAAAGACAACAAAAAATTCGTCCTGCACCGAAACGGTCCAGGACGGAAAAATTGTGGTTATTCTTCAGATTCGTGCGGCAGCTCCTGCGCCTCTGGCTGCGCCGGCTCTGTCGTCTTTTCCGGATTCACCGGCTGCTCCGTATCCGGCGCCTGTTCGGCCGGCGAACCAGTCTGGTTGTTCTGCGGCGGGCAGGACTGCGGATCCGTCTGATCTGACTGGCCGGCCTGCGGCGGCGTGCCGGTTCCATACGGCGACGGATATGCGCCCGGCTGTCCGTACTGCGGCGGATATGGCTGATACGGCTGACCTGCCTGCGGTGCGCCCGTTCCATACGGCGGTGGGTATGCGCCCGGCTGTCCGTATTGCGGCGGATACGCCTGATACGGCTGGCCTGCCTGCGGCGTACCGGTTCCATACGGCTGGCCTGCCTGCGGCGTACCGGTTCCATACGGCGGCGGATATGCGCCCGGCTGGCCGTACTGCGGCGGATATGGCTGATAATACTGCGGCTGCCCCGGATAACCGCTCTCCGGCGGCGCCGGGAATCCATACATCCGCTCGTAATAGAAAGCGGCTTCAGCTGCGCGCATATAGGGGTTCAGCCACAAATACCCGATGCCGAAAGTAAACGCGCAGAGCAGCGACCACCCGATAAAGCTCAGGTTCAGGCAAAACAGACGGCCCTTATAACCGGACATCATCTCTTTGGAACGCGTAATGGCTTCCATCACGCCCATCTCCGGATATTCCGCCAGAAGATACGGCGCCATCGCATACCGGTATGATGCAATGATCCCCGGAACGATAAACAGCAGCGACCACAAAAAGACGAAGAGGCCTGTCAGCAGGTAGAGACCGAGTGCTTTTCCAAAAATCTGGAACCGGGAAAACAGCACCGAAAACTGCGGGCGTTCTCCGCGGATCAGCTTCGTGTTATAGAGACAAAGTCCAAGCTCAACTGCACCGCCGATCAGCAGGTACACCAGGGAAATGACCGCCGCGATGGACAGAAAGACCCAAAAGACCGGACTGCGGAAAAACTCGCCGAAATAACGCCCCAGCTCATATCCTAAGCTATATTCTGGACTTCCCTGCCCGGATCCAAAATCCGAAGGCGAGAACTTAAACTGAACCGACGGCGACGGCAGGGAAATTCCATCACCGCCGCCCAGCAACGCCGCAACCAACGCCACACCGAGCGCGGTTCCCCAATTACCCGTAAGCGCATTCCGCGCGTATTTTCGGTAATCTGCCGCATAGTATCGCATAAAAATACCTCCGCATGATAAAATCGCAAAAAAATGTTGGTTTTATCATACCACACCAGTGTCTGTTTGAAAAGCTTTTCCTTACTTTTTCACAATATTGTAATACGTTTTGGCTGTAATTCGGTATACAACCGCATATACTGCGGCAAATACTGTGCAGGTAATGCCCAAACAGACGAGCGTCACACCGGTATTCGTCAGCATGAACGCCTGCAGCATATGAATGACCATCGGCGTAACCGCCAGCATGTGCAGCAGCGCCATCCCGAGCGGCAGGAAAAAGACGATGAGAATCTGACGGTTGATCGTCGCGCGGACCTCGCGGTCGTCCATACCGACCTTCTGGAGGATGGCAAAGCGTTCGCAGTCCTCCATTCCCTCTGAAACCTGTTTAAAGTAAATAATCAAAACGGTATTGGTCAAGAAGAGAATCGCAAAGAATGCCCCGAGGAACACCAGCCCGCCGTAAAGTGCATAGCCCTCGATCCGGCTGCAGTAAATGGAGCTGAAACTCGTAACAATACCATCTGTCTGCACATTTTTGACTTCCTGAATCATTTTCTGGTCAAGTGCGTCGCTAAACGCAAGGCCGTCCTCGTTCGCGGCTTCTGTATTCAGGCACATCACCGACACGTAGTTTCCTTCCACAGAAAACACATCCTGTGCAAGCGCAATCCCGGCCGCCTCATCTTTTACAATCAGATAAACCGCGTCTGAATCCTGTCCGTTTTTCCCGTTCGTCAAAGCGGTGCCCGGCAAAACGGCCTGGATCGAAACCTCCTGCAGCAGCTGGGTTTCAAGGTACGAAAGATTCTCCCCGGAAAATTCGGCGACAAGCAGCACTTCCCCATCGTTTAAGGTTCGGTTCGTGCCCTCCAGGCGGTTCAGGTCTGCAAGCGGTACAATCCGCACACCGAGCGCCTCATTCACGCCGTCGAAATTCACAAGGCGATGGAAGGATATCGCATGATAGCGCTTTTCTTCGGTAATTTTTACATGATTCTGCTCTGCAAGCGCCGGAAGCGCGTCCGCCACCCGCTGCATCATCTCGTCACTTTGTTCCGCCTCATAACGCAGGACAAAATCGTCCGGATTCTGCCGTTTCAGGATGTCCTCCTGTCCCAAAAAGAGCGAGGTGCACGCCGCAACCGTGAACATCACCATCGTGGACAGAATGCAGATGTTGGCAAGCCCTGCGGCGTTTTGTCTCATCCGGTGCAAAAGCCCGGAAACCGCAATAAAATTCTGTGGCTGATAGTAAAACCGCTTCTTTTTCTGCAGGCCGCGGAGAACCACTGCACTGCCTGCTGTAAACAAAAGCCAGGTTGCCAGAATGACAAGGATAACCGCCGGCCAAAACAGCAAAAACACAAACACCGGATCGGCCACGACGATCGACGCCCCATATGCCAACCCAAGCAGCAGAAGTCCCAGGATCGACAGCGGCAACACCCCGCGCAGTTTCTTCTCTCCGCGTTTTTCGCCCTTCAGCAGATTGATCGGGCTGGAAAGACGCA
Source organism: Yeguia hominis (assembly GCF_014384705.1). Lineage (GTDB taxonomy): Bacteria > Bacillota > Clostridia > Oscillospirales > Acutalibacteraceae > Yeguia > Yeguia hominis. Next base: position 126,616 of record NZ_JACRSN010000002.1, on the reverse strand, counting down.
CTTGAAACAGGTTATAAAGCGTGGTCAATAAAAACAGAATGGCAAACATTCCGGCTGTCGAAAAAAATGCCCGCGGTGCAAGGGCATAGGCACTGCCCTGTGCGGTATCGAGCACCAGCATCAGAAGTCTGAAAATCAGCCGACCGAATACGCATCCGTTCGCGATTCCAAGCACAAGCGAAGTTGCGCTGAGCATCAGGTTCTCCCAGAAAATCACTCTTCCGACATGGCGCTTTTCAAGCCCCAACACACCATAAAGACCGAATTCCTTTTTCCGGCGCTTGATCAGAAAGCTGTTGATATAGAGCATATATCCCACAGTAAACAGACTCATAACCGCAAGTCCCACTGCCAGAATGGTCTGTGTGGTCATGCCGTTGCTCAAATTTGCAATACTTTTCGACGCAACCAGATTGGTAATGATAAAATACATTGCCGACATAATCACAGACGCAATCAGATACGGAACATACAGCCGCCTGTTGCGTTTCAAATTGGAAGCCGCCAGACGAAGATAAAAACACTTAGCCAATGTCTGCACCCCCGTCTGAAAGCACAGAAAGCATCGAGACAATTTTATCAAAGAATTCCCGGCGTGTGCTGTCTCCGCGGTACACCTGGCTGAACAATTCTCCGTCCTTGATAAACAGCACGCGGGACGCATAGCTTGCCGCCATCGCGCTGTGGGTCACCATCAGGATCGTCTGCCCGGAATGATTGAGCTCCGAAAAGATGGAAAGCAGCTTCGTAGAGCTTTTGGAATCGAGCGCGCCGGTCGGTTCGTCGGCAAGCAGAAGCTTCGGATTTGTAATGACCGCACGCGCTACTGCAGCGCGCTGCTTTTCTCCGCCGGACACCTCATAGGGGAATTTCTGCAGCAGCGCAGTCAGGCCGAGCTGTTCCGCAATGGGACGCAGGCGTGCTTCCATCTGCTCCAGCTTCGTACCCGAAAGCACCAGCGGCAACAGGATATTATCCTTGAGCGTAAAGGTATCCAACAGGTTGAAATCCTGAAAGACAAAGCCGAGGTTATCGCGCCGAAACGCGGAGAATTCCCGGTCTTTGATTGTTTTAAAGTTTCTGCCGTCCAAAAAGATCTCTCCGGCAGTCGGTTTATCCAGCGACGCGATCATATTGAGCAGCGTGGTCTTTCCCGAACCGGACGCGCCCATAATGGCAACGTATTCCCGGTCCGAGACAGAAAAGCTGATATCGGAAAGCGCGGTGCACTGCTGCCCGCCCAGGCGGGTATTATACACCTTTCTGACATGCTGCACCTGTAATAATTCCATGATAGATTCCTCCATTTTGCTGAGCATGTCTTTATTGTACCGGATCCGCCGAACCTCTGCCATCGCTTTTCCTTACATTTTCCTGCCCTAGTCTTACAGTTTTGTAAGATTGCCGTTTACAGGTCGGATTCCTGCTTGCGCTCCGGAAACCGAAGCGTGACCCGCGTGCCTTTGCCGACCTGGGAATCTGCAGAAATCCGGATGGAAAGCCGATCCGCAGCTTTTTTTGCCATATAGAGACCGATGCCGCTTGCCCGGCGGTCCTGCCGGCCGTTGTATCCTGTAAAGCCCTTTTCAAATATTCGCGCCGTATCCTCTGCACGGATGCCGATTCCCTCATCGGCAACCGTAAGGGTGTTTTCGGCTGCAAAAATCCGGATTGTCCCGCGCGGGGTATATTTAACGGCATTGGAAAGCAGCTGCTCAATGATAAAGGCAAGCCATTTGCTGTCGGTCGACACCACCACACCCGGATCCGTGATGGAAACCGCCAGCTTCTTGTAAATAAACAGCACGGAATATTTTTTGACACAGCTGTTGATGATGTCCCGCAACGGATAATCGCGGATCACCAGATCGCTGGAAAAGTCCCCCATTTTCGCATATTGCAGCGCCATTTCAACATACTGTTCCATTTTAAACAGTTCCTGTTCCAGCACCGGGTCACGGTGCGTTTCCCCCTGCAGGCGCAGCCGGATCGCCGCAATCGGCGTTTTGATCTGATGCAGCCAGCGGGTATAATATTCCAGCTGTTCAAAATGCACCTGCTTGAGTGCGTTCGTGTTTTCGAGCAGCATCTGGTAGAGCTGCTCGACGATCGCGCCGTAAAGCTGTTCGATCTGATTAGACGCTTGCGGCAGTTCCGGCCTGTATTCCGTAAGGCTGCGGCAAATTTCCGTAAGGCGCCTGCATTTCCGGCGAAACCGCATACCATCCACAAACGCAAATACCAGCATTCCATAGGTCAGCACCCCCAGAAGATAGAGGGTCAGCTCCGCCTTGGCAGCATAAGCAAAACAAATGAGCGATACCGCCGCGGCCGCAAACAGATAAAAACAAAAAACAGCCCGCCGATATCGGATGTATTCTTTAATCATGGATCCAATACCCCACTCCCTTTTTGGTCGCGATAAAGTCGTGCAGGCCCGCTTTGCTGAGCTTCTTCCGCAGCCGGTTGATGTTGACAGTCAGCGTGTTGTCGTCAACGAAACTTTCACTGTCCCAGAGATTCTGCATAATCTCTTCCCGTGTCACCACACTGTTTTTATGTTCCATCAGTATCCGCAAAATTTTCAGCTCATTTTTCGTCAGTTCGATCTGCGCCCCGCCAACGTTCAAAACACCGGCGCCGAGCTCCAGCACCGCACCCTGCGCCGTCAGGACGGTCGTTTCCCCCTGGTAGCTGTATGCACGCCGGAGCAGGGCATGAATTTTTGCCACGACGACCTCCATGGAAAACGGCTTGACAATATAGTCGTCTCCGCCCATGTTCATCGCCATCACGATATCCATATTTTCCGTACGGGAAGAAAGGAACAAAACCGGAACTTTGGAGCGTTTCCGAATTTCAGCACACCAATAATATCCGTCGTAAAACGGCAAAGAAATATCGAGCAGCACAAGGTGCGGCTGGAACGTTAAAAACGTCCCGGTCACATCGGAAAAATCCTCTGCGTATTCCGCGTCAAAGCCCCAACGCTGCAGATATTCGGCAAGCAGCTGTGCAATGGTGCGGTCATCCTCCACGATCAAAATCCGATACATCCTGCTGTTCCTCTCTTTGCTTGCGGATTGGTATTTTTGAAATGGCGCCGGCTTGCGGATTTCACGCGAATTTTCCGGCAACCGAATTCCTTCCGTTTTCGGGTGAACCGCCAAACCGTTTCATTCGGCGGTCTCTATTCGGCAGACGCCATTTTTACAAAATCCCCGCCGGAAATTTACCATCATTCTATCACAAAAGCAGATCTGTGAAAAGTGCCGGCGGCCAGCATGCGGCGGCTTTGCTGAAATTTCAGTACAGCAAAACACGCTGTCCGCCGGGGCCCCGGAAAACAGCGCATAAGGGATGCAGGTTGCGATTATTCTGCTTTCAGGCGCAGCCGGTCTGCCTCTTCTGCCTCGAGAACCGTATAGGCAATTTTTCCGACACGCGTTTTAGGAAATTCTTCCCGGAACTCAATTTCATACGGCATGGAATATTTTGCGATATTCTTCCGGCAATAGGCCAAAATTTCTTCTCGAATTGCATCCGTCGGCAAAATGCCCTTTTCCAAAATCACGAACGCCTTGACCTTCTGCATCTTGTACGGATCCGGAACCCCGATCACACAGCTCGCCTGTACAAGCGGGCATCCGTCGATAATGCTCTCCAGCTGGGAAGGATAAATCGAATATCCGGAAGATATAATCATCCGTTTGATCCGCTGCTTATAGTAGACAAATCCGTCCTCATCGATGACGCCGAGGTCTCCGGTGTGCAGCCAGCGTTTGCCGTCCGCATGAATCCGCAGCGTATCTGCCGTTTCTTTCGGCTGATTGATATATTCCATCATCACCGATGGACCGCTGATGCAAATTTCGCCTTCCTCACCGAACGGGACCTCTTCGGTTGTACCGGGTTCTACAATCTGATAGAAGGTATCCGGGAACGGCAGTCCGATGCTGCCAACCCGCGACGTATCGTACGGCGTCAGACAGCTTGCCGTTACGCACTCTGTCGTGCCGTAGCCTTCGCGGATCTGCACAGAAGCATTGTGCTCTTTCAGAAAACGGTCAAAATTCTTTTTCAGCTCAATGGAAAGCGAATCTCCGCCGGAAAAAACGCCGAACAGGCAGCTCAAATCGACGCCTTCCATGTCGGGATTATGCAGGATGGCCTCGTAAAGCGTCGGAACACCGGCAATGTAGTTCGGTTTCTGGGTACGCAGCAGCTCCGCGTAGCTTTTCGCGTTGAAGCGCGGAACCAGAATACAGCGGCATCCGCCGGTCAGCATCAGATGGATGCAGACGCCCAGTCCAAAACCGTGGAACATTGGCATGACAGCCAGCATGGAATTGCCCGGAATCAGGCAGTGCGCCATTGCGCCGGTCTGCAGCGCAAGTGCGTTAAAATTGAGGTTCGAGAGGAGAATTCCCTTGGTCGTCCCGGTTGTCCCGCCGCTGTAGAGAATTGCGGCCGGATCTTTTCCGCGAAGCGGCTCTTCGCAGCCACCGGATGCATTTCCGCCTCCGGAAAGAAATTTTTTCCAGGATAGGACGCGGTCGCTGTAGACAACCGAACCGGAATTCTTCCGCTGCAGGATCCGATAGCCGATCTTTTTGATGGTTCCAAGCGCATCGCCGACGTTCGCGACCACCATCTGCCGGAACCGGCCTGTTCCGAGAAGCGGCGCAAATTTATCGTAGAATTGATCGAGGATCACCGCGGCAACACTGTCGGATTCCCGCAGGAAAAATGCAATTTCCCCTTCGCTGGAAAGCGGATGGATCATATTGGCAATCGCGCCGATCTGATTGAGCGCGTAAAAACTCACGACGGTCTGCGGAAGGTTCGGCATGCAGATCGTGACGCGATCCCCGCGGCGGATACCGATCGCCTGGAACGCTTTGGCGCACGCATGAATTTCCTGCATCATCTGCGTATAATTGGTCGTTCTCCCCATAAAGGTATACGCCGCATTGTCGGGATACTGCTCCGCTGCGCGCGCAACCAGCGCCGACATGGAAACATCCGGGTAATCAATGGTATGGGGGACACCGTGATAATACTTTAGCCATGGCGCTTGCTTATTCATCTGCTGACAACTCCTCTACCGGCCTTTCCAGCAGGCTTGGGTCCTGCAGCAGGCGCTTTAATAATTTGATCGTTTTCGCATAATAATATCCGTCCGCAATCCGCTCGTCAAGCGTAATGCCGATATCCAGCACATCCCGGATCTGCGCATGTCCGGTTTCATCATAGACCGGCGCTTTGTGCCGCTCTCCAATCACCACGAACACAGAATTGGTGCCCCAGTTGTTCAGATGATGATACGCAGCATTGAGCTTAATGCTGCCAAGATTGGAAATGAACACACTGGCAAAATCCGGATCTTCCTTAATCAGGAAGTACGGCGCCTTGCCGTAAAAGTCCAGAGTCCGCAACAGCCACATGACAAACCGCAGCAGAAAACGCGGCAGCTTGCCGAGGATGCCCATAAAATTGGTGGAATTGTCGACTTTTCCACGCCGGGCGCCTCCAACCTCTTCCAGGATTCGGTTATGAACCGTTTCGAGCGTGGCATCCTTTCCAAAATCCAGGAAAATCAGCGATTCGTGTCCGTCGTCGCTGAATTTCTTTTTGGCAACAAAGGCGACGCTGATCCGGTCGCGCTCATAGATCCGGCGACCTGCAATAAACCGGTTCATCCGGGGCCGCAGCGCAAGCGTACGCACCATGGCTGCCGCAATCACATGGAAAAATGTATATTTCTCATCCGGATTCGCCGCGTTCTTTTCCTCCAGATACCGCATCATTTCTGTCAGATCAATCTGTTCGCTGATAAACGCCTCGCAGTCCGCCCGGTTTGGCAGCAGATACGGCATAAAAATATGCATCGGGTCAAGCCCGCGAATCCGCCGGCCATCCCGCCGGTCGCCGAAGCGGCGTTTTGGTTCCTCCACCCTGTGTTCCCCTCACTTTCTGCACCGATTCCGCATCGGCGCACACAAATTCTCCGCGCAAAAAGGCCCGCAAACTTTCCGCACGGTCAAAGGAAGCTGTTTTTGTTTATTTTCGGTCACTCAGGCCAAAAACTGTTGATTTTCATTATATCGGTTCCGACAAAATGTGTCAAGGAACTAGTCTGAAGTTTCTGGGATTTTCAACGAAAAATTCAGAAAGTTTTCGAAAAAATGCATTGACACAAAACTTTGGGATGCTATAATACAAAAAGGTGGGACTTTTCCACCAAAATCCTATCATATTTTTTCTCTCTTATGGAAGAGGAAAGGAGCCTTACTTATGAAGCAGGCAACACTTGTTGCGCCCAAAACATTTGAAATCAGCGAAGTTCCTGTTCCGCAGATTGCCCCGAATCAGGCCCTGATTAAGGTTCGTGCCGTTGGAATTTGCGGCTCCGACATTCATGCATATTATGGAAAACATCCCTTCATGAGCTGCCCCATCACGCTCGGCCACGAGGCCAGCGGCGATGTTGTAGAAATCGGCGCAGACGTTAAAAACGTCAAAATCGGCGACCGTGTGGTCATGCGTCCGCAGAAAATCTGCAAAACCTGCTCGCTGTGCAAATCCGGCCGCTACAACATCTGTAAGAGCCTTGAGGTTCTCGGATGCCAGTGTGCGGGCGCCTGCTCTGATTTTTATGCCGTCGATGCAGACCTGCTCTATCAGATTCCGGACGATGCCGATTACGACGTCGGCACCGTCATTGAGCCGCTTGCCGTCGGCGTTCACGCGGTCCGCCGCGTAGGCGATATCACCGGCATGAACGTTCTGGTCATCGGCGCCGGAACCATCGGCAATGTGGTTGCCCAGAGTGCGAAGGCGCTTGGCGCAGGCAGCGTCATGGTCTCTGACGTTTCTGAGTTCAAGCTCAACATGGCAAAGGCGTGCGGCGTGGATCATATCGTCAATGTCGCAAAAGAGGATCTTGCCGAAGTCATCCGCAACACCTACGGAGAAGACGGCGTAGACGTCGTCTTTGAGTGCAGCGCCAACCCGAACGCGCTCAATCAGCTGCTCGACATCGGCCGCAAGGGGATCACGATGGTCATCGTCGGCGTATACGGCGGCCTGGCCAACATCAACATGGCAAACGTTCAGGATCGCGAATACAACCTGATCGGCACGCTCATGTATCTGCACGAGGATTACGTGACTGCAATTGAGCTGCTTGCAAACAAAAAAGTAGACCTCAAAGCGCTCATCACGAGAGAGTTCCCTCTCGATCAGATTTCCGACGCCTATCATTACATCGAGAACAATAAAGACGAAGCGCAGAAAGTCATTCTGACCGTCTAAGCGCATCGCCTATTTAAAAATTTCTATTCAAACCGGCATGGCGCGCCTGAGAAGCAGTTCCCCTCCATCTGCACGAATTTGTGGGATGGAGGGTTGTTTTCGCGCAGCATGCCGGTTTTGTTTTGCCAAATTCCGCAAAACGGCGGACATCCTGCTCTGTGTTCCGACATCCGCATCGGTGCGCGTTGTAAACGCCAATTCAGCGCGCGATTCCCCCGGTCATTTGTTTTTTTGCGGTTGCGCGGCGTTTTCGCCAGCAACATTAGGAAAATACGGCTGCAAAAAAGAGCGTCTGTGATTCACTCGTACCACAGACGCTCTTTGCACTGCATGATCGCAGGCTAAAAGCCAGAAGTCCGTGCGCACCGCGCACAGACCGGGCGTTCTTTACCTGTACGGGAACGATATCCCAATTATTTGGTTCCAAAAATCCGGTCGCCGGCATCGCCAAGGCCCGGAACAATATAGCCAATATCATTGAGATGGCTGTCCACAGAAGCGCAGTACACATGGACATCCGGATGTGCTGCAGTCAGCGCCTCGATGCCTTCCGGCGCAGCGATGATGCACATGAATTTGATGCTCTTCGGGCAGCTGCGCTTGATGATGGTAATTGCATCAATTGCGGAACCGCCGGTTGCCAGCATCGGATCGAGGACGATCACGTCGCGTTCCGGAATATCGCTCGGCAGTTTGTTGTAATACTCGACCGGCTTTAAGGTCGTCTCGTCACGGTAAAGGCCGATATGACCGACTTTTGCAGCCGGCACCAGATTCAAAACGCCGTCCACCATACCCAGGCCGGCGCGCAGGATCGGAACAAACGCAAGCTTCCGTCCGGCAATCACTTTGGTAACCGCCTTGCCCATCGGTGTCTCAATTTCAATATCCTCCAGCGGCAGGTCGCGCGTTGCCTCATAGCACATCAGCGTCGCGATCTCGCTGACCAGTTCCCGGAACTCCTTCGAGCCGGTTTTTTTGTCCCGCAGATGCGTCAGCTTGTGCTGAATCAGCGGATGATCCATGACAAATACATTGCTGTCCATGTGTGTTCTTCTCCTTTTATTTTGATTTCTAAATGTTATCGTTCTCCGTTTTCAATCTCTGCAATCTGCGCAATCCGGCGGGCATGGCGTCCGCCCTCAAACGGTGTTTCCAGAAATATTTTTGCAAGCTCCACTGCGGTCTCTTCTGAAATAACCCGGCCGCCCATGCAGAGAATATTCGAATCATTGTGGCGTCTGGTCATTTCTGCACAAAACGCATTTGTACAGACTGCCGCCCGGATTCCCTTGACTTTATTGGCCGCGATGGAAATCCCGATTCCGGTTCCGCAGCAAAGGATCCCCTTTTCTGCTTTTCCGGAGGTTACCGCCCGTGCGACTGCAACCGCAAACGGTGCATAGTCAACAGACGCCTCACTGTCCGTACCGAAATCCTCATAGGCAATTCCGGCCGAATCGAGATAGGCCTTAACCGCTTCTTTTAAACGAAACCCTCCGTGGTCAGCTCCCAATGCAAGCATGATATTCCCTCCGAGTTATGATTTTCGTGCACGTTGTGCCTGCGGCGGACGCAAATAAACCGGTGCAAGCCGGTCCGCGGAGATGACCTCCCCGCGCAAGAACGCGTCGTAAGCTGCGGCTGCAACACCGGACGCCCGCTGATACCGAATTGCTTCCGGCACCAAAGCGGCTTTGATCTCTGAAAAGCGCTGTTCCTTGGCAGCGCATAGTTCGGCTCCGTCTCCGACAAGATAAATCGGTTTTTGATAGGTACTGCATTCCGCTGCAAGATCCTCCATGGCAATCGCGCGATCGGGTGTCAATCGCCGGAGCACACCGCCCTCACAGGAAAACAGCGCGTTATAAACCTGTCCGCAGCGCGCATCCATTACCGCGCAGAGGATCCCCTCCGTCGCCGTCAAATTCCGCGCCATGGCTTCTAGTGAGGAAATCCCGACGCAAGGCTTGTCAAACGGCATCGCAAGTCCCTTGACACAGGAAACGCCAATCCGCACGCCGGTAAAGGATCCCGGCCCTTCGGATACTGCGAACAAATCGATCTCTGCGAGCGAAACGCCTGTGCACTGCAAGAGGTTTTCAAGCATCGGCATCAGCGTCCGGCTGTGTTTTTGCCGGGTGTTCACAAAGAATTCCCCGCAAATTTTTCGGTCTTCCGAAAGACAAACCGACGCTGTTACTGCGGAAGAATCCACCGCAAGAATTTTCATTGTGCCGATTCCTCCTTTGTTTGCGAGTCAAGCCCCGGCAGCCCGCTGATTTCAAAAACCCGGTCGTTTTCTGCTTCTCCGCGGGAAACCGCGATTCGGATCGTCTCCGCCGGCAAGGCGTCTTCGACGTTTTCGCTCCATTCCACCACGAGAACGCCGTCCCCGTCCAGATAATCAAAAAAGCCGCAGGAATACAGATCGTCCCAGCCCGTGATCCGATACATATCAAAATGATAGATCGGGACCCGTCCGGCATATTCCCGGACAATCGTAAACGTGGGGCTCGACACTGCTGAAGAAGCGCCCAGTCCGCGCGCAAGTCCGCGGGTAAAAACGGTCTTTCCCATTCCCATTCCGCCGGAAAACGCGAGAACCTCTCCGCCTGAAAGCAGGGCGGCAACTCGTTTCCCAAGCTGTTCTGTTTCCTGCGGAGAATGTGTTATCCATTGTGCCACGCATCGGCGCCTCCTGTTCCTTCCTGTCTAATATTTTATTTTACCACAAACCGGCGCCAGCGAAAAGAGCCTTTTCATAAAAAGAATGATTTTTTACAGAACCCTATACAGATTCTGAAAACCGAACTCACATGTGACAGAAAAATTGCTACACAAGGGATTAACCTCCATGCTGTGCAGTTTAGAGCAATACACGCCAAGCACTCAATTTATGAACTCTGTTAATTCAAAAACAATCTTTTTAAAAAATTCATCGCATTTGCTTGACACTAGATCCAAATTATGCTATATTAGGCCTCGTAGTCAAAAAGCACTCGCGTGACAACATAAACAACAAAAAATCATTTTTGATTTTTGCAAAATTTAGATGCATTTGCTTTTATTGTTGTTATAAATTTCGAAAGGCGTTCTATAAAAGTAAGCCTGTATGTCACAAAACGATTTTTCTTTTACAATTTTCGATTTTCCCTCCAAAATTTTATAAGGCTCTGCTTTCTTTGCGCTGTTCCAAAAGGTATACCTTTTGGAACAGCCTTTTTTGGGCACTTACACCCGGTGTAAGTGCCTTTTTTGCGTGTTCTTTTACCTATACTTTTTTAATATAAATAGGAAACAAGCATAAAAAGCAGCACGAGAGAAGCTGCTTTTCAATAAAAAGGAGGTATTCATTCATGAAAAAACAAACCCTTTCTCTCCTACTCGCCCTGCTGCTCCTGATGACCGCTCTCGCGGGCTGCTCCGGCGGAACCGGCACAGACGCATCCGTTTCAGAGAGCGCATCTTCAGAAGCACAAAGCAGCACTCCCGCAGAGGATTCTTCTGCAGCTGAGACGCCGAGCATCGATCCCTGCACCATCACCTACTGGGAAATGCTCTGGGGACCCGCGGAATCGCACGAAGCCGCGACAAAAAAGGTTGTCGATCAATTCAATGCCGAAAACGAGTACGGCATCACGGTCGACGTGCAAATGATCCCCTGGGAAGGCTACTACCAGACGTTCCTGACCGCCGTCACGAGCGGCGCCGCGCCTGACGTCGCAACCGGCGCAACACCGCAGCCGATCCAGTACGCCGTGATGGGCGAAAGTCTCGATCTCGACCCGATCATGGAGCAGTGGAAGGCCGAAGGCAGTTCTGTTCTGACGGAAATTTCGGACGATCTCTGGGAATTTTTCCAGTATGAAGGCAAACAGTACGGAATCGCCTTCGGCCTGGATCCCAAAACGATCAACTACCGGACAGATTATTTTGAAGAGGCCGGAATTACGGAGCTTCCGACCACCTGGGATGAATTTGCCGACACCCTGCGAACCATTAAAGAAACATTTCCGGATAAAATCCCGATGGCCTTTGCCTGCCAGGATTCCACCTGCAACCACATCATGTCCGTATTCCTTGCTTCCAACGAAACCGGCTTTGTCACAGCGGATCTGAAGCCGAATTTCTCCAGCAAGGAGGGGCTTGAGGTTCTGAACTTCTTTAAGCTGCTCTACGATGAAGAGCTGGCTTCCCGCGGCGCTCCGGGCTATGCAGATGCCGACGTCCAAAAGCTTTATATGTCCGGAGAATGCGTTATCTGGGGCGGTGCTGCACCAAATATTGTCGACGGCACAGAGCTTGCAAAGGTAACGGGCATTCTTCCTCCGCTGACCGGTCCGAGCGCCAAAAAAGGTGAGTACATTGTCTGCCCGAACGGCATCATGGGATTTGCGCAGAGCGAAAATCCGGACGCGGCGCGCGCCTTCATCAAATGGTGGACCGAAAACAACCTCATCGTCTTTACAGAAGGCAAGCAGGGCAATTTCCCGGCGCGTTCCTCATACTATTCGGATTCCTATTACACCGAAAACCAGTTAAAGGTTGACATCTACAATAACTGCGTCTCTTCCGCGTTTTCGATGATCTACCCGGTCGCAACGCTGTATCCGCAGTTCTCTCAGCTCGAGGGCGAGCAAACTTACGGCAGTCCTGCGCGTGAAATCATGACCGGTGAAGACCCGGTGGCAGTTGCCGAAAAATACGACGCGGAAATTCAAAAAGTACTCGACGAATATGCAGACGATTAACTTGCCGCGACCTCCTGAATCGCGCATTTGAGACCCGGCCGCCGGATAGAAGATCGCGTTCTGTCCGGCGGTCTGCTTTAAAAAAGGAGATGAACATCGGTGCAGCGTTCCGAAAGCAGCCGGGGAACCGGTAAACGCAAAGCTGCCAGGCTCGAAAGCAAGCGTCTGGGCTATTTTCTTACCATTCCATCCAGCATTCTGATTCTGGCCATCAGCTTCTACCCGCTGATTCAGGGAATTTCCCTGAGCTTTGAAAGCTATAACCTAATGAAGCCCAAGAAGCGAAAATTTGTCGGGTTTGATAATTTTAAAGAGCTACTCTTTTCAGACAACGAATTTCACAGCGTCCTGTTCTATTCTTTCGTTTATACCATCGCCGTCGTTTTACTCGCCTATGTTTTCGGCCTGTTTTTGGCCATGCTCCTAAAACGGGATATCAAAGGCCGTGGAATCTATCGGACGCTGGTGCTTTTGCCCTGGGTCGTCGCGCCGTCGATTGCGGCGATCAACTGGCTCTGGCTTTTAAATGACCAGATCGGCTTTATCAACAATGTCCTGCAAAAAATCGGGCTGATTTCAAAGCCTATTCTCTTTATCGCAGAGCCGAAGATCGCCCAGATTACAGTCATTTTCACGAGTGTCTGGCGCTCGTTCCCATTTATGCTGATCGTTGTCCTCGCCGGGCTGCAAAGCATTCCGAAGGATTTATATGAATCCGCCTACATTGACGGCGCCGGCTTTTGGAAATCCTTTTTCCATATTACCATGCCCATGATCCGCGGCGTCAGCACCGTCTGTATCATTTTGCAGCTCATCTGGACCTTCAATAACTTCGAAAATATCTATCTGCTCACCAACGGCGGACCGAATGATGCAACGTACACGCTCCCCATTTTGACCTATTTCACGGCGTTTTTCCGCAGCAAAATCGGTTACGCGTCCGCAATTGCGACGCTGATGCTCGTTGTCCTGCTCGTCATCAGCCTCATCTATCTCAAAATTCAAAAGAACCGGGAAAACGGATAAGAAAGGAGTGCTTGTATTTTGAATCGCGAAAAAAGATCTCTTCGAAAAAAATACATCGGAGATGCCCTGACGCATATCGTGCTGATCTGTATTATTTTTTGTACCAGCCTGCCTTTTTTGTCCATGCTTGGAATTTCACTTAAAACGTCGGAGGCCGCATTGACAACCAAGGGATTGTTTCCGGAAAAATGGTCGGATTTCAGTGTGGAGTCCTTCGTAAAGGTCCTGACCAAAACCACTTTTGGCCGGAATATGCTCAACAGCGCCATCGTTGCAATCGTCGTCACCGTCACCTGCATCGTAATTGCCGCTCTGGCGGGCTATGCGATTGCGCGCTTCCGCGGCCGGTATTTCAGCTTTTACTCCATTTTACTGCTGCTCTTGCAGATGTTCCCGACTATGCTGCTGCTCATGCCGCTTTACGTGCTGTTTAACAAGCTCAATCTTATCAACACGATGGGCTCTGTCATCATCAGCTATGTCACCATGAACCTGGCGTTTTCCATCTGGATGCTCAAAGGCTTTTTCGACTCGATCCCGGCAGAACTCGAGCAGGCCGCCATGGTAGACGGCTGCACACAGTTTACCGCTTATCTCAAGGTTGTCATCCCGGTTTCCCTTCCGGGCGTTGCAACCGTCGGGATTTTCACCTTTATCAATTCCTGGAACGAATACACCCTCGCCAGCATTTTCCTGCGCAAGGACCAGGCGATGACGATGACAGTCGGTCTGCAAAAATTCGTCCAGCAAAATGGTGCCGACTGGTCGCTTTTGATGGCGGCCTCCACCATCGCAACCATTCCGACGCTCATCTTCCTTTTGTTCGCACAGCGGTATCTGATTGAGGGCATGACTGCAGGCGCTGTAAAAGGATAAATGCAGTTACGCGCGCGTCACTGATTTTTCCAATTTTACATTCCAATTTCAGTAAATACTCCATATATTTTTTGAACGTCATTCTATTCTTTTCTCATTATTTTAAAAGGATCTGTTTACAAGCGCGTCAGATGTGGTATATAATGCAGTTGTTCAGAACTTCTTGCTGGGGCTGCCGGCTCAGGTCATCTTTTCAGCCGGCTGTATGTATAACTTTATTTCATATTTAGGAGGAAACAACATGGAGGCAAAATTGGACACAACACGGGTCATGCAAATCGGGATTTTGACGCACAATATCCAGGACACCGCAGAAAAGTGGGCGAAATTTTTAGGGATTCCGGTTCCGGAGGTTTTCCATTCCGACGGTTATGACAAAACCGCTGCGGAATATTACGGAAAGCCCTGCTACGGAAGATGCTATCAGGCATTCATCAATTTTGAAAACATCCAGATTGAATTCATTCAGCCGGACGAGGAACCTTCCATCTGGCGCGAGTGTCTTGACCGCGACGGCGAAGGCCTGCATCATCTCGCGTTCGGTGTCAAAAATATGGCCGAAAATGTCAAGAAATGCGAAGACGGCGGATGGGGTCTCCAGCAAAAGGGCGAATATACCGGCGGACGGTACGCGTATCTCAATTCGATCGGCGATCTGAAAATGATCACGGAATTCTTAGAGAATGACTAAAATCAGGAGGGAAACAACATGGAACCCAAAATGGATGGAAGTCGGGTGATCCAGATCGGCATTCTGTCGCACGACGTTCGTGCCACTGCGAAAAAATGGGCCGACTTCCTACAGGTACCGGTCCCGGAAATCGAAGTTTCTCCCGGATACGAAAAATCGCAGGCCGTTTATCGCGGAAAACCCTGCGAGGGGCTTTTATATCAGGCATTTTTTGATTTTGAAAACATTCAGGTCGAAATCATCCAGCCGGCAGACGATACGCCGTCTATCTGGCGCGAATGTCTCGACCGTGACGGTGAAGGGCTGCATCACATTTCGTTCGGCGTCAAAAACATGGCCGGTAATCTGGAAGCTTGTGAAAAGCTCGGATTTTCCGTCCTGCAAAAGGGAGAATATACCGGCGGGCGATATGCCTATCTTGACGCACTCGGCAGCCTGAAAATCATTCTGGAATTTTTGGAGAACGACTAAATTCCAGTCATTTTTAAACGGAGGCTACAACTTGAACAAAACAGTTTTTATTTCCGGATGCGGACGCGGTCTCGGATTTTGCGTCCTGCAGCGGCATCTTTCTATGGGCGACCGGATTTTTGCGCAGGATTACCGGATCACGGATGAATTGCAGACACTTGCAGACGCACATCCGGAGCAGATCACGGTTACGGCCTGTGACATCGGCTCTACGGAATCGGTTGAGGCCGCCTGCAAAGCATTTTTTAAGCAGGCAAACCAGATTGATCTTCTCTATAACATTGCCGGCATCTACCGGTTCGAGGACAAAGTTCCGCTCAGGGAAACCAATATGGATACCTTTCTGGACATGTACAACATCAATGCGGTCGGTGCGCTCCGTGTCTGCAAAGGACTCTGGGACGCATTTCATCCCGGTTCCGTCATCATCAATATTTCTTCCGAAGCAGGCAGTGTTGGCGCCAGCGAGCGGAAACAGGAATATGCATACTGCATGTCCAAAGCCGCGATGAACATGGGCGCAAAAATTCTTTCCAACGAGCTTGCCGAACGGCAGGTCAAAGTGGTCAACCTGCATCCGGGCTGGATGCGCACCGTGATGGGCGGCGCACTTGCCGCGCAAATGACAGATCTTTCGGTTTCTCCGGAAAAAAGTGCCGAGGATATTGTCGCCATCGCGCTTGATGCGCCGAATTTCCCGGACAACATCACTTATATGGAACACACCCGCAAACCTCTGCCCTGGTAATCTTTCGAAACCCATAAACATACAAAAAAGCAAAAACCCGTAAGCGTGCCACTTTCTTCCGGCCGTTGCGGATTTTTGCTTTTTATTTTTGCGTTTTTTATTCAAGACAGGAAGATTCCCATGCGAGTCTGCCGAAAAAGCGATTGTCCGCCGCAAGGTCGGTTCTCTCTTCTCTGCCAAATTTTCAAAGCTGCGTGCTGAACCGCTGCGCGTTCCTGCCCCCGTTTTCAAAAACGGCCGCCAACCAAGCCCCGCCGAAGTCAAAAAATAAAACCGCTAACCAAACCGCCGGTCACAAAACCCAAACGGTACGAACGGAATCGTTTCAGAAAGCGTTTTCTGCCTGGTTTGCAAAAGGACTGCAAAATGGTCTGTCACAATTTTCGGCGATCCCATCGACCTGCTGTCATTGACCTAAAAAGTGTTTGCTGCGTGCAAGTTTGCACCACCGGGCAAATCAGCAAGTCTCTCCATCTTCCAAAAGGGCCCTGTAGGCAGAAATCAGCGCCTCCAACGAATACCGGCAGTTTGCCGGACTGGTCGAAGGCAGCACCCTTGCGTGAATGCCGGTCTGCGGAAAGCAGAGTCTTTCATAAAGCTGTCCCGCTTTGGAGCCGGTTGTAAAAACCGAACGGATTTCTGTCTGCTGCAAAATCGGCAAAAGGTCATTGGCCTGTGGAATGCGGATCGACTGGTCCCCGGCGCCTGCAATTTCACAATCGTGCAGAACATCCCAAAGCGCAATTCCGTGCCGGAGCAAAAACGCCGTACGCGAGGCGGTATCCGCCCGGATTTCCTCCTGAAAAACACCGGAAAGAACCCGCCAAAACCGATTTTGCGGATGTGCATAGTAAAATCCCAGTTCTCGAGATTTCGGAGACGGCATAGAGCCTAACAGCAGCACCCGGGAATTCCGGTCAAAAATCGGTGCAAGCGGGTGAATAACCCGCGTGTATTCCATCAGTCTTCAAACAGCGGCGTGCTGAAATAGCGCTCGGCAGTATCCGGCAGAATCGTGACAACGGTTTTTCCTTCTCCCAGAACTTCTGCCAATTTTAAGGCAGCCGCCACGTTGGTTCCGCTGGAAATACCGCACATCAGGCCTTCCAGCCGTGCCAAGTCCTTGGCTGTCTGGATGGCTTCTTCATCTGTTACAATATAAACCTTGTCATAAATCGACTGGTTGAGATTATCCGGAATCAGTCCATCTCCAATTCCCATCTGCAGGTGCGTGCCGATATTGCCGCCCGCCAGAATGGCCGCATGCTCCGGTTCCACTGCCCAAATCACCGTCTTGGGGTTATGCGCCTTTAAGACCTCGCCGACACCGGAAATCGTCCCGCCGGTTCCGACCCCGGAACAGAATCCGTCAATCGGGCAGGCTGCCTGTTCCAGAATTTCCAACGCCGTATGCAGCCGGTGAACCTGCGGGTTTGCCGGGTTGGAAAACTGCTCCGGAACATATACGTGCGGATCGTTCGCCGCAAGTTCATCCGCCAGCGCACGGCAGCGCGCAATGCAGTCGCCGATGTTGCCGTCGTCATGAACCAGACGAACCTCTGCGCCGTAGTGTTCGACAAGCCTGCGGCGCTCCGGGCTGACCGAGTCCGGCATAATAATGATCGTCTTATATCCGCGGATCGCACCCACCAGCGCAAGACCGATTCCCTGATTTCCGCTGGTCGGCTCCACAATCACGGTATCCGGGTGGATCCGGCCGGCTTTTTCTCCTTCTTCAATCATATTCAGCGCGGTTCGGGTCTTAATGGAGCCTCCGACATTCAGTCCCTCATATTTTACCAAAATTTGTGCTGATCCGGGCTTTACCATCCGGCCCAGGCGGATCAGCGGTGTGTGTCCAATTGCTTCCAATACATGATTGTAAATCATTTATATGTCCCCCTGCGTTGACAAATGTTCCTATTCTCAGTCTATGCCCTGTCCTTCCCCCTTGCGACAGCAGGGCACCGTACAAACTTATCATGCTCGCCGGTTAAAGTCAAGATTTTCCGGCAAGCATCCTGTTAAATACTGGTTTTATTCCGAAAATCGCAGTCAAAACACAAAAAGCCGCCTGTCCGCCGCCAAGAGGCAGCGCGCAAAGGACGGTCTTTTCCTATTTTTGTAATAATTCCAAAAGGAACGGCGTCGCGCGTTCAAAGCATGGCCCAAACCGCGCTTCTTGTCCTTCCTCCACCGTATATTCAATGCAACGGTGCGTATAGCGTACTGCAACCGAAAGGGCTTTTTCCAAAGAGAAATCGTTTAAAAGCGCCGCAAGCAATGCGCTGGAAAACAGATCTCCTGTGCCGTGAAAAAAGCCTTCCACATAAGGAGCATCCGTATAAACAAAACGGTCTATTCTCTTATCGTAGCAAGCCGCCCCCAAACGGCCCGCCTGCAGCGATACGCCGGTCAAAACGACACACGGCGCCCCCAGTTCCGTCAGCGCCAAAAGCAGCTCCCGCGTTTCCGCTTCGGTACACGGAACATGGTAAGGCCGATCAAGCAGAAATGCCGCTTCCGTACAATTCGGCACAATTAGGTCCGCCATCGCACAGAGTTTTCGCATCTCCTGTGCCATCCGTTCCGAATAGACAGCATAAAATGCGCCGTTATCCCCCATAACCGGATCGACCAAAATCAAATTGTCCTTTGTCCGGAATGCGCGGAACAGCTCCGCAATCCGGTCAATCTGCTGATATGAGCCGAGAAACCCGCTATACAGCGCGTCAAAAGAAAGTCCCAACGACTTCCAGTGCGCCGCAATCGGCGCAAGATCCTCGGTCAGATCCCGGTAAGTATACCCCGAAAATCCGCCGGTGTGTGTAGAAAGCACAGCCGTCGGCAGGACGCCCGTGTTGATCCCGGCTGCAGAAAGGATGGGCAGCGCAACGGTGATGGAGCATCGCCCGATACAGGAGATATCGTGAATGGCCAGCGCGCGCTTTTGTCTGTTTTTCTGTATCAAAACGCGAAGTTCCTCCGGTCTATAAACTCTAAGTTCTTCGTAAAACCTCTCTAAAAAGGAGAAGCGCCTATTTTGCCTGAATATAATTTAAAATCATATCAAAGGTCTGCCAAATAAATTCTTCGGAATACCCATGTTCCCGAATAAAATGATGTTCACGCGGCAGAATGCGTTCACAAATCGCAATCAGCTCATGATCGATGCACCGGCACATAAAATCGACATTTTCAAACGGGCGGATCGAGCCGTCTGCAATTCCTTCCGTAAAAAAGTCCATCTTGATATATCGGGAGGTTTCCCCTTTTTGATTGTATTTGACAAAATCTTCAGCAGCGCCGTCCTGTGGATACGGCCCAACAAAGCGCTGGTCAAATTCGTCCAGCAAACGGATTTTTTCCATATTGGAAATATAATTTTGACAGGTAATTCGCATACAGGCCGCATACTTTTCAAACCCGTTTTTTTCTTTATCAAACGAATCCCGCGGCGGGAGCGCATTGAGCTCACGGATGACCTCCGACGTCACATAGAGCGCAATACTGTCCTTACTGGAAAATCTGCGGTAAAGTGTTCTGCGGCTGATTCCGGAGCGTTCGGCAATCACCTTCATCTCCGTCTGCGCAATGCCCTGCTGTAAGAACAGTTCCTTGGACACCATAATGATCCGCATATCAATTTCGTCAAAAAATCTGTCCATGTTCGCCTCCTGCCGATTTGTATAAAGTATTCCATCCCAACTTGATATAGGGACACAGCCAAACTGAAACCCCATTCAGGGGTCTCCGCATTTTGCAGTTTGCCGTCCCCGAAATGCCTCTCAATAGAAACAAGAATGCCCGTCCGCCTGAAAGACGGCAGGCATTTTTCTTTCATAGAAGGACTCTGCGCGAATCAATATGCATCCGTAAGCGGGTTTAGAGAACCGTAGCCATGATCCTCCGGCGAATCCAAAAACTGAATTGCCTTGCCCGCACCGCGAACCACACAGGTTACGGGATCTTCCGCAACCACAACCGGCACCCGCGTTTTTTTCGCAATCAGAACATCCAAACCATAGATTTCCGCCGATCCGCCAGTCAGAATAATGCCGTCTGCATAGATGTCCCCGATGAGCTCCGGCGGCGTCTGTTCCAAAATGGACTGAATCGCCCGGACAATCCGCATCGCGGGCGTAATCATTGCCTCCAGCATCTCATCACAGGAAAGATCCGCCCACTGCGGAAGACCCGTCAGCGCGTTGCGGCCTTTTACACAGTGCCGAATCAGCTCTTTGCGCGGATACGCGCAGCCGACCGCCACCTTGATTTCCTCCGCCGTCCGTTTGCCGATGACCAGATTATATTTCCGCCGGACGTACCGGATGATGCTGTCGTCAAAGGTATCCCCTGCAATCCGCATCGAGGTGGAAACCGCGATATCGCACAGAGAAATGACACCAATATTGGTTGTACCGCCGCCGATATCGACAACCATACAGCCCCGCGGTGTCCCGATATCGACACCCGCGCCGAGCGCAGCGGCAATCGGTTCTTCAAGCAGGCTGATCTTTCGGACGCCGCAACTGTTGATTGCGTCCACCACCGCCCGTTTTTCGACCTCTGTCACACCGCAGGGAACCGAAACAACAACCCGCGGCATAAAGACTTTATTTAAATTGAGCTGCTTTAAATAATGATTCAAAATCACCTGTGCCATTCCAAAATCGGAAATAACACCGTTGGACAGCGGGTTGATCACTTCCAGCTTATCCGATGTTTTTCCCAGCATGGCAAATGCTTCATGTCCGATAGCGACAATTTCATCATTCACGGTATTATGCACGACAATTGCGGGTTCATTCACGACGACCCCTTTGCCGTCAAGATAAATTTTAATGGTTGACGTCCCCAGGTCAACCGCCATATCCGAACCTAACACGAACGATCACTTCCAGTCTGCCTTTGCGCCTTTTTTGCCCGGTTTCATGCGACTTCTCAGAATAATTATATAACATTGACAGCAATTTTACAATCCCTATTCTGAAATCCGATGCGGCTTTTTCCCCGCCTTTGCGGTGGCCAAACAGACGACGCCTGCCGCACCGCCGGAAAAGAGCGTCCGGGTGCATTCTGAAAGCGTTTCACCGGTCGTGACAATGTCATCGACCAGCAGATACCGCTTTCCGTCTACCGACGCCCGATCCCGCAGATGATAAACCTGTCGGACATTTTTTCGCCGGTCCTCCACGCCGAGTTGATGCTGCGGAAGATTGTCCCGGATTTTTTCGAGCGTTTCTTCATAAGGCAGCCCCAGCTTTTTCGCAATCGATTTTGCAAGCAGCGCTGATTGATTGTACCCGCGCGAAAGAAGCCGTTTCCGCGACAGCGGAACGTCCGTTACAACCGAAACACGGTCCAAAAACCCGCTTTTTTGAACTGCTTCTGCCATTTTGTCCGCAAAATACGGCGCATATTCTCGCCGGCCATAAAACTTAAACTGGATCAGCGCCCTCCTCAAGCCGCCCTGATAGGTACCGGGGGCCATTCCGTATACAACTTGCCTGTGCATGGGCAGCTGAAAGAAAACAGGATCGGGAAAGACTTCCTTTTCACAGTCCGGACAGGCCTGCAGCTCAGACGAAACCCGCTTTCCGCAAAACATGCAGCGCGGCGGGTACAGCAGCGCCAAAAGAGCGCGGAAAATCTTTTTCCAGTTCATTTGCCCTCACCTCCGCACAGCATGTACGAAAGTCCGGTATACCGGCGGGTTTTCCGGTCGTTTTCCACCATATTGGCCACGACCTGTTCCTGCCCAGCCAAAATCAAAAGCGACTTTGCGCGCGTAATGGCCGTATATAGTAAATTCCGGTACGCAAGCTGTTTCGGTCCGGGATACATCGGCATCACCACCGCGCTGAATTCACTGCCCTGGCTTTTATGTACCGTCAGCGCATAGGCAAGTTCCAGTTCGGAGAGCAATTCAAAATCATACGGCACCAGTTTATCATCCATCTGCACCGTCACGGTTCCGCCGCGTCGGTCAATCTCCAGAACTACACCGATATCGCCGTTAAAAACGCCTTCGCCGGAGGTTTCATCCGTCCGTACCCAGGGCTGCTGGTAGTTATTTCGGATTTGAATCACCTTGTCCCCTTCGCGCAGAAGAGTCCCGCCGGCCTGCACTTCCTTTTTTTCCGGAGATGCCGGATTCAAAACCGCCTGCAGCCGGCGGTTCAGTTCTTGCGTACCCAAGTCTCCTTTTCGGCTCGGAGAAAGCACCTGGATATCCCAGAGCGGTGAAAACCCATACCGTCCCGGAAGCCGCTTTTCACAAAGTTCCAGAATCAATTCCGTGATTCCGCCCGCTGTACGCATGGGCAGGAAAAAGAAGTCCCGATCTTTTACATTCAGCACCGGCATCTCGCCCTGCACGATGCGGTGGGCATTCGTGACAATCAGGCTTTCCATCGCCTGTCGGAACACTTCCGTCAGCTGTACCGTCGGCAAAATTCCGGCTGTTAGCAGATCGCCTGCAATATTTCCGGGACCGACAGAAGGCAGCTGATCCTGATCCCCAACCAAAATTAACCGGCATCCAAGCGGCACCGCGCGAAGCAGGCTTTCAAACAGCAGAACGTCCACCATAGAGAGCTCATCGATCACCAGCGCGTCGCACTCCAGCAGGTTTTTCTCGTTTTTGGCAAAGGTCGGCCGGTCGTCTGCATCCCATTCCACCTGCAGCAGCCGGTGGATTGTTTTCGCTTCCTCTCCGGTCAGCTCGCTCATCCGTTTGGCAGCCCGTCCGGTCGGCGCCGCCAAAAGAACCGTTTCCCCTTTTTCCTTCAAAATGGAAATCATCGCTTGCAGCGTTGTCGTTTTTCCGGTACCCGGTCCGCCGGTCAGCAGCAAAAGGCCCTTTCCAAGCGCTTCCCGGATCGCCTCCTTTTGCTGCGGCGCATAGGAAAGCCCGGTGCGCGTTTCCACCGCACGAATATGGTTTTCAATTCCGGAAATGGATCTTGCCGGGTAGCGCACATGCATCCGAAGCCGGTGTGCAATATAGGATTCCGCCTTAAACAGCGGCATGGTGTAGATATATTCCGTTTCTGCAAATACCGCAGAAACAACGGTCTGCGTGTTTTTGAGTTCCTCCAGCGTCACGGCTGTCAGCGTTTCTTCCACACCAAGGAGCCGTGCCGCGGTTGCGGTCAGCTTCTGTGCAGGCAGGCAGGTGTGTCCGTTTCCCGCATTATGGCGCAAAACATAAAGCAGCCCTGCACGCACACGGTGCAGATCCTCCTGCGGCTTGTCCATCATCGCTGCAATCTCATCCGCACGAAGAAAATCGATCCCGATTCCGCCTTCGCACAAACAATACGGATCCTCCTGCATGCGGCTTGCATAGGAACTGCCGTAAAGCTTCCAGATTTTCACCGCCTCATTGGGATGAATTCCATACCGCCCGAGAGAAACCATCATTTCCCGCAAACCGCTGTCCCGCTGCAGCTCAGTGCTGATGCTCTGCGCTTTGGCGCGGGTTATCCCTTTGATCTGGCACAGGCGCAGAGGCTCCTCCTCCATGACCCGCAATGCGTCCGCGCCGAACAGTGCGACAATTTTTTCTGCCGTTTTGGCTCCGACGCCCTTGACCGCGCCGGAGCTGAGATATTTTAAAATTGCTTCTGCAGTTTCCGGGCGTTCCCGTTTTACAGAATCCGCTTTGAACTGCTCCCCGAAATTCGGATGCCGCGTCCAGACGCCTGTCACGGTAATGGTTTCCCCTACACGGACACCGGGCATCGTCCCGATGACCGTGTAGAGTTCGTCTCCCACTGCAAGCTCTGCGACCGTATATCCGTTTTTTTCATTTCGGAAGATCAGCTCTTCCACTGAGCCGGTCATCTGATAGCGTGCATGTTCTTCCATTGCATTCCCCTGTTTCTTCCTGCCGTTCCTGATCCAGGACGGAAAACGGCCTTCTGTTCGCACTTTTACGCGGTCCTCGTCTATTTACCGTCGGCTTCTTTCCGGCAAATATGTACGATCGGATACCGCCGCGCAAGAATTTCGCAAACTTTTCGCGTTTCGGGATCCATGCCCTCGTCGATGCACAGAATCTCCTTTTCTTCCCGGCCGCCCATCCAGCGCATCCGCGCAATCGCGCTGCGCAGAATGTATTCCGCCTCTTCGTTGTGTCCGCAAAAACGCACCTCAACCGAAACCTTGCCTTTTTTCTTTGGACGCAGCAGAAACGCCATCAAAATCCGGCCGGTTTCTGCCATTCCCAAAACGGCAAACAGCAAGAGCAGTATGGTTCCGATGATTTCCAGCATACCGGTTCACCCCGCTTCCTTTTACCATGTTATGCAAAAGAAAACAAAATGACCGTCCGCCTTTAAAAAGAAGCAGGCCCTCTGCAAACAGCAAAGGGCCAGACGTTCCCATCAATACGTTAATTTTGATGCATCCCAGTCCGCAATCACAGAAGAAAATTCCCGTGCTTCCCGAACTGCGCCCGCAAGATCATGTTCGAGATAATTTCCGCATTCTTCCGGCGCACAACCCGGAATTTCTCCGGTATAGGCCGCAATTTTCTGAAAAACGTCTTTGATCAGCGCAACCGCTTCTTCCCGGGAAACTGTATCGCGAAGCAAAAAATAGCACCCGGTGCGGCAGCCCATTGGCCCGAAATAAATTACACTGTCCCGGTATTCCGAATTGCGCGCAAAGGTCGCAAAGAGATGCTCGATGGTATGCAGGGCCGCATTCTGAAGAAACGGCGGACAATTCGGTTCCCGCATCCGAAGATCATAGGTCACAACATCGCCATCCACGCGGGAAACGTAAATACCCCGATGCAGGGTATTGTGGTTCACCTGGAAACTTGCAATCTTGTCCATTCGTTATTCCCCTTTTCGCACCGCTGCCAGCAGCGCATCCGTCTTGTCCGTCTTCTCCCATGCAACATGCAGCTCTTCACGGCCCATATGGCCGTACGCTGCAAGCGAACGGTAAATCGGCCGGCGCAGATCCAGATTGCGGATAATTGCCGCCGGACGCAGATCGAATACTTTCGTTACGGCCTTCGCGAGCGTTTCCGCATCATATTCCGACGTGCCGAAGGTATCCACCATCACAGAAAGCGGATGCGCGACGCCGATCGCATAGGCAAGCTGCACCTCACAGCGTTTGGCAAGTCCTGCTGCCACCAGGTTTTTTGCGACATGCCGCGCTGCATAGGCCGCAGAGCGGTCAACCTTTGTCGGGTCTTTGCCGGAAAACGCGCCGCCGCCGTGACGGCCAAAACCGCCGTAGGTATCGACAATGATCTTCCGGCCGGTCAGGCCGCTGTCTCCAACAGGGCCGCCGACGACAAACCGGCCGGTCGGATTTACATAATATTTTGTATCGGCATCGAGAAGCTTCTTGTCCAGAATCGGCTCTGCGACCAGGCGGATCAAATCCCGGCGAATCGTCTCCAGAGAAACCTCGGCATCATGCTGTGTCGAAAGCACCACAGAGTCGATCCGTTTGGGAAGCCCATCTTCATATTCCACCGTTACCTGCGTTTTTCCGTCCGGACGCAGATACGGCAGCGTTCCGTCCTTACGGACCTCCGCCATCCGCTTTGCAAGGCGGTGTGCAAGGGAAATCGGCAGCGGCATCAATTCCGGCGTCTCATCGCAGGCGTAGCCGAACATCATTCCCTGGTCTCCGGCGCCGGCCAAGTCGTCCGCGTCCGTAGAGCCGGATCGCGCTTCAAAAGACTCATTGACCCCCATCGCAATATCCGGGGACTGCATATCAATCGATGTAATCACGCCGCAGGTATTCCCGTCAAACCCGCAGCGCGGATCGTCATAACCGATTTCGCGCACAACATTGCGCACAACCGCAGGAATATCGACATAGCATTCTGTGGAAATTTCTCCCATCACATGGATCACGCCGGTCGTCGCCGTTACCTCGCAGGCAACGTGTGCCATTGGATCCTTCTCCAAAATTGCATCCAACACAGCATCCGAAATCTGATCGCAAACTTTATCCGGATGTCCTTCCGTAACAGATTCTGATGTAAAAAGGAATTTTGACATTCTTTTCGCCTCCTGAAAAAAATCGCCGCCCGGCAAAACCGGACGGCGTCAACGACTCATCTTTCGGTTTCTACCGCAGGATTTGGCACCTTGCAAATTGCAGGTTGCCGGGCATCACAGGGCCTGTTCCCTCCGCCACTCTTGATAAGTTTTTATGAAATTGTAAAGATCGTTTCCCGGTAAATCCAGCCCAAAGCGCTTTCCCGTGATTTCTGCCTGTGTCTTTTCGCAGCACGGCAGCTTTGTCCGGCTCACCGCAACAAAAATTTCGACAATTTTATTATACCATAAACTGATAGCTTGTCAACTGTCTTGCAAAATCCGGTGATTTTTTCATTGTAGGACTACAATACATATTGGACAATTGAATAAAAAAGGTATGAGAGATAGGGGCTCATGAGTTAAAGTTAAGTTGTCACACCACAACTCGCTGAAAGGAGACCATATCCCTCATGAAAAAGAGTATAACACAAGACATGGCATATCGGCAATTCCTAATGAAGTACGCGGAGAAATACGGCGTCAGCCGCGCCAGTCGGAAGTACAACAAGAGCCGGTCGTACATCTACTTCTGGAAGCAGCGCTGGGACGGAAGTGCGGCGTCCCTGGCCTGGCAGTCTAGGCGGCCGCACAGTCATCCGAATCAGCACACGGAGGCCGAACGGAAGCTCATCCGCGGCATGCGCCGCAGGAACCCGACCCTGGGCATGATCGAACTTTGCCACCGCCTGCGGCAGCGCGGCTATACACGCTGTCCGGAAAGTCTGTTCCGTGTCATGCGCAAACAAGCCCAAGCCGTATGAGCAGATGACCTATCCCGGCGAGCGTGTTCAGGTCGACGTGAAGGTCGTGCCGCGTAAGTGCATTGCGAATCCGGAGCTTCGGCTGTTCCAGTACACCGCCATTGACGAGTTCACACGCCTGCGTTTCCTCGCCGCCTATCCGGAGCAGTCTACCTATTCCTCGGCGGATTTCCTGCGCAGACTGAAAGTGTGGTATATGCGCGCCGCGGCATCAAGGCGGAGTGTGTTCAGACGGACAACGGCTTTGAGTTTACGAACCGCTTTTCTGGCAGCAATCGCGACTTACCGACGCTGTTTGAAAAAGACTGCCGCTGAGCTGGGCGTTTGCCACAAGCGCATTCGCCCGTATGCCCCGCGCCACAACGGCAAGGTCGAGCGCAACCGCCGCGAGGATCAGAAACGTTTTTACTCCTGCCACGCTTTCTATTCTCTGGATGATTTCACAAAGCAGCTTGCCGTTCACAATCGTCACTCTAACAACTTACCCATGAGACCCCTCCGCTGACTCTCTCCCTCCGAGTTCGCTGTCTAATTTGTTTGACAAACCTACACTTGCAAAATCCGGTGATTTTTTCATTGTAGTCCTACACGCTTTACCGGAAAAAGACTGCAACTTCTTGTTGACAACACGCATAAAGCTTTCTATAATAAAATTGTCATCTGAATACAAAGTCTTCAGGGCAGGGTGTAATTCCCGACCGGCGGTATAGTCCGCGAACGCGAAAGCGTACGATTTGGTGCAATTCCAAAACCGACAGTATAGTCTGGATGGAAGAAGGCGTGCAGAAATCATTGGATTTGATCCGTGCACCTGATTTGTCAGCACCTGAAGGGAAACCGTTCAGGTGCTATTCTTGTGTTGCCCCTGTTTTGGAGCCACACGCATGACACGGAGGGATTTTTCATGATGAGTCAAAAAACCAAAAAACTATGTATTGTTGCGATGCTGTGTGCGCTTGCCTTTCTCGTGATGGCGGTGATCCGCATTCCAGTCGTTCTGTTTCTCAAATACGAGCCAAAAGACGTCGTCATCACCATCGGCGGATTTCTGTTTGGACCGCTTTCTTCGTTTCTGATTTCTTTTCTCGTTTCGATTGTGGAGATGTTTACCGTCAGTGACACCGGCATCATCGGCTGCATAATGAACATTCTCTCAACCTGCGCTTTTTCCTGCACAGCTGCACTGATTTATAAGCGCAAGCGTACCCTCGGCGGTGCTGCCATCGGTCTTGCCGCCGGAACCCTATTCATGACTTTGGTGATGCTTTTGTGGAACTATCTCATCACCCCGCTCTATATGGGATATCCGCGTCAGGCCGTTGCCGAACTGCTTATTCCCGCGTTTCTGCCGTTCAATCTGCTCAAGGGCGGCTTGAATGCCGCCTTCACCATGCTGCTTTATAAGCCGGTCGTTTCTGCGCTGCGCAAAGCGAACCTGCTTCCTAAGCCGGAGGAAGATGCCCCAAAAGGAAAGTTTCGGCCAGGCGTTGTCCTGTTCTGCTTTCTTCTCCTTGTAACCTGCGTTCTTCTCATTCTGGTCATGCAGGGTAAAATTTAAATTTCACGCATTGATTTTTTGCGGAAAGACTGCTTTCGCGGTTTTTCCGCTCTTTTTTTGTGTAAACTAGAATGGGACTTGGGACAAGCCTGCTTACACACCAAAAGTCCGGCCGCTGCTTCTCATCCCAAAATCCATCGCGGGAAGGAATCTGTCATGACCATCGAATTTTCTGATTTTCTTTCGCAGCTGATGCACAGTCCGGCCCTTCTGATCACCGTACTCTTGACGCTCGGCGTGATTCTGGTAAACGGATGGACTGATGCGCCGAACGCCATTGCGACCTGCGTATCGACCCGTTCCATTTCCGTGCGGTCCGCAATTCTCATGGCGGCTGTTTTTAATTTTCTCGGCGTCCTATTTATGACCGCCGTCAACGCCACCGTGGCGGAAACCATCTACAACATGGTCGATTTCCGTGGGGATCCCCACACGGCGCTTGTCGCACTTTGCGCTGCGCTTTTTGCGATTGTCACCTGGGCGACGGCCGCATGGGCATTCGGCATTCCAACAAGCGAAAGCCACGCATTGATTGCCGGGCTTTCCGGGTCTGCCATCGCACTGCACAACGGCCTTTCCGGCATCAACGGGCGGGAGTGGATGAAAGTCCTTTACGGCCTGGTTCTTTCGACCCTGCTGGGATTTTTCATGGGCTGGCTTTGCGTAAAACTGACCGCGTTTTTTTGCAGGCGTATGGATCGCCGGAAAACGACCCGCTTTTTCGGCGGTGCACAAGTCGCAGGCGGTGCCGCGATGGCTTTCATGCACGGCGCACAGGACGGTCAAAAATTTATGGGCGTTTTTATGCTCGGGATTTTTCTTGCCCAGGGAACGGATACTGTAACAACCTTTACGATTCCGGTCTGGCTGATGCTGCTGTGTTCCGCCGTCATGGGGCTCGGCACCTCGATCGGCGGCTACCGGATCATCAAATCCGTCGGCATGGATATGGTCAAACTGGAAAAATACGAAGGGTTCTCTGCAGATCTTGCCGGTGCAGGCTGTCTGCTGCTGTCTTCGCTGACCGGTATTCCCGTCAGCACTACGCACACCAAAACGACCGCAATCATGGGTGTCGGCGCTGCAAAACGTCTTTCCAACGTCAACTGGAGCATTGTCAAAGAGATGGTCCTCACCTGGGTTTTGACCTTTCCGGGATGTGGCCTGATCGGGTATCTCATGGCGAAATTTTTTATTGCCATTTTTTAAAAAGCAGGAGGATCTTCCATGAAAATGCGTACAAAGGATTCCGATTATTTTGAGGCATTCGTGACGGCTGTCGGCTTTTGCTGCGCGGCGTCTGCAAAACTGTCTGCGGTGATCGACACCTATCAGCCAGAGTCGCTCCATGCACACATGCAGCAGATACATGAGATTGAACATCAGGCCGATATGGAAAAACATCATCTGACAGACCGTCTCCACAAAGAATTTCTCACACCGATCGAGCGCGAGGATATCGCTGCACTTTCTCATGAAATTGATGAAGTAACCGACCGGGTGGAGGATATTGTAATCGGGCTTTATATTTTCAATGTACAAACCCTGCATCCGGATGCGCCCGCGTTTACTGCGCTCATTTCGGAATGCTGCCGCACGCTGGAAGCGATCATGCAGGAATTCCGGCATTTTCGGGGATCGGCTTCCCTTCTGAAGCACATCATCGAAATCAATACGCTGGAGGAGCAAGGCGACGCGCTCTATATGCGTGCAGTCCGCACTCTTTACGAAGATGAGAAGGATCCGCTGAAAGTCCTTGTCTGGACGGAAATTTTCGGGCGCTTTGAGCGCTGCTGCGATGCCTGTGAACACGCAGCCGACGTTGTGGAAAGCGTGATTATGAAAAACACCTGAATGCGTCCGGCTCAGAAAACGCCCTTTTCTCTGTGCTACGGACAAACACGCCGTTAAAAAAATCGTGATTCGACATAAAAAATTCCCATTGAACCCGCAGTGTCAAACGATTCGTCTGTGGGTTCAATAGGGATTTTTGGTTTTACGGCCGCAGTTCCCGATATTCCGAAGCGGTAACGCCGCACTTCTGCTTGAAAACCTGGCAAAAGTACCGCTGATCATGATACCCGGACTGCAGTGCAATATCCGCAATCTTCATATTGGTATTCCGCAGCAGATTCTGCGCTTTTGCAATCCGCAAATCCGTAATGTAGGTAAAAAGATTCGTGCCGGTTTCTTTTTTAAAAATATAGCTGATATACGATGTATTGAGGTAGAACTCCGCTTCCAAGTCTTCCAGAGAAAGCCGCTTGTCAAGATTGGACTGGATATACTGTTTCATCTGGTTGATGATGACACTTTTTCTGCCCTGCTGGTAAACATCGATATATTCCCGGATTGAGAGCAGCACCCCGTAAAGCTGTTCCTGCAACGCTTCCATTTTGGTGCAGGAAAAGAAATTTTGGGCAAAGTCATCCTGCAGGATCACCTTGTTTAGTTCAATATTGTGCTCGTTCAAAATTCTGTGGTGAATATCATGAATCATGTCGGCACAGATCCATTTAATTTGCTCGACCGATAAATTTCCATTCATCAGCGCATGTAACAGATTCGAGATCTCCTCCTTTAAATCCAGATCATTCTGCACATCAACGATTTTTCCTGTAAATTCCCGAATTTTCTCTGAAACAGCCTCGTCGTTTTGCCCGGAAAGACGCGTCCAGTTTCCGGATTCCTCCGAAAACATGGAATAGGTCATCATCACCGTCGCTTTTTTCATAGAGCCGCTGATTTCCGAGGGCAAAAAGGCCGTGGAGCCGATTCCAAAATACACCTGCAATTCCTGTTCGTTCAAAGCCGATTCAATCGCAGAAATCGCCTCTTTCTGCCGTTCTCCCAAAGCATCTGCCGATAAAAATGCAACGATCAGGCCGATTCCGCCGTTCATTTGAAACGGAAATATCTGGTAGAAGTCCGAACGAATCGCCAGGAGCGCTTTTCGCGTCGTAAAATATGCACTTAAAAAGTCCCTGCGCGGAAAGCTGACACGAATACAAAAAAACGCCGCGTACAGCCGCAGCCCCGGAAACAGCTGCATAAAATCGCTGAAATCCGGATCCACCTCCATCTGATCCTGCTGGTTATGCGAAAGATCATAATACCGGTCAATCAGGCTCAGATTGTGCCTGCGCTCAATTGCCTTGACAAACGCCTTCTCAATATCGGTCAGGCGCGAAGGCTTGAGCAAATACCCTACAACATCCAGATCCATGGCCTCTTTTACATAGTCGAATTCATCATATCCCGAAAACACCAAAAACAGCGTATCGACTTTGCCCTTAAGCCGCTCAATGATCTCGAGGCCTGTCATCTCCGGCATCCGAATATCCAGCAGCGCAAAATCCGGATTGAGCTTCTGAATCTGTGAAAACGCTTCCGATCCGCTAAGCGCGGTTCCGCAAATCCGGATCCCAAGCTGTTCCCATTTGATATTCCGCTGCAATCCCGTAATCACACTTTTTTCATCATCAGCAATAAACAAGCGATACATCCTCATTCCCCTTTTTCATCTGCGTTGTCGCAACTGTCCGTCACAATATCCGGACGAATTTGAATGGTTACCGTACATCCACAACCTGCTTTGGAGGCAATCGACAAACCGCAGTCCTCACCGTAATAAAGGCGGATTCGTTTTTGAATATTCCGGATTGCGTATCCGGAATTGAGAATATCCGATTTTTCACTGTCGAACCCCACACCGTCGTCCCGAACCACAATATAGAGAAAATCACGCTTTTCAAAAATAGAAATTTCAATTAAGCCTTTTCCGTCCTTTTTTTCAAGCCCATGATAAATCGCGTTTTCCACAATCGGCTGAATCATAAACTTGATAATCCGGCAAATGTAAAGCGGCTCCGCAATATGGTACACGACCGTAAACCGGTTGTCATACCGGATATTTTGAATTGCCAGATACCGCTTAATCAGCTCAATTTCCGAACGGACTGTCGTAATCTGCTCCCCCTTATTCAGGCTCAGCCGAAAAAGCTGCGACAGAGAAACCGCAATATCCGCAATCTGTTCCTGCTGTGCGTCCGTCGCCATCCAGAAAATCGTATCCAGCGTATTGTAAAGGAAATGCGGATTAATCTGCGCCTGCAGAGAAATCAGCTCTGCTTCTTTTTCCCGGAATTTTGCGGCGTAAAGCTTTTTCATCAGCTTATTGTTTTCGGCGACAACATTCATAAATTCATTACCGATCATGCCAATCTCGTCATTTTCATTAAAGGTGATGGTCTCCACTTTTTGGTGCATTTTCAGCTGATCCACATAGTTGCGCAGCTTGGTCACCTGGTTGGTGATGGAATTTGTAATCAGCATCGAGCAGAACAGCATAAACAAAAGCGTGGCGCACATCAGGGAAAGGCAGGTCAAAAACATATTTTTCTGACTGACATCATAGCGTTCGCAATCGGTAATGACAGTCAGGTTCCAGCCGGCATTTGAGCAAACGGCATTTGCAATGTAGTAGTGCCGATTCTTTTCATCCGTATAAAACCGGTTTTCAGAAGATTCGAAAATTTGATCCACATTGAGCATCGCACTTTCATCTGAAAAATTGTCGAAGGAATACAGGACCTCCCCGTCCTTATGTAAAATAATGCCCATCGGCAGAGAGGACTGCATATCAAGCACCATTCCATCCAGAACCGATTTATCAAGTGCAATCACAATGAGACCGATTGGATATACCCGGTACAGATGGCGTGCGGTTCTGGCAAAAATCAATCCGGTTTCCCCAAAGCAATCCCAGTTCGCAGCGTTAAACCAGCACCCTTTGCCATACATGGCTTCTGTCGTCTGAAACCATTCCGGCTTTGGCGTTTCCTGATAAACGGAATCGATCTTCATAGAAGCCCGCTTCTTTTCCCGGGAAATCGACACTTCGCTGTTCCCGACATAAACGGCGCTGCAGTAGGTTTTATTGTTGATTAGGTTAACCAATAGATTATTGACCTCATTGTATTTTGCCATGGTATAAGGGTTCCCATTCTTATCATAAATTGGATTTGAGAGCGCGTCCTGTACATCCTGGGAAGTCAATATCAAATTGGAGGTATCTTCGATATCCTGCGTAATGTAGTTAATGTGGCTGCTGGTCATAATCATGATATTTTCTGTAATATCCTGAATATTCTTCTGCGTTGCGCTGCGGTAGCTGTTCCAGTAAAAAAACACCGTTACAAACAGCGGAACAAATGCCAGCAGCGCGGAAAGCACCATGAATTTCCCGGATATGGTGTGCATGATCCGATTTTTCTGAAGCATTTTCCGCAGCGTTTTCAAAATTTCGTTCCCCCTTTTTCACTTTCTTGATTATACCATGCGCTGGAATACACACCAAGCTGAAATTTTATTTTTTATACATAAAGTTATCTAATTTGCAAAAGCGTTCTTGTGTATTTCAACCTTATCAAAATAAAATTTCTTGTGAAATTCAAATATTTATAGATATTGTGTGAAATCTTTATACATTCCGATTTCTCGAAAAAACATCTAAAAATCCCAACCAAAAACAAAAAATATTGTAATTTACCGCGTAATTTTATATATGTTATACTATCTGCGAAAAATAAAACTTCCGAACGGCTTGCCGTGTATGCGCACAAAAAAGAAGTTCCAAATTGCTTTACGCTTACCGTTTTAATCCATAAGAAGAGGGAGGAATTTACCTCATGAAAAAAATCCTCGTCATCGGAAGCTCCAATATGGATTTCAGGATCCGGGTGCATCAGCTTCCCAAACCCGGAGAAACTCTTTTAAGCCAAAGCCTTGAAAACATCCCCGGCGGAAAAGGCGGAAATCAGGCGTATGCCGTCGGAAAACTCGGCGGAGACGGCGTATTTCTCAGCGCGGTTGGCATGGATGCTTTCGGGGAAACGCTCATCGAAAGCATGTGCAGCTCCGGCATCGACGCTTCCTGTATGCGGCGCTGCTTAGATTGTCCCACCGGAAATGCGATGGTCTTTGTCAGCGACGCCGGTGAAAACCAAATTGTTGTGACATCCGGTGCCAATTTCTGCTGTGATCTTCCCTATTTAAAACAACATGCAGCACTTTTTCATGATTGCAAAATTCTTCTGATTCAGATGGAAATCCCGCTCGAAAGCGTCCTCTACGCTTTACAAGCCGCCAAGACTTGTGGAAACTGCACCATTCTGAATCCTGCGCCGGTACCGGAAAAATTTCCGGAGGAAATTTTCCCGCTGCTCGATTACATCACGCCGAACGAAACTGAGCTCGTCAAGCTTGCCGGTTCTGATCTTAACCCCGACAGTTTGGACGATGTCCGAACAGGATGCAGCCGCCTCCTGCAAAAAGGCGTACAGAACGTCCTCGTCACGCTTAGAAAACGGGGCGCGTTCCTCTGTAATAGGCAAACAGAACGGCAGTTTCTGCCGCCGGAAGGGCCGGCTCTCGACACCACCGCCGCCGGCGATACCTTTAACGGTGCATTTGCCGTCATGCTGGCAAATGGACGCAGTCCAGAAGAAGCCATCTGCTTTGCAAATGCCGCCGCAACAATTTCCGTTTCTCGGAAAGGCGCACAAAGTTCGATTCCCTCTTTTCAAGAAGTTCTGCAGTTCCAAGCGTCTCTCTAAACAAGCTGTTCTGGCGCAGATGTCCAACCACTTCCAAAAAAGGAAACCTGATTTGCGGCAGCCAAAGCCGGGGCTCGCTGAAAATCCACGGCATTTGGGAAACGCAAAACAAGCGCACCTAAAAGCAGATTGTCCCAGGTTCGAAAATAACACTTTCACTCTGCATGCCGGTCTGGCGATTCCCATGCCCGCGGTTTCCTTTCTCGGCGAATGACGGCACTGTGCTGACAAATAAAAATTACACAAGGAGGAAACTAGTTCATGAAAGCAAAAAAGGCTCTGGCACTGCTCCTCGCGGTTGCACTCATCTTCACGCTGGCGGCGTGTGCAGGCAGCAGCACTCCCTCGTCCGAACCCAGCTCCAGCAGCGCAGACAGCACTTCGGAAAACAGCTCCGAAAGCAGCGGCTCTGTCCAGGAAGGCGGACAGGAAAAGCACTGGGATATCTACACCGTCCGCTCGGAGGATCTCCCGTCCTTCAAAGCGTTCACCTATGTCCTGGAAAAATACAAGGAAGAAGTCAACCCGAATGTCTCCTGGACACAGAACTACATCGCAGACCGCCCCACCTATCTGCAAAAGATCAAAACGCTGATCGCCGCAGATGATGCGCCGGATATGTTCGATGAAGATCCGGATCCGTACACCACACAGCTTTACAAAGAAGGCGTTCTGAAAGATTTGACCCAGTTTGCAGAGGAAAACAATCTGGCCGATCACTTCTATGCAGGCGCGTTCGATTGGTGCAAATTCTCCAACGGCGTCCTGATGGGTCTGCCGTCGCAGAATACCATCGAAATGTTCTGGTACAACACCAAGTACTTTGAGGATGCCGGCGTAGAGCCGCCTGAGTACCTCGAAGACCTCCCGCAGGTTCTGGAGAAGCTGCAGAAAGCCGGCTACACCCCAATGTCCATCTCCGGTGCAGAGAGCTGGACCATGCTCCGTGTGCTCGAATGGACGACCTTCCGCCTCGAAGGCAACCAGTATCTGCTCGACTGCGCAAGAGGCATTCGGAAGTATTCCGAAGAACCGGGCCTGCGCGCAGCTAAATTCCTGTACGAACTCGGCAACTATTTCCATCCGAACTTTGGCTCCGCTGACCTTGCAGAAGCGCAGGAACTCTTTACCACCGGCCAAACCGCAGTTTACTACATCGGTTCCTGGGAAATGGCCGCGATGCTCGACGATAACCTCTCCGACGACATGAAAGGCTGCATCGACTACTTCACGATGCCCGAAATGCGCGACGGTAAAACCTCCGCCAATCAGATCAACGTCGCTGGCGGTACGCCGATGTGCTTCTCCGATAAGAAGTGGGATTCTGAAACCGAACAGCTCGTGCTCTATTATGCAGAACATTTTGGTGAATACCAGTCCCAGTACGAATTTTCCTGCTGCACCGGATATGAGAACCCTGTCGGCACGACCGAGCATTCGCAGTACCTGATTGACAAAATCGCGGACGACATGGCCCATACGGAAGGCGTCATTCGTCTGTATGACCTCGAATTTGATCCGACCACCAATACCAATAACGGACCGAACGCCGTCGCGCTTGCACTGCATGAAATCACGCCGGAAGAGTTCTGCCAGCGCGTGGACGATTCTGTTGCACAGAATGCGGCCGATTGGTTTGACGATGCTGCTGAGGAATTGCTCGCAAAAGGAAACGATTAGAAAACCAGGCAACGGATTCAGGAGATGCCCTTTCCGGGCGTCTCCTATGTCCCATCAAACACAACGGAGGGATTGCAATGAACAACAAAAGAGACCATGTGGAGGCATTAAAAGAAGCCGACGCCTATATGGAGCGCGTAAAGGATGAAATTTACAAACACCCCTGGCGTCAGGATTATCATTATTCTCCAATCGCCGGATGGATCAATGACCCCTGCGGCCTTGTGCAGATCGATGGCTGGTACCATATGTTCTGCCAGCACTATCCGTTCAGCGGCGCATGGGGCATGATGTACCTCTCCCATGCACGCAGCCGCGACCTCATTCATTGGGAACAGCTTCCGGAAGCCTTTGCGCCCAGCGAGCCCTATGATTATCCGGATAAAATCGGCGGCGTTTACACCTGCTGCGCTGTGGATGACAACGGCGAATACAAGGTCATTTACACCGGCTGCACCGAACAATATGGCCAGGTACAATGCCTTGCCACCACAAAGGATGGCATTCATTTTGAAAAAGACCCGCAGAACCCGATTCTCTCACAATATCCGCCGGGCATGCGGCAGGCCGACTTCCGCGATACCAAAGTGTGGCGTCACGGAAAAGACTGGTACCTTTCCTGCGGCACCACCGCCGGAAAATTCGGAAAAGTTGGGCTTTACCGTTCTCCGGATCTGAAGAACTGGGAGTTTGTCAACTTTATCTGGGAGAGTGTCGGAGAATACGGCACCATGCCGGAATGCCCGAACTTCTTTGAGGTTGACGGCAAATGGGTTTTGATTTTCGCACCGCTGGAGCTTGAAAACCGCAAAGCTATGTATCTTGTGGGCGATTTCGACTACAAAACCTGCAAATTCAAACCGCAGACCGTTGGTGAAGTGGACTGGGGGCTTGATTATTATGCACCGCAGGTCTTTACAGACGATTCCGGCCGCACGCTGATGCTTGCCTGGATGGAATCCTGGTCGTTCCATCCCTGGTATCTCGGAAACAAAGCCTGCGGACAGTATCCGCACGGCTACCTTTATGACTGCGCTGAAATCGGCTTCTGCGGCAGCATCTCCACGCCCCGGACAGTCTCTGTCTGCCACGACGGCAAGCTCAAATTTGATCCGGTTCCGGAGCTGCTGCAGCTGCGGAAGGACCCCTGGATCCGCTACAACTTCGACGTCACGGAGCGGGAAGCATTCCCGATGGGCGACAACGTCCACGGCGAAATCTTTGTCGATTTTGATTTGACCCAGACCAACGCAGAAGTCATCGGGTTTGCGCTGCGCAGCAGCAACGAACACGAAACGCTTGTCGAATTCGACCTAAAGCACGGCGAACTGATCTTCGACCGCACAAGAAGCGGAAACAAATCGGCTGTTGTGCGCAAATGCGTCCTCGAATCCGCGGCAAACGATAAGCTGACAGTCCGGATGTTCCTCGACAGTACCAGCGTCGAAATCTTCACAGACGGAAACCGTACCGTGATGAGCAACTGCATCTATTCTCCGATTGACAGCAAAGATCTTTTCGTGTACGCCAAAGGCGGCAAAGCGCATGTCGAAGCACTGCGCACCTGGGGAATGAAGAAGGTTCACGACTAAAATGACGATCTCATGGGGGATGACGTTCATCCCCCTTTTCATAGAGGGGGATTTTAATGGAAAAAAAGAATTTTCAGGAAGAACTCGCCAAAGCCAACGCCTATATCGATTCCGTAAAAGACACCATTGCCAAAGACCCTTTTCGCCAGCGATTCCACTTTGCGCCCTACGCCGGATGGATCAACGATCCGGCTGGAATGGTGCAGATTGACGGCTGGTATCACCTGTTTTGTGAACATTACCCCTTCAGCGGCCGTCCGGAAGAATTGTACTGGGCGCACGCCAGAAGCCGGGATATGGTACATTGGGAACGTCTGCCGGAGGCGCTGGCACCCAGTGAGTCTTACGAGCTTTGCGAAACTATAGGCGGAATTTTTACCGGCAGCGGTATTGACGACGATGGGACGCTAAAAGTCCTGTATACCGCCCATTCAGACGCGTTTGGCGAGACCCAGGCACTTGCCATATCCAAGGATGGAATCCATTTTGAAAAATATGAACACAACCCAGTTCTGCGGAACGTTCCGGATGGTCTTGTCCAAAAGGATTGCCGTGATCCGAAAGTCTGGCGACGTGGAAAATATTTCTACATGACTCTCGGCGCTACAGATGGAAAATTTGGCAAAGTTCTGCTTTACCGGTCTACGACGCTCACAGAATGGGAATATCTCGGCGTCATTTGGGAAAGCGTTGGAGAATACGGTCCCATGCCGGAATGCCCGAATTTCTTTGAAGTTGACGGCAAATGGGTTTTGATTTTCGCACCGCTCAAGCTTGAAAACCGCAAGGCCATGTATCTCGTGGGCGATTTCGACTACAAAACCTACAAATTCAAACCGCAGACCGTCGGCGAAATCGACTGGGGGTTCGACTATTATGCACCGCAGATTTTGCGTGACGACTCCGGCCGTACCATCATTCTCGGCTGGATGGAATGCTGGCCGGCTCACCCGTGGTACTGCGGCAACGATTACGCAAGGCCCGACATGCTCGGTTATGAATATGATACCCAGGAGCGCGGCTTTACCGGCAGTATTTCCATTCCGCGCACCATTTCCGTCTGTCATGACGGGAAGCTGAAGTTTGATCCGCTTCCTGCGCTGCTTACGCTGCGGGAATCGCCATGGATTCGGTACAATTTCGATGTAACTGCGCGCGAATCCTTCCCCATGGGAGATGGCATACACGGCGAAGTTTTCGCAGAATTTGATCTGACGCAGACCGACGCAGAGGTCATCGGGTTTGCGCTGCGCAGCAGCAAAGCGCATGAAACGCTCGTCAAATTTGACATGAAGCACGGTGAGCTGATCTTTGACCGCACAAGAAGCGGAAACAAAGCTGCCGTCGTCCGGAAATGTGTCCTGGAATCCGCAGCCAAAGATAAGCTGACAGTCCGGATGTTCCTCGACAGCACCAGTGTCGAAATTTTTACAGATGGAAACCGCACCGTGATGAGTAGCTGTATCTATACCCCCGAAGAAAGCCGCGGCCTCTGCATTTTTGCGGAAGGCGGCAGCGCGCATGTGGAATCCCTGCGCACCTGGGGCATGCAAGACGCATAAAAAAGGAGATTACAAACCATGAACAACGGCGATACGCTCAGAAAGCTTCTGCGCGATGCAGACGCCAAAGGATATGCCATTCCGGCTTTTAATTTCTCGGACATCTGGGATTTTAAGGCCATCGTAGAAGCAGCCGAAGAAGAAGAGGCTCCGATTATGATTGCTTCCAATCCGCTGGTCGTTGCAGAGCTCAGCCCGGCGATCTGTGCCGGATTTGGTCTTGCCGCAATGAAGCAGGCAAAAGCGCCTGTCATTCTGCATTTGGACCATTCCTTCAAAACCGAAATGTGCAAGGACTGCATCGACGAAGGATATCCTTCCGTCATGATCGATGCTTCAAAGTACGACCTCGAAACCAACATCGCAATGGTGCGCGAGGTTATGGACTACGCAAAGGAAAACCATGTCCATGTCGAAGCGGAAATTGGAAAAATCAAAGGAAAAGGCATTGAAGGCGATTTTAAAGGCGGCGATTTCCTCGCAGCAGTAGAAGACGCCAAAGCGCTTGTCGAAGCAACGCATGTCGATTCCCTTGCAGTCGGCATCGGATCGGCACACGGATTTTATCAGGGCAAACCGGAGCTGAATTTCGAACGCCTGGCGCAGATCAATGCAGCAATTGATACGCCCCTTGTACTGCATGGCGGCACCGGCATTCCAAAAGAGGACATCCAGCGCGCCATCAAAGAGGGAATCAACAAGGTGAATGTCGGTACGATCATTCACTGCACCTATATGAACAACCTGCGTGCTGAACTCAACCGCGTGGGCGAAAACCCTTATACGCTCGACGTCATGAAGGCGGTTTACCCAAAAGTAAAAGAAGTCGTCAAAGGCTGGATCCGTGTTTGCATGGCAAACGGAAAAGCTTAAAAAGGAGGCAAACCGTCATGCTGGTTCCCATGAAAGAACTGCTGCAAAAGGCACAACACGCCGGCTATGCGGTCGGTGCATTTGAGTTTTGGTCTTATGACTCCGCTTTGGCGGTCATTGAGGCGGCGAAACAGTACGGTGCGCCGGTAATTTTGCAAGTCGGTCACTTCGAACGAGACTATATGAATGGGTTTGGCAACGCGTTCCGTCTCGCCTCCATGGCGGCGGAACATACGGATCTGCCCGTAGCGCTTCACCTTGACCACTCCGAAAGCTACAAGGAAATTGTCGCTGCACTTGAAACCGGATTCACTTCGGTCATGATTGATGCTTCCGCAATGCCCTTTGAAGAAAATGTTGCTCTGACAAAAAAAGTGGTGGAAACAGCTGCGCCTTACGGTGCGTCTGTCGAAGCAGAACTCGGCCGTCTTGCCGGTGAAGAAGGCAGCTGTAAGGGCATCAACGCCGGAACCGATCCGATCCAGGCTGCCGAATTTACACAGCGGACCGGCATTGATGCACTCGCCGTTTCAATTGGAACGGCACACGGATTCTATACCAGCACACCGAAAATCGATATTCCGCTGCTTCAAAAAATCCGTGCGCAAGTTTCCGTCCCATTGGTGCTGCACGGCGGTTCCGGCACACCGGAGGATAAGGTCCAGGCGGCGATTCGCTCCGGAATTGCAAAGGTCAATATTTGCACAGAATTTATCGCGGCGTTTGGAAAAACGCTGAAACAAGTTCAGGAAGTCCCCGGTTTCAAGTACAATGTCTTTTCCCTGTTCCGGGAAGGGATGCTTTCCGGAAGAGCCCTGGCGCTGGAAAAAATTCGCCTGTTTGATCCGGATCACAAGCTCGGACAAAAGGAGTGCCTATGAGAATTTTATGTGTCGGACTCATGGTCTGCGATATTTCCATCAGCCCGGTTACGGAAAACGCCCTTGCTGTCGATGCCACACCCGCAAATTTCATCAAAGTTGCCGTTGGAGGCGATGCTTTTAACGTTGCCTCCAACTTACAGGCACTGGGGGCATCCCCCACATTTGTCAGTGCAGTCGGCACCGACCGCTTTGCGCCGCTGATGCTCGAATACGCCGGGCAGCTCGGAATTTCTTCATCCTACATTCAAACGCTTCCGGGCGCTTCCTCTGTAACGGCAATTCTCATTCATGAGGATGGAGAACGCAATTTCATCGTGCAGCGCGGCGCCAGTCATTTTCTCACAGAAGAAAACATTTCCGACGAATTGCTTTTAGCGCATGATCTTCTCTATATCGGCAGCGCCTGCGATTTGCC
Source organism: Yeguia hominis (assembly GCF_014384705.1). Taxonomy (GTDB): domain Bacteria; phylum Bacillota; class Clostridia; order Oscillospirales; family Acutalibacteraceae; genus Yeguia; species Yeguia hominis. The sequence goes on along the minus strand of NZ_JACRSN010000002.1, from coordinate 84,706 downwards.
GGGACTGGATGGAGACGGTATGCGCACACTTTTTCGGCGCGCCAAGGCACACGGTGTAAAACTCGCAATGGATGTCACCGGAAATCCCTCTGGTGCGCTAAAAGAACGCATGAAGTCGGTTCTCTCGCAATTAGACCTCTTCCTGCCGAGTCTCCATGAGGCACAGAGCCTTTCCGGATATGAAGAGCCGCAGCAAATCGCCGCTTATTTCCACAAACTCGGCATCCCGGTTCTAGCCATTAAAATGGGAAAAGCAGGCGCTTATCTTTCCTGCCGTGAATTTGAAGGGTGTCTTCCCACCTACCCCGGAAGGGTTGTCGACACAACCGGTGCAGGCGACGCTTTTGTTTCCGGATTTTTAGCTGCTTACAGCCGTGGAATGGATTTTATACATGCTGCCCAGTTTGGAAACGCTGCCGGTACCGTCTGCGTCGGAAAAATCGGTTCCTCCGGAAATTTAGAATCCTTGGAACAGCTTCTGCAAGTCATCAACTCCGCTCCGGCGGAAAGGAGGTCCTGATATGGAAAAAATGCTTCGAGACAAACGCTGGATTTGCGTCTTTCTGCTTCCCGCTCTGCTTGTATTCACTGCCACGGTCTTTGTGCCGATCATCTGGTCTGTCGTGTACAGTTTTTATTCCTGGAACGGCGTGTCGGCCATGCAGTTTGTCGGGCTGGACAATTTTAAGGCACTATTTTCAGATACCTATTTTATCAAAAGCGTCGTAAACAACCTGATCTTTGTAGCGATCAATGTGTTCGGACAACTCTTTGTCGGCGTTGTTGTCGCGGTCTTTCTCTGCTATGTGGGAAAAGGCCGGGAAGTTTTTAAAACGCTCTATTTTACCCCGGTTATTCTCTCCAGCGTTGCGGTCGCAAAAATCTGGTCCAAATTTTACAACATCGACCCGAACGGTGTGGTCAACGAACTTTTGGAACTTGTCGGCCTCGGCAATCTTCGCCGACCCTGGATTGGAAATGTCGATACTGCACTGGCCGGTGTTTCGGTCATTGAATGCTACTGGCACATGGCGCTCTTTATGGTCATTATTTACTCCGGCCTGATTGCGATCTCCAATGATATCATCGAATCCGCGACCATTGACGGCGCTTCCCCGTGGAAAATGTTCTGGAAGATCCGTCTCCCCCTAATGAAAGATGTCTTTGTCGTCTCGCTTGTCATGTGCGTCAATGGATGCCTGAAAGCGTTTGATATCATCTTTATTGCGACCTCCGGCGGCCCGAGCAATGCCTCCGAGCTGGTTGCAACGTACATGTACAAAATGGCGTTTACCAGTACGAAATATGGATACGGCAGTGCGGTTGCGGTTTTCCTAGCAGTTGAAAGCCTGCTTGCGGTTTGGCTCATCCGGAAAATTTCTGCACTGCTCGACAAACGAAAAGGGTGAGGAGGTAAAACGATGAAGCAAAAAAAGATTTCCCCGGTTCGCATTGTGTTTTATCTTGTCCTCATTCTGATTCTGATTTATCAGATCTATCCCGTGATTTGGATGATCATCACCAGCTTTAAGTCGCCGGAAGACGTCCAGAACCGCAGCCCATTTTCCCTTCCCAAGCCGATTTTTCTGGAAAATTACATCAATGCATTTGCAAAATCCGATCTTCTTTCCTATTTTCGAAACAGTATCATCGTAACCGTCATCACCATGGCCTGTGTCATTCTGTTCAGTGCATTTGCAGGATTTGCAATTGAAAAACTCCGTTTCAAAGGCAATGGCATTGTGCTCGGGTATTTTCTCGCGGGTATTACGATCCCCATTCACATCACGCTGATTCCGCTGTTTATCATTTACAAAAATGTCGGCATCCTGAGCACCTGGGTTTCCCTGATTCTTCCGCAGATTGGCTTTTGTCTGCCCATTTCGATCTATCTCTTCACGGCATTCTTCAAATACATCCCAAACGGCATGTTTGAAGCGGCAATTATTGATGGTGCAAATGTTCCCCGGACCTTTTTCAAGATCTATTTCCCGCTCTCCAAAAACACCATCATGACAGTCGCGACTGTCAACTTCATTTCTGTCTGGAATGAATTCATTTTTGCAAATACATTTATTCTCGATCAGTCAAAAAAGACCATTCCGGTCGGACTGAAAGATTTTGTCGGGTTCTACGGAAAAGTTGATTGGGGCGCCACTTTTGCCGCAGTCAGTATGACGCTTTTGCCGCTGCTGATTGTTTACTTTATTTTCAATAAAAGCATTATTGAGGGCATGGTCGCCGGCGCGGTGAAAGAATAAAATTCACTTTCCTTTTTCCCATGCAGATCCATTTCTACCCAATATTCGATTTAAAAATGGCAGACACTTTTGCGTGTCTGCCATTTTTAAATCAATAAAGTCGCATGCATTTCCATTATCTTATAGTAAACTGCATCCAATATCCGGGCGAAACGAAAGTCGCAGGAGGACTGTGCGGTATGATAAAGTTGTGTCCTAACCGCTGGCCTGACATATGGTACATGCAGCGGCCTATACGCATAATCCTGCACAAATTTATCATTAATGGAACCGCCTTCCGCCTTGCATCTGCACTATAAGCTCTGTTGATATTATAATTATAGTATGATATATTTATCAGACGTTTTCGAGCCTTATTTTCCTTTATTACAAGGTACTGTCAAGAATTATGCGCAAAAAGGTTTGCAGACTCTGGCTGAATGAAGTCAGCCGGCAATAGGGACGTCGTTCAAAGCCGCCTCCAGATGCTTCATATTCATGTACTTCTTGTTGCCCCAATGCGTTCCCGCCACATGACGCAGCCTTGCACAGACCAGCATCAGCGCAGAGTTCCCATCAGGGAAAGTTCCCGCCGCACGTGTCCTGCGGCGGATCTCACGGTTCAGCCGTTCGATCACATTGTTGGTGCGGATACGCGTCCAGTGCTCGCTGGGAAAATCACAGCAGGTCAGCGTCTCCTCGATGCCGTCTTCGACCTTCTTGGCGGCTTCCTTCAGCTTCATCGCTCTCAGTTCGGCAACGACAGCTCTTGCCTTCTCGCGGGAGGCTTTCTTGCTCTCCTGGGCGCGGATCGCCTTGAGCATTTTCGCTGCAATTTTGACCTTTGATTTTGGCACAACAGAGAAAACATTGCGGTAGAAATGCACGGTGCAGCGCTGGTATTTGGCATCTGGGAATACTTCGCCCGCGGCCTCCAGCATCCCCATGTACTTGTCGCCGACGATGAGCTTTACGCCGTCCAAACCGCGCCCGCGCAGCCGCTGCAAGAAGCTGACCCAGCTGGCCTTGTCCTCTTTCATCCCCTCGGCAGCGCCCGGAACCTCACGAAACCCGTCCTCATTCACGGCAATTGCCGCCGGAATGGCGACATTTTCGTATTCTCCGCCCCAGTTGCGACGCAGGTAAATACCATCTACGTAGACATATGGATAGCGTCCGCCCTGCAAAGGCCGGTTCCGCCAGTCCTCAATGTGGACGTAGGCTTTCTTGTTCAGCTCGCTGACGGTGGCAGGCGAGACCTTGCTGGCCCGCAGGGCTTCGGTGATGTCCTCCACACGGCGCACGGAAATGCCTGCCAGGTACATTTCAATGAGGGCCTCCTCCACGCTGCTCTCCCGGCGGCGATACCGCTCGATGATGGCCGTCTCGAAGGATACGCCCTTGAGCCGCGGCATATGGAGCGTGACATCGCCGGAGGTCGTAGTGAGGTTCCGGTCATAGCGGCCGCTGCGATAACCCTGACGGTCCTCGCTGCGCTCGCAGCGGGCCGCCTGCGTCAGGAACTCCGCCTCCTTTTCCAGCAGCTCGTTCAGGGTTTCTTCCGCGCTGCTGCGGATCAATTCTTTGATCTGCCCCCTAACTAGTTCCTCATTTAGCTGTACAATTTTCTCGGACATTGTTTGCTGTCTCCTTTCGAATGTTTGTGTTGTGACTTCATTCTACCAGAGCCTGCAAACCTTTTTGCGCATAAATCTTGACAGTACCTGCTATTCTCAACTTGCTTCGCGCGATACTTAAAAAATGCTTTTCTATGAAATACCTTCACCCGCCTAACCGGTGGTTTCCTTTGCGAACCACAAAAAAAGATCCGATACAGCAAAAGCTGTGTCGGATCTTTTCATTTCAGAACTTATTCACCCAGAGCGGTAACAACACCGGAACCAACCGTACGGCCGCCTTCACGGATAGCGAAACGGAGACCTTCTTCGATTGCGATCGGGGTGATGAGTTCAACGTCCATGACAACGTTATCACCAGGCATGCACATCTCGGTGCCTTCCGGCAGCTTGATGATGCCCGTAACGTCGGTTGTACGGAAGAAGAACTGCGGACGATAGTTGTTGAAGAACGGAGTATGACGGCCGCCTTCATCTTTGGTCAGAACGTAAACCTGGCCACGGAATTTCGTGTGCGGATGAATGGTGCCCGGCTTTGCGAGAACCTGTCCACGCTCGATCTCTTTTCTCTGCACGCCGCGGAGCAGAACACCGATGTTATCGCCAGCCTCAGCATAATCGAGGAGCTTGCGGAACATTTCGATGCCGGTAACAACGACCTTTCTCTTCTCATCAGTGAGACCAACGATCTCAACTTCTTCGGAGAGTCTGAGTTGTCCGCGTTCCACTCTACCAGTCGCAACGGTGCCGCGTCCAGTGATCGTGAAGACGTCTTCAACCGGCATCAGGAACGGCAGGTCAGCCTTACGTTCCGGAGTCGGAATGAACTCATCAACAGCATCCATCAGTTCGTGAATGCACTTGTACTCCGGTGCATCCGGATCCGTGGAAGTAGACTCGAGCGCAACAAGAGCAGAACCCTTGATGATCGGGGTCTCATCGCCCGGGAACTCATATTCATTGAGGAGGTCACGGATTTCCATTTCGACGAGCTCGAGAAGCTCAGGATCGTCAACCTGGTCAACTTTGTTCATGAAAACAACGATATACGGAACGCCAACCTGACGAGCAAGCAGGATGTGCTCACGAGTCTGCGGCATCGGGCCGTCAGCAGCGGAAACAACGAGGATTGCGCCGTCCATCTGCGCAGCACCGGTGATCATGTTCTTAACATAGTCAGCATGGCCCGGGCAGTCAACGTGTGCATAGTGACGCTTTTCAGTCTCATACTCAACGTGAGCGGTGTTGATTGTGATACCACGCGCTCTCTCTTCCGGAGCCTTATCGATGTTTGCATAGTCAACAAACGCAGCGTCACCCATGAAGTTAAGAACCTTTGTGATGGCCGCTGTAAGAGTCGTCTTACCATGGTCAACGTGACCAATCGTACCGATGTTTACGTGCGGCTTATTTCTTTCGAATTTTGCCTTTGCCATTGGAAATCCTCCTTTTATTTTGAAAATAATAATTTCAATGGAAACTACCTAAATTTTATCAGCTATTCAGCCAAAAAGCAAGTATTTATGAAAACATTATTCACTCTTTTTTCCGCGCGAAGAAATAATGTTTTCCGATACGCTCTTTGGAACTTCCGCATAGCTGAACGGTTCCATGGTGTACTGGCCGCGGCCCTGCGTTTTGGAACGCATATCGGTCGCATAACCGAACATTTCAGAAAGCGGAACCCGAGAATTAATCTGCTGTGCACCCGGAAGCGCATCCATGCCGAGGATCATACCGCGGCGGGAGTTCAGGTCGCCGATAATATCGCCCATGTATTCATCCGGAACGATAACTACAACCTTCATGATCGGTTCCAGGAGAACCGGATCCGCCTTGCGCATTGCCTCTTTAAAGGCCATGGAACCAGCAATCTTAAAGGCCATTTCAGAGGAGTCAACCTCGTGGAACGAGCCGTCGTAAAGGGTAACTTTCACATCGACTACGTTGTAACCAGCCAGTGTACCGGAGAGCATTGCACCCTGGATACCCTGATCGACCGCCGGGATGTATTCCTTCGGAATCGCACCGCCGACAACCGCGTTGACAAACTCATATCCCTTATCAGGATTCGGCTCAATTTTAATCTTGACATGACCGTACTGGCCGCGGCCGCCGGACTGTCTCGAATATTTCATATCAACATCGGCAGGCTTGCGGATGGTTTCCTTATAGGCAACCTGCGGCTTACCGACATTCGCTTCTACCTTAAATTCGCGCAGCAAACGGTCTACGATAATCTCAAGGTGAAGCTCGCCCATACCGGCGATAATGGTCTGACCCGTCTCTTCGTCGGTATACGCCTTGAAGGTCGGATCTTCTTCTGCGAGTTTTGCAAGCGCAATCCCCATCTTCTCCTGGCCGGCACGGGTGCGCGGTTCAATCGCAACACGGATAACCGGATCCGGGAATTCCATGGACTCCAGAATGATCGGATGGCGTTCATCACAGAGCGTGTCGCCGGTCGTCGTATTTTTCAGGCCGACCGCCGCCGCGATATCACCGGCGTAAACCGTTTCGATATCCTGTCTGTGGTTCGCGTGCATCTGCAGAATTCGTCCGATGCGCTCTTTGTTGTCCTTTGTGGAGTTATAAACCGTCGCGCCGGCATTGATCGTACCGGAATACACGCGGAAGAAGCACAGCTTTCCAACAAAGGGGTCTGTTGCGATTTTAAACGCAAGCGCAGAGAACGGCTCTTCATCAGAAGAATGACGAACATCGTCTTCTCCGGTATCCGGGTTCACACCCTTGATATCCGGGACATCCGTCGGCGCGGGCATGAAGTCCACGATCGCATCCAGAAGTTTCTGAACGCCCTTATTCCGGTAAGAGGTACCGCAAACAACCGGAACCATCTTATTATCGATGGTCGCTTTGCGGATCACACGCTTGATTTCTTCAACCGAGAGCTCTTCGCCGGAGAAGTATTTCTCCATCAGCTCGTCATCCTGTTCGGCAACGAACTCGATGAGCTCGGTGTGATATTTTTCAGCGAGTTCCAGCATATCGTCCGGAATCGGCTCAACCTTCATGTCCTTGCCCATTTCGTCATAATACACGTCCGCCTTCATTTCGACCAGGTCAATGATTCCACTAAAGGTTTCCTCACTGCCGATCGGAAGCTGGATCGGTACCGCATTACATTTCAGGCGATCGCGCATCATCTGCACAACGCGGTAGAAATCGGCGCCCATAATGTCCATTTTATTTACATAGGCCATACGGGGAACTTTGTATTCCTCTGCCTGACGCCATACGGTTTCAGACTGGGGTTCAACACCGCCCTTGGCACAGAACACCGTAACTGAACCATCAAGAACACGGAGGGAACGCTCCACTTCTACGGTAAAGTCCACGTGACCCGGGGTGTCTATGATGTTGATTCTATGATTCTTCCAGAAACAGGTTGTAGCCGCCGATGTGATCGTAATGCCTCTTTCCTGTTCCTGGGCCATCCAGTCCATAGTCGCCGCGCCATCATGTGTTTCGCCGATCTTATGGTTGATTCCGGTGTAATAGAGGATACGCTCCGTTGTGGTGGTTTTACCGGCATCGATATGGGCCATGATGCCGATATTTCTTGTCAATTCTAGTGAAACCTGCCTTGGCATAGTTTCCTCCTTTAGTCCGATAAAATCCAGTATCATATTCGTTCTGTCCTGCTAAAAAAACAGCAGGGCAAAACGGAAAGAATGCTAGTTGTTGCTTACCATCTGTAGTGTGCAAACGCTCTGTTTGCTTCTGCCATCTTGTGCGTATCGTCACGCTTTTTCGCAGCACCGCCAGTACCGTTCACAGCGTCCATGATCTCGCCTGCAAGACGTTCTTTCATGGTGCGCTCGTTTCTGGCACGGGAATAGGTGGTCACCCAGCGCAGACCCAGAGTCTGTCTTCTCTCCGGGCGAACCTCCATCGGCACCTGGTAAGTTGCACCGCCGACACGGCGTGCTTTGACTTCAAGCGACGGCATCACGTTCTCCATGGCCTGCTCAAACACTTCCAGCGGGTCTTTTCCAGTCTTTTCGCGGATGATATCAAATGCATCATACACAATTTTCTGGGAAACGCCCTTCTTGCCGTCGATCATGATATTGTTGATCAGACGGGTTACCAGTTTGGAATTGTAGAGCGGATCCGGCAAAACGTCACGCTTCGCAACATTGCCTCTTCTTGGCATCATCTTCCCTCCTTCATAAGAATGATATCATAGGTACTCGAAAGCGACAAACTCCCGTTGGCAAGCGAGGCTCTATATAAATCCGCAGCGCAACAGCGCGCGGGATACCTCTAGCCAATCAGTTTTCTGTCATGGGGTTAGGCGATTACTTTTTCGCGCCTGCCTTCGGACGTTTCGCACCGTACTTAGAGCGAGCCTGCATGCGCTTTGCAACACCCTGAGCATCAAGAGTACCGCGGATGATGTGGTAACGCACACCAGGCAAATCCTTAACACGGCCTCCACGAATCATCACGACGCTGTGCTCCTGCAGATTGTGGCCGACTCCAGGAATATAAGCAGAAACTTCGATTCCGTTGGAGAGACGCACTCTCGCGATTTTACGCAGCGCAGAGTTCGGCTTTTTCGGGGTAGCAGTCTTAACAGACGTGCAGACACCACGCTTTTGCGGGGAATCCTGATCGATCGAAACTCTCTTTTTAGAGTTCCATCCCTTCAGCAGCGCAGGCGCTTTCGCCTTCTTCTCACTGACCTCACGGCCGGCACGGACTAACTGGTTAAATGTTGGCATATGACACCTCCTCTTTTTTTATTTTTTCTCAAGACAGCCTGTACTTTTTTGCAGCCAAATCACTTCAAACCGCAAGTGCCTACAGACATATGCTAAACGGACATTAGAATGCCCAAACAGCATCAAAATATACGCGGAATTTTATGCAGATTAAACTTCCTGTTAATCTGCATAAAACCGCATCGCACAAGGATTAATTATAAACTCAAACAGCGTCGTTTGTCAAGGTTTCTTTTTCGTCTTCCTCGATTCCGACATTGCTGTAACAAGCCATTCCGGTTCCAGCAGGAACCAGTTTTCCGATGATGACGTTTTCCTTCAGGCCAATCAGCGGATCGGTCTTGCCTTTGATCGCGGCATCGGTCAAAACTCTTGTCGTCTCCTGGAAGGAAGCCGCCGAGAGGAAGGATTCCGTCGCGAGGGACGCCTTGGTAATACCCAACAGCACCGGCGTGCAGGTAGCCTCTCTGAGGCCCTCTTCTCCGTTTGCAATCCGCTCACGGATCAGCTCGTTCTCCGCCTCAAACTCGCTCTTTTCGGTCAGAGAACTCGGCAGCAGCGGCGTATCGCCCGCATCATCGATTTTGACCTTCTTCATCATCTGGCGAACGATCACTTCGATGTGCTTATCGTTGATATCAACACCCTGCATCCGGTATACACACTGTACTTCCTGAATGAGGTAATCCTGTACGGCGTGCGTGCCGCTGATTGCCAGGATATCATGCGGGTTGACCGAACCTTCGGTAATCCGATCGCCAGCCTGGATCATATCGCCTTCCTTGACGCTGATCCGGGATCCGAACGGAATGAGGTACGAGCGGCGGTCGCCGGTCTCGTTATCCGTCACCACAACATGGGTGTTCTTCTTGATTTCTTCAAAGGAAACCGTGCCTGCAATCTCACTGATGATGGCAAGGTGCTTCGGCTTACGGCCTTCGAACAATTCTTCAACACGCGGCAGACCCTGTGTAATATCTTCCGCACTCGCGACACCGCCGGTGTGGAACGTACGCATCGTCAGCTGTGTGCCCGGCTCACCGATCGACTGTGCAGCAATAATACCAACCGCTTCGCCGACCGTTACCGGCTGACCATTTGCAAGGTTCATGCCGTAGCACTTTTTGCAGACGCCGTGGCGCGCCTTGCAGTTGAGGATCGACCGGATTTTAATCCGTTTGACGTCGTGGCCGACAATGATATCGGCATCGCTGTCATCCATCATCTTATCTTTGGAAACGAGAACCTCGCCGGTCGCTTCGTCGACAAAATCTTCTGTGAGATACCGTCCGATCAGGCGCTCATGCAGCGATTCGATGAGGCCGTTGCCTTCGCTGATATCAAAGACGGTCAGGCCGTCCGTTGCACCGCAGTCGTCTTCACGAATGATGACATCCTGCGAAACATCGACCAGACGGCGGGTCAGATATCCGGAGTCTGCGGTCCGCAGTGCGGTATCGGCAAGGCCTTTCCGCGCGCCACGAGAAGAAATGAAGTATTCAAGAATGTTCAAGCCTTCACGGTAATTCGCACGAATCGGAATTTCAATAACCGTACCGGAGGTATTGGCGATCAGTCCGCGCATACCGGCAAGCTGACGAATCTGGCTCATGGAACCACGGGCGCCGGAGTCCGCCATCATGTAGATGGGATTATACCGGTCAAGGCCGTTCTGCAGAGCCGTCGTAACATCGTTTGTTGCTTTTTCCCAGGTACGGAGCACCGCATTCTTGCGTTCCTCTTCGGAGAGCAAGCCGTTCCGGAAATCGTCGGTAACGGTATCAATCACCTGTTCCGCAGCGGAAATAATCGATTTCTTTTCCTGCGGAATGGTTGCATCGCAAACCGCAACCGTGATGGCGCCGATGGTGGAATACCGGTATCCCTGCGCCTTAATATTGTCGAGCACCTCAGAGGTCCGGGCTGTTCCGTGCACCTTAATGCAGCGATCGATAATATTTCCGAGCTTCTTTTTATTGACCAGGAAGTCGATTTCAAATTTCAGGGCATCCTCCGGATTGGTGCGATCCACAAATCCGAGATCCTGCGGAATCGGACGGTTGAAAATGATCCGGCCGGCCGTAGTATCGACAATTCCGGTCCGCATTTCGCCGTCCACTTCCAGCGTACGGCGCACCTTGATTTTTGCGTGCAGGCTGATCACCTTGGTGTCATAAGCCATCAACACTTCATCGACGTCGCGGAACACCTTGCCTTCGCCCGGTTCTCCGTCTTTGTCGAGCGTCAGATAGTAGGAACCGAGAACCATATCCTGCGTCGGAACCGTAACCGGACGTCCGTCAGAGGGTTTGAGCAGGTTTCCGGCTGCAAGCATCAGGAAGCGCGCTTCAGCCTGTGCCTCTGCGGAGAGCGGCACATGGACCGCCATCTGGTCGCCGTCGAAGTCCGCGTTATAAGCCGTACAGGCGAGCGGATGCAGCTTGAGCGCGCGGCCCTCTACGAGAACCGGCTCAAATGCCTGGATACCCAGACGGTGCAGCGTCGGTGCACGGTTGAGAAGAACCGGATGGTTCTTGATGACAATTTCCAGCGCATCCCAAACTTCCGGCTTTGCGCGTTCCACTGCCTTACGGGCAGCTTTGATGTTGCCGACCGCGCCGGTTTCAACCAGGCGCTTCATGACAAAGGGCTTAAAGAGCTCCAGCGCCATCTCTTTCGGCAAGCCGCACTGGTACATTTTCAGTTCCGGACCGACAACGATAACGGAACGGCCGGAGTAGTCGACACGTTTGCCGAGCAGGTTCTGACGGAACCGCCCCTGTTTTCCCTTGAGCATATCCGAAAGCGATTTGAGCGGCCGGTTGTTCGGGCCGGTCACCGGGCGGCCGCGGCGGCCGTTATCAATGAGCGCATCGACCGCTTCCTGCAGCATTCTCTTCTCGTTGCGGACGATGATGTCCGGCGCGCCAAGTTCGAGCAAACGCTTCAGACGGTTGTTGCGGTTAATCACGCGGCGATACAGATCATTGAGGTCGGAGGTCGCAAAACGACCGCCGTCGAGCTGTACCATTGGACGGATATCCGGTGGAATAACCGGAACCACATCGAGAATCATCCATTCCGGACGGTTTCCGGAAATCCGGAATGCCTCAATTACTTCCAGACGCTTCAGAATCCGGACTCGCTTCTGACCGGAAGCGCCTGCCAGTTCCGCTTTCAGTTCTTCGGAAACCTCGTCGAGGTCAATTTCTTCGAGCAGACGTTTGATCGCTTCCGCGCCCATTGCCGCCTCGAAATCATCCTCATATTTTTCACGCATATCGCGGTATTCTTTTTCTGTCAGGAGCTGCTTTTTCTGCAATTCCCGCACATTACCGGGATCCAGAACGATATAAAGGGCAAAATAGAGCACCTTTTCCAGCATCCGCGGAGAAACATCCAGCACAAGGCCCATCCGGGAGGGGATGCCCTTGAAATACCAGATGTGAGAGACCGGAGCCGCTAGTTCAATATGGCCCATCCGCTCACGGCGAACCTTTGCGCGCGTCACTTCTACGCCGCAGCGGTCGCAGACTTTGCCCTTGTAGCGGATTCTTTTATACTTGCCGCAGTGGCACTCCCAGTCCTTCTGCGGTCCAAAAATGCGTTCGCAGAAGAGGCCGTCGCGCTCTGGCTTTAACGTGCGGTAGTTAATGGTTTCCGGCTTTTTGACTTCGCCATGGGACCATTCGCGGATTTTATCCGGTGAAGCAAGTCCGATCTTGATCGATTCAAACTCGTTAAATTCCATACGTGCACTCCCCCGTTCAGTCTTCTGTTTTGTCGTCGTCGAAATCGTCGTCCATATCAAAAAGGTCGTCGTCTTCCTCGTCATCCGCTTCAAAGACGTCGTCGCCTTCAAGGGAATAGCCGTCCAGATTATCCGCAATACCCGGCTCGTCAAAGAGGTCTTCCGCCTGCGTGAAGTTGATATCGTCGTCGTCGAAGTTGCGCTTGAGATCAATCTCTTCCGCATTCTTGTCGAGAACCTTGACATCCAGTCCCAGAGACTGCAGCTCTTTGATCAGCACCTTAAAGGACTCCGGTACACCCGGCTTCGGAATGTTCTGACCCTTCACAATCGACTCATACGTCTTGACACGGCCGACCACATCGTCGGACTTCACAGTCAGGATTTCCTGCAGAGTATATGCCGCGCCGTAAGCTTCAAGCGCCCAGACTTCCATCTCACCGAAACGCTGGCCGCCGAACTGCGCCTTACCGCCGAGCGGCTGCTGCGTAACAAGCGAATACGGACCAGTGGAACGTGCGTGGATTTTATCATCAACCAGGTGATGGAGTTTGAGATAATACATGTAACCGACGGTTACCGGGTTATCGAAATATTCGCCTGTACGGCCGTCGCGGAGGATAAACTTACCGTCCTCACGCATACCAGCCTTGCGGAAGCATTCCCGGATATCATCTTCATGTGCGCCGTCAAAGACCGGCGTCATGATCTTCCAACCGAGCGCCTTCGCCGCCATACCGAGATGCACTTCCAGCACCTGTCCGATATTCATACGGGACGGAACGCCGAGCGGATTGAGCACGATATCGAGCGGTGTGCCATCCGGCAGGAACGGCATTTCCTCTTCCGGCAGGATTCTCGACACAACACCCTTGTTTCCATGACGGCCCGCCATTTTATCGCCGACGGAAATCTTTCGTTTCTGGGCAATATAGCAGCGGACAACCTTATTGACGCCCGGGCTGAGCTCGTCGTGGCTGTTTTCACGGGTAAAGACCTTAACATCGACCACGGTGCCGTACTCGCCGTGCGGTACACGCAGAGATGTGTCACGGACTTCGCGCGCCTTTTCGCCGAAGATTGCACGCAGGAGGCGTTCTTCCGCAGTCAGTTCGGTTTCACCCTTCGGGGTAACTTTTCCGACCAGGATATCGCCCGCACGGACATCCGCGCCGATCCGGATAATACCGTTTTCGTCCAGGTCGCGCAGGAGGTCTTCGTTCACGTTCGGGATATCGCGCGTGATTTCCTCGGGTCCCAGTTTGGTATCGCGGGATTCAATCTCGTACTCTTCCATATGGATGGAGGTGTAAACATCGTCCCGTACAATTTTTTCGTTAATCAGAACGGCATCCTCGTAGTTGTAGCCTTCCCAGGTCATAAAGCCGATGAGGGCATTTTTGCCAAGGCTGATTTCGCCGTTTTTGATGGCCGGGCCGTCCGCAATGACGTCGCCCTCTTTGAGCACCTGTCCGCGTTCTACAACCGGAATCTGGTTGATGCATGTGCTCTGGTTGGAACGCATAAACTTGGTAATGGTATAGACGTCGGTGGTGCCGTTATCAGCCAGCACCGTTACCTCGTCGGCGCTGACACTCTGCACAATGCCCGGACGTTTCGCGAGTACGCAGACGCCGGAGTCCACACCAGCCTTGTATTCCATACCGGTTCCGACGATCGGAGATTCTGTTTTGAGCAGCGGCACTGCCTGACGCTGCATGTTCGAGCCCATCAATGCACGGTTGGCGTCATCGTTCTCAAGGAACGGAATCATTGCCGTTGCAACCGAAACAACCATTCGCGGAGAGACATCCATAAAGTCCGCACGCGACGATTCTGTCTCCAGGAAGCCGTCACGATACCGGGCGTTGACCTTTGCGTTTTTGAAGCGGTGGTTTTCATCGAGCGGCTCGTTTGCCTGCGCGACAATATATTCGTCCTCGACGTCCGCCGTCATATAAACGACCTCGTCGGTGACAATCCCGGTTTCCTTATCCACACGGCGGAACGGCGCTTCGATAAAGCCGTATTCGTTGATCCGTGCGAATGTAGCAAGGTAGGAAATCAGACCGATGTTCGGGCCTTCCGGCGTCTCAATCGGGCACATCCGGCCGTAGTGGCTATAGTGAACGTCACGCACTTCGAATCCGGCGCGGTCACGGGAAAGTCCGCCCGGGCCGAGTGCGGAAAGACGGCGCTTGTGCGTCAGTTCTGCAAGCGGGTTTGTCTGATCCATGAACTGCGACAGCGGAGAAGATCCGAAGAACTCCTTAATCGCCGCCACAACCGGACGGATGTTAATGAGCGAATGCGGCGTCAGCGCATCCAAATCCTGCGCCTGCAGGGTCATACGTTCCCGGATTACGCGCTCCAAACGGGAAAAACCAATCCGGAACTGATTCTGCAGCAGCTCGCCGACCGAACGGATCCGGCGGTTGCCGAGGTGGTCGATGTCGTCGGTGGTGCCGAGACCAACCGCGAGGCAATTCATATAGTTAATAGAAGAAAAGATATCGTCGATGATGATGTGCTTCGGCACGAGTTCGTCCGCACGGGTACGGATCATCTCGCGCAGTGCATCGTCATCCTCACAGGCATCCAAAATTTCAGCCAAAACCGAGAAGCGCACGCGCTCGTTGATGCCGCACTCTGTTTTTGCATCAAAGCCGACAAAGTCATTGATGTCGACCATGCCGTTGGAAACGACCTTCACTTCGCGCTCGCCAACGAGAACAAATGCAGTGGAAACGCCTGCATCGTCAATTTCCTTCGCTTTTTCGCGGGAAATCACTTCGCCGGCTTCTGCCATCACTTCGCCGGTCAGCGGGTTTGCAATCGGGCGGGTCAGTTCCTGCCCGGTAATCCGGCCTGCAAGATTCAGCTTCTTATTGTATTTATAGCGGCCAACTCTGGAAAGGTCATACCGGCGCGCGTCAAAGAACAATCCGTTGATATGGGACTGTGCGCTTTCAATGGTCGGCGGCTCAGAAGGACGCAGTTTGCGGTAAACCTCAAAAAGCGCCTCCTCTGTATTTTTGCAGGGATCCTTTTCGATGGTCGCGTTGATGCGGTCGTCATCACCGAAATACTCGTGAATTTCCTCATCGGTGCCGAGTCCGAGTGCACGAATAAAAACCGTTACCGGAATTTTACGGTTTTTATCGATTCGGACATAAAAGACATCGTTGGCATCATTTTCATATTCCAGCCATGCGCCGCGGTTCGGAATTACCGTCGCGCTGAAGAGCTCTTTGCCCGTCTTGTCGTATTCCATTTTATAGTAAACGCCGGGCGAACGGACAAGCTGAGAGACAATGACGCGCTCTGCGCCGTTAATCACAAATGTGCCGCTTTCCGTCATCAGGGGAAAATCGCCCATAAACACTTCGGATTCTTTAATCTCGCCGCTCTCTTTATTGAGCAGACGAGTCTGAACCCGAAGCGCAGTCGCATAGGTCGCATCGCGCTCTTTGCACTCTGCAACGCTGTAATTTGGAGTATCATCCAGTCTGTAATCAATAAAATCCAACACCAGGTTTCCGGTATAATCCGTAATGCCGGAAACATCCTGAAATACTTCCTTGAGCCCCTCGTCGAGAAACCATCGATACGAACTTTTCTGGACT
This sequence comes from Yeguia hominis, assembly GCF_014384705.1. GTDB lineage: Bacteria > Bacillota > Clostridia > Oscillospirales > Acutalibacteraceae > Yeguia > Yeguia hominis. The sequence goes on along the minus strand of NZ_JACRSN010000002.1, from coordinate 68,701 downwards.
TCAATCAGGTTTGGCATGTCGAGAACTTCATCAATTCGAGCAAAACTCATCCGGGTATTTTTGCCCAACTGCACTGGTTTGACATTTACCATAGGCTCAATCACTCCAATTCATATATTTGCCGGTTGCCCGGCATTCTGTTCTGATAAACCGTCCGCCCATCTGCCGCAAAAGTGGTTCATAGAACCCCACAAAATCTGCGTCATTTCCGCATATTTTTAAGATACTCTTGCTTTTCTGAAAGGTTTATGCTACACTATATGTGGTTATAGGAAAGGGAACCCTTTCCTATGATGGGGCAGTTTATCATTATATGATATTTGCTATGATTTGTCAATACTTTATTTGAAAATCGGCCAATTTCTTTCTGGATATGCAGAAATGAACGCCCGATTTTTCTTTTTGTATCATTCTTTTTTGGCAGGAGGCCTTCCCCATGACAGAAGAACGCTTCAGAAATGACATTGCGGCCACACCGCAAAATTCCGCTTCGGGTGCGTCTTGCTACACCGATCCGACGCCGGCTTATGCGTCCCCAGTCTACGATGTTCCACCGCCCAAAAGCAGCCGGTTTGCACCTCTTGGAATCGGCGGCTTTATCGGAAATATGCTCTTGTTTGCCATTCCGCTTGTCGGATGGATCATCTGTCTTATCTGGGCTTGCGGCGGCTGTAAAAATGAAAACCGCAAAAACCATGCGCGCGCTGCGCTGATTCTCGGCGTTATTGTGCTTGCGCTTTCCGCAGCGGCCGGATTTCTTTATCGGTCGGCGCTGATCGGTCTGTGGGGGCAGCTCCTTTCCCAGCTCGCCTGATAGACTCCGCCGTTTTTCAAAATTTTCGGCCTTCGTGCGGTATGGTTCCGGAGACTATTATGGACGTACAGCTAAAAAGCGCTCTGCAAATGCAGAGCGCTTTTCTTTATAGAGATAGAGTTTTCCTGCAGAAGGCTTCCCGTTCTGTCAAGACAAAATTCGTTATTTTCAGAAGAATACCGACATTTTTCCAGATCAACCAGGCTGTCCGGTTTTTGCTGCACCAAAACGTACTGCCAAAACCAGAAACAAGTGCAGCGCGAACAGACTCCGTAAATCGATTGCGCCATAGCGGGGCATTCCTTTTCACAAACACCCGAAAGTGTCCTTTGGCTTAGAAGATCCACGAACCATTTCTATTTTGGGAAATTATGGATTCGCAGCGGTCGTAACGCCGGCAGCACTGCCTGCGGAAGCATCTGCGCAGTCCGACTCGTCCAAAAAACGGGAGAAACCATAAAAATCCCGGATGACTGCATCCGCGCCGATGGCAAGCAGTTCTTCTTCCGTCTGCGCAGAGACAATTCCGATCACCTTTGCGGCATGTGCAGCTTTAGCAGAAAGAATGCCGGAAATCGAATCTTCGACCACGATGCATTCCGCAACCGGAACGCCGATTTTTTGCGCGGCAATTTCGTAAATATCCGGTGCCGGCTTGCAGGCAAAAGAACCGTCCGTACAGACAATTTTGTCCAGATCAAACCAGTTGTGCAGATGCAGATATTCTTCAAAGAAGTCGACGTTTTCCTGCTCCGATCCTGTCGCAATTGTGCGCTGAATTCCGCATGCCTTCAATTCATCCAGCAGTTCTGTCAAGCCGTCCACAAAGCAGAAGTGCGCAAGATCTTCCACACACATCGCACGGTACATCGCCTCTTTGCGCGATACCAGCCGGTCCGCTTCTTCCTCTGTAAGCGGCTTTCCCAGAAAATACTCGAAAATATCCTTATTCCGCCGGCCGTGCATATGTTCTTTCAATTCCCGATCGGTGACATCCCGTCCGGTAACCTCTTTGAGCATTTTGCGCCAGGTTTCCTCCTGTTTTTCCGTGTCGAAAAACATGGTTCCGTTAAAGTCGAAGATGATCCCGCGAATCTGCATGCTGTCTCTCTCCTGTTCTTTTGCTTTCCCGCCGCTCTCTTTTTATGAGCTGTCCGTTTTTTCGAAAATCACCGAAGCCGTATTTCACCGCTCTCTGTGCATTCTTCATGATCCAGAATCCACCCGAATTTGATTTTGCCTGTACAAGGCCGCGCCGCAGCCGGACTGCTGCCATTTGATATGCAAGCCTAAAGGACAGCGCCCCGCTTCGTGATCCCTGCCAAGACGCCCAGGGGCGCTCTGCAAACGCCGCCTTACACGCTGCGTGATTTTAAAAACAGGGCGCGCATCTGCGCGCCCTGTCCGTGGGTTCTTACATTTTGATGACGGCCTTGACAATATCCGCCTTGTTCTTGACGCAGAGGTCCATCGCTTCGCCAACGTCCTTAAAGTCAAAGACATTGGTAACGGCACCCTTCAGATCAATTGCACCGCTGGAAGCTGCTTCGATTGCCATCGGGTAAATATGGCGATACCGGAACACCGTCTTGATCTCCAGCTCTTTGTTGAGCATATCGCTGACCGGCAGATCCATATGACCGGATGCGCTGTAACCAACGAGAACGATCGTCGCACCTTTTTTAGTCATCGCGATGCACTGTTTTGTGGTGATCTCCGTACCGGCAGTTTCGATTGCCAGATCGCAGCCTTTCCCCTCTGTCAGCGCAAGGATTTCTTTCACGGCATCCTTTTCGCGTCCGTTGATGATGCCCTTTGCACCGAGCTCCAGCGCTTTTTCCAAACGCTTCGGCATGATATCCACAACGTAGATTTCGGTAAGGCCCATGGATTTCAGCGCCAAAAGCGTCATCAGGCCGATACATCCGGCGCCCATCACCACGGCAGTCTGGCCGATATGCGCGCCGCCCTGATTTGCCGCATGGAATCCAACTGCCAGCGGTTCAATCAGCGCGCCCTGCATGGTATCCACATTTTCCGGAAGCTTGAAGCACAGATCCGCTTCATGCGCCGCATACTCCTGGAAAACGCCGTCTACCGGCGGCGTTGCAAAGAATACGACGTCCGGGCAAAGATTATAAAGACCCTTGCGGCAAAATTCGCAGTGGCCGCAGGTTTTTCCCGGCTCCATTGCAACCCGGTCGCCAATTTTCAGATGGCTGACCGATTTGCCGACTTCCACAACCGTACCGGCCGCTTCGTGACCGAGAACGAACGGCGGTTCGACGACAAAATCGCCGATTGCGCCGGTTTCGTAATAATGCAGATCCGATCCGCAAACACCGACGTACTCGATCTTCACGAGAACCTCATCGTCAGCAGGCTTCGGAATCGGGCGCTCTTCCCAGCCCATTTTACCGATTCCGGTCATGACTGCTACTTTCATCATTCCTTCCATTTTCTCCTCCTATGTAATCTCTCAAATTCACGATCAAAACCGTAAGATTACAGACAACTATATGCACCGTCGACAATAACGTCGGCGCCGGACGTATATCCGGAAGCGTCGCTTGCAAGATACAGCACTGCCGGAATCAGCTCTTCCGGCTTGCCCATCCGGTGCATCGGAATAAGCGGCATCCAAGCGTCCCTCAGCTCCTGCGGCGTGTCAACCGACATCGGCGTCGCAATGTATCCGGGGCTGAGGCTGTTGACGCGAATTCCGTACTGCGTCCACTCCACTGCAAGCGAACGGGTCATGTGGATGACGCCTGCTTTTGAGGCGTTATAGGACGCCTGCCACTGCGGGATATTGACAATCGAGCCGGACATCGAGGCCATATTGATGATGCTGCCGTGAATGCCTCTCTCCTGCATGATTTTTGCCGCCGCACGCGCCATAATATATTCGCCGGTCAAATTGATATCGATCACTTCGCGCCACTGATCGATAGTCGCCTTAAAGGTATCTTCATGGATACAGATTCCGGCATTATTAAAAACAATGTCAATCGAACCGGAACGGCGCAACACTTCCGCCATCGCGGCGTCGACTTGCGCTTCGTCGGTCACATCGACCTGCAGGCCGTATGCCTTTCCGCCTGCTTCCGTAATCATCTGTACCGTCTCTTCATATTTGGTCCGTACAAAAATTGCGACCTCCGCACCTGCTTTCGCAAGACCGCAGGCCACGACCTGTCCGATTCCGCGTCCGCCACCGGTTACGATTGCGGTTTTACCCTTCAGACTGAACATTTCTTCCAGATAACTGCTCATCGTTTTCTCTCCTTAATTGTTCAGAATTGCATTGATCGCGTAAAATTCACCAATAATCAGTATATCGTTTCGCTGTGTAAAAGTCAAGATTTCGAATCTCCGCTTTTCAACTTCTAGGTAAAACACAGGCAGGACGAAAACGGCCTGTTTTCGTCCTGCAAACTCAAAATCGGGATTATCTGCGCAGCCGTGCTTCTTCCGCAATCCGGTGCAGATCTTCCGGAGACTGAATTTCGTCCCGGTGCCGCTCAATTTCCGCACGGATTTCCTCCGGAAGCGAAAAGAAATCGGAATAAATTCCCTCCTGCTGCAAACCGAGACCGGCTAAAATGCCGATTCCGTATCCATTTGCATCCATCATAAAAAATCACCCCCGCAGCTTAGTGTTCGCGGAAAAAACCCGGGAATACCAAACTGCAGGGGTGTGTTTTTCTGGTATTTTTTTGATGAATATTTTAAAAATTACTGGCCGACAACATCGGGTGTAAAGAATTTGCTGTGGATCGCCGTCACGGCGCGGTCGGCGTCCGCGATATCGATCAGCACAGAGATTTTGATTTCGCTCGTGGAAATCATGCGGATATTGATATTGGACTCAAACAACGCTTCAAACATCTGCGCCGCAACGCCCGGATGAGACTCCATGCCTGCGCCGACAATCGAAACCTTCGCAACCTGATCGTCATAAACAAGACTCGTCGCACCGAGCTGCTCGACATACGGCGTGAGGATATCCAGCGTTGTCTGCATATGCTCTTTTGCAACCGTAAAGCTGATATCCTTTGTTCCATTGCGGCCAATCGACTGCAGAATGATATCGACGTTGACGTTTTTCGCACCGAGTTTTGAGAAAATCTTAAACGCGAGGCCCGGACGATCCGGTACCCCGATAATTGAAAATCTTGCGACTTTATCGTCCTTGGCAACTCCGCTGATCAGCATTTTTTCCATTTTGCAGTCCTCCTTCACAATTGTGCCCTTCGCACGGGTCAGGCTGGAGATGACTTCCAGCTCTACCCCATATTTCTTCGCCATTTCTACAGAGCGGTTATTCAGCACCTGCGCGCCGAGCGTCGCAAGTTCCAGCATTTCATCATAGGTAATGGCATCCAGTTTTCTGGCGCCGGGAACCTTTCGCGGATCCGCCGTGTAAACGCCTTCGACGTCGGTAAAAATCTGACAGCGATCCGCACGCATCACCGCCGCAATGGCAACTGCGCTGGTATCGGAGCCGCCGCGGCCGAGGGTCGTCATATCGTTGTAGCGGTTGACCCCCTGGAAGCCGGTCACCACGACAATGTGCTTTTTATCGAGTTCTTTCCGGATTCGTTCCGGACGCAGCGTTTTGATTCGCGCGGAACTGTAAGCCGATGAGGTCAAAAAGCCAGCCTGCCAGCCAAGCAGCGAAACCACCGGATAGCCCAGCTTTTCGATTGCCATCGCAAGCAGGGAAGCCGAAATCTGCTCGCCAGCCGTCAGAAGCATATCCATTTCCCGCTTGGACGCGCCGGGATTGATTTCCTCTGCTTTGGCAATCAGGTCGTCTGTCGTATCGCCCTGTGCAGAAACCACCACCACGACGTCATTGCCCTCTTTATAGGTGCTGGTTACGATATCCGCAACATTCATGACCCGTTCCGCGTTCGCAACAGAGCTGCCGCCGAATTTTTGTACAATTAAGCCCATACCCATTTCCTCCAAAATCAATTGCCGTAATACCGGCCAATCTGCAAATTCCGGTTTTCATCTTAAAGATCATTCGCAACCCGGATCGCCGACGGGACGGAAATCCCCAATTTTTCAAGGCGTTCCAATTTCTTGCGGATCTCGCGCTCCGGCATCTCCGGAACAATGTATGCCAGTTCTTCTTTCGGCGCCTGTTTGCGGTAAAGCCGCTGTGCGCCTTCAAAGATGGCCTCCGTATTTTCTGCGGCAAGCGCAGCATTTTCTGCGCGCAGCCGAATCAGCATCGAGGTCGAATCGTCCAGATAGTTTCCGACATATCCTTCTTTTCCCTCTTCCCAGAAAAGGTATTTCCGCGCGCGGAAATGTTTGACACAGTCGATCACATCTGCCACAACAGCGCTCGCGGTCGGCAGCTTTCCAGCGCCTTTTCCGTAAAAGACAACGTCTCCGGTGGAATCGCCGCGCACCATAATGCCGTTAAAAACATCATCCACGTTGGCAAGCTGGCTTTCTCTTGAAAGCAGCATCGGGCAAACAATCATGGAGAGTTTCTCCTGCTGCGCACGTTTCACGCGGCCGATCAGCTTAATAACGCCGCCCCAAGCGTCGGCATATTCGACATCCGCGAGTGTGACGCCGGTAATGCCCTCGGTGTGAACCTGATCCGGATAAACATGGCGTCCGTATGCAAGCGATGCGAGAATGCAGATTTTCCGGCAGGCATCCTGCCCTTCAATATCCGCCGCCGGGTTGCGCTCAGCATAGCCGAGTTTCTGCGCAAGCGCCAGCGCATCGGAAAAGTCCATCGAGTCGTGGATCATTTTGGTCAAAATAAAGTTGGTAGTTCCATTGAGGATTCCGGCAATTTCAATGACGTCGTTTGCCGCGAGGCACTGGCTCATCGGACGGATGATCGGAATGCCGCCGCCGACGCTGGCCTCAAACAGGAAGTTCAGATTCTTTTTCTGCGCAATCGCAAGCAGTTCTGCGCCTTTTGCCGCAACCAGTTCCTTATTTGACGTCACCACGCTTTTTCCCGCCAGCAAACAGCGTTTGACAAAGTCGTATGCAGGATGCAGTCCACCCATGGTTTCGACTACAATGCGAACCTCCGGGTCCGCTTCAATGATGGAAAAATCCTTGATAAACCGGTCGCACAGCGGGCTGTCCGGGAAGTCCCGAAGATCCAGAATATATTTGATCTCAATCTCTTCTTTTGCCCGTTTGGCAATATTATCGGCGTGGCTGCACAGCACTTCCGCTACACCGGAACCTACTACGCCATGCCCCATAATCGCTATTTTTACCATATGCCGTTTCCTCCGTTTCTGATTCCTGAAAAACCTTGTTAAACCTGATTGGAAATACTGTCTACCGACCGGACACCGCGGATTGCTTTCAACCGTTCAATTAACGTCTCCACCGGCTCCGGCATGGAATCCGTCCGTGCGGAAATTGAAACAACAGCATTTCCGCCCGCCGGAATATTTTGATTGATTGTCAGAATGTTGGCTCCCATATCATAAAAGGCCGAAACAAACGCCATCAGAACCCCCGGCTGATCGGCAAGCATCGCTTGTACCGTGAGGATCGATCGTTCTACAACGCTCGTATACGGAAATACCGCATCCCGGTACTTATAAAACGCACCCCGGGAAATTCCCGCCATTCGGGCCGCCTCCGAGGTACTGGCCGCCTTTCCGTCAGCAAGCAATCGTTTGGCTGTCACCACATGTGTAAAGATCTCTGGCAGTGCGTCCGCATCGACCAAAAAGTACTGTTTACGTTCCATTGTCCACCACCCATACACTTCTGTCCTACGTGCATGAACAAGTTTACCACGTTTTTTGCGTTCTGGCAAGAGGGGAATACACGATCTTTCCCCCTGCCTTTTTGCGGAAACCATTCATCTTTCACAAATTCAAAATTTCTGCACCATGTTTTGCAATGTTTGATTTTCAAATTTCTCATTTTCAGGATGACTTTTTCGCAATGCTTTCTTCTGATTTCACATTGCGAAGCCGAGCATTTCCTGTTAGAATGTGGATACAAGGAAACAACAAATTCAGAAAGGATGAATTGCATGGAGCTTAAAACGCCTCTTTACGACTGCCACCTTGCTGCAGGCGGAAAAATGGTGCCGTTCGCCGGATATCTCCTGCCGGTACAGTACGAAAAAAGCGGAATTATCGCCGAACACATGGCAGTGCGGGAAAAGGCCGGCCTCTTTGATGTCTCCCATATGGGAGAATTTTTTCTTTCCGGATCGGACGCGCTGAACACATTAAACCATCTTCTGTGCAACAATTACACAACGCTTCAGGATGGCGCAGTGCGCTACAGTCCGCTGTGCAACGAAACCGGCGGCATTCTCGACGATCTTCTCGTTTACCGGATCCGGGAAAACGGATATTTCATCGTCGTCAACGCTGCAAACCGACACAAAGATTTTTGCTGGATGCAGAACCATCTCTGCGGAGACGCTTCTCTCGAGGATCGTTCCGACAGCATCGCCCAGCTGGCGCTGCAGGGGCCGCTTGCGCAGCAAATTCTCCAGCGGCTTGTCTCGGATCCGCTGCCGCAAAAATACTACACCTTCATAGAACGCCTTTCTGTTGCGGGGATTCCCTGTCTGGTTTCCCGTACCGGTTATACCGGAGAGGATGGCTTTGAGCTTTACTGTGCGCCGGAGTCCGCCCCTGCGCTTTGGAATGCACTTCTTTCCGCCGGAGCCGGCGACGGGCTGATCCCCTGTGCGCTCGGCGCGCGCGACACATTGCGGCTCGAAGCCGCCATGCCGCTTTACGGGCACGAGATGGACGAAACGGTTACGCCGCTGGAAACCGGCCTTTCCTATTTTGTCAAGCTTGAAAAGCCGGAATTCATCGGCAAGGAAGCGCTGCTTGCCCAGACACCCCAGCGCGGACGGATCGGCATTAGAATCACCGGACGCGGGATTGCGCGGGAGGGCTGCGCAGTCTATGACGGAGAAACCAGGATCGGACAGATCACGTCCGGCACCTTCTGCCCCTACTTAAAGGCAGCCGTCGGCATGGCGCTTCTTAACACTGCCTATGCAGAGCCCGGACACACGGTAGAAGTGGATGTCCGCGGCCGCCGGATTGCTGCAGAGACTGTAGCTCTTCCCTTTTATAAACGAAAAAAATAAAAATATCGATTACGGAGGAAAAGCGCAATGAGTAAAATTCTGGAGAACCTTCTCTACACGGAAAGCCACGAATGGGTCAAACTGGAAGACGGAAAAGCGAAAATCGGCATCACCGATCATGCACAGGAATCGCTCGGCGATATCGTTTTTCTGAACCTGCCGGAAGACGGCGATCCCGTTACAGCCGGCGAATCGTTCTGCGACGTTGAGTCTGTCAAAGCCGTTTCCGATATCTATAGCCCGGTAACCGGAACCATCTGCGCCGTCAACGACGCGCTTGCGGATTCGCCGGAGCTTCTCAATGAAGATCCCTATGCAGCCTGGATCTGTGAAATCAAAGACATCACCGATAAGGAATCCTTCCTTTCCCCTGCTGAGTATGAAGCGTTTCTGCAAAAGGAGGACTAAACCGAATGGGCCGTTATGTGATCTCCACGCCGGAGGAACAGCAGGAAATGCTCGGCACACTCGGGTTTTCTTCCATGCGGGAACTGTATCATGATGTTCCCGGCGCGCTCATGCTCGACGCGCTGCAGCTTCCGAAAGGAAAAAGCGAACTGGAAACCCGCAGAGCGATGGAAGCGCTGGCCGCAGAGAACCGGGTGTTTCCGCATATTTTCCGCGGAGCCGGCGCTTACTGCCATTATATTCCTGCCGTTGTCCGGCAAATTCCTGCAAAAGAAGAGTTCCTGACCGCCTATACGCCTTACCAGGCGGAAATCAGCCAGGGCGTTTTGCAGTCCATTTTTGAATATCAGACCATGATTTGCGAACTGACCGGAATGGATGTTTCGAACGCGTCCGTCTACGACGGTTCTACCGCTGCGGCGGAAGCCGTCGCCATGTGCCGCACCAAAAAGCGCACCCGTGTCCTGCTCTCTGCAGCGTGTCATCCTGATCTCATCGAAACAGTCCGCACCTACTGTTTTGCCTCGGACACACCGCTTGCGCTCATTCCGGAGCTGGACGGACGCACCGATTTAAATGCGCTGGAAGAGGCGCTGGGCGACGACGTCTCCTGCGTGCTTCTGCAGCAGCCGAACTATTACGGACAAATCGAGCTGGCGGAAGCAGTTACCCAAAAGACGCATGCATCCGGCGCGCTCATGATTCTTTCCTGCAACCCGACAGCACTGCCGCTGCTCAAAACGCCCGGAGAAGCGGGCGCAGATATCGCCGTCGGAGAAGGCCAGCCGCTCGGGCTGCCGCTTTCGTTCGGCGGTCCGTATCTCGGATTTATGGCGGCAAAAAGCAGTTTGATGCGCAAGCTTCCCGGCCGAATTGTCGGAGAAACCGTTGATGCCGACGGGAACCGCGCATTTGTCCTGACGCTGCAGGCGCGTGAGCAGCACATCAAACGCGAAAAAGCCAGCAGCAGCATCTGTTCAAACGAAGCGCTCTGTGCGCTGACCGCTTCTGTTTATCTGAGTGCAATGGGCCCGGCAGGCATGCGGCAAACCGCAATACAGTGCTATTCCAAAGCACATTATGCTGCGTCTGCCATCACCGCGCTGCCCGGCTTCTCGAGAAAACATTCCGGCGATTTCTTCCACGAATTCGTCACAGCCTGCCCTGTTCCGGCAGAGGCTCTGCTCAAACAACTCGAAAACCACGGAATTCTCGGCGGACTGCCGCTTGCAGACGGCTCTCTCCTTTGGTGCGTAACAGAAATGAATACCAAGGAAGAGATCGATCTGCTTGTATCCATTCTAAAGGAGGTGAGCTGCTGAAATGGACCTGATTTTTGAAAAAAGCGTACCCGGCAGAGGACTTTCTCTCTTGCCCCCGTGCGACGTTCCGGAGTGCTTGCCGGATCCGGAAAATCTGCGTCAAACCGCACTTCGTCTTCCTGAAATTTCGGAAAACGATCTCTCGCGTCACTATTCTGCGCTCGCCAAACGAACCTACGGCGTAAACTGCGGGTTCTATCCGCTCGGTTCCTGCACGATGAAATACAATCCGAAACTCCACGAGGACCTGAGCGCGCTTCCCGGATTCACCGGAATTCATCCGCTGCAGCCGGAAAGCACTGCCAAAGGTTGCCTGCGTGTGCTTTCGCTTGCAGAAGCCTATCTGACGGAAATTACCGGCATGAATCACATGACCTTCCAGCCTGCCGCCGGTGCGCACGGAGAGTTCACAGGAATTCTGCTGATCAAGGCGTATCATCGTTCCCGGGGAGATACTGCCCGCCGGAAAATCCTGATTCCCGATTCCGCACACGGAACCAACCCGGCGTCCGCAGTGATGAACGGGTTTGAAATTGTCAATCTGCCCTCCGGTCCGGATGGATGTCTTGACCTCGACGCGCTGCGCGCAGCGGTCGGCCCGGATACCGCCGGACTCATGCTCACCAATCCGAACACCGTCGGCCTGTTTGATAAAAACATTCTGGAAATCACGCGAATTGTCCATGAAGTCGGCGGACTGAATTACTATGACGGCGCCAACCTCAACGCCGTGATGGGCGTTGTGCGGCCCGGCGACATGGGATTCGATGTGGTGCATCTGAATCTGCACAAAACCTTTTCTACCCCGCATGGCGGCGGCGGTCCGGGAAGCGGCGCCGTCGGATGCAAGGCATTTCTTGCGCCGTTCCTTCCGAAGCCGGTTTTGGCAGACGCTTCCTTTGACTACGACCGGCCGCAAAGCGTCGGGAAAGTCCGTTCGTTCTATGGGAATTTCCTCGTCGTCGTTCGGGCGCTGGCATATCTGATGACGCTCGGCGCAGAAGGTGTTCGGGAAGCCGCTGAAAATGCGGTGCTCAATGCCAACTATCTAATGAAAAAGCTGTCTGAAAACTATGATCTGGCTTTTGACACCACCTGTATGCATGAGTTTGTTCTCACGCTCGAAAGCCTGAAAAAGCAAACCGGTGTCTCTGCCATGGATATTGCAAAGGGTCTTTTGGATCACGGCATGCATCCGCCAACCATGTATTTCCCCCTGATCGTCCACGAGGCGCTGATGCTCGAACCGACCGAAACCGAATCCAGAGAAACCCTAGACGCTGCTGCCGCAGTCTTCCAGTCGCTTTATCAGCTGGCGCATACCGATCCCGATGCGCTGCATCGCGCACCGCAGACCACGCCGATCCGCCGTCCGGACGAAACCCTTGCCGCCCGCAAGCCTGTCTTACGGTATGCATTTTAGCCGAATTTCTTCCCGGGATCGGGTGTGAGGCTGCGTGAAGCACGTTTTAAGGAACTTCTTGAAAGAAGTTCCTTAAAAATCCTCAAGAACTTTTACAAAAAATCCCGTACCGCCCTGCGTTCGCAGGGTAGTACGGGATTTTTCATGAAAGCTTTTGAAGGTTCTAGGAAACTTTTCTCGAAAAGTTTCCTAGAATGTTCTTTATCCAGGCTCCACACCCGATTCCGGGAAGAAATCCAGACTCAGATGCTGGTAAACCCGCCGTCCATAATGAGGTCGGTACCGGTGGTATATGTAGAAGCATCGCTCATCAGATAGAGGATTCCGCAGGCGAGCTCATCCGGCGTACCCATACGGTGTACCGGAATCATATCGAGCCAGGTTTTCCGCAGACCCGGATCCAGCTTTTCCACAAGCTCCGTATAGATATATCCGGGACTGATGCAGTTGACGCGAATGCCCTTTTCGGCCCACTCGACTGCAAGGCTCTTTGTCAGGTGCGCAACGGCAGCCTTTGAAGCATTGTAGGATGCCTGACGCTGCGGAACATTGACGATCGTGCCGGACATAGAAGCCGTGTTCACGATGGACCCCTTTTTTCCTTCCTTCAGGAACAAACGTGCCGCCTCGCGCGCCACCACAAAAATACCGTTGAGGTTGACGTCCAGGACCTTGCACCATTCTGCTTTGGAAACCTCTTCCGCATTCTTGTGAATGCAGATTCCGGCATTGTTAAAGACGCCGTCGAGTGTTCCAAAATCTGCGACAAACGCAGCAAAGGTTGCAATTACGGCATCCTCGTCCGTAACATCGCAGCGGTACGCCTTTGCCTTGTGTCCGTATGCTTCTTCAATTTCCTTGGCTGTTTTTTCTGCAATCTCCAAATTCAAATCAAAAATGCCGACCTCTGCTCCGGCTTCCGCCATTGCTTCCGCTCCGGCTCTGCCGATTCCCTGTGCGCCGCCAGTGACGACTACTTTTTTTCCCTGCATGGAAAACCGTTCCAAAACACCCATTTCTTTGTCCTCCTTTTGATATGAATCCTCCATGTGCCCTTTGCACATCAAAAATGCACCATCATTCTAGCGTAAAATATTTGGAAAGTAAAGGATTATTTATTGATTTGTAACCTACAAATCTGCTTTTTTTACGATCCGCATTTTTTTGCGGCTAAGGAAATCATACATTACCGGGACAACAAACATGGTCATGAAGGTCGCGTAAACCAAACCGCCGATACACACGATTGCAACCGGCTGCATCATAGATGCGCCCGTTCCGATTCCGGCTGCAAGCGGAACCATCGCAAGAATCGTTGTCAGCGCTGTCATCAAAACCGGACGGAGCCGGATATATCCTGCCTCGATGATGGCCTCGCGCTTTTCCATCCCCTGTTCGCGAAGCTGGTTGATGCAGTCCACGAGCACAATACCGTTATTGACAATGACGCCGACCAGCATCACAAATCCGATCATGGCGACCACGCTGATTTCCGATCCGCAGATCAACAGCGCAAAAAGTCCGCCTGTAAAGGCCAGCGGAATCGTAAACATGACAATCATCGGAGAGAGCAGCGACTGGAACTGCGCAACCATAATCAGGTAGACGATCACCACACCCAGAAGCAACATGAGAAGCAAATCAGAAAGCGCGCTCATAATCGTCTCGTTTTCTCCGGCAAATTCCACCGTAATTCCGTCGGCCGGCTTGTAATCTGCCAGCGCCTTTTCGGCCGCCTGTGTCACAAGCGTCACGTTGTATCCGTCGTCAATTTCTGCAGAAACCGTCAGATACCGGCGCTGTTCCGAACGGGAAATGGAGGCAAGCGTTTCGGTCTCAGCAATGGTTGCGATATCCGAAATGTTCACTTCTTTGGTGGAACCGTCCGCCGTCGTCGCAGAGAAAGTGAATTTTCGGATATCCTCCGGCGTCAAATCCTGTGCGGCGCCGGAAATCACAAGAACCTCATAATCGCTGTCAGAAAGCACGGTTGCCGTTGTCTTTTCCTGCATGGCCGCAGAAAAGCTGGCATAAACCTGTGCAACGGTAAGCCCTTCGCGAATTGCCTTTTCCTTATCGACAGAAATCCGCAGTTCGGGTGTCGTCTCACCGATTCCGTTCTCAACGGATCGAATTCCTTCGACGCCTTCCAGTTTTCCTGCCACTTCCTTGGCCGTTTTCTGCAGATCATCGAGATTCTCCCCGTAAAGCTGAATGGTCACGCCAGAGCCGCCCATCATGGTCGAGTAGTTCGACATGGTAGAGGAGCCGCTCGCTGTAATCTCGCAGTCAAAATCCGCGCTGAGCGCTTCGATTTTCCGCGCAACCGCAGAGGCAGAAACCTTGCGGCTGTCTTTGAGCAGTGCATACATGGTCACGGCGCCGGAATCTCCCGCCGCGCTGTCCATATTCATACCCAGCATACTGCTCATACCGCTGCTGAGCATCGCGCCGACCGTATCGACCTCGTCCATCGCATAAATCTTTTCCGCAATTGCGTCCGATGTCTCTGTCAAATCTGCAAAGGTTGCTTCTTCCGGCATCTGGACGCTGACCATGATTTCTGTCCCGTCCATTTCCGGCATATAGGAAAATCCTTTTTGCAGCGCAAGCACTACGCTGCCCGCCAGCAGCACCACCGCCAGCAGCAATACCGCGGCCCGATGGCGCAGCGCAAATGCGACGCCTTTCCTATACCCGGATTGTGTCCGGTTAAAGAGCTTGTTTTGACGTTCCGAGGTCTTTTGCAGAAGTCCCGTGGACATCGCCGGCACAAGCGTCAGAGAAACGGCCAGGCTTGCAAGCAGCGAATAGGCAATTGTCAGCGCCATATCGGTAAACAATTGGCGCGTCAGCCCTTCAATAAAGACGATCGGGAAAAATACGCAGATCGTTGTGAGCGTAGAAGCGGTTACCGCCGCCGCGACCTGTACGGCTCCGGAAATAGACGCTTTGGTCAGCGATACGCCCATCCGCCGCAGGCGATAAATATTTTCGATGACCACAATTGAGTTATCCACCAGCATTCCGACGCCGACTGCAAGACCCGCGAGGGAAATCATATTCAGGGTCACGCCCGAAAAATACATCAGGACAATGGCAAATGTTACGCTGATCGGAACCGAACACGCAACAATAAACGTCGGCCGGATGTCCTTCAAAAACAGCGCCAGAATCAAAATCGCCAGCAGTGCGCCGATCAGCAGATTGTCCAGAACAGAGTTGACCACAATATGGATATAGTCGCCCTGATCCATCAGCGTGGTAAAATGCAGGCCTTCATACTGTTTGCTGAGTTCTTCAAATTTCGCAAGAATTTTTCCGGAAGCCTCCGCCGTGGCGTAGCCGGACTGCTTGGAAAAAGAGAGCAGCACGCCGTCTTCGCCGTTGATCTTCGCATATGAGGAATCGGCGTTATCGGTCAAAAACACCTCTGCAACATCTGAAAGCCGAATCGGCTCCAGGCCGTCAATTCCCAAATCAAACAGCACGAGATTTTGCAGTGCGTCCAGATCCTCAATTTTGTCGCCCACCCGCACCAGATAGTCCACGCCGTCCTCGGCGACATAGCCGGCCGGCATTGAGAAATTCTGCGCAGTCAGGATTGCAGAAATCGAAGACAGCGTAATTTTGTCTGTAATGTCTGCCTTTTCGAGCGCATCCACTTTTGTTTTCTCAAACGTTTCTTTGGAAGCGTCAAGCTCCTGCTGTGCAGATTCCAGCTGGCTGAGCGTTGCTTCCAACATCTGGTCGCCGACAATCATTTTGGTCAGATTTTGGTTCATCTCATAGTTCGCGCTGGATTCCTGGGTGTCAATCTGCTGCAAGGCCTGCGAAACCGTCAATTTTCCGGCCGCAAGCTGATCAGAGGCCGTTTGCAGTTCTTCCAGCTGTTTTTCCACCTGGGCAAGCTGGTCATTCAGCCCGGCAATCACACTATCGAGTGCGTCCTCTTTCACACCGAGCTGTTCGAGGATCTCCAGCGTTGCGGCAATTGCCAGTTCTGTGTCGTCCATCTGCGATTGCAGCGCCTTCATGCGCGCATCCAGCGTCTCCCTGGTTAAGCCATAGGATGCCAGCGCCTGATCCTGTTTTGCAAGCTGTGCTTCGATCTCCTGAAATGCCTCGGAATTCTCCCGCAGCTGTGCTTCTGCCTCTTCCGGCGTCAGAGACGGGTCCGCCGCACAGCTGGCATCAATCATTGCCTGCCGCGCGCTTTCAAGCGCGGTAAGCTGCGCCTGAATCTCTGCGAGCGCCGTCCACTCTTCCTGCATCTGCGAAAACTCCGACTTCAGCGCCGTCATTGACGTCTGCAGCTCCGTCAGCTGCTGCACAGACTTAACGAGCGTCTCTTTTTCCACTGTGCAAAGCTGCATCGCGTTGTTAAGCTTGATCTGCGCTTCCAAAAGCTCTGTTTTTTTATCGTCCAGCTGCCGTTTGGCCTCGCTGAGTTTTTCTGTCAGTTCCGTCTGCGCGGTCTGCAGCGCGTCATATCCGGCGGTGATCTCCGATTTTCCGCTTTCCGCTTGGGAAACGCCGTCGTTTAACTTCTGCTGTGCGTCGTCAAGCTCCTTTTCCGCATCGGTAAACTGTGAAGTCACAGCCCTGCGGACCTTACGGTTGACAGCATCGATCTTATCCTGGTCCAGCAAAACGTGGACGGATTCTTCAATCAGCCCGCTGGTGGAAACACTTGCGACCCCTTCAACACCCTCCAACTTGGGCAGCGCCGTCTCTTCCACGAATTTTGAAAGTTCCGCCCCGGTCTTTCCGTCATAGTCCACTGCCGCAACTGTTACCGGAATCATGTTCGGATTAATCTTCAGGATATACGGTGTGCCGATAGTTTCCTCCCAGGCGCCGGAAATTCGATCAAGGCCTTCCCGGATATCCGTCGTAACCGCGTTCATATCGGCATCTTCGGAAAATTCCATCATGACAATCGAATAGTTTTCACTGGAAGTTGATGTGATGGTTTTGACGTTCTCCACCACTGCCATAGACTGCTCAATCGGCTTCGTCACCGTCTGTTCGACCTCTTCCGGCGTCGCGCCCGGATAGGTGGTCATGACCACAACGTACGGCAAATCGATCGACGGCAAAAGATCCGGGGTCATTTTCATAAATGAAACCACGCCCAGAACAATTACCAAAATAACGCCGACGAGAACGGTAAATGGTCTTTTGACACTGAACTTTGCAAACATAGGCGGAGAATTCCTTTCCAGATGATATGAGATGCTGATTTTTTAAAAGCCAAATCAAAAATATTTTATCACGCGTTTATGAACATTTTTTGATTTTCCCGGTTACTCGGCAATTTTTTCACAACTGTGTAAAGGTTCCGTACGCAAACGCGTCTTTTCTGGAGATTTCTATTGTGATCGATGCAAAATCCGTGGTATACTATAAAAAAATCGGCACAATCGATTCTTTTTTTAGAAAGTGAGGCGTCTTTTATGGAGGTTCGTGTTACGGAATTTCGGCGCCCGTCCGCCTGCGGAGAAGGAGATCTGTTTTCCAGACGATGGGACGCTCCCTGCATTTCACCAAAAGCGATCATTCAAATTGCCCACGGCATGAACGAACACAGCGGCCGGTACGACCGGTTTGCCCGTCTGCTGGTCGAAGACGGCTATATCGTATATGCCAACGACCATATCGGACACGGCAACAGCGACTTTGGGCATCGCGGTACGTTTTCTTTGAAAAAGGGCGGGTTTTCCTTTCTTTTAGAGGATATGAAAACCCTCTATCAATATGCCGACCAAGAACATCCGGGGCTTCCCCATATTCTGTTCGGTCACAGCATGGGCAGTATCGCTGCGGCCATTTATCCAGCGCGTGATCCGAATCTTGCACTGCTAATTTTGATGGGAACACCTGCCCAAAATCCGCTTGGCGGGTTTGGACGTCTGGTAGCCCGGATCACGTCTGCACTTGCGGGTCCGACAAAGCGGTCGCAGTTTTTGATTCGCGCGTCAGAGGCGGATATGGGAAAATGCGCATCGGATCCCATGCAGCGAAACAGCTGGCTCTCGCGCGACGAGGCGGAGGTCCGCAAGTTTGTGGAGGATCCGCTGCGCGGGGAAGCATTTTCTGCTTCCGCCTACGGAGAACTGCTTGAGGCACTGCACGAATTCGGCAGCCGCAACTGGCCGAAAACCATCCCCGAGATCCCAATTCTGATCACTGCCGGTGCAGCGGACAGCGTCGGCAAATACGGCGCCGGTCCGCGATTCTATTATCAGCGTCTGCTGGATGCCGGTCATCGGGACGTCACGCTCAAGCTCTATGAGGGCGCGCGTCATGAGCTGCTCAATGAGTGCAATCGCGACGAAGTACAGCGCGATCTGCTTGCTTTTCTCGATCAAAAGTTGGGGGTTCAGCCCAATAAAATGTAGCCGGTACGATTAAAACGCGATGGCATTTTCCGATTTTCAGAATGATAAAGAGAATCAAAAAGCTCCGCATGGGGATAAGGCCGTCCCGATGCGGAGCTTTTGTGTATGCACTTTGCGTGTTGCTGGACTAGTTTTTCGCAAAACAATCTTTTGGTCCCTTTCGAAAAAGGTGCGTTCGTTTATTCGGTCTCCCCGGCTTTACAGCGCACATTCCGGATGCGCTTCAAACCGAACCGTGATTGCGGTACCCTGCTGCCATTCGCTCTCCAGAGAGAGTTTTGCGCCATGCTGTTCGGCAACGTGCTTGACAATGGCAAGCCCCAGTCCGGTTCCGCCGCTTTCCTTGGAACGGCTTTTATCTACACGGTAGAACCGCTCAAACACCCGGCTTTGATGCTCTTTGGGAATTCCAATTCCCGTGTCCACCACAGAAAGAAGCGCCGCACCGTCCGGTTCCTTTTGCACGGAAACCCGCACATCGCCGCCCGGATGATTATACCGGATCGCATTGTCCATCAGGTTATAAACCAGTTCTTCCAGCATGCCCTCGTTTCCCCAGACCATACACTTCGGGGCCGTCAGCACAAGGCGCACACCCGCCTGTTCTGCATGGAATTTGAGGTACCCTGCGCTCTTCTCCACCACTGCAGAGAGATCCACTTCTTCAAAGTCGCGGTCATTGCTCGGCTCATCCAGTTCGGAAAGTTTGATAATATCGGAAATCAGCGTAATTAGCCGTCCCGCTTCGTGGTGAATTTTTCCGGCAAATTCCGGAATGTCCTCTTTCTGGGCAATTCCGGTTTCAATCATTTCCGCATATCCCGAAATGGAGGTCAGCGGGGTTTTCAGTTCATGGGAAACATTCGCCGTAAACTGCTGGCGGATCGTTTCGTTTTCTTCTTTTCGCTGCTGTTCTTCCATCACCGCTTCTACAAGCGGGGCAAGTTCAGTATAAGGCATATTTTCATCCATATGCTCAACGTCGTCCGCCATCGCGGTAATCGGACGAACCAGCTGCTTGGTCATCAGCATCGACAAAAGCGCTGAAATTCCAAGCAGAACCAGCAGGACAAAGACCGTCACCGGAATGAGCTTCCGATAGGCCGAAAGCATTCTCGCAGACCACATGGAAAGCCGCAGAATGTTGCCGTCTTTCAGCACAAGCGCGTAGTAATAGGTCTGTCTGCCGAGCGTTCCTGAAATTCGGGTCGCCTCTCCCTCTCCCTCCTCCAGCGCCTTGCGCACTTCAGGACGGGTCAGGTGATTTTCCATCTTACTGGTATCCGCACTGCTCTCAAACAGAACCTCTCCGGTCGGGGAAAGCAGCGTGATGCGGACCTCCTCCGTTTCAAAATCCGGCAAAGACAACCGGCCGTCATTTTGCGTATACGCCGATGCCAGCGCCTTGGCATACAGGCGGATATCATGCTTAATTTGCGCGTCAAATGCACAGTGCATAATGAACGCAATCACCGCGCCGGTCAGCACCATCGAAAAAATCGCAATTGCAATCAGCCGGCGGCTGATCTGTTTACTTATCGAGCGTTCTTTCCTCAATTTTATAACCCACATTTCTGATCGTGCGAATCATGGAACCCGTTTCTCCGAGTTTCTGGCGCAGCGTTTTGATATGCATATCGACTGTCCGGCTGCCGCCTTCAAAGTTTATTCCCCACACACGATCCATTATTTTTTCCCGGGATAATACCAGCCCGGCGTTAATCATCAGGTATTTCAGCAATTCGTATTCTTTAAAGGTCAATTCACAGGGTTCCCCGTCCACCGAAACCAGATGTTTCTGATCGTCAAGCACGATTCCGCCACAGATATATTGGGACGCAGCCTCCTCTTTGGCCGGTACCCGGCGGAGCATTGCCTTGACACGGGAAATAAACTCCATAATGCCAAACGGTTTCGTGACATAATCGTCTGCGCCGGTGTCGAGACCGCGCACGGCATCGAGTTCGGTATCCTTTGCAGTAATAATAATCACCGGAACCGCTTTCAGTTCCGCATCTGCCCGAATCCGCCGCAAAATCGTCAGGCCATCCTCTCCGGGAAGCATCAGATCGAGAATCACCAGTTCCGGAACCGTCTCCGCACAAGCTGCAAAAAAGCTTCCGCCTTCCCCGAAACCCGCGACCTCGTATCCGCTGTTTTTCAGCGCGTAGCTTTCCATCTGCCGGATGTTGACGTCATCCTCTACAATATAAATCATGTCTCATTCCCCCGCCGCATGTGCCCGAATACAGGCTGTTATGCTTTCAAAACAACGCATCGTTTTTCAAGCAGCGGCGCCGCTGCCGGGCGCCCTATGCATAACAGCTTTTTTGTTATTATAGCATGGGTCTGTGCGCGGTTCAATGGATTCCGCCGGAAAACAGAGATCGAAGGCCTGTGCAAAAGCCTTCGATCTAGAAATTCTAATCAGTCGCGAATTCGGTTACGCTTGCGGCAATGCGTACTTTGCCTTGTACATCTCGTAGTCCTCCATAAACGCCGAAGTTTCGGAGTCCTTTACCGCATGGAGATATTCGTGTGTATCGAATGTGCCTTCATTCGTCTGAATCAGACAAACCGCAATATTGGAGCAATGGTCCGCAATCCGTTCCAGATTCAGCAGAATATCCGCATGCACAAATCCCATCTCAATCGTACATTTCCCTTCCTGCAGACGCTCGATATGTCTGCTGCTGAGTTTCAGCTTCAGCTTATCCACCACCTGCTCCAGAGGCTCGACTTTTTCTGCCAAATTCAAATCATTGCGCTCAAACGCCTCAATGGCAATCCGCACAATCTCCTCGACCGCTTGGAACAGAACTTCCATTTCCTTTTTGGCATCTTCTGTAAAGCCGATTTTCTTCTCATGCATCTCCTTTGCAGAATCCAGCAAATTCACCGCATGATCGCCGATCCGCTCGAAATTCCCGATCGAATGCAGCAATTTGGAAATCTCTTTGCTGTCCTCTAACGAAAGGCTCTGACTGCTCAGCTTGACAAGATAGGTGCCGAGTTTATCCTCATACTGGTCGATTTCTGTTTCCAGCTCTTCGATTCTCTGGGCGGTTTTTTCATCATACTGATTGATTTCCTGCAGCGCCAGACGGAACGCTTCCCAAGCAAGGTCAGCCATTTCCACGGTAACGGTGTGGCTCTGCTCTACTGCAAAAGCCGGCGTCTGCAAAAAGCGTTCTTCCAGGAGTGAATATTTTTCTTCGCGGTTGTCCTTATTCGGTACCATCAGACAAGCCAATTTCTCCAGAAGCTTCGCGCACGGCAGCAGAAGGATTGTGGTCAGAATATTAAAGATACTGTGAATGCCCGCAATCCCGGCAGGGTTGATCGCTTCTTTTGCAAAAGAGAAGCCGCCGCAGATCCAGTCAATCAAATAGTAGAGGCTCAAAAGCACCACAGTGCCAATAATGTTAAAACAGATATGAACCGCTGCAACCCGTTTGGCATTCCGGTTGACGCCGATACTGGAAAGCAGCGCCGTGACACAGGTGCCGATGTTCTGACCCATGATGATCGGAATCGCCATCTCATAGCTGATTCCGCCGGTCAGAGAAAGCGCCTGCAAAATGCCGACAGAAGCTGCGGAGCTTTGAATCACACCGGTAAAGACCGCACCGGTCAAAACGCCAAGCAGCGGATTGGAAAACATCGTCAGGATGCTTGCGAATTCCGGCATATCTGCAAGCGGGCTAACCGCATCGCCCATGACCTGCATGCCGAACATCAAAACCGAAAAGCCCACCAGAATGTTTCCGAGGTCTTTTCTCTTTGCGCTTCTGGCCGCCAGCATCATGACAATTCCGATCAGCGCAAATACCGGCGCAAAGGACTCCGGTTTTAGCAGCCGTAAAAAGAAATTATCGCTTTGAATGCCGGAAAGGCTCAGAATCCAGGCAGTCAGCGTGGTGCCGATATTGGAACCCATAATGACGCCGACCGTCTGCCCAAGCTGCATAATCCCGGAATTCACAAGTCCCACCAGCATGACGGTCAGCGCCGAAGAGGATTGGATGGCAATTGTGATTCCCGCACCAAGTAAAATACTTTTAAATGGATTCGATGTCATTTTTTTGAGGGTGCGTTCCAATTTTCCGCCGGCCAGCTTTTCCAGGCCAGCCGTCATGGCATGCATTCCATACAGGAAAAATGCAAGTCCTCCAAACAGGGAAAATACCGAAAATAAGTCCATTTTGTTCTTCCTTTCTCCTTCAATCCGATCCTCGTCGTTTTTCACTCTTTTTCATTACAGATTTAACAATACGGCCTGTTCGTAAAATATAACAAAGCCATTCTGTAAAATTCATGTAAAATTTCAACCCGGCGCCGCATTGACAAGTTTCTTTGCGGCCGCTACAATGCTTGGTGGGAAGGTGAACACATGAATCAGGTTTTTGGTATTTTCGCACACGTGGACGCCGGAAAAACAACCTTGTCGGAACAGCTTCTTTATCACGCCGGCGCGACCCGCGCACTCGGGCGTGTAGACAATGGCAATACGCTGCTCGATACCAACCGCGTGGAACGCGAACGCGGAATCACGATTTTTTCCGACTATGCCTCTTTTTCCTGGGAGGGCGGACAGTTTTTCCTGCTGGATACCCCGGGACACGTTGATTTTTCCGGAGAAATGGAACGTACGCTTTCGGTTTTGGATTTTGCCATTTTGGTTGTCAGCTGTGTCGAAGGCATACAAAGCCATACCGAAACGCTCTGGCAGCTTTTAAAGGCTTATCAGATCCCGACGCTGATTTTTCTCAATAAAACCGACCGCGCCGGCGCCGACCGGACGCGGGTGTTTGCAGAACTTCGGAAGCGATTTTCAGAAGATCTTCTGGATTTCGATCAGGGATTCTGCGAATCCGCAAAAGAGGCACTTGCCGAACGCGATGAAGCATTTTTGGAATTCTTTCTGAATGGGATACCGTCTGACGCCGACTGCCTGGCCGCTTTGCAGCGGCTATTTGCTGCACGCGCCTGCTTTCCCTGTCTTTCCGGCGCGGCGCTTTCCGGAGACGGCGTGGACCGGCTGCTTGCGCTGCTTCCAAAGCTTCTTGCTGAAACATCTGCAGAAAGCGCCGACCTGCGCGCGCGTGTCTATAAAATTGCACATGACGAAAAAGGACAGCGTCTGACTTTTTTAAAAATCACCGGCGGAACGCTCTCTGTAAAAGAGGTGCTTCAGGGAGAAAAAATTAATGAAATCCGCTTTTATCAGGGGGCAAAATATACCACTGCCACGGCTGCGCAAACCGGCATACTCTGCGCGGTTACCGGTCTTACGCACACAAAGCCCGGTATGGGAATCGGCACCGAGGAAGCACTCCCCTCGCCTGTCTGCACACCTGCCCTGATCGCCGGGGTACAGGCGCCGCCCAACATCCCGCCGCAGACCGTTCTGCATGATTTTCTGCTGCTCAGCGATGAAGATCCGCTCCTGCAGGCCGAATGGGAAAACGGAGAAGTCCGCGTACATATTATGGGAGCTGTTCAGCTTGCCGTGTTACCGGAGCTGGTGCACGACCGGTTTGGATATCCCATCACCTTTGGTCCGTGCCGTGTCGCCTATCGCGAGTCCATTCGGCACCCTGTCATGGGATACGGACATTTTGAGCCGCTGCGGCATTATGCTGAAGTCCACCTCCGGCTCGATCCCATGCCGACTGGCAGCGGGATTTCCTTTCGGAGCGAATGCCCGACTGATGTTCTTGCGCTGAATTGGCAGCGTCTGATCGAAACGCATGTTTTTGAAAAGGTACATCGCGGCGTTCTGACCGGTGCGCCGCTGGATGATGTCCAAATCACGCTCGTATTTGGGCGCGCACACTTAAAACATACCGAGGGCGGAGATTTTCGGGAAGCCGTTTATCGGGCAATCCGTCAAGCATTGCGCCGTGCAGATTGTTTTCTTCTGGAGCCGCTCTATCGGTTCTCGATCGACGTTCCGCTGGAAACCGCCGGCCGTGTGCTCACGGATATTCAGCGGATGCACGGAACGTTTGATCCTCCGGCGTCTGCGGACGGCGTCCGTGCAGTCATTACCGGGACCGCACCGGTTGCAACCATGATGAACTACGCGCAGGATCTGGCTGTCCTGACACGCGGAAAAGGCACGCTTCGTCTTTTTGCAAGCGGATATGCGCCCTGTCACAATGAAGCGGATGTTTTAACCGCTTCGTCATACGATCCGGATCGAGATATCGAAAACCCTGCCGATTCTGTTTTTTGTTCCCATGGCGCCGGGTTCCCGGTTAGCTGGCGGGAGGCAGAGCGGTACATGATTTCGTATCCCTAAACCGGCAGTTTGTCCCGGCGGCTCTTCTGCCGGCCCAGACTTGCGATCCGGCGTATCCGCTTTTGCGGCGCTTCTTCTCTGCAATCCTTTCGTTGCCGCAGAATAGCTAAAAATTCAGATTGTGTAATCTGCTCCTTGCGGTGGTAAAAACATGTTGTCCGTCGAGTTTCCTGCAATGCAGCGAAATTTTTCCTCTTTTCAATTCACTTTTCGAATCCATTAAGAAACGCCGGCGCATCTCCACGGAGATACGCCGGCGTTTCTTATTTGTAAAGGTTTTATACTTTTCAATTTTTTCTTCGGGCTTACCGAGATTTTGTATCGATCTGCGGTTTGATCTCAAAATCTAGCTTCCAGGCAAAAATTCCACCCGAATTCTGCCGGATTCGGCACCGTTCTGCAAGAAAAATGCTTTACACAAAATCTGGCAGCAAAACTTCCCGCATATCTCAAACCGCATGCGTATTGATAAATTCATCCTTAATTTTGGAGTAGAGGATTTTTTGACTGCTGTAAATTCCAAAATACCCGGAAAGCATATAACTGACGCCGGAAGCCACCGCAAAAAACGGGAGGCCGCCGATACCGAACAGCTCAATGCTGAGCAAAATGGAAGAAATCGGGGTATTCGTCACGCCGCAAAACATTGCAACCATCCCAACCGCCGCGCCAAAACCGGGATCCATTCCGAGCAGCGCGCCAGCCGTACAGCCAAATGTCGCACCGACAAACAGGGTCGGAACAATCTCTCCGCCTTTTAGTCCGGCCGCCAAGGTAATCGCCGTAAAAAGGAGCTTCAGCGCAAACGCTTCCGGCCGGGCAGAGCCCGCAATGGCTTTTGTGATGATCTCCATCCCGGCGCCGTTGTAGTCCCGGGTGCCGCAAATCAGGGTCAGCGCGACAACTGCAGCGCCGCCAGCCAGTGCGCGCAGATATTCGTTCGGAATCCAGCGCGCCAAATAAACCCGCGTCTTTTTCATCACCAGGCAGAATCCAATACTCACCAACGCGCAAAGTGCGCCGAGAACAATCACCTGAAAGAATGCGGGAATCGAAAGCGCCGGTACCGCGGTAAGAGAAAATGAGACGCCGCCCGCGCCGAAAAGCTGCGCCACGCCATAGGCAACAAGCGCAGCCAGAATGCAGGGGACAAAAGCAGCATAATAAAATACACCGACGCTGATTACCTCAATGGAAAACACCGTGGCTGTCAAGGGCGTTCCGAACAGCGCCGAAAACACAGCGCTCATACCGCAAAGCGTCGCAATGTGGCGGTCTTTTTCACCGAACTGTAGCCAGGCGCCGCACTGAAAGCCGATGCTTCCGCCAATTTGCAGCGCCGCGCCTTCCCGTCCGGCCGAACCGCCAAACAGATGCGTAAGGACCGTACTGAGGAAGATCAGCGGCGTCAGAATCAGCGGAACCCGCTGATTTGTACGAATCGATTCAAACACCTCATTCGTCCCCGTACCGCTTGAAAGTTTCGAGAGCCGATACATGCCCACAATGATCAAACCGGCAACCGGAAGTAAAAAAAGCAGCCAATCATTTTCCGCACGCACGCGCGTCGCCGTTTCCACTGCCCTGTGAAACAGGGCGCCGATTCCGCCGCCGACGAAGCCGATCGCAACGGACACGGCACTCCATTTGAGAAAGGCGAGCAGATACCGCGCTGCCCGCTTCATGCATTCTTTGATCTTGTTCATCCATGTTCTCCTCATTCGCTTGGGGCATTTGCATTTGTCCGGCCGCAGTTTTTATTTTTTCTGCATCCGCCCGTTAGCGGTGGCACAAAATCGGGACCGGCCGCCTTTCACAGCGCCGGTCCTGAAAATCAAACCATCTGTTTTCAAGAAGTGACCTGTTTCGCACCGCGCCCACACAGCGGCCGCACGTTTTTCCGTGTACGACGCAGACAGGCCGCAAAAGGTCGTTATGTGGAAGACCGGTCGTGCGGAACCGCTTCCGCAAATGTACAGGAGTCGAGTTTGGCACGCACCAGTTCCGTAATCTCTGCGTAAATCTGGTGAAACCGGCACGCAGTATGCGAACAGTCATATTCCCCTTTTTGGCATCGGTTGAGCACATAAGGTCCCTCTACCGATTCAATCACCTGGCGCAATGTGATATCGCCAGGACTGCGGGCAAGCTCATAACCGCCATGTGCGCCTTTATAGGAGGTAATCAGGCCGTCCTCCACCAATTTTCGTAAAATTTTGAGACAAAACCGGAGCGGGACATGCGTTTTTTCCGCGATGCTTCCCGCGTCGATCTTTTTTCCGGACGCGGCAAGCAATTCCACAATCCGTACCGCATAATCGGCCTCCAGCGTCATATGCATTTTCCGCGCCTCCTTTAAGGGGACTTTTTTAATCGAGAAAATCTTTCAGCTTTTTGCTCCGGCTCGGATGGCGGAGCTTCCGCAGCGCCTTGGCTTCAATCTGGCGGATTCGCTCACGGGTAACGTTAAATTCTTTGCCGACCTCTTCCAGCGTCCGGGAACGGCCGTCTTCCAGGCCAAACCGGAGACGCAGCACCTTCTCCTCACGAGGCGTCAGCGTGTCGAGCACCTCAGAGAGCTGTTCCTTCAAAAGGGTATGTGAAGCGGCGTCTGCCGGAGCCGGCGCATCGTCATCGGGAATAAAGTCCCCAAGATGGCTGTCCTCTTCCTCACCGATCGGTGTTTCCAGCGAAACCGGTTCCTGGGCAACACGCATAATCTCCCGCACCTTGTCTACCGGCATATCCAGCTCTTGCGAAATCTCTTCTGCAGAGGGTTCATGACCGTTAACATGCAGCAGCTGGCTCGATACTTTTTTCACCTTATTGATCGTTTCCACCATATGCACCGGAATTCGGATCGTACGGGCCTGATCCGCAATTGCACGGGTAATCGCCTGCCGAATCCACCAGGTCGCATATGTGGAAAACTTAAAGCCCTTGGTATAGTCAAATTTTTCCACAGCTTTAATCAGACCGAGATTTCCTTCCTGAATCAAATCGAGGAACTGCATTCCGCGCCCGAGATAGCGCTTTGCAATGCTGACCACCAGACGGAGGTTCGCCTCGGAAAGCCGTTTTTTCGCAGCCTCATCGCCATTGGAAATCCGGATTGCAAGGTCGATTTCCTCTTCCGGCGTCAAAAGCGGCACCCGGCCGATTTCTTTCAGATACACCTTTACCGGGTCGTCGATCGCGATGCCTTCGGTGCTCAGCGACATTTCCATATCGTCGCCGTCTCCGGTTACCGGCGTAAATTCGATATCCTCCATCGGGATGTCCGCGAAATCTTCTATAATTTCGACGCCCTGAGATTCCAGGGTATCATAGAATTTCTCAATCTGCTCCGGTTCGAAATCCAGCTCTCCGAGCGCGTCCAGAATTTCCTTGGTGCTCAGCTGCCCTTTCGATTTTCCGAGTTCAATCAAATCCCGAATCACCGTTTTTTTGTCCGGCGTTGCTGCCATAGTTGTTACCTCCTATTTTTTGCTGTCCCGCAAACGTGCAAGATAGTCCTGAATGGCTTCCGGAGATGCTGCCTGCACCGCCTCTGCACTCAGTTTTTCCGATTCCTCGGAAATGACCGCAATATCTGCATCTGCATCCGCTCTGCCGCATGGGACCTCACTGTATTTGGCAAGGATCCGCGCAATTGCGCCGATTTCCCCTACCGAAAATCCTTCCGATATATCTGTAAGGCTTAAAGCCTTGCCATCATTCATTTTACCCATTATAACCTGATATACACGACGGTTAAACGATGTACAAAATTTTTCCGGCGGAAGCGCCGAAAAAACGCGCGGGGCATCATCCTGATTCGAAAAAACATAGGAAATGAGTGCCTCTTCCGCATTTGCCGCGCGCAGATGCAGATGCTTTTCCGGGTTGATATCATCCTGCACCGCCGAAAGCACCGTCGTAAATTCCCGGAACTCCCGCTTCTGCTTTGCCGCGTCGCTGCGTTTTCGCTGTTTTTCCGCCTGAGAAAGAATTGTCCGCTTGTCTACGCCGGTTTCCTCGGCAAGCCTGCCGGCATAAACCTCGCGCTCAATCCGGTTTTCCAGCGCCGCAAGAACCGACGTGGCCTCGCCGAGATACGCCACCCGGCCTTCTGCCATCGTCACATCATGCGTCCCCCGCAATTTTCCGAGTTGGTATTCGACGTCGTTGCCGCTCGACGCAAGTAATTTTTTAAATCGGGACGGACCGTCCGCACCGTGCGCCTTGATAAACTCATCCGGGTCTTTATTTCCGGGTATGGCGACGATCTTTACGAGCAGCCCCGCGCTGCGCAGAATGGCAATCGACCGCGCTGCCGCCTTTTGCCCGGCCTCGTCGGAATCGTAGCAAACCGCTACTTTTTTTGTATACCGTGCCATCAGCCGCGCCTGTTCCGGCGTCAAAGCCGTCCCCAGCGTCGCGACGGCATTCGAAAAGCCAGCCTGATGCAGCGCAATCACATCCATATACCCTTCCGCAAGTATGAGTTGTTCAGCGCCGCTGTTTTTCGCGAAATTCATGGCAAACAGCGAGCCGCTCTTTTTAAAGACGGGCGTATCCGAGGTGTTGAGATATTTGGGTTTCTCATTTGTGAGAATTCTGCCGCCAAAAGCGATCACGTTGCCCCGCAGATCAATAATCGGGAACATCACGCGGGCAAAAAAGCGATCCATCACCCGTCCACTCCGTGTTCCGACTGCGACATTTGCCCGGATCAGTTCGTCGTTCCGGTATCCACGTTTGGTCAGATGGTCACAAAGCGCAAACCGGGAATCCGGCGCATATCCCAGTCCGAAATGGCGGATCGTATGCGGCATCAGCGCGCGATCCCGCAAATACCGCATTCCGGCGGCGCCTTCCGCAGACGCCAGTACCGCATGGTAAAACCGTGCGGTCTCCCGGTTGATTTCCAGGATCCGGGCGCGTATTTTGGCCATGCCGTCATCCGCCTGGTGTTCCGGCACCTCCAAACCCGCGCGCTGCGCAAGGAACCGGACCGCTTCCATATAATCGAGATTTTCAATCCGGCGAATAAACGTGATCACATCGCCGCCCGCACCGCACCCAAAACAGTAAAACGATCCGTTTTCGGGATAAAGGTTAAACGAGGGTGTCTTTTCGCTGTGAAACGGGCACAAGCCCACCATGTTTCTGCCCCGGCGGCGAAGATTCACATAGGAAGACACCACATCCACAATGTCGCTGCGCGCCTTGAGTTCCTGCAAAAACAGTTCCGGTAACGGCATATCCGCCGCCTCCCTTCTTCCTTGCAGTTTTGCCCTGTTACGGGGTCCAGCCTTTTGGAATAAAAATGGTTTTAAAGAGCGAGATTGCAAAATGGTCGGTCATTCCGGCAATGTAATCGCACACTGCGCGTTCCATGCCCTCTGTCTGTGCGATATGTTTGAGATCCTCCGGAATTTCGCCGGTCCGCTTGAGATGTTCAAACAGAGAGCCGATCAGCATCGGCACCTTCCGCTCTTCCCCTTTGACATAGGGATTGAGATATACCTTTCGATACATAAAATCGTGCAGCTCGTCAAATGCGCCTTTTACTTCGGGATCCATTGCAATATCTGCACCGCTGTTGCGGACAACGGATTTGACCAAGGTGTCAATCCGCACGGTCCGCCGCTCTCCGAGCACCTTCACGATTTCCTTCGGAATGTCCTCTTCCGAAAGGACATTGGCCCGGATGGCATCGTCAATATCGTGATTGATATAGGCAATCCGGTCCGCAACCCGCACAAGCCGCCCTTCGAGCGTCTGTGCCTGGGTACCGCTGGTGTGACAGAGAATCCCGTCGCGCACCTCCCAGGTCAGGTTCAGGCCTTCGCCGTTCTTTTCCAGCTTTTCCACAACCCGGACACTCTGCTCGTAGTGCTTGAAGCCATAAATTCCGTTAAGCGCACGCTCTCCCGCGTGGCCGAACGGCGTATGGCCGAGATCATGTCCCAGAGAGATTGCTTCTGTAAGATCTTCATTGAGTTCCAGCGCGCAGGCCATGGTCCGCGCAATCTGCGAAACCTCCAGCGTATGCGTCAGCCGCGTACGGAAATGATCTCCTTCCGGGGAAAGGAATACCTGGGTTTTATGTTTGAGCCGCCGGAATGATTTGCAGTGAATAATCCGATCCCGGTCCCGCTGGTAATCGGTCCGTAATTCGCACGGCTCCTCTGCGCGTTCCCTGCCTTTGGAATTCCGGGCAAGCGCCGCATAAGGCGACAAAATTTGCGCCTCCCGCTCTTCTGTCCGTTGCCGTATATTCAAGCGAACATCCCTCCTTGCATCCTCTAACCTATTATATACGCAAAAAGCAAATGATTTCCTGCACGTTTTTTAATTATTTTCGGCTTCCACAGGAAACGCGACAAATTTCTCCCCAAATACAACCGGACTAACCTGTCCGTTTGTTGCATCCGCAAGCGTTCGCTGAAAATGAGGAAACGCCTCCGGCCGCAGATAACACCGCAGCGTCACGTCTCCAGCAAAGTCTGTATGCTCAATCACACCGCCGCATTCCGGAACCAGCGCCGAAACACGCCCGTACTGGTTATAGCTGCAGGAAAGTGTAAATTCCGTGCAGGGTGTCATGGCGACGATCCCTGCCTCCCGAAGCGCCGCTGCCGCACCCGCCGAATACGCGCGCACAAGGCCGCCTGCGCCGAGAAGCACACCGCCGAAATACCGCACCACAACAACCGCAGTATCGGTCACGCCGTTTTTCAGCAGCACATTCAGAACCGGGATTCCGGCAGTTCCCTGTGGTTCTCCGTCGTCGGAATAGCGCTGAAACTGTCCTTCGCGAAGTACATAGGCATAGACGTGATGGGTCGCCGTCCGGTGCATGGAGCGGATTTCCTCGACAAATGCATCGGCTGCTTCCTGCGTGGTCACAGGCCGGATATAGCCGAGAAATCGCGAACGCCGTTCGACAAATTCTGCGCTTGCCGCACACGGTACTGTTTTGTACAAGGAAGCCGCCCGCCTTTCTTCATGAAAATAAACAGGGCGACGCAAATCCTGCGCCGCCCAGAAAAGACAATCAGAAGCTGAATACCCTTATTCGGTGATACCGTAACGCTTTTTGAACATATCGACGCGTCCGCTCGTATCTACCAGCTTTTGCTTACCGGTGAAAAACGGATGGCACTTGGAGCATATTTCAACGCGGATGTTCTCTTTCGTAGAACTGGTTTCGATCACATTGCCGCAGGCACACGTTATCGTTGTCTTTTTATACTCGGGATGGATACCTTTTTTCATTCTTGTCACCTCTTTTACCGGAATTGCATGGTCAACGTATCGATTTTATCATATCGTTTCAAAAAAATCAAGTGTTTTTTGCAGATTTATCGGGAAGAAAGATAATCGACATATTCTTCGAGACACATCTCCATCTGCCGCATGCGCGTCGCGTGGTCTTTCCCGACATACCGCAGCGCCTGCGGATCAAATTCCGCGCCGGTTTGCCGCGTTTTGTTCTCCGGATAGCGGAACACAAATCCGTACTGCACGCTGTTTTGCAGCAGCCAGCGGTACGCCGCGCTTTCCGAAAAAACACCTGTTTCATCCGGCGATGCCAGCCGCACCGTCAGACCGGTATGATATTCGCTGCACCCGCCCTTGAGCGCTGCAGCCTTTGTTTCCGCGCTGACGCGCGTACTGCCCGCATCCATCAATTCCTGCAATTTTTGTTGATAAACCGCTTCCTGGTCTTCTACGCTGACATAACCGGAGAGCACCGAAAGGGAAACGCCGTCTTTTTTCGCTGCAGACAGCATCGCGGAAAGATCCTCTGTAATCCGCTTATCAACCTTTACGCCCTCAAAGTCCGTCAGCTCCGGCGTTTCCGTGTATGGATGCTCCGTGTTAACCAGCAGCAGCCGGAAATCTTCCGGTTCTTCCGGCACGCTCTCTTCTGTGCGCTCCGAAACTGCCGAACTTTCCGACGACGCTGTTTTTCCCAGAAATTCATTGAGCCATGCCCATTCGAGATTGTCAGCCTTTTTGACCATGTTTAAAACAACAATCACACCGATCACCAGAACCGCCGCAATTGCCAGGATTGTCGCCAGCATTCCCGCCCGGATTGCACGGACTTCGTGCATCTTCTTCCATTCCGGTTTATCCCGAACCTTTTTGATTCGTTCCGGCGGAATGGCGTTGATGACCGGCGCACATTTTCTTCGGACCGCTTTACGCCTGCGGTGCATCGCTGAAGAAGACTTTAACCGCTTTGTAAGCCATGTAAACATCGAGTTTCGACACCACCTCAAACGGAGCATGCATCGAGAGCACCGGCACGCCGACATCTACGACGTCGACATCCAGATTTGCGACATACAGCGCAACCGTTCCGCCGCCGCCGAGATCCACCCTGCCCATCTCGCCGATCTGCCAGAGCACCTCGTTCTTGTCAAAGAGGGCGCGGATTTCTCCGACAAATTCCGCCGAAGCATCCGATGTGCCGGACTTTCCGCGGGCCCCTGTGTATTTGCTCATGCCGACGCCGTTATTGACATAGCAGGCATTTCCCGCTTCATAAGCCGAAGCATAGGTCGGGTCATATGCCGCCGTAACGTCTGCCGAGAGGCATTTGGATTTCGAAAGGACATGGCGCACTTCAAGGCCTTCTGCCTGCGCAAGATCCGCGATAAAATACCGCATAAAGGAAGAATTCAGACCGGTGTTGCCGTCGCTGCCGGTTTCTTCTTTATCGGCAAGCACGGTCAGCACGGTCTGCTCCGGCACACCGCAATCCAAAATCGCACGAATTGCCGGATATGCGCACACGCGGTCATCGTGGCCGTATGCACCGATCATGCTGCGGTCAAGGCCGATATCCACCGCTTTTACCGCCGGAACAAATTCGATTTCCGCAGACATCAAATCTTCTTCCACAATTCCGTATTTCTCATTGAGCAGCTTCAGGATGTTGAGTTTAAAGAGCATCTCGCCGCAGTCTGTCCGAATCGGACGGCTGCCGGTCAAAACATTGAGATCTTCTCCCGTGATGGCCTTGCCAAGCGTTTTCTGCGACTGCTCCTGCGAAAGATGCGGCAGCAGGTCTGTAATGCAGAATTGCGGCTCGCCCGGCTGTTCGCCGATGCAGACGTCGATCCGCTTGCCGTCGCGGCGGACGATTCTTCCATGCATGGAAAGCGGTGTTGCTGTCCACTGGTATTTCTTGATTCCGCCGTAATAGTGCGTTTTCAGCAGCACCAGATCCGACGTCTCGTAAAGCGGAATCGGCTTTAAGTCCAGCCGCGGCGCGTCAATGTGCGCCGCAGAAATCCGCACGCCGTTTTTGCAGCCTTCTTTTCCGATCACTGCCAGGATCAACGCTTTTTCACGGTTGTTATAATACACCTTGTCGCCGGGGGCATAGGTCTTTGCCGGATCGAATTCCGTAAAGCCGGCTTCCTGCGCCATCTGCACCGTAGTCTTGACTGCTTCGCGCTCTGTTTTGGCTGCATCCAGGAACGATTTGTAGCCTTCGCAGAATGCATCCGCTGTGTCGATTACTTCATCCGTCACACGCATAAATCCGTTCTTGCGGCGAATCATCAGTTTTTCTGAAAGCTGCTCCGCCAGGGTCTTTTCTTCTTTTTTTTCTTCCATCATTGCGAGTTCCTCCTATTCGATTTCAAAATCATATAGTTTTTCATAAATCTTTCGATTTTGATTGATCTTTTCTACATACCGCGCAGTCTCCGGATAGGGAATTTTATCGAGCGTTTTTCCATCGGAAGAATACGCCGGGTCGCTCAGCCAGCGCTGCACGGTACCGGCTCCGGCGTTATAAGCGCACAGCGCCGTATCGACGTCCCCGAACCAATCCATCATCTCGCGCAGCACCCGGCAGCCGTAGCGAATATTGGTTTCCGGATCCAAAAGCGCGTCTTCTTCAAACTGTACGTTGCCGTCATGTTTTTGCTGAATCCAGGAAAAGGTATCGGGAATCATCTGCATCAGCCCCTTCGCGCCTGCATGCGACTCCGCCGAAGGATCAAATCCGCTCTCCGTCTTGATAACTGCATAAATCAGCGCTTCCGAAAGGCCGGTTTCCTCCGATGCGCTCTGTACAATTTCCGGATACCGCACCGGATAGAGTTCGCGCATGAGTGCAGAGAGGCCGTAATAGACCAGTAAAAAGGCGATTCCCAGAGCCAACACAACCTTCAGCAAAACAGAACCCACGCGCTTTTGTTTTCGCTGTTGATATCTCAAAACAGATCACCTGTCCAGTTTTTCAGAATGGCCCGTACCTGCGCTTCGGTATCGACCGCAGTTCCATCGAGAACCACATCGGCACGCGACGTGTAAAACGCATCCTCATGCTGCCGGCACATCCGCATCCGAGCCAAGGGTTCCTCGATTCCGTCCCGCAGCATAATCCGGCGCAGGCGCTCTTCAGGCGGCGCAATCACCGCAAGAATCTTATCACAAAGCCGGTCAACGCCCGCTTCAAAGAGCAAAGGCGCGTCAATGACGACCGCCGGATACTGTCCGCGCACTGCCTGAATCTTCTCCAACAGCTTTCTTCGGATTGCCGGATGCGTGATTTCGTTGAGAAGCGCGGTTTTCGCCGGATCGGAAAACGCCTTTTGCGCAAGCGCCTTTCGATTCAGACAACCGTTCTCATCGAGAATCTCTGCTCCAAACGCTTCTGTTAGTTCTGAAAGGCAACCGGTATCCGTCACTTCACGCGCCAGCCGATCGCAATCAATTACCAGACAGCCGCACGAGGAAAAGCAGGATGCAACGGTCGATTTCCCCGCGCCGGTCGGCCCGGTCAGGCCTAAAATAATGGGGGTTCTCACAGCTTCCGCACCTCGAATCCCGCCGCTCGGATCAATCGGTTATACACGGCAAGCCCGACACCGGCCTTTGAAGGGCAACGGGCAAATACCAGCTTGGCGCCAATCCGATCCGTCTCCCGCAGCGCGTCAAACAGCCGGTGTGCCTGCTGAACGCCGTCTGTTTCGCCGCCGAGCGTCAACGCCGGAACGCAGAGCGCCTTTTCTTCACCGGAGAAGCACAGCGCTACCGTACCTTCTTCATTATGCGAGTTGACATAGTCTTTATACGCCTCAAATGCGCCGTCCAGAATTACTACCCGCGCGCGCGGTGCATAATGCTTGTATTTCATGCCGGGCGAAGCCGCTGCCACGCCTTTTTTCAGCGGCTTTAACACTGCCTCATCCATGCGAACTTCCCCCAGGACTTCCCTTAGCATTTCCAGCGTGACCCCGCCGGGCCGCAATAGGCATGGCACAGATCCTGCAAGCGAAATCACAGTGGATTCCAGCCCCACCTCGCACGGACCGCCGTCAAAAATGGCGTCGATTCTGCCGTCCATGTCGTCGAGGACATGCTGCGCCGTCGTCGGACTCGGGCTGCCGGAACGGTTCGCACTCGGCGCTGCAAGCGGCACGCCGGACGCCTGAATAATCGCGTGGGCATCGGGATGCGAAGGAAACCGCACGGCAACGGTTGAGAGCCCCGCGCTGACAATCTCCGGAACCCGGTCTTTTTTGGGCAAAATCATGGTCAGCGGACCGGGCCAAAACGCATCGGCAAGCATCTTAGCCTGCGGCGGAATTTCCGTCACAAGTTCGCCGAGTGTTTCAAACTGCGCAATATGTACAATCAGCGGGTTATCCGCCGGGCGTCCCTTGGCACGAAAAATCGCAGCGACCGCATCCGGAGAGAACGTGTTCGCAGCAAGGCCGTAAACGGTTTCTGTCGGAATGGCGACCAATCCGCCCGCGCGCAGAAGCCGGCCCGCTGTCTCGACTGCACCCGGCTCTCCGGAATGCAAAAGAAGCGTCTCCCGGCGCTCGTATTGTTCTTTATTACCCATTTTGTTCTTCTCCGATCCGCTCCTGCATTTTTGCCGCTCTGTCCGCTGCAATCAATGCATCCAAAACTTCATCGATATTGCCGTTGAGAAGATCCTCCAGCCGGTAAAGTGTCAGCCCAATCCGGTGGTCGCTCATGCGCCCCTGCGGATAATTATAGGTCCGGATCCGCTCGGAACGATCCCCGGTTCCAACCTGGCTGCGCCGTTCCGCAGCGACCTGTGCGTCCTGCTCCTGCTGTTTCTGCTCAAACAGGCGGGAACGGAGAATTTTCATGGCTTTATCTTTATTTTTAAACTGACTGCGTTCATCCTGGCATTCCACCACCATTCCGGTCGGAAGATGGGTAATGCGGATCGCAGAGGAGGTTTTGTTGACATGCTGTCCGCCTGCGCCGCTGGAGCGGAAGGTATCGATGGCAAGGTCTTTCGGATTAATTTCAATTTCCACATCATCCGCTTCCGGAAGGACCGCCACAGTACAGGTCGAGGTGTGAATTCTCCCTTGCGTCTCTGTTTCCGGAACGCGCTGCACCCGGTGGACGCCGCTCTCGTACTTTAAACGGGAATATGCCCCTTCCCCATTGATGGCAAAGCTGATTTCTTTATAGCCGCCGAGTTCTGTCTCGTTGGCGCTGAGGAATTCCGTTTTCCAGCCCTTGAGCTCCGCGTACATCGCATACATCCGAAACAGCACGGAAGCAAACAGCGCCGCCTCTTCTCCGCCGGCACCCGCCCGGATTTCCATAATCACGTTCCGGTCGTCGTTCGGATCCTTCGGCAAAAGCAAAATTTTCAGTTCTTCCGTGATGGTTTCAAGCGCATCCCGCGCTTCTGAAAGCTGTTCTTCTGCCAGTTCACGCAGTTCCCGGTCAAGACCGCCTTCCTGCAAAAGGGATTTCGCTTCATCCAGCTGCGCCTGCGTCTCTGTGTATTCGCGGTATTTTTCTACGATGGGCATCAGGTTTTTCCGCTCACGCTGCAGCTCTGCATATTGTTTCCGGTCCGCAATAACCGCAGGGTCGCAAATCCGCTCGTCGATATCCTGGCAGCGTTGCTCAAAAACGCTCAAATTTTCAAACATGCTCATTCCGTCCTTCTATAAAAAATATCAAAATAATATTAGGAGCAGAAGGCGTGCTATTGTTCTTTTTCCGGTGCTTCCCGAATGATCTTCCGGATATTCTTTTCGCATTTCAGGCGCGGCAGCATCACTTCATGCCCGCAACCTGTGCACCGGATTTTAAAATCCATTCCCGCGCGCAAAACCAAAAAGGTCTTGCTTCCACAGGGATGTTCTTTTTTCATCTGCAGGAGATCCCCTGGACGTACATCCATGCCGCCGTCCTCCATTCTATCAAAATCGGGCAATCCGCGGGAGCGCCCACGCGATTGCTTTATGCACCAGTTTGCAAAGCACGGGGCTTTGCGCTGGCAGTAAAACTGCCGCTGTGCGGCAGCACAGCCTAGCTTGCGGTTATTATGCCGAAGGCAAAATGTTCTCAGCTCGCAAAGCACAGGGCTTTGCGCTGGCAGTGAAACTGCCGCTGTGCGGCAGCACAGCCTAGCTTGCGGTTATTATGCCAAAGGCAAAATGTTCTCAGCTCGCAAAGCACAGGGCTTTGCGCTGGCAGTGAAACTGCCGCTGTGCGGCAGCACAGCCTAGCTTGCGGTTATTATGCCGAAGGCAAAATGTTCTCAGCTCGCAAAGCACTGGGCTTTGCGCTGGCAGTAAAACTGCCGCTGTGCGGCAGCACAGGTTGGCTGCGGTTATTATGCCGAAGGCAAAATGTTCTCAGCTCGCAAAGCACAGGGCTTTGCGCTGGCAGTGAAACTGCCGCTGTGCGGCAGCACAGCCTAGCTTGCGGTTATTATGCCAAAGGCAAAATGTTCTCAGCTCGCAAAGCACAGGGCTTTGCGCTGGCAGTGAAACTGCCGCTGTGCGGCAGCACAGCCTAGCTTGCGGTTATTATGCCGAAGGCAAAATGTTCTCAGCTCGCAAAGCACTGGGCTTTGCGCTGGCAGTAAAACTGCCGCTGTGCGGCAGCACAGGTTGGCTGCGGTTATTATGCCGAAGGCAAAATGTTCTCAGCTCGCAAAGCACAGGGCTTTGCGCTGGCAGTGAAACTGCCGCTGTGCGGCAGCACAGCCTAGCTTGCGGTTATTATGCCAAAGGCAAAATGTTCTCAGCTCGCAAAGCACTGGGCTTTGCGTTGGCAGTAAAACTGCCGCTGTGCGACAGCACAGCCTAGCTTGCGGTTATTATGCCGAAGGCAAAATGTTCTCAGCTCGCAAAGCACAGGGCTTTGCGCTGGCAGTGAAACTGCCGCTGTGCGGCAGCACAGCCTAGCTTGAGGTTATTATAACACCTTTCCCCTTTAATAGCTATGATTTTTCTGTTAACGTTTTGCATCGTCCCTGCACAATCTGGAAAACCATGCTGCATCAGCCGCGCGCAGTCCGGCTCTTTTGCAGCGCTTTTTGCACCGCCGGAACCAGAATGACCGTCAACGCACCGCCGATTCCTGCGGTCAACAACTGCGGCAAGGAAAACATTGTGCAGAGCATCTGTGCCTTTTTCGGCTCGATAGCGGGAAGCAAGTACGGAACCGCAAGCTTTACAACTCCAAAATACAGAAGCGCCGCCTTTCCCACTGCGCCAACAATCAGTGCGGCAACAAACCAAAGATAACGTTGTCCGCTGCCAATCGACTTTCTGCCGGCAATCCAGTACCATGCCGAAACCCAGAAAATATTTGCGACCATGATAAACGGCACCAGCTGAAGAAATGCCGGAATTCCCAGAAAAAATGCAAATATCGGAGACAACGCGGCAACCGCTACGCCGGACGAATATCCGCTGAGCAGCACGGCTGCAGCCAGAATCAAATTGACCGCAGAACCGGTCACAAGCTGCGGCATGGACTGCGTAAAATACTGCACTACAACCAGCAGTGCAATAAAAATTCCGGTCTTTGTAATCCAAAAGGCCGTTTTCCTGTTTTTCATTTTTATAGCCCCTATCCTCTTGATTTTGCTTCCCTATTATAGTATATTCTTGTATAGAGGTGTGTTGCGTACGCAACGAAAGCAGTTATGAAAAATTGGATGCCTATTTTAGAAAATCAAACGCTTTTTACAGGATTCGATTCGCAAACCATCAGCCGTTTGCTGGAGCAGACGGATGCGCGGCTTGTGACCGTTCCGCGTGGGCAGACGGCTTTCCATTTTGAGAGCCGTCCGGCGTCGCTTTGTCTGCTTTTGCAGGGATATGCCGTGGCGACCCAGACCACGGAGACGCATCGGGATCGAATTTACGCGCAGTTTTCTCCGGGCGATCTGCTCTCGGTCTTTCCGCAGCAAAGTGCGCCCCCTCAAATGCAGATTCTCGCCTGCACAGAGCTTACACTTTTGGTTTTTTCCGCAGACACGCTCCTGCATACACAGGCAATTCCGCTGGAAACCCGCCTTCTGTTTTCGCAAAACTTTGCTTCCTTGACCGCACGGCAATATGCCGCTCTTTTCGACCGGATCCGCTGCTTGACTGCACAGACCCTACGGGAAAAAATCCTGCAGTATTTACACGCCGAAGCGGAACGTCAGCACAGCCTTACCTTCAGCATTCCGCTCGACCGGGCGTCGCTCGCAGCGTATCTGAACGCAGATCGCAGCGCGCTTTCGCGGGAACTTTCCCAGATGAAGCAGGAAGGCCTCGTCGATTTTTATAAAAACAGTTTTAAACTGACGTCGTCCCATGATTCCGAAAGGAAATCATAACTTTCCACCAATATACCTTTCATCTTGTTTTATTTTTCCGCCGCAGGCCCATTCTGACAGGAGAAGCCCAGCGGCTGATTTCTATAATTTATTATTGCGCGAACCCTGATTGCGGATACTCTCGGTTCGTTGACAAAAGGATGCGATCATTTGCAAATTCTCAAAGGACAGGACGCACAATACCGAAAAATGACGGAAACACCAGTGCTCCGCCTGATCACAGCTTTAGCGATTCCTACCATCATCAGCATGCTGGTGACATCCGTGTACAATATGGGAGACACCTATTTTGTCTCAAAACTCGGCAGGCAGGCCTCCGGTGCTGTCGGCATTGTATTTTCGCTGATGGCGGTCATCCAGGCCGTAGGATTCACGCTGGGGATGGGCTCCGGCAGCCTGATTTCCCGCCTGCTTGGCGCACAAAAAACGGAAGAAGCTTCCCGCATTGCCTCTTCCGGATTTTTCTCCTCTTTGCTTGCCGGCATTTTGATTGCGGCCGGCGGGCTCTGCCTTCTCGACCCGCTCATCTCTCTCCTCGGCGCAACAAAAACCATTTTTCCCTATGCCCGGGATTATGCCGTCTATATTCTGTTTTTCGCGCCGGTCATGATGGCCTC
The DNA here is from genome assembly GCF_014384705.1 of Yeguia hominis. Classification (GTDB taxonomy): domain Bacteria; phylum Bacillota; class Clostridia; order Oscillospirales; family Acutalibacteraceae; genus Yeguia; species Yeguia hominis. The sequence continues at coordinate 27,632 of NZ_JACRSN010000002.1, read as the reverse complement.
CTTTGTTTTAAACAACCTTCTGCGCGCAGAGGGCCGCGCGCGGTTCGCTATGGTCGGAATTGCAACCGGCGGAATTTTGAATCTCTTTCTTGATCCGGTTTTCATCTTTGTCTTTGCGCTTGGAATTCGCGGCGCCGCCCTTGCGACAGCGCTCAGCCAGTGCGTCAGTTTCTGTATTCTGCTCTCTTCCTTTTTGCGCAAACGTACTTCGACCCGGCTTTCTCTGCGAAGCGTTTCCATGCATGCCCGGGATTATCTTTCCATTCTGAAAAACGGCCTGCCCTCCTTTTGCCGGCAGGGTCTTGCCAGCATCTCGACCGTTGCGCTCAACCGGACTGCCGCAATCTACGGCGACGCCGCCGTGGCTGCCATGTCGGTTGTCGGAAAAATTTTTATGCTGATTTTCTCTGTCGCACTCGGCTACGGCCAGGGTTACCAGCCGGTTGTCGGCTACAATTACGGCGCCAAAAAATACGCGCGTGTCCGGGAAGCGTTTTTCGTCGTGCTGACGGTTGGGTTTGGCATTCTTTTCGTGCTTTCTGCTGCCGGATTTCTCGCCGCGCCGCAGCTTTTGGCCGCCTTTCTGCCCGGCGACACCGAAGTGATCGAAATCGGCTCACGCGCACTGCGGTATCAATGTCTTGCCTGTCCGCTTCTCGCCCTGAACGTCACCTGCAACATGACCTTTCAGTCTATCGGAAAGGCCTGGACCTCCACGCTGCTCTCCGCTCTTCGGCAAGGCATTTTCTTCTTGCCGCTGATTTTCTTACTTCCCACAATGTGGGGACTTCCCGGTCTTCAGCTGACACAGCCCGTCTCGGATGTCTTCACGTTTCTCTGCTGCATTCCGTTTGCCATTCGCTTTATTCGCCAAATTCGGTCTGCGATGTAAACCTGGTTCTCATTCCGGCGCAAAAAGAGGCAGATGCATAAGCCCTTTCTGGACTGTGCATCCGCCTTTTTCTTTGCTTTTTTAATATGAATTACATCTCAAAACATCTCAAAACACACACTGCGCATTCAACAGCCGTCATTGCGCTTTACTTACTTGTTTATTCGATATTCTCGCCCAGCGCGCCGAGGCTTTGCGCCTTGAGATAGGCATTGATAAAGCCGTCGAGATCGCCGTCCATAACGGCATTGATATTGCCCATCTCATAGCCGGTGCGATGGTCTTTCGCAAGTGTATACGGCATAAAGACATAGGAACGGATCTGGCTGCCCCAGGCAATCTCTTTCTGTTCGCCTTTGATATCGGAAATTTTTTCAAGATGTTCGCGCTCTTTGATTTCCACCAGCTTGGAAATGAGCATCTTCATGGCCACTTCCTTGTTCTGGTGCTGACTGCGCTCCACCTGGCAGGCCACGACGATTCCGGTCGGAATATGCGTCAGGCGAACCGCAGAGGAAGTCTTATTGACCTTCTGCCCGCCGGCTCCGCTCGCACGGTAAACATCCATCTTGATATCATCCGGATTGAGTTCCACATTTGCGTCGTCGTCAATTTCAGGCATTACCTCAAGAGACGCAAACGACGTATGGCGGCGTCCGGAAGCATCAAACGGCGAAACGCGCACCAGACGGTGTACGCCGGCCTCGCTTTTGAGGAAACCATACGCATTCTCGCCTTCGATTAGAAGTGTTGCACTTTTCAGTCCGGCCTCTTCGCCGTCCAGATAATCGAGCGTCTGCACCTTATAGCCGTGCCGCTCCCCCCAGCGGTTGTACATCCGGTAAAGCATCTCGGCCCAGTCCTGTGCCTCTGTGCCGCCAGCGCCTGCATGGAAGGTCAAAATTGCATTTTTCGCGTCATACTCTCCGGTGAGCAGCGTCATCAGGCGCATTTCCTCAAGCTTTTTCTGGAACCCGTCGCATTCCGCTTTGGCCTCATCCAAAACAGAAAGATCCTCTGCTTCGTCCCCGAGCTCAATCAGCGCCAGCGCGTCCTCGTATTTGGACTTGAGCGCTTCATATGCGGAAATCTTATTTTTCAGGGCGCTGGTTTTTTGAAGGATTTTCTGGGAAGCCTGCATGTCATTCCAAAAATCAGGGCTTGCCGCCTGTTCCTCCAGGCGTGCAACCTCTTCTTTCAACTTTGTAATGCCCATCGCATCCGCGAGATCCGACAGGGCGTCCTCTTCATTCAAAAGAGTCTGCTTTAATTCTTCAAACTGCAGCAATCTAAAGTCCGCCTTTCCTAACAGATACCAAATCTACGATTAGTATTATAAAAGATTTTCTGCCGAATGTAAAGAAAATCCTTTGTTCCTGTAAAATTCGGGAGGAGATCCCGCAAAATTGTAAACAGGATTAAAACTTCCTGATTCGCTTCTTGCAGTTTTTTGGAAAACCATGTACAATGGAAAAATAATCTGCGAATCGAAACGGCAGCGACCATTTCGCGCCGTCTTCACAGTGTGAAACGGAGGATCAATATGGATTATACCGGGATCAAATGTCCTGTATGCGGCGTCCCCTTCTGTGAACACGACGATATTGTCGTGTGTCCGGAATGCGGCGCGCCCTATCATCGCACCTGCTACGAGCAGGCCGGCCACTGCGTTTTTTCTGACCAGCACGGAACCGGCGAGGCCTGGCAGCCGCCAAAAATGGATCCGCCTGAAGCGCCGGATGTCCGTCAGGAACCCAAAGATCGGCGCTGTGCAAACTGCGGTCGGATGAATGCACACAGCGCGCTGTTCTGCGATTACTGCGGCCACTCCCTCTCCGGGAATCCGGCGCAATACGACAATATGCCGCCGCGCTACGGCCCGGAACAGCAAAGGCCGCCGTATCCGCCGCAGCCGCCCCAAACACCGCCGCCGTATTACACGCAAAATTCCTGGCCGCCGGCTGGCAATCCGGGCGGATATCCGCCGCCTTCCGGCAACAACATGGGACAGATGCCGTTTCCGGTAGATCCGATGGGCGGCTATCAGGAAGACGAGCCGATCGAAGACGGCGTTACAGCCGGGGAACTTGCACAGGTTGTCCAAAACAACAGCGTGTACTATATGCCGGCATTCCGGTCGCTGAAGACCTTCGGCCGCACGCGCTTTCACTTTTGTGCGTTTCTTTTTACCGGCGGCTGGTTTCTCTACCGCAAACAATATAAGCTTGGCGCCATTTTAACTGCACTGATGTTCGTTCTGATGATCGCCTCCAGCTGGCTTACGCTGTACATCCAGCCGCACCTTTTGGAGATTTTCGGAAACCTCGGCATCGACGTCACCGCTTCCTTTACTTATGAGCAGCAGATGCAGGCATATCTCCAGCTTTTGCAAGAAATGCCTTGGGTGATCCCCGTTACCTTTTTGCTCAGCGCACTGCGCATCGCCCTGATGGTGTTCTGCGGCCTAAAGGCCAACAAGCTTTACTATCAGCACTGTGTTTCCACTGTTCGGCGCACAAAGTCGGATGGATCTGCAGAATCTGGGGAGTATAAAGAGAGACTTGCCGCAAAAGGCGGCGTCAACGTCCCCATTGCGGTGTGCATGTTTGTGTGCTTTATGATTATTACCAATCTTCCGAAATTCATCAATTTTGGCTGACGAACCGATGCCAAGGAGGCGTATATGAAAAAAATTACCAAAGCCATCATCCCAGCTGCCGGACTCGGAACCCGCGTTCTTCCGGCCACCAAAACCATGCCGAAAGAAATGCTTCCGATTGTGGACAAGCCTGCGATTCAGTATATTGTGGAGGAAGCGGCCGCATCGGGCATTACGGATATTCTGATCATTACAAGCCGCGGAAAAGGCCTGATTGAAGATCACTTTGACCGCACGCCGGAACTCGAAGAGCATCTGATGGCCGGCGGACCTGAAAAAGCGGAGATGCTTGAGGACATCATCCGGATTTCCAATCTTGCCAATATCTGTTTTATCCGCCAGAAGGAAATCCGCGGCCTCGGGCATGCGGTAAACTGCGCGCGGTCCTTTGTCGGAGACGAACCGTTTGCCGTACTTTACGGGGACGATGTCATTCTCTCCAAAACTCCGGTATGCGGACAGCTTATGAAAGCGTATGAAGAGTTTGGACTCGGCGTGGTCGGCGTCAAAGAGGTTTCGGAAAAGGCGATCCAGAAATACAGCTCTCTGAAGGTCAGCCCCATTCACGGGAACTACTACAAATGTACCGATATGGTTGAAAAGCCGAAGCCGGAACAGATTCTCTCCCTGTTTTCGATCCTGGGAAGATGCATTTTGCCGCCGAAAATTTTTCAAATTCTCGACGAGACCAAACCCGGCGCCGCAGGCGAAATCCAGCTGACCGACGCCATGAAAACGCTTTCCCGCACGGACGGAATGATCGCGGTCGACTTTGAAGGCCGGCGGTATGATATGGGAAATAAGCTCGGCATCATGCAGGCAAGCGTCGAAACTGCGCTTGCGCATCCGCAAATCAGCGCAGATTTCCGAAATTACCTCAAAGAACTTGTAAAAAACCTGTAAGAAACACAATGCTAAAAAAGGCGCGAAAAGGCACTGCCAAAAAGCGCAAATTCCGCACAAATCCAGGAAAATATTCCTGCAGAATTCTTGACGAACCGCAGTTTGTTTGTTATAATAAGGACAGACTGCGGTTTTTTGCGGTCTAATATCCTTGCTCCGCGCTTGTCGCGGGGCCAAACGTCCAAAAGGAGGTGCAACGTAAATGGCAGAAGTAAAACATTCCTATGAAACCGTCTTTATCGTTTCCATGAACCAGGGTGAAGAAGGCATTGCCGCTCTTGTCACGAAGTTCAAGGATCTGATCGCAGCTCACGGTACCGTTGAAAGCGTTGACGAGTGGGGCAAGCGTCGCCTGGCCTACCCGATCGCGAAGCAGGCGGAAGGGTATTACACGCTCATCAACTTCCAGAGCAACCCTGAGTTCACAGCAGAACTCGACCGTATCTACAAAATCACCGACGGCATTCTCCGCTCTCTGATTATCAAAAAGGACGAGCGTAAACTCAAGCCCCAGAAGGCTGAGGAAAAAGCTCCTGCAGCAGAAGCAGCGCAGGCTAGCGAAGAAGCGCCGGAAGCAGCGGAATAAGACGATTTTCCGCATATTCCCAGAAGAGATTGGTGTAAAAGAGAGGTGTTACGATGCTGAATGTTTCTGTACTGATGGGCCGCCTTGTAGCGGATCCGGAACTGCGCCATACGCCCAGCAACGTCGCTGTTACCAGCTTCACGCTGGCGGTTGACCGTTCCTATGTGAAGTCCGGCGCGGATCGCCAGACGGACTTTATTGATATTGTCGCGTGGCGTTCGACTGCAGAGTTCATTTGCAGATACTTCCGGAAAGGCCAGATGATGGCGGTGCAGGGTTCCATCCAGACCCGCTCCTATACGGATAAGGATGGCAACAAACGCAAGGCGTTTGAAATTCTTGCGGACAATGTCAGCTTTGCCGATTCCAAGCGCAGCGATGGCGGCGCTCCGGCAGGCGGATATGCGCCCCGTCCTCAGATCAGCGAACCTGCACCCGCTTATGCAAGCGGAAACACCGATGATTTTGAGGAACTTCCGATGGATGACGACTTACCGTTTTAATCGTCCTGATTCCTTCTATGGAAAATTTTGAAAAGGAGGCAAATTGCCATGGCTGATAACAGACCTGACCGCCGCGGTGGCCGTAAGGGCCGCAGGAAGGTATGCAGCTTCTGCGTAGACCGCGTCGACCTGATTGATTACAAAGACGTCGCCAAGCTGCGCCGTTTCATTTCTGAAAGAGCAAAAATTCTGCCCCGCAGAGTGACCGGTACTTGCGCGCATCATCAGCGCGAACTGACCGTTGCCATCAAACGTGCACGGCATCTTGCGCTGTTGCCCTTCAGCAGCGACTGAGTTTTCAAAAAAAGGCTCAAAAACGGACGCGATATGCGTCCGTTTTTTTATTGACAGAAAAGGTGCGCCTGTAAGAAACACAAGCAAGCGAATTTCTTTTTTGCACGGCCCGCTCTGCACACGGTGCAAACACCTTGTTGTTTGCACAAGCCGGACCTTGCTTGACTTTCCCCCTTTCATTGCGTATACTTGCGCATAGAGACTTGATCGGCATAATTATTTCAGGAGCTATCGATATGAAAAAATATATTTTGGTTCCGGATTCGTTTAAGGGCACCATGTCTTCTACAGAAATCTGTCAGATCATGGAGCGCGCCATCCGGAGCATAGAAGCTGACGCGGAAATTCACGCAATTCCCATTGCAGACGGCGGAGAAGGAACGGTCGATGCCTTTCTGACCGCAGTCGGCGGAGAAAAACGCATTGTCCGGGTCAAAGGCCCGCTGTTTGAAGAAACCGAAGCGTTTTACGGCGTAATCGATCACGGCCGCACGGCCATTCTCGAAATGGCGGCCTGCGCCGGGTTGCCGCTTATCCGGGATCGCCGGGATCCGTGCCGGGCGACCACCTACGGCGTCGGAGAGCTCATTTGTCATGCATTAAAGCACGGCTGCAAAAAGATCATCCTCGGGCTTGGCGGCAGTGCAACAAACGACGGCGGAACCGGTGCTGCAGCCGCACTGGGCGTCCGGTTTCTGGATCAGAACGGCTGTCCGTTTCTTCCGACCGGCGGCACGCTGCTGAATATCCAGGCCATCGACGCATCCCACATGCTTCCGGAGCTAAAAAACGCAGAAGTCATCGCAATGTGCGATATTGACAATCCGCTTTGCGGGCCCACCGGCGCTTCGGCGGTATTTGGTCCGCAAAAAGGTGCGACGCCGAAAATGGTTTCCCTGCTCGACCGCGGCCTTTCCCATCTCGCAGCGCTTACAGCACGCGATTTCGGCAAATCGCTTTCCGATTTGCCCGGTGCAGGTGCGGCTGGCGGCATGGGATTCGGCGCAGCGGCTTTCTGGAATGCGAAACTGCAAATGGGCATCGAAACGGTTTTGGATACCGTCCATTTTGACGATCTTCTTCCCGGAACGGATCTCGTTTTTTCCGGAGAAGGCAGGATGGACGCACAGAGCCTTCGCGGAAAGGTCGTCATCGGAGTTGCGAAACGCACAAAAAAGGCCGGGATCCCACTTGCCGCGGTGGTCGGAGATATCGGGGACGGCATAGACGCGGCCTATCAAATGGGCGTCAGCGGAATTTTCAGCATTAACCGGGTTGCAATTCCCCGTCCGGAGGCAAAGCTGCGCGCAAAACAGGATCTTGCCGATACGATGACCAACCTGATCCGCTTTCTTCACGTTCTGCCGGCCAAGCCTTGAAAACGTTTTTCGGAACCCGGCGCGCCTTTGCAGCGAACCGCCATTTTATTCTGCTGCTTGCCAGAGGGATTTCCATCCTGCACGTCGCCGGCTTACTCTTTTTTTCGTTCCAATCTTTTTCGCTTTCCATGTGTGATTTGCTTTTAAAACGGTCATCCTATCATCGATTGACAAGGAAGGACTTTGGCGGATCGAAATACGCCCATACTGTGTATCAAACCTTTTGCCGCAGAGATTGCCTGCGGAGCCATATTGCCATTTCTGAATTTACACCTGTCAGCGATAAATTTTCGCATGATTTAGATTTTTAAAACGCAGGCAGACTGACGCCCGCCAAGACAAAAAGAGCAAAAGAGCCAAAAAGGCACAAGCCCGCTGGGGTTTTGCCGCAGAAAACCGGAGCGCATGATTCGCCGGTCTGCGGCCAGATTGGGCGTCTAAGAGGCTTGTATCTCGCGGCCAAAGCGCCTGCGCCGCGCGATAAAAAAATTCAAGGAAGGAATCTTTGCATGTTATTTGACTTTCACACACATCTATTCCCGGATCAGCTTGCGCCCAAAGCGCTTCCCAAGCTGGCGGCAACATTCGGCGCCAATCCGTTTACGGACGGCACGGTATCCGGTACTCGTGCAGCCTTTCAGCAGTGGGGTGTTACCGGCGCTGCGGTGATGCACATTGCCGTAAAACCCGGGCAGCAGGAAACGGTTAACAATTTCGCCGCAAGCATACAAGGGGACGGCCTCTACAGTTTCGGCAGCGTCCACCCGAAGGATCCGCATGCGGTGGAAGAAATCCGCCGGGTCGCGTCTCTCGGGCTGCATGGGCTAAAATTTCATCCGGACTATCAAGGGGTTCCTGCCGACGATGCCTGCATGGATCCGCTTCTGGAGGAAGCCGAAAAGTGCGGGCTTCCGGTTCTGTTCCACACCGGACCGGATCCGATCGACCCGCAGCATCCGCTTTCGCGTTCCGAACGGATTGCGCATCTTTTAGAGCGCTTTCCGAATTTAACCATAATCGCCGCGCATATGGGCGGTTTAAACGCGCCGGAGGAGGCAGAGGCATTCCTGCTCGGAAAAAATCTTTATATTGACACCGCTATGGCGCACACCTTTCTGACGCCCGAACAATTCGAGCGGATGGTTCGCCTGCATGGAATCGACCGCGTTCTGTTTGGAAGCGATTGTCCCTGGAGCCGGTCAAATGACGGCGTCGCCTTTATCGAACAGACTTCGCTTTCTACCGAGGAAAAAGAGGCCATATACTGGAAAAACGCCTATCGTCTGCTGAAAATAAAATAAATTTGTCTGCAACATTTCCCATCCGCATCGGGGTATTTCATGTAACCGGAAGCGAAACACTGTTTTCGGAAAAAATTGGATCGGAGCGAATGTTATGCAAAAACGGGCTTTCGCACCCTTGGTTCTCATGCTTGTGCTGCTTTTGACCGGATTCGGATGCATGCCGAAACAACAGCAGGCCAACGTTACCCTAAAAGAACCGCCGGTTCTGCAGCTGCAATACGTTATAGACGGACAGAAAACGGAAACGATCATCTCCTCCGGGAATTACGAGTGGTATTATGAAAATGCAGACGGCACCCGCACCGGCGGTATTGCCTGCGGCGCGCATCCGCTCGATTCCGCCACGAAGATTCTGCAGGAGGATGGACTGACGCAACTTCAGATTGTGTTCTCAACCACTCCTACGAATTATTCCATTCGGTGCTGGCCGGATCGATGCCGTGGAAACGCAGAACGGTATGAACAGGATGCCTCTGCACTTGCGATGGATGGAAACACGCTCACGCTTCCCGCTAACGGAGAGGGATATGTCTATGAGCTCTCTGCCGAATGGCCGGAGGGCAACGCCAGCTATTCCTTTTATGTAACGCCGGCATAGCCTGCTTATCGCGGTCTGCGCTGAAATCACGCCGGGTTGCTTTGTGAAACAAAGACGCGTTCTGTCTCACAAAACAATCTCCTGCAACGTTTCTGTGGTAAAAAACCACTTCATTTAGGCTTATGTGTCCATTTGCAGACAAAAACCTGCTTTCTCACGCAGCTTCGGCTCTATAGATTCGGCATAAAATCATTAAAAAATCGGCTGCACCGTATTCGGGTGCAGCCGATTTTCTTCTTTTAAGAAATTGGTCTGTTACAGAATGATCTCGCCGTCAACCGTACCCGGCAGCGCCGCAGCATTGGACTCGTCGGTATCGATATGCATCGCAGCCGCGTAAGACGGGCTCACACGAACCACGACATCCCCAAAGATGAGTGCACGGTCATTGTAATCGACTTTTACAGAGACAATCTGCTTATCGGAAACGCCAGCCTCTGCAGCCTCAGCCGGCGTAAAGTGGATATGACGCTTTGCAGCAATCACGCCGCAGGGAATTTCCACTTCGCCCTTCGGGCCAACGAGCTTACATCCCGGGGTTCCTGCAATATCTCCGGACTCCCGGATCGGCGCAGAAATACCGATTTTGCGGGCATCTGTCAGTGCAATTTCAACCTGCGTCTCTTTCCGGACCGGACCGAGAACGGACATTTTAAGAGAACCCTTCGGGCCGACAACTTCTACTTTTTCGTTGCAAGCAAACTGACCCGGCTGGGACAATTCCTTCTTAACCGTCAACTCTGCACCTGCTCCAAACAGCGTCTCCAGATCTGCCTGCGACAGATGGAGGTGACGTGCGGACGTTTCAACCATAACTTTCAAATTCAACATCTCCTGACTCTTATGTTCTGTTTTTATTTTACTCCCATAACGACTTTTTTTCAACAAAAATCCGTGAAAAATCCGGTAACATATGCTACAATAAAAAGACATGTCATAGATTGTGAGGGAATGCCCGTGTTTGCTACTTGGAATGAACTGGAAACGGCATGTCTGGCATGCCGAAAATGCGGACTGTGCGAAGGCCGCCATCAGGTGGTGTTCGGAACCGGCTGCCGGGACGCCAAAGTCCTGTTTATCGGGGAAGGCCCCGGAGAAAATGAGGATCTGCAAGGGGAGCCGTTTGTCGGACGCGGCGGCATGCTGCTCGATAAAATTCTAGCCGCAGTAGACCTCGACCGGAAGAAAAACATCTACATCGCCAACATGGTCAAATGCCGGCCGCCCAAAAACCGGGATCCGCTTCCGGAAGAACAGGAAGCCTGCATCGATTGGCTGCGCAATCAGGTGAAGCTTTTAAATCCGCAAATCATTGTCTGTCTCGGAAGAGTCGCCGCCATGAAGCTCATTAAGCCGGATATCCGCGTCACAAAAGAACACGGCGTCTTTTTTAAAAAGGGCAATCTTCTGATGATGGCGACTTTTCACCCGGCCGCGCTGCTTCGAAATCCAAACCAAAAGCCTGCTGCCTTTGAGGATTTTTTAAAGCTTCGGGAAAAAATCGATCGCATGCAGCTGGATATCGCCAAAGAATACCCATCCGAACCGGCATCCGGCACGGATGCTTAAAGGTTTTTGCGTTCTCGGCGTAACGGATGGGGAGGTTGCGGCAGAGTACTTTGCCCCCTTTTTTCAGCGCTGGCGCTTTCGGCGTACCGAACACAAGACGCGTTTAAAAGACGCGTTCTTCCGTTTTTTGAAAGAAGCGTTTTCCAAAAGCACCTATTCGGAAAGCAGTTCCGAAACGCACGCAAACAGCACCCCGCAAGCGGCGCAAACGCCTGCTGCGGGGTGTTGTTATTTTTTTTGAAAATCCCGGTGTAAACGTCCCTTATTTTTTCGCTTTAAAGCCGTCTTTCAGAGAAACCGAGCGGTTAAACACCAGATGTCCGGGCGTACTGTCGCGATTATCCACGCAGAAATATCCCTGCCGCATAAACTGGAAGGATTCACCCGGCTTTGCTGTTTCCAGAGATTTTTCCAGCCTGCAGCCGGAGAGGACCTCCAGAGAATCGGGATTCAGGTATTCCATGAAAGCATCCGATTCCGGCTCCGCCACTGTAAAGAGGTTGCCGTAAAGCCGAATTTCCGCATCCAGGCAATCCTGCGCGTTGACCCAATGGATCGTCGCCTTGATTTTTCGGCCGTCTGCTGCGTTTCCGCCGCGGGATTCCGGATCGTACTCCGCGTAAACCTCGGTCACGTTTCCGTCCGCATCTTTTTTGCAGCCGGTGCATTTCACGATATAGGCCGTTTTGAGGCGAACCTCATTGCCCGGGAAGAGCCGGAAATATCCCTTGAACGGTGTTTCGACAAAGTCTTCCGATTCAATCCACATTTCCCGGGAAAATGTCACAGTCCGGGTTCCGGCGGAAGCGTCGTTCGGATTGTTTTCCACTTCGAATGTCTCCGTTTTTCCTTCCGGATAGTTCGTAATAATCAGTTTCAACGGATGCATTACCGCCATCACGCGGCTGGCATTTTGGTTGAGATCTTCCCGCAGGCAATGCTCCAGGAAGCTGTACTCCACCGTGCTGTTCACTTTGGAAACGCCGATCCGGTCGATAAAATTGCGGATGGAAGCCGGCGTATATCCGCGTCGGCGCAGTCCGCACAGCGTCGGCATCCGCGGATCGTCCCAACCGGAAACTTTTCCGTTTTCCACCAGCGCACGCAGACGGCGTTTGCTCATCACGGTATTGTTGATTCCAAGCCGCGCAAATTCAATCTGGCGCGGTTTGTTTTCACAGGAAATATGCTCTACAACCCAGTTATACAGCGGACGGTGCGCTTCAAATTCCAATGAGCACAGGGAATGCGTGATGCCTTCGAGTGCATCCTGAATCGGGTGTGCAAAATCGTACATCGGATAAATACACCACTTGTCGCCGACATGATGATGGTGGTGATGGACAATCCGGTAAATAACCGGATCGCGCATATTAAAGTTTCCGGAAGCCAGGTCGATTTTTGCACGCAGCGTCATTGCGCCGTCCTCGAATTCGCCGTTCTTCATCCGCTCGAACAAATCAAGGCTCTCCTCGATCGGGCGGTCGCGGTACGGGCTTTTGGCCGGTGTATTGATATCACCGCGGTATTCACGCATCTGCTCGGGTTTGAGCTCACAGACATAAGCCAGGCCCTTTTTGATCAGCTCCACTGCAAACGCATAGGTCTGATCAAAATAGTCGGACGCGTAGAAGAAGCGATCGTCCCAGGTATATCCCAGCCAGCGGATATCTTCTTTGATGGCGTCGACATATTCGACGTCTTCCTTTGTTGGGTTGGTATCGTCCATTCGGAGGTTGCACATCCCGTCAAATCGCTCAGCTGTCCCAAAATCGATGCAGATCGCCTTGCAGTGTCCGATATGCAGGTAGCCGTTCGGCTCCGGCGGAAACCGGGTATGCACAGTTTTCCCGGCGAAACGTCCGCCGGGTGCAAGATCCTCCCGGACAAATTCCTCGATAAAATTCAGTGCCTCTCCCTCTGTCTCGCAGGGAGTTCCGTTTTTCAGTTCGTCTGCCATAGTGTTGTTCCCTATCCTTTCAAGAAGCTGCTCCGCTGAGTTTTTCCAGTCCTGCGCGGAGCCTTTGCAGGGATTCTTCTTTCCCGAGAATCGCCAAAATTTCCATCGCGCCGCCGGGCGTTACCTGCATGCCGGCCGCTGCAATCCGTACCGGCCACAAAAGCGTTCCGTTTTTCACTTCCAAACGCTGTGCCAGCGCAAGCAGGGCATCGTGGATTGCCTCCACCGACCAGGTTTGCAGCGTTTCCAATTCTGCGATTGCCGCCGTCAGCATCGTGCCGGCGTTTTCCAAATTGGTTTTGCTCTTTTTATTGATGAAAAATGCAGCCGGGTATTCGGGCAGCGTCCTGAGGAACCCGATCATTTCCGGAATATCTTCGAGCTTCGTCACACGAGGCTGCAAAATAGACGTCAGAACCTCCCAATCGACCGCCTTGTCCGCAAACACCTTGCGGTATTGCGGCATCGCCTTCGCGGTAAAGTCCTCCGGCTGCATGGCGCGGAGATATTCCCCGTTCATCCAGGTCAGCTTATCATAGTCGAATACTGCCGGCGATTTGCTGATTCCGTCAATCGAAAATACCGATGCCAGCTCAGCAAGCGTGAAGATTTCTCGGTTTTCCTCTTTCGGGCACCATCCCAAAAGCGCAATATAGTTGACAATGGCCTCCGGCAGATAACCGTCCGCAACGAGATCGGCAAAGCCGGTCGATCCATGGCGCTTGGAGAGTTTGCTGACCGTACCGTCCGCGTTGCGTCCCATGATCATCGGCAGATGCACATAAACCGGGATCTCCCATCCGAATGCCTCATACAGAAGTTTATATTTCGGCGTTGAGGTCAGATACTCGCATCCGCGCACAACGTGTGTGATCTGCATCAGGTGGTCGTCCACGACATTTGCAAAGTTATAGGTCGGATATCCGTCCGATTTCAGGAGAATCTGATCCTCCAATTCGCAGTTTTCAATGGAAATATCTCCGTAAACTGCGTCGTGGAACGCCGTCGCGCCTTCTGTCGGCATCTTTTGCCGGATGACATAGGGTTCCCCTGCCGCTTTGCGCGCTTGTGCTTCCTCAAAAGAAAGATTCCGGCAGTGCCGGTCATATCCGCCGAATGCGTCCTCGCTGTGCAGAGAATCCAGCCGCTCCTTCGTGCAGAAACAGTAGTAGGCTTTTCCCATGGAAACCAGCTTCTCTGCATATTCCCGATAGAGCCCTTTCCGCTCGCTCTGAATATACGGGCCGAAGTCGCCGCCGACATCCGGACCTTCGTCGTGTTGGAGTCCCACTTGATCCAGCGTCCGGTAAATGACGTCTACCGCGCCCTCCACCAAACGTTCCCGATCCGTATCTTCAATCCGCAAAATAAACTTTCCGTTTTGCGATTTCGCAATCAGATATTCATAGAGCGCCGTGCGTAAATTTCCGACATGCATAAAGCCGGTTGGGCTTGGCGCAAATCTGGTCCGTACCATGCCATGTTCTCCTCTCGTGTTCATTCCTGTACAAGTATTCTTTTATTATACCAAATACAAAGAATTTATCAATCTTCATTTTTCATAATCATCGGAAAAATGCAATAAAATAAAAATAGAAGCCTATTGATTTTTCCCGACAAACAGTCTATCATAAAAATAAAAAAAATCCCGATCCATTGAATCGGTTCGGAAAGGTTGGGAATTCTGATGAAAGTTCTCGCGATTAACGGAAGCCCTCATGCAAACGGCAATACAGCCTGCGCGCTGGAAGCCGCCGCAGAAGCGCTGCATGCAGAAGGAATTGAGACCGAGATCCTGCATATCGGGCACAAGCTCATTCACGGCTGCACCGCCTGCGAACAATGCCATACCCTCGGAAAATGTGTGTTCGACAACGACCCGGTCAATGAGGCCGCCGAAAAGATGGCTCAAGCCGACGGCATTCTGCTCGCTTCGCCGGTTTATTACGCGGGCATCGCCGGAACCATGAAATCCTTTTTGGATCGTGTGTTTTATACGCGCGGCAGCAGCTTCCGGCACAAGGTCGGCGCATCGATTGCCGTTGTCCGCCGCAGCGGCGGCACCGCAACGCTGCAGGGTCTGAACTGGTACCTGAGCATCGGCGAAATGATTCTCCCCACCGGACAGTACTGGGCTGTCGTCCATGGCAGAAAGCCCGGAGAAGCGCGTCTCGATCTTGAAGGCATGCAGACGATGCGCACGCTCGGAAAAAACATGGCCTGGACGCTAAAGCTTGTAGAGGCCGGCAAAGAAACGCTTCCGGGACCCAAACCGGAAGAAAAGGAAATAATGAGCTTTATTCGCTGATTTTTATTTTTTGATGTATAAAACAGGCATAAATGGGATTTCTCCGCAGAAAATAAAGCAAGGCTCGGAGTTCAATAAAGGAGGAATACCATGCTTGATACCATTGCTTTGATCCTGCTCGTAATCGGCGGCATCAACTGGGGCTCCATCGGCATTTTCCAGTTTGATATCGTCGCGTGGATTTGTGGCGGTCAGGCGGCTGTTGTAAGCCGGATTATTTATACGCTGGTTGGGCTTTCGGCAATTTGGTGCCTGTCCTTCCTATTCCGCAAAAATGGCATGATCGAAAAAAACGATTAGCAAAACCCATGGATTCAAAAAAACAGCCGCTTGTCCTCCGGACTGTATGCGGCTGTTTTTGATTTTTCCGGATAGTTTCCTTTATAGAATTATAAACATCCCAAGTTCCCTGATAATGGATAGAGATTCGGTTTTGCAGGCGTTTTGTTTCCCTGTATGTAGAAAGGATGTCTCTATAATATAATGCAAAAAACACTCGGACGTGCTTACCGGTTTTTTTTATGGGGATTTGCGGGATGCTTTTTTCTCGTTCTTCTTCGGGTCGCTGTTTCGCTGACAAAGCGTCCGGCTAGCTCTCTGCTGCTGGTCGGCTTTTCTGCTGTGTTGGTAGCGGCGTGCGCCCTTATGGTCATGCAGTTTCGCAAAAGCGTATGGTTTCATACGCTTGCGCAAAAAGAATGGAACCGTTCGCTTTTCGCGATCTTTCTGTTCTGCATCTTTGCGCTGCAATGTGTGCTCGGCTGGGAACTTCGGTGCAATCCGGAAGGCAATCCCGCGATCTATTACGACTTGCGCGCGATGCACAACAATGCGCTTTCGCTGCTTTCCGGAGAAGGGATCAAAGCCCGGCCGTACTTCGCGCAATACCCGCACCAGCTTTTTCCGCTTCTGCTTCTGACAGCCTATTACGGCGTTTTCAAGCTGCTCTTCGGAACGGTTCCGCTCTATGCCGGGATCCCGCTCAATATCATTCTTCTGGACTGCGGAATCCTTCTTTTATATCTTCTGGCGCGCCGCCTATTCGGCAACCGCATGGCGCTCTTTTCGGCGCTGCTCTGCATGGTCTTTCCCCCGTTTTATACCTATGTCCCGTTTTTTTATCTCGATACCTTTTCGCTTCCGTTTACCGTTCTGCCGCTCTATCTCTATGTTTGCGCGCAGCAGCAGGCAAACGCCCGGCGGAAAATCGAGCTTTCCCTCGGCTGCGGTGCGGCAATCGGCTTCGGCGCGCTGCTGCGGCCGACCATTTTGATTCTCCTCGTTGCCATCGGCATGCACCTGCTCTGGGCATCCGGTCTGCGCCGGCTCTGGAAACCGGCTCTGCTTCTGGTGCTGGCGTTTCTCACGCTTTATTCCGGTGCAAAGGCGCTGGTAAACAGCCAAAATCTGCTTACCGAAGAGGAACTGCACACCTATCAATTTCCGAAAACACACTGGATCATGATGGGGCTCAAGGATCCGATGTGGAATCGCGCGGACGAGGAATTCACCAAAGCAAGCGGCGATTATGAACAGAAAGAAGCTGCGACGATCCAGGAAATCAAAGTCCGTCTGCAGGAACGCGGTATTGGCGGGACACTTCGTTATCTCTGGAAAAAATCGGCCTTCCAGTGGAGTGACGGCACCTACCGTTCCGGCATTTACCTTTCCCGCAGCCCGGCAAAATCGGAAAAAACGTTGCTCCATCAATTTTTCTTGAAATCCGGAAAATATTACCGGTGGTTCCGTGCCTACAGTCAAATCTTTCTCTTTGCCATTCTGGGGTTATCGCTCTATTCTCTTTTGCGTCATCTCAGAAAGCGTACCATTGCTTTGCAGACTGTTCACTATCTGACCTGGATGGGTGTCTTTCTATTTTTCCTGTTTTGGGAGGCAAACCCCAAATATCTTTTGAATTTCATGCCGATTCTGTTTCTCTGCGCTGCTGACGGGTTTCAGAACTTCACTCGAATCCGCATCCGACGCTTCCAGGTATCCGCGTGAACATTTGCCCTTTGTCAATTTTGGGGGCATCCATCCAGCACAACACAAACCATAAAAAGGAGGTCGTCTAAAATAGGATTCCGTTTTGCAACTCCGGCCGACAGCAGCGCGCTTTTGCGCATTTACGGCCAGTATCTGGATACAGCCATCACCTTTGAATACACACTCCCAACAGAAGCGGAATTTGCTGCCCGTATTTCGGATATCCTGCGCGGATATCCTTATCTCATTTGGGAAGAAAACGGTGCAATTCTCGGCTATGCCTATGCGCATCGTGCCCAGGAACGCCAGGCCTACCAGTGGAATGCGGAATTATCGGTTTATGTAGAAAAAATTGCCTGTCCCATGGCATCGGTAAGCGGCTTTATCGCGCGCTGTTTGCACTTTTAAAGTTGCAGGGCATTCGGACCGTCTATGGCGTTGTGACGGTGCCAAACGAAAAGAGCGAAGGGCTTCACCGTGCGCTTGGCTTTCGCTGATCGGCATTTACCGACACGCCGGATACAAGTGCGGCGCCTGGCGTGATGTCGCCTGGTTTGAAAAGGCGCTCGCCCCGTATGCGCCGGATCCGCAGCCGCCGCTTCCGATTACAGCGTTGCCGGAAGCCGTGATTTCCGACATTCTGCAAGCTGCATCCCAAATATAAAAAAGCTGGCGAATCATTCGCCAGCTTTTTCTATAAATCGGCAATTAAACTTTTTAGGGGACAGACTTACATTTTTTCCTGCTTATCCCAGAAAATCGCCTTCACGTCATCGTCCAGATCCTCGCGCTTTTTCGTGGCAATCTGTTCTTTGTTGGCGTTGAGCACTTC
Organism: Yeguia hominis; assembly: GCF_014384705.1. Classification (GTDB taxonomy): domain Bacteria; phylum Bacillota; class Clostridia; order Oscillospirales; family Acutalibacteraceae; genus Yeguia; species Yeguia hominis. Next base: position 9,859 of record NZ_JACRSN010000002.1, on the reverse strand, counting down.
GACAATGTCTTTGGTGTCACGCGCAATGACGAGTTCCTCGTTTGTCAGAATGACAAAGACATCGACCTTTGAATCCGGCGTCGAGATTTTGCCCTCTTTGCCGTGCATGAGCTCTGCGTTCTTCTCCGGATCGATCTTGATTCCCAGATAGGACATCGCATTGCAGACGCGGATACGGTGCTTCGGCTGATTCTCGCCAAGGCCTGCTGTAAAGACGATCGCATCGCAGCCGTCCAGCGCAGCGACATACCCGCCGATAAATTTCTTAATCTGGTATTCGAGCATGCTATGTGCCAGGATTGCGCGCTTGTTTCCTGCTTCTGCAGCATCGGAAATATCGCGGTCATCGCTGGAAACGCCGGAAATGCCCAGAAGACCGGACTTTTTATTGAGCAGCTGATCCATCTCGCTCGGAGAGAGATGCTCTTTTTCTGCAATAAAGGTCACAACGGAGGGATCCAAGGTTCCCGTACGGGTTCCCATCATAAAGCCGTCGAGCGGCGTCAGGCCCATGCTGGTATCGATAACCTTGCCGTCTTTGATCGCGGTAATGGAAGAGCCGTTGCCGAGATGGCAGGTAATCAGCTTGAGATCCTTCAGCGGCTTGCCCATCATCTCTGCGCAGCGCTGGCTGACATACCGGTGGGAGGTCCCGTGGAAGCCATAGCGGCGAATCTTGTATTTCTCATAATACTCATACGGAACGGCAAACATATAAGCCTCAGGCGGCATGGTGGAGTGGAACGCAGTGTCGAACACGACGACCTCCGGAACTTCCTCGCCAAAAACCTGACGGCAGGCGCGAATTCCCTGTACATGCGCGCTGTTGTGCAGCGGTGCAAGCGGAATCAGGCTTTCGATTCCCTCAATGACATCTTCGTCAACCAGCACCGACCGGCTGAACATCGAACCGCCCTGCACGATGCGGTGGCCGATTGCCGTAACTTCGCTCAGGTCCTGAATCACGCCGACCTTGCTGTCCAAGAGCGCTTTTTTGACCTGCATAAACGCTTCTGTGTGATTGCTCATCCGAACTTCGAGTTTTTCCGAACGTCCATCCGCCGTCTTGTGGGTAAATACACCGACGTCCATCCCAATTCGTTCACAGTTTCCTTTTGCGACCATCTCTTCGTTTGACATATCAATGAGCTGATATTTCAGAGAAGAGCTTCCCGCGTTGATGACCAGAATTTTCATTCTCGCAATTTCCTCCTACATTCATTTGTTTCGCAGCCCGGCACAATCCTTTTTTCTGTTTGCGGAATAGATTGTTTCTTGCTAAAAAATGCTGTATTATTATAATACAAGCGAAATATAAATTCAAGGAGTTTTCAGAAAAAATGGGGAATTACACGGCATTTTCCGGGATCATCTGCGAATATAACCCCTTTCACTACGGCCACGCCGCGTTGCTTTCCGCTGCACGGGAAAACAGCGGCACGCCGGTTGTCTGCATCATGAGCGGCAATTTTGTGCAGCGCGGCGATGCTGCAATTCTCAACAAGTGGGCGCGTGCCGAAACTGCCGTGCGCTGCGGCGCAGATCTTGTTTTTGAACTGCCGGTTTCCTGGGCAGCAGCCGGTGCGGAACGCTTTGCGTCCGGCGGGGTTGCGCTCTTATCGGCGCTGGGAATTCCCTGCAAGCTCTGGTTTGGCTCGGAGTGCGGAGACGCCGGACGTCTTTTCCGGCTTGCTGCGGTCCTGCGAACTCCGGAATTTTCCGAACTATTGCAGATGAATCTCTGTAAAGGGATTTCCTTTGCTTCAGCGCGCACCGAAGCGATCCAGCGGCTTTGCGGAGAAGAAACAGCAGCGCTTTTGTATTCTGCAAATAATATTTTAGGAATTGAATATTGCAAGGCAATTCTAGAACAAAACGCGAATCTGACACCGTTCTCTATTCTTCGGCAACAAGCGAATCACGACCAAAAAGACGCCTGTTTCGGATGGTCCTCTTCCCTTTTGCGAGAAGAACTCTGTAAAGGTAATAAACTTCACGACATCATCCCCAGTCCTGCAGAGGAAATTCTTCTGCAGGAGCTCCGGGCAGGACGCGCACCCGCCACCCTCGACAGGTTGGAATGCGCGATTCTTTCCACTTTGCGCAGTGCAGACCGGGAAACCCTTTCCCATCTGCCCGATCTCAGCGAAGGCCTTGAAAACCGTCTGTATGCTGCCATCCGCAAAACGTCCTCGCTCTCTGCGCTCTATGACGCTGTCACCACCAAGCGCTATCCCCGCGCACGTGCCCGGCGTCTGGTGCTTTCCGCTTTTTTGGGACTGCATACGCCGCTGCCCAAATTTCCGCCCTATTTGCGCCTGCTTGCCATGAATCGTACCGGCCAGGAACTGCTCTCCGTTTTGAAAAAAACTGCCTCGCTGCCGATTCTAACACGCTATACGGACGCAGCGCGTTTGCACGGCGAGGCTGCACGTGTTTTTGAAGAAGAATGCCGGGCGTCCGATCTCTACGCGCTCGCTTCTCCGGTGCTGCAGCCCTGCGGCACAGAACAGCGCACCAGCGTCCGGATTGTTGATTTTCAGGCATCCATACGCTAAAATGGCAGTAGTGGAAACGGCTTGAAATTTTGGGGGATTTGTGATTGAAAAAGGTGAAAATTATCGTATCGGTCTGCATGCTTCTCCTGTTCACACTGACCAGCTTGCCTGTTTCTGTTTTTGCAGAGGAGGCCGATCCTGCGCAAGCTGTACCGAGCCTTCTTGCAGAAACGGAAGAACCCGCAGAACCGCTTGTGCTTTCTGATACGAAGCTCTCGCTGTTTGTCCGCGAACAAGCAGTTCTCACTGTAAGTCCGGCTTCCGCCGCGCAATCGATTGTCTGGTCTTCTTCCAATCCGGAAGTTGCCGAGGTTGATGCGGATGGCAGAATCGATGCCATTTCTCCGGGCACTGCCGTGATTACCGCCGCTGCTGGGAATTCGCAGGCGTCCTGCACGGTAACAGTCCGTCTGGCGACACCCGTTGTCAAGGCGGCGTCTGCCTCCTATAACCGCGTAAAAGTCAGCTGGAAGAAAATCCCCGGCGCGGACGGGTATCTCATTTACCGAAAAAACGCTTCCGGCAATTGGAAAAAACTTGCCACAGTTGCAGCAGCGCAAACATCTTATACCGATACTGGTCTTACCTGCGGCGTTTCTTACACATATACTGTAAAAGCCTATGCAGACAATCTCTACAGCGCCTACAACAAGACCGGCGTTTCTGTAAAGCCTGTCCCGGCAACACCGTCTCCAAAAGCGGCATCCGCTTCCTATCATAAAATCAAAGTCAGCTGGAACCAGATTTCCGGCGCGAACGGATATTTTGTCTATCGGAAAAACGCTGCCGGTGATTGGAAAAAGATCGCCACCCTTACCGGCGGAAAGACTCTCTCGTATACAGATTCCGGACTCAATTGCGGAACCTCTTACACCTACACGGTAAAAGCCTACCGCACGATAGACGGAAAAAAATTGTCCGGCGCTTATCATGCCGCCGGAGCTTCTGCCAAACCGCGGCTCGGGACGCCGAAGGTCAGCGTTTCCAAAGCTGGCGACACTGCAATCAAAGTTTCCTGGAAACAGGTTTCCGGCGCAAACGGATATCTCATCTATCGGAAAAATGCCGCCGGTGATTGGAAAAAAATCGGCTCTGTCTCCGGCGGCAAAACCCTGTCTTATACGGACAAACGCCGCGATCCGGGTGTGTCCTACAGCTATACGGTCAAGGCCTACCGCAAAGTTGGCCAGAAAAAGGTTTACAGCGGGTATTCCAGCTCCGGTGCCAACATGAAGCTTCCGTTCCCGGCGCCAAAGCTTCGCAGCGTTTCCTCTAACAAAAAGCCCAACAACATTGTCCTTAAGTGGTCTGCGGTGCCAGGCGCACAGGGCTATCGCATTTATCGTAAAATAGCCGGAGGAAGCTGGGAAACACTGCGGGACGTCTCCGGCCAGGCAACGACCAGCTACACCGACAAAACCGCGAAAAACGGTGTCGAGTACCTCTACACTGTCCGCGCCTACTGCCAGAATGGAAAGGTCCTGAGCAGCTATAAAAAGGCCGGAATTTCCGCGCAGCTGGTTTATTGGACGCAGAAAGGAAATTGCTACCATAAAACCATTTGCCGTTCGTTAAAGAACTCCAAAACCGTTTTGTACGGACTGGTTTCCGAGTCCGGAAAAACTGCCGCCTGTAAAAACTGTTATCACTAATGTATGCTTTGGAGGGCCACAGGTAATTTTTGTGTTTTGGGTCTTTGGAATACGAACAAGAAATCAAAAAACTTCTTACAGAAAAGAGGCAGATATCTGGGAATCTACCCGGATGTCTGCCTCTTTCTTTCTCATAAAAATTTCTCTGTTTCCGGCAATCGATTGGTCTGCTGCGCAATTCCTTCAAATGGCCGCGAATGCAGGATCTGTTGCAAACCGGCAATTCGGCATCGAGCCGGATTTTCCGCCTTTTCATCAAGCGCTTTTAAAAAGACAAACCCGGCATCATCCAAGCGATACCGGGTTTTCCAATAATTCCCGTTTCAGGTTCTGGGGCTTCCGGGCTCTGCCAAAGCGAGCGAAAACGAGAGCGCCGGAAGCGCACCTGCAATGTTTCAGTCGGCCACCGGCACCAGCTTTCCGTGCACAACGTACCGGGCATCCTCAAAATCATAGGTGCAAGTCGACAGCGTCACGATCCGGTCGGAGACCTCTACCGGCACCGATGAGTCAAAATCCGAGCGTGCGCGAATGTTCTCCAAAAATTCTGAAAATGCGGACGCGTCTGCAAAAGAAAACGTGTACGCGTCGGAATCGGACGGCGTGACGTATCCGCTGAAAAGCTCCAATCGGAACGTACCATCCGGCGTCACCAGAAACATCTCCGGATGCGCCTCATAATACGCCTGTTTTGTGTAATTGGTCAAGCTCGCAAACATCGAGCCGTTATTCATGTTGTGTCCGTAAATGATGGTATTCCAGTCTGAAAACCCCGGTGCATTCCGGCAATCCACAAAAAGCGTTCCCAGTTTATTGTAGGTGCCGTCGAAAATGTGGTCAAGGTAATATACATTATCGGACCCCTGCACGACCGGATAATCAATCACCGTATCGGCGCTGTAAATCCAGGCAGCTACATCCGCATTCATCGCAGACAGCACGCTAAAATCGACATCCAAAGGCTCATCAGTATCCTGTTCGGAATCCCCCGACGACGCTGAATTTTCGCCGCTGTTTGGAGAAACCGCTTGTTTCTTTTTCACAGCGCCGGCCGTGATCGACGCATAGGCGTCGTCTCCAACTTTGTACTCCAAATAGGAAGTCACCAGTTTGTACCCGCAAAAAAGCATCACGCCAATACAGAGTACAATCAGAAGATTCAGCAGAACATTGCCGCCTTTTCTTCTCTGCTTCTTTTTTTCAAACCGTTTTCCTGCCATGAACATTCCATCTTTCCCGGATTGATGATCTACACTTTAGGCCAATTTTTCAAAATTGTCAATACTGATTTCCACAATTTTCATTTTGCTGCGGCTTTTTGCTTCCGGCCTTTTCCGAATAAAATGAAGCACAGCGCGCTGACCGCCATCAGCATCGGATAAAACATGTACGGAATAATGTCAAACGGCGTGAGCGCCGTGAGCGTTGCCGCAGACAACAGCTGCGCACCATACGGAATGAGCCCCTGGAACACAGAGGTAAAAATATCAAGCAGCGACGCGGAACGCTCCGCAGAAATATCGTATTCCTCGCGCACTTCGTTTGCGATCGGGCCGGCAATCACGATGGCCACGGTATTGTTCGCGGTCGCCATATCTACAACGGACGCAAGCGCCGCGATTCCGATCTGGCCGCCTTTATTGGTCCGAATTTTTGATTTAATGAACTGCAGTACAAACTGGATTCCGCCATACTCCCGCACCAGCGCGACAATTCCCGCAACCGTAATGGAAATGACCGTGATGTCGTACATTTCTGTAACGCCGCTTCCGACAGCGGTAAAGATTTCAGCCGGGAGGATCGACCCGGTTGCAACCCCTACAATTAAGGAGGCCGCAATTCCTGCAATCAAAACCAGGAACACATTAAACCCAATCAATGCGCCGACCAAAACGATGATATACGGAAGGACTTTAAAAAGATTGTATTCCAGATTTCCGCTGACCTGATAATCTCCATGCATGGTTAAAACAAGGAACAGCACTGCGGTGATTACTGCCGCCGGAAGGACAATTAAAAAGTTGGCTTTAAATTTGTCTTTCATCTGGCATCCCTGTGTCCGGACAGCCGCAATCGTAGTGTCCGAAATCATGGAAAGGTTGTCTCCGAACATCGCGCCGCTGACAACTGCCGCGATGCAGATTGCAGTCGGGAAGCCCGCCTTCTCACTGATTCCAACCGCAATCGAGGCAAGCGCCGCAATGGTGCCGACCGAGGTTCCCATAGAGATCGAGATAAAGCAGCTAATCAAAAACAATCCCATAACCGCAACATTCGACGGCAAAATGGAAAGGCAGAGGTTCACCGTACTTTCCACACCGCCCGCTGCCTTTACCGCGCCGGAAAAACCGCCGGCCACCAAAAAGATCATGCACATGGTAATGATGTTTTCGTCGCCGATTCCACGCGCAACAACGCGGAATTTTTCTTCAAATTTCAGTTTGCGGTTCTGCAAAAATGCGACAAACAAAGCAATCAGAAATCCGACAATCGCGGGCATGCTGTAGAAATCCTTTAAAATCACACCGCTGCCAATAAAGATCACCAAAAAGACGAGAATTGGGAGAAGCGCCCACGCGTTCCCCTTTTGTTTCTGCTCCAAGAATACCCCTCCTAATTTTTGTCATTCCTCTTGCGATATCGCGTTCTTGCCGTCCGGTCCCCAGCGGCTGCGCCTTGTGTTCATCGCCGCAAAATTGCAAAGAACCCGCCAAATCCCACAGTAACCTGATAAAGGCTCTGCGCTGCGCGTAAAAATCTAAAGCACCCGATAGAAAACTGCCGCATTTCTCTTTCTATCGGGTCAGGACATTCTGCTCATCGGATTTTCGTTGCACACTATTTTGCATGCTGATTTGATTTCGTCACATTTTTGTTGTTCCAGATCGCTTTTCATTCGATATGGCATCAAGGGAATTGTCTTTTATTATAGTGTTTTTTCTGGATTTTGACAAGCAATTTCATCCTTTTTGTGTTTTTTACACCACCGATGTTCAAAAACCCAGCCCAATTTCTTTTGACACTAAAAAATATAGGACGCGTAATCCAGTCTCATGATCAAACGCGTGACCACCGCTTTATGAAACACATCATATGCACTTTTGTTGTTCCAAAGCACTTTATCTGCTTTTTCTATCTGATTCTGCATTCGCTCTATTTGTTCATCGCTGAGAGGAAATTGCTCGTTGTGAAAATCATTCTGCATAATATGCAGGAGAAGATCCGCGTATTGCTGTGCTTCGATTTGGCGCAACGCTTCTATCATATGAAATTGGTTGCTCGAAGCAAGCACCTCTTGCAGACCATCCCGGATTTCATACTCAAATTCCATACAAAAAGCCAGCACTTGTGCATCCGGAGGAAGAAGCTCGACCCTGTTTTGAAAAATCGCGCTGTAAATCTTATCAAAATGAAAGGACGGTACCTGTACCCATTCACAATTTTGTTTCGTATAGAATTCGTTATACGATTCGGTACGCCATCCGCCGGCTCTTTTCAGAAGAAGCTCATACTTCTGCCTGCCAGAATCGTATAGCATTGCATTTCTTTCCGAAAAAATGCCGTCTGCCCTATCTATAAACAGCTACTCTGGGAACATCTGCCGTGATCTCTTTCCCATTCCGAACTGTACCAACATCCTGCCCGTTGATGCTCATACGATACAGCAGGAACGCTCCGGAAAACGCGGCTTTTCGCTGAATGGTAAATCGAACCGTATCCATAGTCAAACTCCCATCCCAAAACAATCGTCAGGCGTCTTTCCTTATTGAAAAAATCCAACACGCTTCCTGTCAAGGGGCATCATCATCTCGACACCGTGTTTCCCGGCTGAAACATTGCGAAAAACTGGAAACTGTCACTGCAAATCAATATCTATCTTATAATCATGATCTATCAGAATATAGTCTATTTTATTCTTTTGCGCGAGCGCTAAAGTGTGTGCATTCTCTTCCAATACATTTTTCAAAGTGCAGTCCTCATCATGCATTCGTTTTTCTATAACGCTTGCATATTGCTTTATATCGTTAAAATGTGCCCGTATATAATTTTCACTCATAACAATACAGAAGAATTTGATATTCTCAAGATCATCATTTGAAAAATCTTTTTTCCAATCTAACGGAATATAACAACCTTCAATTATGCGATTTTGCCTATTTTCTATTGAAGTTTTTATCATTTCTCGAACAATCGGCCATAGGTATTCTGTCAGTTCGATATCATCACACGTTGGTGTAAGTTTCGTATTCCCGCTGCGTATTAGTCCCATTTTCAAATGGTCTATTGATAAATAAGGATATTTGTATTTTTCGAGAAGCTTTTGCGCCAACAGGGTTTTTCCCGTATGAGAAGCACCAGTAATCAACACAATCATAATTCTTTCCCCATCAAATAATTTGTCAAGGAAACATCATTTCTAACAACCTGCTGTTCTGTTATTACAGAGTATCCCCTTTTCTCAAAGAAAGGTCTTGCCGTAATGGAAGCATGCGTTAAAATTCGTTTCCCATTCGCTGCACATTCCAATTCATCGCAAATTGCAGATGCTATTCCTTCCCGCTGATGGTCTTTATGAACAAACAACCTATCCAAATAACCGGTATGGTCCATATCCCCGAAGCCGACGATTTCGTCACCTTCTACGGCGACTATCGTTTTGTGCTCCCGGAAAGACTGATCCCATGCTTGAAAATCCACTTTGCCTGTTGCCCAGACATTTCGCTGTTCCTCTGTATAATCCTTTGCATTGACGCTGTGGACTGAATTATAAAACAATTCTGCCAATTTCTCACAGTCAGAAGTTCTGTATCGATAAGGTAAGATAAGTTGCGCACCCTTCGCATCTGTGGTGTCATTGAGACTGAATTTCTTTTCATGCGTATCATTTTTTGCATTTTTGGATATACTGGTATTGACAGCCGCTGCGTTCTGTGTTATGCTTTGGCTGTAAGGTGTTGTTCCTGTACTGGCCTTTGAGCCGTTTACCGGGAATGGCACCTTTTTTATTACACCTATGTTATACACTTCTTTTGATTCCGCATTCAGACCTACTGAAAGTTGCAACTGGTAATACCCGCCATCCAAATCGCGGAAATACGCAGAACGATATTCAAACCCGTTTTGGGCAAAGTCGTTCTTTCGCGGTTTTAGAACGCCTTTTTCCCCAAGATATTTTGAGGTCTGTACAATCTCATCAATTACCCCGGCTGCAGTTCCTTTTACCAGATAAATCTTATCAGAAATTGGGTTTCCTTCATTTTTTCCGTTTCGATATCCCAGCTTCCATGCGGTTCTGCCGGTAATCAAAAGTTCGCTTCCGTCGGTCATGGGGATAGAAACATCCTGACCGTTCCGCACCTTTTGATTTACATAATCGATGATTTCGCGCTCCCAATCTACGGAGTTTTCGGATTTGTTTCTGTTGATTTTTTCATCGATCCTGCGTATAATAATGTTAAAGCTATCGCGGGAAAGGCTGGCGGGCAATTGTTGCCCGAGACCCTTTACATCTCGGATGGCTCTTTTTTTGTTTAGATAATAGAATCCTATATCTCCGATATTTTCCATTGCCTTTGCTTCATCTATAAACTTTTCAAAATTGGCACGGTTAAAATATGTTGAAATAAGATTAACATCAATTCGTTTTTT
>NZ_JACRSN010000001.1 GCF_014384705.1 Yeguia hominis | reverse complement strand
CAGCAGCTCTCTGCTCTTTTCCCTGCGGGCATTTTCTTCCGGGGTGCGTTTCTTTCTTGCCATTGTAAAACCTCCACTGTGGTGCTTCTATTATACACCACAGTGGAGGTTTACACAAAGTATGGGACGGTCTCTCTGATTCTTCGCTTTACGATATTACAGCATATGAATTTGTTATTTTAAGGCAATTTTTTGAAAGATTGTATGATTTTTTGTGTGAATGGGGCACTTTCTGGCATTGCACCCGAATACGCTCTTGGAAATCCCAATTCCGCACATTGGAGCGTCCCGGCTCGCAGGCAGCCGTTTACACGCGTGCGGCGCCGTATTTTTACTTCATCGCCTGCAATATCGATATTGTACGTCCTTTGATATTCTCAGGATCGGAGTCCCCGCTGGCTCTGCACACCGTGCGCTTTGAAACGCACCGAAACAGACAGGCCCACCTGCCGTAACCACAGCGGATGGGCCTGTTTTTCACAACGTTTTACATTTCCAACAAAGGCGCGTAATACTTCTTTTTATAGGCATGATACTCGTCCACATAATGCGCTTCTTTGGTCTCTTTCAGCGTACGCAGATAATCGTGTGTTTCAAACGACGCATTGCTTAGCTGAATGACACAGATTCCGACGTTCGAACAGTGATCCGCGATTCGCTCAAAATTCGCAACCAAATCGTTAAACACAAAGCCGAGTTCCAACGTACAGCGCCCATTCTGCAGCCGGTTGATGTGCCGCATCCGCAGCTCATCCTTCAAAAGATCCACTACCTGCTCCAGCGGCTCCACATGCGCGGCAATCGTCACGTCATCTTTCTCAAAAGCCTCCACCGCAAGTGAGAGCACCTCCCGCACCGCATTGGAAATGACCCGAAGCTCCTTCTGTGCTTTCGTGGAAAACACCAGGGACTTCTCCTGAATTTCCTCAGCAAGTTTGCAGATGTTGAGCGCATGATCGCCGATTCGCTCGAAATCACTGATGCTGTGCAAAAGCTTCGAAACCTCGTTTGTCTCTGCCGGCGACAGCTCTTTGGCGCTCAGCTGCACCAGATAAGTCCCCAGACTATCTTCGTAATGATCGATCGTATTCTCATTTTTTCGGATTTCTTCCGCAATCTTGGGATCAAAATCTTCAATGAGTCCAATTGCCGCAAAAATATTATCTTTTGCAAGTTCCGCCATATTGCTCAACGTTTTCCGGCTCTGTTCAATGGCAAGCGGCGGATATTCGATGAACCGTTCGTCCAAGAGATTTTCCGAACGCTTCGTCGTTTTTTCGGAAGGATTGTCCCGAATCGTCAGATAGACAAGCTTCTCCAAAACCTTGATAAACGGCAGCAGCGCCACTGTAGAGAACACTTTGAAAATCGTATTGGCAACCGCAATTCCAACCGTATTGGAAAAATGCGAGGTAAAGGAAAATCCGATAAAGTAATCTGCCAAATAGTAGACGGCCAAGAACAGAACCGTTCCCAAGACATTATAATACAGATACACCCACGCCGTACGCTTTCCGTCCTTATTGGCGCCGATGCTGGAAAGCAGCACCGGAACACAGGCGCCGATGTTCATACCGAGAATCAGCGGAATTGCCGTAGAATAGGTGATTCCGCAAGTCATGGACAATGCCTGCAAAATTCCGACCGACGCGGACGAACTTTGGATCACCGCAGTAAACAGCGTTCCGACCAAAATTCCGATCAGCGGATTGGAAAACATCACCAGCATATTGGTGAACTCTTCGTTTTCCTTGAGCGGTTCCACCGCTTCGCTCATAGTCTGCATACCGAACATCAAAACAGAGAAGCCGAGCATAATCATGCCGGCATTTTTTTGCACCTGTTTTTTGCTGAACATATAAAGGATTACGCCGATCAGTGCAATAATGGGAATAAAGGTCGTCGGCGAAAGCAGACGGGCGAGCATGCTGGTCCCCTGAATTCCGGAAAGGCTCAAAATCCAGCCGGTCGCCGTTGTGCCGATATTGGCGCCCATAATAATTCCAATAGCCTGTGAAAGCTGCATCATCCCGGAATTGACAAATCCGACAACCATCACGGTCGTCGCGGAGGAACTCTGAATGACTGCCGTCACAAAGGTTCCCAGTAAAATTCCCTTAATTGGCGTAGAGGTTAATTTTCCGAGAAAGACTTCAAGCTTTCCTCCGGCAAGCTTTTTCAGGTAATCTCCCATCAGCGACATTCCAAAGAGGAAAAACGCCAGTCCTCCGATCAAATGTACACATGAGATAATATCCATATGATCCTGATCCTTTCCAGAGTCCCGCCGGCACACCGTCCGGCTTCTGTCGCACCCATTTCATCATTTAGACTGTTTTATTGTACCATAGAATTTGGCGCGGTGCAACGATAAAGGTCGCATCCAGGGGAAAAGAATGCGGGACTACAATTTACAGCTGAAAAAATTCGTGCAACCGCTTGCCTTTTGCGTCCTATATGATATGATTAGTATGCGTACTAAAATGTTTGAAGAAAGGATGGTATATTTGCGAAGAGACAGCAGTGAGACAAAGAAGAAAATACTGACCGTATGCGTCCGTCTTTTTTTGGAACAGGGGTATAAGAATACCTCTGTCAGTCAGATTGTTGGCGAAGCGGGCGTTGCAAGAGGAAGCTATTTAAATCTGTTTCCGACCAAGGACAAAATTTTACTGGAATTGGTGGAAACGATGTTCAGCGGGCAGTTCGGCGTTGCAAGGGGCATCACGGACAATACGCTGCCGCCGGTTTACGCCTATGCGGTGGAAACGGCGATTCAGCTGACCCTGACCGAACTGAACGAAAACCTGCGGGAAATCTATATCGAAGCCTACTCTTTGCCGGAAACATCGGAATATATTTACCTGCATACCACGGCGGAATTGAAGCAGATTTTCGGCGCAATTTTTCCCGATGATACCGAGAGCGACTTTTACGAGATAGATATCGGCACAGCGGGGATGATGCGCAGCTATATGGCGAGAAAATGCGATATCCATTTTCCGTTGGAACGCAAGCTCAGCCGTTTTCTGACGGCGGCGATGCGGGTGTATCGGGTACCGGAGGCAGAGCAGGAAAAGGTGCTTGCCTTTATTCAATCACTGGATATCAAGGCAATTGCCACAGAGGTTATGTATAAGCTGTTTGCAATGCTGGAAATGAAATACGATTTTAAGCTGTCGAAGGACGGCGAAACGGAGGGAACGAGATGAAAAAAGATTTTTGAGCATCCTGCTTATATTCGTCATGGCGCTGATGTTGCCGACGGCAGCTTTCGCCGAGGGCGAGGACGCACAAACGGAAATAGTCTACAGGACTTGCTTTTACTGCCGCCAAGCCACCAACTTTGAAATTTTACGGTATTTTCCGAGCTCGAACAAAAACGAGCGCGACAAACTCCATTGGATCGAGGGAAAATGTCTGAATTGCGGAAAGGTGTATTTGGGCTGACGGTAATCCCAAATACACCCAGCACACCGGCGGCACCGAAACGCCGACCTGCACCACGGGCAGAACCTGCGAGAAATGCGGCGCTGAATATGGAAAGCTCGTCCACGACTGGGGCGAGGAGTGACAGTCCAGCGGCGACAACAAGACGCATACCCGCATCTGCCAGCGCGCGGGCTGCGGCGCGGTTGATACGGCGGACTGCTCCGGCGACAGCACGCGACCTGCGTCACGCTGGGTACATGCACCGCTTGCGGCGGGCAGTACTACGGCGATCACAGCTTCAGCAGTTCCTGGGCGTATGACGCCAATGGACACTGGAAGTTCTGCATCCACTGCAATGAAGAGAGAACAAGCGTGGCCGGCCATATGATCGTGGAAAACCCCATGCCGGAGTTTCTCAAATCCGAGGCCACCTGCGTCTCTCGGGCTGTGTACTGCAAGTCCTGCCCTTTCTGCCGATACACGTCAACGGATACTTTCCTCGACCCGTATAACGGAATTGACCCGAACAACCACGCCATCGCGCAGTACCCGGCCAAGGCGCCCACCTGCACCGAGGCCGGCTGGGAGGCATACGAAGCCTGCACGCGCGAGGGCTGCCATGATTCCACCAAGGTGGAACTCCCTGCGCTGGGTCACGCCCTTGTCCATCACGAGGCGAAGGCATCCACCGCTGCTGAGGCTGGTAATATCGAATATTGGTACTGTGACAATTGCGGCAAGTATTTCAGCGATGCGGCAGACACAAAGGAAATCAAGGAAGCCGACACTGTAGTAGCAAAGCTGGATCCGAGCATCATCGCCGGAGACGGTGCGACGGTTATGCAGGGAGAACATAAGGCTTTGTCCTTTACCTCCGATGCTGCATTTGCAGACTTTATCCGTGTAGAGCTTGACGGCAAGACACTTAACGAAAAGAACTACACTGTAAAAGATGGCAGTACAATCGTTACGCTGAACGCAGATTATGTTGTCAAACTCTCCGCAGGTGCGCATACACTTGGTATCGTATCGCAAAGCGGAACGGCAACAGCGAAATTCACCGTAAGTAAAAAGGAGGCGGAAACAACCGCCACAACGGATAAGCCCGCCAGCAGCACAAAGTCTCCGCAGAGCGGCGACACAAGCAACCTTGCTTTGTGGATTGCGCTGTTGTTCGTCAGCGGCGGTGCAGACGTTGGCACAACGGTTGTCAGCAGAAAGAAAAAGTATCATAGATAACAGATCAGTTTTACCCACACGGCGGCTATCGGAAACGGTAGCCGCCATTGGTTTTTGTATGTAAAGCTTTTCGTTTTCCTCCCTTTTCAAAGAAAGATTCCAAAAATCTCATCGTTTCCATTCTCTTTCCGGCTTCGCGAATCCGCTTGCTGTCCGCAGCTATCGCTCCATCCGCCTCCTCATGCGGCTGTTTCCTTCATTTTCCCCTGCAAGTTTTCTTTTTGCCAACCCTACAAAAAGGTCGCATCTAAGCGGGAAAGAACACAGAGGCCAAAACCAAACTCCCTGTAAAAATCCGATCTTTGCAAGCCGGTTCAAAAACGATTTATAAGAAGTCAAAACCGCCGGCTAAGCCGGCGGTTTTGACTGGTTGTACCAAAGCAAAAAGCTGCATGACCGAAATCGGCCATGCAGCTTTTGATGAACGATACCATTTATTTCTTTCCGAATGCAGCCTGGTTCTGGTTCGGGCTCTTGCGCGCCTGGATGATCGGATAACGATGCTCCAGAGCAGCACGGGAAATTTCGATGTCTTCATAAACTTCGTTCTCGCCGAAGCAGCCCACGGTTACCATGTCGCAGTCGCGCAGGGTGGACCAGGAGAAGTTCAAACCGACATACGGCGTGCAGCGGCCTGCCGCCATCGGCTTAATGGTCATGACCGGCTTTTTCGCTTCCCAAATAATCCGGGAAACGGTTTCGATTTCCACCTGCATCAAGAAGCCCATGCAGTTGTAGATCTGAATGTAGGTCTGGACATCGTATTCATTGAGGTCGCTGTATACGATGATTTCCGGCATATGTGCGGAAAGTCCGGGGATCATTCCGGCGTCACGGATCATCTTGGTGTAATCGTCGAGACGGTGGATTTTCTTCTGATTTTTATCCACGAGCTGTTCCACGCTGGAGTGATGAATCAGGCAGAATGTTGCGCCCATTTCTTTGCAGCGCTTAATCACGGCTTCTGCTTCCCGGCGTGCCTGCGGATTATCATCTACATTGATGATCGGCGTATCGATGATCTTGATTTCCTTGCCGTATTTCTGCTGTGCTTCCTGGATGGCTTTATACACCTGCGCGGTGCCTTCGATTCCAAACAGGCCCATGATCGTATCGACGCCATTATCCAAATATGCCTTAAACATCGGAACCAGTGTTTCCGGAGTCGAATGACGGTTCTGAATCATTTCATCTGCCGCCGGGCCGGTGTGGCTATAACCGACCATCCAGTTTGTTCCGATAATCATACGGGACAGGGAAACGCCTGCAACTTCTGTTCTCGGGAAAGGATTATTCATACGTAATACCTCCATTTGATCTTTATAATATTGAAGAAATCAGTCTTGCTATGACAAGTTTATCATAACACAAATTTTGTTACAAAAAAAATGCTCTATAGCGACGAAGAAATAGACAAAACCGACTTTTTCAGATATAATTGAGACAGGAAACATCCAAATGCGTATAATGAGAACCAGGAAATTCCATGCGGAGGCGTTTTTATGGAAATTGTATTTGTTGGAGATCATCAGGAACCCATTCATGACTGTGACGATCACCGCCACAGCGACTGGGAACTGGTTCTTTATCGCGACGGCGTTGGAGAAACCTTTATCGAAGGAACGGCTTATCCGTTCTCGCCCGGCAGCGTTTTTCTGATTCCGCCCGCCTTTCTGCACCGCTCTGTCGGAGAAAATGTTTTTTCAGACCGGTTTGTCCATATCCGAGATTTTTCCTGGCCGGTGACAGACAGACCCAGTCTCTTTCTGGACGATGAGCATCGGCTGGAAACGCTTTTATGGTACCTGTTCGTAGAGTTCCATGGCAGTTCCACGAACCGTGCCGCCGTTCTTCACGCGCTTGGAGAAGCGGTCCGGCAGATTTTAATTGAAAAAAGCGGAAAGCATGTCTTGCCTCCGGAAATTGAAACCTTTCAGTTTTTGCTGCTCAAACATCTTTCCGATCCGACATTTTCTCTTTCTGAAGCTATTGCGCAAACGGCTTACTGCGAGGACCATTTCCGGCGGCTGTTTAAACGCTATGCCGGTGTGACCCCGGCGGAATATCTTTCCGATCTGCGAATCAACTATGCAAAGCAGCTTCTGCAGCATGAATATCCGTCTCATATGAAAATCTCCGGCGTCGCGCATGCTTCCGGTTTTTCGGATCCTTACTATTTCGCGCGGTTTTTTAAGAAAAAGACCGGTTATACGCCCAGCGAATATTCGCATCTGGCTTCGCGTTCCGAATAAACTACACTTGGGGATCTCTATGCTTCATTCATGATCTGTATCTGTGTTGTTGACCCTTACAAGATTTCTTCACAATCGCCCCTTCACTTAAAATCAAAAACTATTTTGCAGGAAGCCATCGGTTATACCGTGGATTCCGCAAACAACAAGAACGCCCCGGAACCATTCAAACGTTCCGGGGCGTTCTGTGAAGGTCAACCGTTAAGGCCCTTTTGCGTGTTTGGTGTCTGGACTGAAACACCCGTCACAAACCGTTAACGCTGCCAATTGGTACTGTCAAGATTTATGCGCAAAAAGGTTTGCAGACTCCGGCTGAATGAAGTCAGCCGGCAATAGGGACGTCGTTCAAAGCCGCCTCCAGATGCTTCATATTCATGTACTTCTTGTTGCCCCGCTGCGTTCCCGCCACATGACGCAGCCTTGCACAGACCAGCATCAGCGCAGAGTTCCCATCGGGGAACGTTCCCGCCGCACGCGTCCTGCGGCGGATCTCACGGTTCAGCCGCTCGATCACATTGTTGGTGCGGATACGCGTCCAGTGCTCGCTGGGAAAATCACAGGAGGTCAGCGTCTCCTCGATGCCGTCCTCAACCTTCTTGGCGGCTTCCTTCAGCTTCATTGTTTTTAACTCGGCAACGACAGCTCTTGCCTTCTCGCGGGAGGCTTTCTTGCTCTCCTGGGCGCGGATCGCCTTGAGCATTTTCGCTACCATCTTACCTTATCAGAAAGTTCGAAACGTGTGTACCCGATTCCGCAAAAGTCTGCAGTGAGCCTCCTCTGGCGGTTGCCTTTCAGAGAACGTGCAAAAAAGGATTCAAAAATGGCAGCAAAAAGCCGTCCGACAACTGCCGGACGGCGAAGAGTACCAAATATTTTCCGCTTTATTCTGCAAGCGCGCGGCCAAGCCAGGCGTCCGCGATGTCAATTGCAAGATACAGTCCGTTTTTTTCGCTGGATTTGACGATCTGTTTGCGGGACCGAATGGTCGGATCGGTATACATGAGCTGAATGGAAACTTTATCGGCAACATCCAGTGTGCCGACCTTCTTTTTGGATTTAATCTCCATTTTAATGACATACTTATCCTTCATACTTCCATAGTAAAGGACGTCGCCGCAGCGTACCAGCGGACGGCCTTTATAAGTCGGAAAGCCGACCTTTTTTTCTTCCATCTCCATCTTCCTTTCCTGTTATCAGCGTACCCCAAACCGCCGAATCAAATTTGAGGCTGTCTCAGAGAGAAACAAATTCCACCACCCGAAAGCAGTGGAATGTTCATCTCGATTCTGTTTTTGGCGACTTACTCTCCCAAATATGATTTCAGTAACACCTGAAGCAACTCGTCGCGGTCAATCCGGCGAATCAAGCTGCGAGCATTGTTATGCGTGGTGATGTAGGTGGGATCCTCAGAAAGAATATATCCAACAAGTTGATTGATGGGATTGTATCCTTTTTCTTTCAAGGCGTCATACACCATCGTGAGAACCTTTTTAATATCGGGTTCACGGTCGCGCTCCAGGGAGAATGTCATAGTCTTATCGTACATGGAACCACCTCCACACAATCATGATACAACAGATAGTATCGGAATGCAAGCGAAAATTATGAATTATTCCTGACGGTTTTGAAATGCCTGCAGAACGCCCCGGAACCAGATGCGTTCTTCTCTGGAAAAGCAGTGCGTTCCGCTTAGGAACAGAAAATACAGCAGGACACAAAGCGCAATGGAGCAGAAACAGGGCAGACCGGTGATTTTGGCGAACAAAACCGCGATGGCAACGCAAAAAAGCGGTTTGACAACCCAGTTTTTCAGAGAATATGTAATGCAAGAAACCTTCAAAAGACGTGCGAGGCTGAGCGACGCATTAAAAATGGTACTGAAAAACAGAATGCATAGATAGCCCTTAATCCCGAATTGCGGCAGCAAAACGACAATAAGCCCAACCCGAAGTACGGCGTCGAGGAGATTATACCGCATGGAGCGCAGTTGTTCATCCAGCCCTTTCAAAATGCCGTCGACAACCGTGTCGAGGTAGAGCAGCGGAACCAGCGGGGAGAGAATTCTGAGATACCCGCCGGCCTCTGTGCTCTGATAAAAAAGGCGCCCCAAATCCGGTGCAAATCCAAAAAAGATTCCCGCAATCAGGATTGAAAACAGAAGGGCTATCTGAAGCGCCCGCTCAATGGTATGGGCGACCGCATTTTGCGCGCCGCGCGCACGGGCTTCTGAAATTTCCGGCACTAAGAGAAGGGAAAACGGCAAAAGGAAGGAAGAAGGAAACAATAGAACCGGAAAGCTCATGCCCTGCAGGATGCCATAGTGCTCCATGGAGCGTTCGGCATTCATACCGCTGCGGCGCAGCCCAAATGGGATCAACAGATTTTCTGCGGTGCCCAGCATGGTGCGGACCGTAGACGCCATGGCGCTGGGGAGTGCAATGTGTGCGATTGCGCGAAACACACCGCGGCTTTTTTGAGGCGGCGCCTGCTGCCGGAACAGTTCGATTCGATAGCAAAAGGCGGTATAGAGAAAAGAGGCGGCTTCTCCCAGTGTTGAACCGAGCATGACCGCTTTTGCGGCATTTTCCAGACCGTCTGGTGCGGCGTAAAGAAACAGAAAAACCGGAACGCCGATCGTGACAAGCTGTTCCAGAACTTCTCCCATTGCGGCATGCATCGCTTTGCGAACCGCAAGAAAATACCCCTTAAAGCAGGCGCACATGGCCATAAACGGAAGTCCCGGCGCCAGAATACGCAGCGCGGAGGCCGCGCGCAGGTCTCCTAAGAGATGCACAGCAAGCGGCTTGGCGAGGACAAAAAGGCTGGTTGCTGCTGCAAGCCCGACACACAGTCCAAACAGGACGCATTTCCGGATCGCGGAGGGAATCGTACCGGGCTGTTGTTTCCCGATCGCTTCGGTTGTAATCCGTGTAACCGTGAGGCTGACGCCGGAAGTGCAAACTGCGATGGCAGTCATAAAAACGGAGAAGATCAGCTGGTACAGCCCCATGCCGGCAGCGCCGATCCGGCCTGCCAGAAAGACCCGGAATCCGATGTGCAGAACCCGCAGCAGAAACGAAGAACCCATCAGAATAATGGCATTGAGGAAAAAGCGTCTTTTTTGCATGGCATCACTCCTGGTGTTCCATCTACAGGGTTTTCTTTTTCAGAGAAATCATGTATAATTAAACGATAACAGCGCGAAAGGATGAAGCTGGAAATGAATTTTGGAAACGATTGGACAGAACTCTGCGTTTCGGTTCAGACCGACGACGCGGAAAAGGCTGAAAATATTGCGCAAATGGCCACGCCATATGGCATTTATATCGAAGACTATTCTAACTTGGAGGAGGAAGCAGGCGCGATTGCGCATATTGACCTTTTTGACAGCGCGCTGCTGCAAAAGGATCGGGAACATGTCCGGATTCATCTCTACCTTTCTCCTGCGGATAATCCGACAGAGGTCTCTGCATTTCTGGAAGAACGCCTGCATGCGGAAGGCGTTCCCTATACGATATCCAGCGCGGATTGCGCGATGGAGGACTGGATCAACAACTGGAAGAAGTATTTTAAACCGATTCCGGTTGGAGAAAACCTGCTCATCCGCCCGATTTGGGAGGATGAGTTCGAGTCAGACGGGCGGACGGTTTTGAATCTGGAACCTGGTCTGGCTTTCGGTACCGGGACACATGAGACCACGAGACTGTGCCTGGAGCTGATTGAGCGGTATCTGCGTCCGGGAGATCGTATGCTCGATATCGGATGCGGCAGCGGGATCCTGGCAGTTTCCGCACTGCTTTTGGGTGCGGCTTCGGCGGTTGGGGTCGATATCGATCCGTTGGCGGTGAAAACAGCAGTCGAAAATGCGGAACGCAACGGGGTGCAGGATCGGTTTACCGCGCTTTGCGGAAGCCTGACAGAGCAGGTCACCGGAACATACCGGATAATTGCAGCCAACATTGTCGCCGATGTTATTTTGGCGCTGACTGCCGATGTAGAGGCCTTTATGGAGCCGGAGGCGGTCTATCTGATGAGCGGAATTATCGATACGCGCGCAGAGGAGGTTCTCGCTGCGGTTAAGAAAAAATTTGAGATTCTCGAATACCGGGAAGAAAACGGCTGGGTTGCCATTGCTGCAAGACGGAACCGCTAAAGCACGGGCCAGTGCTGCAAAAGTATCTCCAGGTGGTCGAGTGTATCCGGATTGATAAAATGTTCGACCTGTTCCGTCTGCTCAAGCTCTTCTTCCGATTGGTTTAGCAGGCAAAAAAACTGGTGCAGGACGTTGTGCCGGCGGAGCAGGTATGCGCCGTAGGCAAGGCCTTTTTCATTCGGATAAATTTCTCCGTACTTTTCAAACGAGAGATAGCCGCAGTCTTTGAGGTGTGCGGCCATTTTAGATGCGGAGGACGGCCGGACATTGAGTGCGTCGGCAAGGGTGTTGAGCCGGACAAATCCGGTTTCTCGGGAAAGGCGGCAAATCATTTCAAGATAATCCTCCATGGATTCCGTCAGTGCTCTGCCGCTTAGAATCTGATATCCTTTTGGTGTGTGGAACTGACGGTTGTCTTCCAGAAAGCATCACCTTCTTATACGATACATACATCCGCAAATGATGCAGATGAAAGATTCCTTTTCATCCATATGCGGATTTTCAAAACAATATGTGCGCCGTTTTTCGGGAAACGGCTGTCGGCTTTGGGAGCGGATGAGATTTGAAAGCATATATTCGAACACACAAATATGTCCTTGCCTTGCTATATCTTCCGGTGTATTTGCTTTGGTACATCTGGGTTGAAAAGCGGCCGATGCCGGAATATTATGTGGTTTATACACCGCTGGATGACTGGATTCCGTTTTGCGAGTGGTTTATTCTTCCGTACGTTTGCTGGTACGGCTATATGTTTGTGGTCGGTATGTATCTGATGACACAGGATCGCGGCGAATTTCTTCGCTGCTGTGTGTTCGTTTTTGGCGGACTGAGCCTGTGCCTGCTGATTTGTACGGTCTTTCCGAATGGCCAAAATCTTCGTCCGAAAGTGTTCCCGCGCGAGAATCTGCTTACATCGCTAATACAGGGCATCTATGCAGCGGATACCAATACCAATGTCCTTCCCAGTATGCATGTGTTGGGATCGTTGGCCATTCACACTGCGGTTCACCGCAGCCAGACGCCGATTTTGTGCAAACGCGGGGTTCGGCTTGCTTCGTTGATTTTATGTGTCCTGATCTGTATCTCCACGGTGTTTGTCAAGCAGCATTCTGTTTTGGATGGTCTTGCAGCTATCGTGTTGTTTGTTCCGCTGGACGTGTGGATTTACCACTGGCATGGCGGCCTTTTTTCAGGTCGGCGTCAGAAGAAAGATGCGCCTGCTGCATGAAACAGGCTCCAAAAGGGCGCAAGAGAAAAAATACCGATTCGGCAGATGCTTCCCAATGCGCTTTCTCTGCTTCGGATCTTGCTTTCCGTCGGGCTGTTCTGGACGGCGCCGTTGTCAATCTGGTTCTGGGATTTGCGGTGTCAGCGATGTTTTGGACGGATGGCTTGCGCGCAGATGGGATGCCGTCACCCATACCGGCCAGCTGCTAGACAGCGTGGAAGATGTGGGATTCTTTTTGGCAATTTTGATTTGCTTTTTCTCACAATGGCAGAGCTGGACGCAGTATTGGGTGCTTGCCATCCTTTTCATTCGAGTTTTTGCGCTGCTTTTAAGTGTGTGCCGGTTTCACATTGTCCCGTTTTTACACACGGTGCTCAATAAAATCACCGGATTGCTCTTGTTTTTATTTCCAGTTTTGTATGGCCTTTTTGGATTTTCTGTCCCCGCGGTGGGCGTCTGTTTTGCCGCGTCTTTGGCTGCGCTTGAGGAAGTCGGGATTCTGTGCGTAGCAAAAACGCTTGACCGAGATTGCGGGTTTCTTTTGGCAGTCAGGACCCGAAAAAATGGCGTGGTTCCTTTTACGGAAAAGAACCACGTACAAACACACTGCCGTGCAGAATGCTGCGGCAGCAAAAACTGAATCTGCAAGGTGAAAAACAAGTCCCGGTTGGTAGCCCGGGAGCAGCATGAAAGCTGTCAGGAACCTGCCTCCTTTGGTTGCTTGCATGTACCGAAAAAGGAGGACTTTTTTATGGAAAGCAGCAGTGCGAAGATCACCATACTGTTTGAGGATCCCCTTTGGATCGGCTTGTATGAACGGCAGGAGGGGGATCGCTATACCGTCTGCAAGATTACCTTTTGTGCAGAACCCAAGAACTATGCGGTCTATGCGTTTTTGATGCACAATTTTAGCCGTCTGCAGTTTTAGTCCGCCGGTTTTTGGGTGTGCAGGAGGTGCAGAAACGCCTTTCCCCGAAATGAATGCAGCAGCAGATTCAATATCAGCTTCATTCGACGCAGGTTGGGACCAAAGCACAACAGGCGTTGAAGCTCCAACACGAAGCGGGAAAAGAACGCCGTCGCCGCAGGACAAAAACGGAGCGGGAAACAGAGCGGGATCGCCAGTTTGCGCTCCGGCAGGAAAGGCGCAAAGAGAAACACAGAGGACACTGAAAAATTCCCAAAAGGCATGCAAAGAGCCGCCAGACGATGAAAATCGCCCGGCGGCCTATTTGATCCGATCGGTTTTTGAAAATATGGCATGGGCTCTTTGGCCGGTGCTTTTTTCGGTTGCAGCGGCCGTGGGGTGGCGAGAGACCAGAGTTCGCCGAGCTTTTCGCACGGCTGAAACGCTTTTTACAAGCATGGCTGCTTTCAGTCGGGAGTCGGTGTTTTTCCAATGACTGTGCGCAGAAAAATCTAAATGCGAACGGGCATATAAAAACGCAGCGCAGAAACAATAAATCGAAAAACCGCGGGATCAGAGACGACAGGAATTCTGATTGCAGTTTCTGCTCCAAATGCAGGAACAGGTCGGAAGCAAAAAATTCCGCAATCATGATGTCCAATCCGTCGCAGAGTTTTTGAATGGTCGAGATAGTCGTGCCGAGATTGCGTCCGCTAACGATATGCTTGAACGCGGACTGCGTGATGCCGCTTGCGTCCTTATTCGCAATCTAAAACGATGGTGCCGGCCAGACGGGTACGGTTCAAATCGATAACGCGTTGATTTCGACTTCCGCGAAACCGAAGCGTCAGATCCTTTTCCTCTGCCCGAAACGGGCCGTCGATTAAAATGTCGGTCTGTGCAAGGAGACGGTCGACCTCGGGCTGCTGCATGGCCAAAAGTTCTTCCCAAGTGTATCCGGTGTAGACCGTGACGTCCTTGCCGGTGGTATGGACCAGGGAAGCCAGGTGTGCGAGTGCTTCCGGCTGGCAAAATGGTTCCCCGCCACTGAAAGTGATTCCTTTTAAAAGCGGATTTTTACAAAAATCGGAAAAAATATCGTCGACAGAGCGCATGGTGCCGCCGGAAAACGCATGTGTTTGCGGATTGTGACAGCCGGGGCAATGGTGCGGGCAGCCCTGCACAAAGACGGTATACCGAAATCCGTGTCCGTCAACGATCGATTCTTCGACAATTCCGGCAAGCCGGAGAAAATCGGCTTCCATATCGGGCGACTCCTTTCTCGGGTAAAAAACCAGCCAATCCGTGCGCAAAAGAAAGCCGGATCGGCTGGTTCTTTTAAAGGGTATTCGGCCGGAATCCATGTTTTACGCGGTCGTGTTCTTCGGCGCGTTTTGCATTGTTCCAGCGGTCGATGGTTCCGACAAGATATCCGGTAATTCTGCGAATCCGTTCGAATTTGGGGCCTTCCTCTTCTGTTCGGCCGCAGCGCGGGCAGACATTGTCGATGATTCCGTTGTACCCACAGACGCTGTCGCGATCAACCGGATGGTTGACCGAGCCATATCCAATTCCGGATTCTTTCATGCAGCGGATGATGCTCTCAAATGCTTCGAGGTTTTTGCTGGCATCGCCGTCCATCTCGACATAGCTGATGTGGCCGGCGTTGGTCAGCGCGTGGTAGGGGGCTTCCAGCTGGATTTTCCGAAAAGCGCTGATCGGATAGTAGACCGGAATATGGAACGAGTTCGTGTAGTACTCGCGATCTGTCACGCCCGGAATTTTTCCATATCGTTCGGCGTCAAGCTGGACAAACCGGCCGCTCAATCCTTCTGCAGGCGTTGCCAGCAGCGTCCAGTTGAGCTTGGTTTCCGCGCTTTTCTGGTCGGTGCGAGCACGCATATGTCCGATAATGGCAAGGCCGAGTGCTTGGCTTTCCGGGCTTTCTCCGTGATGTTTGCCAGTCAAAAATTTCAGTGTCTCTGCAAGACCGATAAAGCCGATGCTAAGCGTTCCATGGCGCAGCACTTCAGCGACGCAATCGGATTTTCCAAGCGTTTCCGAATCGATCCAGACACCCTGCCCCATCAAAAACGGATAGTTATACACCTTTTTTCCGCACTGAGTTTTAAACCGATGCAGCAGCTGTTCCATCACGAGGTCGATCCGGCTGTCGAGAATCCGATAGAATGTTTCAAGATCTCCGCGCGATTCCAGTGCGATTCGCGGCAGATTGATGGAGGTAAAGCTTAAATTTCCGCGGCCGCAGGTGATCTCGCGTTCCGGATCATATACATTGCCCATGACACGGGTACGGCAGCCCATATAGGCAACTTCGCTGTTATAATCGCCTTCGCGATAGTAAGGCAGATTGAACGGTGCGTCCAGAAAGCTGAAATTCGGGAACAGCCGCTTGGCGGAAACCCGGATGGCAAGCTGAAAGAGGTCATAGTTCGGATCGCTCTCGTTATAGTTGACGCCTTCTTTGACCTTGAAAATTTGCACGGGGAAAATCGGGGTTTCGCCGTCTCCAAGGCCGGCTTCGGTAACCAACAGGAGGTTTCGGATGACCATGCGTGCTTCTTTTGAGGTGCAGGTGCCGTAATTCAGCGAACTGAAGGGAACCTGTGCGCCGGCACGGGAATTCATGGTATTGAGGTTATGAATGAGGGCTTCCATCGCCTGATAGGTAGCGCGGTCGACAGCGTTGAGCGCGTTTTCTTCTGCATACCGGGCAGCAGCAGAGAACTCCTCCTGGGAAATCGCCAACTGGCCTGCAAGCCAGGCGGTCAGCGTCTGGCTGTATGAGTGAACGGTATCAAGGTCAAACGCGGCGCCAAGCTCTGCTTTGGCCTGTTCCATCATACGTTCGGTTTGCGCAAGCGGAAGTTCATATTTGATGGTGAGATACTGCGCAATACTCTGCAAATAGAATTTCCGAAAGCTTTTGGCGACGCCGTCCGCCATTGCGTAATCGAAATTCGGCACGGACTGTCCGCCGTGCATTTCATTTTGGTTCGCCTGAATCGCAATACAGGCCAGCGCCGCATAACTGCGGATATCATTCGGCTCACGGAGGTATCCGTGTCCGGTGGAAAAGCCGCCTTTGAAAAGTTTTAAAAGATCAATCTGACAGCAAGTTTCTGTCAGGGCGTAGAAATCTTTATCGTGAATATGGATGTCCCCGCGGCGGTGTGCTTCCACGATTTCTGAGGGAATCAGGTAGGCATCATAGAAACATTTGGCGCCTTCAGAACCATATTTCAGCATGGTTCCCATGGCGGTATCCGCATCGATATTGGCGTTTTCGCGCTTCATATCGGCATCTTCTGAGGCCTTAAAGGTGAGATCCTCGTAAACGTGCATGAGGTTTTCATCCATCTCGCGGAGCTTCTGATGCTCTGCGCGGTAAAGGATATACGCCTTTGCTGTTTTGGCGTAATCCGCGGCAATCAGCGCTTCTTCCACAAGATCCTGCACCTGCTCCACTGTAGGCGCCTTTGTGTTTTGCGAAATGGCCGTGACAACCTGTTCGGTGAGTCTGTCCAGATCGGCGTCGCGCATGCGTTCATCTGCGATTCGAATATTTGCCTTGAAAATTGCATTTCGAATTTTTTTGGCATCGAAGGGAACAAATACGCCGTTGCGTTTGATAATTTCGGTTACCATTTGAAGCATCCTTTCCGTACCCTTCGATTTCCCGTAAAGGAAGGGAGATATACTTTTCTATTATACGCAATCTATGAATGGGTGTCAATAAATCTATACGCAATTTGTAGGTGTGCATCAAAGAATCTACCAGATATTGTACGTGTTACTGCAAAGCGTTTCTTTTAGAAATCGGTCAAATGGAGAATAAGCGATAGGCTTTCAGAACATACTAGAAGAAAATTCAGCTGCATGGAGGGGACAACATGAAGAAAGTAAAAGCATCGGATCTCATGAGCAAAGATCTGGTTTCAATTTTGCCGGGCAGCACAGTCAGCGAAGCTGCAGAGCTGATGCGCAAAAGCAATGTGGGTGTTTTGCCGGTCGTTTCAGCCGGGGTTCTCAAGGGAATGGTTACAGACCGCGATATGATTCTTCGCTGCATTGCGGGTGGAGAAGACCCCAGAAGCACGAAAGCACAGGATGTGATGACCACAAACATTGCCTATCTTTCGCCGGAACATTCCGTGCAGGATGTTCTGCATCTCATGGCCGCGGAACAGGTACACCGGGTTCCGGTAGTCGAGGACGGAATTCTGCAAGGTCTGATCAGTATGTCGGATATTGCGCGATATTGTGCGGAAAACGGGGGAGAAGACGCAATGGCTAAAACGGTGGAAGAAATCAGCGAGACACCGCGCTGGCAGGTCTATGGAGATCAGAAGCTCCGTGAGAAACGGGAGCGCGAAGCGCGAAAGTCATAAATTCCCCAAACCCAGGGAACCATACGAATTGCATTTTGAAATCAAAACGAAAAAAGAAAACCTGCATCTTGCTTAAACCCCAGAGGAGGCGGACAAACAAGATGCAGGCATTTTTTAAGTCAAACGGGTTCTCTTTTTTAACGAGCGGAGACTCCGGTTCTGCTTTTGTTATTCTTCAGAAGGCAGATCACAGGCAATATGCAGATCACGCAGCTGAACAGCGTCGACCGGTGCAGGGGCTTCCGACATCAAATCGCAGGAACTTGCAACCTTCGGGAAGGCAATGACATCGCGGATACTCGGGCGATCCAACATCAGCATGACCAGACGATCGAGACCAAACGCCAGACCGCAGTGCGGCGGTGCGCCGTACCGGAAAGCATCGATCAGGAAGCCAAACCGGCGCTGCGCCTCTTCGTCGGAGAATCCGAGTGCGCGGAACATCCGCTTTTGCAGCTCCGGATCGTTGATACGAACAGAGCCGCCGCCAGCCTCACAGCCGTTCAAAACGATATCATAGGCGACAGAACGCACTGCACCCGGATCGCTTTCCAGTTTATCAAGATCATCCGGATTGGGCATGGTGAACGGATGATGCTTTGCAACGTAGCGGTTTTCTTCTTCACTGTATTCGAACATCGGGAAATCGGTTACCCACAGCAGGCAGGGGCGGCTCCGGTCAATGAGATCATACCGCGCAGCAATTTCACAGCGCAGTGCGCCGAGTGCGTCAAAGACCACCGTCGGCTTTGCATCCGCAACCAACAGCAAAACGTCTCCCGGTTCTGCGCCCATTGCCGTGCGAACAGCGGCGACTTCCTCTTCGGAGAGGAACTTTTCAAAGGAAGAACTTTCTCCTTGCGCGGCAAGACGCGTCCAAGCGATGCCCTTAGCGCCGTAGGCGTGAATCCATTCCGTCAGCTTGTCAATTTCCTTTCGGGTCAGTTTGTCGGCAAGTCCTTTTGCGTTGATTCCGCGAACTGCACCGCCGCCGGCAAGGGCACCCTGGAAGACACGGAATTGGCAGCCGGAGAGCGTGTCGCTCAGATTTTGCAATTCCATGCCGAAACGGAGATCCGGCTTGTCCGAACCAAACCGTTCCATGGCTTCCTGCCAGGTCAGACGGCGGATTTTAGGCTCAATTTCAAGGCCAAAAACTTTTTTGTAAACATACCGAACCAGACCCTCGGCAATTCCCATGATATCCTCTTCATTCGCAAAGGACATCTCCAGATCGATCTGTGTAAATTCAGGCTGCCGGTCTGCGCGAAGGTCCTCGTCGCGATAGCACCGTGCAATCTGCATATAACGATCAAATCCGGAAAGCATGAGAAGCTGTTTATAGAGCTGCGGAGACTGCGGCAACGCAAAGAAACTTCCGGGGAACACCCGGGAAGGAACCAGATAGTCGCGTGCGCCTTCCGGTGTGGATTTAATCAGCGTCGGTGTTTCGATGTCGATAAATCCGTTTTCGTCCAGATAGTCCCGCACTGCTTTGACGATCTGGTGACGTCCGATGATTGCCTCCTGCATATCGGGACGCCGCAAATCGAGATAGCGGTATTTCAGACGCAAATCTTCTTTTACCCGCGAATTTTCCAGAATCTCAAACGGCGGGGTTTCGCTTTTTGCGAGAATTCGGAGCTCATCGACGGCAATTTCAATTTCTCCGGTCGGAATGTCCAGGTTTTTCGAAGAACGCTCCCGCACGACACCGCGTGCCGCAAGGACAAATTCTCCGCGGACAGAAAAGGCCTTGTCAAAAACAGCGCGGTCGGTGCTGTCATCAAAAGCAAGCTGTACAATTCCGGTCCGATCCCGAAGGTCCACAAAAATAAGTTGTCCAAGATCGCGCTGCCGCTGTACCCAGCCGCAGACGGTAACGGTTTCACCGATTTGTGCCGGTCGGAGCATTCCGCAATAATGGGTCCGTTTTAGTCCAGTCATCCGTTCAGCCATGTTCCTCGGTACAGGCGGTGCTGCCCGTACCCATCCCCCTTTTCTGTTGTTGATTTCATTTGATGAGGAAACCGTCTTTGGCGGAAACTGCCGCAAATTCAGCGGTAAAGCTGTCCCGCAGAGAGAGTTCCGTCTTTTCTCCGGTTTGCATGTTCTTCAGCGTTCCGCGTCCGGCGGCAATTTCGTCATCGCCGAGGACGAGCGTGAACTTTGCGCCGATTTTATCGGCATACTTCATCTGTGCTTTAAGGCTGCGTGCACACAGGTCGCATTCTGCCGGCACACCGCATTCCTGCAAACAATTTTTCAGACGAAACGCTTCTTGCGCAGCTGCCTCTCCAATAGAGGCGAGATACACTTCACAGCGCGGAGAAACCGGAACTTCAATGCCCTGTGCCTCCATGATGAGCAAAAGGCGTTCCAGCCCGATGGCAAATCCCAGTGCGGGCAAAGGCTTTCCGCCCATTTCTTCTACTAGGCCATTGTACCGACCGCCGCCGCAGACAGTGCTTTGTGCACCGAGATCGCAGGAGACAAACTCGAATACGGTGTTGGTGTAGTAATCCAGTCCGCGCACAATCGAAGGATTGACGGAGAAGTCCACGCCGGCAGCGCGGAGATACCGCTGTACGCCGTCGAAGTGGGCGCGGCAGTCGCCGCATAAATAATCGGTCATTTTTGGCGCATGCTTTGCAATTTCCGAGCAAACCGGACTTTTGCAGTCCAGAATCCGCATCGGATTGCGCTCTAGGCGCCCAAGACAGGTTTCACACAGGTTTTCTTTCTGTCCGCTAAAATAAGTTTTGAGCGCATCGTGGTAGACGGCCCGGCAGGCGGGGCAGCCGACCGAATTGATCTCCAGCGAGAGGTTTTGGATGCCTAGGCGGTCAAAGACCGATTTGGCGGTGCAAATAACTTCTGCATCGGAGACCGGCTCAGAAGAGCCGAACATTTCCACGCCGAATTGGTGGAATTCCCGCAGACGTCCGGCCTGCGGCTTTTCGTAGCGGTAGCAGGAGGTAATGTAATACAGCTTAACGGGAAGACCGTCGTTATAGAGCGCATGCTCCAGCATGGCGCGAACAGCGCCGGCGGTTCCTTCCGGACGCAGCGTGACCGAACGGCCGCCTTTGTCTGTGAAGGTGTACATTTCCTTCTGAACAATATCTGTTGTATCTCCGACGCTGCGCTGAAACAGCTCGGTGTGTTCAAATACCGGCGTACGGATTTCTTGAAATCCGCGCACAGAAGCCTCGCTGCGCAATGCGTGTTCAATCGCCTGCCAGCGGCCGCTTTGGCCGGGAAGAATATCCTGTGTGCCTTTCGGCCCGCGTGTCAGTAATGCCATACTGTGATCTCCTGCCTTTCGTGCGTCTCTGTGAAATCGTATTGATTCGCTGCAGATCCGTTCCTTACAAATCAATTTCATACAGCAAAAAAGAACCCGTTCCCTGACCCCTGAGCGCCTGAAACACAGGCAGACTCAGAAGCGACAGAGGACAGAGCTCTGTTTTTGGATCATGCAAGCATGCAGGCAAAGCCCATGGCCGGCCGGTGGCAGAATGCCAGGCAGCCGGGGGGTTAATATTTCGGGTTGAGAATGTTTCTCCAGTCAAGGTCGCCGCGCTCCAGACCGTGAATCAGCACTTCAGCCGTCGCAATGTTGGTTGCAACCGGAATGTTGTGCATATCACACAGGCGCAGCAAATTCATATCATTGGGCTCATGCGGTTTCGGATTGAGCGGATCCCGGAAAAAGAGCAGGAGATCCACCTCGTTGCAGGCAATGCGCGCGGCAATTTGCTGATCGCCGCCCTGCGAACCGCTTAAAAAGCGCTGTATTTTCAGCCCAGTTGCTTCAGAAACCATTTTTCCGGTCGTACCGGTACCGCAGAGGACATGCCGGCTCAGCACCCCACAATATGCGATGCAGAACTGAACCATCAATTCTTTTTTTGCATCATGGGCAATTAAGGCAATATTCATTCTGTACTCCTCCTTATCAACATTCAAACGAAACATGCGGTTTCGCTGTTCTCTAAAATTAAAAATTAAATCATCACCGGAATTGTCTCGCCGTCCATCCGCGCAGCCATTCGGTCAAACGCCATGGTTCCGGGAAGTCCGGGCAAGCAGGGACGGCCGTCCGCCGCCGCGCGCGACAGATTCACGTCCTCCGGAATGACCGCAATCAAACGGATTCCGGTTGCATCGATCACATCATCAAGGTCCCGGTAATATCCGGCCTTCAAAAAGGCATCCGGGGAAAACCGATTGATGACAAGCCGTCGGTTTTCAACGCCGAGTTCCCCAAGTAGCCGGTTTACCGTGCTGCCGCAGCGCAGACCGACCGGATCCGGATTGACAACCACCATCGCAGCATCCGCCGCACAGGCTGCTACACGAAAATCGGTGCCGACACCTGCCGGGGAATCGATTAAAATGTGATCGAAATAAGGGGCAATGGTAGAAATTAACCGGCGCATGGTTGTTTCCGAAAGCGCGTCCTCTGTTGTGGAAGCGGCCGGCAGAAGAAACAAGCCGGGAAATGGGGGGCACGGATAAACCGCACGCAGCGGTTCGCAGTTTCCGAACACAATGTCGGCAGAATCGAACACTAAAAGTTCATCTGCGCCCATCATGCGTTCCAGACCGCGCAGGCCGGTTTCCATATCCATCAGCAGAACGCGTTTTCCGCGTCTGGCCAATGCGCCGCCGAGTCCTGCTGTGACGGTAGACTTCCCAACGCCGCCTTTTCCGGATGTTATCACCGTTACTGCACCCATCCAATCTCCACCTCTTAAAAATAATAACACAAAAATATGGGGGCGTCAAAGTGTTTTCTGATAGTTTTACGTACAAAAAGATTCGATAAAATTATACAAATTGCATTCTCTTATTTAACAAATATAGAATCGCAGGGAAAGATTTTCCGGATTTAGTCCTCGTTCGGCTTCGAATCCGGCATGACGAGATCGCCGTTTTGATCAACGGTCTTTCCGTAAAAATAGGCGTCAAAGATATCCTCGGCAATGTTCATGCTGTAAGTACCTCTTGCGCCGTATTCCAGCACGACGGCAACGGCAATTTCGGGATCCTCATAAGGCGCAAAGGCGATAAAGGTGACGTTATCCGAATGTACGCCTTCGACAGTGGTTGCCGTACCGGTTTTGGCAGCAATTTTGACGCCATAATCGGAAAACCGAGCACCGGTGCCGCCGTCCGTCGTGACGAGAGACATCGCATATTTGACATCGTCGAGATAAGCCTGATCCACACCGAGTTCGGCCATCACTTCCGGTTCGGTTTGGGAGAGGACGGTTTCCCGCGTGTAGTCGGTCACTTTATCGACTAGGTGCGTTCGCAGGCGCACGCCGTTGTTGGCAATCGTTGCAGCGTAAGTTGCAAGCTGCAACGGTGTAAAGGAGTTATCGGACTGCCCGATGGCGGCCTGGACGGTGATACCGTCGGTCCAGTCTGCGTTGTGCACCTCTTTGTATTCGTCGGGGTTTGCAAGAATGCCGGTGCTTTCCGGCAGTTCAATTCCGGTTTTCTCTCCGAGTCCGAGCAGGCTGCAGTAAGGCGTCAGACTGCGGATTCCGAGCCGGTATCCGGTTTCGTAGAAGAAAATATTGCAGGATTTTTCAATCGCGGTAAATACGGTCGTGTCTCCGTGAACGCCGAGACAGCCCGGATGGTAATCTGCAAAGTCTTCATTATTGTACCGCCCGCTGCAATAAATTTCCGTTCCGGACGTAATGGCGCTTTCCTGCAGCGCAGCCAGCGCAACGGCGGGTTTGAAAATAGAACCGGGCGTATAGGTTCCCATCATGGCGCGGTTGAAGAGCGGGTTGCGCTTATCGTTCAGCACTTTTTCATAGTACGCCGCATCGCTGAGGCTCTTGTCGAGATCATAGGTCGGATAGGTGGAGGAAGCCAGCACAGCGAAATCCTTGACACGCAGCACGACAGCGGCGCCGGAAGTACAGTCCTCTCCGAACCCGACCGTCTCATCCGAACCGGCGGCAATGGCGGCTTCCTGCGCTTCTTTTCCTGCGCTTTGCGCGGCCTTGACATTTTTGGCGAGGGAGGCGTTTGCAACAGCCTGCAAATTGGAATCCAGCGTCAAATACACAGTGTTTCCTGCATTCGGCGCGATGGATTTCTCAGAGCTGTCAAGCAGATTGCCTTCGGCGTCCGTTTCCAGTACGATCTTTCCGTTTGTACCGCGAAGCTCCTCTTCGAGCGCGGCTTCAATGCCGGATTTTCCGATTTTGTCGTTGTAGGCGTAGCCCGCAATGTTTTCGGAAGAATACGTTTTGCCTTCTTCCTTCAGGGTGTCATATTCCTCTGCGGAGAGCAGTCCGGTCATCCCCACCAAGTGCGGCGCCAAGGTGCCGACACTGTATTCGCGCGTGGTGGAAACTTCAATGGAAACGCCGGAAATGCCGCTGATATACTCGCTGATGACCGTCACCGCATCGATCGGGAGATCTTCAGCAAAGGTATAGGGATAACTGGCGCTGAACTGAGAACGCTGCATATTGTAGCGCACAGAGGCGATTTTGAGTGCGTCCTCATCGGAGTATCCGGTGATATTGTAAAAATCCCCGCTGCACATCGCGTTTACGCAGTCTTCCGCGGTGGCATATTCATTCATGCGCAGCATGGAAGCGCTTTTCATGTAGTCGATTTCTGTCTCGCTGTCTTCCTTGAACTGATAGTTTCCGGAAGCGTCGATCTGGATGGGCAAGCGATCAACCCATTTCGCGTTGCAGGCTTCCGTCAGCGCAATCAGCGCATGAATGGTTTCGTTCATGGTGGCGCGTTTGAATTCGAGCGAGTTGAAAAGCAGATTGTAGGTAGTACGGTTGGTTGCGAGCGGGTTGCCGTCTTTGTCGAGAATTTCTCCGCGCGCAGCGGTTTTTACCACAAAAGAAGACGAGGTTTCTTCGGACTCTTTGAGGAAGTCAGCCCCTTCAATCAATTGCCACTGTGCAAGCCGAAATGCAAAAACACCGAAAATCAGAACCAGAAAAAGGCCGCAGAGAAGCTGACGGCTGACGGCAGGATGTTCTTTTTTCAATCGTGAGGCACCTCCTCGGAAAAACGGAACTTATTTGCCCGGAGCCCGAATCGAGCGGGCAAACAGGCGGTTGAGAAGATAGAGAATCGGAACAAACAGATAGGTATAAACGAAGCGGGGCAGATAATGATGCAGGAAGGCGTAGCCCGGCGCAGAAAAGCCGGCGGACAAATAGAAAAATGCCCACTGCAGAACAATCATCAGACCCACACAGATGAGCCCTGCGAGCAGCATGGTCAGAAGATTCGCCTGAATGAGTTCCCGGCACATCGCGGCAAGAACATAACAGATGATGGCCAGGAAAAGCGCGTGAAACCCGAGCGCACCGCCTGCTGCAAAGTCGATGAGCAGTCCGCCGAAAATCCCGAAGGCCATGGAGGAAACCGGCGGCTCATACATGGAGATGGCGAGGACCGCCGGAATGACAATGACCGGGCGTGCGCCGAAAATTTCCGGAAAAAGGCCGGGCGTTTGCTGAAGCATGGAAAGAACCAGCAGTTCCAGCACATAAGCGAGATAGCGGACTACCTGATAACGAAGACCTCTCATTTATTCGCCCTCCGGATCCTGAGAAGAACCGTCCGGATCCGAAGCGTCCGGCTGAGAAGAGGTGCTGTCTCCGGTTTTCGTTTTTTTAGCGGAATCGGCGCCTTCGGATGAGGCGGAGTCGGTGGTGACGGAGATTTCACCCTTGCCGTAGAAATCGGTGACGACAAAAACGTCCATCACATTTTTCACGTCCACATACGGCTGCACCAGCGCATATTTGGAGACATCGTACTCCTCGTGCCCCAGTTCGGTCACGCTGCCGATCAAGAGATCTTTCGGGAAAAGGCCGGAAAGACCGGTGGTGGTGATAATATCGCCGGGTTCGATTTTGGTGTTGGCATCCAAAAAGCCGAGCTTTACCAGGCCTTCATCGGCGAGACGAAGTTCGCAGCTGATGACGCCGCTTTCCCGGCGCTGTTTGGCGGCGGCGCCAATCTGGGTGTTTTCAGAGAGAATGGTCGTCACCTTACTGGTTGTCGCATAAGCCTGTGATACCCAGCCGACAAGACCGTCGCCGGTAATTACGGGATCATTTTGGGAGACACCGTCCAGATAGCCGATGTCGATCGAGAAGCTGTAAAAAACATCGTTTGGGTCGCGTCCGATT
The DNA here is from genome assembly GCF_014384705.1 of Yeguia hominis. Taxonomy (GTDB): domain Bacteria; phylum Bacillota; class Clostridia; order Oscillospirales; family Acutalibacteraceae; genus Yeguia; species Yeguia hominis. The sequence goes on along the minus strand of NZ_JACRSN010000001.1, from coordinate 274,573 downwards.
ACAGAGGCAGACACCAGCTGGAAGTCTGCATTTTTTTCTTTGATTCCGAGAATCGATTCGTATTGCGCGACTTTTCGCTGGCAATCATAATAATCGACAAGCTGTTTCCGGTATTCCTGGTTTTCCTCTTCCAATGCGGCAATTTTTTCTTTGAGCGCTTCCGGGTCGTCGGTCAGCGGTTCCAGCGCGCTGGCGGCGTTCTCCTTTGCGGAGGTGCTGACAGACTGCATCGGGGAAGAGACAAAATTGATCAGATTGGCAATTAAGGAGTTCCCCACGCTTTGGGTATAGATCAGGACGCCCAGCAAAATGACAACCGCGCCCAGTAAAATTTTAAATCCGGTGGACCGGAAAAAATTTTTCATACCACACCTCCTTGAAAGTACGCGAGTTTCCGTTGTATTTGTGCGCAAAAGCAGCCGGATCGTGCGTTGCCGCACAGATTGCCGCTGTGTATGCGCTTCCCATAAAAGTTGTGATGGAAATGAAATGTGCGGAGAGCCGCAGCCCTCCGCGCATTGCGGTCGACCTTTTATTTCCGGCGTCCTTTGTAATATTCGGACGGCATAGAGATTTCAAGCCGCTTTCCGGTACCGTCGACCACGCAGTCGAGAGGGTTTTCCGCAACATGCACCGGCATCCCGGTCTCCTGTGCCATCAGCATGTCCAGCCCGCTGAGCAGCGCGCCGCCGCCGGTCAGCATGATTCCATGGTCGATAATATCTGCCGCCAACTCCGGCGGGGTCTTTTCAAGGGTGTTTTTAACCGCGTCAATGATCGTCATCAGCGGATCGGCAAGCGCCTCCCGGATTTCCGGTGTCGAGAGTGTAACATTCTTCGGCAGGCCGTCAAGCAGGTTGCGTCCCTTTACTTCGATCATCGCATTTTCGAGTCCGTCGACCGGATACGCCGATCCAATCCGGATTTTGATATCCTCAGCCGTGCGCTCTCCGATCAGGAGATTGTATTTTTTGCGGATGTAGGAGACAATCGCCTCGTCAAATTTATCGCCGGCCACCCGTACGGAACAGGAGGTCACAATGTCGCCGAGCGAGATGACGGCAACTTCTGAGGTGCCGCCGCCGATATCGACAACCATGCTGCCGGTCGGTTCCGCGACAGGCAATCCTGCGCCGATTGCAGCAGCCATCGGTTCTTCAATCAGTTCAACATTTGAGGAGCCGGCCTGACGCGCAGCATCCTCAACCGCGCGGCGCTCGACTTCCGTAACGCCGGACGGAATGCAGACAACAATCCGCGGACGGCCAAAACCGTTTCCGGATTTGGTTGCTTTCCGGATAAAGTGTTTGAGCATGGTTGCGGTGATGTCAAAGTCCGCAATCACGCCGTCTTTCAAAGGCCGGACCGCGACGATGGAGCCGGGTGTACGGCCGATCATTTCCTTTGCTTTGGTGCCGACGGCCAGAACGGTGTCCGTCCGGACGTCTACAGCAACAACAGAAGGCTCACGCATGACAATGCCTTTGCCTTTCATAAATACCAGGGTGTTGGCGGTTCCAAGATCAATTCCGATATCTTTTGCAAACGAAAACAACATGGACTTTTCTCCTTCCAAAATGACGCATCGAAACAACGTTTTATGCGGCTATCAGAAATCCACAGAGGCGTCTGGTCATCTGCGGACTGAGATCGCTTTATACACAGGCGGGCACAGTGCGCCATCATCTGCTGCTGCACTTTTTCACGGGGCAATTTTTGAAAATTAACCCGCAAGGCCTGTACACCTCATTATACTGCGGAACCAGCATTTTCTCAATAGCCTTTTCCCGGTGACATAATTTTTTTACAAATTATAGGAGAGAGCTCCTGTGCCGGAACAGGGATTTTAGTAAAAGCGACAATCGGGCGATCAGTCCCGAATCCGAATGCAGCAGTAGACCAAAATGGCAACGAGCAGCAAAATGGCCTGCGCAACATTGATGTTGACGGTTAATCCGAACGTCAGCTGCATGACAGCCAGATCCACGGTAGCCGGCTGTAGGCCGAAAGTAGCCGAGAGAGCTAGCCAGGACAGCCCGCTGATAGTTGCGCAGACATTGCCGATGATCATCCCAAGGACGACTGCAAGCAGGAGCAGAATAATGAGCAGCAACGTTTTAATGAGTTTTCTCTTCATGAATATTGACCTCTTTTTTTCAATCTATGCAAGTGGAAAGGATTGTTGAAAACTTTATTTTTTCGCATGCCAGCAAGCTTTTTTCAAGCGATGCCCACCGGCTTGTATGGGCATTTTGGCGAAAAAGTGTGGATAAATTATGTTAAATTGTGTCATTTTGTGCCATTTATGCGTGATTTCAGCCGAAAAATAGGGAAATAAAAGTTTTTAAACTGTTTTCAACAAAAATGCGCCGGTTTTCAACAAAGCGGTTTTTTATCCGTTTTGTGCTGGAAACACAGCGCGTTAGCGGTTTGACGCCTGAAATCCATTTGATAAGCAGCGGAAAGATTCCACAAGCTTTTCAACAGAAGGATGGTTACTCGTCTTTCTTTTCAAAAAAGCTGACGAAGCTTTCCTGTTCCGGCAAAACATCGACCAGGGACGGCTTGACATAATTTCCGGAAGGCATGGGTGCAGGCGCAGCGGCTTCCGGAGCAGATGGGGCGTCGTCTCCGTTTTCGGCATTGGGAACCGCACCGCCGGAAAGACGGGAACGCAGAACCTTGATTTCCTTTTTCATGCGTTCAATTTCCCGGCGCGCTTCATCTGCTTCCAGACGGGCGCGGGAGGCATCTTCCAGATAATTCTTAATCTGAGAGCGCAGATTATCCGCCGACTGTACCGCGCGGCGCATGTCGTCATAATAGCTTAAAGCGGTTACAATAGCAGCCAGCGTGATAGAAGCGCGGCTGTTCTGTTCAATGATTCCGTTGATCGCTTGCTCCACAACTTTCGCGGCTTCGCGGACATCTTCTTCCCGTTCATCTGTGGCGACGACGCAATCGAGTCCGCATATATTCAGTTTTACTTTTTGTTTTCCCATTTTTAACACTCCTTGTTTCTGTGTTTGCACGCCAATGTGCGTACGTTGTTTTTTTATAAACCGGCCGTATGGAACCGGAAAGAAAGTCTAAGAATAGTATACGCGATTCCGAGAAAATAGGAAAGAACTTTTTGCATTTTATACGGAATTTTGCAAGTCTTTTTCGATTCTTGTCGGAAACACAGAACCTGGGCCGTTTTCTTGTAAACCGCAGAACTTTGTTATATAATATGGTATTATCCGCAAAAAGACGAGTACCAATATTCGCAGTGTGCTTCTTTAAAGACGCGGATAGTAAGGAGGCCTTTTTATGAATTATAAGCTGACAGCTGCTCAAATTCAAGATCAGATCAAGGAAAATCTGTCGCATCACTTCGGAATCGGACCGGAAGCTGCGACGGATGAGCAATTTTATAAGGCGACTGCCGGAATGGTGCGGGATCTTCTCGTCCGAGAGCGCAACGAATTTTTTGAACGTGCAGGGCGCACGGGAACTAAGATGGTCTACTATCTCTGCATGGAGTTTTTGCCGGGTCGTTCCCTGCGGAACAGCCTTTATAATCTCGGACTGGAGACGCCGTTCCGGGAAGCGCTCTCCGCGCTCGGGGTAAACCTTGAGTCGCTCTATGAGCAGGAAGTAGATGCGGGACTTGGAAACGGCGGACTGGGCCGTCTTGCATCCTGTTTCCTCGATAGCCTTGCATCGATGGGTTATCCGGCAATGGGATATTCGCTGCGGTATGAATACGGAATTTTCCGTCAGAAGCTGGTTGACGGCTGGCAGACGGAATTGCCGGATTTCTGGCTGCCCAGCGGCCGGATCTGGATGCAGGAGATTCCGGAATCCTCTGTGGAAGTGCATTTTGACGGACACGTTGAAGAGCATTGGGATCAGCAGTACCATACGGTCGTACACAAGGATTACACCAGCGTGACGGCGGTCCCGTATGACATGTTTGTTTCCGGCAAGGATGGGCGCGGTGTCAGCGTGCTGCGCGTCTGGAAGGCGCAGTCCTCGGAATTTGATATGAAACAGTTTAACGGCGGAAATTACATGCGCGCTGTGGAACAGGGGGCAATGGCCGATATTATCACAAAGGTGCTGTATCCGGAAGATAATCACCTGGAAGGCAAGAGCCTGCGTCTGACGCAGCAGTACTTTCTGGTGTCTGCGACGATTCAGGACATCATCCGGCGCCATCTTTATTCGCACTCTACACTGGACGATCTGCCCGCCTGTGCGGCAATTCATCTGAACGAAACGCATCCGGTTCTGGCAGTGCCGGAAATGATGCGGATTATGCTGGATGAATGCGGGTATACCTGGGAGGCTGCCTGGGATATTGTGACGCGTGTTTTTGCCTATACAAACCATACGATCATGGCGGAAGCGCTGGAGTGCTGGAGCGAAGATCTCTTTAAGCTGCGGTTGCCGCGGATTTATCAGATTGTAGAAGAAATCAACCGCCGTTTTTGCGCGGAGATGCATGCCCGCGGGGTGGACGGCTATAAGGTCGGAAGAATGGCGCCGCTCAACGATGGATATGTAAAAATGGCAAACCTCGCAATCGTCAGCAGCCATTCGGTCAACGGCGTTTCCCGTCTGCACAGCGAAATTCTAAAGGATTCGCTGTTCCACGATTTCTATACGGAAATGCCTGAAAAATTCCAGAACGTCACGAACGGAATTGCGCACCGGCGCTGGCTCTGCCAGGCAAACCCGGCGCTCTCGGATTTGCTGGATTCCCTGATTGGAAACGGCTATGCAACCGACGCCCGGCAGCTGGAAAAACTGCTGGCCTATCAGGATGATACCGACGTGCTCAAGCAGATGCTGGAAATTAAACATGAAAACAAGGTCGATTTTTCCAACTGGGTCAAGCGCACCACCGGCGTGTCTGTAGATCCGGATTCGATCTTTGACGTCCAGGCAAAGCGCATGCATGAGTATAAGCGGCAGCACCTCAACGCGCTGCACATTCTTTCGCTATATCAGCAGCTCCGGGAAAATCCGAATATGGACTTTACGCCGCATACGTACTTTTTCTGTGCCAAAGCGGCGCCGGGGTATTATTTTGCAAAGCAGATGATCCGGTTTATCGCGGCGCTTGCAAAAACCATCAACAATGATCCGCGCGTGAACCAGAAGCTCAAGGTGCTGTTCCTTGAAAATTACAGTGTTACCATGGCTGAACACATCATGCCGGCGGCAGAAATCAGCGAACAGATTTCTCTTGCAGGCACAGAGGCTTCCGGCACCGGCAACATGAAATTTATGATCAATTCTGCAGTGACGCTCGGCACGCTGGATGGCGCAAATGTGGAGATCCACGAAGCGGTCGGCGACGAGAATATGATTTTGTTCGGCATGACAACCCCGCAGGTGGCAGAGCTCAAGACGACCGGATATCATCCGAATGTCATTTTGCAGAACAACCCGGTTGCCCGTGCGGCAGTTGAGGAAATCCGCAGCGGCTTTGCCGGAATCGATTTCCGCGACTTGGTGGATTCTCTGACCAATGTGGACCCGTATATGGTTCTGGCCGATTTTGACGCATATGCGCAGGCACAGAAGAAAGCGGTAGCGCTCTATAATGACCGCTTGCACTGGATGAAGATGGGTCTTATCAATACGGCAATGGCTGGCCGGTTTGCGGCAGACCGCGCAATCCGGGAGTATGCCGAAAATATTTGGGGTGCTTCGCCGGTTCCGGAGCAGAATTCGTAAAAACAAAATGCCGGAAAATGCCGGAACTGAAAGGAGCGGGGTGCGCTTTCCTATGCATGGGCAATAGGAGGCACTCCGCTCTTTTGTGAAATTCGAAGAACAGCAAACGGAAGTTTAAAAATTTAGCAGAGAGGCAGGCGAGCGTGCTGTGCAGCCGATTTTTATTTGTAAAGCAAAAGAGAATTCGGTGTTTTGTTCACGCGATCCGGTGTACCGCAATCCGGTAGGCGCCGTTGTGCCGGGCACGAAAGTGCATTTTAAAATAACCGTTGAACGCGAAAAACATTGCTCTGCGGTACGGCTGGTGCTCAGCCAGGGCGCCGGAACATGTTTGGTTTTGGGACTGTTTTGGTGCGGGATGAACGGATACGACCGAGAGTGGTGGGAGTGCGATTTCGTGCCGAGTCAGCCGGGCTTGTGGTTTTATCATTTTGAGATGGATACAGCTGACGGGAGAATTCCGCTCGGCCGGTCAAACGGCGGAGAAGCAGCGTTTGGCAGCACAGAGGACTGGCAGATCACCGTATACAGCAAGGCTTTTGAGACGCCGGATTGGCTGGCAGGCGGTATTTTATATCAGATTTTTCCCGATCGGTTTTTTTGCTCCGGAACACCGAAGCGCCATGTGCCGCAGGATCGGCGGCTGCATGCATCCTGGGAAGAACAGCCGCAGTGGCAGCCGGATGCCGATGGGGAAATTACCAATCAGGACTATTTTGGCGGCGATTTAAAGGGGATTGAAGAAAAACTGCCCTATTTGCAATCGCTTGGCGTGACCAGTATTTATCTCAACCCGATCTTTGAGGCGCATTCCAACCATCGGTACAACACGGCCGACTATTCGAAGATTGATCCGATGCTTGGAACAGAAGCAGATTTTCGGGCGCTCTGCGCCGCAGCAAAGCAGAAGGAAATCCGGATTCTGCTCGACGGGGTGTTCAGTCATACGGGCAGTGACAGCATCTATTTTAACCGGAATGGGCGGTATGGAGACGGCGGCGCTTACCGTCAGGCGGATTCTCCGTACCGGAGTTGGTATTCGTTTTCACACTGGCCGGATCGGTACGATTGTTGGTGGGGCTTTTTGACGCTGCCCAATACGCAGAAGACGGATCCGGGATTCTGCAATTATATCAACGGAGAATCGGGCATTGTCCGGAAATGGCTTGCAGCGGGTGCATCCGGCTGGCGGCTGGATGTTGCGGATGAATTGCCGGATCCCTTCTTGCAGGCGCTTCGCACTGCGGCAAAGGCAGAAGCATCGGATGCGCTTGTGCTTGGCGAAGTATGGGAGGACGCGTCCAATAAATGCGCGTATGGAAAACGCCGGCGGTATCTGTTGGGCGATCAGCTGGACAGCGTGATGAACTATCCGTTTCGGGATGCGGTGCTGGGCTTTGTCTCCGGCCGGGACGCGGCGCAGATGTTGGAAACAATCATGCGGATTTTGGAGCATTATCCGCCGCAGGTGGTTCGGGTTTTAATGAACCATATCGGAACTCACGATACGGAACGCGCACTCACGGTGCTTGCCGGAGAACCGGCGGGGAATCGGGGGAGAGCGTGGCAAAGTGCGCAAAAGCTGTCTGATGAGACGAGAAAAGCCGGCCTGCGCAAAATGCGTCTGGCTTCGCTCATGCAGTATACCCTGCCGGGCGTGCCCTGTATCTATTACGGAGATGAAGCCGGAATGGAAGGCTACCGCGACCCGTTTAATCGAGGAACCTATCCATGGGGGCAGGAAGAGCAGCCGCTTTTGGACTGGTACCGCACCCTTGGCGCTTTACGGCGAGAAAATCCGGTCTTCCGGGAAGGCAGTTTTCAGCCTGTTTTTGCGGCGGGAAATACGATGGCATATTGCCGGACAGACGGTGTGCATGAAGTGCTGATTGCACTTCATGCAGCGGACTGCGAAGCGAAGATTCCGGTGCCGGCTTGCTGGGAAACGTCTCAGGTAAAGCTCGGAAGCCTTCCGGAAAATGGAATGCTTTCCTTGCCGCCGCAAGGCTATGCCTGGCTGGAACGGCGGGCGGAATAATTTTGGGCTCGCTTTTTGCCGAATTTGCGGATCGCTGTTCGGATGACCTGGAAAAAACGCTTCCAGAAATCGCATAAATCGGAAACTCCTGTAAACAATAAAAACGGCAAACGAAACGCAGAAAAAGAAGATAGGAGCCTGCATATGAAAGCCACAGGAATTGTCCGAAGAATAGATGATCTCGGAAGAGTTGTCATCCCCAAAGAAATCCGCCGCACCCTTCGTATCCGCGAGGGCGACCCGTTGGAGATTTATACCGATTCGCAGGGCGGGGTGATTTTTCGCAAGTATTCCCCGGTAGGGGAGCTCTCCACGTTTGCCGCGCAGTATGCGGATGTACTGAATAAAACGGCGAATACGCCCACGCTGGTCTGTGACTGCGATCATGTTGTTGCAGCGTCCGGGGTGTCAAGAAAGGAATATTTGGAACGCAGGGTTTCCTCAGAACTGGAAGCCTGTATGAAATCCAGGCGTCCGTTTATCGAAGAGAAAGGCGCGTCTGCACTGCGCCCGGTTGAAGGTCTGAACCGCGCGGCAAGCGTCATTTGCCCGATTCTGGCATCCAGCGATGTGACCGGGGCAGTCGTGATGCTTGCGCCGGAGGAGATGCCGGGCGTACCGGGCGAAGCGGAAATCAAGCTGGCGCAAGCGGCTGCAGCTTTTCTAGGAAAGCAGATGGAAGACTGATCCGGCAAAAACGCTGTGTTTTTTAGAAAGTACGCATGTTTTTACGGAAAATGCTTGCAATTGCAGATGCGTTGTGATAAACTAATTAAAAGTGAAAGCTGAGAGTTTGTTGTGAAAGAGTGGGGTGACCCGCTCTTTTGTGTTGTGGGGGGTAGAAAATGGCCGCAAAAAAGAAATCCGGTGGAAATACGGTTGCCGTTGTCCGGGCACTAGCAGAGCCGATTGCAAAGGATCTGGGGCTTTCGGTTTGGGATGTCCGTTTTCTAAAAGAGGGTGGACTTTGGTATCTGCGTGTGTTTATTGATAAGCCGGAAGGCATTGGGATTGAAGACTGCGAGGCGATGAGTCGTGCCATCAACGGCCCGCTGGATGAGGCGGATCCGATTGAGCAGTCCTATTGCCTGGAAGTTTGTTCGCCCGGCATCAATCGGGAATTGACGAGGCCGGAACATTTTGCGGCGTTTTTAGGATCGCCGGTGCTGGTCCGGCGGTTTCGCCCGGATGAGAACGGAGAACGTGACGTCTGCGGGATCCTTGCAGCATACACCGGAGATGCGGTAAAACTGGAAACGGAAGAAACAGACCTGACGATCGACAAGAAAGACGTTTCGTCGGTGCGCCTGATAGAAGATGATTTTGTGGAGGTAGACGAGTCATGAGCGAGATCTTTGAAGCCCTGCATTTATTAGAAAAGGAGCGGGGAATTCCGGTCGACTTTATGCTGGAAAAGATCCGGAAAGCAATTTTGACGGCCTGTAAAAACAGCTACGGAAATGACGATGCGGTTATCAATATCGACCCGGAGAAAGATGAGTTTGAGGTGTTTCTCCGCAAGACGGTTGCAGAGGATGTCGAAGATCCCGGTAAGGAAATCTCGGTAGAAAAAGCCAGAGAAATTGCGAAGGATGCGGTAGCGGGCGACGTCGTTGGAATTCGCCTGGATACCAAGCAGTTCGGCCGGATTGCGGCGCAAACGGCGCGGAATATTATCCGTCAGGGAATTCGGGACGGCGAGCGCGGACAGATGATGCAGGAATTCCAGAGCAAGCATCAGGAACTGGTGAGCGCTCTGGTGGAGCGGATTGATCCGCGTACCGGCGCGGCGACCCTGATGATCGGAAAGGCGGAAGCGATGCTTCCGAAGAGTGAGCAGGTCGGCGGCGAGCAGCTCAAAGAGGGCGACTATGTAAAGGTCTATGTCGTCGATGTACGGGAAACGGAAAAGGGTCCGCGCGCGATGATTTCCAGAACGCATCCGGATCTGGTCAAGCGCCTGTTTGAAAACGAAGTTCCGGAGATTTATGACGGCGTTGTGGAAATTAAAGCAGTTTCCCGGGAAGCCGGTTCCCGCACAAAACTTGCGGTGTTGAGCCACAACCCGGATGTAGACGCGGTCGGCGCCTGCATTGGCGCGCGTGGCGCGCGGGTTTCCAATATTGTCAGCGAACTCGGCGGAGAAAAGATTGATATCGTAGAGTACAGCGACGATATTGCGAAATTTATTGCTTCTGCGTTGTCCCCGGCCGATGTCCTTTCGGTTGAGCCGGCAGAGGATGGTTCCCGTTCCTGCCGTGTGACGGTGCCGGATAATCAGCTTTCGCTTGCAATTGGAAACAAGGGGCAAAATGCCCGTCTGGCAGCGAAGCTGACCGGGTGGAAAATCGATATCAAACCGGAAAGCGGATTTTACGGCGAGACGGAATAACGGTTCAGAAAACAGCAACGAGGTGATGGTATGCGGCAAAAGCGGATCCCGATGCGAATGTGCACCGGATGCGGGGAAATGAAGCCGAAAAAGGAATTGGTTCGGGTCGTAAAAGCGCCCGATCTGAAAAATGAGGCGGGCGAAATCGTCGAGCCCGGCGCGGTTTCCCTTGATCTGACCGGCAGAAAGCCGGGAAGAGGCGCATATATTTGCCGGAGCGCAGACTGTCTGCGGGCTGCACGGAAAGCGAGACGCTTTGAGCGCGCGTTTTCCTGCCGGATCCCCGACACAGTATACGACGCAATGGAGGAGGAAATTGTGCAGAATGGAACGTAAACTGCTTTCCTTTCTCGGAATTGCGCGCAAAGCCGGAAAACTGTGTTTGGGCCAGGATGTCGCGGTGGAGTCGATCCGAAGCGGCAATGCAGCGTTGCTGGTCCTTTCAAACGATATTTCCGGAAAGTCCGGGGCGAAGATCCGACGGGTTGCAGAGGAATTTGCAATTCCGATTCTGCAAATTCCGGCCGGAATGGATCAGCTGGAACGGATGCTCGGAAAACGAGCCGGAATTCTTGCGGTGACGGATGCCGGATTTGCAAAACGGATTTTGGAGCTTGCCCGGGAAAGCGGCATTTTTCAGGATGAAACTTCTGAAGAGGAAATATCGACACGGAAACAAGGGGAGGAACATGCCATATGATGATTAAATACAGAGTTCACGAGGTTGCCAAAGATCTCAATGTGCCCAATAAAGATGTCATTGATCTCTTGAATGCAAATTTTGAGGGACAGAAAAAACACATGACCGCGCTCAATGAGGATGAACTCGATGTGGTCTTTGAGAGCTTTACGCAGAAACATGCGATGGAAAACCTCGACGCTTATTTTGCGGATCGCGAAGCGGAACCGGAAGCGGCGCCTGTAGAAAAGGCGGCGCCGGTGCAGCAGCCCGCGCCCAAAGCAGAGCCTGCACCGCAGCAGCCCGCTGCAAAAAAGCCGGCAAACGGAGACGCGCAGAAGAAGCAGCAGCCGCCGAAGCCGCAGAACCAGAAACGTCCGGAGCAGCGGCCGCAGCCGCAGAAGAGCCAACCGGCGCCGGTACAGCAAAAACCGGCAGAACAGCCGGCTGTGGATACCAGCGCGGTAAAACGTTCGACCGGACGGCTGGTGGATACGCGTTCTTCCCATGTGGATATTGAGCGGTATAACGAGAAATACGACCGTCTTGCCTCGGAAAAAGGCGCGGCGGAGAATACGGTGCAAAAACAGAAGCTGACCCAGCGCAGTCACCGCAGAGGGAAACCGCAGTCCCGCAAGGAGACGGAAGCAGAGCGTCTGCGCCGGATTGCGATGGAGCGCAAAGCAAAGCCGATCACCGTCCTGATTCCGGATGAAATTGTGGTCAACGAGCTGGCGCTGCGTCTCAAGGCGACGGCGGCGGAAGTCGTCAAAAAGCTGATGATGATGGGCGTCTTTGCAACAGTCAATGACGTGATTGATTTTGATACGGCGTCTCTTGTGGCGATGGAGTTTCACGCTAAAGTGGAAAAAGAAGTGGTTGTGACCATCGAGGAGCAGATTATTGATGACAGTGAGGACGATGACAGCAACCTCGTCCCGCGCGCGCCGGTCGTCGTCGTTATGGGACACGTCGATCACGGCAAAACGTCTCTGCTGGATGCGATCCGCCACGCAAATGTAACGGCAAGCGAAGCGGGCGGCATTACGCAGCATATCGGCGCGTACCGTGTGCCCATTGACGGCAGAGAAATCACCTTCCTCGATACGCCGGGTCACGCTGCGTTTACCACGATGCGTGCCCGCGGCGCGCAGGTTACCGATATTGCCGTCCTGGTTGTTGCGGCGGATGACGGCATTATGCCGCAGACAGTTGAGGCGATTAACCATGCAAAGGCGGCAGGTGTTTCGATTATTGTTGCCATCAATAAAATGGATAAGGTCGGCGCAAATCCGGATCATGTCAAGCAGCAGCTGACCGAATATGAATTGGTTCCGGAGGAGTGGGGCGGCGATACGCCGTGCATTCCGGTGTCGGCAGTGAAAAAAGAAGGCATCGACGACCTGCTCGAGATGATTCTGCTTGTCGCGGATATGAAGGAACTCAAGGCAAATCCGGACCGCGCTGCAAAGGGTACGGTGATCGAAGCGCGCCTCGATAAGGGCCGCGGCCCGATCGCAACGGTTCTCGTGCAGAACGGTACCCTCCACGCCGGCGATATCGTTGTCGCCGGAACGACGGTTGGCCGTGTGCGTGCCATGATGAATGACCGCGGTGAGCGTGTAAAAGAAGCCGGCCCTTCTGTTCCGGTTGAAATTACGGGACTCAATGATGTGCCGACCGGCGGTGATATTTTCAACGCGGTTTCCGATGAACGTCTGGCTCGTGAACTTGTGGAACAGCGCATCAATGAGCAGAAGGAAGAAATGTTCAACGCGCAGACGCGCGTAACCCTTGAAAATCTGTTTGACCGGATGCAGCAAGGGGATATGAAGGAACTGAAAATCATCGTCAAGGCCGACGTGCAGGGTTCTGTGGAAGCGGTTCGGCAGTCTCTCGAAAAGCTTTCGAATGACGAGGTTCGCGTGCATGTCATCCATGGCGGCGTTGGCGCAGTCAACGAGAGCGACGTGATGCTTGCAGGCGCGTCAAACGCAATTATTGTCGGATTTAATGTGCGTCCGGATCCGGTTGCAGAAGAAAACGCAAAGCGCGACGGTGTGGATATGCGTCTGTACCGCGTCATTTATGAGTGCATCGAGGAGATTGAGTCTGCAATGAAAGGTATGCTGGCGCCGAAATTCCGCGAAGTCCTGCTTGGACGCGCAGAATGCCGCGAGGTATACAAGATTTCGAACGTGGGCATCGTCATCGGCGCGCACGTAACCAGCGGAAAGATTACCCGCAGCGCACAGGTGCGGGTCGTGCGGGACGGCATTGTCATTGCCGATGACAAAGTTGCGTCTCTGCGCCGGTTCAAGGACGATGTCAAAGAAGTTGCAGACGGATACGACTGCGGAATTTGTCTGGAACGCTTTAACGATATCAAAGAGGGCGATGTGCTCGAAGCGTTTATGATGGAAGAATATCGGGAAGGCTAAGTTAAAATCAACTTAGCGCCCGAATCAGGCGCGGCGGAAACAGAGATGGTTTCCGCCGCTGGCGTTTGTAAAAAAGGAGATGCAGCAATGGCAGGACATCGAATGGGTCGCGTAACAGAGGATATCCGGCGGGAATTGATGGCAGTGATCCGGGAGCTGAAGGATCCGCGCGTACAGAACAGTCTCATCAGCGTTGTCCGGGTCGAGGTGACAAATGACCTGTCGTTTTGCACGGTTTATATCAGCGCAATGGAAGGCCTGGAACGTGCAAAGACGGCAGTGCAGGGGCTGAAGTCTGCTTCCGGTTTTATTCGGAGAGAGATTGGACATGCGCTGAAGCTGCGCCATGTTCCGGAACTCATTTTTAAAGCGACGGATTCTATTGAATACGGCGCAGCAATCTCCAAAAAGCTGAGTGACCTGAAGGAGTGAGAGAGCATGGAACTAACGCTTGCCGGTGCGGCAGAACGGCTGAACGCGGCTGACCGGATTCTGATCCTCAGCCACCATTTTCCAGACGGCGATACGCTCGGTTCCGCTTCTGCACTGTGCCGTGCGCTGCGGAAATTGGGAAAAACCGTTTCTTTTCGGTGCAGCGATACGATTCCGGGGAAATTTACCTTTTTGTTTGATGGACTCGAAGACGTGTTCTATCCGCTTCCAGAAGGCTTTACGCCGGATTTGATTGTGAGTGTCGATGTCGCAGACGTGGAGCTGCTCGGCGCATTGCGGGAAGAATATGAAGGAAAGGTCGATTTGAGTATTGACCACCACGGTTCACACCGTGCTTTTGCAAAATGGACCTGTGTGGATGCCCACGCGGCGGCCTGTGTGGAGATCCTGTTCCGTTTGATCCCGCTCCTCGGAGTGGCGTTTGACCGCAAAATGGCGGCTTGTATTTATACCGGCATTACCACCGATACCGGATGCTTCCGCTACCGCAATACAACGGCGGATTCCCTTCGAATTGCGGCAGAAATGATGGAATACGGGATTGATGCGGCCGAAATTAATTTCCGGATGTTTGAGACCAAAACACGTGCGCGTCTGGAGATGGAGCGATTGGTTTTGGATAGCGCGGAATTTTTCTGCGGCGGGAAAGCGGTCATGATGGCGGTCACGCAGGAGATGATTGCAAAGACCGGTGCAAAAGATGAGGACCTCGACGGCATTTCTGCGATTCCGCGCCGGGTAGAAGGTGTTTTGGCCGGCATTACAATGCGGGAAAAGGAAGACGGCAATTTCAAGGTTTCCGTACGTTCCAATCCGCCGGTCAGCGCGTGCGAGATTTGTGCGGTGCTTGGCGGCGGCGGACACCCGGGCGCTGCCGGATGTACGGTGGAAGGCCCGTTTGCCTCGGCCTGCCGTACGGTGCGCAAAGTGGTCGAGCAGTATATGGAGAAGTTATCATGCAGCACAGCGGCGCACTGATTTTGGATAAGCCGCAGGGCTTTACCTCTTTTGATGCCGTTGCGGTCATGCGCCGGCTTTTAAATGAGCGGAAAATCGGCCATACCGGGACGTTGGATCCCATGGCAACCGGCGTACTGGTGATTTTGGTCGGACGGGCTACCAAGGCAGCCTCTTTTTTGGAAAATACCGGGAAAACTTATGAGGCTGGGTTTCGGTTCGGCGCAGAAACCGACACACAGGACAGCACAGGCGCCGTGCTCCGCACCGACGATAATGCGGTTTCCCGCGAAGCGCTGGAAGCGGTTCTGCCGAAGTTCCGGGGAGAAATTTGGCAGATGCCGCCAATGTATTCTGCGGTATCGGTTAACGGACAGCGGCTTTATACGCTTGCGCGCCAGGGTGTCACGGTAGCGCGGGAAAAACGTCCGGTGACGATTGATCGGCTGGAGGTTTGTACGTATGATCCGGAGAAGCGGGAGGGTATTTTGCGCGTTTCCTGCTCAAAAGGGACGTATATCCGTACGCTCTGCGCAGACATTGGGGAGGCGCTCGGTACTTACGGAATGATGACGGCGCTTCGCCGGGTAGAAGCCTGCGGGTTTTCGCTCTCCAGTGCACTGACGCTTGACGATGCGCGCGCGTTGTCGGAGAGCGGCTGCCTTGCGGAGCGAATTCTTCCGACCGCGTCTTTGTTCTCGATGAACCGGGATGTGTCGGTTTCTGCGGCACAGGCAACCCGGTTTCGCAATGGCGGTGCGTTGGATCTGCAAAGGATTCCCGCGCTTCGTACGCGATGGGTGCCGGGAGAACGGATTCGGGTATACGCACCGGACGGGGAATTTCTCGGACTGGGAGAATGCGGCGCAGAACCGCCGCAGCTGCGTGTGTTAAAGCTTTTTTGAAAATGGGGTGAGGAGATGGAAGTAATCGAAACACTGCGTCCGGCGCAGTCGCCGTCTGCAATTGCACTCGGATGTTTCGACGGGCTCCACCTCGGACATCAGAAGGTAATTTCCGGCGCGCTTCATGCGGCGGGTTTGACGTCTGCCGTATTTACGTTTGATGAAAATCCGCTGCGCGCACTTGGCGAAACACCGCCGCCGATGCTGATGACCAATGAAGGCAAAGCGGAATTCTTGAAAAAAATGGGAGTTGCGCGGCTATATCGGATTCCGTTTTCCTCGATCATGGAGACGGAACCGGAAGCCTTTGTGGAGCGGATTTTGTTTTCACAGTGCCGGGCACAAAAAATTTGCTGCGGATATAATTTTCGGTTCGGGCGCGGTGGACGCGGCGATGAGGTGCTTTTGCGGAAGCTCTGCGCGGCACGGGGTGTTTCTGTAGAAATTGTACCGCCGGTATCAGATGCATCCGGGCCAATCAGTTCTTCCAGGATCCGGGCGGCATTGCTGGCAGGAGAGGCGGAAGCAGCTGCTGCGATGTTGGGCCGGCCGTTTGGATATCGTTTTGAAGTGGTTCACGGACGGCATCTCGGCACAGAGCTGGGTACTCCGACGATCAATCAGCGGTTTCCGGAAGGGTTTATTCAGCCTAAATTCGGCGTCTATGCATCGCTGTGTGAGGTCGGCGGCAAGTTCTATTACGGCGTGACCAACATTGGCGTTAAACCGACAGTCGGCTCTGCGGAAGCTTTGTCGGAAACCTGGATTCCGGAATATTCCGGCGATTTGTACGGGAAGCATATTCCGGTTATGCTGCTGGCGTTTCTGCGTCCGGAGCGGAAATTTGAAAATCTGCAAGCGCTGCGTGCGGAAATTCAAAAAAACCGGGTGCAGGCTGAAAAAGTTGCCAGAAACAAGGGGTATTAGGATTTACAAACGCATCTGGGTATGCTATAATAACACAGATGATGCCTTATCCGCGGATGCAGGCGTATGCCCCGACGGGGAAAATCACGAACCTGTTTCTGCGAATTTGGTAAATAAAAATCCGGCAAAGCCGGAAGAAAGCGTGATTTTTATGTTGAAAGAAGAAAAGACAGCAATTATCGCAGAATATGCGACACACGAAGGCGATACCGGTTCTCCGGAAGTACAGATCGCGGTTCTTACAAAGCGGATCAACGATTTGACAGATCACCTCCGTACGCACAAGAAAGACCACCACTCTCGCCGTGGCCTTCTGAAGATGGTTGGTCAGCGCCGCAACCTGCTCAACTACCTGATGAAAACGGATATCGAGCGGTATCGTTCCATCATCGCGAGACTGGGTCTGCGTAAGTAAGCGTTTTCTGACCAGTGCGGTTTCCGCAAACGGGCTGTGTCCTTTTTATGGGCGGCTTAAAAGCGGATTTTAGCGCGTCTTTGCGTGATCCGGAACTTTTTAGGATTGCCGAAGACAATGAATGTGAGAGAATGGGGGCGGGTGTCAAAATACCCGCCCCATCTTGCAAAACCTGAACGAACCGATTATAGGAGTAAGGCAGATTTTAGCAGTGAAACGAACCTCCGCTGCGGCGGATGCTGGTTTTATTGCTAAATCCGTTTTCCTCCTGTAAAATATAAAAAATGGAGGAAAAAGAATGTTCGAAAATTACAGAGTATTTGAAACTGACTTTGCCGGACGTCCGCTGAAAATTGAAACCGGAAAAATGGCACAGCTCGCAAACGGTTCCTGCTTTGTCCGCTATGGAGAGACGGTCGTCAGCGTTGCAGTTACTGCATCTGCAAAACCCCGTGACGGCATCGACTTCTTCCCGCTTTCCGTGGATTTTGAAGAAAAGCTCTATGCGGTCGGCAAGATCCCCGGATCTTTCCAGCGTCGGGAAGGCCGTCCTTCTGAAAAGGCGATTCTGACCAGCCGTGTGATCGACCGTCCGATCCGGCCTTTGTTCCCGAAGGACATGCGCAATGACGTTTCCGTGGTCTGCACGGTCATGTCTGTGGATCCCGATTGCTCGCCGGAAATTGCGGCCATGGTCGGTACTTCTGCAGCGCTTTCCATTTCCGATATTCCTTGGAAAGGCCCGATCTCCGGCGTCAGTGTCGGCCTGATCGACGGCGAATATATTATCAACCCGACTGCAGAACAGAAAAAGCAGTCCCGTATGGCGGTAACAGTTGCCTCCACCGACTCCCGGATTGCTATGATTGAAGCCGGTGCGAATGAAGTGACGGACGATGAGATGTATGAAGGCATCATGGCCGGTCATGCAGCGAACCAGAAAATCATCGAATTTATCAAGGGCATGCAGAAGGAAATCGGCAAGGAGAAGTTCTCCTATCCGAGCAATGAGCCGGATGAAGAGATGATCGAAAAGATCAAGGCGTTTGCAATTGACGAGATCCGTGTTGCGCTGGATACAGACGACAAAACGGTTCGCGATGCGCGTCTAAAACCCATTTACGAAAAAGTGCACGAGCAGTTTGATGCCGAATATCCGGAGCAGGAGGCCCAAATTGACGAGTGCCTTTATAAGACACAGAAGTATGTCGTCCGGCGTTGGCTTCTCGACGAGCAGAAGCGTGTGGATGGCCGTGGCATGAACGAAATTCGTCCGCTGGCCGCGGAAGTCGGCCTTTTGCCGCGGACACACGGTTCCGGAATGTTTACACGCGGACAGACGCAGGTGCTGACGGTAGTAACCCTTGGCGCTGCCAGCGACAACCAGCTTCTTGACGGAATTGACGACGAAGAGACCAAACGCTATATGCACCACTATAACTTCCCGTCCTACTCGGTCGGTGAAACCCGTCCGTCCCGCGGCCCGGGACGCCGTGAAATCGGCCACGGTGCGCTTGCAGAGCGCGCGCTGGTTCCGGTGATTCCGCCGGTGGAGGAATTCCCCTATACGCTTCGCCTGGTTTCCGAGGTGCTTTCCTCGAACGGTTCGACTTCTCAGGGTTCCATTTGCGGCAGCACGCTTGCGCTGATGGATGCCGGTGTGCCGATCAAGGCGCCGGTTGCCGGAATTTCCTGCGGCTTGATTACCGAAGGCGAGCGCTGGATGACGATGGTGGATATTCAGGGCCTTGAGGACTTCTTTGGCGATATGGACTTTAAGGTTGCCGGTACCCATGCAGGCATCACGGCAATTCAGATGGATCTGAAGATTGATGGTCTGACGCCGGAGATGATTAAAGAAGCACTTGCGAAAACGCACAAAGCGCGTGATTATATCCTTGACGAAGTCATGCTCAAAGCAATTCCGGCGCCGCGCGAGGAGCTTTCCAAATATGCGCCGAAGATGCTTTCTACCCAGATTCCGGTGGATAAGATCCGCGAAGTGATCGGAACCGGCGGTAAGGTCATCCAGAAGATCTGCGCGGAATGTGATATCAAGATGGACATTGAAGAAGACGGCCATGTGTATATTTCCGGTATCAATATGGACAATTGCCGCCGCGCAATGACCATCGTTGATACGATTGTCAACGATCCGGAGCCGGGTTCCTATTACACCGGCCGTGTCACCCGCCTGATGGATTTCGGTGCTTTTGTGGAGATTGCACCGGGCAAAGAAGGTCTTGTCCACATTTCCCGTCTCGATGTAAAACGTACGGAGAAAGTGGAAGACGTCGTCAGCGTCGGCGACATCGTGAAGGTCAAGGTATTGGAAATTGACGATAAAGGCCGCCTGAACCTTTCCCGTCGGGATGCCCTGATCGAGCTCGACGGTATGGTGCCGGAGAACACCATTTCGGATGCTCCGCGCCGCCGTGAGGATGGCGGACGTCCGCCGCGTCGGAACGACGACCGCAGAAACCGCAGATAAGCCGAGTACACAGGTTCCGAAAAGTGTACGCATTACCGGTCACAGAGCATCAGCTGTTCCCGGTAATCGGCAGAATTTCAAAACGATTCCCCTGATTCTGGAACAAACTAGACTGTACCCAAGAAAACGGACAGTGAAAAAAAGCACCTCCTGTTGTAGAATAGAAACTACAACAGGAGGTGCAGTCATGTCGAGAGGATATACGAAAGGAGAGGCGCTCAGTGAAGAAGTGTTCCGGCGAAAGGCCACAGGAGAAACGAACCGAGAGATCGGTGCCCATTTCGGACTGCGCAAGGCACAAGTCAAAGGACTTGTCAATCGCCAAAACCGCAAACAGCGACTGATTGCCAACGGCTATGTTCCGCAGCCGAAAGGCCGGCCGCGCAAAGGTTCGATCAGCGAAGAACAAAAGCGAAATAACGAACTGATCGAGCTGCGGATGCAGGTGGAGCTGCTGCGAAATTTTCTCTCCGAAGCTGGGAGGAGATGAAGCTGAAATACCGGGTGATCGAGCGCTTTTGCGGGAAATATCCGATCGGCTCCATGTGCCGTATGTTTGAAGTCTCCCGCAGCGGCTGCTATGCCTGGCGAAAACGGCAAGGCAAGCCCGAAAAAGGATCAGTAGCTCGTTGATCTGATCATCGACTGCCAACAGCGCAGCAAACAGACCTGCGGCTGCCGCCGCGTTCGCCGCTGGCTGGAACGACAGCATGGCAGAAAAGTCAGCATCAAAGCCATTTTGCGCATAATGCGCAAGCTCGATCTGCTCTCACAGGCACGTCGCCGCAAAGCGTATCGGCATTACCAGCAGGCCGTTCACAAATATCCAAATCTGCTGCAGCGTGCGTTTGCCCAACCATTCCCCAATCGTTTTTGGGCAACCGATATCACCTATATTCCCGCAGCTAAGGGAATGGCGTATCTGTGTGCCGTACTGGATCTGTGCGGAAAAATGCTGCTGGCTTACCGAATCGGCGGTGATATGACCGCTCCGCTGGTGACGGATACCGTTCGGGATGCCTGTAAAAAAGAGAAGGTCGCTGATGGACGAATCCTCCACAGCGGCCAAGGGTCACAATACACATCCCAAGCATACTTTGACCTAAGCCAAGAATCCCACATTCAGCCGTCGATGTCCAGTCCCGGATGCCCTTATGACAATGCTGCTTTCGGGACACTGAAAACAGAGTGCCTGTATCGGAGAAAATTCTCGTGCCGGGCCGAAGTCGAACAGGCGACGGAGTATGTGCGATTCTGCAACTATGAGCGGATCAATCTGAAAAACGGCCTCACTCCGTTTGAAATCCGGAGCAAGGCCGTGTAATTCGCCGCTATTCTGCGACTGGGCGCTTTTTTTCTTTGTCTGTTCGCTGGGAAACAGTCCACATGGTTTGCACAGCCAAGACTTTAATAGATTGCAGGGCTTATTTTCTTATGCCACATCTTCATCGCGAAGTGATGCGACTTTATCAAACTCGTCGGTGATTTCAGAAGCCGGTGGAGCGGTGAGAAGCGACACCAAAGTGATGGCAAGGCTGGAGAGCACAAAGGCGGGGAAGAGCTCATAGATGCCGAACAAACCGCCGAGCGGCTTCAGCAGGAGCTTCCAAATGAAGACCATACCGCCGCCGGTGACCATGCCCGCGATTGCACCGGCACGGTTCATTCTGCGCCAGAAGAGCGAGAACAGCATGACCGGCCCGAAAGTTGCGCCGAATCCGGCCCATGCAAACGAGACGATGGTGAAGATGACGCTGTTTTCGTCCCAGGCGATGACGATTCCGATGAGAGAGATGACCAGCAGAATGATCCGCGAAACCCACATGATTTCTTTATCGTTCGCTTTCCGCTTTAATACGTCGCCGTAAATGTTTTTGGCAAATGCGGAAGCAGCGATGAGCAGATAAGAATCAGAAGAGCTGATCGTCGCCGCGAGAATTCCTGCCATGACAAGACCGGCAAGCAGTGCGGGAAGAAGCAGTCCGGAAAGTTCAACAAAAACATTTTCGGCGCCGCTTGCAGTCAGCAGAACGCTGTCGGTGGACAGTAATGCACGGCCCAAAACGCCGATAAAGACAGCGGCAATGAGCGAGATGACACACCAGACTGCTGCAATCCGGCGCGATTTGGTGAGTTCTTTGGCACGGCGGATTGCCATGAAGCGCAGCAATACCTGCGGCATGCCGAAGTATCCGAGTCCCCAGGAAACGGTGGAAATAATGGTCAGGAAGCCATAGGCGCCGGGATCTCCGAAGAGCGGAGCGCCGTTTGCAATTTGCTGTACGCCGGCAGCGTCGACAGTCGGCGTTGCCAGAGAGGTTAGAGAAAAATAGCCCGGAATCGCTTTGGCGTTTTCGAGTACGACGGAGAGACCGCCTGCCTTGCTGGTTCCGGTGATGAGAACCGTCAGCAGCGCAATAATCATCACAACGGCCTGCATAAAGTCAGAAGCACTTTCTGCAAGGAATCCGCCGATGAATGTATAAATGATTACAAAAAGTGCGCCGACAATCATCATAGAATGATAGGAGAAGCCAAACAGGGTCGAGAACAGCTTTCCGCAGGTCACAAAGCAGCTTGCCGCATAAACAGTAAAGAAAACCAGGATGAAAAGCGCCGAAATGGAGAGCAAAATCTTTTTGTTCTCGTGAAACCGGTTGCTGAAAAATTCCGGCACCGTAATTGCGTTTCCGGAAATCAGAGAGTACTTCCGGAGCCGTTTGGCAACGATCAGCCAGTTAATATATGTTCCAAGCGCAAGCCCGATGGCCGTCCAGGCGGCGTCTGCCAGTCCGCACCAGTAGGCGACGCCCGGCAGTCCCATCAGGAGCCAGCCGCTCATATCGGAAGCCTCTGCGCTCATGGCCGCAACCCATGGGCCGAGACTCCGACCGCCTAGAAAATATTCGTCTGTGCTTTTTTGTGCACGTTTTGCAAAGAAAATTCCGATTCCGATGACAATCAGCATATAACAGCCCATGGCAATCAGAACCTGTAAGGTATCCCCCTGCATGTGTATCCCTCCTTGATTTGTATGAATAAAGAAACGTGATTGTTTCTTTACGAGCCGCTACGCTGAGAAAGTCCCTTGATCGAGGAGATCACCCAGTCATAGTCGGAAGTCGTCATAACGGATCCACAATATTCGCATTTTGCGGATTGGTTGATATCCATCGGTGCGCCGCAGTTTGCACAATTGATGGTTGTCGGTCCCTTTGCCACGTCGGGCGTCAGAACGCCTTTCCGACGGATCAGCGTCCATTCATATTCCATGAAGAGTTCCCGGGTATTGCTGCCGCGGACAATTTTGCCGGTCTGATCTTCTATGACATAATCGACAATTCGGGTTCGAACTCTTGCGATAAGCGAATCGTTGGTGTCATCGCTGGTCCAGCCAACGAGATCGACGCCCAGTACTGCAATGCGGTCAACACAGTTTGTCAAATGTTTTTGAATGAATCCGGCATCGAGCTGGCGGGCAAACTGATTGTAAAGCGCGTCTGTCATATGTGCGCGCATGGGATCAAACTGCTTTGCCTGCCAGGCGTTCTGCATTTGCACATAGAGATTGGAGATCTTCTCCACGATTGCCGCATCGGAAAAATTCGGGTCTTTTCCCTTTAGTTCAGAAATCGGGCGCAGGCTGGAAACGGGTGTTGGAGTAGCGCCGGGCGCACGGGAAGTGGACGAGGATTTCCCGCCTTTCCGAAAGCCCACAATGATAAGCAGCACAACCACAGCTGCAACGATTAAGGTGCCGATCGGACCGAGGTCGCCGCCGCCACCGTCGCTGTAATCATAATCATTTCCGCCGAAATCCCAATCTCCGCCGCCAAAATCGTTGTCACCGGCAAATCCGCCGACATCAGCGAATGCAACCGTGGACATTGCAAAGACGAGAGCAAGCAGAAGGAATAAGGAGACGAAAATTCGCAAAGGCCGCTTTTTCATAAAAGATCCTCCTCATCATGCAGCAAAGGCTGCATTCCATTTTCAAAAGACAGATCTGACAAAACTGCATACTTGCCATTCTATAATATTCTAACACAGAACGCGCATGGGGTACAATACGAATTTCAGAAAAATCCGAAGAAAAGCCGAATTTTGTAAAAATGCGGCTTTCGCGGGATCTTTTCGGAAAGTGCTTGACATTTTTCGGGAAAGCGGCCTATAATACAGTATAAATATCAGAAACAGCGATGAAAGGGAAAAAGGCGGCAAACGGACGCAAAGAGAGGCAGCGGTTGGTGGAAGCTGTCGGGACGAATGCCAGCGAATCAGTCGCCCTGGAGCTGACGGCCTGAACAGAGAAGTAGGGCAGTACGGTTGGCCTCGTTATCGGCCGAACCTGCAGAAAGCGGCAGGGAAGTGTTCTGCTGTAAAACGCAGAAAAAACGGGTGGTACCGCGGATATTTTGAGATTCGCCCCGGATGCATACTGTGCATCCGGGGTTTTGTTATGGAGGAAACAATATGAACCATGAACTGGCAAAAGCGTATGAGCCGCGCGAGGTGGAGGACCGAATCTATGCATTCTGGCTCTCCGGCGGATATTTTCACGCAAAACGCGATCCGCAGAAAAAACCATACACCATTGTAATTCCGCCGCCCAATATTACAGGACAGCTGCACATGGGGCACGCCATGGACGAAACGCTGCAGGACATCCTGATCCGTTGGCGCCGGATGCAGGGCTACGCTGCGCTTTGGGTTCCGGGAACGGATCATGCTTCCATTGCGACAGAAGCCAAAATCGTGGAGAGCATGCGCAAAGAAGGCATTACAAAAGAAGACCTCGGACGAGAGGGCTTCCTGGAGCGCGCCTGGAAATGGAAAGCGCAATACGGCGGCAGAATTGTGGAACAGCTGAAGAAACTCGGCTGCTCCTGCGATTGGGAACGGGAACGCTTTACGCTTGACGAAGGCTGTTCGCGTGCGGTGCGCGAGGTGTTTGTGCGCTTGTATGAAAAGGGCCTGATTTACCGCGGCGAGCGGATTATTAACTGGTGTCCGCATTGCCGTACCTCGATTTCGGATGCAGAGGTGGAATTTGAAGAGAAAGACGGTTCTTTCTGGCATCTGCGCTACCCGCTTGCAGACGGAAGCGGAGAAATTCGTCTGGCGACGACGCGTCCGGAAACGCTGCTCGGCGATACGGCGGTTGCGGTGCATCCGGAGGATGAGCGCTATCGCGATCTGGTTGGCAAGAACGTCATCTTACCGCTGGTCGGCAAAGAGATCCCGATCATTGCAGACGAATATGTGGAGCGTGATTTCGGAACCGGCGTGGTGAAAATCACACCGGCGCACGATCCGAACGACTTTGAGGTCGGCTTGCGCCACAATCTCCCGGTCATCAATGTGATGGACGAGTGCGCAGTCATCAACGAAAACGGCGGAAAGTATGCGGGAATGCCCGCATTGGAAGCGCGGAAGCAGATTGTTGCAGATTTGGATGCCGGCGGATATCTCGTTAAAGTGGAACCGATCAAGCACAATGTCGGAACCTGCTATCGCTGCGGAACCGCTGTGGAGCCGCGCGTGTCCAAACAGTGGTTCGTGAAGATGGAACCGCTTGCAAAGCCGGCAATTGACTGTGTTCGGGATGAACGAATTCGCTTCATTCCGGAGCGTATGGAAAAAATCTATTACAACTGGATGGAAAACATCAAAGACTGGTGTATTTCCCGCCAGCTCTGGTGGGGACATCGGATCCCGGCCTGGTACTGCGATACCTGCGGCGAAATGGTCGTTGCGCGCGAAGCGCCGGACAAGTGTCCGAAATGCGGCGCGGCGCTGCGTCAGGACGAGGATACGCTCGACACCTGGTTCTCTTCTGCGCTGTGGCCGTTCTCGACACTCGGCTGGCCGGAGGATACCGAAGACCTGCGCTATTTCTATCCGACCAATACGCTGGTTACCGGTTATGACATCATCTTCTTCTGGGTCGCGCGCATGATCTTCTCCGGTCTTGAGCAGATGGGAGAGGTTCCGTTTAATACGGTGTTCTTCCATGGACTGGTTCGCGACGCACAGGGCAGAAAAATGTCCAAATCGCTTGGAAACGGAATTGATCCGCTGGAAATCATCGATCAGTACGGTGCGGATGCGCTGCGCTTTACCGTCGTAACCGGAAACAGCCCCGGAAACGACATCCGTTTCTCCGACGAAAAAGTTGCTGCCAGCCGGAACTTTGCCAATAAGATCTGGAATGCGGCCCGGTTTATCCGGATGAATCTGGAAGGGCACGATGTGGAAAATGCGCTGCCGAAGACGCTACGGACAGAGGATCAGTGGATTGTCAGCTCGTTTTATGCAGTGGCCCGTGAGATGACGGAAAATCTGGAAAAATTTGAGCTGGGAATTGCCGTGCAGAAAGTGTACGATTTCCTTTGGGACAGCTTCTGCGACTGGTATATCGAAATTGCGAAAATCCGGATGCAGCAGGGAGACGAGGAGAGCGCACAGAGTGCGAGACAGGTTCTCGTTTGGGTGCTTTCCGGCACCATGCAACTGTTGCACCCGTTCATGCCGTATATTACGGAAGAAATCTGGCAATCGCTGCCGCATGAAGGCGAGTCGATTATGATTTCGCCGTGGCCGGAATATGATCCGGCCTACAACTTCCCGGAGGCGGAAGCGAAGATGCAGCGCGTGATGGATGTCATCCGGTCTGTTCGGACGCGCCGTTCGGAGATGAACGTGCCGCCTTCCCGCAAGGCGAAACTCTATATTGCGTCGCCGTATCAGGCGGTGTATGAGGACGCCCGTGCCATTATCATGAAGCTGGCGTATGCTTCGGAGATGGAAGTGGGAGATGCCTTTGAGATTGCCGGCGCGGTGACGGTCGTGACCAACGATGCGAAGGTCTACCTGCCGATGGAAGAACTGGTAGACAAAGCGGCGGAGACTGCTCGTCTGAAAAAGGAACTTGCCTCTGCGGAAAAACAGCTGGCAGCTGTGCAGGCGAAGCTTTCCAACGAGACCTTTATGGCGAAAGCGCCGGCGAATGTTGTAGAAGGCGTTCGGGCGAACGGAGAGAAGCTGACAGAGCGAATCCGGCTGATTCAGTCCGGCCTCGAAGCGCTCAGCTGAAAAAAGAAGCGAATTTTGACGTGCGAAAAACAGCGTTCGTCAGCAAAATTCGCGTAATCTTGCAGAGAAAACCTCTTATCATTGCGATAAGAGGTTTTTTTATTTCCTGAATTTTGGAAAATCAGGAATAAAGTTCCTGTTTACGGACAAACTAGCAGGAGAACCCGTATCGGGTTTTTCCTAAGAAAGGAAGGATGCAGGGTGGGAGTCCGTCTTAAATATCGCGAGGGAACGCTGACGGCGTTTCTCAGCGGGGAAATTGACGACCATGTTGCCAAGACGCTTCGGGAGGAGATTGACGCGACGGCGGAAAAAGTGCGGCCTGTGCGGCTGCGGCTGGATTTTGCGGAGGTGCCGTTTATGGACAGTTCAGGAATCGGCCTGATTATCGGACGCTATAAACTTCTGTGCCTTTGGAACGGGAAACTGATTCTCGCCAATTTGTTGCCGCGGGTAGAAATGATGGTCAGGCTTTCCGGTGCGGACAAGCTGGCCGTGCTTGAGAGGAGGGAAGAATGTGAAGGCGTTGAATGAAATGAAACTCTCGTTTCCAAGCCGTTCGGCGAACGAGGCATTTGCCCGGACAGCGGTTGCTGCATTTGTCGCGCAGCTTGACCCGACAGTGGATGAATTGACGGACATCAAGACGGCGGTATCGGAAGCGGTGACCAACTGTATCATCCATGCTTACCGGGACACGATCGGGACGATTTACATAACGGTGCGGATTTTTGAAAGCGGGAATGTTACCGTGCGGATTCGGGATCGCGGCTGCGGAATGGAAGATGTGCAAAAAGCGATGGAACCGCTGTTTACGACCGGAGGTGCAGAACGCGCCGGGCTGGGCTTTGCGGTCATGCAAAGCTTCTGCAATCGTGTCAGTGTGTCGTCGACGCCCGGCAAGGGGACAACGGTGACGCTGCAAAAACGGGTCAGCAGGCGGCTGCCTGGAGGAAAACATGGATAAAGCGGAGCGGGAACGCTTTATTGAAGAGAATCTCGGCCTGGTGCATGCATGCGCCAAACGCTTCCGGTCCCGGGGAATGGAATACGATGACCTGTTTCAGGCCGGCTGTATGGGGCTAGTCAAGGCGGCGGATCATTTTGAGCCGGAACGCGGATATCAGTTTTCGACCTATGCGGTGCCGGTCATCCTCGGGGAAATGCGGCGGCTTTTTCGCGAAGGCGGAACCGTCAAGGTCGGACGGGCGCTGAAAGAACTTTCGCTGCGCGCGGCTCGGGAAACAGAGCGCTTCTTGGAGCGCGAGGGAAGAACGCCGGCTATCGGGGAACTTGCTGCGCTGCTTGGCATCGAAGTTTCGGAGGCGGCGCAGGCGATAAGTGCCGGACAAGTTCCGCTTTCGCTTACCAGAGAGGAGGAAGAAGGCGGACAGGCTGATATTCCCGTGGACGCGCCGGAAGAAAAAATTTCCGAACGGCTTGCGCTGCAGCAAGTGCTCTCGACGCTTGAGCCGCATGACCGAAATTTGATTATTGCCCGGTATTTTAAGCACCGGACTCAGACGGAAACGGCCCGCCAGTTTGGGATGACACAGGTGCAGGTCAGCCGCCGGGAGAAAAAAATACTTGCCCAGATGCGCGAAGCGCTGAAGTAGACAGAATCAGCTGGAATAAAAAAATGCCGCCCGGAAAAAAACGGGCAGCGGACGGAAAAAGGAGGAAAATACGATGTTGGCAGAATTACTGGTACGTGCAGAACTAAAAAGGATCAAACGGACACCGCGCCATGCAAAACCGCAACCACGAAAAAGCATTGGAGAACGATTTTTTCCGGATCTGGATGCACGTCATATGCAGTGGGACAAAAAATATTTGCTTTCACGGTAAGGATTTCGGCAGGGAGTTCGGGTTGTTTTGGTAGGAACGCAGCAGAGTCTGTAACCGGCAGCAGGATAAAGAACCGAAGAGCAATGGCTTTTTATCCGACAAGATGAAAAAATGGCCTCCTGTGCAGGAAAACAGGAGGCCGAATCTGTTTTTAGGCGAGATCTATCAAACCGGACGGCTGGAAAAACCGAAACCAAACAGCAAAGATTTAGATGAAATCGAGATCTTTCAGATCGTACGGCGTCTGCTGATAGACATAGTAGTTGAGCCAGTTCGAGAAGAGCAGGCTCGCGCCGCTGCGCCAGACAAAGGGCGGCGTCGCCATGGGGTCGTCGTTCGGAAAATAATGATAGGGAATTTCCGGGTCTAGGCCTTTCTTGACGTCCCGAATGTACTCCTTAGCCAGTGTATCGCGGTCGTATTCTGAGTGACCGGTCAGGAAAAACTGCCGTCCGTTTTTATTGGCAATAATATGCACGCCGGCAAGGCGCGAGACGGAAAGAATCATGAGTTCGGGAACTTTGTTGATATCCTCCTGCAAAACGCCGGTGTGACGCGAGTGCGGCGCGCGGTAGGTTTCATCGAATCCGCGCATAAGCGGGTGATGCGGCGCAAAGACAATATGATCATAAATACCGGAAACTTTTTTGGGAAGCGTATATTTGGGAACGCCAAAGTGATAGTAGAGCGCAGCCTGCGCGCCCCAGCAAATATGCAGCACGGAATAGACGTTGTGGCGGCTCCATTCCATCACTTCGCAGAGTTCCTCCCAATAGTCCACTTCAGAAAAGTCCAGAAGCTCCACCGGCGCGCCGGTAATAATCATTCCGTCAAATTTTTCCTCCCGCAGCTCCGAAAAGGTTTTGTAGAAGGTGTTGATATGAGAGGCGGACGTGTTTTTCGACGTGTGGGTCTCCATGGTCATGAATTCGATGTCCAGCTGCAGGGGCGAATAGCTCAGCAGACGGAGAAGCTGGGTTTCCGTCTCGATTTTTGTGGGCATCAGATTCAGAATCACAATTTTCAGCGGGCGGATGTCCTGCTGAATTGCACGTGCCTGCGTCATGACGAAAATATTTTCCGATTCCAGAATTTTCGCTGCAGGCAGTGCGTCCTGTATCGTAATTGGCATAAAAAGCCCTCCTTGGCTACATGTTCTGTGCCGGCGTTGCAGACACTGCATTTATTATAGCATTTTGTTTCCGGGAATCCAATCTTTTTTTGACAAGCAGCGCCAATTGGAGGATAATAGAGAAAACAAATGGGAATCTGTTTACAGGACGAAAGGGGGCAGGTGCTGTTGTATCGAAAAGTTCGGTCTTTTTACCGGAAAAACCGATTTATTATTCAAAAATGGGCGGATCGGATTTATGAAGACAGCGTTCCGGTGTATGCAGCGCAGGCGACGTTTTATATTATAATTGCTTCCATTCCGTTTTTGATGCTTTTGACGACCCTGGTGCGCTTTTTTATTCCCATTACCCGCGCGGATTTGACAGCGGCGGCAGTCGCCTTTTTTCCGGACAGTTTCGAATCTTTCATCACGCAGGTGATCGGAGAACTGTATATCAAGTCTCCCGCGTCGATCATCTCCGTTGCCGCGGTAACGGCACTTTGGTCTGCCTCGCGCGGAATTGCTGCCGTGCGCTGCGGACTGAACCGGGTCTATCATGTAGAGGGCAGCCGCAATTATGTCAAAAGCCGCGGAATGTCTCTGGTTTATACGCTGATTTTTGTGGTGCTGATTATTTTCTGCCTGGCCATTTTGGTTTTTGGAAACAGCATCCTCTCTGTGATTTCGGGAAAATTTCCGGCAGTGGGACGGATTGTGGGCGGATTTTTACAGGTAAAATCGCTCATTTCCATTGTGTTGCTTTCTCTGTTTTTTACCTCGCTTTATACTTTCCTGCCGGCCCATAAGGTCACGTTCCGCGGACAAATTCCCGGAGCGATGGTTGCGGCGATCGGGTGGACGCTGTTTTCCTATTTTTACGGAATTTATATTGAAAATTATTCCAACTATTCGTATATTTACGGAAGCCTCGCGGCAATTGTACTGTTGATGCTTTGGATGTATTTCTGTCTGATTCTGATTTTGATCGGCGCAGAGGTCAACGAGTTTGTCGACGAGCATGTCATTCGTGCGGAAAAGGAGCCGTCCCGCAGAAAAATCAGGCGTCGGCTGCGGAAAAAGGACGTCCGGTAGCAGCAGCGCTTTGACCGGTGCACAGGAATGCTTCCATGAAAATAGACAAATTTCAGTTCTGCGCGATTTTGATTGCTGTAGGACGGAATATTTGAATTGCAGAGATAAGCGTGGTATAATCGTATTGCGGATATTTATACAGAAAAGAATCCGCTGGAATTCTCTGAAAAAGGGGGAATGCGGTATCGGCATTTCAAAGGATTTTCTAGTGATCTGCGGTCATTACGGCTGCGGGAAGACCAATCTTGCCCTGAATCTTGCATTGGATGCCGCCAAATCCGGAAAAAAAGTGACGCTGGTCGATTTGGATCTGATTAATCCGTATTTTCGGTCTTCTGAGTACGGAGAGCTGCTTGCACAGCATGGTGTAGAGCTGATTGCACCGCTTTATGCCAACACCAACCTCGACCTGCCGGTCATTTCCCCGCGGATCGCCTCAGTATTCGAGAGCGGCAATACGGTAATCTTCGATGTCGGCGGAGACGACGCCGGCGCGGCAGTGCTCGGCAGCTTTTCCAAAAAGCTGCACGCGGTTGATTATGAGATGCTCTACGTGATTAACCGCTACCGGGTGCTTTCAACCGAACCGGCGGAAGCGGAATCGCTTTTGCGGGAAATTGAAACATCCAGCCGTCTGAAGGCCACCGGAATTGTCAACAATTCACACCTGAAAGGCGAAACCACAGCGCAGACGATCCGGGATTCTCTTTCGTATGCTGCACAGACAGAAAAACGCCTCGCTTTGCCGCTGCGTTTTACAACGGCGCCGCGTGCCTGCGCCGCAGAACTTGCGGATATCCCGAATCTTTATCCCGTTACGATTTATGTTCGTTCCCCGTGGGAATGAGTGCTTTGCATGTTTTTGGCGAATTTTGTCGGATTCCAGGGCTGACGGCCGGCTGTTTGCAGCCGCACGGTGTGTTCCTGTGAGAAGAGCTGCAGGACAGCCTTTTGCAAACTGTAAAAACGGTCGAACTGTCTGGAAAACGCTCTTGCAAAAAATTTGAAAAGGAGAATCGTGTCATGTCAAAGAGTTTGGTTGCTTATTTCAGCGCCAGCGGTGTAACTGCAAAGCTGGCCAAAAAACTGGCTACTGCGATCCATGCGGATCTGCATGAAATCCGGCCGGAGCAGCCCTATACGCAGGCTGACCTGGACTGGACAAACAAAAATAGCCGCAGCAGTGTGGAAATGCAGAATAAGTCTTTCCGTCCGCCGATTGCCAATGCTGTGGAGCATATGGATCAGTATGATACGGTGTTCGTGGCGTTCCCGATTTGGTGGTATGTTGCGCCGACGATCATCAACAGCTTCCTGGAGCAGTATGACCTGACCGGAAAGACGATTGTTCCGCTGGCAACTTCCGGCGGCAGCGGAATGGGAGATACCTGCAAAGAACTGGCGGCCTCCTGCAGAGGCGCGGTTCTGAAAGAGGGCAAACGGTTCCCGGCGGGCGCCGGTGAGGCGGAACTGAAAAGCTGGGCCGAAACGGTCCTCAAATGAGAAAAAGCAGGATGTTCCCCAAAGCGGAGCGAACATGCTGTTTGGGCGTTTTGTAAAGAAAACGCAGAAAGTTTCAGCAAAAATGGAATGAGCCTGTGAACTGCCGGCTCAAAATTCCGATTGATTTTTGAAAACAGGAGGTATTCGTGATGGCAAAAATCATCGTGGACGAATCCATCTGCAAGGGCTGCGGAATGTGCGTATATGCATGTCCCAAAAAGCTGATTGCGCTTGCAAAGGATCGAATCAACGCAAAAGGACACCATCCGGCGGAAATGCTGGAAGCAGAAAAATGCACCGGCTGCTGCAGCTGTGCAATCATGTGTCCGGATACGGCAATTACAGTAGAAAGGTAGTGTTACATAAATGGCTGAAAAAGTTTTGATGAAGGGCAACGAGGCCCTTGCAGAAGCTGCAATCCGTGCGGGCTGCCGCCATTTCTTCGGGTACCCGATTACACCGCAGACGGAGCTGGCTGCTTACATGGCAAAACGGATGCCCAAAGAGGGCGGCACCTATCTGCAGGCAGAATCCGAAATTGCGGCAATCAACATGGTGTTGGGCGCCTCTGCCGCCGGCGTACGTGCAATGACTTCTTCTTCCTCTCCTGGAATTAGCCTGAAAATGGAGGGCATGTCCTATATTGCCGGTTCTGATCTTCCGGCGCTGATTATCAACGTCCAGCGCGGCGGTCCCGGCCTCGGCGGAATCCAGCCGTCCCAGTCGGATTACTGGCTCGCGACAAAATCTGCCGGCCACGGTGATTTCCACGTGCTGGTGCTTGCGCCTTCTACTGTGCAGGAAATGGTGGACCTCGTTTCGGACGCCTTTGATCTCGGAGACAAATACCGGATGCCGACCATGATCCTCGCAGACGGCATGCTCGGCCAGATGATGGAACCGGTGGAACTTCCGCCGCGCATTGAAAAAATTCCGGAACGGCCCTGGGCGACCTGCGGCCATCACAATAAACGTCCGCACAATGTGATTAACTCCTTGTACCTCACGCCGCAAAAGCTGGAGGATACAGTCAACGAGCGCTTTAAGCGATATGCAGTCATTGAAAAGACGGAACAGCGCGCAGAGGAATACCTTGTGGATGACGCAGAGCTTGTTGTGGTTGCTTATGGTGCGTCCTCTCGTGTTGCACGCAGCGCAGTAAATAAGGCCAGAGAAAACGGAATCCGTGTCGGGATGATTCGGCCGATTACACTTTGGCCGTTCCCGAATGACGCGATTGCCCATGCAGCAGAGCATGTTAAAGCGTTCCTCTCGGTGGAGATGTCCAAAGGACAGATGGTGGACGATGTCCGTCTAGCAGTAAACGGAAAATGTTCGGTGTCCTTCTTCGGACGCACCGGCGGTGTCATTCCGACGCCGGGCGAGATCCTCCACGAGATTGAAACGATCACAGGAGGTGCAAAATAATGGCAGTGGTATTTTCAAGACCGAAATCGCTTGCAAATGTTACAATGAATTTCTGCCCGGGCTGTACGCACGGGATTGTCCACCGTTTGGTGGCGCAGACGATCGATGAACTGGGAATTGAAGGACACACAGTCGGTGTCGCACCGGTCGGATGCTCGGTTATGAACTATGACTTCTTTACCTGCGATATGGTACAGGCGCCGCACGGGCGTGCACCGGCAGTTGCAACCGGACTCAAACGTGCGCATCCGGAAAATGTGATCTTTACGTATCAGGGCGACGGCGATCTCGCCGCAATCGGTACGGCGGAAACCGTCCATGCCGCAACGCGTGGAGAAAACATCACGGTGATCTTTATCAACAATGCAATCTACGGTATGACAGGCGGCCAGATGGCGCCGACGTCTCTGCCGGAGCAGGTAACGCAGACGACCCCTTACGGACGCGATATCAAAACCGCCGGCTATCCGGTGCGGGTCTGCGAGATGCTTTCCACTTTAGACGGCGTTGCATTGGCACAGCGCGTGACCGTCGACTGCGTAAAGAATGTCAACATTGCCAAGAAGGCCATTAAAAAGGCATTCCAGAATCAGATTGAGGGACGCGGATACTCGATTGTCGAGGTGCTTTCCACCTGCCCGACAAACTGGGGCCTGGATCCGATTGAAGCGCTTACGTGGCTGCGGGAAAATATGATTCCCTACTATCCGCTCGGCGTATATAAAGACGTGACAGCCGGAGGTGACGCGAAATGAAAAATCTGGATATCATCCTTGCCGGATTCGGCGGACAGGGCATTTTGTTTGCCGGAAAGGTACTCGCCTATTCCGGACTGCTCGATGAAAAAGAGATTTCCTGGCTGCCTTCTTACGGGCCGGAAATGCGCGGCGGTACGGCAAACTGCAGCGTCTGTATTTCTGACAAACCGATCGGCTCGCCGCTGGTTGTCAATCCCAATGTGCTCGTAGCGATGAACCTGCCTTCCCTCGATAAATTTATTGATGCGGTGGAGCCGGGCGGCACCGTCCTGGTGGATAGCTCTCTGATCGAGAAAAAGGTGGAGCGTACAGATGTACAGGTTTTCTATGTCCCGGCAACAAAGCTTGCGGACCAGAACGGCCTGAGCGGCCTTGCAAACATCATTTTGCTCGGGAAACTGCACAAGGAGCTTTCTTTCTGCTCGGACGAAACGCTTGACCACGCGCTGCAAAAATGTATTCCGCCGAAAAAGGCTGCAATGCTCGATCTTAACCGCAAGGCGATTCAGATCGGCGCAGCGCAGTAATTGGCCGCATGGAAGAGAAAAAAGAAACGTTCCGGTTTCCCGTTTGCTCCGCAGTGGTGGTTGCCGCCGGAGATTCATCCCGTATGGGACTCGGCGGCTCCAAACAGCTGCTCAGCCTTTTAGGTGTGCCGGTCCTTTTGCGAACCTTGCGTGCGCTCCAGCTTTCGGACAGCATTGGGGAAATTGTGGTTGTTTGCAGACAGGCGGATTTGCCGGAAATTGAGCCGTTTTCCAGAGAGATTTCCAAAATCTCTGCGATTGTTTCCGGCGGAAAGACACGACAGGAATCCGTATGGAACGGCGTTGCAGCAGTTTCCGGAAAGGCGCAGTATCTGGCCATTCAGGACGGAGCAAGACCGCTGATTCGTCCGGCTGCGGTCAACCGTGTGGTCGCGGATGCGTGCCGCTATGGCGTCTCTGTGCTTGCAACATCGGTGAAAGATACAATTAAGGTCAGCGGCGCGGACGGTATGGTGCTGCAGACGCCGGAACGCAGTACCTTACGTGCCGTACAGACACCGCAGGTGTTTCGGCGCGATTTATATCTGCAGGCGGCCAAGTATGCGCGCGAAAACGGCGGGGAATATACAGACGATTGCCAGCTTGCGGAGCGGGCCGGCATCTCGGTGCATTTGTGCGACGGCGACGCGACGAACCTGAAAATTACGACGCCGGAAGATCTGGTGCTGGCGGAAGCGATCCTTCGCGCATGGGGGGAAGAATATGCGGATCGGACATGGATATGATGTGCATCGCCTTGTGGGCGGACGTAAGCTGATTCTCGGTGGGGTGGAAATCCCATGGGGAAAAGGACTTCTGGGACACTCTGACGCTGATGTGCTGACGCATGCGGTGATGGATGCGCTGTTGGGTGCCGCTGCGCTCGGTGATATCGGGAAATGGTTCCCGGATACGGATCCTGCTTATGCCGGCGCGGATAGCCTCATGCTGTTGCGGTCGGTCACGGCGCGATTGCGGGAACACGGGTATCAAATCGGGAATATCGACGCGACAATTCTTACGCAGCGTCCAAAACTCGCACCGTACATTGACGCGATGCGGCAAAAACTCGCACAGGCCTGTGCGGTTTCGGAAGATGCCGTCAGCGTGAAGGCGACAACCGAAGAAAAACTGGGCTTTACCGGTACCGGCGAGGGGATTGCAGCCCATGCAGTTTGCCTTCTGGTCTAAACTTGGTTCAGAAGAACTGCATGCCCGTTTTGCGCCTAAAAAATATAATTTTCTGACAAAAGCCGCGCACAGCCGAAAAAGCTGTACGCGGCCTTCTTGTAAAAATGCCCTGCGAACGCAGTATGAAAAGCCGGACAGCACGAAAGCCCTCCGTACTGCCCGGCTTTTGCAGTTTTAGCAGGATGGTTTGACAATTATGTGGAACGGCACCGCAAAAAATGGCGGCCGCAGCGTTTCGCTCAGAACTGCACCACGTGGACGGAAGTTCCGTGATCCCGGAGTATGGACAAAAGTGCTTCCGTGTGCAGCCATACGGTGGCCGTGTTTTCGTTCGGGTGGACGCCGATCAGCCCCGGAGTCTCCAGAAAGGCTTCGTCCAGAAAAAACTGAACGCGGCACGCGGCGTCATTCAAAAGGCCGAGGGGCGTTACCGAACCCGGAACCAGATGGAGAAGCTCCATTAAATCGTTTTCGGAGGCAAAAGACAGCGGGCGTGTATGGTGGGTTTTCCGGAATTCTTTCAGATCGACACGCCGGTCGCCTTTTACGGTGATCAGATAGTAGGTTCGTTTCTTATCATCCCGGACAAAAAGATTTTTAGCGTCTGCTTCCGGATAGGGCAGCGTGACAGCGGAAAGTTCCGCCATGTTGTAAACGGCCTTGTGTTCCGTGATTTCGTGCCAGATATGGTTCTCGTTTAAGTAGTTGTAAATCTCCTGTTTGTTCATGGGAACTCCTCCTGATAAACTGCGGATTGAATTTTTTATCATAGCACAGTTTTGCACTTTTGGCTACTGGTTTGGAGCGCAGGCCAGTTTTGGAAAATCCGAGAGCAAAGCCGTCGGAACGATCCTTACGCGCGCAGAAACAGGAAGTTTTCGAAACGATGGTTTCTACACAGAAATGCGGCGTTTTCCAAATGTTTTTTACAACCGGCTAAAATGCCCGGTACATTCCGATGGTTTTGCAAAAAGAACAGGCGGGTGTATGACAACATATTCTGGAACAGTACCGCTGTGCGGCCTGGATGCGGCACAGCAGGTACGGCAGAGAGGTGATAGCTTTGAAAATCTTATTAATCGTCGGGTCGGTCACGTATGCGATGAAAGGAAAAAACCTCTTGGTCAAAAACGGATTTCGAGCATCTGTAGAACGAATCCCGCATATCGGCGGCGGTGCCGGTTGCGGATATGGAATAAATGTTTCAGAAGGCGCTTCGGAAGCGGAAACGCTTTTACAGGAAGCCGGAATTCGTGTGTTGCGCCGGGAAGAACGGGGGAATTTGCCTTGATTTATCTGGATAATGCCGCGACAACGTATCCGAAACCTGTGACGGTTCAAAATGCGGTCCGTGGCGCAATGATGCAATTCGGAGCAAATCCTGGGAGAAGCGGGCATGCGATGTCTGCTGCAACAGCGGAGGCGGTTTATCGCTGCAGGGAGGAAACGGCGGACTTTTTCCATGCACCGGGACCGGAATGTGTGGTTTTTACGCTCAATTGTACCAGTGCGCTGAATTTTGTGATCAAAGGGATGCTGCACAGCGGAGATCACGCGGTGACTTCCTGCCTGGAGCACAATGCGGTCATGCGGCCGCTGCACGCGCTTGAAAAGTCCGGTGTGTCCTGGACGGCGGCGCAGGTGGTTCCGGGAGACAATGATGCGACGGTGGACGCTTTCCGCAAGGCGATTCGTCCGAACACAAAACTCATTGTCTGTACGCACGCCTCCAATGTCTTTGGAATTCGGCTGCCGGTAGAACGGATTGCCGCGCTGGCACATCAATATGAAATTCCGGTTGCAGTGGATTGCGCACAGAGCGCAGGCGTTCTGCCGATGGATATGGCGGACAGCGGGATCGACTTTCTTTGCATGCCGGGCCACAAAGGGCTTTACGGCCCGATGGGAACCGGAATCCTGATTGCAAGACACGGGGAAACGCTTTCGACGCTGATTGAAGGCGGAACGGGAACCAATTCTGTGTCTTACGATCAGCCGGAAGAACTGCCGGAACGCTTTGAAAGCGGAACGGTAAACGTACCGGGAATCATGGGGCTGTATGCGGGAATCCGTTATGTGAAAAGGATGGGGACGGATCGGGTGCTGCACCATGAGATTCGGCTGATGCAGCGCCTGTATGACCGCATGCAGACAATGCCGCAGATCCTTTTGTATACGGAGCGTCCGGATGAGAGATTTTTTGCGCCGGTGCTTTCTTTCAACGTGCGCGGAATGGAAAGTGAAGAAGTGGGGAGACTCCTTTCAGAGCGGGGAATTGCGGTTCGGGCCGGACTGCACTGCGCGCCGGCCGCGCATTCCTGCATGGGGACGCTGGAGACCGGAACGGTTCGGGTTTGCCCATCGGCAGTGACGACGGAACGGGAAATCGAGATGACGGCGGGCGTCCTTTCCCGGATCGCTCGAAATCGGTGAAATGCATTTTCTGAAACGAATTCGGAAAAACCCATTGAATATTTGTTGCAATATGATAAAATTAAAGAGAATACTTGCACCCGTTGGGGGGAATGGACAGACAGATGGAGTTTATTGTCAATGCATGGAATGCACTCGTACAGGCAATCTCAAATGCGCTAACCTCCTTTGGAGGTGTGATGCGGCAGTTCACGTATAAGGATGCCATCGATATCCTGATTGTTGCCTGCATTATTTATGCGCTGATCAAGCTGATTCGGGAAACCCGTGCGGCGCAGCTGATCAAGGGAATTGTGATCATTGCGTTTGCGTTTGTGATTTCCTCATATTTGGATCTTTTCATGGTAACCAATCTGCTGGATTATTTCCTGCAGTTTACGTGGATTGTCCTTATCATTATTTTTCAGCCGGAAATTCGCAGCGCGCTTGAGAAAATGGGCCGCAGCAAGGTGGGAAAAAAGTTTAGTCTGAACAGTTTCAGCGCTTCGACAGAGCGGGATCGCCTTCAGCAGCAGCAACGGAAATGCATCAATGTTGTCGTGGCTTCTGCCGCAGAATTTCAGCAAAAAAAGACCGGCGCACTGATGGTGTTTGAACGGGATACCAAATTGGGAGAAATTGTGCAGACCGGAACCGTTTTAAATGCGGAACCGTCCGTACAGCTGATCGGGAATATCTTTTTTAATAAGGCGCCGTTGCACGACGGCGCGATGATTCTGCGCGGCGGAATGGTCTATGCGGCGGGATGTATTTTGCCGCTGACGCATAACGATCAGGTGCGTGCAGAGCTTGGCACACGCCACAGAGCGGCGCTGGGCATGAGCGAACAGTCGGATGCGGTGATTGTTGTGGTTTCGGAAGAGACCGGCCAGATTTCCGTGGCAGTAAACGGTGCTTTAAAGCGGGACTATACACGGGAGACGCTGAGCGGAGAATTGGAGCGGCTGCTTTTGGATGCACAGCCGGGCGCAGAAGAAAAGAAAGCGCATCCCTCCAAAAAAAGGGGGAAGGAGAAATGAAAACAAAACAGAGAAAAAAATTTGTGTGGTCGTCTCTGGTGTATAACAACAGGCTGATGTTTTTGGTTTCATTTCTGGCCGCATTTTGCATCTGGATCATCATGATGTATAACAATACCGATGAAAACCAGACCTGGAAAATTGATAATATTCCGGTTACCGTCGAGTATTCGACCGGTGCGGTGGAGGAAGGCTTGAAGGTATACAACCTGAGCAAAAATTCCGTGTCTGTTTCCATTTCCGGAAACAGCCTTGCGATCCGGCAGGTAAAGGCGGAAAATCTTGAAGTTGTCGCAACGGTAACGGAGAATATGAAGGATCGGAAAAACAACACCCTGACGCTTTCTGCACGGAAGAAGGGGGAACTTTTGACGGATTTTTCCGTGACCAGTATCGATCCCGGAACCGTTACGGCCGAAATCGATGTCGCCAAAGAGGCCGCGTTCCCGATTGAGAACGGAATTGTTGCAAACGCGGAAAACGGATATTTCGTCAAACAACCACAGCTTTCCGCGGAGACGGTTACAGTAAGCGGTCCGGAGAGCGTCGTGGCCCGGATTGACAAGGTGGTTGCAGAATACACCTTCCCAGAAGCGCTGAATGAATCCAAAGATTTTGTCGCGGATCTGGTCCTTTATGATGAGAACGGAGAAAAGCTGGAAAGCGACTATTTGACGCTCTCGACAGACACGGTCGAGGTCCGTTTGGTGGTGCTGTGGCAGGAAAAAATTCCGCTGGTCGCAAGCTTTACCGGCAAGCCGGCTTCTTTCCCGGACCGGCTAATTACCATTGAGCCGCAGACGGTTTCATTTGCCGGACCGGAAGACAGCTTCTCTTCTTTC
Organism: Yeguia hominis; assembly: GCF_014384705.1. Lineage (GTDB taxonomy): Bacteria > Bacillota > Clostridia > Oscillospirales > Acutalibacteraceae > Yeguia > Yeguia hominis. The sequence continues at coordinate 234,295 of NZ_JACRSN010000001.1, read as the reverse complement.
CAGGATATTGCATTGACGCCGATCGATTTTTCCAATATCGATCTGACGACAAAGACGTTTACCGTCGACATTGTGACGCCGGAGGGCTTTTTGAATATCAGCAACTATCAATCGGCAACCATTTTGGTTGATTTGGACGGTTACTCGGAAAAGTGGGTGTCCATCAATACGATTGTCCCGGTGAATCTGAGCAGCGATCAGATGGAAGCGACTGTGTTAAACCAGAGTCTTGAGGTTTTGGTCGTCGGACCGACAAGCGACGTCGCAAAAATTACGGACCAGAATGTTTATGCACAGGTGAATCTGTCCAGCCGGAAAGAACTCGGCACAGCAGAGCTCCCGGTTACGGTGGGAATTCAGGGAAATACCGCCTGTTGGGTATCCGGCAGCTATGTCGTTCCGGTTACGCTCAGCGAGAAGACGGATTCTTAAAAATCGACAGCCTAAAAAAATAGGAAAGGGTTCGGGTTGCATGAAACCGTGCGGCTCGAACCTTTTTGGGTTCGCGATTGAACAATTGACAGGAAAATGTTATAATAACCTCAAACCCATGCTATCGCATGGCGGGTGGCTGTGCCACCCGGGCGAAGCGTCCCGCTTCGCGGCTTGAGAATATTCTCTTTTTAGAGAACGTACATCCTTTTAAAACGCCGAAGGACGGGGCACAGGTTTTGTACTGTGTTGCAGCTTGCAGAGCGCGATACAATCCAAACGAAAAGTGCTCTATCATCGGAATCGCAGGACTATAAATTTAAAATCAAAAATATTCGTTTGGATCGGTGCAAGATCCATATTTCGGGGCAGAAAGCGCGCAGATGCCCGTTTAGAAAATTTAAGCGCAAAAAGGCTGGTGCAGTTTGAATATTAAAAAATGGACCGTCCGTCCCCTTCATAAGGAACGGGCAGCGCAGCTGGCGGAAGCGGAAGGCCTTCCGTTTTTTCTAAGTATGATGCTTTCCATCCGCGGCTTTGAAAGCCACGATGCCATCCAGGCGCTTCTGATGGAGGAGGGCTCTCTTTCAGATCCGTTTTTAATGACTGATATGGAGAAAGCCGCCAGCCGGATTCAGCGCGCGATTGCCGATTTTGAAAAAATCGTGGTTTACGGAGACTATGATGCAGACGGCGTTACCGCAACGGCAATGCTGTATTCGTATTTGCAGACTTGCGGTGCAGACGTCTTGTTTTATATTCCGGATCGGGAAGGGGAAGGCTACGGAATGAATCTGTCCGCCGTCCGCGCCTTGCGGGAGCAGGGCGTCCGATTGATTATCACGGTGGATAACGGGATTTCTTCTGTAGAAGAGACGGCACTAGCGAATTCGTTAGGAATGGATGTCGTGATTACCGACCATCACCGCCCGCAAAGCGTGCTTCCAGAGGCAGTCGCGGTTGTCGATCCGCACCGGGAAGATTGCACTTCTCCGTATCGTGAGTTTTCAGGCGCGGGTGTTGCCTTTAAACTGATGATGGCGCTAGAAGGAGAAGACGGGTTGCCGCTTCTGCTCGAAAACTATGCGGATATTGCTACAATTGGGACCATCGGGGATGTCGTTCCGCTGACCGGGGAAAACCGGACGCTCGTAAAATATGGACTGCGGGCCTTGGCGCAAACAGACAAGCCGGGTCTGGATGCGCTGATGGAGCATGCCGCAGTAAAGGGAAAGCCCGCAACCGCAGGAATGGTGGCATTTACACTGGTGCCGCGGATCAACGCAGTAGGAAGGCTGCATGCGCCGGAAAAGGCGGTCCGTCTCTTGCTGTGCGAAGATCCCGAAGAGGCGGACGACCTTGCACAGGAAGTTTGTGAAGACAACCAGAGCCGCCGCGATATCGAAAGCGAGATCTACAAGGCGGCGCTTGTACAGCTGCAGGAAACGCCGGAGCGCTTCTTTGACCGGGTGCTGGTGCTTGACGGAGCGGATTGGCATCCGGGCGTGATCGGAATTGTGGCGTCCCGCGTTGTAGACCGGTTCGGAAAACCGTGTGTTGTTCTTTCCCGCGGGGAAACGCTTGCCAAGGGTTCCGGCAGAAGCATCGAGGGCTTTTCTCTTTTTGATGCGATTTCAAGCTGCTCGGATCTGTTTTTAAAATTCGGCGGTCATCCGATGGCGGCCGGTGTCAGTATGCTTCCGGAGAACATTCCTGCGTTTCGGGAACGAGTCAACGCGTATGCAGCCAAAATGGACATGCCGGCGCAGACGCTGCTGATTGACTGTAAATTGCGTCCGGAAGCGCTCTCTGTGGAGCTTCCCAAAATGCTGCAGTATCTGGAGCCGTTCGGAATGGGGAACCCTTCTCCGCTTTTTGGGCTGTATGGAATGCGGCTCGAGGAGATTACGCCGGTTGGCGGCGGAAAACACCTGCGGCTTTCTCTGCGTAAAAACGGCAAACGGGTTACCTGTATGCGCTTTGGCGTAACGCCGGAAGCGTTTCCGTATTCAATTGGCGATACGGTGGATTTGGCTGTGACGATCGATGCGCAGGTGTTTCGCGGAGAAGAAACGCTCTCGGTTGTCGCGCGGGAGATCCGGCCGTCCGCAACAGAGGAGAATCAGCTCCTTTCCCAGTGGCGTCTCTATGAAGCGTTTCGGCGCGGTGAAACGCTTTCGCAGACGGAAAAGCAGCAATTGCTTCCAAACCGGGAATTGTTTGCAGCGTTGTACCGCTTCCTCAAAAGTTCAGCAGGATGGAGCGGAGACGCGTTCCTGCTCTACCGCCGCAGCGGCGTGCAGGGCTTTGCAAAATTTCTGGTGGCGCTGGACACGTTTGCAGAACGTCAGTTGATTACGCTGACGACCGATACGGTCGTTTTTGAAATTCGTTTGCTTCCGGTCTCAGAAAAGAAAGACTTATTCGCTTCTAAAGTACTGAGGAACTTGGAGCAACTAACAATGGATGGTGGAAATGCATGAAAGAGGGTTCGGATGGAAAAAGCGCGATTACCTATGAAACGCTGCTTTCCGTAATGAAAAAAAGTGAGCGGGAGTTTGATCTCCCGCTGATTGACCGCGCGTACCGTTTGGCGGAATCTGCTCATAAAGATCAAAAACGACTCTCGGGAGAACCGTATATCATCCATCCGCTCAATGTCGCCTGTATTATTGTCGAACTCGGTATGGACTCGGAATCTGTCGTAGCGGCACTTCTGCATGATGTTGTGGAAGATACGCCCTGGACACTGGAGCAGATCCGCAAGCTCTTTGGGGACAACATCGCCAATTTGATTGACGGTCTGACCAAGCTGGGGAAAATCCCATATTCTTCCCGGGAGGAACAGCAGGCGGAGAATATCCGCAAGATGCTCATCGCGATGGCGGATGACATCCGCGTGATCATTATCAAACTGGCCGATCGTTTGCATAATATGCGGACCATCCAGTTCCAGCCGCCGCAAAAACAGCGCGATAAGGCATTAGAAAACATGGAAGTATACGCGCCGATTGCGCACCGGCTTGGAATTCGTGCGGTGAAAGAAGAACTTGAGGATCTCTCTTTACGGTACCTCGATCCGATCGCCTATGAGGAGATCGAAAACGCGCTGGCAAGCCGGAGCCGCGACGGAATGAAGTTTATCCAAAACGTGCAGGATCGGATCCGGGAACGCGTGTCGGAATTGGTTCCGAACGTCTATCTGGAGGGCCGGGTCAAAAGCATCAACGGAATTTATCGCAAAATGTTTATCCAGGGCAAAAGCATGGAGGAAATTTACGATATTTACGCGGTGCGCGTCATTGTCGATACCGTAAACGACTGCTACAATGTACTGGGAATCATCCACGATATGCTCCGGCCGCTGCCCAATCGCTTTAAGGATTATATTTCCACGCCCAAACCGAATATGTATCAGTCGCTTCACACAACGGTGATTGGCAAAGAAGGAATCCCGTTTGAGGTGCAGATCCGGACCTGGCAGATGCATTACATGGCAGAATACGGAATTGCAGCGCACTGGAAGTATAAGCTGGGCCTCTCCAAAGAGGATTCCATGGAGAAGCGTTTGGCGTGGATTCGGCAGATGCTCGATAATCAAAATGACAGCGAAGATGCAACGGATATTGTCCGCAATATTAAGATGGATCTCGTGCCGGAGGAAGTCTTTGTCTTTACGCCGAAGGGGGATGTCATCAGCCTTCCGACCGGTGCGACGGTGATCGATTTTGCCTATGCAATTCACAGTGCAGTCGGCAACCGGATGATTGGCGCGAAAGTGGATAAACGCATTGTGCCGATCGATTATGTGGTGCACACCGGCGAAATTATCGAGATTATCACCACAAAAGAGGCGCACGGACCGAGCCGCGACTGGCTCAATATCGTCAAGACCAGCGGTGCGCGCAATAAGATCCGGCAGTGGTTTAAAAAAGAAAAACGCGAAGAGAACATTATCGAAGGCAAGGCAGCGCTGGAGAAAGAACTCAAGCGCAACGGGATTTCTTTCTCGGAAGAGGAAATGACCGCGCTTCTGGAATCCATCGGCCGAAAGCACAGCTGTGCAACGCTGGATGATCTGTACTCTGCGATCGGCTATGGCGGAATTCAGCTTTGGAAGCTGATGCCGCGCCTGAAGGATGAATACGCCAAACATAAGAAACCGTTGGCGTCGGTTTCGCCAGAAACGCAGCAGCCCGTGTCGCAGACTGCGAAAAAAAGTGCAAGCGGCGGCGTGCTGATTGACGGGATGGATAATTGTCTGATTAAATTCTCCCGGTGCTGTAATCCTCTGCCGGGGGATGAAATTATCGGCTTCATTACCCGCGGATTCGGCGTTTCCATTCACAAGCGCAGCTGTTCAAACGTTCCGGCAGATCTTGCTTCCTGTGCGGAACCGGAGCGCTGGGTCAAGGCACATTGGGCGGAAGAAGTTCATGAAACGTCCTTTAAGTCGACTTTGGAACTGGTTGCGGACGACCGTCCGGGGCTGCTTGTCGATATCACACAGCAGATTTTTAATCTGCGGCTGTTTGTGCATTCGCTCAATTCCAGAGAGACCAAAAACGGTACGGCGGTGATCCACGCGACGATTACGGTGAACGGGCCGGAGCATTTGCAGGGGGTTATCCAGAAGCTTTCTTCCATTGACGGAATGCTTTCGGTGCGGCGCGCATAAGGAGGAACTATGGAAATTACCAGGTTTTGCGATCCTTTCATGGGAGAAAATTGCTATCTTGTGCGGGATCTCTGCGGAGCGGCCGCGGTGATCGATCCCGGATTTGAGGCGGCAGAAAAGGTGCTTCCCTACGCGGAAGAGATCCGGGCGATTCTTTTGACGCACGGGCACTTCGATCATATTGCGTCGGTCAAGGCAATTGCGGAGCAGACGCATGCGAAGATTTATCTGCACGAAGCGGATGGCGCATTTCCGCAGGAAAGCCGTCTGAATCTGTCCTCTTTGATGCCGGCCCTGCCCTGCCCGGCATTTTCAGCAGATGTTCTGTTCCGGGACGGGGAGCAGATTTGTGTGGGTGCATTGTCATTTTCTGTGCTGCATACGCCGGGGCACACGCCGGGCAGCAGCTGCTTTTTGACAGATGATGCGCTTTTTACAGGCGATACGGTGCTTTCCGGAAGCATCGGCAGAACGGATTTTCCGGGCGGAGATCGATATGCAATGCGGGAATCCTGCCGGAAACTGGCCGCGCTTTCCGGAGAATTCCGGGTTTATCCGGGACATGGAGAGGAAAGCGCATTTTCTTATGAGAAAAGAAATAATCTGTATTTGAGGGACGTTTCATGCTGACCCTTTGGATTGAAGGACACGATTTTCATTACGAAATGGAGAATTTATGCCGGTTGTTCTTTCCTTACGAACGAATTGCAACCGTCAAAACATTACCGGAGACGGAAGTGGACGGGATCTTTGTATATGCCGGGATTTCCCAGCAAGGAGAGGCGCGCAGCTTTTCCGCACGGATCCGGATGCCGGACGGCAGAGAACAGAAGGAGCAGACTTTCGGTACGCTTTCTGCCACGGAAAAAGAGCAGGAGCGAAAACTCGGCGTGGCGCTGTTTCGCGTTTTGCAGACTGTAACCGGAGAGACGCCTGCCTGGGGAATTTTGACAGGCATCCACCCGGTGAAGCTGTACCGGCAGCTTTGCGCAGAACGCGGAGAATCACAGGCGCAAAAATGGTTCCGGGAGAAGCTGCTGGTATCAGAGGAGAAAATCCGGATTGCACAGCGGACAATGGAAGGGGAGCTTCCTGTTCTGCAAGAGACCGATGCACGGTCTTTCAGCCTGTACATTTCGATTCCATTTTGTCCGACCCGGTGTTCCTATTGCTCTTTCGTTTCGCAGACGGTAGAACGCTCGGCGCGCCTGATCCCGGAATATGTAAAGCTGCTTTGTCAGGAAATTCTGCATACGGCGGAAATTGCGAATGCGCTTTCGCTGCGCCTGGAATCGGTCTATATCGGAGGCGGAACGCCGACAACGCTGGACGCTGAAGCGCTTGCCTCTCTGATTGATACTGTCCGGAATGCGTTTGACCTTTCTGCATGCCGGGAATTTACGGTGGAAGCAGGACGTCCGGATACCATTACGCTGGAAAAACTGCAGACGATTCGACAGCATGGCGCCGATCGGATCAGCATCAATCCACAAACGATGAATGAAACTGTGCTGCGGAATATCGGCCGGAAACACACCGTGCAGGCGGTAAGGGATGCCTACCGTCTCGCACGTGGAGTGGGATTTTTCTCCATCAACATGGATTTGATTGCCGGATTGCCGGGCGATACGCCGGAGAGTTTTGCGAAAACGCTGCAGGAAGTGATTTCGATGGCGCCGGAAAATATTACGGTTCATGCGCTGGCGCTCAAGCATGCGGCAAAGATGATGCAGGAGGAAGAGATCCGCTCGTTCCATCGGGATCGTGCGGCAGCAGAACGCATGATTCGCTGTGCGGATCAGATGCTCTCGGAGGCCGGCTACCGGCCGTATTATCTTTACCGGCAGAGCCGCACGGCGGGCAATCTTGAAAATACCGGATGGGCCAAGCCGGGGTTTGAAGGACATTATAATGTCTATACCATGGAGGAATGTCATACAATCCTTGCATGCGGCGCAGGTGCGGTGTCCAAAATCAAGGATCCGTATTCCGACCGTTTGGAACGGATTTTTAATTTCAAGTATTCTTACGAATATGTTTCCCGGCATGCGGAAATGATGGCCAGAAAGGATCGGGTGAAAACGCTTTATGAACAGTTTCGGCAACAGTTACCGGAAATACGTCAGCCATCTCGAGCAGATCAATGATGCGGCGCTGCATTTTCCGCAGAAAATGATTGATGAGCTGGAATTTGCGTTTGCAGAAGATCTCGCTGCGGCGGCTCATACCATTGCGGCCAATCGTAAGGAATGCCGGATCGTGATGCTTTCCGGGCCGAGCAGCAGCGGAAAAACCACGACGGCACACCGGCTGATTGGTGTTTTGGAAGAAATGGGCATCCATGCGGTTTCGATTTCTCTCGACGATTTTTATCGCGGAGAGGGACTCGCGCCGGTCCTGCCGGACGGCAGTTTTGATTATGAAGCGGTCGAGGCGCTGGATATTGAGCGGGTGGAAGATTGCCTGCGGTGTCTGATGGAAGAAAAACGATGTGAAATTCCACAGTTTGACTTTATGAAACATGAACCTGCACCGGAAACCCGGGAGATTGTCCTTGGCGATGACAGCGTTGCCGTAGTGGAGGGGATCCATTCGTTAAATCCAGTTTTTACCCGTTGCTTGCCGGAAAAACAGGTTATGAAAATCTATGTCAGCATCAAACAGGGCATCAAGGATGCCAACGGGACGGTCATTTCTCCGATGGATCTTCGGCTGATTCGCAGAATTGTGCGGGATTATGCGACACGAAATGCGTCGACCGAACAGACGCTCGGGATGTGGAGCACAGTGGTCAGCGGCGAAGATCGGTACATTCGGCCGTATCGCCACACAAGCGATATTACGATCAACTCTATTCACATGTATGAGCCGTGCGTGCTTCGCGGGGCGGCAATTCCCATTTTGCGTGCAATTTCCCCGGATAGCCGTTGGTTCCGGAAGGCCCGGGATCTGGAAGCGCGCCTGATGCGCTTTGAACCGATTCCGTCCTCGATGGTACCGGAAAATTCTCTGCTGCGGGAGTTCATCGGACAGGAGGCATGATTTTCGGGAGTTGGACATAAACTGAAGAGGAGGACGCCTGATCGGCAATGAATTTGCAAAAAATTCAAGAATCCTTCATAAAAGGGAAGAATGTCGTGTTGAAGTTTTGGGGATTTGATGCTATAATAACCTCAAAGTCACGCCCTGCTGGCGCACGGCGGACGGTATTTTGCTTTAAAAAAGGCGTCTTTCATGGGAACCCAGCGTGGCGGATATCCCCAATTTCTGGGTTCGGTGAAAGACTTTCTTTGAAAATCCAATCAACATAGACTGTGTGGTTTCCATGCAGAATTTAGGAAGGAGCAAATGAATATGGGAATTTTAGACGATGTTGTTGTGAATGCCAAATCTGCTGCAACTGCGGTTGGAAAAAAGGCAGGAGAACTTGTGGATCTCTCCAAGCTCCGGATTAACGCTGCAGATATCAGCGGAGAAATCAATAAGAAATATCAGGAGCTTGGCAGAATTCTCTATCAAGCCAAAAAAGAAGGCGCACAAGAGGAAGATGCGGTGAAAAGCTGCATTGCACTGATTGACGAGCTCTATGAACAGCTTGATGCGGTCAATGCCCAGATTTTGCTGATGCGGCACAAAAAAGTGTGCGGGAACTGCAAAAAGGAAAATTCAGAAGATGCAGCTTTCTGCAGTGCTTGTGGAGCGGCACTGGACGAAAAACCGGAAGAATGAGCAAAAAGAGGGGGAAACTTCCCCTCTTTTCATTTGTAGAGGAAAAGAGACAGATCTCGATTAGAATCCACAAAAATCGTTTGGTTTTTCTTTGTAACAGATTCGGATGCCTGCGCCGATTTGCAGAGCTTCGAAAAGAATGGATGTGTTTGAATGGCTAAGGCCAAGCATTTTGCGCCTCGCGGAAGCAAAAATCGGCAAGCGCAGTCGAAAAAGCAGAGCTTCCTGCACGGTGCGCTGATTCTGACGCTGAGCATTGTGATTGTCAAGTTGATCGGTATGCTCTTTAAGGTGCCGCTGACATGGATTATTACAGAAGAGGGCATGGGCTATTTCGGCACAGCGTATAATTTTTACAGCCCGATTTTCAGTTTGGCAACCGCGGGCTTCCCAATTGCAATCTCCAAAATGGTGTCCGAAAATTACACGAAGGGGAATTTTCGTGATATTCGGCAAATTCACCGCGCGTCGATCCCGATCTTTCTCGTAACGGGCGGCGTCGGATTCCTTGTGATGTTCTTTGGCGCCCGGATTTATGTGAATATCATCAACAATCCGCTTTCGCTCTATGCGATGTTGGCGCTTTCTCCGGCGATACTGTTCAGCTGTCTCTCTTCCATTTACCGCGGATATTATGAGGGCCTCCGAAATATGTATCCGACGGCAATCTCCGAAGTGTTTGAGGCGCTGGGCAAGCTTGCGCTCGGTCTGACTGCGGCGTATTTGATCCTGGAAACCGGACAGCGTGAATTTTCTGCTTCCGGTACCGTGTTCGGCATTGCCGTTTCAGCTGCGTCCGGCGGGACGCCGACCATAGAAGATGCCAAAGCGCTGATGTTCCCGTTTGCTGCTGCGGGCGCGATTTTTGGCGTTACCTTTGGCTCGTTTTTAAGCTTTTTCTATCTGTTTATTTACCACAAGGTGCGTGGAGACGGCCTGAGGCTTGCGCAAATTAAAGAATCGCCCAGACCGAAAACGGTAGGAAGAACGGCCAGGATCCTGATCAAAACGGCGGTTCCGATCGGAATCGGCGCGATTGCCATCAATATTGCAGGTCTGATTGATACGACCTTCCTGCAGACGCGGATTAAAAATATTGTGGACACTGCGCCTGGAGCCATGTATGCGATGTACGAAGGCCTGATTCCGCAGCGGAACCTGGAGGTTCCGGATACGATTCCGAATTTGCTCTACGGATGCTATACCAATGCACTGACGCTCTATATGCTGGTGCCGTCGATTACGCAGGCATTTGGAATCAGCGCGCTGCCAAGCATGACAGCAGCCTGGACGCGGGGAGAACCCGGGGAAATCAAGTCCAGCATGGAGGCGGTCATTCGGATTACCGCACTGTTCAGCATTCCGGCGGGTCTCGGAATGAGCGCGCTGGCATTTCCGATCTCTAAATTGATTTACGGAGATCGCGGCGCAGTGGAAATTACGGCGATGATTTTGATTATCATGGGAATCGCTGCGATTTTTGCGTCGCTTGGAACACCGCTCAACAGTATGCTGCAGGCGGTTGGCCGGGTCGATCTGCCGGTAAAGATTCTCTGTGTCGGTTTGCTGGTGAAAATGGTTGTGACATATGTGCTTTCCGGAATTCCGGAAATTAACGTCCTCGGTGCAGGCGTCGGAACCCTGGTGTGCTATGCGTTTGCAGCGGTGGCGGCGGTTGTTTGCCTGTGCAAAATTACACATATTGTTCCCAATATGGTCTCTGTCTTTTTAAAACCGCTCCTCGCGGCGGTGCTGTGTGCTGCGGCTGCGTGGGGATCGTATACGCTTGGCGTCCGGGTTTTGCCTGGGTATGAGAAATATTTGACGCTGGCGGCAATTCTGTTTGCATGCGTGGTTTATGTGATTGCCCTGGTGTTGTTCAAAGCGATTTCAAAAGACGATGTCTTAATGCTTCCGAAAGGACAAAAAATTGCAAAAGTACTTGAAAAACACCATTGGATAGGGTAATATATCTATACACGTCTTTGGAGAAGGAATGTCGGATATGGGGTTTGTTCGAAAAGAAAAATACGGGACAGAAGATCTGTTGGAAATTGTCCGAATCCTTCGTGCGCCGGGCGGATGTCCGTGGGATCGTGAACAGACGCACAAGAGCATTCGCGCGAATTTTATTGAAGAGACCTATGAGGCGCTGGAAGCTATCGATACGGAAAACAACACCCTGCTTTGCGAAGAACTTGGCGATGTGCTTTTACAGGTGCTTCTGCATGCACAGATGGAAGCAGAAGCCGGTGTATTCGACTTTTCAGACGTTGTGGACGGACTGGCGAAAAAACTGGTGCTGCGTCATCCGCATGTGTTCGGCGATGTAGAAGTATCGGGCACAGAGGATGTCCTCCGGAATTGGGATGCGATTAAAAAGGCGTCCAAGTCTCAAAAAACGCAGACAGAAGTTCTGCACAGCGTTTCTCCTGCGCTTCCGGCACTTATGCGCAGTGAAAAGGTGCAGAAAAAGGCTGCGAAATCCGGATACGACTTCCAAAACGTCGAAGCGGCGCTTGAAAAAGTCTCGGAAGAACTTTCGGAGGTGCGCGGGGCAGCGAAAAGTGAAACCCAGGAGCGCTGCAAAGAAGAGATCGGAGATCTGCTTTTCTCGGTCGTCAACGTGGCCCGTCATTTGCGGGTGGATCCGGAAGAAGCGCTGTTTGCTTCCTGCGAAAAATTTATTGATCGGTTTGATCGTGCAGAGCAGAAGGCGATCCTTTCCGGAAAAAAGCTGGAAGGGCTTTCCGAAGAAGAACTGGACAAGCTTTGGGAGGCAGCAAAAGCGGAAACTGCGCAGAAAGAAAAGGAAGTTCCCGGCAATGGTCGGTGAATCATAAACAATGAAAAAAGGAAGATGGAGGAACTCAAAATGAATAAGACCGAATTGATTGCAATGGTTGCACAGAAAACGGCTGTTTCGAAGAAAGAAGCTGACAGCGTTGTGAATGCTGTTTTTGATTCTATTATGGAAAGTCTGGCAAAGGATGAAAAGGTTCAGATCGTTGGATTTGGCACGTTCGAGGTTCGTCACCGCAGCGAGCGTCAGGGGCGCGATCCCAGAACCAATGAGCCGATGACCATTGCAGCGTCGAATTCTCCGGCATTTAAGGCTGGTAAGGCGTTCAAAGACGCGGTAAGCAAATAAGCAGGCAAGATTTTTAAAAGGCGGCGACGGTGGGTAATTTCCCCGTTGCCCCTTTTTTGTATCAGGACGATCGGCTGACGCATTTATTTTCTGTTTGTGCTTGTGCAGACGCATATTTGCGGAAGTTTCCTTCCGGTTTGGGCGATGCGATCTCTCAAATTGCAGAAACTGGATTGCGGACGGGAAGGCACGGTAGGGACGAAATGCGGCTTGCCGATGACACAATAGCATATAGAAAGGAAAATAGAATGCGACTGGATAAATATTTAAAGGTCTCCCGGATGATTAAGCGCCGGACGGTAGCGAATGATGCGTGCGGCGCCGGAAAGGTGATGGTAAACGGAAAACCGGCCAAACCATCTTATGATGTCAAAGTGGGCGATGTGCTCGAATTGCAGTTCGGCAGCCGGACGCTGAAAGCGGAGGTTCTTTCTTTAAGTGAGCATGTCCGGAAAGAAGAGGCCGCAGACATGTATCGGATTTTATCCGAAAACTAACATATGCACGCTCCGGACCTGCATACAATGGCAGTAGACGTATGGAAGTATTCCGTGCTGCAATTGAATCAGGTTTGGGAGGCAGGAACAATGGCGGAAGAGAAAAAGGCGGTAAGAGTTCCGCATACGCTGATTTTGGAGAACCGGCAGGCGCTTACGGCGACAGGCGTTTCCAATGTGGATAGCTTTGACGATCAGGTCGTTGTGGCGTATACCGATTATGGCGAGCTGGTAATCCGGGGAAAGGATCTGAAAATCAATAAACTGAGCGTGGAAAGCGGGGAACTGACCCTGGCAGGGGAGATTGTCTCCATGGCCTATTCGGAACCGCAGCCCACGGGCTCGGTCTTTTCAAGAATTTTCAGGTAGGAGGATCCTCGGTTGGAGACGGTTTATTCGGATCCTGCGGCGGGATTTCTGCTGGCCTGTGTGGCGGGAGTTCTGCTTGCGCTTTTTTATGATGTGTTTCGGATTTCCCGGGCGCTCTTGCACCCGCGCCGCCGATCTGTGTTTTTGCAGGATCTCCTATTCTTTTCGGTTTCAGCAGTGGTGACTTTTTTGGTTTCGCTTGCAACAAACAGCGGAATCCTTCGGTTTTATCTGCTGGCCGGCGAAGGACTCGGCATGTGTGCGTACTTTTTGACACTGGGGGAAATTACCATTCGTCTTGCCCGTCTGCTACTGCGTATTTTGCGTGCGGTGGATACCTTTTGGAAACGGCGAATTTTCAGTCCCGTTTGCCAGTTTTTTACAAGAATCTTTAAGCAGGTCGGCCAAAAAATACAAAAATCAAGAGAATGTGCGCAAAAATCACATTCTTCGCAAAAAAAGCCTTGAAAAGTGTAGAGCGGTTATTGTATAATCATCATGTCAATACCTCAAAAAGTCTTAAAAAAAGCGGGAGGAACGTGGTATTCTGGGTACAAACGGCTGCGGCACAAAGCGCAATTCGGACGCTGTTTTGCAAAGAGACGGCTTGAATGGCGGTTGCTGCAGAAGAATCGTTTGGCGAAAGGAAGGTGCTCCTGAACGATGGAAGAAGTCAAAAAAAGAAAATTGAAGCGGAGTGCATTGCTGCGAATCTCACTGATTGCCTTTTTGATTTATGTGGTGGCAACCTTGATCGGTCTACAGATCCAAATCAATCAGAAACAGACGGAACTGGAAAATTTGCAACAGCAAATTATGATCAAGGAAATTACCAATCAGACATCCGGTGCGGATTTGGAATCCGGAGACGACGATTATATCGAACAGATCGCACGGGAAAAACTGGATTACGCGAAGCCCGGAGAGCGGATTTTTATCAATATTTCCGGCAAATAGTACGCAAATGGGAATTTAAGGAGGAAAACAGGACTCTATGCAGTTTGAAGTTGGGGCAATCGTCGAAGGAAAAGTGACTGGTATTACAAAATTTGGCGCGTTTGTAGAGCTGCCCGGAAACAAAACGGGAATGGTTCATATTTCGGAAATTGCGCCGGTATTCGTGAAGGAAATTCGGGATCATGTGAAAGAAGGCCAGATGGTCAAGGTCAAGGTGCTTTCAATCAGCGAAGACGGAAAAATCAGCCTTTCGATTAAGAAGGCAATGGATCCGCCGCCGAGAAGAGAGTTCCGTCCTGCACCGCGTCAGCCGCGCCCGGAACGTCCGGGAAATTATGAGTGGCAGAAGCGCACGGTGGAAGGCGGCAGCTTTGAGGATATGATGTCCCGGTTTAAACAGGCCAGCGACGAAAAAATGTCGGATCTCAAACGGTGCATGGATTCCAAGCGCGGCGGCTCCGGACGGCACGGCGGATCCGGACGCGGATGAAAAATCGATAAAAGTGCAGCAGGAACCTTTCTGTAAGGGTTCCTGTTTTTTTGTCAGAATGGGTTGTTTTATCGGCCGGGCATCCCGCTCGTGAATACAATTTCAGCTAAAATAAAAGCCATTCCAATTTTGCAGTGAAAAACGGCCGAACGCAAAAACGCGGTCGAACGGGCAGGTGAACAGCGCAGAAGCGGGCTCTGCACATGCAATCAATGCCAATGTTTATGAATAGTTAAAGAAAATTTCATGGAATCTATTGGATCTTTTGGATGCATGTGATATAATACAGACAAGGAAAGTGATTCAGCACAGAAAAAGAAGGGATTCGGAAACGCTTTTTCTGTGCGACTTTGAAAGCAGGAGATGATTGCATGAACGTGAAAATTATCGGCAGAAAAGTGACCCTTCGCGACAACTTTAAGACCCTTGTTTCAAAAAAACTTTCCCGTTTTGAGAGGATCTTTGACGAAGATGCAGATGCCACCGTCACGGTTACGCTGGAGCGAAATCGTCAGACGGTTGAGGTTACCATTCAGCAGCGCGGAATGATTTACCGTGCGGAGGCGACCGACTTTGAAATGAACGATGCCCTTGACCAGGTTATGCAGGCGCTGGGCAGACAGATTCGAAAAAACAAATCGCGTCTGGACAAACAGATCCATTCTGCGGCATTGGATGATTATATTGCGCAGGAGTCCCTTGCGCCGGAGGAGGATGAGACGTTCGAGGTTGTCCGTACCAAACATTTTGCAGTCAAACCGATGAGCGTTGAAGAAGCCATCCTGCAGATGAATCTGCTTGGTCACCAGTTCTTTATGTTCCGGAATACAGAAAACGAGGAAATTAACGTCGTGTACCGGAGAAAAGATGGCAACTACGGCCTTCTAGAGCCGGACGAAGCCTAAACTTAAGGTGCTGCGTCAGATGTTTTGACAAGCCAAAAATCACGGGCTCTATTGGATAGATGTCCCGCAGAATTGTAAAAATCCAGCAAGCCGCCGGTCACGGGAACAATGTGACCGGCGGCTCTTTTTGAATGCCGCTTTCTTTTCTCCTTGCGGTGTGGTATACTGGGACAGCGGATAAGCATGGAAATGAGGAAAAATCGATGGAAAATGGTTGTGAAAAAATCCGGATGGTCAGCACCTGTCTGCTTGGAATGGAAGGCCCGGTTGCTGCGGAACTGAAATCTTTTGAGGCGGAAGAAGTTTCCGCGCAGGACGGCCGTGTGTTCTTTACGGGCGGGCCGGAGATGCTGGCAAGAGCCAATCTCTGCTCACGGTTTGGAGAGCGGATTCTGATCGTGATGGACCAATTCCCTGCCCGGACATTTGATGAGCTGTTTGAAGGCGTCAAAGCGCTTCCGTGGGAACGCTGGATCGGAAAGCAGGACGCGTTTCCGGTCAAAGGGCATAGCCTGCACTCGAAGCTTGCGAGTGTTCCGGATTGCCAATCCATTATTAAAAAAGCGGTTGTCGATCGGCTGCGCGGAAAATACGGGATCTCGTGGTTTGAGGAGACCGGCGCGCGGTACCCGATCCACTTCTTGCTGATGAAAGATACGGCAACCCTGATGCTGGATGCATCCGGAATCGGCCTGCACAAGCGCGGCTACCGTGCAAACGCCACGGAGGCGCCGATCAAAGAGACGCTTGCAGCCGGAATGGCCTATCTTGCCCGTGTTCGGACAGATGGGACGGTATTTGATCCGTTTTGCGGTTCCGGGACGATCCTGATCGAAGCTGCCATGTATGCGCTCAATATTGCACCGGGACTGCGGCGCCGGTTCCTGGCGGAAAAATGGAATGGCATTTCGCAGGAGGTGTGGCGGCAGGAGCGGGACCGTGCCTGCGATCAAATCCGCCGCGATGTATCGTTCCGCGCCTATGGGTACGATTTGGATCCGGAGGCGGTTGCTTTGACGCAGGAGAATGCCAAAAAGGCGGGCGTCAGTGCGCGAATTACCGTAGAGCAGCGCGCGATAGACGCGTTTTCCTCGGACAGCCCATACGGCTGCGTGATCTGCAATCCGCCTTATGGAGAGCGGCTTTTAGATATTCGGCAGGCCCAGGAGATTTACCGGACCATGGGAAAGGTGTTTGTCAAAAAGCGTGGGTGGAGCTACACGGTGATCAGTCCGGACCATGAATTTGAGTCCTGTTTTGGCAGACCTGCGGACCGGCGCCGAAAACTGTATAACGGCATGCTTTCCTGCCAACTTTATATGTATTTCCGGTAAGCTGTGCGGACAGTTTCTCTTCCGGAAATGTAAAAAAATTGTGAAATCCAAAAAATTTCAGAAATTCCTCTTGATTTTTCCAGTATGAGAGGGTAAAATAGCTTTAGCACTCAAGAGAAACGAGTGCTAAACTGAATGTGCAATTAATTTTTTAAGGAGGACGTTTTATTATGACCATTAAACCACTTGCAGACAGAATCCTGATTAAAATGGAAGAAGCAGAAGAGACCACGAAGAGCGGCATTGTGCTTGCTGGTTCTGCAAAAGAAAAGCCCCAGATTGCACAGGTCATCGCAGTTGGCCCGGGCGGTGTTGTGGATGGCAAAGAGGTTGAGATGTACATCAAAACCGGCGATCGCGTGATCACAAGCAAATACTCCGGCACCGAGATCAAACTCGACGGCGAAGAATACACCATCGTGCGTCAGTCTGATGTTTTGGCAGTTGTAGAATAATTCTAAACGAAAAACGGCCGTATTCCGAAAAAGAGCGGGAGCGGCGATAGAACCATAGAATTAGGAGGAACGATCGATATGGCAAAACAAATTATTTATGGCGAGGATGCAAGAAAAGCATTGCTTAACGGCATCAATCAGCTTTCTGATACCGTGAAAATTACACTTGGACCGAAGGGCCGCAATGTTGTGCTGGATAAGAAATTCGGCGCGCCGCTGATCCTCAACGATGGTGTGACCATTGCGAAGGAAATCGAACTCGAAGATCCGTTCGAGAACATGGGCGCACAGCTGGTTAAGGAAGTTTCCATCAAGACGAATGACGTTGCTGGTGATGGTACGACGACAGCTACCTTGCTTGCGCAGGCTCTGATCCGCGAAGGCATGAAGAACGTAACCGCTGGTGCAAACCCGATGATCCTCCGGAAAGGCGTTCAGGGTGCTGTGGATACAGCTGTGAAGGCTGTTACAGAGCATTCCAAGAAGGTCAGCGGTTCCGAGGATATCGCGCGTGTTGCGACAGTTTCTTCTTCAAACGCCACGATCGGCAAGCTGATTGCGGAAGCAATGGAAAAAGTAACGTCTGACGGTGTTATCACTGTAGAAGAGTCCAAAACCGCGGAAACGTATTCCGAAGTTGTGGAAGGTATGATGTTTGACCGCGGCTATATCACGCCGTATATGGTCACAGATACCGATAAGATGGTCGCAGAGATTGACGACGCTTATATTCTGATTACCGATAAAAAGATTTCCAACATTCAGGAAATCCTTCCGCTGCTGGAGAAAATTGTCCAGGCCGGCAAAAAGCTTCTCATCATCGCGGAAGATGTAGAAGGCGAAGCGCTGACGACCCTGATCCTCAACAAATTGCGCGGCACCTTTACCTGTGTTGCCGTAAAGGCTCCGGGCTTCGGCGACAGAAGAAAAGAAATGCTCCGTGATATCGCGGTCCTCACCGGCGGCGAAGTGATTTCCGACGAACTCGGCCTGGATCTGAAGGAAACCGATATTTCTCAACTCGGCCGTGCACGTCAGGTAAAAGTTGACAAGGAAAACACCATCATTGTCGATGGCGCTGGTGCGTCCGACGAGATCAAGGCGCGTGTCCATCAGATCCGCAGCCAGATCGAGACAACGACTTCTGACTTTGACCGTGAGAAGCTTCAGGAGCGTCTTGCAAAGCTCTCCGGCGGCGTTGCAGTCATCAAAGTCGGCGCGGCAACCGAAGTGGAAATGAAGGAAAAGAAACTCCGCATTGAGGATGCGCTCGCGGCAACGAAGGCTGCTGTTGAAGAGGGTATCGTCGCAGGCGGCGGTACGGCTCTGGTCGATGCAATTCCGGCTGTCCAGGCTTATGTGGACGGAATTGAGAACGAAGACGAGAAGGTCGGCGCAAAGATCGTCCTGAAGGTTCTGGAAGAGCCGGTTCGCCAGATCGCGGCAAACGCTGGTCTGGAAGGCTCCGTGATCGTCGAGACGCTCAAGAGCAAAGCAACGGTTGGCTATGGCTTCAATGCGCTGGATGAAGTTTATGGCGACATGATTTCCATGGGCATCGTAGACCCGACAAAGGTTACGCGTTCTGCACTCCAGAATGCTGCGTCCGTTGCGACGATGGTTCTTACGACAGAATCTCTGGTCGCTGACAAGAAGGAACCCGCTCCGGCAGCACCGGCAATGCCTGCTGACGGCGGCATGGGCGGCATGTATTAATTTTAATCCACTGTATGCATTGGAAAGCGGGACTGCTGCTGCGGTCTCGCTTTTCTTTGGAAAAACAGGCTTGCTGGCTGCGGGAAATCCCTTGACAGCAAGTGTGTGGTAGTGCTATGATAAGGACAAGATCAAAGATAAAATGCTTGCTGTGATGGGGAATCCGGATTTGTTTTGCAGCAGAGAGCAGACGCCTGGGCTGAAAGCGTCTGCGGCAGAAGAAGATCCACACGGATACCGCCCCGGAGCTCTGTGCCGAACGCTTACTTATAGGATAGGCCAAAGGTGCAGCGGATTGGCACCGTTATCGGCCGTTGAGGGTATACAAACGTTGTATGCTGAACTTGGGTGGAACCGCGGGAATCATTGCCCGCCCCTGGAATTTTCAGGGGCGGGCTTTTTTGAGTTTGAAAGAAAGTTGAAAGGAGCAGACACAATATGATAAAGGTCAATCTGAAAGGAAGCATCAAGGAGTACGAAGCCGGAACGACGATTGCAGAAATTGCGCAGTCGATCGGCGCGGGCCTGTACAAAGCCGCTTGTGTTGGAAAAATCAATGGGGAGCTTGCAGATCTGCGTACGCCGGTCACGGAGGACTGTGAAGTAGAAATCCTGACATTTGATTCGGATGACGGAAAAAAGGCGTACTGGCATACCTGTTCGCACATTATGGCACAGGCGGTGAAGCATCTGTTTCCGGAAACGGTTTTCGGAATCGGACCGGCGATTGAAAACGGATTTTTCTACGATTTTGACTTGCCGCGTTCGATAACACCGGAAGATCTCGAGAAAATCGAAGCAGAAATGAAAAAAATTATCAAGCAGAATCTGCCGCTTGAGCGGTTTGAGCTTTCCCCGGAAGAGGCAAAGGCTCTGATGGAGAAGGACGGACAGAAGTACAAAGTTGAACTGATTGAGGAACATTCCGGCAAAGGCGAGAAGATCTCTCTCTATCGCCAGGGCGATTTCACCGATCTTTGCGCCGGACCGCACCTGATGTCCACTGGATCTGTAAAGGCGGTAAAGCTTACTAACTGTACAGGAGCGTATTGGCGCGCAGATGCCAAAAATAAGATGCTGCAGCGTATTTACGGAATTGCATTCCCGAAGGCATCTGAATTGGACGAATATCTCGTTCGACTCGAAGAAGCCAAAAAGCGGGATCACCGCCGGCTTGGAAAAGAACTTGACCTGTTTGCAATTATGGACGAAGGCCCGGGATTCCCGTTCTTCTTCCCCAAAGGAATGATTCTGCGCAACCAGCTTTTGGATTTCTGGCGTGGCGTCCACCGCAAGTGGAACTATGAAGAGATCAGCACGCCGATTATCCTCAACGAGGAGCTCTGGCACCGCAGCGGGCACTGGGATCACTACAAAGAAAATATGTATTTCACGAAAATTGACGGCGAAGATTATGCGATCAAGCCGATGAACTGCCCGGGCGGCATGCTGGCTTATAAGCGGAAGCTTTGGTCCTATCGGGATCTGCCGTTGCGCGTTGCAGAGCTGGGTCTGGTACACCGGCATGAACTTTCCGGTGCGCTGCATGGTCTGATGCGGGTTCGTTGCTTTACGCAGGATGATGCGCATATCTTTATGACAGAAGATCAGATTGAAAGCGAAGTTGCGGGTGTCATCAAGCTGATCGACAGCGTTTATAAAGTTTTCGGCTTCAAATATCATGTGGAACTCTCCACGTGTCCGGAGGATTTTATCGGTTCCGAAGAAATGCGCGTCATGTCTGAAAACATCTTGAAAAAAGTGCTGACCGACCAGGGAATGGATTTTGTCATCAATCCTGGCGACGGTGCGTTCTACGGCCCGAAGATTGACTTCCACCTGGAGGATTCGATCGGAAGAACCTGGCAGTGCGGAACGATCCAGCTCGACTATCAGATGCCGGAACGCTTCGATTTGACCTATACCGGCGCTGACGGACAGAAACACCGTCCGGTGATGATTCACCGCGTTGTATTCGGAAGCATCGAGCGCTTTATCGGCATCCTGACCGAGCACTATGCCGGGGCATTCCCGCTCTGGCTGGCGCCTGTGCAGGTGAAAATTCTGCCGATTAGCGAAAAACAGCATGCGTACGCAAAACAGGTCTACGATCGCCTGACAGAGGCAGGAATTCGTGCGGAAATTGACCTGGATAACGAAAAAATCGGATACAAAATCCGTTCTGCACAGATGCAGAAAATTCCATACATGGCAGTTGTCGGCGCCAAAGAAGCGGAAAGCGAAACCATTTCTGTGCGCAGCCGCAAGGAAGGAGACCTCGGTGCGGTTTCCTATCCGGATTTCCTCAAAAAATTGGAAGAAGAAGTCGCGGAAAAACGCGCTTAAAACCTATTTTTCAGGCCTCCCTTTGCAAAGGCAAACGGGAGGCCTGTCTGCTTTGTTGCAAAAATGTTGCAAATCAAGTCGGAATGTTTTTGGAACTTTATTTCCATTTTTCTTGACAGTTCGATAGCAGAAGTATACAATTATTAATGTACAGGAACTTTGTATACGCGGGGTTGATGCACCCGTTTGCAAATTAAAAAAGAACTTTATAAAAAAACTTTAGAAAACAAGGAGGAAATGAATCGGTGCCCATTGGACTAAGCATTTTAATTGCGGTTCTCGCAGCGGTTGTTTGCGGGGGGCTTGCATTCCTGGCAGGGATAGATCACCGGAAACGGAAGGCGGAATCGTTGCTCGGCTCCGCAGAACAGGAAGCCAAACGAATTGTAAGTGATGCGATTAAAACCTCAGAAGCAAAGAAAAAGGAAACGGTACTCGAGGGCAAGGACGAAATCCATCGGATGCGCAACGAGATGGAGCGGGAACTCAATGACCGCAGAAAAGAAGTCCAGCGGCAAGAACGCCGGGTACAGCAGAAAGAGGAAACACTCGACAAAAAACTGGATAGCCTGGAAAATAAAGAGCAGGTTGTGGCCAATAAAAACCGCCAGGCCGATGAACGCTTGAAAGAAGCTGAATCGGTGAAAAAAAGCCAGTTTGACATGTTGGAGCGAATTTCCGGCTTTACGATTGAACAGGCAAAAGAGTATCTTTTGAAGAATCTGGAAGATGAATTGGTGCATGAAAAAGCGGTTAAGATCATGGAAATTGATCAGCGCTTGCATGAAGAGGCCGAGAAAAATGCGCGGGAGATCATTTCGATGGCTATCCAGCGCTGTGCGGCGGATCATGTGGCGGAGGCTGCGATTTCCGTTGTGCCGCTTCCGAATGACGAGATGAAAGGACGGATTATCGGCCGGGAAGGCCGGAATATCCGTGCAATTGAAACCCTTACCGGCGTGGATTTGATCATCGACGATACGCCGGAAGCGATTACCCTGTCAAGTTTCGAGCCTGTACGCAGGGAAGTCGCGAGAATCGCATTGGAGCGTCTGATTACAGACGGGCGGATTCATCCGGCCCGGATTGAAGAGACCGTAGAAAAGGCGCGCCGTGAAGTAGACGCAACCATTAAGCAGGAAGGCGAGCGGGTTGTAATCGAAGCCGGCATCAACGGCATCCACCCAGAGCTTGTCAAGCTACTGGGCCGTCTGCGCTATCGTACCAGCTACGGACAAAACGTACTCAAGCATTCCTTGGAAGTGGCCCATCTTTCGGGAATTATGGCGGCAGAACTGGGACTGGATCAGGTCAGCGCCCGCCGTGCGGGATTGCTTCATGATATCGGCAAAGCGCTTGACCACGAGATGGAAGGCTCCCATGTCGATATCGGCGTCGAAATGGCAAGAAAATATAAGGAACATGAAAATATTATTCATGCCATTCAGGCTCACCATGGCGATGTAGAGCCAAAGACGTTCATTGCCTGTATTGTACAGGCTGCAGATGCGATTTCTGCGGCACGTCCGGGTGCACGCCGTGAAAATATTGAGAACTACATTAAACGTCTGGAAAAACTGGAAGAAGTTGCTTCCTCTTTCAACGGCGTTGACCGTTCCTTTGCGATCCAGGCAGGACGCGAGGTGCGGATTATGGTAAAACCGGAAGTGATCAGCGATGATCAGATGGTTTTGCTTGCACGGGATATCTGTAAGAAGATCGAAAGCGATCTGGAATATCCGGGTCAGATTAAGGTCAATATGATTCGGGAAAGCCGTGCAATCGAATATGCAAAATAAGAATCTGCGGGTCTGCGGACCCGCAGATTTTATATGTGTCTGAATGGGGGAGCATCATGAAAATACTTTGTGTCGGAGACGTCGTCGGGAGTATCGGCTGTCGGTTCCTCCGCTCACGCTTGCCGCGTCTTAAAAGAGAAAAAGCCATCGATGCGGTCGTTGTAAATGGAGAAAATTCGGCTGACGGAAATGGAATTACGCCGGATTCCGCTGAGGATTTGTTTGCAAGCGGGGCAGATGTTATCACAACCGGAAACCATGTGTTTCGGCGGAAAGAGATTTATTCCATGTTGGAAGAACATGCGTTTCTTTTGCGGCCGGCCAATTTTCCTGCCAGTGCACCGGGACGCGGTGTCTGTATATTGGATCGCGGAAAATATCAAATTGGTGTGATCAACCTGATGGGCACAGCATTTATGGAGAATCTCCGCTCGCCGTTTGAGACAATGGATCAGCTTCTTCGGGAGACGGAGCTGCCCAAAACGGTCATTTTGGATTTCCATGCAGAAGCAACCGGCGAAAAACGGGCGCTTGCCTTTTATCTGGATGGAAAATTATCTGCTGTTTTCGGCACCCATACCCATGTGCCGACTGCCGACGAGACGATCCTGCCGAATGGAACCGGTTATCTGACAGATGTCGGAATGACGGGCCCGATTCTTTCGGTTCTCGGTGTAAAACCGGAGCAGGTGATCGAGAAATACCTTTCCCATATGCCGGTGCGTTTTTCGGTGCCGGAGGGAGATTGCCGGATGGATGCGGTTTTATTTGAGATCGATGAAAAAACCGGCAAAACCCGTTCTGTGGAGCGGCTGAATCTTTTTTAAAATTTGGATCCGATCCTGCGCAAGAAAGCAGTTGAATTGGAAGAATAATTATGCTATAATTTTTAAATAGGCGTGGTGCGCCGATAGGGTCGTACCCGTAAATCTCTGCTTAAAAGGAGTGCTAAGCATGATCGATGGAGCTGTATTAAAGAACGCCATCATCTCGGGCGCCAATCATATTTTGAAAAACCGGACTGCGGTTGACGAACTGAATATTTTCCCGGTGCCGGACGGTGATACGGGAACCAATATGTCGATGACCATGAGCGCTGCCGCGCAGGAACTCGGAATGTTGGATAGCGTCAATGCAGCGGACGTCGCGAAAACAGCTGCATCGGCGATGCTGCGCGGGGCACGCGGCAATTCCGGCGTGATCCTTTCTCTGCTTTTTAAAGGATTTGCAAAAGGCTTGGAGGGAAAGGCTGCGGCGACCGGGGCGGACTTTGTTGATGCGCTGGCTATCGGTGTAGAGGCTGCATACAAAGCAGTGATGAAGCCGACGGAAGGAACCATCCTGACTGTGGCGCGTGTTGCGTGTGAAAAAGGCCGGATTGCGCTGGAGGAAGACGCGGATCCGCTGTTTGTTTGGGCCGCCATTTGCCGCGGCGCAGAGGCTGCACTTGAGGAAACGCCGAAGCTCTTGCCGGTACTGAAAAAAGCAGGTGTTGTCGACGCCGGCGGAAAAGGGCTGTGCCTGATTTTTGAAGGCATGCGCAGCGTGATGCAGGACGGCGTTATGATTGAAAAAGAGGACGCGGAAGCTGCACCGGCTGGCGGAGATGATTTCTTCCGCAATGCAGCGGCGGAATTTGATCAGGAAATCAATTTTACGTACTGCACCGAATGCATCATTGGCCGTGAACCGGAAAAATGCGAGGATTCAATGGAATTGCGCGCATATCTCGAGACGATCGGCGACTGTGTTGTGGTTGCAGACGACGACGATATCATTAAGGTTCACGTGCATACGGAAAATCCTGGAAACGCACTGCAAAAGGCATTGGAATTTGGACAGCTTTTGACGGTAAAAATTGAGAATATGAAAGAGCAGCACCGCAAGGCAGCGCTTGCAAATGAGCAGGCAAAGGCCAAGGCTGCCGAAGAAGCCCTCGCACCGGCGGATCCGACGGAAGATTATGGGTTCGTTGCAGTAGCGGCCGGCGAAGGTCTGCACACCTTGTTTACCGATCTTGGCTGCGCGCAGGTCGTCAGTGGCGGCCAGACAATGAATCCCAGCACGAACGATATTTTGGCTGCTGTGATGGCAACACCGGCAAAGACGGTTTATGTGTTCCCGAACAATAAAAATATTATTTTGGCTGCAGAACAAACCGTTCCGCTGGTGACTGACCGCGAAGTGGTTGTCGTGCCGACGAGAACCATTGCGCAGGGCATGTCTGCACTATTGGCGTTTGACCCGGAAGTGCCTGTGGAGCGCAATGTGGAGGATATGATGGAAGCTGCCAGCGCGGTTGAAACCGGGCAGGTCACGTTTGCGGCGCGGGATTCGGAGTTCGGCGGCCATAAGATCCACCAGAACGACATTCTCGGCATGCGCAACGGGAAATTGACCATGGTGGAAAAGGATCCTGTCCACACGGTGTACCGCCTGACAAAGTCAATGGTCAGCAAAGATACATCCTTTGTGACGATTATTTACGGTGAGGATGTTACCGAGCAGGAAGCGCAGGAAGCTTATGATCGGATTCGCTCCAAGGTGAGTGAAAACGTCGAGGTGACACTCATTAACGGCGGACAGCCGGTTTACTATTTCATCGTATCGGTTGAATAATTCGGAAGGAGTATTGATCCTGCCCCCGGCGGGCGGTGATCCGTCGGAAGGCAAATGTCATCTCTGTTTGAAAAAGAGATCCAGGAATTAAAAGGCGTCGGCGAGAAGCGCGCGAAGCTGTTTCAAAAGCTTGGTGTGCCGACCGTCGGCGCCTTGCTGCGTTTTTATCCGAGAAATTATGAGGACTGGAGTTGTCCGCTGCCGATTGACCGGGCACCGCTTCAGGAGGTTTGCACGGTTCGCGGAACGGTAGTTTCCCGGGTTTCAGAAACGCGTATCCGACAGGGAATGGTCATTTACCGGACTATTGTGACGGACGGTGTCCGCGATTTGACGGTTACCTTTTTTAACAATCCCTATGTAAAAAATCTGCTTCTGGAGGGCAACGACTATCTGTTCCATGGAAAGATCACAGGGACGCTTTTGCGCCGGGAAATGACGGTGCCGGAATTTGACCCTGCGGAAGCCTGCCTGCCGATTATTCCGATCTATCCGCAAACCGAGGGGCTTTCTTCGCGTCTGATTGGGAAAGCCGTACAAAACGCATTTTTGCTGCTGCCGGAAGTGCTGCGGGATCCGATTCCGGAAGAAATCCGCATCCGGTACGCACTGTGCCAGTTGCGCTTTGCCCTGCAGAAAATCCACTTTCCTGCAACGATGGAAGAGGTTACAGAAGCGCGACGCAGGCTCGTATTTGAAGAACTCTTGGTGCTGCAGCTGGGGCTATTGATGCTGCGTGAGCGCAATCGTGCAGAAAATCGGCTGCGGATTCCACCGTGTGCGGAGGCGTTTTTTGCGCTTCTTCCATTTGCGCCAACCGGCGCGCAGCGTCGGGCAGTTTTAGAGGCGATGGCAGATATGAATGGAACGTTTCCGATGAGCCGTCTGCTGCAGGGCGATGTGGGAAGCGGAAAAACTGCGGTGGCAGCGGCGCTTTGTTACGCGGTGGCGCGCGCCGGAATGCAGAGCGCACTGATGGCGCCGACCGAAATTTTAGCGCAGCAGCATTTCCGGTCCCTTTCTTCTCTTTTGGAACCAGCCGGAATCCGGGTAGAGCTGCTGACCGGTTCTGTAAAAGGAAAGGCACGTACGAAACTTTTCGAGGCGCTTCGTACCGGGGAGATTTCCCTGTTGATCGGAACCCATGCACTGCTCGGCGAAGAGGTCGTATTCCGGCAGTTGGCGCTTGTCATTACGGACGAACAGCACCGGTTTGGTGTAGCGCAGCGTGCAGCGCTTTCCGCAAAGGGTCAGGAACCGCATCTGCTCGTGATGAGTGCGACGCCGATTCCGCGTACGCTGGCGCTGATGATTTACGGCGATTTGGCAGTCTCCGTTTTGGATGAGTTGCCGCCAGGCCGGCAGAAAGTCGACACGTATGCGATTACCAGCGAAAAACGGCTGCGCGCGTTTCGGTATCTGCGAAAGCATATTGATACCGGGCGGCAATGCTATATCATTTGTCCTTTGGTGGAAGAAGGAAACGGAGAACTCGCAAGTGCGCAGGCGTATTGTGAATCGCTAAAGCAACAGCCGATTTTTACGGGGTGCCGAATTGGGCTATTGCACGGAAAAATGAAACCCAAAGAAAAGGACGCTGTGATGTCGGCGTTTTCGGCAGGGGAACTGGATATTCTGGTTTCCACAACGGTTGTGGAGGTCGGCGTCGATGTGCCGAATGCGGTGATCATGATGATTGAAAATGCGGAGCGTTACGGCCTTTCACAGCTGCACCAGCTGCGCGGACGGGTCGGACGCGGCGTGCATAAATCCACCTGTATTTTGGTTTCGGACGCGCAAAACGAGGAAGCGCTTGCCCGTCTGCGCATTATGTGCCAGACGAATGACGGCTTCCGAATTGCAGACGAAGATTTACGGCTGCGCGGACCGGGTGACTTTTTCGGAAACCGCCAGCACGGACTGCCGCAGCTGCAAATTGCGGATTTGCATGCGGATATGGAGGTCCTGCAGCAGGCACAGGCGGTTGCAAAGGCGCTCTTACAGCAGGACCCTGCCCTTTGTCAGGAAGAACACCGCGGACTGCGCGGAGAAGTACGGCTGCTGTTTGGAAAGGTCGGGGAATTCGGCCTGAATTAGTCAAAAAAAGCCGGGAAAAAGACACGGCTTTCCGATAGAAAAGGAGCGGATGATCATATGAGAGTAGGCGTTCGAGCACAAGACCTTCGGGGAAGGCTGCCGGCGGAGGAGCTGGCTGCCTGTGTTTCTCAAAACGGATTTAACAGCGTTCAGCTGACGTTGGATGATGCATTAAAAGGCTTTGTATACCGTCCGGGCATTCTGAACACCGGACTTGCCTATCATGTTGCGCAGGCGTTTCGGCAGGAGCGGGTACAAACTGCGGTTTTCAGCTGTTATATCAACCCAGTTCACCCGGATCCCGAGCAGCGGCAATTTCAAATTGCGAAATTTAAAGAATTCGTACGGTTTGCGCGGGACTTTGATTGCGCAATTGTCGCGACAGAAACCGGTTCGATTTGCCCGGATGGCGCCTACGATCCGTGGAACCATAGCGAAGAAGCGTTTCAGTGCCTGCTGGAAAGCCTGCGGGAGATGGTTGCGGAAGCCGAGAAATTTGGGGTTACCGTTTGTGTAGAAGGGGTAGACCGGTTGGTGATTCACGATGTGCAGAGCTTTCGGCAGATGCTCAATGCGCTGCCGTCCGACAATTTACAGATCCTGTTTGACTCGGTCAATTTGCTCAATGCCCAAAATTATACAAGCGCCGCTGCAGTGATCGAGGAGGCGCTTTCCAGTTTTGGGGAGCGGATCGCAGTTTTTCACATGAAAGATTTTGTTGTGGAAAACGGCACGCTTCGGCGTGTTCCGATTGGGGAAGGCGTTATGGACTTCCTGCCGCTTCTGCGATATATAAAAGAAAATAAGCCGTATGTGAACGTGATCGTGGAGGAGTATTGGCCGGAGGGCGCCGTGAAGAGCCTGCAATATTTAAAAGACACCTACGCAAAGCTGTAACCCGAAAGATACAGTCAGAACATCATAGCGATGGAATCTGTGTTTTGCTAGAAAGACAAAAGCGTTTTGAAATGCCGATGCCGGTTTTCGCCTGTGAACGCATGGGCTTATCGGCGTGTAAGCGGAGCCGTTCAGATCCTGTGAGAGGATAATGCGAGGAACAATTTTATTGTACGCTGCCTGTTTACTGCGCAATTTCCGGATGTGAGCCTGAAAATCAGGAATTATGTCTCTTCTGTTTATGGCATGGAGATCATCCAGTGTTGTGTTCCGAATTGGAAAGTGGAAATCTATGAAGAAAAAATGCCGGCTGGAATTCTGCGGGATTCCTGGAAAGCGCTTCCGCATACAGCGGAATTTGCTCCAGGCGATGCAGTGTGGCCGCTTTGTGCCAACTGCAGCAACATCATCGAGGAATGCCATCCGGACGTTGCGGTGCATTCCTTGTGGGAGCTGATTGATGCAGATAAAAATTTTCCCTACCCGGATGCTTCAGGCCTGCAGGTGACGATACAGGACTGTTGGAGGTCGAGAGAACGCAAAGAAGTTCAGGATGCAGTGCGAAGTTTGCTTCAAAAAATGCATATTTCGTATATAGAAGCGAAAAAGCATTATCAGGAAACTGATTTTTGCGGCGTTTCCTTATATAAACCACAAGTAGCAAGAAATCCTGCGCTTGCGCCAAAGCATGATAAAGAGGGGGCGGCAGGGTTATTTTTACCGCATACGGAAGAAGAGCAAAAGCAGATCATGACGTCGTATTGTAAGCAGTATCAGACAGATACCTTGAAACGAGGCGAGGCGGTTTTTGTTCCAGGCGGAAACTCAGGTGGCAAATTGAGAGGCACAATATGTTTTATTGAGCATCACATGAGTTTTTCAGTTCCACAGGCCGTGGAGGAAACTCCTGAAATCATTGGAAGGGCGTGATTGATGAATGGATTGGGACTCCTATTATGAGAAATTCTATGACTGGGCAACCAGCACGCAGATTAAAAGGATGTCCTCATTGACCTCGTTTGGTGCATCTGCCGAAGTCGCTGAGGTTGCGCAGGAGTATATGGACGAAAAGGCAGCGTCACGACTTATAAAAAAAGCGGTTGCCTATGGTGTCTAGTTCTCGCCAGATGAAATCTATGACCTTTCCGGCTGCTGCGATATATCAGCCATGAATGACCTACTGAAATCTGCAAAATGCACCTTTACACGGGAACAGTTGGAAGACCTTTGGGGTGCCGCAGACGATGAAGTTCTTGAGCTTGTAGCAAGGCGAAACCATGTGACTGTGTTTGCAGATGACGCAATTGAAGAGACTTCCACAGTAAATGAAACCGATTTCGACGAGCCGGAGCAGAAAGAGCCAAAGCTTGGGTTCTTTTCAAAACTTGGCTTGGCACTTGCGGTTGGAAGTCTTTTGGACAAGAAAAGCCAGTCTCACCACGGACGCTGTACTGGTGACTGCGCAAATTGCCCTCCGCATTACGGGTACCGCTATGGAAGATGGTATTATGGTCATGACCACACGCACGGTTGCGAGTTTGGCGGAAACAAAGGTGGAGGTGGATTGTAATTTTCTCATGAAGCACAGGTCGAGAAACGAACGCACCATTCTTCTTTTGAACATGACAGGAGGCAAACATGGATAACCCCTCTTCTAAGCTGAATGGCGTCGAATATGCCGGAGAGCAGATTGCCTACAAAGACAGCACCTATGAGCTTGTGTCAAAGGTAGCATATTTGATCGGCGTCCCGCTCTGTATTTTTTCAAAATGAACACGAGCCGCCGAAGATAGAGAGATACAACCGGCTTGAACAGGATAAAAATGCCCGTATCATTCGTAATCTCTGTATCATCCGACCGCCATTGAACGCAATTATCGGAAAATAAATGACATCATGCGGATGGTGGACTGTACCCAAGAAAACGGACAGTGAAAAAAAGCACCTCCTGTTGTAGAATAGAAACTACAACAGGAGGTGCTGTCATGTCGAGAGGATATACGAAAGTAGAGGCGCTCAGTGAAAAAGTGTTCCGTCGAAAGGCCGCAGGAGAAACGAACCGAGAGATCGGTGCCCATTTCGGACTGCGCAAGGCACAAGTCAAAGGACTTGTCAATCGCCAAAACCGCAAACAGCGACTGATTGCCAACGGCTATGTTCCGCAGCCGAAGGGGCGGCCGCGCAAAGGTTCGATCAGCGAAGAACAAAAGCGAAATAGCGAACTGATTGAGCTGCGGATGCAGGTGGAGCTGCTGCGAAATTTTCTGTCTGAAGCTGGGAGGAGGTGAAGCTGAAATACCGTGTGATCGAGCGCTTTTGCGGGAAATATCCGTTCGGCTCCATGTACCGCCTGTTTGAAGTCTCCCGCAGCGGCTGCTATGCCTGGCGAAAACGGCAAGGTAAGCCCGAAAAAGATCAGTGGCTTGTCGATCTGATCATCGACTGCCAACAGCGCAGCAAACAGACCTGCGGCTGCCGCCGTGTTCGCCGCTGCCTGGAACGACAGCATGGCAGAAAAGTCAGCATCAAAGCCATTTTGCGCATAATGCGCAAGCTCGATCTGCTCTCACAGGCGCACGCCGCCGCAAACCGTATCAGAACTATCAGCAGGCCGTTCACAAATATCCGAATCTGCTGCAGCGTGCATTTTCCCAACCATTCCCCAATCGTTTTTGGGCAACCGATATCACCCATATTCCTACAGCTAAGGGAATAGTGTATCTGTGTGCCGTACTGGATCTGTGCGGAAAAATGGTGCTGGCGTACCGGATCGGCGGCGATATGACCGCTTCGCTGGTGACGGATACCATTCGGGATGCCTGTAAAAAAGAGAAGGCCGCTGATGGACGAATCCTCCACAGCGACCAAGATTTCAATATACAGACCAAGCATACTTTGACCTAAGCCAAGAATCCCACATTCAGCCGTCGATGTTCAGCCCCGGATGCCTTTATGACAATGCTGCTTTCGGGACGCTGAAAACAGAGTGCCTGTATCGGAGAAAATTTTCGTGCCGGGCCGAAATCGAACAGGTGGTGGAGTATGTGCGATTCTGCAACTATGAGCGGATCAGCCTGAAGAACGGCCTCACTCCGTTTGAAATCCGGAGCAAGGCCGTGTAATTCGCCGCTATTCTGCGACTGGGCGCTTTTTTCTTTGTCTGTTCGCTGGGAAACAGTCCAAAGTCTGCAACAGGGCGTTTTTTATTTGTCTATTTGTCAGGAGAGAAGTCTACAAAGATATACTGTAGGATGCATAAAAAGCAAAAAAGTTTTTATCAGAAAAAAATATAATATATTCAGAAAAAGATACAGCTTTACAAAAAGATGGTTTGGTTTCATAATATATTCATCATAAAAGCTAGCTTTATTATCAAAAACAGACAGGAGGAAAAACTTTGAAAAAAACAATATCTTTTATTGCAATGTTCCTTGCTTGCCTGATGTTGATTGGCTCCTTGGGTGCATGTGCTGAAAAGCCGGTATCCAGTAATGGAACCAGTAGTGTGGCGAGCGCAGACAGTACGGCAGATTCGGAAAATACAGCGGAGTTGGGAGAATATACCTCGGGAGACGAGTCCTATACATTTCGTGTCATTGTTCAGCAGGCAGAAGATAGTGTGCAGAGTGAAGGTTATGAAGTAAAGCAGGCTTTGGACGAATATATTTCCAGTTATCGTCCAAATTGGAATTATGAATTTGAAACAATTCCAAAACTGGAAGTTGCTTCCAAAATTTCAATTCTGATTTCTTCCAATGATGTTCCGGATTTCTTCGTTTATGAAGATGGAAAAATGCTTGATGATATTATCAAGCTTGATGCAATCATCAATCTGGAAGAGGATATTAAAAAGATCGGCCTGACAATCGAAGATTTTATGCTTCCGAGTGCAATTCAGTCCAAGCGGTTGACCAGTTCGTATGATACCATCTACTCGCTACCGACAAGTTTTAGTCTAAATATGCTTTTTTACAATAAGAAGATTTTCGCAGACAATGGTATTGAAATTCCTAAAACCTGGGATGACTATGAGGCTATTTGCGACACTCTACAGAACAAAGGCATTCAGCCAATGGCATTTGCAGGTGCAGAGGGATGGCTTTGCGGATGGTTTCTGAATAACTACACAGCTAGATTTATTTCTCCGCAGTTTCATTTGGATGCGGCAGTAAACGAAAATGGTGCAACGTTCCGTGATCCGGAATTTGTTGAAGCGGTACAGCATTGTCAGGACTTTTTCCAAAAGGGCTATGCCGGAGAAGGTTTCCTTTCTGTCGATCTTGCAAATATGTATCAGATTTTCTTAACAGGACAAGCTGCAATGATGCTTGCTTCTGCGGATTCAGTAGCATATCTTTCCGATCCGGATCAGTGTGAAATTGGAGAAGAAAATATTGGGTTAATTCATTGGGGAAATATTGAAGGTCGACCGGTTACATATGATGAAGCTATTGCAACGGACGAACTTGCTTGCGGTGTTGCAATGTGTATTGGAAAAAGTCAATGGGCAGAAGGTACGAATAATGAGTTCTTCCACTATTTGTTGACAAGCTGGGGAGACCGCATGATTTCCAATCGTAAATACAGTACGCCATATGTTTCGACAGTTGAAATTGACAAAGATTCCCTATCTCCTACACAGCAATTGGTTATAGAAAAGCTGGAAACGGTAAAAACGCCGACGCTGTGGTTTGAAGGAAAGATGAGTGCAGACGGTACATTGGCATCTCAGACAAACATTCAGCTTGTTTATGAGGGAACAATGACAGCACAAGATTATGCAGAGGAATTGGCAGAAATTACAGATAGAGAACATCCGATAAACGAATGATTCTCAAGATTTAATAGGAACGATCGCTAAAATCGCTCGATGTTTTTGTGCGGAGGGTGTTTCTCAATCACCCTCCGCTTAAATTAGGAAGGGAAGTGGAAGGACGGTATGGAAAGGATTCTGCGTGATAGAAAAGCAATCGCGGTTTTTGTGCTTCCAGGTTTATTTGTATATACATTCTTTGTGTTTGTACCTATGTTGAGGTCAGTGTATTTTACTTTTTTTGAGGGAACGCCCAATATTGATATGAACTTTGTTGGACTGGATAACTATGCGCGGTTGTTTACAGACAAAACTTTTTTTGACAGTTTAAAAATCACTTTAATATATTTGGTTTGGGTTGCGGGCGGTTGTGTAGTTTTGCCTTTAATTGCTTCGTTAATTTTAAAATATGGATTGAAACGGTTTGTTAATACGACTAGAACCGTAATTTATTTGCCATGTATTATTCCTGGTGTTGGAGTTGCAGCACTTTTTTCGAAAATGCTGGAAGTGCAGCCAAATTATGGATTGATAAACAGCCTATTAAGTGCGGTCGGCCTAGAGTCTATGGTGAAAGCATGGACAGGTTCGTCCGCAACTGCATTAGGTACGGTGATTGCAGCGGATATGTGGCGTGGGATTGGGTATTATACAATTATTTTTTTTGCTGGATTAATCAATATTCCGAATGAATTAGACGAGGCGGCACGAATTGACGGTGCAAATATGTTTCAGACAATTCGAAAAATTGTATTGCCGATGTTGAAGCCGGTGACTATCATGTGCGCTGTGCTAACATTAAATAACGCATTAAAGGTTTATGATATGCCGCGGGTTTTAACGAAAAACGGTGGACCGGGTCACGCTACAGAGGTCCTTTCGCTTTATATGTATCGAACAGCTTTCCGCAGTTGGGAATATGGATACGGAAGTACGCTTGCGGTGGTAATTCTGATATTGACACTCGTTTTTACGCAGGTAGTATCAAGATTAGATCGCGAGACGGATTAGAGGAGGAAGCAAGATGGGGAAATGTAGAAAAATAATAGGACAAAGTTTTATGAAATTGTTTATCGCAGCAATCTTTATCCTCAATCTATATCCATTCCTATGGCTTTTTCTTTCTTCGTTAAAAAAGGATTATGAATATGCGAGACCAATGTATATGCTTCCGGAAGGGCTCTATTTTCAAAACTATGTCAATGCAATCAAAGTGTCAAACGTTGGACTAATGTTTAAAAATACAGTAATTGTAACATTTGTTTCAATTCTAGCAGCATGGATACTGAGCGTGACACTTGCATTTGGTGTCACTAGGATGAAGTGGAGATTTTCAAAAGCGGTTCTTTTGTATGTGCAGATCGGTATGTTCATTCCACCGTTTGTGTTATTGCTTCCACTTTTCTTAACATTGCAATCTTTAGGCGTTTTGAATACACTTTTTGGTTTGGTTATTGTATTTGGAAGCGGGATCTCTATGCCGGTATACCTATTGTCTGGCTTTTATCGGTATGTTCCGGCAGAAATTATGGAGGCTTCTGTAATTGATGGATGTAACATCTATAAGATGTTTTTTAAAATTGTAATGCCGATGTCGCTTAATGGGTATATTACAGTAATTATGCTGATTTTTACTGGCATCTGGAACGATCTTCTCATTTCACAGACGTTTGTTTCGAGTAATTCTAAACGAATGTTACAAGCTGGCTTGGTTATGTTTTTAGATGCGTGGGGAGGTCGAGATTGGGGATCTACATTTGCAGTTATCTGCATTTCAATTTTTCCAACAGTTGCGTTATATTTGTTGCTGAATAACAAGATTATTGATGGCTTGGCAGCTGGTGCGGTAAAAGGATAAATTCATCCTAGATTCGGGTTCGTTTTTTCTGTATACTGGTATGCAGGAGGCGATTTCAGTGCATAAAATTAAGAAAATATTTGGCTGCGGGAAAATTAGAAATAAATTTTTATTTATTTCTCTTTCGGTTGGCATAATTCCATTACTGCTATTGGGAATAATTTCTTATATAGTCTCTGTAAACAGTATGCTGAAAAAAACGACCGTAATGCTTAATGGAAATCTGCAGATGTCTAATAGCATGTTAGATATCCAGTCAAAGACAGTGGAAACCCTAATGCGCCGGGTGCTGGATAATAAAGTGATTACACAAATTCTTAAGGAGCAGACTGGAGATACAGATGTTGTAACCAGGCAAACATTGGACAGGGAATTTCGGACGATTTGCTCGAATGCAAACGGAATTGTGACAGCGTATCTTTTTAACTGCAAAGAATTTCGATACTGCTATCGTGGAAATGAAGATCTTTCAAAATTGTCGATAAATTACCAATCTTTTCAGAATTCAGATTGGTACCATACAACGGAAACTGCCGCAGGAAAAGAGTGCTATTTCCTTTACAATGTTATTCAGGAAAATTTGGTTGCGTCAACACCGAGTATTTCTGTGACAAAACTTTTGCGGGATTTGGAGACTGGAGAAGTTTACGGAGTTGTAGTAATGAATTTTGGAGAGAGCTTTTATGGTAAGATTTTTCCTTCGGAAATTTTGCAAAAAAATACAAATTATTTTTTAGTACAATTCCACGATTCTGATTTGAAGTTTTTGCAGCTATCTAAAAATAAAGACTCCCTCAGATTTACAGAAGATGGGGTCCTTGCGCTTCTTCATGAAGACGATTCCGCTCTTGTTACAACTTTTCAGAATTATCGAACTGGATGGACACTTTTATGCGCAGTTAAAAAGAGTGATTTGTTGGCTGATAATTATGTAATCCCTGTTTTTACAGTTGTTTGTATGTGCGGATTGATTATCCTTTCGGCTATTATATCTGTGATTTCCTCCCGCACAATTACGCGTCCGCTTGCTCGACTAAGTCAGGAAATTGAAAATTTTACAGAAGGTAAAACTGTTACAGAGGCAGGTTTTGGAAATGACGAGGTTGGGAAGATTGGTCGACAGTTAAAAAAAATGGCTGATCAGAACGAACTACTGAAAAACAATTTGGTGAGACTGTCGGTTATGGAAAAGGAAGCAGAACTGAATAATCTACAGTCACAAATTAATCCGCACTTTCTTTATAACACCTTGTCTTCAATTTATTGGCTTTCTAAATTTAAGCGTTCTGAAGAAGCTGCTCAGATGGCACTTTCTCTTTCAGGGATTTTTAAATTTGCATTGAATAAAGGCGGCCAGATGGTTCCAGTTCGCTTGGAAATGGAGAATATCAAAAAATATATTGACATTCAAAATCTCCGATACGAGAATCGAATTTGTGTAGATTGGAAAATTGATGAAAATATTCTCGAAATTCCGATTTTAAAATTGCTTTTGCAGCCATTGGTGGAAAATGCAATTTATCATGGACTGGAACCGAAAGACGGAGATTGGAATCTAGTAGTTAGCGGAAAACAAGAAAACGATGAACTTGTTTTTGTTATACAAGACAATGGAATTGGAATGTGTATAGAGGATGTACTTGCACATGGATATGGAATTAAAAATGTTTCTGAGCGAATACGATTGAAGTATGGAACGCCATACGGTTGCACATTTGAAAGTGTACTGGGAGTGGGAACAACGGTAACAGTACGGTTGCCATTGCCGGAGGGAAATGCATGAAACAAGTTTTGATTGTTGATGATGAAAGGCTGACTGTCGAAGGTTTGCGACTTCTCGTAAACTGGAAATCTTATGATGCTGAGGTCTGTGCGGTGGCATTTGATGGGACAACAGCTTTGCAAAAGATTAAAATGTTTCATCCGGATATTGTTTTTACTGATATTCGAATGCCGGGAATGAATGGCTTGGAGCTGATACAGCAAGCGAAAAAAGAATTTCCAGATACAATTTTTATCATTATTAGTGGATATAACGATTTCGAATATATCCGGAAGGCATTGCGATTTGGCGTTACCGATTATGTTGATAAACCTGCCAGTGTTGAAAAGATTGACGAGGTTATGCGACATATTTCAACTGCTTTAGCAGAGCGGGATGTGTGTCAGCAGAAGTTTGGAATTTCAAAATGGAAAACGAAAATCAAACAAATCATGGAACAATTGATTATGCGGAAGTCAGTCTCTGAACAGGATGTTTTGTTAGTTGAGGAGCAAAATAACAATTATTTGGCTGGTGATGAATTTTTTTTGACCAGTGCAATAGAGTTTTCAGATCTCAGTACAGAATTGGAAACGTGTCTTGAAAAATGGTGTATGCAGCTATCGCATGCTGGTTTGATGCCATTTGTATTTCCGGATGGAAAGAATAAATATCTATTAGTTGTTTTGCAAAAACCAGCTAGAAGTACGCTGGAGAATTTGATGAAATCCACTTTTGGGTCGTATACCGAAGTTACAGAGTGCATGATTTCTGTGGGGATAGGAAATGCGTATCATGGATTTTTGGGATTTTTACAATCTGTCAAGGAAGCAAGGCGCGCGTTGGAATATGCAAAGTTTTTTGACGAGCCTTTGGCCATTGCGCGAGAAATCGAATATCAGACGTTTTTGCCGACGGAATTGTTGGGGTATGAAGCGGATATTGCGTTCTATATGCGAATGGGAGATCGCAAAGAAGTTTTGCACCAGGTTCGGGATATAACAGCAGTTTTTTTAAAAAACAATCTTTCTCCGGAGTTGTTTTGCCACGAATGTTTGCAAATGGTTTATCTGGGATTGACGGTTTGCAGGGAAACTGGCGAAGATTTCCTTATTGAACAAAAAAGTGTATTTCTCCCACACATAGAAATCCAACGTTGTATGACGCTTACGGAAATAGCTTTATGGGTAGAAGATGTATTTGCACAAATGCTCGATTGGATGGAGCAGAAAAAAGCAAGACAAAGTCGGAAAACGGTTTATCGAGCCAAAGAATATATTGATCTTCATTATCAGGAACCAATTACATTGGGTATGCTTTCTGAGATGTCTCATATGTATCCAACGTATTTCAGCGTTGTTTTTAAAGAACAGTTTGGAAAAACCTATGTAAAATATCTGAACGAGGTGCGGATGAATCAAGCCAAAACGTTATTATGTGAGACTTCAATGAAAGTTAAAGAGGTGTCAGCGCAGGTCGGTTATTTGAACGACCAGTATTTTTGCAACAAATTTAAATCTTATTATGGATGTACGCCGGAACAGTTCCGGCTATCAAAAAAAGAAAGGGAGAATAAAAAATGAAAACACAATGGATTGGAAGTGGACTAGGAAACCTACCGATTCTCGTGAAAGGTCGATCTGGCATGGTTAGTGCAGAAAATCCAACAGGCGAAAAAGGGAGAGCTGCAATGACGGGGAGTCATTTGGGCCCGACAAGAAAAGGATGTCCCTGTATTGCCAATTTGAAGCAAGGGGAAACGGCTACTATTCTCGCGTTGGATGGTCCCGGTGTAATAGAACACATTTTTATTACAGTAACAGACCGGACGGAAAAAAATTATTATGTGCTGCGTGATCTGGTGCTTCGGATGTATTGGGACGGCGAAGAAACGCCTTCCGTAGAATCTCCCCTTGGTGATTTTTTCTGTAATGGATTTGGCGCGACCTGCAATGTCAATTCCATGCCGATTGTGTGCAATCCAACGCGCGGTTTGAACTGCTATTTCCAGATGCCGTTCCACAAATCCGCAAAAATTACTATTGAAAATCAGCATCCGGTTGATATACCAAATTTTTTCTGGGAAATCGATTTTTGTCAATATGAAGAACTTCCAGAAAATATTGGATATTTTCATGCGCAGTGGAGACGAGATCCACTTACAACCTTACAAAAAGATTATGTAATTTTGGACGGGGTGAAAGGTAGCGGACACTATATCGGGACCTACATGGCGCTGCAGTCTTTAGAACGTTACTGGTGGGGTGAAGGTGAAGTGAAATTTTATATTGACGGAGACGATCCTTATCCATCTATCGCAGGAACCGGTGTGGAGGACTATTTTGGCGGTGCGTGGGGATTTCCGGGTGAAGTGAACGGAGAGCCAGTTGAAGAAACTTTCAATACGCCATTTATGGGATATCCATATTATTCAAATAAAATGCATTTCCGATATGAACAGTATGTCCGCGATGTCCCGCCGATGCGCGGAATGTATCGTTGGCATATTCTGGATCCGATTCGATTCTCTAACGATCTTAAGGTAACGGTTCAGCAGATCGGTTGGGGAATTAACGGATACTTTGAACGACAGGATGATCTTGCAACAGTTGCATATTGGTATCAGAGTGAGCCACACGGGAAATTTCCGATATTGCCGGAAGCGATTAAGCGGTGGCCGCGCTAAAAGGAGGTTATATAAATGAAAGATATATTGGTAACAGGTTGCGCACGCGGATTAGGTCTTGCGCTAGCAGAACAATATTTAGAAGCAGGATATCGTGTGTTCGGCGCAATTCGCAGTGCTATTACGCCCGAGTTGGAGGCGCTGAAAAAATGCTATGGAGATCAATTGCAGCTTGTACAAATGGATATTGGCTGCACAGAATCTGTTAAAAAAGGGTGCGCCGAAATTAAAAAAAAGAGCAATGCACTCGAGCTGATTATCAACAATGCAGGTGTATGGCCCGCAGATTATAAGCTTCCGCTTGAAGAAATTGATGTTGACGGCTTCCTTGATACGATCAATATCAATGCACTTGGGAGTCTGAGAATTGCAAAAGAATTAATCCCCCTGCTTCGCAAGGGAGATGAAAAAGCATATGTCAATATTTCTTCCGGTGCTGCCAGCTTTATGGAAACGCGAACAGCAACTTTTCGCGCCGATGAATACCCTTATGCCTATAATATGTCTAAAACAGCGCTCAATATGGGAGCTTGCCTGATGCAGCGATATTTTATTAATGCAGGTTATAAAATCAAAGTTTTATGTATTTGCCCGGGTGGTGTACAGACAAGGATGCAGGATGGCTGTCCACAGCCACCGAAAGGAATGGGGCAGGTACAGCCGCCGGCGTTATCTGCACAGCGAATTCGTATGGTGATTGAAAAGCATAAGGATGATTTAGAAGCGCCGTTTTTTTGGCACAATACAGGGGAAGCTTTTTATTATTAATATAAATAAAGGGGAATATTCAATGGTAAAATGGAATTTAGGAATTATCGGTCCAGGGTTGATTTGGCAGAATATCCATACAGCAATTATAAAAAAATTGGACCAAACTTTCGAGGTGCGGGCGTTTTGTGCTAGAACACAACAAACACTAGATAAAGCAAAGAAAGAATATCCAGATGCGGATTGCTATTTGGATGTTAATGAGCTTCTAGCAAGAAAAGATTTAGATGCAGTATTTGTCGCACTTCCAATTGCAAATAATGGAAAAATGGCACTTCGCGCACTGCAGGCGGGGAAACATGTGTTTTTAGAAAAGCCAATGGCAGTAAATGGTCCAGAAGCAAAGCAGATATTGGAAGCGTCGAGAATAAGCGGAAAATATGTTTATGTCCTAGAAAATTTCGTTTATGCCGATTCTATACAGAAAGCGAAAGGCCTTCTGCGCGATGGTACCATAGGAGAACCAGTTTACTGTGACATGCATTTCCATTATATTATAGACGGCATACGATCAGCAATGGATGGATATGCACTGACTAAATGGCGTATTGAGGCTGATTATCCACTAGGTGCAATTATGGACGGCGGAATCCATTATCTCGCAATTTTAACACAGCTTTTTGGAAAACCTGAATGGATCTATGCAACCGGAAGCAATCTGCGTCCTACTTATGGCGCTTACGACCATATTTTAACTATTTGTGGTTTTAATGCACCACTAAAGGTTAGTTATAGTCATTCTGGAATTCTTGATGGAAATGCAGAACAAATTTCCGTTTGGGGCACAAAAGGCTATCTTTCTGTTAATTCCAACAAAATCGAAGTGTTTCCTTATGAAGGAAATGCATATGATTTGACATGTGATCCAGAAGAAAGCCATCTTACAATGTGGAAGCATTTTTCCGATTGTATTCAGACAGAAAAAACACCGGTCTATTCTATTGAGGAAGGCGTCTGGAGTATAGAAATGTGCGATGCAATTCAAAAATCGCTACTTCAACATCAGGAGATTTTTCTATAGAACTTTGTTTCATAAAACCTATATACAACGTTTTTTAGTTAAATGGGCATTAAGAAAACAAGAAAAACTTTTCTTAATATGCAGTTTGTCTGCCGAGGAATATAGTTATTTCTCCTAAGAAGTGAAACTACAAAAAAGCATAGGTGTTTTTTTATATCCATGACAGCTTGTCGAAAAAAGCACAGCGAAAGCGTGTCTCACTAAGGGATTATATACCTTGAAAAAAATCGGCATAGTTCGGAGTGCTCCGGCTATGCCGATTTTTTCTGTTCTTGGGGCAGTTCGACTGCTCCAATGAAGTTCCAATGAATAAGGATGGTCTGTTTTTTCGGATAAGGTAAGATAAGCTGCGCAAATTGAAAAGAGGATAAAAGAAGACATAGCTTGCAGGCTCTGGTAGAATGAAGTCACAACACAAACATTCGAAAGGAGACAGCAAACGATGTCCGAGAAAATTGTACAGCTAAATGAGGAACTAGTCAAGGGGCAGATCAAGGAATTGGTCCGAAGCAGCGTGGAAGAAACCCTGAACGAGCTGCTGGAAAAGGAGGCGGAGTCCCTGACGCAGGCGGCCCGCTGCGGGCGCAGCGAGGCCCGTCAAGG
Source organism: Yeguia hominis (assembly GCF_014384705.1). GTDB lineage: Bacteria > Bacillota > Clostridia > Oscillospirales > Acutalibacteraceae > Yeguia > Yeguia hominis. The sequence continues at coordinate 192,313 of NZ_JACRSN010000001.1, read as the reverse complement.
CTATCGCAGCGGCCGCTATGACCGCTGCCTCACCACGACCTCCGGCGATGTCACGCTCCATATGCCGCGGCGCAAGGGTGTGTCCTTCGAGACGGTCATCATCGAGCGGTATCGCCGCCGGGAGAGCAGCGTGGAGGAGGCCCTCATTGAAATGTATCTGGCAGGCGTTTCCGTGCGCCGTGTGGAAGACATCACCGAAGTCCTGTGGGACAGCAAGGTCTCGCCCACTGCCGTCAGCGAACTGAACAAGAAAGCCTGCGTCCACATTGAGGACTGGCGGAACCGGCCACTACAGGGCGGACGGTATCCGTATGTGTCTATGTGGACGGCATCTGCCTGCGCCGCAACTGGGGCGGAGAATACGAAAATGTCGCCATTCTGGTGGCAATCGCCGTGAATGAGGACGGGTTTCGTGAGGTTCTGGGCGCTGCCGAGGGGATGAAAGAGGACAAGGTCAGCTGGGTCAGCTTCTTCCAGCGGCTGCGCGGGCGGGGTCTAGACGGCGTAAAGCTCATCGTCGGCGACAAGTGCATGGGGATGCTGGAGGCCGTGGGCGAAGTATTCCCAGATGCCAAATACCAGCGCTGCATCGTGCATTTCTACCGCAATGTTTTCTCCGTTGTGCCCAGATCCAAGGTTAAGATGGTAGCGAAAATGCTCAAGGCGATCCGCGCGCAGGAGAGCAAGAAAGCCTCCCGCAAGAAGGCAAGAGCTGTCGTTGCCGAACTGAGAGCGATGAAGCTGAAGGAGGCTGCCAAGAAGGTCGAGGACGGCATCGAGGAAACGCTGACCTGCTGTGATTTTCCCAGCGAGCACTGGACGCGTATCCGCACCAACAATGCGATCGAGCGGCTGAACCGTGAGATCCGCCGCAGGACGCGTGTGGTGGGAACGTTCCCCGATGGGAACTCTGCGCTGATGCTGGTCTGTGCAAGGCTGCGTCATGTGGCGGGAACGCAGTGGGGCAACAAGAAGTACATGAACATGAAGCATCTGGAGGCGGCTTTGAACGACGTCCCTATTGCCGGCTGACTTCATTCAGCCGGAGTCTGCAAATAAATTTGCGCATAAATCTTGACAGTACCTATCTGTGTGCCGTACTGGATCTGTGCGGAAAAATGGTGCTGGCGAATCAGAAATTCTTTTTCTAACGGATTTAAGTGTTTAGACATAAAGATGAGCTCCTTTCCGGTAGAATACTCGCCTTTATATTACTCCACGGTTAGGCTTTTTTCTACCCTTCCGTGTCCACTTTTATAATAGCATCGGGATGCCTGTAAAAAAGAGAAGGTCGCTGATGGACGAATCCTCCACAGCGACCAAGATTTCAATATACAGACCAAGCATACTTTGACCTAAGCCAAGAATACCACATTCAGCCGTCAATATCCAGCCCCGGATGCCCTTATGACAATGCGGCAATGGAAAATTTTTTCGGGACGCTGAAAACAGAGTGCCTGTATCGGAGAAAATTTTTGTGCCGGGCCGAAATCGAACAGGCGGTGGCGGAGTATGTGCGATTCTACAACTATGAGCGGATCAGCCTGAAAAACGGCCTCACTCCGTTTGAAATCCGGAGCAAGGCCGTGTAATTCGCCGCTATTCTGCGACTGGACGCTTTTTTCTTTGTCTGTTAAACGGGGATCGGTACACTTAGCCATGCGAAAAGGGGCTTTTTTAATGATGATGGACACCGCGGCTGTGCGGTGCAGTGGAATCAGAAAGGATACAGGCTGCAATCAGGTGGTTTTCCCAATGTCGTGACGATAGTGCGCGCCGTCAAAATGAATTTTGGAGACCCCGTCATACGCCTTTTGCAGCGCCTCGTCGAGTGTTGCACCGCATGCCGTGACGCCAAGCACCCGACCGCCGGCAGTCTGGAAAGCGCCGTCTTTTTGCGCTGTCCCAGCGTGGTAAACCACGGCGTCGCTGTCAGAAAGCTGACCGTCTGCAGAAAGGCCGGTGATCGGAATTCCTTTCCGATATGAGCCGGGATATCCGCCGGACGCCATGACGACACAGGCGGCAGCGCCGTCTTTCCATTCAATTTCCAGGTCAGAGAGTCGGTTTTCGATAATTGCAAGCAAAATCTCGACGAGATCTGTTTTCAGACGCGGCAGGACGACCTGCGTTTCCGGATCGCCGAAACGCGCGTTGTATTCGATCACCTTCGGGCCGTCCGGCGTGAGCATTAAACCAAAATAGAGACAGCCGCGGAAGGTGCGACCCTCTGCGTTCATGGCGTGCATGGTGGGCAGGAAGATCGTTTCCATGCATTCCTTTGCGATCGCGTCCGTATAGTAGGGGTTCGGACTGATGGTTCCCATTCCGCCGGTGTTGAGCCCCTCGTCGTGATCCAGCGCGCGCTTGTGGTCTTTGGAGGCGACCATCGGTTTCATCACAATTCCATCGGTAAACGCAAGGACAGAAACCTCCGGCCCGGTCAGAAATTCTTCCACAACCACACGGCTTCCGGCATTTCCAAAGACTTTGTCTTCCATGATAGAATGCAGCGCGGCTGTGGCCTGTTTTTCGTCAGTACAGATCAGAACGCCTTTTCCAAGCGCCAGCCCATCTGCTTTGATTACAGTCGGATAGCGGCCCTGCTCGCGGATATACCGCAGCGCGTCAGCCGGATCAGAAAATACCGCATAATCCGCAGTGGGGATGCCGTATTGTTTCATCAGATTTTTGGAGAAAACTTTGCTGCTTTCAATTTCAGCAGCCGCTGCACACGGCCCGAAAGCAGCGATTCCAGCGGCTTCCAGCGCGTCGACCATTCCCGCAGCGAGAGGGTCGTCCGGCGCAACGAACACAAGATCGATTTCCTGTTCTTTTGCAAACCGGACTACGCCGTCCAGATCCATTGGGGAAATCGGAACACATTCTGCGTCACAGGCAATCCCGCCATTTCCGGGCGCGCAGTAAATTTTTTGAACCTTGGGGCTTTCGAGAAGCTTGCGAATGATCGCATGTTCCCGGCCGCCACTTCCGATAACCAGTAATTTCATGGTGCTTTTCTCCTCTGCAAAACTCAGTGGTGGAACAGACGAATTCCGGTGAATGCCATTGCGATTCCGTATTTGTCACAGGTTTCAATGACATTGTCGTCCCGGATGGATCCGCCGGGCTGTGCGATGTAGGCGACGCCGCTCTTGTGCGCGCGCTCGATGTTATCGCCGAATGGGAAGAAGGCGTCGGAGCCCAGCGAGACACCGGAAAGTGTTTGCAGCCATGCGCGTTTCTCCTCACGGGAAAGCGGTTCCGGCTTTTCCGTAAAGAAAAGCTCCCAGGCACCGTCGCGGAGAACGTCCTCATATTCTTCTCCGATGTAGACATCAATGGTGTTGTCCCGGTCCGGACGGCGGATGTCCGCTTTAAACGGTAGGGCAAGCACCTTCGGATGCTGACGCAGATACCAGTTATCCGCTTTGTTTCCGGCAAGTCTTGTGCAGTGCACGCGGGACTGCTGTCCGGCACCGACACCGATAACCTGTCCGTCCTTTGCATAGCAGACGGAGTTGGACTGTGTATATTTCAGGGCGATGAGGGCAATCACGAGGTCTCGTTTCGCTTCTTCCGGAAGCGTTTTGTTGGCGGTCGGCAGCTCCGATAGGAGAGAGGCGTCGATCTTCAGTTCATTGCGTCCCTGTTCAAAGGTGACGCCGAAAACATCTTTGTGCTCAATCGGAGCCGGGACATAGGTTTCGTCAATTTGAATGATATTGTAAGTGCCCTTGCGTTTGGACTTCAAAATCGCGAGCGCTTCCGGCGTGTATCCGGGCGCAATCACACCGTCGGAGACTTCGCGCTTGATGAGATTGGCGGTTTCGGCATCGCAGGGATCCGAAAGCGCGATAAAATCGCCGTAGGAGGACATCCGGTCTGCGCCGCGCGCCCGGGCGTAGGCACAGGCAAGCGGAGAGAGCGGGAGATCATCGACAAAATAGATTTTTTTCAGCGTGTCAGAAAGCGGAAGGCCGACGCCGGCTCCGGCAGGACTGACGTGTTTGAAGGATGCCGCAGCAGGAAGTCCTAAAGCAGCTTTTAACTCTTTGACCAGCTGCCAGCTGTTAAAGGCGTCCAGAAAATTGATGTATCCGGGTTTGCCGTTCAGAACTTCAATCGGAAGTTCTCCGCCCTCCTTCATGAAAATGCGGGACGGCTTCTGATTCGGGTTGCATCCGTATTTGAGCATAAGTTCGTTCGCCATGGCCGTAACGCCTCCTTATTGATTTTTATTGAGAATCCGGGTTTCGGTTTCTCCGGTTGCAAGGTCAATATAGCGGGTAAAGAGGGAAACCTTATTGTCTTCGTTGAGGCTCTCCCAAAGCTGGGAGGTGAAGGAATCGAGATCGCCGGAAATTGCGACCGGCACCGGTTCTCCGGTAAAAGACGGAATCGGGTTGCCGTCACAGCGATAAGTGTGCAGGAAATGACCCTCGCCGGAGACAGCAGGGGTATAGTCAAAGAAATATCGGCGGACTGCATCGGGGTTTCCGTCTGCACTCTTTAAAATCGAGAGCTTATAGGAAAATCCGTTGCGCAGACTGACAAGACCGGAAATTCGCGGGGTGTAATTCGGCGCATCCGGCTCAAAAGTGCGGGTGCGCAGTGCGTCCTCAAAGCTTGCGCCTGCCTCCAGAAAGTCATAGATCGTGTCGGTTTGATCACCGTTGGTCACGATGGTGTCGCTTCCGGAAACCCGAACCGGCGCATAGATAATGAGCGAAGGATCCTGGAGTTTCGCCGGATCGAACGCTTCGGTTTTGATGCCTGCCTCAAACGGGACAAAAATCCGGTTCCGGCTGTTTTCGCTGCGGCCCATAATAAAATAGGCGATAACCGCGTGGTTTCCGTCCGCGCTCTTTCCAAGAAGAATGCCGCGGCCCGGATAAGTATTTTGGGTCAGAAGATCGTGAATTTGGTTCATGCAGTGCCTTCCTTTCGCTCAAGTATCTGTACGGTGTTGCCTTGGACGGAAAGCCGTCCTTCACAAAACAGGGAAACGGCTAGGGGAAGAAGCTTCCATTCCGCCTCCTCCATAACCCGCCGCTGCAAGCGTTCCGGTGTGTCGTCCGGCAGGACCGCAACCGCTTTTTGCAGGATAATCGGACCGCCGTCGCAGACCTCATTGACAAAATGGACTGTTGCTCCGGTGAGTTTTACGCCGCGCTCCAGTGCAGCCTCATGGACGTGCAGCCCATAGTATCCCTTGCCGCAGAAAGCCGGAATCAGCGCCGGATGAATATTGATAATCCTGCCGCTGTACCGATTGACAATCGGTTCCCGAATAATGGTCATGAATCCTGCCAGGACAATGAGATCCGTCTGATACCGGTCAAGGAGATCGAGCAGCGCGTGATCGTAAGCTTCCGCAGAGGGAAAATCCTTTCGGGAAAGTGTTTCTCCCGGAATTCCGGCGTTTTTGGCGCGTGTCAGCGCGTAGGCGTCCGGGTTGGAGGAGATGACGCAGGCAATTTGCCCGTTTTGAATTTCCCCGCGCGCTTGTGCGTCAAGGAGTGCCTGCAGATTGGTTCCGCCGCCGGAAACGAGGACGGCAATTTTCAGCATAATTCCACCCCGTCGTCCCCCTTGACGACATGCCCCATGATAAAGGCCGATTCGCCGGCTGTACGGAATGCGCAGAGCGCAGCGTCGGCCTCTTCTTTTGCGACGGCAACACACATGCCGACCCCCATATTAAAGGTGTTGTACATATCGCGCTCTACAATCCGGCCCTGCGCCTGCATCAAAGTGAAGATCGGCAGCACCGGAATCGATTGTTTCTCGATTTTGGCGGAAAGCCCCTTCGGCAGCATCCGCGGAATGTTTTCATAGAATCCGCCGCCGGTAATGTGAGAGACCGCATTGATGGAGACCTTCTGCATCGCTGCAAGCAACGGCTTTACATAAATTTTTGTCGGTGTCAAAAGACATTCCCCCAGCGTCATGCCGAGATCCGCCATGTACATGTTGATGTTGCGCTCACTGATATTGAAGAGCTTGCGCACAAGAGAAAAACCATTGGAGTGCACACCGGAGGAGGGCAGCCCGATTAGAACGTCACCGGCCTGCACCGAAGAGCCGTCGATCATGTTTTTGCGGTCGGCCATTCCCACGCAGAAGCCGGCGAGGTCGTATTCGTCTACCGGATAAAATCCCGGCATCTCAGCGGTTTCGCCGCCGACAAGCGCGCATCCGGACTGCACACAGCCTTCTGCAACGCCGGAGACGATCTGCGCAACCTTTTCCGGGTAGTTTTTTCCGACCGCGATATAGTCCAGGAAAAAGAGCGGCGAAGCACCGCTGCACACGACGTCGTTGACGCACATGGCGACGCAGTCAATTCCGACGGTGTCATGCTTGTCCAGCAGGAACGCAATCCGCAGTTTGGTTCCGACGCCGTCTGTGCCGGAAACGAGAACAGGTTCCTCCATGCCTGCAAAATCCGGTTTGAATGCGCCGCCGAATCCACCGAGTCCATTGAGAACACCGGGGGTTACGGTGCGCGCGACGTGCTGTTTCATCAGTTCGACTGCCTGGTATCCTGCTGTGACGTCGACACCGGCAGCCTTGTAGCTGGCACTATAGCTGTTCATCCGTAGTTCCTCCTCTAAAATACGTAAGAGCTTTTTAAGAGCTTTTAAAGCGCTGCAATTTCTTTTTCAAGCGCAGCGTCTTTTTTTGCAACAGATTCTGCCATTTGCCGCTTCATGTCCTGAAGCTTTTCAGAAAGCGAAGCGTCTGTGACAGCAAGAATTTCGGCAGCCAAAATGGCGGCGTTGTCCGCCCCGTTGATGGCAACTGCGGCGACCGGAATGCCGGAAGGCATCTGAACGGTGGAGAGCAGAGAATCCAAACCGCCCATATCGGAAGTTTTCATCGGAATTCCAATGACAGGAAGGGTCGTATAGGCAGCAAGAACACCGGCCAAATGCGCCGCTTTCCCCGCTGCTGCGATGATAACGCCAAAGCCCTCTTTTGCGGCCGATACAGCAAAGGACGCTGCGCGGTCGGGCGTGCGATGTGCAGACATCACGTGAACTTCAAACGGGATGTCAAGTGCTTTCAGACGCTTGATTCCTGCGCTGACGACAGGAAAATCGCTGTCGCTTCCCATAATAACGGCAACCTTTTTGTTCATTGCAGTTTCGCTCCTTTTTTGTCCAGAAGTTTGAAGTCTCTCTGAAAATCAAAAAGCGGGCTGCGCAAACAGCCCGCAAAAAGATTATAATGAGATGGGGAGGCCGTCGTGTCCGTTTTCTCTCAAAAAATTCATGAAACACGCCTCCCACTCCTGATGATACTTTCATTGTATCGGATTCGCGGAAGAAATTCAACCGCTTCTTTCGGTTCTTTTGAAAATTCAGCGTGGCGCGTCAAAGCACACACAAAACAAATCCGGTTTTTGGTGAACCTGACTTATTCCGCTTTCGGCGCATCTGTGACCAGTTCCCGTAGAGAGGTCGCCAGACCGGCCAGAGACTGAATGTTGGAAGGAATGATAATTTTGGTCGCTTTTCCGTCAGCCGCTTTTGAGAACGCTTCCAGACTCTTCAGAGCGATAACCTGCTCGTTCGGGCTGGCTTCGTTGAGCAGCTTCAGGCTGTCCGCCAGCGCGCGCTGGACGGAGAGAATCGCTTCCGCCTCGCCTTCCGCTTCACGAATTTTCGTTTCTTTCATTGCATCCGCGCGGAGAATCGCAGATTCTTTGTGGCCTTCTGCGATCAAAATAGCGCTGCGTTTTTCACCTTCCGCGTCCAAAATCTTTGCGCGGCGTTCCCGTTCGGCCTTCATCTGTTTTTCCATAGCGTCCTGAATGGCCGCCGGCGGCAGGATGTTTTTCAGCTCCACACGATTGACTTTAATTCCCCAGGCATCGGTCGCCTCGTCCAAAATACCGCGAATCTTGGCGTTGATGACGTCACGAGAGGTCAGGGTGCTGTCCAGCTCCATTTCGCCGATGATGTTGCGCAGCGTTGTCGCAGAGAGGTTTTCAATGGCTGCAATCGGACGTTCGACGCCGTAGGTATACAGCTTGGGGTCCGTAATCTGAAAATAGACGACCGTATCAATCTGCATGGTGACGTTATCTTTCGTAATAACCGGCTGCGGCGGGAAGTCGATGACCTGTTCTTTCAGGGAAACCTGACGGGAGATTTTGTCGATGAAAGGAATTTTAATGTGCAAGCCGGTACCCCATGTACAGCGGTATGCGCCCAGGCGTTCGAGTACATAAGCATTTGCCTGTGGGACAACTTTAATGTTGGCGATTGCGATGAGAATGACTAGGATCAGCAGAGCGGCGATGATGATCAGCTCCATGAAAAACTCCTCCTGCATATTATTTTTATCAACAGCCCCGTTTTAAGAGGGCTGTTTTAAAGAGACCAAAACTTTGACGCCCTCGATCCGGTTTACAATGACGTCGGCGCCAGCCGGAATCGGCGTTCCGTCGACGGAGCGGGCAGTCCAGTGGGATCCGAGAACCATAACCTGGCCGGTTCCCTGGATATTATCAATCGACACGGTTACAACGCCTTCTTTTCCGATATATCGATCCGCGTTGGTTTCCGTTCGTTTAAAGTGCATCATCCGTTTGACCAGCGGCCGGGTTGCGAGAAGTGCAATTCCGGTAACCAGAAGAAATAGAAGAATTTGCAGCCAGATTGCAGCATCGCACATTCCGGCGATCAGTGCGGCAAGGCCGCCGGCGACAAACCAGATGGAGACGAGTTGTGCGGTAGCGGCTTCAATTACAATGGAAAGAACGATGACGACGAGCCAAATATAGGGCATAACGGACTCCAAATCGGACACCTCCAATCAAAATCATCTGACAAGGCAAAAAGCTTTCAGGAAAGTGAATTTGCTTTACGAGATTCGCAAAAAAGAAAATGCATTTTTTGCAGGAAAATGCAGAAAAAACGTGGTTTTTTGCGAAATTTTTCGAAAAAGCAAAGGCCAATTCCCTTCCGCCTTTTGTCAGGGCAAGGCCTGCAATGCAGGAATTCCTACAGAAAGAAGAAAAAAGTTTGATTCCATACAAAAAAAGATGATCTGCAGTAGAATAAATGTATTATAACATAGTGTGTTGAGAGAAAATATTCCGATTTAGAATAATTGGCGTTTTCATCCGGAGATATTTTGCGGGTGTTCTGTACGGAAGCAGGGGGGATGTGTTATAATAACCCAAACGCCGCAATGCTGACGCATCGCGCAGGGCCAGATATTCTGGCCCCGGCAAAGCTGCGCTTTGGCGTTTGGAACATTGAAGCTACGCTAAAATAACCCAAACGCCGTGGTGCTGACGCATCGCGCAGGGCCAGATATTCTGGCCCCGGCAAAGCTGCGCTTTGGCGTTTGGAACATTGAAGCTACGCTAAAATAACCCAAACGCCGCAATGCTGACGCATCGCGCAGGGCCAGATATTCTGGCCCCAGCAAAGCTGCGCTTTGGCGATTGGAACATTGAAGCTGCGCTAAAATAACTCAAACGCCGTGGTGCTGACGCATCGCGCAGGGCCAGATATTCTGGTCCCAGCAAAGCTGCGCTTTGGCGTTTGGAACATTGAAGCCGCGCTAAAATAACCCAAACGCAGTGGTGCTGACGCATCGCGCAGGGCCAGATATTCTGGCCCCAGCAAAGCTGCGCTTTGGCGATTGGAACATTGAAGCTGCGCTAAAATAACCCAAACGCCGTGGTGCTGGCGCATCGCGCAGAGCCAGATATTCTGGCCCCAGCAAAGCTGCGCTTTGGCGATTGGAACATTGAAGCTGCGCTAAAATAACCCAAACGCCGTGGTGCTGACGCATTGTTTTTCTATGTAGGCGTTGAACATTTCCCGCTTCATAACGGAGCGTTTTCATTACGTTCTCCATAGAATCACACAATGGGGAAAGGAGGAAGAAAGATGGCGTTTTCGGTAAAATTGTCTGTACGAGAACTGGTAGAATTTCTTTTACAAAGCGGCAGCATTACGCCGGGAGAAGGCGGCGGGGCAGACCGTGCGTTGGAAGGCGCACGCATTCATCGGCGTCTGCAGAAAGCATACGGCGAAAATGCAAAAACAGAAGTCTTCCTTTCTCTGACAACCGAATTAGGCGATTTTGTCTATACGGTTGAGGGACGTGCAGATGGTATTCTGGAAAGAGACGGAATGATTGTGCTTGATGAAATCAAGACAACGGTTCAGCCGTTTGATCGGGTTACAGAGGACTTTTGTCCGGTGCATTGGGCGCAGGCGATGTGCTATGCCTATTTTTATGGACTGCAACAGGATCTTTCGGAGATGCAGGTGCAGCTAACATATTATCAAGCGGATACGCATGAAATCAAACGATTCCTGCGCGAATATACGCTGGCGGAATTGGAATTTTTTTATCTGGATTTGCTGCGCCAATATGAACGCTGGGCAATGTTTCTGCGGGACTGGAGTATGCAGCGCGACCGTTCTTTGCGTGCGCTTGCGTTTCCGTTTTCAGCGTATCGTGCAGGCCAAAGAGCATTTGCAGGTGTCGTCTATCGGGCGGTTTGTGAAGGAACGCGGTTGTTCTGTCAGGCCCCGACAGGGACGGGCAAGACCATTTCGACGTTGTTTCCTGCGCTGAAAGCAATGGGTGAGGGAAAGACCGAGCGGATTTTTTATTTAACGGCCAAAACCATTTCCAGGCAAAGCGCCGCAGAAGCACTTTCCAAAATGCGTGAGGGCGGAATGCACCTGAAAAGTGTGACGCTTACAGCAAAGGAAAAAATCTGTTTTCAGGAAGACTGCATCTGTACGCCGGAGGAATGTCCTTACGCAAACGGATACTATGACCGCATCAATTCGGTGCTCTATTCCCTTTTGCAAAAAGAGGATTCCTTTACGCGGGAGGAATTGGAACACGCGGCAAAAGAAGCGATGGTCTGCCCGTTTGAACTCTCTCTCGATTTATCCCTGTGGTGCGATGTCATCGTCTGCGACTATAATTATCTTTTTGACCCAGTTGTGTACTTGCGCCGCTTTTTTTCAGAGCGCTCCGGCGCCTATACCTTTTTGGTGGACGAGGCGCACAACCTGGTGGCGCGATCGCGGGAAATGTATACCGCACGTTTGCAAAAAAGTATGTTTTTGGCATTGCGCAAGCAATTTCCCAAAGGAGAGTTATTCCGCGCGCTTGGAAAAGTCAATACGGCGTTTCTGGCGCTGAAAAAAGCGTGCGGAGAACAGCCATATGCAGAATATGAGGAGATTCCGGAAACGCTGCTGCAGCCGCTGGAAAAACTGGCAGCAGCTTGCAGTGCATGGCTGGAGAAGAATCGGGAACATGTGCTTCGGGCAGAGGTGCTGCCGGTGTTCTTTGCGGTTCGGTTTTTTCTCAAAATTTCGGATTTGTTCGATGCGCGGTTTGTCATGACGGTTGTTCCGCAACCCAAAGACATGCAGGTTTCGCTGTTATGCCTCGACCCGTCTGCGCTGAATGATCAGGCGCTGGCGCGTGGAAGGGCGGCCGTTTTATTTTCCGCAACACTTGCACCGCCCGGGTATTACCGGTCGGTGTTGGGCGGCGGGGAGACCGCGAAGTCGTATGCGCTGCCGTCTCCGTTTCCGCAGGAAAATCTGCTGCTGCTCTGTGCAGATGGAATCAGTCTTCGATATGCAGATCGGGAGCGCAATATTGAACCGGTTTGTGACCTGCTGCATGCCTTCCTTTCCGGGAAACAGGGAAACTATCTGGTCTATTTTCCTTCCTATCAATATATGAATGCGGTCCATGCGGTATTTTGCCAGCGGTATCCGGAGCATCGCCTGATTCTACAGAGCGGTGGGATGGAGGAAGCCGACCGCGAGGCGTTTCTCCGACAGTTCCGCAACCAGGAACAGGCGGTGACAGGTTTCTGTGTGCTTGGCGGCGTTTTTGCGGAGGGAATTGACCTGCCGGGAGAGGCGCTGATTGGAACTGCGATCATCGGAACCGGTTTGCCGAAGGTCGAACGGGAGCAGGAACTTCTGCGGGCGTATTACGATGGGGTAAACGGTGCGGGATTTGACTTTGCATATCGCTTCCCCGGAATGAACAAGGTCCTGCAGGCAGCCGGACGCGTCATTCGGTCGCAGACAGATCGCGGCGCAGTGCTCCTGATTGACAGCCGTTTTTCGCAGGCGGCTTACCGGCGGCTTTTTCCGCCGCATTGGAGCCATCTGCGCTTTTTGCGGAGGCCGGAGGAAATCGAGGAGGCGCTTCGTTCGTTTTGGGAGACGCCGCAAAAAGATGCAAACAAATAAAATAGAAGAAAGCGTTTTGAACGCCAAAAAGAGCGGCGTTATGCACGACCGCTCTTTTTCAGTTTATAGTTTTTGATAGTTTTCATGCGGGAGAACTCCTCGATATCTTTTTCCTCAAGGGATTCTGAAATGGATTTGACAAGCGCGGTATAGCGCGGAATGACAATGTTTTTCAGCGCATTTGCGCGCTTTTGCGTCTTTTTAATGGCTGCGGCCAGACGGTATACGCTGTTTTCCACTTCGGCAAGCTCGACTGTGAGAAGTTTTACCTGATTAAATTTCAGATAGGCGTCATCGAGAAGCGTATTGGAAGTGTAAAGGCCGAACGGAGCAGGCTCCAGCGTGGGATCTATGGTGACCTTCGGGATTTCGACTCCCATCACGCTTCGGTAAGAAAGCGACAGGCTTTCCTCGACCGGAACCGTTCCGGAAAGCGCATTGCAAATACCCAGCGTGATATTGGCCTTTTGCAGCGCCAGATACGCCGCCGCATAGGTCTGGTCGATTTGGCTTTGAATCGTGTTGGAACGGTCGATCAGCGACATCATTTCCCGGATCAGGATATTTCGTTTTCGGTCAAGCAGCTCAAAGCCGGTTTTGGCCAGGGCGAGGGATTTCTTGACAGCAAGAAGATTTCCCTTGGTCGGTGCGAGTTCGTTGCTCAATGCGCGGTCACCTCTTTTCTATACGGAACCGCCAGAAAAACCGTCAGGAATTTTCGAGTGCATTCTCGACAGCCTCGCGGGTGTTCTTCTGTGCAGCGGTTCTTGCAGATTCGTAATATTTTTCGAGAAGTTTATCGTTTACGCGATCGAGTTCATTGCGCGGCAGCATGGATAGCAGTTCCCATCCAAGATAAAGGCTCTGCACAATGGAACGGTTTTCGTGATATCCCTGTGTGAGAAATTCCTGCTCAAAGCGACGGCCGAACGCCAGGTAGGTCTTGTCGGTTGGCGAGAGCTCTTCCTCTCCGATGACCGAGGACAGCGCACGCACGTCCGTTACGCGCGCATAAGCGGCAAACAGCTGATCGGCGAGCGCGGCGTGATCCTCACGGGTATATCCTTCGCCGATGCCGTCTTTCATCAGGCGGGAGAGGGAGGGCAGGATCGACACCGGCGGATAGACGCCGGACGCGCTGAGAGAACGATCGAGAACAATCTGCCCTTCCGTAATATATCCGGTCAGATCCGGAACCGGATGCGTAATATCGTCGTTTGGCATGGAGAGAATCGGAAGCTGTGTTACAGATCCCGATTTTCCCGCAATCATACCGGCGCGCTCGTAGAGAGAGGCGAGATCGGAATACAGATAGCCGGGATATCCTTTTCGTCCGGGAATTTCACCTTTCGAGGAACTGAATTCCCGCAGGGCTTCTGCGTAAGAGGTCATGTCTGTCAGGATGACGAGGACATGCATTCCGCATTCATAGGCGAGATATTCCGCCGCGGTCAATGCGCAGCGCGGTGTGAGGATTCGCTCGATAATCGGGTCGTTTGAAAGGTTGAGGAACATCACAACCCGCTGCAGAGAGCCGGATTCGTCAAAGGAGCGGCGGAAATATTCCGCCACATCATTTTTTACGCCCATTGCAGCAAAAACGACCGCAAACTTGCTGTTTTCGTCGCCCGAAATTTTGGCCTGACGGGCGATCTGGACGGCAAGCTCATTGTGGTTCATGCCGGAACCGGAGAAAATAGGAAGCTTTTGCCCGCGGATCAAGGTCATGAGAACGTCGATGGAGGAAATACCGGTTTGAATGAAATTTCGAGGATATTCCCGCGAGACCGGGTTGATCGGGGATCCGTTGATGCTTTTCCGCTTTTCCGGGAAAACGTCCCCGAGACCGTCGATGGGGTTTCCGGCGCCGTCAAATACGCGGCCGAGAATTTCGGGAGAAAGCGCAAGCTCCATCGGTTTTCCCAAAAGCCGGGTACGCGTGTTTTGAAGTGAAATGCCGTTGGTTCCGGAGAAAATTTGTACCACAACACGTTCGCCCGCAATCTGGACAATTCTTCCGCGCCGGACTTCACCGTTTTCCAGACGGAGGTCCACAACCTCCTCGTTGGAGGCGTCCCGGACACCGTCCAGGACAACGAGAGAGCCGTTGATTTCTTTAAGTCCGAGATAGCCTAGAATCATGAAGCGTCCTGCCTTTCCTTTGTAAAACTATGAATTCTGCCCTGCCGGTTAAGCGGAGGCAATTTCCGCCATGGTTTTATCAATTTCTTCCCTGTAAGCGCGGAAGCGTTCCGGCTGGTTGTTGGGAATTTCATATTTCATTTTCGTCAGTTTGTCGAAGATTCCGGACCGGAGAATACCGGAAATCGGAATTGCGGCGGCAACCAGCTTTTGTGCCTGATGATATAAATAGAGGATCGTTTCCATCATTAATTTCTGCTTTTCCAGCGGAACGTAGGTGTCCTCCGCGTGGAAGGCGTTCTGCTGCAAAAATCCAACGCGAATCACGCGCGCAATTTCAATGATCAGTTTTTGATCGTCCGGAAGCACATCGGAGCCGATCAACTTGACAATTTCCATCAACTTATTTTCTTCCTGCAGAAGGCGTCCGATTTCCTGCCGCAATTTTGGAAAATCGCCTCCTGCGTGCTGTTGGTACCACGGATCAAGGTCACTGAAATATTCGGTGTAACTGTCCATCCAGTTGATGGCCGGATAGTGCCGCTGATAGGCAAGCGCCTTGTCCAGCGCCCAAAAACAGCGGGTAAAACGCCGGGTGTTCTGGGTTACCGGTTCCGAAAAATCAGAGCCCTGTGGGGAAACCGCACCGATAATCGTGACGGAACCTTCGGTTTTGTTCCGGTTGATGGTAAAGCCTGCGCGCTCGTAAAATTCCGAGATACGGGACGGCAGGTAAGCCGGAAATCCTTCTTCTGCCGGAATTTCTTCCAGGCGACCGGAAATTTCCCGCAGTGCTTCCGCCCAACGGGAGGTAGAGTCCGCCATAACGGCGACGTGATATCCCATATCCCGGTAATACTCTGCAAGGGTAATGCCGGTGTAAATCGAAGCCTCGCGCGCTGCCACCGGCATGTTGGAGGTGTTGGCAATCAAAATGGTGCGTTCCATCATGGGACGGCCGTTTTTCGGATCGATCAGTTCGGCAAATTCGTGCAGGACATCGGTCATTTCGTTTCCGCGTTCTCCGCAGCCGACATAAACGATGAGGTCTGCGTCGCACCATTTGGCAATCTGGTGCTGGGTCATGGTTTTTCCGGTTCCGAATCCGCCCGGAATGGCCGCCGCTCCGCCTTTGGAGACCGGAAAGAGCGTATCGATCACGCGTTGTCCGGTAATGAGCGGGAGTGTCGGGGGAAGGCGCCGCGCGACTGGCCGCGGTGTGCGAATAGGCCAGCGCTGACACAAATTTAAGGTATGGACCGTGCCTGACGAATCGGTCAGATCGATCACCGGGTCAAAAACCCGAAAACGGCTGCCCGCATAAACCTGACTGACAACGCCGGAAATTCCGTTTGGAACCATACATTTGTGGGTAATGCTTGCCGTTTCCGGACATTCCGCATAGATGTCGCCGCCGGAAAGCGTGTCGCCGGGCGCAACGAGAATGGTGGTTTCCCAAAGCTGCTGGGGGTCAAGCTGTGAGATGCGGACACCGCGCGGGATAAACGCGCCGCTTTGCTGCTCAATTTCTTTTAAAGGGCGCCCAATTCCATCAAAAATATTGTTCAGCAGGCCGGGTCCGAGCAGAATGTTCATCGGGCTTCCGGTTCCTTCAACCGGTTCTCCGGGACGCAAACCCGTTGTTTCTTCATAGACCTGGATGGTTGTAAGCTCGTCGGTAATGCCGATCACTTCGCCCGCCAGGCGCTCTTTCCCGACATAGACCATTTCGAGCATGGAGAACGATTTTGCATGTTTTACCGTTACAACCGGTCCGTTAATGCCGTATATTACATTTTCCAAGTCAAACATCTCCGATCGATCGGAACCTGTGCCGGTCAGATGACGGCAATTCCGGAATTTTCTTCAAACCATGGGATTTGTTCCTGTAAGAGCGAGTCAAAGGAAACGTCCACAAAGATTCCGAGCGCCTGATTTTCTGCATAAAATCCACCTGTCTGGATGGAAGCGTCTGCGGCGCAGCTGCACGCTGTCCCCAAAGCGGCTTCTAAAAGGGGGAAATATGCCTGATCCTCCTGCCGCAGGTGGATCACCGTGCCCGGTGCAGGAAAGAGCGGCGTGAGCTTTTTCGCCTGCGCTTCCAGAAAGCGCGGGTACTCCTCTGTTTTAGTGAAGGCGAGAAGTTTTTCAGCGGCACGGGCAAAAACTTTTTTTGTCAGTTCCCCGCGTTTCACAAGCAGTTCCCGTCGGGCGTTGACTTCCCGCAGGGCCATTTCACGGGCGATCCGGTGCCGCATCTCATGCATTTCCTTTTGGATCATCTGAAAGGACTCCGAAAGTACCTGCGATTCCGCTTCGGCGAGCCGTTCCCTTTTCAAACGCGCAACTTCTTCTTCCATGGTTTTTCGCTGTTTTTGCGCATAGTCTTCAATCGCGGAATGGAATTTTTCAAGCTTTTGCGTCTCCGCAATCAAATCGGCCACCTCCTAAATTTTGACGCCGATGGATTCCCGAACATATCGCGTGATGGCGTCTTTGGTGCGTCCATTTCCGTGCCGGTCCGGAATTTCCACAATCAGCGGACGGGCGTGGTTAAGTTTAAGGTCATAGGCATATTCGGAGCACAGCGTCAGAAGCCGTTCTGTGATGAGAACCACGGCGATCGTTTCGTCGTGATAGGCTTTTTGGAGCGCAGCCCGTACTTCCGGCGCCTCATGCACAACGATGCCTTCGATTCCGGCAAGGCGCATGCCGACCAGGGTGTCGACATTATCGCTGATCAGAAAAAAGCGCATAGATGGTTCGTCCTTCCTGTTTTTGCGTATGCAGACTCAGAATTTTTGCAGAATCAGAATGGCGATCAGCAGCCCGTAAAGCGCAATTCCTTCGCCCAGTGCTACGAAGATGATCGCTTTACCAAAGGCCTTTGGATCTTCCGAGGTTGCACCGATTGCAGCAGGCGCTGCGCCGGCAACGGCGATGCCGCCGCCGATTCCGGCGATGCCGACAGCAAGTGCTGCAGCAAGCATGCCGAGTCCGGCCGTCATATCAGAAGCCGTGGCAGCGGTCTCTGCAGCCGCAGCGGTATCTGCGGTGTCCGCGGCCTGTGCAACAAAAGGAACCGCGAGAACGACGAGACAGACTACAACGAAGGAAGCAAGCTGGCGCAGAAAAGCGGCCTTCGTTTTGGTTCCGCGTCTGACAGAGCGAACGGAAAGAAATACGGATGCAATCAGAAAAGCGGTGGGCAGCGTGATGAGCAGCACAGAAAAGAGATTCATGAAAACGACCTCCAATATCACAAAATTTTCAATTTACCGGGCAGCGTTTACGGGATCCTGGATGCGGACCGGACGATACGGTCTGCCGCTTCCGTCAAAGAACCGGCTGAACATTTCGTAGAATTCCAGGCGCAGGACCTGGATGCCGACGAGCAATCCTTCCAGCGCGAGGACAAAGATGTTGCCGAGAATCACGATTAGGATATAACCGATTCCGGAACTCATATCCGCCAAAGTGAATACTACGAGCATCATGCCGGCATGCACGAGGACAAACGCGCCGACCCGCAAAAACGAGATGGTGTTTCCTGCATAGCTGAGCATCAGCTCAAACAGCTCAAAGAAATTTTGGACGATAAATTCGCCCCATTTTTTCGGAATGGCATCCGGACGGTGCTCGACAAGCCCGCCGAGAACCTCCCGGAAAAAGATGACAAGCAGCGGCAGGACAATCAGGCAAAGCGTATAGGGCAGCGTGACAATCTTTTTTCCGGTGATGATTTGCAGACCGAATCCACAAATCAGCGAGGCATAAAAGATCAGTCCGGCGACGCCGTTGGGCCCGAAGAGGGCATCCTCATAGTGTTTCCTTCGCAAAGAAGAGACAATATTGATGAGCATAGCGATCAGAATTAACGAGATTCCGATGCCGACCGCAGAAAAAATGATATAGTTGGTGGTCTGCGGCTGCATGACCTCCACCGGCTTTTCCGAGAGACCGAAAATGTGCTTGTAAAACGGATCCAGCCAGTGTTCGTACCCAAAGCAGGAACCGAATACGGTACCAAAGACGGCGGAGGAAATCCCGCAGGGAACGAGAATTTTTCCGAGCGGCATTTTTTTCAATTTCCACATCAGCGCGCCGACAATCGCGAGACAGATTCCCTGACCGAGATCGCCGAACATAATGCCGAATAGTAGAACATAGGTGATGGCGACAAAGGCGGTCGGGTCGACCTCATCGTAACAGGGCAGTCCATAGAGATCGACGAAAAATTCAAAAAATTTAGCGGGTCCGCGGTTTTTCAGCTTGACAGGCGGAGAATGCGGGAGCTCTGTCTTGGCATCCGCATAGGTGCATTCCACCGTGTCAATGGCATTGAGCGCCTGAAACAGCGCCGGGGTATTTTCAGCGGGAACCCACCCGGTCAGAATGAACGTGTCGTTGTATTTGCAGGCGGATTTCCGGATAGTAAAATACGAATGGTGTTCGCGCAGCCAGGCATAAACGTTCCGGAAGGCAGCCTCCTCTGCAGTCCAGAACGTCTCTACATCTTTCTGGCACTGTAAGAGGACCGCTTTTTCTGCTTCGCACTGCCGTTTGAGGTCTTCGACCATTTCTTCCGGCGTACGGTGCAGCTGCGCCAGAATGGTCCGCTCAAAATAAAGGCTGGCGAAAATCCGGTCGACCTCTCCGGCAGCCTCGATGGGGGTGAAATATACGCCCCAATATCGCGACTTGTCAAAGGAACAAGGAAAAAAGATAATATAGGGGTTACTGTCGTATGCGTTGATTTTCTCCATGCTTTCCTTGGGAATACTGCCAAATCGCACCTTGATAAAAGCACACTTCCGAATTTCATCGAGATCCAGATTCAGACCAACAAAATGCTGGATCTGCTTGATGGAAAGCTCAAGTTCGGCCACCTTTTTGGAAGACCGGTCGCACTGTTCCGTGAGCGTATCGAGTTTTGCAATGAAGGATTCCGCATAGGAACAAGCCTCGGATTTTTCCAGAGAGGAGTCGCTGTTCTGTATCTCCTCCGGGAGCTCTTTTCCCAGCAGCTTCAGGGCGGTATGGAGTTTTTGCAGCGGTTCCTGATACGGGTTTTCCTCATGCAGCGGTGCAAGAATCTGATTCTTCGCATAGAACAGAATGGGGTTATCCGGATGAAACACGCCGCTTTTGCCGCAGACTTCTGACGCCGCATTGAGCGCAGAAAGCCCGCCGATAACATTGACGATATCCATTTTTGAAACAGCCACCGATTAATCACCTCCGCTCTTTTTTTGATAGTTCAGGATGGTCAGGAGCTTGCGGATTTCATTTTGCGGCAATCCATAGCGAATGCCCTCAATGATGTGAATGATATCCTGAATTTCAATTTCTGACAGAAAAAAGTAGGAAATCAGCGTGACGGACGGATACACGGAAAACCGCAGATGATGCAGACACAGTCCGTACAGGAAATGCATTTGCATGGTTCCGCGTGCAAGAAGCCCGGATAATTCTTCAGAATCCATATGGGAGAGGATAGGAAAATTTTTGATAAGTTCTTTATCATTTTCCGCATACAGAGCCTCGCGCAGCCGCTCTTTCTGCACAGAGCCATAGGGCAAGAGACGGCTGCGGATGTCATCAGGGCTAGCGCCGTAAAGTAGTTTCAAACGGCGGATCCGCAGATAATTCTGAATATCAATATAAGAATCAAAAAGCCGTTTCAGTTCAGCTGCTGCCTGCTTGCTCCGGGTTTTCCGGATGATTTCGTAGGCAACTGAATAAAGGTTTGTAAACAGTGCAGTTTCGATTGCCGTGTAATCGATCGATCCGCCGGTCAGCGGACGAAACGGCAGGAGCAGCGCGCGGTAAGGCGTGGGTTTCAAAACCTCTAAAAGATCCGCAAACGAAGTGATCTGCGCAAGCCGGGTCAGGTCAAAGCGGACAAGATGCGAAAAATGAAGGGGAACACTGAAAAGATAAGATTCCGTAGAGCCGGAGGCCAAATAGGTAACCGCGTGCATGATCTGCTCGACCTCGGCGTATCGGACCAGATAATCGGAAAACTGCGCGCCGCCGGCCAAGTCATAAACAGAGAGCCTGGCAGCGTCTGCAAACGCTCTGCGGCGTAAAAACTGTTCGAGCCGTCCGCGGTGAACTTCCGACTCGCCTATGTCGGAGAGCGTCGCCGCATAGTCGGTATTGTTTTTGAGATAATAGGCAACTTCGCTGACCGTCTTGCAGGCAAGAAGGTTTTTGTAGTCGTCCGGCGTGAGATGGCGGCCATACATTGCGCGCGCTTTTGCAAGTACGGCGTTTGAGGAGAAATCGGAAATACTCATGGCTGCGGCTGCCTGCCCAGTACGCGCTGCACAAGCGCATCTGCCCAGCTTTCCGCATTGGCAGCGTACTGTTCCTCCATTTTTTGTGCAAGCGCGGATAGATGCGCCTGCTTTTCTTTCCAGTCGGCTTCTGCTGCAGCGCGCTCTTTGGGTTCGTTGACCGCAATGCGGTGCTTTGCCCGTTCCAGATAGCTGTGCCGGAGCTCCTCACAGCGTTTGGCAATTTCCTGTTCAGAATGGACGCGTTCTTTTTGCGCTGTTTCGGTGATTTCTCTGGCGTGACGATCCATTTCAACGATTTGCTTTATGGTATCTTTCATCTGCAAACCACCTTCTCTCAAAATCGGCCGCCCTGGTCGGCCGTCTATTTGTGGAAAAAGGTCTGCCATTCATTTTCAAGAAGAAACGAGATTGACAGACCCATTGTGCTTAACTTATGCTCTGAATTTAAATTTAAAGTACGGCAGGTGATTCCTGTAGGATTCTTCTGCCGGTGTTCCGGCAAAGCGGACGAAATGCTGCCCGTTGTCCGGAAAATCCGCAGCCGCCCAAACGAGGACATCTGCCTGGAATCATAAATCTGGTAGTAGTTTGCCCGGAATTTGCAAAGAAACAAGGAAATGCAGCGGTCAGTTTTTCAGACTTTGCATAGGCGCCGGGATCCGTCCGCCGCGCTGAATCAGGCGCAGGGGGGAGTAACGGTTTAAATCCATAACTGGTCCGCCACCGAGCAGTCCGCCGAAATTCAGCTCCTCACCAACCTGTTTGCCGATTGCGGGAATCAGGCGGACAGCCGTTGTTTTGCTGTTGACCATTCCGATTGCCGCTTCATCTGCAATGATGGCGGAAATCACTTCAGCAGGCGTGTCGCCCGGAATGGCGATCATGTCAAGGCCGACCGAACAGACGGCGGTCATCGCCTCGAGCTTATTGAGCGTCAGGGCGCCGCAGCGTGCGGCATCGATCATACCGGCGTCCTCCGTGACCGGAATGAACGCGCCGGAAAGTCCCCCGACGTGGGAGGAAGCCATCACGCCGCCTTTTTTGACAGCATCATTCAGCAGCGCAAGAGCAGCGGTCGTTCCGTGCGCGCCGCAGCATTCCAGACCCATTTCCTCCAAAATATGTGCAACACTGTCACCGACAGCGGGTGTCGGCGCAAGCGAGAGATCGACAATTCCAAATGGCAGACACAGCCGGCGGGAGGCTTCTTTCGCGACAAGCTGTCCCATCCGGGTAATTTTAAAGGCGGTTCGTTTGATGATATCTGCAACGCCGGTCAAATCGCAGTCACCTGCCTTTTGCAGTGCAGCGCGAACCACGCCCGGTCCGGAAACACCGACATTGATGACGCCGTCCGGCTCTCCGGGACCGTGAAAGGCGCCAGCCATAAAGGGGTTATCCTCCGGTGCATTGCAGAAAATGACCAGTTTGGCTGCACCGATGCAGTCCCGGTCGGCGGTCATTTCCGCCGTGCTGCGGACAATGTGTCCCATTTTCGCGACGGCATCCATATTGATTCCCGCGCGGGTCGTGCCGATATTGACAGAAGAGCAGACATATTCCGTCGTGCTCAGCGCTTCCGGAATGCTTTCCAGCAGCGCATAATCTCCGGGACCAAAGCCTTTGTGTACCAGCGCCGAGTATCCGCCGATAAAGTTGACACCGACAGCTTTTGCCGCCCGGTTGAGCGTCTGCGCAAACCGAACCGGGTTTTTTGCGGGGCAGGCAGCGGCAATCATGGAAATGGGTGTGACAGAAATCCGTTTGTTGATAATCGGGATGCCGTATTCTTTGCTGATGTCTTCGCAGACGGAGACAAGATTTTGCGCGTACCGGCAAATTTTATCATAAACGCGGTCACAAGCCTGATCGGGATCAGCCGAAATGCAGTCCAAAAGAGAAATGCCCATCGTCACGGTCCGGATATCGAGGTGTTCGTTCTCGATCATACGTATGGTTTCGAGAATATCATGTGTGTCAATCATAGCCCAGTGTTCTCCGTCCTTAAAGTTAGATTTTGTGCATGGAATTAAAGATGTCCTCGTGCATGACGAGAATCCGCAGGCCCATATTTTCGCCTGCATTCATGAACTGATCTTTTAATTCGCTGAATGGAATGGTGGATTTGGAAATATCCACCAGCATAATCATGGTAAATAACTCCTGTAAGACGGATTGGGTGACTTCCAAAATGTTGACAGAATGTTCGGCACAGACAGCGGCAACCTTCGCAAGAATTCCAACCGTGTCTTTGCCGATTACGGTAATAACAGCGCGCATGAGCAGTGACTCCTTCCAAGAGGGTTTTTGACAAGAAAAGAATACCTTATTATAGAACGTTTTGATGAGAATTTCAACGGTGCGCAGAGATTTTCCGGCGGTAAAAAAGAATTCGGAGAAGAAAGACTTTTTTCTGAAAAGTGGATGTGTTATAATAACCTAAATGATGCTGTGCTGACGCACCGCTGCGGGGCTGCTCCACATCCCCGCGCAAAGCAGCGCTTTGCCATTTAGAACATTTTCGCTTGCGCGATAAAAACCTAAATGATGCTGTGCTGGCGCACCGCTGCGGGGCTGCTCCATATCCCCGCGCAAAGCAGCGCTTTGCCATTTAGTTAGAACATTTTCGCTTGCGCGATAATAACCTAAATGATGTTGTGCTGGCGTACCGCTGCGGGGCTGCTCCACATCCCCGCGCAAAGCAGCGCTTTGCCATTTAGAACATTTTCGCTTGCGCGATAAAAACCTAAATGATGCTGTGCTGGCGCACCGCTGCGGGGCTGCTCCATATCCCCGCGCAAAGCAGCGCTTTGCCATTTAGTTAGAACATTTTCGCTTGCGCGATAATAACCTAAATGATGTTGTGCTGGCGTACCGCTGCGGGGCTGCTCCACATCCCCGCGCAAAGCAGCGCTTTGCCATTTAGAACATTTTCGCTTGCGCGATAAAAACCTAAATGATGCTGTGCTGGCGCACCGCTGCGGGGCTGCTCCACATCCCCGCGCAAAGCAGCGCTTTGCCATTTAGAACATTTTCGCTTGCGCGATAAAAACCTAAATGATGCTGTGCTGACGCACCGCTGCGGGGCTGCTCCATATCCCCGCGCAAAGCAGCACTTTGCCATTTAGAACATTTTCGCTTGCGCGATAAAAACCTAATCGACGCTGTGCTGACGCACAATGCAGTCCCAAATTCGGTGCAGCAATTTTAGATCTTAAAATAAATGCGTGAATGCGCGTTTTTTATGAGACCGTTGTTTGTTCAAATCAAAGGGGTTTTTCTCATGATGTGTCCATCTACAAAAAAACAGATTCTGGCAGACAGCCATACACATTCCCGCAATTCTTTTGACGGGAGCGCATCGGTCCGTGCGCTTTACGAGGGCGCGCGGCGCCGGGGGATCCGCTATTTGACCGTTACCGATCACTATGACTGCAACGAGCTTCCAGCGGAAAATTTAGGTAAGACACAAAAAGCCTCTTTTGCGGAAATTTCGGCCTGTGCCCAAGGCGCGCCGGAAACGGTGACGGTGCTTTCCGGCATGGAACTCGGCCAGCCTTTGCAGGCGCTTGCATGGGCAGAACGGCTTCTTGCGGCAGAACCCTGTGATTTCGTTCTGGGGTCTCTGCATAATCTGGAGAATTTTTCGGACTTTTATGATCTCGATTATACAGCACAGCCGCTGGAGCCGCTTTTTGACCGGTATTTTTCGGAGATGCTGGATATGATTGCTTGGGGAAATTTTGATTCCCTGGCACATCTGAGTTATCCGCTGCGGTATCTGCCGGATGGATTTTCTCAGGCTGCCGCATATTTTAAGAGCGGACAGGATTCCGTCCTGCGTGCGCTTGCAAAAGCGGGAAAGGCACTGGAAATCAACACCTCCGGCCTGCGTCAGAGAATTGGTGTGACGCTGCCGGACGCGGATACGGTCAGGCGTTTCCGGGAACTTGGCGGGGAACTGATTACGCTGGGTTCCGACGCGCATACGGCAGAGGATGTCGGCGCAGGCATTGCGGAAGGCGTATTGATTGCAGCAGCCGCGGGTTTTTCTCAGATTGCGGTTTACCGAAACCGGAAGCCGGAACTGCTGCCGATCGAATAAATTTTAAGTTTAGAAAAAACGCAGGACATGGTTTCGACAGGTTCTGCGGTTGATATGTGAAAGAAAAGGAGTGCGAAGGATGTACCGGTTATTAAAATTATTGAGCGAAAACGATCGTTTGACAACGGATGAATTGGCGGCCATGCTGGCGGTTTCTCCGGAAGAAGTTGCACGGGAGATTGCGGAATATGAAAAAGCAGGCGTGATCAAGGGGTACAATGCCCTGATTAACTGGGAGAAAGCGGATTGCAACCGCGCCACCGCGCTGATTGAATTGAAGGTTTCTCCGAAAAAAGAAACCGGATTTGATGAAATTGCCCACCGGATTATGGAATTTGAGGAAGTGGAAAGCGTCTATCTGATGTCCGGCGGTTATGATCTTGCCGTTACGGTCAACGCGAAAAGTATGCAGGATATCGCCATGTTTGTCGTGCGCAGACTTTCTCCGCTCGACGGCGTGCTCTCGACCGCGACGCATTTTGTTCTGACGCGCTATAAGGACGGCGGCGTAATTTTTGACGACGGAGAGAAAAATGACGAG
Source organism: Yeguia hominis (assembly GCF_014384705.1). Lineage (GTDB taxonomy): Bacteria > Bacillota > Clostridia > Oscillospirales > Acutalibacteraceae > Yeguia > Yeguia hominis. The sequence goes on along the minus strand of NZ_JACRSN010000001.1, from coordinate 166,948 downwards.
AGAAGGAGCAACCTTTGGTGATGAATTATCAGTCTCTGCTGAATGAAAATGTGGTTGCAATCAAACCGTCGGGAATTCGCCGGTTCTTTGATATTGCAAACGAGATGGAAAATGTGATTTCCCTGAGCATTGGGGAACCGGATTTCTCAACCCCGTGGCATGTTCGCGAAAAAGGAATCGATACGCTGCAAAAAGGAAAAACCTGGTATTCGCCGAACCGCGGATTTATGGAGCTTCGGGAAGAAATTTCCAAATGGCTTGCGCGCAAATACGGGGTTTCCTATGCGCCGAAAAAGAATGTGCTGGTGACGGTCGGCGGGTCGGAAGCCATTGACCTGTGTCTGCGCAGTGTGCTCCGTCCGGGAGATGAGGTCCTGATTCCGGAGCCGAGTTTTGTTTGCTATATGCCGCTGACGCAGATGGCCGGCGGCGTGCCGGTGTCGATTCCGACCAAAGCGGAAAATCAGTTCCGCGTCACAGCGGAAGAAATCCGAGCAAAGATTACCCCACGGACAAAACTGCTGATTTTGCCTTTCCCCAATAACCCGACCGGCGCTGTCATGCGGCGGGAACACCTTGAGGCAGTGGCCGAAGTGGTGCGGGAGCAGAATCTTCTGGTACTTTCCGACGAAATTTACAGTGAACTGACCTATGGAAAAGAGCGGCACGTCTCTTTTGCAGCCATTGAAGGCATGCAGGAACGAACCGTGATAGTAAACGGATTTTCCAAGACCTTTGCCATGACGGGCTGGCGGCTTGGATATGCGGTCGGACCGGAGGAAATTATCGGCCCGATGACCAAGCTGCACCAATACGCGGTGATGTGCGCGCCGACAACGGCGCAGTATGCCGCAATAGAAGCGCTACGCAACGGGGATGAGGATATCGAAACCATGCGCAACGAATACGATATGCGGCGCCGATTGATTACGGACGGTCTGAATAAGATGGGACTGCCGTGCTTTGAGCCGGAGGGCGCATTTTATGTGTTCCCCTGTATTCGCAGCACCGGTCTGACCTCGGAACAGTTTTGTGAAAAGCTGCTCTATGCAGAGCACGTGGCAGTTGTTCCCGGAAATGCGTTTGGGGAGAGCGGAGAGGGCTTTGTGCGGATCTCTTACTCCTATTCGATTAAGCATATTACAGAGGCTTTGCGCCGGATTCGGCGATTCCTCGATGAACTGTCCGGAGAAACCGTATAGTGGAACGGGTCTTTCTTTCGCGCTGTCCCTCGTATGATTGGGAGACGGTGTCCGGACAGATTGAAACCATGTTTGCGGCGCTCGAATTGGAACGTCTTGTAAAGCCCGGGATGCGGGTCGCGGTAAAACCGAATCTCGTGATGCGCGCGTCTCCGGATGCAGCGGTTACGACGCATCCGGTTGTGACTGCGGCGGTGTGCCGGTGGCTTTCCGGCAGAGGGGCAAAGGTTTTCGTAGCGGAGAGTGCGGGCGGTATGTATACGCCGGCGCTGATGCATGCGATCTATGCCGGGTGCGGCTACCGGGAAGCGGCAAATCTCTATGGGTTTTCACTCAATGAGGATTTTTCCCAGGGCGTTCTGCCGAGTCCCGATGGGAAAAAATGCACGTCTTTTCCTGTAATTACACCACTTTTGGAGGCGGACCTCATCGTCGATATCGCAAAGCTGAAGTCCCACTGCATGACCATGTTCAGCGGTGCAGTCAAAAACATGTTTGGTGCGGTGCCGGGGCTTTTAAAGCCGGAATTTCACTGCCGATTTCCGGATAAGCAGGAGTTTGCCGAAATGCTGGTGGATCTCTGCACGGCGCTGAAACCGCGCATTTGCGTGATGGATGGCATTGTCGGAATGGAGGGCAACGGCCCGAGCGGCGGAACGCCGCGTCCGATGCAGATTCTTGCAGCGGCGGAAAATCCGTTTGCGCTCGATGTGGTCTGCGCGGAACTGATCGGCATGCATGCGAAGGACATCCCCATGCTGCGGGCCGGAATGGCGCGCGGCGTTTGTCCGCAGGACGTGGAGCAGATTGAAATTTTGGGAGAACCGCGCAGCGCGCTCGATCAGAAAAGTTTTCGGATGCCGGAATCAAAGCCATCAAATTTTGTGTCCTATTTGCCGAAGGCGTTTCGCCCGGCAGCGGAAAAGCTGCTTACACCGGTTCCAAAAATTCGGAAGCGGGCATGCGTTGGATGCGGAAAATGTGCAGAGAGCTGTCCGCAGCATACGATTCGGATGGTCGATCATAAGGCGGTGATTGACTATCGCAGCTGCATCCGCTGTTACTGCTGTCAGGAAATGTGTCCGAAGCATGTAATTGCAATTCAGAGATTATCTCTGTTTGATTTATAACTTAAGTATATTTTCAGGTTTTAGGCTGAACCCTGCTGCTGCATAGAGACGTTCAGCGGCAGATAAAAAGGAGGACGGCTGGGCCGTGAAAGCAAAGGCATTTGCAAAGATTAATCTTTCTCTGGATATTGTTGGAAAACGGGCGGACGGCTACCATCTTTTGCGGACGGTCATGCAGTCCGTCTCGCTTTATGATACGGTTTGGGCGGAAAAAGACGCTGGGATTTCTCTTTCCTGTACCGCAGAAGGCGTCCCGCTCGACGAGAAAAATACGGCGGTTCGCGCCGCCAGGGTGTTCTTTTCCGAAACCGGAATTTCCGGCGGTGTCCAGCTGAAAATCGAAAAAAAGATCCCCATGCAGGCAGGGCTCGGCGGCGGAAGCGCCGATGCTGCAGCGGTACTGCGGCTGCTGGATGCGCTCTATGAGACGAAGCTTTCCACGGAAGCGCTTTGCCGAATGGGAGAAGCGGTTGGGGCGGATGTACCGTTTTGCGTGCGCGGCGGAGCGGCGCTTGCAGAGGGAATCGGAGAAAAACTGACCCCGTTAAAACCGATGCCGGCCTGCAATCTGGTGATTGTGCGTCCGCAGGAAGGCGTGTGTACGGCGGCCGCGTATGCCCTGATTGACCGTCTGGGACAGAATATTCCGGAAACGACGGATCAGATGCTGTGTGCGCTTCGGGAAGGCGTCGTTCCGAAAATTGGAAACGCGCTGTTTAACGCGTTCGATTACGTTTCGAATGCAGCGTCTCTGCCTGCAATTAAGGCGGTCATGAAAGCCTTCGGTGCCTTCGGTGCGTGTATGTCCGGCAGCGGTTCCGCAGTGTATGGCATTTTTGCGCCGGACGATCTGCATGCAGAGCAGTGCCGAAAAGCCTTGCAGGCTCAGTACGGCACAGCATTTTTGTGTCATCCGGTAGGTGAATAACGCTCCGAAAAAGAGCCCAGACTCCTGATAGAAAATCGGGAAAGGGATGGGTTCCATGGAGAAAAATACGAAGAGAACGAGGAAAAACGGCTTCTGCCGGTGGGAAAAAGCCGCCGTGGCTGCATTTCTTTTTTGCATTTTACTGCAATTCACCAGCTTTTCGGCGAGGTGCAGTCATATCGAGGAGAGCGTCCTGCGGATGCACGTGCTGGCCAATTCAGATTCTGTAGAAGATCAGACGCTCAAACGCCAGGTGCGCGACCGTGTGCTTGCAGAGAGTGCGGAACTGCTCGCACAGGCAGGCGATAAAGTGCAGGCGGAACAGGTGATCCGGCAGCAGCTGCCCCGGATGCAGGCTGCTGCGGAAGCAGAAGTCCGGCGGCAGGGATATTCCTATCCGGTTCGGGCAGAGCTGGAAAACTGCTATTTTCCCACGCGGAAATATGAAACGGTAACGCTGCCGGCAGGGCGGTACGATGCGCTGCGGATTGAAATCGGCGAGGCCGGGGGACACAACTGGTGGTGTGTGATTTTTCCGGCGATGTGTCTTCCGGCTGCACAGGAAAACCGGGAGCTGGAATCGGTTTTGTCGGCGGAAGAATTGGAAATGGTGGAAGATGCGGACGAATATGCCGTCGCGTTTAAAACGGTAGAAGTCTTGGAAAAACTTCGGAAGTGGCTCCGGGGATCGAAATAAATCGGGAAGGAAGCGAAGAAGATGCTGCATTTGGTGCTGGGCCGTGCGGGAAGCGGGAAAACCGTATGGGCGCGGGAAAGGCTTGCGCAGTCGGCCGGAACAGAAACAACGGAGGGCCACCCGCAGAGCATTCTGATTGTGCCGGAGCAGTATTCGTTTGAAAGCGAACGGGCAATTCTGCACGGAATGGGACCGCGCAGCGCACAGAACGTGCTGGTTACCAGCTTTACCCGGCTTGCAGAGCTGGTGTTTCGCACCTACGGCGGAATTGCGGGGCGTCGCCTGACGGACGGCGGCCGGATGATTTTAATGCGCCTTGCAATCGACGGCGCAGAGGATTTTCTCCGGCTGTACGGAAAAAATGCCCGAACAGGGGAAATGATCCGGCTGCTGGTTTCTGCAGAAGCGGAAATGAAGATGTGCGCCGTCTCTCCGGAGACGCTCGAAGAGGCCGGACTGCAGTCGCAGAACGAAGTGCTCCGGCAAAAGGCGAAAGACCTGTCGCTGATCTTTTCAGCGTATGAGGCGATGGTGCAGCAGAGTTATCTGGACCCGCAGGACGATCTGACCCGGATGCAGCAGCATCTGCAGGCGCATGGCTTCTTTGAAGGTTGTACGGTGATTCTCGATTCCTTCACCGGATTTACCGTGCAGGAATGCAGCGTGCTCTCGGAAATACTCAAACAGGCAAAAGACGTCTATGTGACGCTTTGCACCGATCGGCTCGATGATCCGGAGAATGGGATGGGCCTGTTTTCGGCAGTCCGAAAAACGGCGTCGAAACTGTTGCATCTGGCGCGGGAGGCCGGTGTTCCGGTTGCAAAGCCGGTGATACTCTCTCCGGGAAAACGGTTCATTTCACCGGATCTTGCTCTGGTGGAGGAGACGCTTTTTCGCGGGGAGGCGCCGGATCCGGAACGAAAGGCGGCGGATGTCATGATCTACCGCGGCGGGAGCGTTTATGACGAAGCGGAATACGCTGCTGCGGAAATCCGGAGACTGGTGATGGAAAACGGGTACCGCTACCGGGAAATTGCGGTGATTGCCCGGTCGCCGGAGACCTATCGGGGATGTCTGGATGTTGCGCTGGAAAAGCGGCAGATTCCCTATTTTATGGATCAGCCCAAATCGGTGGATGCAGAACCGCTGATGCATTTTGTACTTGCAGCATTTCAGTGTGTGACCGGCGGGTTTTCTTCCGACGCGGTGTTTTCCTACTTAAAAACCGGCCTTGCGGGACTGAGTTCCTATGAAATATCCATTCTGGAAAATTATACATATATTTGGAGCCTCAGCGGGAAACGGTGGCGCACACCGTGGACGGCGAACCCCGACGGTTTTGGCGGCGCGATGACAGCGCACGGGGAAGCGCAGCTGCAAACGCTGAATGCGCTGCGCGAAAAAGTGATGGCGCCTTTGCTGCGTTTTGAAAAAGATCTGCAGGACGCAGACGGCGAGCAGACCGCCCACGCGGTGTATGATCTGCTCTTGCATGCGGGCGCGGACCAGGCGCTGCCAAAACTCTGCGCCCGGTTGGAAGCGGCCGGAAGAGGAGAGCAGGCGAAAGATCAGTATCGGCTGTGGGATCTGCTGATGGGAATCCTCGATCAGACCGCGCTGGTTCTAAAGGAGAAAAAACTCGGTGCAGCACGGTATGCCGAGCTTTTACGTCTGGTGATCGAAGCGGAAGATGTATCCGATATTCCGCAGGTGCTCGACGAAGTGACGGTCGGCGCGGCGGACCGGATGTGTCCGGCGGAGCCGAAGGTTGTCTTTCTGCTCGGCGCAGTGCGCGGGGAATTTCCGCTTGCACCGGCATCATCCGGTGTGTTCAGCGACAGCGAACGGCGGGAACTCATTGCCCTCGGTTTGCCATTGGGGCGCACCTTGGAAGAAGCGGTCGTCGAAGAGCGGTTCGCGGCCTATGGCGCAGCATGCTGTGCGTCACAGCGGCTGTATCTCACCTGGGCGCTCAGCGGAGAAGGCGCCTGTTATCCTTCGGAATTGATTACCGGGGTGAAATCCGTGTTTTTGGCGGTTCCGGAATGGGATCGCCGCCAGCTGCCGAAAGCATTTTTTGCAAATGCGGAGGAACCGGCGTTTGCGCTTGCGGCGCAGCTTTGGGAGGATCCTTCGCCGGAAGGGGCTTCTTTGCGTGCATTTTTTGCGGATCGGCCCGGATATGAAGGGAAAATTGCTGCGCTTTCCCGTGCAGTGTCGCGAGGAGCAGTGCGGATCTCCGACCGGGAAAACGCGCTTTCGCTGTTCGGCGGCGGACACGGGATTTCTGCGACGCAGATTGAGACCTATCATTTGTGCCGGTTCCGCTATTTCTGCCGGTTTGGAATGGGTATTAAAGAGCGGCGCCCGGCGCAGATCGGCGCGCTGGAGTACGGCAGTTTGATGCATTTTTTACTGGAACGGCTGTTTGCAGAGTATGGCAGCCAGGCGATTCTTTCCATGACGGATGCCGTCCTTTTAGAGACTGTGACGGAATTGATCCGCGAATATACGCGGCAGAATTTCGGCGGCGATGCGGACAAAACGCCGCGGTTTCTTTCTCAGCTGCGGCGTCTGGCAGATTCCGCCTGCGTCCTGCTTCGCCATGTGGCGCAGGAGCTTTCTCAGAGCGCATTTGTGCCGGAACGGTTTGAACTGGAAATCGGAAAGGATGCCGCGCCGTTTCGAATTCCGCTGCCGGATGGGACTGCGGTTACCGTAATTGGGAAAATTGACCGCGTCGACGTTATGGAACGGGACGGCGATCGGTATGTGCGCGTGGTGGACTACAAAACCGGGAAAAAAGAGTTTCGCCTCTCCGACGTATTGTACGGGCTGAATTTGCAGATGCTCATTTATCTTGCGGCTCTGGTGGAGTCGGGCGGCGTGCAGCCGGCCGGTGTGCTTTATATGCCGTCCATCCGGCCCAGAGTTTCTGCGGATCGGGAAACGCCGCCGGATGCAGTGGCGCAGGCTGTCGATAAGGAACTGCGGATGAACGGCGTCGTGTTGGGAGAAGAGGCGGTCATCCGGGGAATGGAGCAGGATGCTGCCGGAAAATACATCCCGGTCAGCGTCAAAAACGGCAAGCTTTCCGGCGCGGAATCGATGCTTTCCCGGGAGGAATTTGATTGTGTGATCGGCGCGATCCGGGAGAAAATCGCCGGCATGGCGCAGACGCTTTTAGACGGAGAAATCAGCCCGGAGCCGCTGATGCAGGATCACCGCGGATGCGATTACTGTCCGTATTTTGCGGTTTGCGGCCGGGAGTACAGTTCGGAAGATGTCTTAAAAGAGAAATGGAAGCGGACGGAAGTCCTCGAAAAATTACGGGAGGAGGCGCAGCAGGATGGGTGATCGGAAATGGACCGGCGCACAGCAGGACGCCATTTCTGCACGCGGCGGCACGGTGCTGGTTTCCGCTGCGGCCGGTTCCGGAAAAACCGCTGTGCTTGTCGAACGGGTGATTTCCCGGCTGACAGACCCGGTTTCTCCGGTCGATGCAGACCGAATGCTGGTTGTGACCTTTACCCGAGCGGCGGCAGCAGAAATGAAAGACCGCATTGCGGCGCGCCTTTCCCAGATGCAGGACAGCGATCCGCAGAACCCGCTGTTTCGGCGGCAGCAGCTTTTGCTTAGCAGGGCAAGCATCAGTACGGTGCACAGCTTTTGCAAGGATTTAATTCAGGAAAATTTCTACCGGCTTGGAATTTCTCCGGACTTCCGGATCCTGGATGACGGCGAGATGCGTCTGTTGCGCGAGGAGGCGGTGTCGGAAACGCTCGAGGCCTTTTATGCGACAGGCGGAGAAGCGTTTGCCGCCCTGGTGGATGCATTCGGCTCGGAAAAGGATGATCGAAAGCTGGGAGAAACTACGCTTCAGCTTTACGACTTTATTCGTTCCCATCCGTTTCCGGACCGGTGGCTCCGGGAAAAGGCGGAGATGTACCGTGCGCAGACTTCGATTGCGCAGAGCGCATGGGGAGAAGAACTTTTTCACACTGCACAGGAAACGCTCTCCTACTGCAAAATGACGCTGACCGCCTGTCTGCACCTTTGCGCGTCGGATCCGGCGGTAGAAGCTGCTTACGGGCCGGCGTTTTCTTCCGATTTGCAGGATGTTGCGGCAATGGATGCGGCGGCGCAGAACCGGGACTGGGACGGCCTGCGCGCGCTTTTTGCCGAGCGAAATTACCAAAAGCTCAAACCGCTGCGCGGAACTGCGGGCGAAGCGGTAAAGGGACAGCTGAAAAGCATGCGTAAAGAGACGCGCGAGGTTGTGGACAAGCTTCAGAAGCGGTTTTGTGCTTCGCAGGCGGAATGCGGAGAGGACCTGCAGCGGATGGCGCCGCTGGCAGAAACGCTGTTTTCTGTGGTGCGTGCGATTTCGGATCAATTGGAAACCAAGAAACAGGAAAAGCGCGCGGTCGATTTTGGAGATCTTGAGCACCTGTCGCTTCGGCTGCTGGTGCGGGAAACAGACGCAGGCTATGAGCGGACAGCGGAAGCCGAGGCGGTTTCGGAACGGTTCGATGAGATTATGGTGGATGAATACCAAGACACCAACGAGACGCAGGATCTTTTATTCCGCGCAGTGTCGCGAGAAGAGCAAAATCTCTTTATGGTCGGGGACGTAAAACAGAGCATCTACGGCTTCCGCCAGGCGATGCCGCGCTTGTTTCTTGATCGAAAAAACACGTTCTCGCCGTACCGGCGGGAAGCGCCGCAGTTTCCTGCGTATATTTTGCTTGACCGCAATTTCCGTTCGCGCCGGGAAGTGACATCGGCGGTCAATTTTGTGCTTAACCAGCTGATGAGCCGGCGGGCCGGAGACGTCGATTACCGGGCGGGCGAGCAGCTTGTTGCGGGTGCGGAATATCCTGCAAACGGCGATTTTCGGACTAGGCTCGAAGTGATCGATGCCTCCGAGACGGAAGAGTCCATGGATGTTCTGGAAGCGCGGCGTATTGCGGCGATGATTCGGGAATTTCGCGAAAGCGGCGCGCAGGTTCTGGAAAACGGAAAGCCGCGGCCTGTGGAGCCGCGGGACTTCTGCGTTTTGCTGCGCAGCGCGAAAGAACACGCGCCGGTGTACGTCCGAGAGCTTGAAAAGTGCGGTGTGATGTCCTGGGCGGAATCTCCGGCGGGCTTTTTCTCTTATGCAGAAACGGCGCTGATGCTTTCGCTTTTGCGCGTGATCGATAATCCGATGCAGGACATTCCGCTTCTTGCGGTGATGATGAGCCCGATTTACGGCTTTTCTGCCGATGAAATGGCGCAGGTGCGGATGGAGGCGGGCGGGCCTCCACTCTATCCGGCTCTTTTGCGTTGCGCGCAGAATGGAAACCTGCGGATCCAGGCGTTTCTTGCAGAACTCGAAGAATTCCGGATGCTGGCGGCAACCATGCCGGCGGATACGCTAATTAATACACTTTACCGGAAGACCGGATATCCGGAGTTGGTAGGGGCAATGCCCGGCGGGGAACTGCGCGGGAAAAACTTGCAGCTATTACACCAATATGCAAAAAACTACGAGCAGTTCGGGTATAACGGCCTGCACGGCTTTTTGCGTTTTGTCGACCGGCTTGCCGAACAGGGAGGCGATCTTGCGGCGGCATCTGTCTCGCAGGAAGGTGCAAACGTTGTGCGGGTAATGAGTATTCACAAATCAAAGGGCCTGGAGTTTCCGTACTGTATTGTGGCGGGCTGTGCGCGCCGGTTTAACCGGGAATCGTCCGATACGGTGCTGCATGCAGAACTCGGATTTGGCGCAAAACTGCCGGGAAAAGACGGCGTGAGCCGGTACACCACTGCGCCGCGGGAAGCCATTTTGTCCGGTTTGCTGTCGGAATCGGTGTCCGAGGAACTGCGTGTCCTGTATGTCGCGATGACGCGCGCGCGGGAAAAGCTGATTTTGCTGACAACGCTCAGCCGCCCGGATCGGACGTTTTCTTCGCTGGCGGCGGGAATTTCGCCGGAGCCGGTACTTCCTTCCTATGCGGTTAGACGCGCGGGAAGTATTTCGGATTGGCTGCTGTCCTGCGCGCTTCGCCATCCGGACGGAAAGCTGCTGCGGGAAATGGCCGGCGCAGAGGAAACCCTGGTTTTGCCGAAAGATCCGGAGACGCTTGCCTGGGAGATTCGCGTGTCCAAACCGGAAGGCGCGCCGTGTGAAACGCAGCAGTCCGCGCAGACGGTTTCCAAGCCGGATCCTGCATTTCTCGGGACGCTTGCGGAGCGGGTTGCATACCGGTATCCGTATGCGGCAGTCAGCGAAATTCCGGCGAAGGTGTCGGCTTCCGGGGTCTCGGAGGAAGCTGCCGGGATCCATACGCTCTCCCGGCCGGCATTTGTTTCGAGCCGCGGGATGACGCCGGCAGAACGCGGAACTGCGCTGCACGCCTTTATGCAGTTTTGTGATTATCGGGCGGCGTCGGAAAACCTTGAGGCAGAGCGGGTGCGTCTGCGGGAAGCAGGATATTTGACGCCGGAGCAGGCGGATGTGGTGGAACTTGAGCGAATCCGGAAGTTTCTGCAAAGCGATCTGGCCGCGCGCATGATGCGCTCAAAACGCCTGCTGCGCGAGAACCGGTTTACCGTCGAAATTGAGGCCGGCCGGATTGACCCGTCGCTGCCGGAGGCGACCGGACAGGAAAAGCTGGTGCTGCAGGGCGTCTTTGACTGCGCATTTGAAGAGGACGGCGGACTCATCATTGTCGATTACAAGACCGACCGGATTGCCTCTCCGGAATTGCTTGCAGAGCGATATCACCCGCAGCTTTCTCTTTACCGGGAAGCGGCGGAGCAGACATTCGGGCTGCCGGTGTATGCATGCGTGCTCTATTCGTTTTGGTTGGGAAAAGAAATTCAAATTTGACAGTATTTATAATTTATGATACTATTTTTATATAAAACAGAACAAAAGGAGGTACGCGCATGCACAAACGAATTGCCTTTTTGGGGCTCATTCTGGTTCTCGTTCTGTTATCAGGATGTGCATCGGGGAACAGTGCAGTTTATACAGCTGATAAATCTGCTGCGCAGGAAGATTCTGCAGCAATTGAGTATCCGGCGGATTCGGAAGGCTGGTACGGGGAAGAAGAAAGTTCAGAAGCGACAAGCGACACATCTTCGCGCAACTATGGCGGGCATAAAGTGATCATGACGGCTTCTCTGGGGCTGGAGACACGCGCCTTTGATGAGGATCTTGCCGTGCTCAAACAGAAGGCGGAGACACTCGGCGGATATGTGGCGAATTCCGATATCAGCGGAAAAAAGCCGGAAAGCTATGGAGACAGCGGCCGAAATGCGAGCCTGACGTTTCGAATTCCGAAGGAACAGTTTGATGCGTTTTTGGAGTCTGCAAGCGGTGTTGCGACGGTAACTTATCGGAGCACGGGCAGCGATGATGTGACGGATTCCTATTTTGATACCCAGTCACGCCTGGAAATTTACCAGACCCAGCGCGACCGGACGCTTGCGCTGCTTGAAAAGGCTGACAAAATGGAGGACATCATTGCGCTTGAGACGGAACTTTCCCGTCTGACCTACGAGATCGAGTCGCTGACGACACAACTTAAGAAGTGGGATGATCTGATTGATTTTTCCACGGTGACAATCTCGCTTACCGAAATTCCGGCGGCAACGGCTGCTTCCGGAGAAGAGAGCATTGGCAGCCGGATGCAGGAAGGGTTTGTACACACACTGGGCGGAATGTCCGTGTTTTTTGAAAATCTGCTGATCCTTTTTGTGGCGGCCTCTCCGGTTCTGATTTTGCTGGCTGTCCTCGCATTGGCGATTGTGTTGATCGTGCGCCTTGCTTTGCGCCGGCGGAGCAAAAAGCAAAAGAAAAATCCATATCCGGTTTCGACTTATCAGCCGCAAATCCCGACAGCGCCGGAATCTGTAAAATCAGAAAAACAAAAATAAATGCATCTAACGAATAAATGCACCATAAAAAGCAGAATGCTGTTCTAAAAACAGGACAGTGTTCTGCTTTTTTATTTATTGCATGGGAATTTTTGCACTTATGTGATTGGAAAATCAACGGAGAAAAGCGCATAAGAAAAACCGCCGGTAGAATGGCGGTTTTTCTTATGTATATTGGAAAGGAAATCAGGAAGAGCGTTTTGCGGGCTTTTCTGAAACAGAATCTGCAACCGAAATGATTCCCGGTTCCGTCATGGTCAGAGGAGAAAGCACCAATTCCAGTTCTTCTGGTTTCATCACATGATTCTCTGTCAGCAGCGTGCGGATGGGGACATCTTCGGCAATTGCCTTTTTGGCAAGCTTTGCAGCCTGTTCATAGCCGATATACGGACACAACGCGGTCACGACACCGACACTGTTTTCCACCAATTGCCGGCAGCGTTCCCGGTTTGCGGTGATCCCGGAAATACAATTGTCGACAAACGTTTTGGTTGCATAAGCAAGCGTCTCAATAGATTGGAAGAGATTGTAGAAGATGATGGGTTCAAAGGCGTTAAGCTCCAGTTGCCCGGCTTCCACCGCCATGTTGATGGTCATGTCATTTCCGATAATATTAAAGGCGACCTGGTTGACCACTTCGGGAATGACGGGATTGATTTTTCCGGGCATAATGCTGGAACCGTTTTGACGTGCCGGAAGATTGATCTCATGGAGACCGGTCCGCGGACCGGAGGACATCAGACGCAGGTCGTTGGAAATTTTGGAGAGGTTGACCGCACAGGTTTTTACCGCGCCGGAAACCGCGACAAAGGCGTCGAGATTTTGTGTGGCATCGATCAAATTGTATGCCTGCACAAGATCCAATTCGGTGATACGCGCCAGTGTGGGGACAATGCGGTTTAAGTATTTCACATCGGCATTGAGCCCGGTTCCAATTGCGGTTCCGCCTAAATTCAGACAGCGCATTTCATCTTTTGCGGCTTCAAAACGTGCAATGTCGCGCCGAATCGCTTCGCTGTAAGCTTGAAATTCCTGCCCTAAACGAATCGGAACCGCATCTTGCAGTTGCGTCCGGCCCATTTTGATGACATCGTCAAATTCCGCTGCTTTTTTCTCCAAACTGGACTGCAGGTGTTTTAACTGGGTTTGTGCTTTGCTTAACAGGCGGAGTGTTGTCATGCGTCCTGCAGAAGGAAAGACGTCGTTCGTGGATTGACCACAATTGACATGGTCATTTGGATTAACAAGATGATAATCGCCTTTTTTGCCGCCCAAAATTTCGATTGCGCGGTTAGCGATAACCTCATTGGCGTTCATGTTCATGCTGGTGCCTGCGCCGCCCTGAATCGGATCGACAATGAAATCTTCGTGGTGCAGGCCGCGGATGACTTCGTCGCAGGCCTTTACAATTGCGTCAGCAATGTTTTTGGGCAGCAGCCCCGCCTCACAATTGGTGATGGCTGCGGCTTTTTTGATGTAAGCCATACTTTTGATGATTTCCGGATGCATGGCAAGTCCCGTAATATGAAAGTTTTCTGCGCCGCGCAGAGACTGCACGCCGTAATAAACATTTTCCGGTATTTCTTTTTCCCCGATGGAATCGCTTTCAGAGCGAAACGGAGAATTTTCCTGAAGCTGTGCTCGTTCCAATTTTTTTCCTCCTATTTTCAGGAACCTCCCGATAGGCAATCCGATGTCAGCTGTTTTACAGAATCGCGTTCGATCAGAGTTACATCCAATACGCGACTTTGCGCAACCGCATTTTTTCCCTCCATTTGTTCAAAAAGCAGTTCAATCGCCTGTTTGGCTTTTAAAGTGACATCCTGGCCGATGGTGGTAAGTTTGGGGTAATTATAGAAGCTGACAGTTTGGTTGTCAAATCCGATAAAAGAAAGATCGTCCGGAACGGAAATTCCTTTGTTTTTGCATTGCTCAATGACTTCGACTGCAAGATTGTCTGCCGGTAAAAAGACGCCGGTGACACCGTGTTTGCAAAGCATTTTCAGCCGTTCCGCTAAAAGGGCGGCATCGCTTTCAACCAGCAGATTGTCAGAAGGCAGTGTGACGCCATGTTCTTTCAGTCCGTGGCAAAATCCAAGATATCGCTGATGATTGGGGGAGTCCGGCCTGAGCTCCGGTGAAACGAAGATCAGGTTTCGGTGTCCCATTTTAATGAAATACTCCGCTGCAAGAACACCGCCTTTGAAGTCGTCGCATCCAACGTTGACGGCTTGCCGGTAGGTGCTGTAACAATCGGTAAAAACCAGTGGAATCTGATTGTTTTGACAAATTTTCCAGACATCGCTGTCCTCAACACGTAACAGAATGGCGCCGCCGACGTTCCATGAACGCAGGGTTTCATTGATTTTGGAATAATCGTCCAGAAAATTTACCATGAGAGAATATCCCTCTTTCTGGACGCGTTTTGCAATCACGCTGATCATGGTAGCGTTATGCGGCGAAACCGGAAGTCGGTCAAAACTCTTCATAGTAATGATAATGGAAATAATATTGGAGGTTTTGGCCGCCAGGTTCCTGGCGGAGAGATTGGGAACATATCCCATTTCTTTCCGGATTCGGTCAATTCGTTCTGCGGTTTCCGTCGAAACCTTATCGGTCTTTCCGTTGATGACGCGGGATACCGTCATAACGCTGACGCCGGCTTCTTTTGCGATATCTTTTAATGTTACCATTGGTGCTCCTCATTTTCACGATAAGATTAACGCTAACACAGTCTGAAGTCTATTATACCGGGGGTTTGCGAAAAATGCAAGGGTTATAAATCAAGAAAAAAGAAATTTTTGAAAGCCTAAAGTTTAAAAGCCGAAAGAATGTATAAGGGCTTGCTTTTTGAAATTTGTGACAAATTCATTAAAAATCAGAGCAATGATTTTACGAAATTACAAAATTGCAAAAAATGTGATTTATCCATTGACAAATACAAGCATACGGTGATAAAGTGTTGTCTAGGATAACGCTAACATAAACGCGTGGAGAAAGGAGGTTTCCTTGATTTTAAATAAAGCGCGTAATTTTATTTCAAAAAATATAAAGCAAAGGAGCGATTCATTATGAAAAAAAGAGTTTTAACCCTTGGTGTAGTTCTTGTACTCGTGCTGAGCATTTTAGCCGGATGCTCGACGGGTTCGGCGCAGAGCACCGCTTCTTCTCAGACAGAAAGCAGCGCCGCGGAGAGCGGTGCAGATGCTTCGGATGCTTCTTCGGACGCGTCGGTTGCAGGCCAGGATCCTTATCCGGAAGGGACGTTCCGGTATATGTCTGCCGGGTTGCCCCAGTACAAAAAAGTGTTCTTTGACGACTATCTTTCCCGTCAGGGAGAGCGCGGTGCAGGGGTTACGGTCGAATACGAAACAGCGGATGCTGCAACGCTCAAACAGAAAATGATTTTGGGATTTACTTCTGCTGCATATGACGATCTTCCCGATGTCATTTATATCGGACCGGATGAGATTGCATCCTTCCAAAAGGGAAATATGCTTGTGGAAGTTACCGATTATGTGAAATCCGTCGAGGATAAGCTGGTTGACGGTGCATTGGCAGGCGTCAGCTATAAGGATAAAATATATGCCTATCCGGATGAGGTTCGTCCGCAGCTTCTGTTCTACAATACGAAGATTTTTGAACAGTACGATATTGACATCGAGCGCTGCGACACCATTGAAGGCTGGATCGAAGTCGGAAAAGAACTCAAAGAAAAATCCGGCGGCACGGTGTATCTCTCCAACTATGATCCCGGAAAGAACACGTGGCGCTATTACGGCCGCCGCGGATTTATGCCGCAGGCCGGCGGACGCATCTGGGACGATGACGGAAACATCGTGTTCGGTTCGGACGAAAATACCAAAAAGGCCATGAACACTTTGGCGACGCTGAAAGAAAACGATCTGCTGCTCTCTGCTGCGTGGTTTGATGCCGCCTGTTTTGACGCTGCCCGTGCCAATCAGATCGCAACGTTCTACATCGGCGCATTTTATGACGAGCATCTGCGCAGCAACCTGCCGGATCAGGAAGGCGTTTGGAATGTGCGTCCGGCGCCGAAGTTTGAAGATGTCGGCACGAGAGGCGCGCCTGTCTCCGGCGGCGCAGCGATTGTCAACAAACCGGATGCCAAGTACGCGCAGCTGTTCCAGGATATCTGGACCGACTACAACTTTAACTATGAAGCGCGCAATGCGTATGTCGAGACCATGATCGAAGAATCCGGTCCGTTCTCCAATACCCTTGTAAAGGAAGCGCTGGAGGATCCCTTCTGGCAGCAGAAATCGGATTTCTACGGCGGCCAGTCCTTTATGCAGGCGGAATCCGAGGGCCTGAAGGATGCTGCTGCACCGCTGGTGACGACAACAGCGGATACAGACGCAGATGCGATTATTTCTCCTGAAATCGAGAAGTTTATGGCGGGCGAACAGAATATGGATGATACGATCGCCAACATTGACGCACAGCTCAAGCAGCAAATCGGAAAAGCGGAATTTTAAGGATGAAACCAGTCAAGGAGAGGAATTTTGCATGAGAATCAATTTAAGTACGGTCCCACTGATCGATACGCACTGCCACAAATTCGTAAGAGAGAGAGAGCCGGCGGAATTTGCAAGGGTAGTATCGCTGTCTTCGGATCCGCATCCGATCGAAGATGATCAGAGTATGCTGGTGTATGATCTTCTGATCCAGCGGATGCGCCGGCTTTATCAGCTGCCTGTAGGGACGCCGGACGACGAAGTGATTGCAGAGCGCAACCGCCGCTACGACGCGGATCCTGCCGGTTATGCGGCAGCGCTGCGGAAAGCAAGCGGGGTGCAGTATCACTGCTACGATATCGGATCCCCGGTCAGCGGTGATATGAATACCCCCGAGCAAGATGCATGGTTCGACCGTGTGGCGGAGCCGGAAAGTGTGAAAGTGATCACTCGAATTGAGCCGGTCATGCGCGAACTGTTTGCCCAGAAGCTCTCTTTTTCGGAATTCCTGACGGAATTTGACAAACGCGTCCGGTCTGATATTGAAAAACATCATGCCATTGCGTTAAAATCAGTCATAGGGTATCATACGGGACTTGATGTAGAACTGGTGGATGCTGCCACGGCACAAAAAGGCTATGAAGCCTATTTGGCAGGAGAAGGCGGCGAAGCAGCGGAAAAGGCAATTCGCGACTATATGATTCCGCTGTCTCTGGAAATCTGCAAGGAGTTTGATATTCCCATGCAGTTCCATACCGGTATTGGCTCTGCGCCGATGTGCGATCTGCGGAAAATGCGTCCGGCAAGTCTGCGGCGCATCATCAATGACGACCGCTTTAAAGGGAAAGTCAAAATTGTCCTTTTACATGCAGGATATCCGTGGGTAGAAGAGACCGGGCTGTTGGTCAACAATTTCTCCCATGTGTACAGCGATTTTTCCTCGATGATTTATTCGGCCGGAACAGCCGGATACCGTTCGATTCTTGCAATGTTGGAGGCTGCGCCGACCAACAAAATTATGTATGCCTCTGATGCAGGCGGAGAACCGGAATCCTTGTGGCACGCAGCGCTGCATTTTAAAGATCAGCTTGCAAAAGCACTGGAGTATTACATCGCCGAGGATGTCATCGGCTACGAACGTGCAATGCAAATTGCAAAGAATATTTGCCACGACAACGCTTTGCGGGTTTACTCCCGTCTGCAGTAAAAATATCCGGTTCGGGCAAAGGAGCACCGGCAATTGCCGGTGCTCTGCCCTGGAATTCTATAAGGAGGGGTAATGATGCAGCATCGTGCAAAAAGAGGACGGACGGCGCAGTTCCTGCACCGATATAAGACGCCCTATCTTTTCATTTTACCATTTTTTCTGATTTTCTTCGTGTTTCAATTATATCCGATGATTCAGTCTCTGATTTACAGCTTTCAGGAATATGACGGCCTGTCCGCTGCGCAATATGTCGGGTTGAAGAATTATCGAGACCTATTTCATGCGGACAACTATGCCTTCTGGGATTCTCTCAAAAATACAGCAATTTATTGGGTTGTCTGCAGCGTTTTGGTCATTGTATTATCCGTTTTGATGGCGATGCTGCTGAATTATAAACATTTGCGCGGGACCGGCGCGTTTAAGACGCTGACGTTTTTGCCGTATGTATGTGCTTCGGTTGCGGTTGCACTGGTATTTAAAATGCTGTTTGACACCAACTCCGGGCTTGTCAATGAGTTTTTGCAGCTTCTCGGCGCACAGCCGGTAGATTGGCTGACCAGTTCCCGGTGGTCGCGCGTTCCGGTAATCATTCTGTTTTGCTGGCGCAGTATTCCGTGGTTTTCGGTAATTGTTCTGTCCGGACTTTTGAGTATTCCGGGCGATTATTATGAAGCGGCTATTGTGGACGGTGCAAATTTTGTCCAGCAGTTTTTCCGGATTACCCTGCCGCTTCTGGGAAATATTCTCTTTTTCTGTTTTATCACAGTGACCTGTGATACCTGGAAAATGTTTAATGAATCTTATGTGCTCAAGGGACCTGCCTATTCCAATGCGACGCTGTTCCAGCTGATGTATGAGCATGCCTTCACCACCTTCCGGCTCGGCTATGCTTCCGCAATCGGTTATGTGCTGGCGGTCATTACCATTTTGGTTTCGATCATTCAGTTTTATGTGCGGCGCACACAGGAACAGCTCTTATAAGGAAGGAGGGACACAACAGTGGGATACAATAAAAAACGAAAATTTTCTGCCCTGCTAGTGCACGTGGCACTGATTGTGGTCTGTCTGATTTGTGTGTTTCCGGTGATCTGGATGACACTGATTTCCTTTAAATCCGTTCATGAATCCATGACGGGTTTTGCTTCGATTCTTCCTTCCGACCCAACGGTTGCGAACTATATTCGTGTTGTGGAAATTATGCCGAATTTGCCGTGGAACTTTCTAAATAACGTCTTTGTTTCCATAATGGGAACCGTAACGACGCTGTTCTTTTGTTCCCTGGCAGGTTTTGCTTTTGCAAAGTATCGGTTTCCCGGCAAGCAGGCACTATTCCTGTTTGTGCTGGCCACGATGATGGTGCCGCAGGAAATTGGGATCATTCCGGTTTTTCTCATTTATCGGAATCTCCACCTGATCAACAGCCTGTGGGGACTGATTATTCCGCGAATTGCAACCGCTGTCGGAATTTTCTATATGACGCAGTACATGCGGGATGTACCGACAGAAGTTTTGGAAGCCGCCCGGATTGACGGCTGTACAGATTTCCGGATCTACTGGCAGATTGTTTGTCCGATTGTCAAGTCCGGACTTGCAAGCTGGGCGACGCTGACGATGATCACCCGCTGGAACGACTTCTTCTGGCCGCTCGTTCTGCTGCGCAATGCCAAGAAATACACGCTGATGGTGGCAATTGCATTGCTGCCGACCAGCGACGGCCTGTCTACACCGTGGCCGATCGTGATGTCCGGCACGACACTGGCCGTTGTACCGGTTGTCATTGCCTATTTTATTGTACAGAAACTTCAGATTGCCAATGTCACGGCCGGCGCCGTGAAGGGCTGATTTTGAATAGAAGGGAACATACGCATGAAGAGGATAAATCTGGGCGGAACTTCACTTTCCGTTCCGCGGATTGTTGTAGGTTGTATGCGGCTTAACGAATTGCGGCCGGCGCAAATCGAAACGCTGGTTGCGGGCGCATTGGAGTGCGGCGCCAATTTTTTTGATCACGCCGATATTTACGGCCGCGGAGAATGTGAAAGCCTGTTTGCCAAGGCAATTGGGATGAACGCTGCAAAACGTGAGAAAATGATTCTCCAGTCCAAATGTGATATCCGGCCGGAACAGCAGATGTATGATTGTTCAAAAGCCTATCTCCTTTCGGCGGCGGACGGAATCCTCTCGCGCCTGCAGACGGATTATCTGGATATTCTTCTGCTGCACAGACCGGATGCGCTGATGGAACCCGAAGAGGTTGCGGAAGCCTTTGACCGGCTGCACAGTACCGGCAAGGTCCGCTATTTTGGCGTGTCAAATCAAAACCCCGGACAAATACGCCTTTTGCAGAAATATCTCCCGCAGAAGCTGCTGATCGATCAGCTTCAGCTCAGTATTACGAACAGCACCATGATTTCAAGCGGGATTCACGTCAATATGCTTGACGATGCCGCGGTATGCAGAGACGACGGCGTGCTGGATTACTGCCGGCTGCATGAGATCACCATTCAGGCCTGGTCGCCGTTCCAGTATGGAATGTTCGAAGGCACGTTTCTTCAGAACCCCAAATTTCCGGAACTGAACAAAACGCTTTCAGAACTTGCACAGAAATATGCGGTCTCGGAAACGACGATTGCAGCTGCCTGGGTTTTGCGCCATCCGGCAAAGATGCAGCTGATTGCGGGAACCACGAAGCTCTCCCGGTTACAGGAAATCTGCGGCGCAACAGACTTGACGCTTTCGCGTGAGGACTGGTATGCGATTTACCGTGCTGCGGGGAATACCATTCCGTAAATGAAAATGTTGCCGGTTTCAGCACGTCTGGCCTCTGCAGACGACGCGGAAGCCGGTTTGTTTTTTAAAGTATCGGCGTGGATGGAAAATATCCAGAAAAGTGTTTTTGGAAAAGCGTTTTCGAGAAAATAAATCTTGACAAACCGCCGCTCAGCGTGTAAGATAAGAATGCAAATGAAAGTAGAACAGAAATCTGTTCTCACCTGTGGGGTGTTGTCCGTCACGGGTCAATAGAAACAGATGCCAGCGGTTTTAAGCGGCTGATGTGGTATTGACGCGCGGACAGGATCTTCTGCCCGCGCTTTTTATTTGCGGTTTTCGGCCCGAAAATGCGGAGGTTGCCGCCGGACGGGTTTGAAACAGTAAAATAACGTGTTTTGGGGGTGCTTACCTATTAGCAGCAAGGAACTGCAGATCAACGAGCAAATCCGTGATAAAGAGGTTCGTGTGATTGACTCTGATGGCTCGCAGCTTGGCGTGATGCCGGCGAGCGAAGCGCTGGAGCGGGCGTATGCCCGGGACCTGGATCTCGTGAAGATCGCGCCGAAGGCAACTCCGCCCGTGTGCAAGATTATCGATTACGGCAAATACCGTTTCGAACAGGCAAAACGGGAGAAGGAAGCAAAGAAAAATCAGCATATCGTCGAAATCAAGGAAATTCGCCTTTCTTTGAATATCGACACCCACGATTTCAACACGAAGCTCGGCCATGCCAAGCGGTTTTTATCGGAGGGAAATAAAGTCAAAGTTTCCATCCGGTTCCGCGGACGTGAGATGGGACATCCGGAACATGGCACCGTGATTATGCAAAAATTTGCGGAAGCGTGTGCAGAGGATGCCAATGTGGAACGCGCGGCAAAACTCGAGGGACGCAATATGTTTATGTTCCTTGCGCCCAAACCCGCGAAGTAAAATGAATTGTTAGGAGGAGCAGTCATGCCCAAACTGAAAACGCACAGCGGCGCGAAGAAGCGCTTCAAGATGTCCGCGACCGGAAAAGTAATCCGTGCCCATGCAAACAAATCCCATATCCTTAACAAAAAGACCACAAAGCGCAAGAGAGGCCTGCGTCAGACAGCGGTTGCAGATGTGACCAATGTGATGAAGGTCAAAAAGATGCTCCCGTACAAATAAGGAGCAACAGACGGTTTAAAACAAGACGATTGAGTTGGAGGTAAGGATAAATGGCACGAATCAAAGGCGCAATGATGACGCGCAAAAGAAGAAAGAAAGTATTAAAGCTTGCAAAAGGCTACTGGGGTGCAAAGAGCAAGCATTTTAAAATGGCTAAACAGGCTGTTATGAAGTCCGGAAACTATGCATACATCGGCCGGAAGCAGAGAAAGAGAGACTTCCGCCGCCTGTGGATTACCCGTATTTCTGCGGCATGCCGCATGAACGGAATCAACTATTCCACATTTATGAACGGACTGAAAAAGGCGAACATTACGCTCAACCGCAAGATGCTCTCTGAGATCGCGATTGCCGACGAGCAGGCATTCAAAGCGCTTGTAGAACAGGCAAAAGCTGCACGATAAAAAAGCTGGAATTGCGTCCGGGAGTGTCCCGGACGCAACTTTTGTATTTGTGAAAAACAGATTGTACCGCCGGAGGAGAGAAAGAAAAGCATGGAGATCCTGAAAATTACCAGTCGTCAGAACGAGGCGGTCAAACAGTTTTGCGCTGTTGCGCGAAACCCGGAAAGCCGCCGGCAGACTGGTCAATTTGCGGTAGAAGGCGCCCGGCTGTGCGCAGATGCAGCCAAAAGCGGAATGGCGCTGAAAAGCGTGTTTTTTACCCTTCGTGCGCAGGAAAAGTACCCGTCTTATCTGGAAACACTGCTCCAAAAGGCCCAGCTGTGTTATGAAATTGCAGAACCGGTTGCAGAGAAAATGCGCGATGTCAAAAGTCCGCAGGGCATTTTTTGCCTTTGCGAGGCCCGCAAAACGGAACCGGTTTCCCGCATGAAACCGGGAAGCCGCTATCTTGCGGCGGAACATCTGCAGGACCCCTCCAATCTCGGCGCAATTATGCGTTCCGCAGAGGCGCTGGGGATCGACGGTCTGCTGATTTCTTCGGATTGCTGTGACCCGTATGCGCCCAAAGCGCTCCGGGCTTCGATGGGAGCGGCTTTTCGGCTACCGGTCTATGAGACGGCGGCGTTTCCGGAAACATTACAATCTCTTCGGGAGCGCGGATTTGCAACCTATGCGGCGGTTGTGGATCCTGCAGCGCAAAGCGTCCTGGAGGCTGATTTTTCACAGGGAGCCGTTTTAGCGGTCGGAAATGAAGGAAACGGCCTTTCGGCGGAGGCAATTGCCGCTTGTCATCCGATTACGATTCCGATGCGAGGCCGTGCAGAATCTCTGAATGCGGCAGCTGCTGCAATGATCTTGATGTGGGAAATGATGCGCCGATAGGGGGACGTCATTTGGACGAGAGGGTTTATTGGATTTGGCTGCAGCGTGCGCTGGGCGTTGGCGGGACACGGATCCCCGCGGTGCTGCGCGCGTTTCAGACTGCAAAAGCATTTTATGAGGCCGGCGCTTCCGCCTGGGAGGGGCTTGGCATATTGACGCAGCGGGAAAAGGAACTGCTGCATACGGGGTCTCTGCAGGAAGCCGGTTTGCTGCTGAACCGCTGTGCGGCGCTGGGACAAACCGTGTTGACGCCGGAAACGCCGGGCTATCCGGAGCGCCTGCGCGCGATTTATCATCCGCCGTGCGTCCTGTATGTGCAGGGAAAGCTGCCGGATATGGATCGCTGCTTGTCGATTGCGATCGTCGGTTCCCGGACTGCTTCCCATGCTGCGCTGCATACGGCCGGTGAGATTTCCGGCGCACTTGCGCGGAACGGTGTTGTGGTGGTCAGCGGCGGCGCGCACGGTGTGGATCATGCGGTGCACGAGGCGGCGCTTTCGGCTGGCGGTGTGACCGTTTCCGTTTTGCCGTGCGGAATCGATTATCCGTATTTGCCGGAATATGCGGAACTTCGTGAAATGATTGCGGCAAGCGGCGCCCTGGTTTCGGAATATCCGCCGGGGACCGGTGTGCAGAAATGGAATTTCCGGACTCGAAACCGGCTGCTGTCCGGCCTGAGTTCCGGCGTTTTGATTGCGGAGGCTGCCAAAAGGAGCGGGACGATGATTACGGCCCGCTATGCATTGGAGCAAAACCGCGATGTGTTTGTCATCCCGGCAAATGTCGGGCCGGAATCGGAAGGTTCTAACGGATTGCTTCGTTCCGGCGCAAAGGCAGTACTTGCTGCGGAGGATGTTTTAGATGAATATGCCGGGCGCGATTATGAGCGGGTGCTTCCGCAGGAGGCGCCGGCGCAGATGGCAAGACCGGCGGCACAGGACGCGAAGGCGCTTTTTTCAAAGGAATTTTCTGCGGATGCAGAAACCGTCTATCGGGTCCTCGGCAAAACACCGCTGACTATCGGGGAAGTGGCAGCAGCAACCGGACTTTCCGCACAGCGCCTGTTTGTTGCGCTGACAGAGCTGGAAATCGAACAAAAAATTCAGTCCTTAGCCGGTCGGCGGTATGTTCGGATAGAAACTGCATAGGATGAAACAGAATACCATCAGGGCGCACGCACCTTTTAAAAGCGTGATCGGAATTGGAAAAACAGGGGGATGAATTTGTGTCTACACTGGTGATTGTAGAGTCTCCAAACAAAGAGAAGAGCATTAAAAAATATCTTGGCGATGGGTACAAGGTTGTCTCTTCGAAGGGACATGTACGGGATTTGCCTGCAAAACGTCTGAGCGTGGATGTGAAAAAAGACTTTCAGCCGCGCTACGAGGTCATCAAGGATAAAGAAAAACTGGTTGAGGATTTGAAAAAAGCAGCGGAGAAGAGCGATTTTGTGCTGCTTGCAACCGACCCGGACCGCGAAGGAGAGGCCATCTCCTGGCATCTTGCCTATCTGCTCGGTCTGGATGAAACGCAGAATATCCGCGTGACCTTCAATGAAATTACAAAGAGCGGGATCGAGGCTGGCATGCAGCACCAGCGGCCAATTGATCTGGACATGGTAAACGCGCAGCAGGCGCGCCGGATCCTGGACCGCCTGGTGGGATATAAGCTCAGTCCGTTCCTTTCCCAGAAGATTCGGCGCGGACTTTCCGCCGGGCGCGTACAATCTGTCGCTGTGCGGATTGTTGTGGATCGCGAAGAAGAAATCCGTGCATTTAAACCGGAAGAATACTGGAGCATCGATGCGAAATTTTTGCCGAAAGGCTCCAAAAAAGCATTTGAGGCCTCTTTTTATGGGACGCCGGACGAAAAAATGAAGCTGAGCAGCCAGGAAGAAACCGATCGGATTCTTGCCGCGCTGGAAGGTGCAGAATATACGGTTACGCACATCAAAAAGGGAACGCAGCGCAAGTCTCCGTCTCCGCCGTTTATCACATCGACGCTGCAGCAGGAAGCTGCAAAAAAGCTCGGATTCCGCTCTGCGCGGACGATGAAAGTCGCGCAGGAACTCTATGAGGGCGTGGATGTGCAGGGAATCGGTGCGGTCGGTTTGATTACCTATATGAGAACGGACTCTCTGCGCATTTCGGAAGAAGCCATTCAGGCTGCTGCGGAGTATATCGAGGGCCGCTGGGGCAAAAAGTATCTGCCTGCATCCCCGCGTCATTTTAAATCTCGGGCATCCGCACAGGATGGCCACGAGGCGATTCGGCCTTCCACCATCAGCCTGACGCCGGACAGCATCCGGCAGAGCCTGACGCCGGATCAGTACAAACTGTACAAGTTGATTTGGGAACGTTTTATTGCGTGCCAGATGGCAAATAGCGTGCGCAACACGGTGCAGGCAGATCTGGAAGGAAACGGATATCTGTTCAAAGCCTCCGGGTATACGGTTGCATTTGACGGTTATACAACGCTTTATGAGGTGGAAAGTGAGGAGGGAACCGAGAAGAGCCGGGCGCTGCCGCCTTTGGAGGAGGGCATGCCGCTCAAACTCAAAGAGCTCGGCGGGAATCAGCACTTTACGCAGCCGCCACCCCGCTATACAGAAGCCAGCCTGATTAAAACGCTGGAGGAATACGGAATCGGACGTCCGTCCACCTATGCGGCGGTCATTTCCACCATTACCGGCAGAGAATATGTTGTTCGCGAGGGAAAAACTTTGAAGCCGACCGAACTCGGCGAGGTTGCCACGCAGCTGATGAAAGAGCGCTTCCCGAAAATCGTCAACGTCAAGTTTACTGCCCAGGTCGAAACCGATCTGGATAAGGTCCGCACCGGCGAACAGGATTGGGTGGAGATGCTGCGCGGGTTCTATACGGATTTTGAGAAAACCCTTCTCAAAGCAAAAGAAGAGATGAAGGATGTCAAAATCCAGTTAAAAGAGGACCAAACCGATATTATCTGCGAAAAATGCGGCCGGCAGATGGTCGTCAAATTTGGCCGGTATGGGAAATTTATTGCCTGCCCCGGTTATCCGGAGTGCCAGAATATCAAAAAATTTGTCCAACCCACACCGGGCTTTTGCCCCAAATGCGGCAAGAAAGTGGTTGCCAGAAAGAGCAAAAAGGGACGCGCGTTTTACGGCTGCGAGGGATATCCGGATTGTGACTTTGTCACCTGGGATCTTCCGACAGACGACCTGTGCCCTAAATGCGGCAAGACACTGTTCCGCAAAAAAGGAAAAAACGGAAAACTGTATTGTGCTGCGGAGGGCTGCGGATACGAGCGCGCAGCAGAAAAGGAATGAAGGCCCCGGTCATTGTCGTCGGCGCCGGGCTGGCAGGCTGCGAGGCGGCCTGGCAGCTCGCGCGGTCGGGGATTGAAACGGTGCTTTATGAGATGAAACCGCTGCGGTATTCTCCGGCGCACCATCATCCGGGATTTGCAGAACTGGTGTGCTCCAATTCGCTCAAAGCGGAGCGGCTTGCAAGCGCTGCGGGACTTTTAAAAGAGGAAATGCGCAGAATGGGATCCCTTTTGGTCCCCTGCGCGCTTCAGTGCAGAGTTCCGGCGGGCGGTGCGCTCGCTGTTGACCGGGATCAATTCTCCGCGATGGTGACAGAGGCAATCCGAAAAGAACCGCTGATCCATGTGGAAACCTGTGAATTGACGGAAATTCCTCAAAACGATCTGGTGATTTTGGCGACCGGGCCGCTCACGTCCGATGTGTTGGCGGAGAAGATATCGGAGATGTGCGGCGGAAGCCTTCACTTTTTTGATGCAGCAGCGCCGGTCGTCACGGCGGAAAGCCTCAATCGCGATCGAATTTTTGCGGCGTCACGGTATGATCGGGGAGACGATGCCGCTTACCTCAACTGCCCGATGAACAAAGCGGAGTATGAACAGTTTCTCTCTGCGCTGCTTTCGGCGGAACGCGCCCCGCTGCATGCGTTTGAGACGGAAGAAAGACCGGTGTACGAGGGCTGTATGCCCGTGGAGATCCTGGCTTCCCGCGGGACAGACGCACTGCGTTACGGACCCATGAAGCCGGTCGGTTTGCGCGATCCCAAAACCGGACATCGTCCGTGGGCGGTGCTGCAGCTGCGGATGGAGAACGCGGAGGGGACGCTCTACAATTTGGTCGGATTTCAGACCAACCTCAAATTCGCAGAACAGAAACGGGTATTTGGGATGATTCCCGGATTGGAGCAGGCGGAGTACATGCGTTACGGCGTGATGCACCGCAACACGTTCCTAGATTCCCCCCGGCTGCTGCATGCAGATTTCAGCCTGCGGGAACGTCCGGGTCTGTTTTTTGCCGGGCAGATGACCGGCGTGGAGGGCTATATGGAGTCGGCGGCCTCCGGGCTGCTCGCCGGACGGGCGGCTGCGGCAAAATATCATCACAGAAAGCCGATTTCACTGCCGCCGGAGACGATGATGGGTGCACTTTCCCGATATGTTTCTTCGAGCGCGGCGAAGTCATTTCAGCCGATGGGAGCAAATTTCGGAATTTTACCGCCGCTTTCTGTGACCATCCGGAACAAACAGGAACGCTACGCTGCTTTGGCGGACCGCGCACTGCAGTGCCTTTCGGACGCAATGCAGGCGGAAAAGATGGAAAGTGAGGAACAGGCTTGAAAATTATTGTCGATGCATTTGGCGGAGATCACGCTCCGCTTGAAATTTTGAAGGGCTGCGCGGATGCGGTAAAGGAGCTGGATATTTCGATCCTTTTGACCGGCCGTGCGTCAGAAATCCGCCGGGTGGCAAAAGAGCACGCAATTTCTCTTGAAGGAATGGAAATTGCCGATGCGCCGGATGTCATTACGATGGAAGACCATGCGACGGATATCATGAAAGCAAAGAAAAATTCTTCGATGGCAGAAGGCCTGCGCCGTCTTGCTGCGGGGGAAGGGGATGCCTTTGTTTCTGCGGGAAACAGCGGCGCCCTTGTAACCGGCGCCACGATGATCGTCAAGCGGATCAAGGGAATTCGCCGGGTGGCGTTTGCGCCGGTGCTTCCGAAGGGTAAGGGCTGTTTTTTGCTGATTGACAGCGGCGCAAACAGCGACTGCCAGCCCGAAATGCTGCGGCAGTTCGGCGTGATGGGCAGCGCCTATATGGAACGGGTGATGCAGATTCCAAATCCGCGGGTCGGTCTTGTGAATGTCGGGACAGAGTCTGGCAAGGGAAATGCCTTGATGCGGGAGACATTTCCGCTTCTGCAAGATTCCGGGCTGAATTTTGTCGGAAATATTGAAGCGCGGGAAATTCCTGCCGATGCAGCCGATGTTGTGGTTGCGGATGGCTTTACGGGAAACATTATCCTGAAAATGTATGAGGGCGTTGCCCTGACACTTCTAGGAAAAATCAAGGAAATTTTCCAGAAGAGTCTGAAAAATAAAATTGCTGCTGCGGTTGTCATGAAGGATGTCAAAACGTTTAAACGGCAGATGGATTATAACGAATATGGCGGTGCACCGATTATGGGCGCAAAGAAACCGGTGTTTAAAGCGCATGGAAGCGCAAAGGCTAGAACCTTTACAAGCGCGCTGCGCCTGACAAAGGCCTATGTGGAATCGGACGTCGTTTCCGCAATTGCGGAGACGGTCGCGGCTGCAAAATCCGGGAGCTCCGCGCAAGAACTGGAAAAGGCGGAATCAGAATCATGAAACGGTTGCGTGAATTAGAAGAAAAACTGGGGTATACGTTTCAGCATCCCCAGTATATCCAAACCGCACTGACGCACTCTTCTTATGCCAACGAGGTGCGTGGCGGGGAAAAGAGCAACGAGCGGCTGGAATTTTTGGGAGACTCAATCCTCGGCGCCGTGGTTGCAGATTATATTTTTCGGAACTGCACGTCTATGCCGGAAGGAGAGCTGACCAAACTCAAAGCCTCGCTTGTTTGTGAAAAGGCGCTGTGCGGTTTTTCGAGGGAGCTGGGGGTTGGCGATTATCTGCGCTTGTCGCGCGGAGAGCAGAACTCCGGCGGCCGGACACGTTCCAGCATTTTGGCGGATGCATTTGAAGCCATCATCGCGGCGATTTATCTGGACGGCGGAATGGAAGAAGCCCGGAAGTTTATTTTGCGGTTTACGGTTCCGCTCATGAACGCGCCGCGGCCGAAGGCATTCCGCGATTACAAGACAGTTTTGCAGGAAATTGTCCAGCAGAATCCGGAGGAGCACATTGAGTATGTTCTGGTGGGCGAAAGCGGTCCGGATCACAACAAGCATTTCGTGATGGAAGTTCACCTCAACCACAATGTGATCGGGAAAGGCGGCGGCCACAGCAAAAAGGAAGCAGAGCAGCAGGCCGCCCGGGAAGCACTTGAGCTGATGGGATATTGAAACACGCAAATGTAGCGGTTTTTGTACCGCATAACGGCTGCCCGCACCAGTGCAGCTTCTGCGACCAGCGGGCGATTACGGGAGAGACTTTGCAGCCGACCGGAGAAGATGTCCGGCGTATTGCGCAGGCGGCGTCGGAAGAACTCCGAAAAAGCGGGCGTGTTGCAGAATTGGCTTTTTTTGGCGGCAGTTTTACCGCAATTGCACGTGATTACATGGAAGAACTGCTGCAAAGTGCGGCGCCCTTTGTGAAAAACGGAACGTTTACGGGAATTCGGGTTTCGACCCGTCCGGATGCGGTTTCAGAAGACCGGCTTGCGCTTTGCAGGCAATACGGCGTTACGGCCATAGAACTCGGCGCACAGAGTATGTCGGACGAGGTGCTGCGCCGGAACGGGCGCGGCCATACGGCACAGGATGTCCGCGATGCGGCGAAAAAAATCCGTGAAGCGGGAATTTCTCTCGGCCTGCAGATGATGACCGGGCTTTATGGGGATACGCCGGAGGGCGCATATGCGACGGCACGGGCGCTGATCGCCCTGCGTCCGGATACCGTGCGGATTTATCCTGCGATTGTCATGCGCGGAACGCTGCTGGCGCAGTGGTATAAAGCGGACTGTTACCGGCCGCAGACGCTGCCGGAAGCGGTTGCGCTTTGCGCCGGGCTGCTCGAATGTTTTACACAGGCGGGAATTTCCGTAATTCGGGTTGGGCTGCACAGCACGCCGGAACTGCTTAAAAACCGTGTGGCGGGCCCGTACCATCCGGCTTTCCGGGAACTTTGCGAGAGCCGGATTTTTCGAAATCGAATGGAGACGCTTTTGCGGGAAATCGCGCCCGGCGCGGTGACGATGGAAGTCCACCCCCGGGATCTCTCGAAAGCGATTGGACAGCGCGGAGAAAACCGCGCATATTTTCAGACAATGGGGTATTCCGTTCAGTTCCTACAGAACGATACCTTGCGCATGGGCGAGTGCGCAATCCATCAACAGGAAAGACGGTGAAGCTATGCTGCTGAAATCCCTTGTGATGCAGGGGTTTAAGACGTTTCCCGATAAAACCGTTCTGCATTTTGAGCGCGGGATTACGGCGGTTGTCGGGCCGAACGGAAGTGGAAAAAGCAATATCAGTGATGCGATCCGCTGGGTGCTCGGCGAACAGTCTGCCCGCACACTGCGGTGTTCTAAAATGGAGGATGTCATTTTTGGCGGTTCTCCGGCGCGGAAGCCGCTCGGCTATGCGGAAGTCACGCTGACCATCGACAATACCGGACGGGAGCTGCCGTTTGATGCAGATACCGTTGCGGTTTCCCGGCGGTATTATCGCTCCGGGGAGAGCGAGTATCTGATTAACAAGGCATCGGTCCGTCTGCGGGATATCCATGAACTGTTCATGGATACCGGTCTCGGGCGCGATGGATATTCTATGGTCGGACAGGGAAAAATTGACAGCATCGTCGCGGCGCGTTCGGAGGAACGCAGAGAAATTTTTGACGAAGCGGCTGGAATTTCCCGATATCGCTACCGCAAGGAGGAATCCGAACGGCGGCTGGAAAAAGCGGAAGAAAACCTTCTGCGTCTGCGCGATATTGTTTCG
The DNA here is from genome assembly GCF_014384705.1 of Yeguia hominis. GTDB lineage: Bacteria > Bacillota > Clostridia > Oscillospirales > Acutalibacteraceae > Yeguia > Yeguia hominis. The sequence goes on along the minus strand of NZ_JACRSN010000001.1, from coordinate 136,213 downwards.
GAATTGGAGGGCCGGATTGAGCCGTTGCGGATTCAGTCCGAAAAGGCGCAGCAGTTTTTGGAATATTCCGAAGAAAAACGGACGTTGGAGATCGGACTGTGGCTGGAAACACTGAACCGATCCGGAACGGTGCTTCGGGAACAGGCGGATAAAATCAGTGTTGCCCAGGGGCAGTACGATGAAATCGGAGAAGTCCTTGCGGCTTTCGAAGAAGAAATGGAGGCCTGCTACCAGAAAATGAACGCCTGCTCGTCGCGAATTGACGAACTGCATGCTGAGGCGGCAAAGCAGGAAGCGCTTGCAGCCCAGCGGGACGGCGAGGCCTCTGTCGTGGAGAACGATCTTCATCACAATGCGGAAAGCGTGGAGCGCATCAAAGGAGAACTGGCGCAGTCGTATGCTTCCGAGACGGATATGGACGCAGAGCTTGCGCAAAAAGAAACCGCGGAACAGGAGAAACGGGCGCTTGCGGCGCAAAAAAATAAAGAGTACGTAGCCTATACGGAAAAGCTGGAAACCCTCCGGCGCGGAATGGATGAGTCCTCCGGAAAGGCCGACGCAGTAGCACTGCGGATTGCGTCCATCACTGCATCGCTTTCCGAAGCCCGGATTGCAGTCGGGTCAGCGGAGTCGTCGCTCGAGGAAATCAGACGCCGGCTTTCGGATATCGACGCGGCAAAACGGACTTGGAACGAACGCCGCGAGGATGCAGAAAAAGCGCTCGACTATTATCAGGCGCAAATTGAAACGGCACAAACACAGATTGCAGCGGCTTCCAACGCGATCAAGGGACACGAGATGCGTTTGCAGTCCCGGAAAACGCGTGCGGAGGAAGCCAAAAAGCGCAGCGACCGCGCGGAATTGGATGCGCGGGAACAGGAGCGGCGCGCCAAACTGCTGGAAGATCTGGAAAAAAATATGGAGGGATTTCAGCAGAGCGTCAAAACGGTGATGCGAGAGGCTTCACACGGTGCACTGCGCGGAATTTGCGGGCCGGTTTCCAGAATTCTCACCGTTCCGTCCGAATATGCGGCGGCCATTGAAACGGCGCTCGGCGCGGCAATGCAGAACATTGTCGTCCATACAGAAGAGGACGCCAAACGTGCCATTGCACTGCTCAAGGGCCGAAATGCCGGCCGTGCCACGTTTCTGCCGCTTTCCGTAATCCGTGGAAAAACACTTGAGGAAAACGGGCTTGCGGATTGCCCGGGTTTTGTCGGAATGGCCAATGCGCTGTGCAGCTGTGAGGAACGATACCGCGAGGTCCGCGATTCTCTGCTTGGCCGGATCGCGGTTGCGGAAGATCTTGACAGTGCGGTTGCCATTGCGCGCCGGTTCCGCTACCGGTTCCGGATCGTCACGCTTGACGGGCAGGTTGTCAATGCGGGCGGCTCCATGACGGGCGGTTCCATGCAGAAAAATGCCGGCCTTTTAAGCCGCACGGCGGAAATTGAACGGATCAAAGAAAAAGCGGCCATGCTGCGGGAACAGGCGAAACAGGCACTCGATGATCTGCATGCCGCAGGGCAGGAGGTTGCCTCGGAGGAAGCGGCGCTCTCTGCCGCGAAAGGAACATTTTATGCGGCGCAGGACGAAAAATTCAAGCTGGAAACCGAGCGAAAACGGGTGGAAGCAGAGCGTGTTTCGGCGGAAGAAAGTTTAAAATCCCTGCAAACAGAAAGCGAAGCGGCCGACGTACGGACACAGGCGCTTTTGCGCGGGAAGACGGAAGCCGAAACCACGATTTCTGCATTGCAGGAGGAACTTGCCTCCGCGCAGGCGGAAGTGGACGCGATGAATGTCGGAAGAGAGGACCTTGCCCGCAGATGCACGGAGCTTTCAGAGCATTTACAGGAAATCCGCATGGCGGCTTTGGAGGCGGAAAAAGACGCAGCATCCTTTCAGGCTGCAGCAGAAGAACTTCGCCGCAGAAAAGCCGACAGCGAAGGCCGCCGCCGCGCACAGGAAGCGCAGATTGCCGAGTTGGAGGCGCGGTCGGAACAACTGCGAATGCAGGCGCAGTCGCTGCGGGAATCGGCGCAGTCACTGCGGGAATCGGCACAGTCGCTGCGGGCTGAATCCGAGACGGCAGGCCAGGAACGTGTGGTTTTGGAAACTGCGGCGTCGAACATGCGCGCGGAAGAGCGGGAAAAGACCAATCAGCGCGAAACGGTCGGACACGAACTTGCCCGGCTGGAAGAACGTCGGGTCAACCTGCAGAATGAATACGATTCTATTATTACAAAGCTTTGGGAAGAATATGAACTGACGCGCCGGGAAGCGGAAGCGGTCGCAAAACCGGTTGAGCAGGTTTCGGCAGCCAAAAAGCGGCTTGCAGAACTGAAGTCAAAAATCAAAGGCTTGGGCTCCGTGAATCTTGCGGCGGTCGAAGAATACAAGGAGGTTTCCGAACGGTACGCCTTTATGACCGATCAGATTTCGGATGTGGAAAAATCCCGCGATGAACTGCGTCGGCTGATCCATTCCCTGATGGGAAAAATGCGGGATATTTTTCTGGAGCGGTTCGAGAAAATCAATGGGAACTTTACAGAAATTTTCAAAGAACTGTTTGGCGGCGGGACAGCCTCGCTTTCCCTGAGCGACCCGGAGGATGTCCTCAATTCCGGCATCAATATTGCCGTGCAGCCGCCCGGAAAGATTGTCACGAATCTGGAACTGCTTTCCGGCGGAGAAAAAGCACTCGTTGCCATTTCCATTTATTTCGCGATTATGAAGGTCAATCCGCCGCCGTTCTGTTTGCTGGATGAAATCGAGGCGGCGCTCGACGAAGTCAATGTTACGCGTTTTGCCAATTATCTGCGCAGAATGAATCAGAATACCCAGTGCATCGCTATTACACACCGGCGCGGAACCATGGAGGAAGCGGATGTGCTTTACGGTGTCACGATGCAGAATGAAGGCATGTCAAAGCTCCTCGAACTCCATCCATATGAGGTCGAATCGGCTTTGGGAATCAAAGAAACCTGAACATCCAACCATACGGCGAAGGAAGGAGAAAAAAGATGGGCTTTTTTGAAAAAATCAAAAACGGACTGAAAAAAACAAGAGACAGCATCAGCGGACAGATTTCCAGTATGCTCAGCTCGTTTCAGACGATCGATGAGGACCTGTTCGAGGAACTTGAGGAGCTTTTGGTGCTGGGAGACGTCGGCGTCAATACGGCAGGGAGAATCTGCGATGCGCTCCGTCAGCGTGTGAAGGCGGAGGGCGTTAAGGATCCGCAGGTCATCACAGGAATGATGGAAGAAATTGTTGCCGGAATGCTTTCGGGCGGAGAGGAGATGCACCTCTCGACCAAACCCTCTGTGATTCTTGTGATCGGCGTCAACGGCGTCGGCAAGACAACGACAATCGGAAAGCTGGCCGCCATGTACCGGCGGCAGGGCAAGAAAGTGATTTTGGGCGCTGCGGACACCTTCCGTGCGGCGGCAATTGAGCAGCTGGAAGTCTGGGCGGAACGGTCCGGCGCGGAAATTGTCAAACATGCAGAGGGCAGCGATCCGGCGGCGGTTGTCTTTGATGCAATTGCGGCGGCAAAAGCGCGCGGAGCGGATCTTGTGATCTGCGACACCGCGGGCCGGCTGCACAACAAGAAAAACCTGATGGATGAATTATCCAAAATCGGCAGAATTATCGACCGGGAATTGCCGGGCAGCGATAAGGAAATTCTGCTTGTTCTCGACGCGACGACCGGACAGAACGCCGTGCATCAGGCGCGGGAATTCCGGAATGCGGCGGGCATAACCGGAATTGTGCTGACCAAACTCGACGGGACCGCCAAAGGCGGTGTGGTGATCGCAATCCGGGAAGATCTGCAAATTCCGGTGAAATTTATCGGTGTGGGGGAACAGGTGGACGATTTGCAGCCGTTCCATGCAGAAGAATTTGTCCGCGCACTGTTTGACCGGGAGGGGCTTTGAGATGACCTTTGTGATTGCCACGCACAATGCGCACAAGCTTGCAGAACTGCAGCGGATTCTGCGTCCTTTGGGAATTGACGCCGTAACGGCCGAATTGACAGAGGCTGAAGAAACCGGGACGACCTTTGCTGAAAATGCATTTTTAAAAGCACAGTCTGCGTGCCGGGAAACCGGAATGCCGGCGGTTGCGGACGATTCCGGCCTGATGGTCGATGCGCTAAATGGTGCGCCGGGCGTATATTCTGCACGCTACGCCGGAGAAAACGCGACGGATGCCGATCGGATTCAAAAACTGCTTTCTCAGATGCAGGATGTCCCGGAACACGCAAGAGGGGCAAAATTTGTCAGTTCGATTTGCTGTGTGTTTCCGGATGGCACAACCATTACGGCGGAAGGCGAATGCCCGGGAAAAATTGCATTTGCACCGGCAGGGGACGGCGGATTTGGATATGATCCGGTGTTCCTTTGCGGAGAAAAAACGTATGCGGAAATGACGGACGCCGAAAAGGATGCCGTCAGCCACCGCGGTAAGGCGCTGCGCCGGTTTTCGGTGGCGCTCAGAGCCTGGAAATCGGCTCAGGAAAACAACAAACAATAAATGGAGGAAGCCCCTATGCTGACCAGTAAACAACGCGCATATTTGCGCGCACTCGCAAATCCGATTGACACCATCCTGATGGTGGGGAAGTCCGGTATGAGCGAAGATATTGTCAAACAGGCGGACGACGCCCTGACGGCACGTGAGATCATCAAAGGAAAAGTGCTGGAAACCTCTCCGCTTTCGGCGCGGGAAGCGGCGGAAGAAATTGCCGGCCTGACCAGTTCGGAGGTCGTACAGGTGATCGGAAGCAAATTTGTCCTTTACCGGAGAAACGAGAAGGAACCGAAAATTACACTGCCCAAAGTCCGGAAAACAAGGAGCTGAGGCGCAATGCGCATTGCGGTTTATGGCGGGACGTTTAACCCGATTCACAACGCGCACCTGCACTTGATGCGCAGTTTTGCAGAAGCCATGCAGTTTGACCGGATCATTTTGATGCCGTCCCATACGCCGCCGCACAAAAGCGGGAAGGCGCTGGCGTCTCCAGAGGACCGGCTTGCGATGTGTCGTCTTGCAGTGGCAAATGAGGCGTTTCCCGTTGAGGTTTCCGAGATGGAAATCCGGCGCGGAGGCGCCAGCTATACGGCGGATACACTGGAAGCGCTGCACCGGGAAAATCCGCAGGACGAGCTGTTTCTCCTGATGGGGGAAGATATGTTTTTGTCGCTGGCAAAGTGGTATGATCCGCAGCGGATTTTTCGGTATGCGAAGATTTGTGCAGCTCCGCGGAGCCGGGAGGGCCTTGCAAATTTGGCGGCTTATGAAAAGACGCTTGCCGCTTTGGGCGCCCAGTGCTTTTTAAAGGAGATTGCATATCTTCCGGTATCGTCGACCATGGTGCGGGAAGCAGTTCGCGCCCGAAAATCTATCCGGGCGCTTGTGCCGGAAGCCGTTGCAGCGTATATTGAGACACACGGGCTTTACCGTGCACAGGAGGCCTGAAAATGGAATCCATCGAAACCTATAAAGCCATCATTCGGACCCATTTGGGGGATTACCGATACACCCATTCTCTCTGCGTGGCGGAATCGGCCAAGACGCTGGCGATACAATACGGCGCAGATCCCAAAAAGGCGGAGCTCGCCGGAATTCTGCACGATATTCTCAAAGACACGCCGCAGGATCAGCAGTTGAAATTTATGGATCGGTTTGCTATAATGTTAACGTCCGTGGAACGTGCTTCTCCGAAATTGTGGCACGCAATGGCCGGAGCGGAATATCTCCGGCAGGAACTGCAGATTGCGGATCCGGATATTTTTCTGGCGGTCCGCTATCATACGACAGGCCGGGCGGGCATGAGCCTTCTGGAACGAGTGGTTTTTACAGCGGATTTCATTTCCGCGGATCGGACCTATCCCGGCGTCGATACAATGCGGCAGCTTGCTGAGAAGAGCCTTCGGGAAGCGATGCTGGAGGGCATTGCATTTACGATGCAGGAACTTGCGAAAAAGCGGCAGGTGATCCATCCGGATACGGTGGATGCGTTCAACAGCCTGCTTCTGGAGGCAAACGGCAGAGAAGCAAACGGACCCGTTGGGATTTAACTTTAAGAAAGGCGGCCAAAATATATGACAGCTTTTGAGACTGCGCAGCTGGCGGCGCAGGTTTTAGATACAAAAAAAGGCGAACAGGTTCGAATTCTTGGAATTCGGGACGTCTCCGTGCTGGGAGATTACTTCGTGATTGCGACCGGAACAAGCGGTACGCACGTCAAGGCGCTTGCCGATGAAGTGGAGTTTCGGCTCGGAGAAGCGGGCGTTCGGCCGCATCATGTAGAAGGCTATCGCTCCAACTCCTGGATTTTACTGGATTACGGCGAGGTCGTCGTGCATGTGTTCACGCGGCAGTCGCGTGAATTTTATGATTTGGATCGTCTCTGGCAAAACGGAGAGCCGATCCCGGTGGAAAACACAGAATCTTAAAGCGCAGGCGGCTTTCTGCGATCATATTGAGGAGGAATTCCCGTGAAGTACGAACATCAGAAGATCGAAAAAAAGTGGCAGGAAAAATGGGAAGCGCAGGGTGCGTTCCATGCTTCCAACACCTCGTCAAAACCGAAGTATTATACGCTGGTGGAGTTTCCCTATCCTTCCGGACAAGGACTGCATGTCGGACATCCGCGTTCTTATACGGCGCTTGATATTGTCAGCCGGAAACGCAGAATGCAGGGATATAACGTCCTGTTCCCGATGGGCTGGGATGCGTTCGGACTTCCGACGGAAAATTATGCGATCAAAAACCATGTGCATCCGGCAAGCGTGACGGAGAAAAACATTGCCCGCTTTAAGCAGCAGCTGCAGTCTCTCGGCCTTTCGTTTGACTGGTCGCGCGAGATCAATACGACCGACCCGTCTTACTATAAATGGACGCAGTGGATTTTTATCCAGCTGTTTAAACATCATCTGGCCTACAAAAAGGAAATGGCAGTCAACTGGTGTACCTCCTGCAAATGCGTCCTTGCAAATGAAGAGGTTGTCGGCGGCGTATGTGAGCGCTGCGGCAGCGAAGTGGTGCGCCGGGTAAAATCCCAGTGGATGCTGAAAATCACAGAATATGCCCAGCGGCTGCTCGATGACCTTGATCTGGTCGATTATCCGGATCGGGTCAAAACCCAGCAGCGCAACTGGATCGGCCGGTCCACTGGCGCGGAGGTTGACTTCCCGACAACGGCAGGAGACCTGCTGACCGTCTACACAACGCGCCCGGATACGCTCTATGGCGTCACGTATATGGTCATGTCGCCGGAGCATCCGTTTATCGAAAAATGGGCAGACCGGATTTCCAATCTGGATGAGATTCGCGCCTATCAGACGGAAGCTTCCAAAAAATCAGATTTTGAACGGACTGAAGTCGCGCACGATAAGACCGGCATCCGAATTGAGGGCGTTTCGGTTCTGCACCCGCTTACGGGTAAAGAGGTCCCGATTTTTATTTCCGATTATGTTCTGGTTTCCTACGGAACCGGTGCGATTATGGCAGTTCCGGCACACGATACGCGCGACTGGGAATTTGCCAAGAAATTCTCTCTGCCGATTATCGAGGTCGTGCAGGGCGGCAATGTGGAAGAGGCGCCGTTTACCGATTGCGGAACCGGAATTCTGGTCAACTCCGGCATCTTAAACGGTCTGTGCGTCGAGGAAGCCAAAGAGAAAATTACGTCCTACCTCACCGAAAAGGGCATTGGCCGCGCAAAGGTGAACTTTAAACTGCGCGACTGGGTCTTTTCCCGCCAGCGCTATTGGGGAGAACCAATCCCGATTGTAAAGTGCGAAACCTGCGGATATGTGCCGCTTCCGGAAAGCGAACTTCCGCTTGTTCTGCCGGATGTGGAAAGCTATGAGCCGACGGATACCGGGGAGTCTCCGCTTGCGAAGATGACCGATTGGGTTCAGACAACCTGCCCGGTTTGCGGAAAACCGGCAATGCGTGAGACCGATACAATGCCGCAGTGGGCAGGCTCTTCCTGGTATTTCCTGCGCTATATGGATCCGCACAACAGCGAGGCGCTTGCCGGCAAAGAAGCGCTGGATTACTGGACGCCGGTCGATTGGTACAACGGCGGTATGGAACACACCACGCTCCACTTGCTGTATAGCCGTTTCTGGCACAAGTTCCTCTATGATATCGGTGTGGTGCCGACGCCGGAACCGTATGCCAAGCGCACAAGCCACGGCATGATTTTGGGCGAAAACGGGGAGAAAATGAGCAAATCGCGCGGAAACGTGGTCAATCCGGATGCGATTGTTTCGGAATACGGCGCAGATACCATGCGTCTTTACGAGATGTTTATCGGCGACTTTGAAAAGGCTGCACCGTGGAGCAGCGCCGGAATCAAGGGCTGCCGCCGGTTTATCGAGCGCTACTGGAATTTACAGAACATTCTGGTTCCGCAGGAAACTGTCCGAAAGGAAGTCGAAGGCGCGTTCCATAAAGCCATCAAAAAAGTTACGGAAGACATTGAAACGCTTAAATACAACACCGCCATCGCGGCGCTGATGTCTTTAATCAATACGGTTTCAAATACCGGGGCGATCACGCGGGAAGAACTTCGAATTTTCACGTTGCTTCTTTGCCCGTTTGCGCCGCATGTGGCGGAAGAGGTCTGGGAGGCGAATGCGCTGGGAACCGGATTTGCTTCTCTGCAGCCCTGGCCGCAGTATGAAGAGGCGCTCTGTCGGGAAGATACGGTCGAAATTGCGGTTCAGGTCAACGGAAAACTGCGTGCGCGGCTGAATCTCGCAGCAGATATTCAGGCAGCGGATGCGATTGCAGCGGCAAAAGCAGACGGAAAGATCGCAGCAGCGATCGAAGGGAAACAGACGGTCAAGGAAATCTATGTTCCCGGAAAACTGGTTAATCTGGTCGTAAAATAAACGTGCGGCCAATTTACATTTGAAAGGCAGGTCTTATAGCATGGAAACACGTGTGGCAGAAATTGCGGAGCGGATTCGCGGGTTGCGCGAAATGATGGATATGACGCCGGCGGAGGTCGCAACAGCGGTCGGCGTATCGGAGGAAGAGTATCTCAACTGCGAAAATGCAAAAACGGATTTTAATTTTACGTTTTTGTACAAATGCGCAGATCTTTTCGGTGTGGACATTACCGAGCTGCTCACAGGTGAAAATCCGCACCTCTCGTTTTACTCGGTCGTCCGAAAAGGAGAGGGGCTGGATATCAGCCGCCGTGCTGGATTCCTGTATGAGCACCTTGGGTATCGCTTCAAAAACAAGCTCGCGGAGCCGTTTGTCGTGACGGCGCCGTATCTCGAAGCGGAACAGAATCAGCCGATTCATCTCTCGACGCATAAAGGCCAGGAATTTGACTATATCCTAAAGGGCAGCTTGATGGTCGAATTGGATGGGCACCTTGAGGTCCTCCACGAAGGCGATTCCATCTATTACGATTCCGGCAGAAAGCACGGCATGATTGCAACGGACGGCGAAGAGTGCGTCTTTATTGCAGTCGTTTTAAAGGAACCGGGCGAGAAAGCAGAATATCATTCATAAGACCAGCGCGCCGCAGAAATCTTCTGCGGCGTGCTTTTTGTGATGGGTGTTTTGAATGCCTGCGGGTTTGCAGGGGCGGGTGTGCCTGACCGTGCCTTTCCGGCGTGTTTGGCTCGTTTGGTCTTGGCAGAAACCAGTCCGGCTGCGTTTCAAAGCCCGCAAATCACACGGACATCCATCTCGGACAGTTGCAAGCCGTTTTGAGAGAAATGGCAAGATTGCTGTCGGCAAAGGGGTTAGCGCAGAATGGGCGCAGTTTTGCTCGGCTGAGACGTGCGGATTGCCGTTTATAGCCGGGCATTTTTTAAAAATTCGTATTCCAAATTCCAGGCTGAAATCTATGTATGTTGCGGTTGTTTTTATTTTTTTGAAATCCGTTTGAGTCAATTCGGAAAATCCGTTGCAGTTCGGCATAGGCAGTTCCCAGATTGCGAACGGTTCAAAACACGCTTCTCCGGCCGGTATCTTTTTTAGGCTCCTGCATATACATGAAGCAGGACAAACCTCAGAAAGACGGGAAGGAAAGGAGCGGGGAATTTTGGATGAAAAAAAGTCCTATCTCGCGGGAAAACATCTGCGGCGGTTGCTGCATCAGTACCGGGTTTTGGCCATTGTTTTGTTGGTTGCGGCAATCGGGATCACCATGGCTGTGCACAAGGCGGAACAGGAAGCGCCGCCGCAGAGCACAGAGTCTTCTGCAGCAGAACCCACGCCGAAAACCGCACCTCCATCGCGGTCTCCTGAGCCGGAACAGAATGGGGAAGAATTGCGCGGCGTCTGGGTGCCGTTTATGAGTTTGACGATGGGGGAGGACCAGAGTGAGTCGGCATTCCGCGAAAAGTTTACCAATATTGTTGCGGTGGCAAAAGAAAAGGGGATGAACGCGCTGATTGTACAGGTGCGCCCGTTTTCGGACGCACTGTATCCTTCCGAGCGGTATCCCTGGTCGCATATCCTGACGGGAACGCAGGGGAAAGATCCGGGATATGATCCGCTGGCCATTATGGTGGAACTGAGCCACACGGCCGGGATGCAGCTGCATGCCTGGATAAATCCGCTTCGGGTTCGGACGAGTGCGACGCCGGCAGCGCTTGCAGAGAACAATCCGGCCAGCCTATGGAAACAGAGCCCGGATCAGGCGGATTGGACCGTGGAGACGGACACCGGCCTCTACATGAACCCTGCTTATGCGGAAGTGCGGCAGTATATTGCGGACGGCGCAGCGGAAATCGCTGCCAATTATGCGGTGGATGGGATTCAGTTTGATGATTATTTCTATCCGACGCAGGATGCTTCTTTTGATGAGACCGCCTATGCAGCCTATGTGACGGCTGCAAAAAGCAGCGGAGAATCGCTTTCTCTCTCGGAATGGCGGATCTCCAACATCAATTCTCTGGTCGCATCAGTTTATGCGGCGATTAAAAACGCAAATCCGGATGTCGTATTCGGAATTTCTCCGCAAGGAAACCTGCAGAATGATTTGGGAATGGCGGCAGATGTTTCTACCTGGGGCGCGATTTCCGGATATGTCGACTATCTTTGTCCGCAGATGTATGTCAGCCTGCAGAATCAGGCGCTGCCGTACGCCGATACCTTGGATGCTTGGCGGGCGCTTGTAAAAAATACGAACACAAAGCTTTACGTCGGACTTGCGGTTTATAAAGCGGGATCGGATGCAGATGACGGCAGCTGGCAAGAGTCCGATGATATTTTGAGCCAGCAGGTCCTCTTGGGAAGAAAAGCGGAATGCGACGGCTTTCTGTTTTATTCCTGGGAATATTTAGAAAAAGAACAAACCGAGCAGGAGGTCGCCAATGTCATGAAGGTCTTGCAATAGCGGCAGAAAACGCCTTTTGCAGGAAAAATTGCAGAAAAACAGCCCGGCGGAAGTTTCTGCCGGGCTGTTTTTGGAACGGATCTGCACATAGCGTGCAGATCGAATGGATTACTGGATTTCAAGACGTCTCGAAGTCGGTGCAACCGCGTCTTTTTTCGGCATCACCAGTTTCAAAACGCCATGTTTGTAAGAAGCCTCAATCGCATCAGTCTTGACGTCCGTAATCTGGAAGCTTCTGCTGAAGGATCCGTAAGACCGTTCGCGGCGGATGTAGTTGCCGTCTTTGTCTTTTTCGTCGGTGCACTCGTTGTGTTCTGCCGAAATGGTCAGGTAGTGATCGTGGATATCTACCTTGATATCTTCTTTATCGAACCCCGGCAAATCGGCTTCCAAAACATATTTGTCGCCTTTGTCTTTAATATCGGTACAGAAGGAATTGGCGCTCATAAAGTGGTCACCAAAAAAGTTATTTTCAAAATCGCGGAACAAATCATGATTTCTGCGTCCAAATGGTGTAAGTTCAAACATAAAGATACCTCCTTGTGAATCCGGTTCTTTGCTTTTAAGATTTCGTTTTATTCTTTGGAATGATTGGCAGCCCCGCTGGACGGCTCTGTGTTCCTACCCATTGGGGATCGCCTCCTTTTCTTTTTTCTATGCCTTTATTCTATGCTGCATTTGTAACAAAATCTCATATAAAATATGACCAAATTGTAAATTGTTAGCACTCTTATATATAGAGTGCTAATTCAAAAGCAGCCATAGCCAACAGCGATATCGCAAAGAACCGTCCGCACCCGCCAAAGATGTGCATGCGGCCCAGCGTTCCAATCTACCGGACAACCGGCTGTAATAAAATTCACCAAGAGCGAAATTACCGGCGCAAAAGGAGATGCTAGCTGCCGCAAGCGGCGATTTTCTTCGCATACAAACGATATCACAGAATCACACGGAATTTATTTTGTAAACCGGAATGCATGTTTTGCACGAATCTGAATAAAAGAGCCTCCAACTAAAAAGCTTCTCCCTTCTGCGAGACCGGATTTCCGGGCGCAAAAAGGAGAAGCAAAATGGAAACAGATAAAATTAGAAGAATTAAAAAAGCAGGGCAACGGTCCGATTTCGAAAACAAAAAACCGGGCAGCGTGCAAAGCACCTGCGCTCCACGGTATTTACATTTTTATGACCGCCTTGATGACTTCATCTTTGTGATGAAGGCTGTATTCAATTGCGCGAATGCAGTCTGAAAACGGGAAGACATGGGACACGATTTCTTTTAAGGGCAGAATCCCCGAGGAAACGGCTGCAATGGCCTTTGGCCACAAATTCCGATACCGGTACACCGAATAGATCGTGCCCTCCATTGCATTCAGAGCAGCCAAATCTAACTCCAGAACCGGCTCCGGAGAAACGCCGGTCAAGGTGATTTTTCCTGCGCGCTTGATCAGTCTAGCGGTTTGAAGCGTTGTCGCGCGATTGCCGGCACATTCATAAACCTGGTCGACTCCGCTGCCCGGAAGCGTTTTGACAAACGCCTCGATGTCCTCCCGATGGCTGTTAAAGACTCTGGCTGCACCGAGCGCTTTGGCTTTTTCGAGACGCTTGTCCATGACATCAGCAACATAGATCTCCGACACACCGCGCGCTTTAAGGCACAGAAGCGTGCACAGCCCAATGCAGCCTGCGCCCAGAATGACCGCAGATTCTCCCAGCTTGGCGTCGGAAAGTTCCGTGCCGTGAAACCCGACTGTCAGCGGTTCGATCATGGCGCCTTCCAGCGTCGTCATATTTTCGGGGAGTTTATAACACATGGAGGCATCGTGCACGCAGTATTCGGCGTTGACGCCATCCCGTTCGTGCGGAATCGCCAGCATTTTAATATCGGGACAGAGGTTGTAGTGTCCGCTGCGGCAGTTTTCACATTGGCCGCACGGCACAGCAGGTTCAATGGAGACCTTATCGCCGATTGCAAACCCTTCAACGCCTTCCCCGATGGCGCTGACGACACCGCCGGGTTCATGTCCCAATGCGAGCGGCCCGTCGAGCGTCCAGTTTGCCAGGCGGCCTTCCTGATAAAAGTGCAGATCAGAGCCGCAGACCCCGACATATTCCAGCTTGATTTGCAGTTCGCCTTTTGCCGGCTGCGGAATTTCGCGTTCAACCCATTCGAGCGTTTGTTTTCCGGTTAAGACACAGACTTTCATGGTTCCTTTCATTGCAGATGCTCCTTTTTCTATCGTTCCGGGTTTTGTACAGATTGCAAAGAATATCTACATTTTACTGGATTTTCAGCAATATTTCAATCTATCTGCATATAAAATTTTTGATTAAAATTTACTTAAATGAAATCTATGTGCCTTTTCAAAAGAAAAAGCTTCCGGCACGGCTCCGAATGCGGAGTTGTGCCGGAAGCAGAGCGCGTGGCCCGTTATACTTCCTCAGAAAGCTTTTGTCCCATCAGAACGCCCATCACGGAAGCCATCATCAGTCCGCGCGTCCAGCCGCTTGAATCGCCGAGGCAATGCAGGCCGCGAATGCTCGTCGAAAGATCGGCATCCATTTTGACCTTATTGCTGTAGAATTTTAGTTCCGGAGAATAGAGCAGCGTCTCTGTGCTGGCAAATCCCGGAACCACATGATCCACGGCTTGAATGAAATTGATGATGTTCATCATCGCGCGATACGGCATCGCCGCCGTGATGTCGCCTGCAACTGCATCCGGCAAGGACGGCTTCACGTTGGACATGGAGAGCTCTTTGGCCCAGGTGCGCTTTCCATCCAAAATGTCGCCGTAGCGCTGCACGAGAATATGCCCTGCGCCGAGCATATTGGTCAGCTCTCCGATTTTCTGCGCGTAGGCAATCGGCTGATTGAACGGCTCATTAAAGTTATGGGAACAGAGAATGGCCAGGTTGGTGTTGTTGGATTTAAGCTCCTTGTAGGAGTGGCCGTTGACAACCGCCAGATTGTTGTCGTAGTTTTCCTGGCTGACAAAACCGCCCGGGTTTTGACAAAATGTGCGCACCTTATTTTTAAACGGTTTCGGATATCCGATCAGCTTGGATTCATAGAGGACGTTGTTGACGTCTTCCATGACCTCGTTGCGCACTTCAATGCGGACACCGATATCAACCGTGCCGGGTTTATGTGCGATGTCGTGTTCCTCGCACAGCTTTTCCAGCCAGTCTGCGCCGCGCCGCCCTGTTGCCACGACGACATGGTCGGCAAACACTTCCAGCGCAGTTTTGGCAGGGTTGGAAGGCTCTGCGCAGACGCCCTTACAGACGCCGTCCTCAATGATGAGCGAGGTGCAGTGATAGCCAAAGTACATCTCGACGCCGTGATCACGGAGATACTGCTCAATGCGCAGATAAATCTCCTGTGCTTTTTCGGTGCCGAGATGCCGGATCGGGCAATCGACAAGTTTGAGTCCGGCCTGGATTGCACGTTTCCGAATATCTTTCACCTTTTCTGTATTCCCGATTCCCTCAATATGCTCGTCCGCGCCGAATTCGAGATAGATCCGATCCGTATATTCGATCAGTTCCTGTGCGCGCAGTTCGCCGATCAGAGAGGGAAGATCGCCGCCGACCTCGTAGCTCAGGGAAAGTTTTCCGTCAGAAAACGCGCCTGCACCGGAAAAACCGGTTGTGATGTGGCAATTCGGCTTACAATTGACACAGTGCTTGGTGGTGACCTTGGGGCAGTGCCGTTTTTCGATCGGCTCGCCTTTTTCGATCAGGACAATCTTTTTTTTGCTGCCGTTTCGAATGAGTTCCAGGGCGGTGAAAATTCCGGCCGGGCCGGCTCCGACAATAATCAAATCTGTATGCATGCGAGTTCTCCTTTCCGAGACATAAATGCGTTTTGTGTGTACCGTTTGACAGTTGCTTGGGAACAAGTGGATTTCCGGCTAACCATCATGCCACACTTTGCGAAAAAAGTCAAGCATATGCGCCTGGAAAAACAAGGCGGATTGCAAAACTGCCTTGTTTTGTCTACGGGGATCCATCGGAAAGTGTCCTGTGAACGAAGCGGCAGAAGGGCAAACGAGCCGGTACACGATACATCCAATCAGCGGAAAGTTTCCTTCGCAATCAATTTGATGTAGGCGTGTACCGGCTCTGGCATTCAGAACGGTTTCAGAATGTGCTTTTTTACTCCACAGGCAGTGCGCTGCTCCGGCACAGTGCACTGCCGGAAGATTTTATTTATCGGTTGTACGTTTTCTTTCTGCGCGTTACGGTTGCGCCGATCACAGCGCCGCCGCTGACAACGAGCAGCGCAAACCATAGCATAAGGTTGTTGCTGTCACCGGTCTGCGGCGTTTTCCTGTCATCCGCCAGTTTTTTTATTATGGTGTCTGCTTTGGAAATTTCATCCCTTGCTGCAGCATCGCTGTAATACGTGTTGCAGTCGGCACAGTACCAATATTCGATATTGCCCTCGGCATTTTTGGTCGCGGCTTTTGCCGGGAAATGCTTCAGGCCGGTGTGATGGTCAGGGTTTAATTCGCCGTATTCCGCACCGCAAACCGCACATTTGGGTTTCTTCTTACAGGTCGCTGTGCCGCCGGTGTGTTCGTTTAAAATGGCCACGGCCTTTTCTGCACGGATCGGAAAACCGTCCGCTGTTTCCGCATAGACGGTTACCTTGAAGTCCGTTGCGTCATAGTAGGAGGCTGTTGTAACCGTGCCGCTGTACACACCGTTTGTGAAAGTGGGGGAAATCCCGCTGTCACCGAGATGTAAAAACTCGTAACCGTAGGTCGGATTTTTGCAGCCCTCCGGCAGCGTGAAGGTGAATTCGTAATCCTGTGTGCGGCAGACCTTGTCAGAACCAAGGATTGTGATTTCGGGAATGGCTTTTTTGGCTGTTTCAAAGTCGCAATTGCTGCATGTCTGCCAGCACGCTCCATTTTTGCTCTGCCAAGTAAGCGCGTGGCCCTTTGCGGGGATTGTTCCGTTGCATATCGTGCAGAGCGCCGAATCCGTGCAAGTGGGCTGCGCGGTGCTGCCGGCATGGTCGCACGCCGACCACTTAGCCATCACCATCGTATTTTTATTGACAGATACGGAAAAATCAAATGGTGTTTCACCAATATACCAGTCCTCAAAGAGGTAGCCGGGCTTTGCGGGGTCATCCGGCCTGACAGCAGGTGCATTCAGTACCTGCTGATCCGCAACAGGGGTTCCGCCGTCGGAATCGAAAGATACGGTGAATGCGTCAAAAGACAATGGAGATACACCGCAGTTTTCGATTGCACCGCCGGAAATGACAACGATTGCCTCGTCATGTTTACCGTATACTGCATTGCCAAATCCGCCCGCATCTACAGTGCAGTCCTTAATGGTGCCGCCGGTCATGGCGAAACTGCCGTCTCTGTATATGTTTACCGCACCGCCGCAGAAGGCGGAACAATTCTCGATCGTTCCACCGTTCATCACAAAGGACGCCTTTTGTTTTATAAATACTGCACCAGCGTCATCATCGGCTCTGCAGCCGCTGATGGTGCCGCCATTCATCATAAAGGTGCAGCCCTTTCCGATATCCACCGCACCGCCGTCATCACCGGCTGTGCAATTTTTGATAGCACCGCCGTTCATCACAAATTTGCCGTACGTTTTGACTCCCTCGGAACTCCCGGATGCGATATCCACCGCACCGCCGTCACCGTCAGCATCTGTGCAGTTTATGATGGTGCCGCTTTCTAAGGTCAGGACACCGCCGTAGATACTGAAGCCGCAGTTTTTATTCTGGCCGTCGATTTTACCGCCGGTTCCGCTGTCCTTTATCGTCAGATTTCCGTTATCATGCACGCTGAATATGTCAAACTCCGTTCCACTGCTTGTCAGAGTATACCCATTCAGATCCAGGGTTACGGCGCGTGAGATGATAAAACCGCCGCTAATCTCAATATTTCCGCCCAGTTTGATTTCTGCTCGGGTTTCATCATCGAGTGCTGACTCCAGTTCCGACTCACTTCTGATTTCTGTTTCGCCGCTCATCAGTACCGGGACTGCCTTGGAGTGTGCTTCCGGCATACCTCCCTCCGGCTTCTCCTGGGGGTTCGCTTCTTCCGGCTTGGGCGATTCGCCCTCTGTTTCCGGTTCGGTGTATTTTCCGCAGTTTTCCGCCAAAGCGCCATCTGCGCCGCAGACGGGGCAGTCTGTGTTTCTAGCCTCTGCAGTGCATGCCGTTTCACAACTGCATCCGGGCGCTGCTTCCGTTTCGCCTTCAGCAAAGACCGTGATCGGTGCAAGGCAGAGTACCAGACACAGGGTGAGCAGGATGCTTAAAAATCGCTTTTTCATCTTGTTGCCTCCGTTTCGCCGTCCTTCGACAGCTTGAAATCGAATTTCATTTCCAACATTGCGAAAAGTTTTTGCATAACCGCAGTGGCGATGCTTTTTATATCCAGTGCTGCAACAAAGCAGAGCACCTTTTCTTGTTCTTCTTCCGGTACTTTATATATCCGCATGGCTGCCGTCAGAAAACGGCTGAGTTTGTGGTCAAGCGGGAAATGAATATCGCATTTTCTCGCCATATAGCTGCGCATCAGTCCTGCCGAGCCGACCTCCATTTCGTAAAAATCACTCTCTGAATATTCAGGAAAGTTAGGACTGAAGATTTGCTTTAATTCCGCTGTCGTGTGCAGATAGATATATTCTGCCGTATCCGGCAGGGTATAGGCTTCAATATAGATTTCCCGCAGCTTTTCGTTCAGCTCCGTGAGCGTCAGCTGGATCGCCGTTTCCACTGCATAGGCATAAACCGGCGAGAGACGGTTATCTGCGATGGCTCTTGCCGCGTCAAACTGACTGCCGAACATGGTTTCGACAAGTTCCATTAAAACCGCGTCTTTTGTGGGGAACAAGTTTTGAAAGCTGCCTCTTGTAACCCCTGCTTCCTCTGTGATTTGCGTAATGGTGGTGTCTTTATATCCCTGCTCCAGGAACAGACGAACGCAAACGGTAAGAATTTTTCGTTTGGTTTCGATGCCGTCTTTTCTCATAAACTATGGATCCTTTTACTAACTAATACGCATACCAATTATAAATGAATTCGTACAAAGCGTTAAACGATTTGGGGAGAATTGTCACCGCCTGAATTTTTTAGTTTGCCGCTCCATAAGGCAATGATAGATCAGCCTGATCTCTTTTGTTTAACGCACAGGAAATCTTCACCGAATAAGAATGCTGTACAATGATTTTGATCTGGTTCTGGCGGTAGATGAAGAAAACGATAGGAGCGATACGCTCCCATGGGGGGAAAACAGCGTTTCCACACAAAATTTGACCAAAAAGAAACCATACGATCGCAGTTTTATTTTGAAAAATGATATTTGAAAACCATGGAGTTTGCATAAATAAAAACCGTGAATTTCTTGCAATATTCACAAAAAACAAGGTGCGTCATTTGCGGATTCCCCATTACAGGCGGCGAAAAAAGGAAAAACCTGCACAGTTCTTTCGGACTCTTGAAAATGTAATTCATAAAATACACCATTCCGGAGAACAATATGCACAGTTCTTATACAGAGTTTTTGTTTGACAAATACGGAAATGTTGCGTATAATAATGCCAGAGGTTGGAAATATAGAAATTGAAAATGGAGGGGTACGGTATGGCAATGGGTTCGAATGTAAATGTTACCATGAGTGAGGCCGAGTTGGGCGAGTTTATCAAAGCGCTTGATAACTGCAAAGGACAAGTTTTTCTCGTAACGGATGAGGGCGACCGCATCAACATGAAATCGCAGCTGTGCAGAATGATCGGAATTCATCACATCATCGCAGGCGGAAAGTTCTCTGGCGGCAAGCTTGAGTGCGAAAATCCGGAAGATGCAAGCCTGTTGTTCCGCTTCAACCTGTATGGTTCGGTCGACGAGAACAAATAAGAGCTGAAATGAAACAAAATGTAAGATCCAACCTGAACTGAAGGACCTGTGAGAGGTATTCTTGCAGATCCTTTTGTTTCGGAAGAAAAAGAACCGCTGCATGAATTTGGCAGCGGTTCTTTTTTGACGGATTTCATGTTCTGTATGGCGTTTTTGTGTTGCCAATCGCAAGGTACGGAAAAGACTTTTGGATGCACAATTCAAAAACGTCGTGCCTGCGGAGTCGTGCGTTCCTTAAAAACTGAGAACCAAAAGATAAAGTGGGGCAGAGGAAAAACCGGGCAGGGCGCCAGGACACAGATTGCCGTTCGATGTACCCGCCCACAAAAATGGATGCCCCAATGCGGCTTGTCATGAAAATGGCGGTCCTTTTTGTTAAAGAATCAAAAGCAAAAGCAATTCCGGCAGAATACCGGCGGCGAGCCGAATCCAAAATTTGCGCGATCGTGCCGGCACGTCCGGGTGAACACATCTTGCCTTAGGCGGCGCAGGAAAAACGGCCTTTTTTTGCAGTTCGGTCTCAATTGCCGGAATGGAGACGGGCGCAACCGCTTCGGCAGTTTTCAGCGCAGCGGCCACTTGTTTGAGATCGAGGCGGGTCGCGCAGGAAAAGTCCGTCAGATCCCGCAGAAGACCGTGAAATCGTTCTTCGGGAAGCAAGCGGTTATGCAGTCTGGGGAGCAAGCTTTTGAGCTGACGAAAGACGTCTTTTGTTACGTCGGCTGCAAGCGTACGGCTGCCGGTTTGATCCAGCGCACGCAGATAAACATACGGCGCCTTCGCGGCGTAAAGCGCCTCGAAACAGGCGGTTTCTCCGCATTGTGTGCGGTGCAGCGCAGAAAGCCATTCCATTTTAAAACTTCTCCTTTCAAAGCCGAATCAGCGGCACGTCCGATACCGGGTGCGAATGCCGTTCGATCGGATGCCGTTTTCAGTATAACGGAATGTCCGCGAAAAACACCGCGAAAAAAGGCAAAAAGCAGCCGGACACGATTGCATCCGGCTGCTTTTGAGAGAATGTTTCGGTTATGGAGTGATTTTGTGAGAAAGATTAGACAGAAACATAAACGTACTCGGAGGAGTCCATCAGCATCAGATATTTGACACCGTCCACGCGGAAATAGAAGCCAAGGATGGTGTAAGCATCATACCATGTGGCGCCTCCTACGATGTCAAAGGTAAGCGTTACGGTTTGGCCCGGCTTGATGTCCACATAGGATTTACCGGCGGAGAGCTTGAGAGAACGATCGAATTCGTCTGTTTCAGAATCATACAAAGCTGCGCCTTTGGAATAAACCCGCATCGTGCGTTTGGAGGAATTTTTAAAGCCTACCGAAACTTTTGTTGCGCGGGATACTGTATCCGAAGACAGATAGTGGCTGCCTTGCGGCACGTACGGGCGACGGCAGGTAACGGTTGCAGAGTTGTGTGCGCTCGTGATATATTTGCCGTCAACTTTGCGGTAAGCGCGCACCGTATACTCATAAGTGATATTTTCTGTGAGATCGAAATCATTGTAGACACAGTTGTTGACGCCGCGGACAACGCCGATTTTCTGCCATTTTCCATTTGATTCGGAAGAACGGCGATAGACGTCGTATCCCTTTGCGCTGGAAACCTTGCTCCATTTAACCTCAATTACCGAATAGTTGATGTTTTCTTCACTAGTGAATGCCGTGCTGAATGTCGCGCTCTTCAGCTTCGGCTTGGGGAGACTTGCTTTTCCGGAAATGCCGGTTTTGTCATAAGGACCGTATACTGCTTTTTTGCTGACGGTGCGATACGCTTTTACCGTATAGAAATAGGTTGTTCCGGTTTTCGGAACCGTATCGGTATAGGAAGCAGTCGACTGTCCGGTGACCTTCTTCACTTTGCTCCAGGAGCCGCCTTCGGTTTTCCGGTAAATCAGATACCCTTCCGCGCCTGCGACAGGGTTCCAGGTAACCTTGAGCTTGTTGTAGTCGACGGAAGAAACTTTTTTCAGGGATGGAGTCGAAAGATTTGCCGTGGCGGTCTTTCCCTTGGAATCATAACCGCCGGTGACGGTCTTTCCGGCGACCTTGCCGTATGCCCGAACCGTATAGCTGCAGGCGGTTCCGGTCGGTGCTTTGGAGTCGGTATAGGTGACCGTGGACTTTCCGCTTACGGTTGCATATTTTGCCCAGGATTTTCCGGGCAGTTTGCGGTAGATATCATAGCCTTTTGCACCGGCAACTTCGCTCCAGGTGATTTTGATTTTGTTGTAGGCAGTTGCCTTGGCAGATTTGAGCACCGGCGTGCTGAGATAGACGCGGCCTTTGACGCCGGTTTTATCATAAGCGCTCAGAATGTTTTGCTTGCTGACGGTCCGATAGGCGCGAACCGTGTAATAGTAGGTGGATCCGTAGGTGACTTTCGTGTCAACATACCGTAGCGTGGAGGCGTTGACCGAGGCATACTTCTTCCATTTTCCGTTTCCGGTATGACGATAGATGTAATATCCGCTGGCGCCGTCAACTGCGGCCCAGGAGACTGTGAGTTTAGAATAGGACGGAGAGATCTTGACTTTCGGCGTAGAGAGCATCGGCTTTACGGAAACGCCGGCCGTATTGTAGGGCGAATAGACTTCTTTGTTATCCGCTGTATTCCGGTAGGCTTTTACGGTGTAGTAGTAAGTCGAGCCGGGAACCACATTTTTGCTGTCCGTGCAGGTGGTTGTCGCTGCGCTGGCGAGCTTTGCGATCCGGCTCCACTTGCCGTTGGCCGACGTCTTGCGGTAGACGAGATACCCGTCTGCGCCCTCGATGGCATTCCAGTTGATCCGGACTTTTATATGCCTCTGCTTTGACTTTTACAGTCGGAGCATTCAGGAGGATGGCTGCTGTGACCGGTGCGCTCTGTGCGCTTTCCGTCTCATTTCGAACCGCAGTGATCGTATAGGTGTAGGCGGTTCCGTAAACGACGGCGGGGTCGGTATAGGCGCCGGGTTCCCCGCTTTCCAAGGTCGCAATCAGGGCAGGCGCAGCGTCGCCGTCCTGGCGGTAAATCCGATAGCCGGTTGCATCCGCGATCGGATTCCAGGAAAGACGGATTTCTTTGAAATCTTCGATTTGTGCAGACAACACGGGAACGCCAAGCGTCAAAGCCGGAATGCTGACGCGGCTTTCTTCCGAAACGGCGTCGCAGACCGCGCAGTGAATGGATTTGGAACCGTCCGCCTCATAGGAGGGTTCCAGGTCGATGGTGTAATCCGCATTCCAGAAGTGCAGCGGCTCCGTATAGACCATGTTGCAGGTGGTACAGGTCGTTTGCTGAATGCCGTCGGCTTCGCTGGTAGGTTCCTGCAGCGTTTCCCAATTCCCCGGCGTGTGTACGTGTTCGTCGCTGGTGGCAAACACCTCCAGCCCAATCCCGGACATCAGCAAGAGTATGAGCAGGACCGATACAAAGCGTTTCATAATTCTCCTCCTTGATCAAAAATTGGCAAGAAAATTTTGCCATGTTAATTACCCTCAGTATACAGCAGAAATTGCAAAAAAGCAACAAAATAATAAATTTTAAATAGATTATTTTCGAAAAATAAATTTAATTTTGGAAATTTTACGAAATGCTTCCTGTACAGAACCGACTTGCACTGTGAAAACCGACATATCGAGCGGAACATTGCGGGTGGCTGAAAAATAGAAAAACGCCCCATTCCTTAGTACAAGTATTTTACCATACTTGTCTAACAAATGGGGGCTGTTCAGCTGCATGCGGAAGGGCGTTTTCGATGAATTTCGGCTGTTTAGGCGCGGCGGATACAGGAGGCACAATCGTGCAGAACTCCCGAATACATTCGAAAGACAAGCCTCGGCTGCGCGGGCAGCATCAGGTCTTTTTTTCAAACTGCTGGTGGCATCGCTGGCAGGTGACGCGAATTTTTCCTCTTCCGCGTGGCGCGCGCAGACGCAGGCCGCAATGCGGACAGCGGAAGTACCGGTAATTGCGGTTGCGCAAAACCTCCCTGCGAAACCGAACCCAGTCGACAATGGGATTCCAAACCCGCAGAAAGACAGCATTTTCTTTTCGGCGTGCATCAAGTTTTCGCGAAAGCATCCGATAGAGCGCGAACCCGTAGGGAAGATAGGCCAAAAAGGACCACGGAATCCAGCCGGCCAGCGAACAGACCAGAGAAATGATCATTCCAAGTACAAGCAGAGCGATGCTCAGCGGATCGGCACCGTATCGGCCGATCATAAAGGTTTGCAGCCGGTAGGCCATTCGTTGCAGAAAACGCATAGACAAGGACACCTCTTTGATTTTCTTTCTTGCATTATAGCGCAGAAAAACAGGGGAATTCAATCGGGTTTTCTGAAATTTATAATATGTTTACAACTGAGGAAATTTTGGTATATCTTGCGTAGGATCTGGCATAGTATCGTACAGGCAGAGAAATCCCGGATGGAAAATAATCAGATTTTAAGATTTGGGATATTGTCAGGCTGAAAAATTCATGATACGATAAATGTAACTGCTGTATGAAATTTCGAATTTCGAAAATGATTTTAAAATAATTTTATAGAAATAAGGTGAAGCTGGATGGATCCAAAAATCCTGCGGGCGCTCTCGTATGGAATGTATGCAATCGGCGTAAAGGGGAAAGGCGGCCCTTCCGCCTGTATCGCCAATACCGTGGTACAGGTAGCCGGAACCACACCGCCGGTGATTGCAGTCAGCATCCATCACGACAATTACAGCAATGCCTGTATTCGGGAAGCTGGAATTTTTACGGTTTCGATCCTTTCGGAAGATACTTCCGGCACGGTGATCGGTGCGCTCGGTCTGAATTCCGGACGCAGCATTCAAAAACTAAAAAATATCCGGCACCGCGTTTTGCGGGAAGGCGTTCCGATTATAAAGGAAAGCGCCTGCTGCTGGATGCTTTGCAAGGTGATCGGACAGGTGGAGACCGCCACGCACACCGTTTTTCTCGCAGAAGTTACGGCGGGAAGCGAGGCCATGACCGGTACGCCGATGACGTATGCGTATTATCGTTCGGTAATCAAGGGCGTTGTGCCGCAGAATGCACCGTCCTATGAGGAGCCTGATTTCTTAACGGATCCGGAGACGGAAAAATATATCTGTACGATCTGCACCTATGTGTATCAGAATCCGGATGTGCTGTTTGAGGATCTTCCGGAAGATTGGGTGTGCCCGATTTGCGGGGCGCAGAAATCGATGTTTAAACGGAGGTAGTTTTGCGCGGCTTCGGCACGGGTGTCGATTTTTGCAGAATTTTGAAATATTTTTGAATTTGCTATTTACGAATTGCAAAGTTTGTGTTACACTAATGGACGGTAAATCTTTAAGAGGCAGCACAGAGAGGCTGGCAAGATTTCAGAAAAGTGTGATACACCCCTGCTTTTTTTAGAGGAGGATTCTGTCAACCTGCCGCTTCGCGGCAGGTTTTTTTGCGTCAAAAAGAAGGTGCGGCATGGAGTATAAGGCAAAGCTGATGGACGCCTCGGCGGTGCATCGTTCGCTGATTCGAATTTCTCATGAAATCATTGAGAAAAACCGGGGATGCGAAAATCTCGCGCTGATCGGCATTCGCAGACGCGGCGTTCCGCTCGCCAAAACGATTGCGGAAAACATTTTGCAGATCGAAAAGGCGGATCTTCCGGTCGGTGCGCTGGATATTACCTTCTATCGCGACGATCTTTCCACGATCGCGGAAGCACCGAAGGTGAAAGGGACGGAGATCGGATTTGACGTGACCGGGATGAAGATCGTCCTGGTGGATGACGTCCTTTACACCGGGCGCACAGTTCGGGCGGCGATCGACGCGCTGTTTTCGGTCGGGCGGCCTGCCTGCGTTGAGCTGGCGGTTTTGGTGGACAGAGGACACCGGGAACTGCCCATTCGGGCGGACTTCGTCGGAAAAAATATTCCAACCTCTTCTTCGGAACTTGTTGTGGTCAGTTTGCCGCCGTTTGAGGAAGAAACCGGCGTAGAACTGTACCGGCTTATCTAACGGCTAAAGTGGCCGGAATTATCAGCGGATTCTCTATATCGGTTTCCGGTATAGAAACAATATCAAAATTCAGGAGGACAACAACATGCGGAAAGAAAAAATTCAAATCGGCGCGGAAGGCATCCGCGACGCCCGGCAGCTTGGTGTGCCGAGAATGATCGTGCTGGGATTACAGCATATGTTTGCGATGTTTGGCGCAACCGTTCTGGTTCCGGCGCTGACCGGCCTCTCTGTTTCGGCGACGCTCCTCTTTGCCGGACTGGGAACGCTGCTCTTCCATCTGCTCGCAAAAGGAAAAGTTCCGGCATTTCTGGGTTCTTCGTTCGCGTTTATTGCCGGATATGCGGCAATCGCACCGAATAAGGAAAAAGAACTGCTTCCGTATGCTTGTGCCGGTGTTGCCTGCGCCGGACTGCTGTATCTCATCCTGGCCGCTTTGATGCGCGGGTTTGGCGTCAAGCGCGTGATGCGGTTCTTCCCGCCGATCGTTACCGGCCCGGTTATCATTGCGATTGGAATCACGCTTTCCGCTTCTGCAATCAATAACTGCGCTGCCAACTGGTGGATTGCACTGATCGCGATTGCCGTTGTGATCGTCTGCAATATCTGGGGAAAAGGCATGATCAAGATTATCCCGATTATTCTCGGTGTGCTTTCCTCCTATGTGGTTGCCGCGATTGCCGGACAGGTCGACTTCACAAAAGTGCGTGACGCTGCTTGGATCGGCATGCCCTTCCAGTGGAGCGACACGGTATTTTCGCTTGCCGGAAACTGCGACGCCTCTCTCCTGATTGCTTCGATCATCACGATTGTTCCGATTGCACTTGCGACGATGGTGGAACATATCGGCGATATCTGCGCGATCAGCTCTACGGTCGAGGAAAACTACATTGAAGATCCCGGTCTGCACCGCACGCTGCTTGGAGACGGTCTTGCAACCACGCTGGCGTCTCTGTTCGGCGCACCGGCTAATACGACCTACGGTGAGAACACCGGCGTTCTCGCGCTTACCAAAGTTTTCGATCCGCGCGTCATCCGCATTGCCGCTTATTTTGCAATCCTGTTCTCCTTCTCTCCGAAATTCGCAGCTCTGGTCAGCTCGATGCCCACAGCAACCATCGGCGGTGTCTCGATGGTGCTTTATGGAATGATCTCTGCGGTCGGCGTCCGAAACGTTGTGGAAAACAAGGTGGACTTCTCGAAGAGCCGCAACGTCATCATCGCCGCAATGATTCTGGTGCTTGCAATCGGCATTAACTTCAGCACAGCCGGTGCGGTTTCCTTCCAGATTGCGGACATCACGATCAATCTTTCCGGTCTTGCAGTTGCCGCAATTGTCGGGATCCTGCTCAATGCGATTCTCCCCGGAAAAGACTATGAGTTCGGAAAAGATCATGAAGGCGATACTTCCGTGAATTTTAAGGTTTAAGTCCGGATTCTCTCGAAAGAACGAACTTCCGAAAAAAGCAAACCTGACAGGTGCTTTGGCGCCTGTCAGGTTTTTTGTATGTGCGAAAATGTACCGGGGTTTAAGTATGCAGGCGTTTTGGGCGCGTGCGATTTTGCAAGAAATTTGGCCGCATAAGCCGAATGAATTATATTAAGAACATCACAGAATTTGTTTTTGTGATTGTAAAAAAGCTGAAAGCGCCCGAGGGTCTGACGGCGTCAGCGCCTCGGGCATAGTTTGTTCTGCCCTTCAGTTGTTCAGAAACGGACCTGTTCCCGCACAGACGGCAAGTTCCCTAGATTGTTGTTTTCCTGTCCATCCGGCAAAGAACGGAGATATTCATTGCCGTTTCTGGCAGCGACTGCGACACCGGCGATTCCGCCTTCCTTTGCAAGCTGAACGCCCTGTTCTTTTGTGACGGTTTCTCCGTTTGACAGTTTATATCCTTCTACGCGTCCGCCGTGTTTGACCAGTTCTGTGATCCGTTTGGCATCCGGGCGTGGAGTCGGGTTTAGGACATTGATATTTGCGGGGAGATTTCCAATTCTTCCGCCTTGTTCTTCCATGATTTCGCATCCTTTCTGTTGATTGGCCTTTTGAGAGACTGATATGATTATTTTGCCGGTTCTACAGGTAAATATTACAGCCTGATGCAGAAAAGACGAATTTTGCTGTGCAGGTGAATCCGCACGGAAAAGCAAAAACACGCAAAACGAAAATAAGAACACGGATTCGGCCTGTGATGTTCTAATTGAAAAGGGCGATTTTTATGCCAAAGGAAGTGCCAAACAAACGCGATATATGTCGAATGCAAGAAGCAGGTGATAAAGACGATGCAGCCAAGAGCGGCGCAGCAATTTCGAAACCTGCCGCAGATTTGATGGAAACAACAAAGACCCAAAGCCAGAGGCGTGAATCGATCCGGAGGAAAGGCCGGAGTGCTTTACGCAGCCTAAAATGCGCGCCGATCTCGCGGCCTGATTCTCCGGCGGCCTTTCGCCGAAAACCTTCTTTGCCGGGAATTTTTTATATTGTCTGGATAGAACAGCACCTCCTGCTGTAGTTTCTGTGCTACAACAGGAGGTGCTGTTTGCGGTTCGTTTTATGGGAAGTAAGCCGGTGAGATTGCCTGTGCCAGAGGGTGTTTTGATGTTTTTTGAGGAGAAAATACGCTGTGAAAAGTGGACGCGGTTACGCCTCGGAAGACGCCTGCAATTCTTCTGGCGTAAAAACATATTTCGCGCCGCAGAACTGGCAGCAGGCTTCAATGGGTTTTCCATCCGCGCGGAGTTTTTCGAGATCATTTTTCTCGAGGCCGAGCAGTGCCCGGTGATACCGTTCACGAGAGCACGTGCAGCGGTATTCAATTTGTGCCGGGTCGAATAGATCAAAGGGGATTCCGTCAAAAACCAGCGCGATGATTTCTTCTGCGGTTTTTTCTTCGGCGATCAGCGCGGAGACGGAGTCGATTTTGGAAATGTTGGCTTCAAGTTTTGGAATGACAGCTTCGTCTGCAAAGGGAAGCAGCTGCAGCAAAAAGCCGCCCGCCGCTTTGCAGGAGCCGTCCCGGTTGACCCGGACGCCCAAGGCACAGACAGAAGGAGTTTGTTCACTTTTTGCAAAGTATTCCGTGATGTCTTCGGCGATTTCCCCGGTCACAAGCGGAGACTGGCCGATATAAGGCGTTGCAAGCCCCAGGTCTTTTGAGACATAGAGAATGCCCTTTCCGACTGCGCCGCCGACATCAATTTTTCCCTTATCATTCGGCGGAAGTTCGAGCTGCGGATGGTCGACGTATCCTCGGACATTTCCGTGGGAATCGCTGACGCAGACAATACTTCCAAGCGGGCCGTCCCCTTTCACCTGTACGGTGACGGTACTTTTTTCGTCATTGAGCAGGTATCCCATGATGGAGGTGGCGGTCAGGGTACGCCCGAGCGCGGCAGTCGCGGTGCGCGAAAGCGTGTGGAGATCAGCGGCGCGCTGAACGATCGCGGTGGTATCGGCAAAAATAAGACGTGCGCTGCCGTCTTGGGACATTGCAGAGCGCAAATAAGAATGCAGCATTGGATCACCCTTTTGCAAGTTTCGTTTTAGATTTGATGGAGTATTATAAAGAAAGCTATTTTTATTGTAACCGGATTTTCCGGGACTGTCAAATTGGAACGAAAAAAGAGGAAAGAAAGGATACGTGAAAATTATTCTCACAAAAAATTGAAAAGAACGAAAATTGAAAACGCAAACAATTCTGCGAACATTTGAATTATTTAGATAAAATGTCGTTAAGCATAAAAAACAGTACAAAAAATAAATCTTTTTTCTTGACAAAAAGGTATTTTGATGATAATATAAAACACAAGGAAAGAAAAAACAATTTCGAATCATAAAAATTTTTTCATACATCTGATCGTTTTGCTGTTCGGAACCCACAGGGTTTGTGGGAATTTATCTAAATACAAATTAGGAGGAAATATGGAACACTTTGTTTTTGGAAAAACGCCGATCGTACATATTGGCATCCTTGTTGAGAATATTGAGAAAACAGCCGCGGCATATGCTGATTTTCTAAAGGTTCCGGTTCCGGAAATTTCGATAACAGATTCTTATGCCAAGTCTAAAGCCACCTATCGCGGTGCTCCGACAGAGGGCCGCGTCCGGCTGACAAATTTTCAAATCGGCCCCAATTTACTCGTGGAGCTTTTAGAGCCCACAAAGGAACCGAGCGAATGGCGCGCTGCGCTGGATGCAAACGGAGAGGGCTTCCACCATATTGCGCTGGAAGTTGAAAATTTGGAGGACGCGATTGCGGCGGGACAGGACGAAGGCTGCAAGCTTGTGCAGTCCGGCCAGTGGGATACCGGCCGCTATGTGTATCTCGACGCGTTTGAAACGCTGAAACTGGCCATCGAAATCATGGCGCCGCGCTCTGCGGAGGAGGAAACCGAGAATTCGGACTGATACCGAGCGTTTGGGGAGAACGGAAAGACGTTCCAAGAGGTGTACCTTTTGGAACAATACATTTTATGGAAAAGCAGCTTCTGAGAGGCTGCTTTTTTTGTGCTTCTTGGCCTTTCAAAATGGTACAGAAATTCGAACAGTAATGTTTTTCAGTTAGTTAAAGGGCAGCGGCGGCTGCCTTTTCAAAATATTTTTTATTAAGGAGAGAACAACTATGAAAAACGCAAAACAAGTTCTGGCGTTGATCCTCTGTCTTGCAATGCTGCTTGCCGTTGCAGTCGGATGTTCGCAGTCAGAAAGCAAAGATCCTTCCAGCGAGACGCCTTCCGCGTCTGATTCCAGCGCGGCACCTGTCGGAGACGATTCTTCTGCATCGGACAGCTCTGAGTGGCTTAGCGGAAAAATTACATATATGGCAGCTTGGCCTACCGATGCGCAGGATGTAAACTGCAGATGCATCAAAACGCTGATGACAAAGTTTTTGGAAGCAAACCCGAATGTGACAATCGAGGACAACTCCATTGCGCATGACGATTTCGTTGTGAAAATCAAAGCGTTGATCGCGGCGGACGATCTTCCGACTGTCTGGTCTGCGCGCGGCGATATGATCCCTGCTGCTGTTGATGCAGAACTGATCTACAATAAAGATGAAATCTTTGCAACCTCCGGCGTCGACGGCTGGGAAGAGATGTTCATCGATGGTTCTTTCTCGGATTTCCTCTACAGCGATAAGTATTGGGCGCTGCCCGCACAGTTCTAGGGCTGCTCTTATCTCTTCTGCAACATGGACCTTCTGAAGGAATGCGGAATTGACAAGGCACCGGAAACCTAGAGCGAACTGCTCGATACCATTGCAAAAGTCAAAGAAAAAGGCATGATCCCGCTGGCAATGGGCAACAAATCGCAGCCTCCGGTCGGCGACTGTATCATGAGCTCTCTGTGCGACCGCTATACCGGCACGGACTGGTTCTACAGCATGAAAGAAGTCAAGGGCGCACGGTTCACGGACGATCAGTTTGTCAATGCGCTTAAAGCACTCAAGGAGTTGGTGGATGCCGGCGCGTTCAACGCAGACGCGAACTCCCTCGACGAAGACATGGGCCGTGCCTATTATGCAAACGGTCAGTCTCCGATGTTCTTCTCCGGCGCATGGAGCACCGACTGGATCGAGCTCAACTGCTCGGAAGAAATTATCAATGCGACAAAGCTTGTCCTCTTCCCGTCTGTTGACGGCGCAGTTGGCAAACAGAACGCTGTTTCGGGCGGCGCAGGTTGGGGACACGCAATCTCAAAAACTGTCGAAGGAGACAATTTCAAGGCAGCAGCAACCATGGTTTATTATCTGACCAACTACGACTATGCAACCGAAGCCTTGAAAGTGGGTTATGTCCGTTATCCGAGCAAAGCTCCGGAAGGCGCAGACTTCTCCAATGTCGGCCCGGTAACGCAGCAGTATCTGGATTCTCTGAGCAGCTCTTCCTTCTGCCCGGACTATTATGTTCTGATGGAATCCGCTCCGCTGGAGACCTACGGTGCGGTAATTCAGGAAATCATGATCGGCACAACAACGCCGGAGGATGGCGCAAAACGGATTGACGATGCTTACGAGCAGTATGTTGTCAATAAATAAATCGCTTCCTGAAACAATATAATCCTGTTTACAAAAAGGGTGGTTCGGAGTAATCACCCTTTTTGTATCAAATTGTGCCGAAGGAGGTCTTGCGGAATGAAACGAGGCTTGGTGTGCAGGCCGACAAAATTTGAGTTTGTAAAATTTTTGTTTTTGCCGATTTTGGTTTATCTGTTTGCGGTCGTTTCTCCGATTTTTGTCGGAATTTATTTTAGCTTTACGAACTGGGCTGGCGGTAAAAAAATCAAACTGATTGGTTTTGAAAACTACGCGACCTTAGTCAAAGACAGAGATTTTTGGAATGCGTTTTTAAATAACCTGCAAATTATCGCGATTTGTCTGGTCGGACAAATGCTTCTGGGACTTATAATCGCGATTCTGCTGAACAGCTCCTATCTGCGCCTGCGGAACGTGTACCGGTTTGTCATTTTCTTCCCGGTCATTCTTTCCGGCGTGGTGGTTGGATATCTATGGCTCATTGTTTATAACGGACAGTTTGGCCTTTTGAACGCCTTTTTGGAACTGATCGGGCGTTCTGACTGGATTCGGATGTGGCTGGACGATCCCAAAATCGTGGTCAACTCGATTTCCATGACCTATGTCTGGCAGTTTGTGGGACTCAACGTCGTCATTTTTCTGGCTTCCCTGCAAAATATTTCACCGGACATTCTCGAAGCGGCAGAACTTGACGGTGCAAGCGGTATGAAGAAGGTCCGCTACATTACGATGCCGCTGATGATGAATACCGTCAAGGTAGCGGCGCTGCTCACGATTTCCGGAAATATGAAGATTTTCGACCAAATCTGGATGATGACGCGCGGCGGTCCCGGAACTGCTTCGACCGTGCTGGCCATTCATGCCTATAAAATGTCGTTTATGGGAATGAAACTCGGCTACGGTGCGACCATTTCCATTGGAATCATGCTGCTTTCGCTGGTTCTGGTGCTGGTTTTCAACGTTTTATTAAGGAGTGAAAAATATGAATAATCTGGTTCTGCGGGATCGAATTAAAAATGGAATTCTGAAAACACTCCTGAATATTTTCTTTATTTTCCTAACGGTTTTCGCAATTTATCCGGTTTTCTGGATGATCTATTCCAGCCTAAAATCGGAAAAACAATTTAATACGGATATTATCGGATTTCCGACAGAGCTCCATTTTGAAAATTACGGCAGTGCAATTCGGGTCGGCCATCTGGACACCTATCTCTTTAACAGTATTTATGTGACAGCCGTATGCATGGTGCTGATTGTCGTGTTTTCCTTCCTGGTTGCGTATTTTGTCAATCGGTTTGAATTCCGCGGGCGCAAGATCATTTACTTCATGTTCATGATGGGTATGATGATTCCGGTGCATGGATTTCTGGTGCCGCTGTATATTCAGTTTTCGCGCCTGAACATGACCGATGCCTGGTACAGCCTGTTTTTGCCGATTACAGCGTTCAATTTGCCGCTCTCCATGATTTTAATTGAGAATTTCCTCAAGGGAATTTCCTTTGAAATCGAGGAATCTGCGCTGATTGACGGCGCGACACTTGGCCAGCGGCTTGCCTATGTGGTGCTGCCGATGTGCGCACCGATTATTGCGACACTGACCATTCTCAGCTGTCTGTGGGTTTGGAACGAGTATCCGTTTGCGCTGGTTTTGATTACGTCAGACAAGCTGAAAACGTTGATGCTCGGAATTTCGAACTTCAAAGGGGAACGCACCACGATGTATCCGCAGATGTTTGCAGCACCGACGATGGTTTGTATCCCCATTATCCTGGTTTATTCCATCTTCAGCAAACGGATCATGCAGGGAATGACAGCAGGTGCCGTCAAGGGATAATGGAATGACGTTTTTTCGGCTAAAATAAAACGTGACATTTCGGAAAAAGATATGCAAAAAAGCATGTTCTCCTTGACGAAATCCGTGAAACATGATATGATAGCGAAAACGATATAAAAAAGTTTTTATATCGTTTTCATGCTGTGCGTCATGAAAGTGATGGGAGGAAGAGAAGATGAACAAGGTTGGAATTTACTTTGCGTATTGGACGCGGGAGTGGCAGGCGAATTATCCGATGCATATCCAAAAGGTCGCTCGGCTGGGATTTGACATTTTAGAGGTCTGTACGGCGAATTTTGTCGATTTGGGAAAAGCAGAACGTCAGGAAATCCGGCGTGCAGCGCAGGATGCCGGAATCGAATACGCCAAACGGACGCTCGAAATGATCTCGGACATGGGCGGCAATACCTATGGCGGAATCAACTATGCCAGCTGGCCGGTACGGCAGCTGCCGAAGGATCTGACGGAAAAGGCGGACTACGTGGCGCGCAGCCTCGAAAGTCTTAAAAGTGTTCTTAAAACTGCAGAAGACTATGGCGTTCAGTACTGTTTTGAAATCGTGAACCGTTTTGAGCAATTTTTGCTCAACACAGCGGAAGAAGGCGCTGCATTTTGCAAAGCAACGGGAAGTCCGAACGCCAAATTGCTGCTTGACACCTTCCATATGAATATTGAAGAAGATTCCTTAGCCGATGCCATCCATACAGCAGGGTTCTATCTCGGGCATTTCCATATTGGTGAAGCGAACCGGAAGACGCCGGGCGTGGGACGGATGCCGTGGCATGAAATCGGGAAAGCGCTGCGGGAAATTGATTACCGCGGAGCCGTGGTAATGGAGCCGTTCATTGCGCCGGGCGGACAGGTGGGCGAAGATATCCGGGTATGGAGAGATCTGTCCAAAGGTGCGGATGAAGCGGAAATGGATGCGAAAGCAGGAAAGGCGTGCCGGTTTATGAAGGCAGTTCTGGAGAGCGCAGCGGAATAGGGATAAGGGTGAGAAAATGAAAAAATATAAAGTCGGGCTGCTGACGATGTCAGACGGCCGTCCATATCTGCATGAATTGCAGTACGAGATGAATATGGGATATCAAAAACGGATCCGGGAAGCGCTGGAAGCAACCGGAGAGATCGAAGTGGTGGAAGGCGAGGCGCCGATCAATTCGAATACGGCGGCGAAACGGGAAGCCTACCGGCTGCAGCAGGCCGGAGCGGAGATGACGATCTTCAACTATGCGATCTGGTGCTATCCGCAGTATACGGCAGCGGCGTCAAACTTTGCGCCGGGACCGTATGTGCTGTTCTGCAATCTGCATCCGTCAGAGTGCGGAATGGTGGGAATGATGGCGGCGTCCGGAGCGCTCGATCAGATCGAAAAGAGCCATACGCGGGTGTGGGGAAGCATCGACGAGACAGAAGTCCAGGATCGCGTGGTGCGGTATATCCGCGCTGCATGCGCCGTCAACCGTCTTAAAGGGCTGACCTACGGAAACTTCGGCGGACGGCCGATGGGCATGTATACGACGGTGGCCAATCTCGACGAGTGGCAGAAACGGTTTGGAATTGACGTTGAGAACGTGGAACAGTACGAAATCATGAAGGAAGGGGAGGCGGTCGAAGCGTCGCGCGTAACGGCAGCGCGGAAGTGGCTGGAAGCAAATGTGGGAAAAATCGCGTACAATGACAGCAACTTCACGCCGGAAAAGCTGGAAACGCAGATCCGCTCCTATTACGGGCTGCGACGGATTATTGAGAAGCGCGGACTGGACTTTATCGGAATCAAGGCGCACGGAGATCTGACGGACTGGTATGTGACGATGGATCTGGCGGAGGCGTTCCTCAACGACATGTACGATTGGGACGGACCGCATGAGCCGATTGTGGCGGCGACGGAATCGGATATGGATGGTGCGCTGACGATGCAGCTGTTCCAGCATCTGACGGGAAAACCGGTGCTGTTTGCGGATGTGCGGCACTATGAAAAGAGCGAGGATGTGTGGTTTTTCGGAAATTCGGGAACCGCGGCGACGTACTATGCAGGCAAGAGCGAAGATCCGAAAGAGAACCTGAAGCATGTGGCGTTCTATCCGGAATCGAAGGATTACCCGGCAGGCGGCGGAAGCGTGCATCATTTTGCGGCGCCTGGAAACGTGACGCTGGCGAGACTGGCGCGGAAGGGGAAGGACTACTATCTGACGATTGTACCGGGCGAGATTGTCCAGTTTGAGCAGGAAAAGATGGACGCGCTGGGCGCGAAGGCGACGCCGGCGTGGCCGGTTGCGTTTACGCGGATCGCCGCCAGTGCGGAAGAATTCCTCGAAAAGTATCCGTGCAACCACATTCACGGGGTATACGGCGACTATGTCGAGGAGCTGCGCACCATTGCGGAGATCCTCCACATGGACTGCCAGGTGATTGGGTAATCGCAAAAACCAATTTCGTATTTGCAAGAGGGCTTTTATGTGATAAATTAAATACCGAACAAATAGGAGGAACGACAATATGCAGTATCGTTACCGTTCTACAATGGGAGAGATCGCCGCAACCGAAAAAGGGCGGCGCGTTCTGCAAAAACATATCCGGTATGCGGAAATGATGCAGAATTTTGGAATGGTGTTTCGGCAGACACTGGAGGAAACACTGAATCCGCCGGTGTTCGGCATGACGCCGGAAAAAGCGGAAGCAATTCTTGCGGATTTGAACGGTCCGCTTGATCAGGTTGTCCCCGAAGCAGCAAGCCGGAAATCGCTCGATGAGATTGACCGCGAAAGCTTTCATGCCGGACGCGCGCCGTTTGACACCGAACCGGAGTGGGTAGATTTGACCCCGGGTGCGGCAAACG
Organism: Yeguia hominis; assembly: GCF_014384705.1. GTDB lineage: Bacteria > Bacillota > Clostridia > Oscillospirales > Acutalibacteraceae > Yeguia > Yeguia hominis. The sequence continues at coordinate 100,225 of NZ_JACRSN010000001.1, read as the reverse complement.
ATGCGGACGATGCTGTGCAGATTTCGCTTGACGGAACGTGGGAGATGGTCAGCGGCGGAGAGACGAACGGCCGTCTTTGCGGCGCTTGGGACGGTGCGATTCCGGCGGTCGTGCCGGGCAGCGTACATAGCGCGCTCGTGAAGGCAGGACGCCTTCCGGATCCGACCGTTGGAAAGAACCAGATTTTAGCACGGGAAGAAAGCTTTAAAGTTTGGTGGATGAAAAAAGAGTTTTCCTGTGAAACGCCGATGCAGCAGGCCCGCCTCTTATTTGGCGGAATCTGCAACCGTTGCAGCATTTGGCTTAACGGCACGCTGCTTGGCGAACATGAGGGCATGTTCGGCGGGCCGGAATACGACGTAACGGCGTTGCTGAAAGCGCACAACACGCTGATTGTGAAGCTCGAAGCAATCCCCTTCCGTCCGGCGCCGGATGCGCTGATGCAGGATACGACGCCGAATCCTGCCAATAACGAAAGCTGGAAAGATACCGTTGTCTTTAACAATGTCTATGGCTGGCATTATTCCAACCTGCCCTCTTTGGGAATCTGGCGGAGTGTCTGTCTGGAAGCGGTTCCGGAAGTGGAAATGCCGGATCCGTTCCTTGCAACCGTAGATGCGGAGAATGGCGAAATGCGCCTGCAGGTTTCTTTTTCTGCGCGGGAAGGCGTTTTGGAAGCAGCCATTGTTCCGGACAATTTTGAAGGGGAATCGTATCGGTTTACCCGCCGGATTGTGATGGATGCGCCTGAGAAGAAGGCCGTTTATGCTTTCCGAATTCCAAACCCGAAACTCTGGTGGCCGAATGATCTCGGCGAACAAAATCTCTACCGCCTGGTTTTGCGGTTTACCCCCGCAAACGGGCGGGGAGACCGCAAGGAAATCCTGTTTGGCATCCGCACCGTAACCATGGAGCCGCTGCCTGCCGGTCCGCGTGAGGATAAATACAACTGGACCTTTATCATCAACGGCAAACCCTGCTTTATTAAGGGAACCGGATGGTGTACCATGGATCCGCTGATGGATTTTTCACGGGAGCGTTATGCGCGGCTGATCCATTTGGCACAGATGCAGCATATCCAGATGATGCGCGCCTGGGGCAGCGGAATGCCGGAAACCGATGATTTCTATGAGCTGTGCAGCCGTTACGGCATCCTGATCATTCAGGAATGGCCGACTGCCTGGGACAGCCATCTGCAGCAGCCCTATGCGATCATGGAGGAGACGATCCGCCTGAATACCCTGCGCCTGCGCAATTCTCCGGCGCTGGCCATGTGGGGAGCAGGCAATGAATCTCCGAATCCGTTTGGGGATGAAATTGACATGATGGGCAGATATAGCATTGAACTGGACGGAACCCGCCCATTCCATCGCGGAGAAGGCTGGGGCGGTTCCACCCACAACTACCAGTGTTGGTGGGGTCGCGAAGCTTTGGACTTTAACACAACGCTGACCTCCGACTTCTTCGGTGAGTTTGGGCTTGCCTGCGTACCGTGCTACGAATCCATAGCGCGCTACCTGCCGGAAGAGGAGCTTTCCTGTCCGCCGCCGCATGCCGGAGAAGTCTTTGCCTATCACACGCCGATTTTTGGAACCGCAGATGATATTTCCCGTTTGACGCAGTATGCGGGCTATTTCCTGCCCGAAACGTATGATATGCGGCAATTTATCTTTGCTTCCCAGCTTTCGCAGGCAACGGGAATCCGGCATACGCTGGAGCGTGCGCGTGTGCGCTGGCCGGATTGTGCCGGTGCGCTCTATTACAAAATGAACGACAACTTCCCGGCGGCTTCCTGGGCCTGTGTGGACTGGTACGGCGCGCCGAAAATCGGACACTATATTTTCCAGGATGCATTTGCACCGCTGCACGCCTGTGTTTTGCCGAAGACGCTGAACATGCGCGGAACGCCGACAACCTTTGAAGTGTTTCTGCTCGATGACGCGGATGCGCTTGCAGGGTCCAATTGGGAAGTCCGGATCGCGGCGTTTGATAAAACACTCAAATCCATCCGGGAGGCGTCCTTTACCGGAACCGGCAGCCTTGCGGCACCGGCTGCAGTGGGAGAACTGATGCTGAAATATTCGGAAACGGATACCTGTCCGCTTCTCTTGACAACCGAAGTCTGGAAGGACGGCGTGCTGGCAGACCGGACGTTCTACTGGTTCAACTTTGAAAACGAGAAGGGGTGCCTGTTTAAGCTGCCCAAAACAACGCTGACAATTTCTACAGAAGGCAAAGCGGTAACAGTGCGCAATACCGGAATGCTTCCGGCGGTCGGTGTAGAGCTTTCCAGACCGGGTTATGCAGATCAGTTTACCGTGTCAGACAATGTCTTCTGGCTGAATGCTGGCGAGAGCAAAATCGTTTCGGTCAACTGTGCAGATGGTATCACGGTTTCTGCTTGGAATGCGGAATGAAAACCATTTTTTCGTAAGGGGAAGCGCGTCTCCAGCATGTTTTTCCGGCGCTTTTTGCCCATTTCCGCTTGGCGGGTAGCCCGGTCACCTGCGTTTTTAAAATGACTTGAGAGTTTGTTTTTGGCAGGTGCAAGCCGCGTTTTAGCAGAAATGGCAGGGAAAAGCCCACAGAAAATTTTGTGGCAAATCCCCCAACTGGCGCAGTTCTGCCCGCCAGACCCCATATCCGCCTTTGTCAATCAGCGGCAGGATAAACAAATTGAAAATGGCCCTCAAAGCGGAAGTCTTTCCGGCTTTGAGGACCATTTTTTATTTGCGTGGGTTTTGGTTTGCCGGTTTTTAAAGAGTGGATACTGTTTTGGAAAAACGGAACCAGAATACAAGAAAAACCGAGAAATCAGGACGTTGCAAAAAATGAAACCTTGAAAAAAGCCCTGTGCCTCTCTCAAAACCCCATAAAAAAAGCTCCGCCTTTCTTACAAGGACAGAGTAACTGGAGAAAACTTATGCAGCCGATGGAGAAGAAGGCCCCTGAGCCTACGAGGACGCCCCAGAATGGCGGCGTCCCAGCAAGCGTTCAAATTTGGCCGGAACATTTTAGGTTTTGCAAAACGGCCTTTTTGGTGGACGTAAAAGCGTTCATCAATTGTTCGGTCTGTTCTTTGGAGAACTTGTTCTTGGCACAAAGATACAAGATCACCGTTTTGTCCACCTTTTCGGAGTAGAACGTCAGAAAACACCCCCTTTGATTTTTTGAAAATAGAAAACTTTTAAAAAAGTTATTTAATATTACCATACAAGGTGGGTGCTTGTCTATAGAATATAGAATAAAATTTCTACAAAAATGGCAAAACAAGGTGCAAATAGTTGTATTTTGCTTTTTTTGTAGGAAATTCCATATTGGCGAAAAAAGTCAGAAAAGATCAAACAGGGGGTATTTGCCAATGGGAACACGTTCAGTACGCAAATTGAAATGCACAAAGCCTGTCTGGCAAAGCGGCGGCAAAGGCGCGCGAAAAGCGACTGCACCAAAGTGGTCAGATCTGCATGGCGCCGAGCGCTTCTCCGACCGGTGCGTGCAGGATAAGATCCGCCCGATGGTCGGCCGGTGTTGCACTTTTATTGATCAAAACCAACCGGGATCCGGTGTAAAAATTCAGCAGCCCTGCAGCAGGATAGACTGCGAGAGAAGTACCTGCGACGATCAAAAGATCGGCGTTGGAGATTGCATTGGCTGCGCCGGTAAGCGTTTTTTGGTCGAGGCTCTCTTCATAGAGCACGACGTCGGGCTTAATCGTTCCGCCGCAGGGACATTTTGGAATGCCGGAAGCATGCAAAATCGTTTCTTCTGAAAAGGCGCGGTGGCATTTTTCGCAATAATTGCGCAGGACGCTGCCGTGCAGTTCATAAACGCAGCGGCTTCCGGCGGCCTGGTGCAGGCCGTCAATATTTTGGGTGATGATGGCGGAAAGTTTCCCGGCAGCTTCCAGTTCTGCAAGTTTTTTATGTGCTGCGTTGGGTTTTGCTTCCGGATGCAGAATTTTTTCCCGATAGAAACGGAAAAAGATTTCCGGCTCTTTTCTGTAAAAGGTATGACTCAAAATGGTCTCAGGCGGATAGGAATATTGCAGCCGGTAAAGGCCGTCCTCGCTGCGGAAATCCGGAATCCCACTTTCGGTTGAGACACCTGCACCGCCAAAAAACACGATGTGCTTGCTTTCTGCAATCCATTTTTGCAGCTGATCCAATCCGGAAATCATAACACCGCTTCCTTTCTTCCTTTAGTATACATCATTTTTGCCGCTTTGGGCTAGATGCAGGTATATTTTTTCTGCTTCTCAGAACAATACCGATAAAGAACGGCTGGGGAGGATGCAAAATGGCAGCAAACTGGAAAACCCTTTGGGCAAAACGGAAAAAGGTTTGGAAAATTTTTCGAAATCCGTGGCAGCGCGCACGGTTTCGATATCATCGGCAGTCGCAGAAACCACTTCTCAAAAATACGGTTCTTCTGGAGTCTTATGCCGGGAGCAGCATCAGCGGAAATGTCTACTATTTGTTGCTCGAATTGTTCCAAAAGCCGGAATATGCCCATCTTTCGCTCTTTGTAGCATCTTCCAGACAGGCACAGGCACATGTATGTGCAGAATTGCGGTACGCGGGCCTGCAGCAGATTCCGGTTGTGCCGATTCATTCGCGCCGGTATTGCAGGCTTTTAGCGCGGGCGGAATATCTGGTCAATAATGCGACGTTTCCAACGTATCTGATCAAACGCAAGGGCCAAATTTATCTCAATACCTGGCACGGAACGCCGCTGAAAACGTTGGGGAGGGATATCCGAAATGCGCCGAACGAACTCGGCAATACCCAGCGGAATTTTCTGATGGCGGATTATCTATTGTATCCAAACCGGTTTACATTTGAAATCATGCGCCGGGCGTATATGCTCGATTCCCTTTACCACGGGCAATACGTGCTTTCCGGATACCCGCGCAATGCGGTCTTTTTCCAGCCGGAACTGCGCCGTCGGATCCGAATGGCCTGTGGATTCGAGGGGAAACAAATTTACGCCTATCTGCCGACTTGGCGCGGAACGCTGCGCCGAAGGGATCCCGCGGCGGCAGATCGGATCGCCAATCTCCTTGCACAGCTGGACCGAACGCTTCCCGAAAACACTCTGGTGTTTACAAAACTGCACAATTTGGACCGCGGATCGGTTCCGTTTGCACAGTTTCAGCGGGTCAAGCCGTTTCCAGAGGACTATGAGACCTATGCATTTCTTGCAGCAACAGATTGTTTGATTACGGATTATTCCAGCGTCCTGTTCGATTTTGCCGTAACCGGCCGTCCGATTCTGTTATACTGCGAGGATGCTGCCGAATACGCTGCCGCGCGCGGAATGTATTTGCATCTGGAGGATTTCCCGTTTCCGCGTGCAGAGACGCCGGAAGCGCTGTGTGCGCTGATCCAGCAATGCCCGGCGCCGGCCTATCAGGAAGCCATGCGTCCCTATACGGAACGGCAGGATGCGGATGCTGCCGCACGGCTATGCCGCCTGGTATTCGGAGATGGTGTTGCGGAGGGAATGGAACGGATAGACGGCGATGCTTACGGAAGCGGCAAAGAACAAGTGCTGCTGTTTGCCGGATCTCTGCAAAAGAACGGGATTACCGCGGCGCTGCAATCGCTGCTGTCGCTGATCGATCGTGAAAAACGCGAAGTGATTTTACTTTTTCATGCGCGCGGTGTAGAAAAAAACAAATCGGCGATTATGCAGTTTTCAGCGTGGAACTACATGGTGATCCAAGGGGCAAAGGTGCTCTCCTATTGGGATTTGTTTTGCCGCGCGGTCTATTTTTACGGCAATCGGGAACCGTGGTGGGTACAAAAAAGCTTCGAACGGGTCTATCGTCGGGAAATCGATCGGCTGTTTCCGGGCTGTACGTTTTCAGCAGAAATTCACTACTCTGGATATGAACGGGAAATCATGCAGCTTTTTTCTAGAATGAAAGGGAAAAAGCTCATTTATCTGCACAGCAATCTGGCGGCAGAGGCGAAGCAGAAGGGAAATCTGCATCTGCCATCTGTGGAGACGGCATACCGGTGCTTCGACCGGCTGGTTGCCATCCGGGAGGGCATGCAGAAAGAGCTTTTATATCCGCAGGCGGCGAAAAAACTGGCTTTGGCGCACAATCCGATCGACGCTGCGGAAATCCGGCGGTGCGCGTTGCTTCCGCTGCGGTTTGATCCGGACACGGAGAGCACCCTTTCACAGGAAGCGTTACAGGCACAGCTAAAGCGTCCGGGCATACACCGGTTCATCAGTATTGCGCGCTTTTCTCCGGAAAAGCGGCTGGATCGCCTGATCGAAGCGTTTGAGCGCGTTTGCAGAACGACGCCGGATTGTTTTCTCATCCTGATCGGCGGCTATGGGCCTGCTTATGGAGAAGTCTGCAAACAGGCGGAACAGTCTGCCTGTGCCGCTAAGATTGCAATCCTCCGCTCTCTCGGCAACGTCTTTCCGATTCTTGCCGCGTGCGATACTTTCGTCCTGTCATCGGATTACGAAGGCCTTCCGGTTACAATTTTAGAGTCGCTTGTTTTGAAAAAAACAGTGCTTGCAACTGAAATTGAAGGGCCGCGCGCGTTTTTATCCCAGGGCTATGGCGTATTGACGCCGAAAACGGTCTCCGGACTTGCGGCCGCTATGAAAGATGCCGCAGACGGAAAATTACCGGATATGCGCACGTTTGATCCGGAAGCCTTTAACCGTCAGGCACTCCAGGAATGGGAAGCGCTGTTTGCAGAATCCTGACCGTGCCCGTTCTATTCCTTCACCCGGGAAATCTGAAACAAAAAACCGGAGCGTTCCTGCTTTTGCAGGAGCACTCCGGTTTGCAATATTTCCTTGTGGTATTTATTGCGCGCGTCCGATGCCGCTTTGTGCGCGCTGCGCCGGTATAGGCGATTCTGTCAGGCTTATTTCTGCGGTTCCGCAGACGGTACGCCGTTTTTCGGCCCTGTCCACGTCAGTCCCAGTTCTTCTTTAATCTGGGAAGTGGAGACGCCTTCTGTCCGATCCAGATAAACCAGCTCGCAGTAATCTTTTAGATAATCAAACTTGTCGCTGCCAGCCCAGTCACTGCCCATCACGACGATATCGACCTTGTAGGTCAGGACATCATCGATTTTCTGTTCCCAGGTGCATTCCGGAATGACCAGATCGACATATCGAATCGATTCCAGCATCAGCTTGCGGGTTTCATAATTGTGAAATGCTTTTTTATGCTTAATGGCATTGAATTCATCAGTGGACAGGCCGACAATCAGATAGTCGCCGAGCGCTCGTGCCCGCTTTAACAGGCGGATATGCCCGTAATGTAAAAGATCAAATGTGCCGTATGTCAGGACTCTTTTCATACACTACTCCCTCTGTCAGCCGGGTTTCGGCATCTCATGCTGTTATCATAACACGTTTTCGCCGGTTTATCAATTTGAAAACGGAAGAATCCGTATCCTATTCCGCTTTTCCTTTATATTTGAGCTTGGTTGCCATTCCGCCGCGGATATGGCGCTGCGCCTTGTTGACCTCCAAAACGGATTTGACCTCCCGATACAGCTGCGGATTGACATATTTCAGACGCTCTGAAACATCTTTGTGAACGGTCGATTTGCTGACGCCGAATTTTTTAGCCGCAACGCGGACGGTTGCGTTGGTCTGCAGGATATATGCGCCGAGTTCCACCGCGCGTTCCTCTACAAAATGGGAATTCTCATGGATCGCACCTTTCATTTCGTTGTTCGCCTCCCGGTACTTGTTGTTCCATGTATATGCTTTTTACGGGCGGCAATATGCGAAAGGAAGCACGGAACAAACAAGAAAAGGCGGGGATTGACAGCAAGGCGCATTGCAGGTAAACTATCATTATAGAGGGAATATGAAAGAAATCGGGGGACATTTTATGAAAATTACCGGGATGACACTCTACAAAGTTCCGCCGCGCTGGCTGTTCTTAAAATTGGAAACCGACAGCGGTCTGTGCGGCTGGGGAGAACCGGTTATCGAGGGACACGCCGACACCGTACGTGCTGCAGTCGAAGAGTGCGGGAATATCTGATCGGAAAAGATCCGATGCGGATCGAAGATCTTTGGCAGACGATTTACCGAGCATGTTTTTACCGCGGCGGACCGATTCTGATGAGCGCGCTTGCGGGTGTCGATCAGGCGCTTTGGGATATCAAAGGCCAATTTTATGGCGCGCCGATTTATGAACTTCTCGGCGGAGCATGCCGGGAAAAACTCAAGGTTTATAGCTGGATCGGCGGAGACCGCCCGTCGGATATTGTCAAGGCCGCAGAGGAAAAGGTCGCGCAGGGGTTTTCTGCCGTTAAAATGAACGCGACAGAGGAGCTGCACTATATCGACAGCTACGACAAGATTGATGCAGCCACAGCACGCCTGGCGGCGCTGCGCGAACGATTCGGCAATGCGCTGGAGGTTGCGGTGGATTTCCATGGGCGAGTGCACAAGTCCATGGCTAAAATTCTGGCGAAGGAACTGGAGCCGTACCGTCCGATGTTTATTGAAGAACCGGTGCTTGCGGAAAATCTGGAAGCCCTGCGGGAGATTGCGGGCAGCGTCGCAACGCCGATTGCGACCGGAGAGCGGATGTTTTCCCGGTGGGATTTTAAACAGGTTCTGGCATCCTGTTATGTGGATATCCTGCAGCCGGACCTTTCTCACGCCGGCGGAATCAGCGAGGTCAAAAAGATTGCGTCGATGGCGGAATGCTACGATGTGGCCGTTGCGCCGCACTGTCCGCTCGGGCCGATTGCGCTGGCAGCCTGTGTGCAGGTTGATGTTTGTACGCCGAATGTCTTTATTCAGGAGCAAAGCCTCGGCATTCATTATAACCAGGGCAACGATATTCTGGATTATCTTTCCGATCCGACGGTTTTCGTCTATCAGAATGGATTCATTTCTGTCCCGAAAGGCAGCGGTCTTGGAATTACTGTCAACGAAGAGAAGGTACGCGAACTTGCGCAAAAGGGCCATTCCTGGAAAAATCCGGTTTGGCGCAATTTCGACGGAACCATTGCAGAGTGGTAATGGGTTCGTTTTGAAGGAATGCACAATCCCCCTGCTACAACGCTTACGGCCGGGTTCCATGAATTTTACATGGAACCCGGTGCCGAACGGTTGTGGCAGGGGGATTCCTTTTTATGAAGATTCTTTCAAATTTGCCGGATCGCAAGGCTGATTCGGCGGACTGGTTTGCGGGATGTTTGAACTTTTGGGAGCCGAATGGCGAAACTGGTAGGTGAGAATGGAAACCAGAACGATGGCCGCGCCGACAATGGCGAGCACACCGAGATGTTCCCGATAAAAAATGGCAACCCAAAGCGGATTGAGTACCGGTTCGATACCGCAGATCAGCGAAACGGCCACCGGCGGCGTGGAACGAAGTCCCTCACTGAAGAAAACATAGGCAAGCCCGACCTGCAAAACGCCGAGCGCCAACAGGCAGAGCATCGGCTGCGGGCGATAGTCGGCTTCCCGAAAAAGTGCGGGAAGCCCCGCCAGCGCGCCGAGAAGCTGGCCGAGAAGAATCGAAGAAAGTGCGTCTGCTTTTGGGGAAACATTGAGCATGCAGACACCGGCATACGAGATTCCGGCAAGAATTGCGACAATGTCTCCGGCAATGTTTCCGGAGGAAAAACTCTCCAGAAAACAACATATAATGCCCAAAAGAACAAACAGGCAGGTGATAAAATCCGCCCGCCTGGGTTTTTGGTGATAAAACACCCACAAAAAGAGCATGACAAAAATCGGAGCGGTGTATTGCAGGACAATCGCGTTGGCCGCTGTGGTCATTTTGGTTGCCATGGTAAACAGGGTAACTGTTCCGGCCATACAAATTGCGCCGATCAAAACCGGTCCGCGCAAAGCGAGACGATGGTTTCGGATCGCCATATAAATCCCGATGACAATTGCACCCAAGAAGCACCGTGCGCTGTTGATGGCAAGCGCGGACCAGGGGATGAGCTTAATCAGAATTCCGCCGGTACTGAACAAAAGGGATGCCGCAAGAATACAGAGTGCGCCGGAACGTGTCTTTGGCATGGAGAGAAGCTCCTTTTATCGAAATAGAGGGAAACACGCATTTGCGCAGTTCGGGATCAAGGGGCGATCGAAGCGAAACCGTACGCTTATCGAGGGCGCAGCATATGCGGGAGCTGGTACAGGCAGATTTCCCGGTATCCGGTGTTCTGCGTTGCGCGCATATCGATGAGACGCTGGTTGGAAGAACCGCGGAACACCAGCCGCAAATCCTTCTTTTCTTCTTCAAACGCGCCGTCGACCAAAACATCGATGCAGTGCAGCAACTCGTCGGTTGCGTCGCAATGATAAGCGCCTCCGGGCAGCAAATCGTGCTCTAAGATGCAGCCGGTATAACACCAGATATCTTTTTCCGGATAGCATGCCCTGACCCGGCGGATAAAAGGCAGCAGCGCCGCCTGATTGGCAGGTTCCATGGGTTCTCCGCCGAGCAGCGTCAGCCCGCCGATATAGCTGGGCTTAAGCGCCTGCAGGAGCAGTTCTTCGGTTTCCGCAGTAAAGGGAAGACCGTTTGAAAAGCTCCAGGTTTCCGGATTAAAACAGCCCTTGCAATGTCTTGTACAACCAGAAACAAACAGCGTGACGCGAACGCCAACGCCGTTTGCAATGTCTGTTTGTTTGATTTCGCTATAATACATCGTGCCCCATTCTCCTTACAGATGCAGCACCCGATCCTTAATCTCCTGCGTACGGCCCTGGTTCCAATACTGTGTGCCGATGTAACCGCAGGTGCGGCGCGCCACATTCATGGTATCCTGATCCTGGTTCCCGCACTGCGGGCAGGTCCATACCAGTTTTCCGTCCTGTTCCCGGATTTCGATCTCGCCGTCCCAGCCGCATTTCTGACAGTAGTCGCTTTTGGTATTGAGCTCCGCGTAGATGATGTTGTCGTAGATAAACCGCATGACCTGCAAAACCGCTTCTAGGTTGTTCTGCATGTCCGGAACTTCGACATAACTGATTGCGCCGCCCGGCGAAAGGTGCTGGAACTGCGCCTCAAACCCAAGTTTGCTGAAAGCGTCGATCTTTTCTGTCACATGGACGTGATAGGAGTTGGTGATGTAGCCTTTGTCTGTCACGCCCGGAATGATGCCGAAGCGCTTTTGCAGACATTTCGCAAATTTATAGGTGGTGGATTCCAGCGGTGTGCCATAGATGGAGTAATCAATATTCTCCGCTGCCTTCCAGTCTTTGCATTTGTCGTTCATATACTGCATGATGTTCAGTGCAAAAGGCGTTGCAGTGGGGTCGGTATGGCTTTTGCCGGTCATGTATTTGACGCACTCATAAAGCCCGGCATAGCCGAGAGAAATGGTGGAATACCCGTTATAGAGCAGCTTGTCGATCGGTTCGCCCTTCTTCAGACGCGCACAGGCGCCGTATTGCCAGAGAATCGGGGCTGCATCGGAAAGCGTACCCTTGAGCCGGTTGTGCCGATATTGCAGCGCTTTGTGGCAGAGCTCCAGACGTTCATCGAAAATCTTCCAGAATTTTTCCATGTTTCCGCCGGAGGAAAGCGCCACATCGGGCAGATTGATCGTGACGACGCCCTGATTGAAGCGGCCGTAATACTTGTGTTTGCCCGGCTCGTAGTTGCCGGCGTTGGCGATGTTGCCGATGCCGGCGTCTGTAAAGCGATCCGGCGTCAGGAACGAACGGCAGCCCATGCAGGTGTAGACGTCGCCTTTGAGCTCCATCATCTTTTTGGCGGAAATATAGTCCGGAACCATCCGGCGTGCCGTACATCTTGCGGCAAGCTCTGTCAGATAGTAGTAGGGGGAATCGGGGTAAATATTGTCTTCTTCCAGTGTATAGATCAGCTTCGGGAATGCCGGCGTTACCCAGACGCCTTTTTCGTTCTTTACGCCTTCATAACGCTGCAGAAGGGTCTCTTCAATGACCAGCGCCAGGTCTTTTTTCTCCTGTTCGTTTTTGGCTTCTCCGAGATACAAAAACACGGTGACAAACGGAGCCTGTCCGTTTGTGGTCAGCAGAGTGACGACTTGATACTGAATGGTCTGTACACCGCGGCGGATTTCTTCGCGCAGACGTTTTTCTACAATGTTGGAAACGGTCTCTTCGCTGACGTCTGCACCGATCTCAGAGATTTCCGCTTCCACCTGACGGCGGATTTTCTGACGGGAGACATCGACAAAAGGCGCAAGATGCGCCAGGGAAATCGACTGGCCGCCGTACTGGTTGGATGCAACCTGTGCGATGATTTGGGTTGCGATATTGCAGGCGGTCGAAAAGCTGTGCGGCCGTTCGATAAGCGTCCCGGTGATCACGGTGCCGTTTTGCAGCATGTCCTCCAGGTTTACCAGGTCGCAGTTATGCATGTGCTGCGCAAAATAGTCGGTATCGTGGAAATGAATGATTCCCTCGTTATGCGCGTCCACAATTTCTTTCGGCAGCAAAATCCGGTTCGTAATATCACGGGAAACCTCTCCTGCCATGTAGTCGCGCTGGGTGGAGTTGACGACCGGGTTTTTGTTGGAATTTTCCTGCTTAGCCTCTTCGTTGTTGCATTCAATGAGACTCAAAATTTTGTCGTCTGTCGTATTGGACTGCCGGACGAGCGTGCGCGTATAGCGATAGGTAATGTAGCTTTTTGCAACCTCAAACGCGCCGTGCGCCATGATCTGCTTTTCGACCATGTCCTGGACTTCCTCCACGCTGGGGGAACGGCCAAGCTGTTCGCAGCTGAGTACGACGCTCTGCGCAATGCGCTGAATCTGCATGTGCGTCATGCGGATCGACTCGTCGACAGTGTCATTCGCTTTGCTGATCGCCACCATAATCTTGGAGATATCGAAATCTGCTTCGGAGCCATTGCGTTTAATGATTTTCATACCGAAAAATCCCCCTTTCTTTTTAAATGCGGATTGCCGGTCCAGGATCGCTGTTGCCGGCATTTTATGTTTTTACTTGGTTTGAATGACCGCTTAGATATAGCGGGGCTGTTTAATTATTATACTCGCTGAAACCCGATTTGTCCAGCCCCAAATTGGCTGCTCGCCCTACATCTTGGGAGAAAAGTGCGTGTGCAAATATTGGAAAATACAAGATGTAGTATCACGAGAAAACGGCGAAAGGCCTGGAAAAACCTGCTTTTTGAGACCGGCTTGCGAAAAAAATACAGCTTATTTTTGGATGCACTTCCTGCCTGCAAACCACAAAAAAATTTTTTAAAAGGCTGGACGCCGAATGATGGCGGCCGTTTGCCGGGTGCGCACGGCGGCTATTTTGGGAGGCGTCAGATGACGTCCGCTCCGGAAATGTGAACAGCCGGTTCGGCTTCGAGCCAGAGCGGAAATGCTTCTTCGACTTTCGCGGAAAGGGCAGCTTTGGCTTTGGGCTCGAGAAAAGCGCCGTTTACCGCGTTTTGTGCAAGCTGCAGGAGCTGATCCTTCTGCAGCTGACAGGCGCGCTGAACGCGGCGGTATTCCTGCCGCAAATCAGTTCCGGAAACGGTACTGTTGTCCGTGCAAAGTGTTGCGGCGATGCCTTCCCGCAAAAAGAGCGGAAGGGGGTATGCTTCCGCAGAACGAACCGCACAGGTCTGCAGGTTACTGGAAAAACAGGTTTCCAGTACGGTGCCGGCATCCCGAAGCAGCGCCAACACAGCCGGGTCCTCTACGGAGCGGATCCCGTGGCCAATCCGTTTGGCGCCCATTTCCAGCGCACAGCGCACACTGTCCGCGCCGGCGGCTTCTCCGGCGTGCAGGACAAAGGGAACCCCGGCTTTCTGCGCCTCTGCAAAGAGCGCGCGGAAAGAGGCTGTCGGAAACCGCGCTTCATCTCCGGCGAGATCCAGCGCGCAGACACCTGCACCGAGATAGGCTCGCGCAAGCGCGGCGGTTTCCCGGTTTTCCTGCTCGCTTCCGCCGCGCATGCAGCAAAGAATGAGCTGCGCGGGCATTCCGGTTTTGGCAATCCCGGTTTGCAGGCCGCGGATGGAGGCTTGGACGACCTGTTCTTGTGACAGGCCGTTTTTTCGATGGAGCTGCGGCGCATAGCGGATTTCTGTATAGAGGAGTCCGAGGCGATGCAGCCGGTCAAGCAGCATGGAAACAGCGGCTTCGATCGTCTCTTCCGATTGCAGCACGGAAAGCGGAAGTGCAAATTTTTGCAGATATTCGCCGAGGCTGCGGCAGCCTTTTTCGACGGTAAGCAGCCGGCGCAACGCTTCCGGGTCCTGCGTGGGGAGCGGTGTCCTGCTTTTCGCCGCAAGCGTCAAAATTTCGGATGGCTCCAGAGAACCGTCCAGGTGCAGATGCAGTTCCACCATGTTCCGGATTCCTCCTTTCGAAAACAGTATTTTTCGCAAAAAAGGAACAGCAGGAGAGACGCTCCTGCTGTTCCGGCTTTGAAAAGATGAAAGATTCCGCGTTCGAAACCTTATGCTTTCGGACCGGCTTCTACGATGTTTTTCGGCATATCCGGATACTTCTTCGCGAAGTTCTCCGCAAATTTCGCAGCAAGGTTTTTTGCGGACTGCTCATATGCGGCCTGATCCTTCCAGACGTTGCGCGGATTCAGGATTTCTGCCGGCACATTCGGGCAGGACTTCGGAATGTTGACATTGAAGATCGGATCGAGCTCGTACTCGACATCGTTCAGTTCGCCTGCCAGTGCAGCAGAGACCATTGCACGGGTGTATTTGAGTTTCATTCTCGGAACGGTTCCGGCAGCGCCGCCGCACCAGCCGGTATTCACGAGGAATACGTTGGCGCCGGTTTTCTTCAGCTTTTCGCCGAGCATCGTCGCATAGACGGACGGATTCAGCGGGAAGAACGGTGCGCCGAACAGCGTCGAGAATGTCGTTACCGGTTCGGTGATGCCGCGTTCGGTTCCGGCCAATTTGCTGGTGTAACCGGAAACAAAGTGATACATGGCCATATCATTGTCCAGCTTTGCGATCGGAGGCAAAACGCCGAATGCATCTGCTGTCAGGAAGATGATGGTCTTGGGCTGTCCGCCGACGCCGGGAATTGCAGCGTTGGGGATATAGTCAATCGGATAGCCGGCACGGGTGTTCTCAGTCAGAGAGCCGTCGGCATAATCCGGCTTGCCGTCGTCGTCGACAATGACGTTTTCAAGCAGCGTGCCGAATTTAATTGCATCGTAGATTTCCGGCTCATGTTCACGCTCGAGGCCGATGCACTTTGCATAGCAGCCGCCTTCGATGTTGAAGATGCCGTCATCCGACCAGCCGTGCTCATCGTCGCCAATCAGCTTACGGGCAGGGTCAGCAGAAAGGGTGGTCTTACCGGTGCCGGAGAGGCCGAAGAACACGGCGCTGTCGCCGTCATCGCCGATATTGGCGGAGCAGTGCATGGAGAGCAGACCTTTTTTCGGAAGAACATAGTTCATCACGGAGAAGACGCTCTTTTTGATTTCTCCGGAGTATCCGCTTCCGGCGATCAGAACTTCATGTGTTTCATAGTTGATGATGATTGCCGCCTCGCTGTGGACGCCGTCCACTCCGGGGATGCACTTAAAGCCCGGTGCAGCGATGACGGTGTAATCCGGCTCATAATCTTCGAGCTCTTCTTTGGTCGGACGGATCAGCAGTTCATGAATGAAGAGATTCTGGCTGGCGAGCTCATTGACAATGCGGAAGCGCTGTCTGTATTTCGGGTCAGCGCCGGCAAAACCGTCGAAAACGAACAGATCACGGTTCTGCAGATACGCGAGCATTTTCGCTTTGATCGCGGAGAATTTGCTCTCCTCAATCGGGACATTGATTTTGCCCCAGGCGATCTCGTCATGTACGGCCGGCGTGTCAACGATGAATTTATCGTCAGGGCTGCGGCCGGTGTATTTACCGGTTTCTACCACAAGGGCTCCTGTGTCGGAAAGACGGCCTTCACCTCTGAAGAGCGCCTCTTCCACCAGAGAAGGAACGGCCAGATTGCGGTATACGGTGCCGTCTCCGGCAATCCCGAGTTCCAAAGCGGTTAATGTTTTCATGTTGGATCCCTCCAGTTTTCAATAGGTTTTATCATACATCGCCCAAACCGGTTTGACGGAGGTTTCTGGAATTTCCGACCGTGAAAGGAACGCTTGTCGCGACCGGTGCCGGAAACAGGCCGAGTTTGGGAGTGTACAGGCAAAGATGATGAGACAACCGGGCAGATAATTGGATCCCAAAGAATCTTTCTCCACCAAAGCAATCATACAACGATCGCTGCCGATACGCAAGAGGATAGAACGCATTTTTGAAAATTTTGTCTATCCACCCATTCGATTTTCTATGACAGAAAAAACAGTGTGATGTTTTTCTAAATTCAAAATACACAAAGGGCAGAACATAAACTTTTTTTGGTCAAGTTTTTATCGGTATTCCGCCGGCATTTTTCCGAGCAGAATCCAGTCAATGGCGCGATCGGAAGCGCCCTGATCGATATAGTCAAAATGATGCGGCAGAAAAGCGTCGAGCTTTTCGGTTTCGTAGTCCTTGTTCTGGAGCGCCGTCAGCAGTTCTTCAAAACTCCGGCAGATTTTTCCGGGTGCCGTTTCCTCGTAAGGACGGTGGAACCCCCGCGTCGTCGAGTAGACTTCCTCGTCATAGGCGAAGAAGAGCATCGGCCGGCGCATGAGCGAAAAATCATAGATGTTTGAAGAATAATCTGTAATCAGCAGATCGCTGACATAAAACAGATCGTTGATATAGAACGAGGAATCGAGAACCAGCAGACGGTCTGCATAAGCTGCCGGAACGGGAACCGGTTCTTTGACAAAGGGATGCATTTTAAACAGGATGACCGCGTTGTCTCCGCAGAATTCATAGAGACGATCGAAGTCCAGAAGCTGATAGTCATAATAGGCGTCGGACGGCCCGCGCCCGCGGAAGGTCGGCGCAAAGAGGATGACCTGCTTTTGCCGGCACTGCGGATAGGTTTCAAAAAATTCTGCAGTAAAGCGCGCTCTGCGCTCCGGATCAAGAAAGGCGTCAATCCGCGGCAGTCCGGTCGGGAGAATGCATTTTTTTTCAATACCAAAGGCTTCCGCAAAGTGACCGGCGATATTTTTGGAACCGGTCAGAACATACGTATAGTCGCGATGGCAGACATGTACGAGCGGGGGAGAACCGTAAAATCCAAACCGGCTGTACCCGATGGCCTTAAAGCCGCACCCGGCGTGCCACGCCTGAATCAGCTTGGTATTCTTCGGAAGAGAAATCAAATTGAAAATGCGGTAATAGCCGTCAATAAAAATGTAATTGCTGCCGGCCGCCTGAAAGAGAAACCGAATCAGGCGAGGCTGCACGCGCAGCGAAATTCCATACGGAACGCCGCATTCCACCCGGATGGAAAAGGTTTGCGCAAGTCCGCGCTGCAGCATCCGGCTGTGGATGGCTTCCAGATTGCCGTTCAACTGGGACGCGTTGGAGGCAAAGAGAACGTGGTTGCCGCTGCGCCTGCGCAGAAGCGTAAAGAGCCGGAAGAGAACGGAAATACAAGCTTTATCGATGCTTTTGAGCGCGTTTTTCAGCGCGCCGGGAAACGCCCGGAGATGCACAGAAAGCGGCTGCGGTGTTTGCGGGACGCATTTCATGTCGTAGACTTCCAGGACAAAAAACGGCTCCACGTCATTTTCTGAAAGCATAAATGTCAGCGTCAGCGCACGTGTCCGGCGGAAATAGCGAAAGACGCGTTCCAGCGAGGGGAACGCTTTGGCCACAGCAAAATCGACTTTGGCAGGAACCAAATCTGTACCGGTTTCTGCGCAGAGACGGAACGCGCCGTTCGGAACCGGTGCGCGGTTTCCATAGTTTGTAATGTTTAAAACCAGCCGCACAAATTCCTCTTCCCGTGCAGCGATCTCACAGGGAATTTTCTGTTTTGTATTCGGTTCCCAGAGACAGAAGGAACAGCCGCTGAGCACCGTCGGGACAGAAAGCTCCCAATAAAGATAGATTCGGTCCCATTCAATTTTACGGATCAGCAGTTCCGCATGGGGTTGCAGGCAGTGTTCCGATTCACACATGATAGTTCACCATACCAGTTCTTATTTCTGTTTTTTTCGCGCGTCGATTTCCTGCTGGAATGCAAGCGCGTCCTGATAAATCCGCTCACAGTTGTTGTGATCGTCGTAGGCAAAGAAGTCGTCAATCCGCGCCTTAAACTGCGGCTTGATGGCGCAGTTTGTCTCCATGTAGGAAATGAGCGTTTTGACCATTTCGTCGTGATTTTTGCAGATCTCGCCGAAGGCCATGGTATCATAATAGAAGCAGCCCTCTTCATAGTGCGGCGGAATGTCGGTGTGGTGGTAATACACCACCGGCTTGCGCATATAGGCGAAGTCAAACTGCACGCCGGAATAGTCTGTGACCATCAGGCTTGCTTCGGAGAGCACTTTTTCGTAATTGGTATCCGCAGTTGCGGCGACAATCTGAACGTAATCATTGCGGTCAAAATCGTCGATCTGGATGCTGACCGTCGGATGGACAAGATAAGTAATCCGATAGCCGTATTTTTTGGCTGCCTCAATCAGCGTCGGGTCGTTGATCAGCTGATTGTAGACGCGGTAGTAGCTGCTGGAACGGAATGCCGGGTTGTACGGCGGCGGCGCATCGTTCGATTCCCGCGGCAAAACAAGCCCCATCCGCCAGGTCGGCGTAATCAGGATTTCTTTGTGATCGCGGTTGGTCAGGCCGTCGTAGCGGGCAACGCCGGTCAGCTTTAACGTTTTTTCCGGGCAATCCGAGTATCCGTAAATCGGGCGGCTGAGGTTTTCGATTTCATACCGGGACGCACAATAATACCGCTTGAGGTTATCGTGGACGCGGTTCATGCTCAGCGCCAGTTTCTGGACGGTCAGACCGTGCTGCAGCGTCACATTTTCAAATTTAACGAGACCGCGCAGATATTGTCCCATCGGCCCGAAGTTATGATAGAACACGGAAGCGTGGGTGGAAAAGACAATGTCCGCGTTCAGGAATGTCAAATAGTGCTTGAGGGATCCGGTTTTTAAAGGATGGTATCCGAGAGAGAGCAGACGCTTCTGATCGACGCTCTGATCGTTGATGACATAATACTTCCGGATGCCGTCATATTTCTGTTCGGAAGCATACCGATAGAAATATTCACCGTTATCGCCGGCCTTGAACAGTTTGTCAAATGCCAGCCAGATGCGCTGTTTTTGATACCAGGGCCGTGTGATCCAGTAGCAAAGACGGATCCAGGAAAGCTTGAGGCCTTCTTTCTTCTTGACCGCAATGGCGTTGATGCAGTAAAGCAGCTCCCGCTTGATCAGGAAGCGCTTTTTTGCAGGAATGGTCACAATGGTATTCCGTTTGCAATAGGTCAAATAGTGGTCGTGGTACCAGTAGGAGTACCGCGGAGACTTTGCAAGCCGCGCGTGACTTGCCGGAAAAGCAAGCCGCAAAGCAATTTTGACCTTTTTGTCAAAGACGAGATAGAACACCAGTGTCTGGCGCGACGCATTTTCGCGAAGCGGGATCGAGACGTGGAAGGTGTGGCGCTTATGCGCGGCGACGCCGAAGAATTTCGTAAGAGAATACCAGGTGTTCGGCTGCAGGGGATACTGCTTCTGATTCATTTCCGCGTAAATCGTGTAGCGGCTGGGGTCGAGTACGTCATTAAATGCGACGTCGAGCTCATAGCGGCCGTCCAGGCATTCAAAATTGTGAATGTAGAGAAATTCGTCCCGAAGTGTTTCCAGGGCAGCCTCTTCATAGGCAGCGACAACATTGTTTTTCATATAAACATAGTGCGTCGCGTCCGGCTCCTCTTTGTGTTTAAGTTCCAGAAGAACTTTTGCAAGGCTGGTGCTGATTTTGTTCGCCCGCACTTTTTTGGTGTTTACGATGATTTCATCGTCGATGTCCTGATAAAGGGCAAGCAAATCGGCTTTATAGGCCTCCAGATCATCGCCCAGGAGGATGTTTTTATTGCGCAGGTTCATATTGCAAAGGAAGGGCCACTGGGTATAATAGAGCGCCGCAAATTGCAGAAAAGCCGGAATGATGCCGAACTTTTGTCTGGCGTCCTTGAGCAGCGGCGCACAGAATGCGGTGATGGTATCAAAATACCATTCTTTATAGAATGCGTCGAGATTTCCGATATCGTCTTCCATCGGGACGGTATAGGTACACTGCCCATGCACCAGGAAAAGATCCTTGGCGTGATCCATCAGAATGCGAAGCGTAAAATCCTGCAGGCTATAGTAGCGCAGAGACTCTTGGAAAACAGCACCGGTGAGAAATTGCCGCGGGAAAATCACGTTTTTCACGCCGACCGGAATCTGATGATAATCAAAATCCAGATCGACCAGCCCTTCTGTTTTGGGGTACTGCCGGCAGAGCGTATGCGGCTTTGCAAGCGGATTGCCCGGCTTTTTCAAAACAGCAGGGAAGAGAAACAGATTCGAACGCGTTCCGCGTCCCGCTTCCAGGCATTTGGCAAACAACGTTTTGCTGATGCAGTCGGTTGTTTCCATGAAATAAACAAATCCGCCGACAGCCTTTGGCAATGCGGCGTTAAAGGCCTGCGCTGCGGTTTCGTAGGGCTCAGAAAGCAGGAGAACCTGATTCGGATGCGCCTGCTGATATTGCGTATAAACAGCTTGCTCTGTTTCCGAAAGCCGCGCGCCGGTTAAAATCAGCTGGATGCGCTGGAATCCGACGGTTTGGTTTTGGATGCTTGCCAAAGACTCTGCAATGGCGGCATCCGATTTAGAAGCATAGCAGATGACAGAAAAATGAATCGGATTTTGTGAAGCTGGCATGATGGACCCCTCTTTTACCGTTGGATTACTTCATTTCTTCAAAGATTTCAGATAGGATTTGAACCCTGCAGAAAGCAGGTGGTCTGCAACGAAAACGTCCTCCGGATAGGTCAGCTTCAAATTATACGGGAATTTTTTATAATGCGCGATGGCGATGTCTTCCGGAAGATGGTGGGAAAGGGCGACAATCGGCGCGTGCGGATCAAACGCCTCGAAGAAGGGCTTAAACTGGAAGCCTTCCGGAGTCTGCGAGATGTAAAACTCTTCCCGCTTGACTTCTTTGTTCATGCGTTTGCCGATGCCGTCCGTGATGTCCTGGCTGTTGATGACGCAGATATGGTCGTCGAGCAGGTCCATATAATCGTCTACGATATCTCCGCGGATGAACGGCCGTGCAGCGTCATGCAGAATGACCTTTTCGCATTCCGGATAGTGTTCATTGATGTAGCAAAGACCGTTATAGATCGATTCATTGCGGGTGTCTCCGCCGCAGGCGCACTCCAAGCCGTACTTTTCGGCAATATAGCCGCTCTCGTACTGCTCTTTGTTGACGACAACCAGAATTTTATCGAGTTTTTTTGCCTCCTGATAGGCCTCGATAACGTGTGCGATGCACTCTTTGCCCGCAATCTCCAAGTACTGCTTTTTTTGCGTGCTGCTCAGGCGTGCGCCGATTCCGCCGGCCAGAATGACGCCGATGTTCCGAATATTCATAGAAAAATGCTCCTCTCAGTGGTCATTTGCTTCCTGACGGAAGCCGTGTTTAACAGAATGGTTCGCAGCGTTCAGACACCGCGCTTGATGACCGCTCTTCATGATATACAGACATTATTATAACGGATTCCGTTCTTGAAAACAACTCTTTTGTCTAAAAAACAAGGAATCCGTCGAAATGATGCGGAACGCGCCACAAAATCCTTTTCTATATAGAAGCAAAATATCCCGTAATAACTGGCTTTTTGAGCCAAAGTGTAGGAATAATGCAGAACGAACCTACATTCTACTGCCCTGTATTGCTATTTATTCGTCGTAAACCACATCCGTAGAGATGATGAGTCCATCATCCGACAGCGTCTTGGTTTCCGTTACAATGACCGTTCCTTTTGGTGGCAGAGACCAGAGCCTCAAATGTATCACCTCGGGTCAAAGTGATAGTTGTACCAGGAATGTTGTAACTCATAATCTCACCTCCAATTCAAGCATTGTATTGGCCGGATGACCGTGCGTATCGGGAGCTGTGTATTGCGGATGCGGCGGATCTGATTCGTCGGATCCGCGGGCATGCGTGTTTGCTGATGTGGGTCGGAAATAATGAAGCTTATATGTATGGGGAAAGTGAAGAAGGCGGAAAAAAGGAGTTCGGGTTCCAGACCTTTATGCTTGATTTTGCACGGCTTTGCGAAGAAATGGATCCGGAGCGGTTCTATACACCCTCCAGTCCGTTTGGAGGAAAGGATGCCAATGATGCACTGGAAGGGGATACCCATGCTTACAGCGGCGCCTATCATGTTGCAGGGCTGCAATATCCGGTGTTCTTTAGCGAAGATTGCTATACAACTGCGCTTCCGCTTCACAGCATGCGGCGGTTTATGAGCGAAGAGGAGATCTATCCGAAGGACTATGTCAACTGCTTGCCATATGGCGCAAAGAATCCGGCGTATGCAGTCAACCGTCATAAATACGGATTCCGCTATTGGAGAAATCTTCCGATTCCGGAAACATGGCACCGCTATCTGGACGAATATGCGCAGTGTGAATATTGGGGAATCGAACGATACTATGATGCAACAGATGTGGAGTCCATGGTGTATCGGGCCTCAGTCTGTGCGGCAGACTATTTTAAAAGCACAGTGGAACGGGTGCGGCGCGGTATTCCTACGGAAAACGGTACAGGGTTCCGCAGGACACAGGGCCATTTGAACTGGAAGCTGAAAGATGCGTTCCCGATGATCAGCTTCACACTGATTGACGCGTTTTTGGAATTGACACAGCCTTACTACAGCATCAAACGCGCCTATTCCCCCATCTTGCTTTCAATCGAAATCGGCGATCATATTCGCCTGTGGGGGGTCAATGATACGTCGGAAGACGTGGACGGTACGCTGGAATTTTGCGCATTTAGCAAATTCGATAACGAGGTCAGAGAGCCCTTTACAATGCCGGTTCGAATTCTGGCTGGTGAATCCAGGATCTTTACAACGCTGGATCACCTCGGCCCGATTCGCAGGGATTGTATTCTGTTCTGCATATTAAAGGACAAAACCGGTACGGTGCTTGCCAGAAATATCGAACATTTTGATATGGAACGCGATACGCTGTTTCCGGATGCAAAGCTCTCCTTGCAGGTGGAGGGCACAGAGCTGGTGATCCAAACGGATCAATATGCACACTGTGTGATCCTGACTGGCGATGAAGAGGGCGATGCGTTTGGCTGGGAATTCTCCGATAATTATTTCCATCTGCTGCCGTTTGAGACGAAGCGAGTGCAAATCGGCGGAATGCATACGGCTGGAACCATTACGGCAAAGCCGTATTACTCTCCGTATAAGACTGAAGTTTTTCATCAAAAATAGGGTGTTAAAATCAAAAGCAGCGATTTCATTTTAGCAGCAAAATGATCATTTAAGGAGGAAATAGAAATGCTGAAATACTATGGCGCGGACACAGAATTTTCACTTGCGGGGAAAGTTGCAATTGTTACGGGCGGCGCAGCCGGAATCGGCAATGCGACGGCGACGTTTTTTGCAAAAAAGGGCGTGAAGGTTTTGATTGCAGATATGAGTGAAAAAACTGAGGAAGCCGCAGCGGCGCTGGGCGCAGATTGCATCGGTGTGCGTGGGAATCTTCTCGACGAAGCTTGCCGGAAAGCGGTTCTTGCGACAGCGGTGGAGCGCTTCGGCGGAATGGATATTCTCGTCAACTGCGCGGGCATTGTAGCGCTCGACAATGCGGAAACACGCAGCGAGGAAATGTGGGATCGGACCATGGCGGTAAACCTGAAGGCCTCGTTTATGATGGCGCAGGCAGTCGGGAAATACCTGATTGACGCGGGAAAACCGGGCAGCATTGTAAATATGGCCTCGCAGGCGGGCGTGATTGCACTGGATAAACACGTGGCGTATTGTGCGTCGAAGGGCGCGATCATCGCCATGACCAAGGTAATGGCCTATGAATGGGGAAAATATGGAATCCGGGTCAATGCTGTATCTCCGACCGTAGTACTGACAGAACTCGGCAAAAAAGCCTGGGCCGGAGAAGTCGGAGAAGCATTTAAAAAGAAAATGCCGTCAGAGCGCTTTGCAGAGACCGACGAAATCGCCGGATCGATTGCGTTTTTGTGCAGCGGTGCTGCCGGAATGATCACCGGGCATAATCTGGTGATTGACGGCGGGTACACAATCCAGTAACCTTGCCGTCTTACCATCGATCCGCAAGGACCAATTCGCCGGACAGTACGTTTTTCCGGCGGATTGGTCCTTTTCACCTTGATAGGCGTCAGTCCGCCGGTTCCTTAAAAGCCCCAATTACGCGAAAGTCCATCAGACGCAGGCAGCTTCATCGGAGCAGAACGGTCGAGGAAAAACCAGCCCCGCGGCAAAGCGCGCGGCGCAGCATGGCGCATTTCTGTCTGTCAAAATCCAGTCTTTCTCTTGTCAATCCATAGAATCGTCAGACACCATAAAACCAGTGCGCGGGCTCCCAGCACCAAACGGTTCAAGTGTTTGGTGTTGAGAATTTTTTGGCAAAAAACGGTGCGAAAATTTGCTGGAAAAAATCTATTCATGTTGTAAAAGATTCCGCGGCGCGGGGTGAAAATCAATATGCAAACTCCTGATTTTCGTTAATATCTTAATGAAACCATGGAATTTTTGAAAACGCTGTGCTATACTGTGTCCCAAATGCAAAAATGGCCGGCCAAACATTGACCGGAATCTTTCTGAAGGAGGAAGGCAAAAATGGTTGCACAAATTGCGGCAGTGGTAATTTTTCTTGTGATGTTTGCGCTAATCATTACAGAAAAAGTGGAACGGCACTTTGTTACGCTGGGATGCGGATTGCTTGTGCTTGTGGTTGTGTTTGGCATTTGTATGCGCGATATGGGTGCGATTTATGAGGCACTGAACCTGCGCAGCATTATCGAGCCGGATTTCTGGTATCATACCGGTGCAGCATCGGGATCCTCGGGAATTAACTGGGAAACCATCTTCTTTATTGCCGGCATGATGATTATGGTTGAGGGCATGGCGGACAGCGGCTTTTTCCGCTGGCTGTGCATGACGATTGCCAAGCTGGTGCACTACAAGACGATCCCGATCTTTCTGACGTTTATGATCATGTCTGCTGCGCTGGCGATGTTTATCGACAGCATTACGGTCATCATGTTCCTTGCAGCCGTCACGGTCGAACTCGGACGGATGCTGAAATTTGATCCGGTCCCCATGATTCTTTCGGAGATTTTCTGCGCGAACCTCGGCGGTTCCGCGACCATGTGCGGAGATCCCCCGAATATCATCATCGGAACGTCTCTGGGATATTCTTTTGGAGATTTCATTACAAACACCGGTTTAATGGTTGCTATTTCTATGGTTTTTGTGGTATTATACTTATATCTCTATTTCCGGAAGGAACTGAAGGCGGCGGCACCTGCGGATCCGGAGTCCTATCCGCATCCGGCAACAGCGATTACCAACAAAGGCGCCTTTATTGTCAGCTGCATCATTTTTGCGGTTGCGGTCATTCTGCTGATTACCCATGCACAGACCGGTCTAACGGTTTCCTGCATCGGCGTATTTATTGCGCTGGTGACGGTTCTGACCTCCGGAAAGCGTGCGGGCGGAATCCTTCGGAAAATTGATTACAAAACGCTCCTGTTCTTTGTCGGCCTCTTTACGGTTGTCAGCGGCCTTGAGCAGACGGGCATCCTCGAATGGCTGGCTTCTCTGATCGGAAAGATCAGCGGCGGCAACGCCATGCTGATGGTTGCGATCATCATCTGGCTGTCTGCTATTGCAAGCGCCTTTATTGACAATATTCCGTTTGCAGCAACGATGATTCCGGTGATTAAGAGCCTTTCTGCTATGCAGGGTGTTCATCTGGATGTGCTGGCATGGACGCTCTCCATGGGAACGGACATCGGCGGAAACGCAACGCCGATCGGCGCATCGGCCAACGTCGTTGGCACTTCGATTGCGGCAAAGAACGGCCATCCGATTGGCTGGGGAAAATATTGCAAGGCTTTGGCTCCGGCCACAGTCATTGTGATCGTGATTTCCATGCTGTTCATTTTTGTCCGGTATCTATAAGAAGAACGCGTTAAGAAGAACGCGTTTCGGAAAAATGGGATCCTTCTCTGAAAACAGCCGTTTGCAGGGAATAATCTGAAAGTTCAGAAGATTTGCCGGATTCAGACGCACCGCGAAATCGAAGAAAGGCCCGACCCTACGGCCTTGCCGTAAAATTCGGATTTTTGGTATGTGCGCTTTGGAAATGGCGTAAATATAAATCAGATCAAGAAGGGAGGACTACAAGTGGCGGATCAATTGATTCTTGCGGTAGGGCGCGAATTTGGAAGCGGCGGCCATGAAATTGCCAATTTGCTGGCGGAACGCTTTGGGCTGATCGTCTATGAGCGGAATATGCTGGATCATATTGCTCAGGAATACGGGATGAACGCCGAGTTGCTGAAAAAGTATGATGAGGTTCCCAAGAGGTGGGGGATCTACCGGACGGTAAACGGCTTTAATAATGCACCGGAGGATGGAATTGCACGGATACAGTTCCGCTATCTGCGGGAAAAGGCCGAAGCGGGAGAATCTTTTGTCGTGGTAGGACGCTGTGCGGAAGAAATTTTCCGGGAAAACCCGGCGATGATTTCCATTTTTGTGCGGGCGGATCTGGATTTTAAACTCCAGCGCACCATGGCAAAGACGGATATTTCCGAAGAAGAAGCGATGGAGTTGATTATCCGGAAGGATAAGTTTCGGAAAAATTACCACGATCAGTACTGCAAAGAAAAATGGGGTCGTGCCAAGAATTACGATCTGGTAATCAACAGCGCGAAGCTCGGAGTTGCCAAGACGGCAGATTTGCTGGAACAGTACATTCGTGCCCGTATGGAAGCCAGAGCCTGAACGGAATTCTAAAAGACGTATTTGCACCAATATTGGCTTAAAAGCCAATGGATTGTAGCATACAAAAACCCGGCTTGCCATGCGTGGCGATGCCGGGTTTTCCGTTTTGCTGCAAAATGGCTGCGGACGCAAAAGCCGCGAAGGCGGGGCGGAATTTCTGCGATTCGGAGCGGCACAATTGCAGCGCGGCAGGTAAGACTGGCGGCACAAACGGAATCAAACAGGGCGGGCAGATGCCGCCTGCCGTTTCTTCATCCGTCTCCAATTGAAAAAGCCATACAGGTCATTTATCAAAAAAGCTGCAAAGCAGACGAGTACGGAGAGATAGGATCGATCTTCAAGCGCTGCCATGCTCCACAAAACAATCAGAACCAGATCATTGGCGGCATAGGCGAGTGCAAAAAAAGGCGCTTCTCCGAAACGTCAAATATACCGCCAGAAAACTGGTGGCAACGGAGATGGTGCTGGGAACAAGATTTGCGGTATGGAGCGCATGCAGAAGCAGAGCAAAAAGAAGTGTTACCAATATCGTCAAGACCGGAAGCAAAAGAAGCTCCGTTTTGCAGAGCTGATTGACTGCGACTTCGGACTTTTTTCCCTCGAAGGGGTTTCTGCGCCAGGAAATCAGCGAAAACAGCGCCATGGGGGCTGTCATGCCGAGATAGGTGAGCATTTCTCCATAGTAAGCGTATGTAAAGGAAATGATACCGTAAAGCACACTGAAAATCAGCATGAGCAGTTGTCCGGCGGGGTTTCCCTTTGCGCAGAAAATGAGAGAGGTTACACCGACAATGGAGGCGCAGAGCGTCAGGTAGTTTTCACGGTCAAAAAGGAGAAATGCCGCCAGAATCAGGAAGAGAGAGGTGCACCAGAGGGCGCGTTCTCCCCGGGAAAAAGAGGAATAGAAATGCGATTTTTTTGCATACGGGCTTCTTCCTTTCCAAAAAAGAAAGACATCTGCGCACATCTTCTAAGACCTAACGACGTGCGGCAAATGCCTTTCATCCCTGCCCGGTGGCAGGGCTTCTTTTCTGTTGTGATCTAAACTGTATCATAAAGCTCCGGGAAAGTTAAGCCGGATCGGTTTGAAAAAAGTTTTAAAAACCTGCACACAATTTTTGCAGCGGGATATTATGGTATTGAGACCGGAAAAACAGTGGAAAGGCGGTGCGGCGCATGAGGAGAAACCGCTGCTGTGGCGGATCGGGCAGATGCCTCTGCGCCGCAGCGTTTGGGCTGGGGCTGATTCTGTCATGTTTTTGCCCTTCGGGACTCATTTTATTTATTGCCGGCGTCATCATTGTGGCGCTTGGACTCGCTCTGATCCGGCGATGAACATATTTAGGAGGGACCGATATGAAGGTTGTTGTCGTTAAGGGCTCCGGGATGCTCGGCTTTTTCCTGCGGAAAATGTTTAAAATCAAAAAAGAAGACTAGACGCCTCTGCCAGAATGCAGGCCGCCGAAACAGAAGGTTCCTGTTTCGGCGGTTTTTCTTTTTTCGGATTGGTATATCTCGGACACGTTGCGAATAAAAATGAGACAGAACTGGAAAAAGGAGAGGGCCTTTATGGATTGTAAACTCAGTAGGGGATTGTTGCCCACACAGGAACTTGTTTTTGACGGCTGCGAAGAAAAACCGGTGGATTTGGATTTCAGCCTTCCCGATTACTGCCCGGATATCCAGCGTATTTTAAAGTGCCAGGTATACCCGGTGATTACCGTCCGCTCCGTGATCGGGGATCGTCTGGAGGTCGAAGGCCGTGCTACCGTTCGGGTTTTGTATCTGGATGCCGGCGGAACTTCGGTTCGGAACTGTGAGAAGACAGAGCCGTTTTCTGCGTCGATTGCCCTGCGCAAGACACCGGAAAGCCCGATTGCGCTTGTCCGGACGCGGATGGAATACATCAATTGCCGCGCGGTCAGTCCGCGCCGCCTGGATATTCACGGCGCGTTTTCCGTTTGCGCGCGCGTTTTTGACGCAGTGAAATACGAGTATTACTGCGGTGTAGAGGGAGAGGCGCTGGAGGAAAAAACGGAAACGCTCCACGCGAGTCGTCTGGCGGCGTACGCACAGCAGCCGTTTGTAGTCGGAGAGGTTTTAGAGATCGGAAACGGAAAGCCGCCGGCGGAGGCGGTGCTGCGTGTGCAGGCAGACGCGCTTTTGCAGGATTATAAGATTGTGTCCGGGAAAATTATTCTCAAGGGAGAAGTTCAGCTGAAACTCCTATATGCGGCCGGAATTGATACGGTGTCGCTGGAAAGTATGGAATATGCGATTCCGTTCAGCGAAACGATAGACTGCGAGGGAATTACCGAGGACGCCCTGTGCGACATCCGGCTGGCCGTTTCGGAAACGGATATCCAGATCCGCAGCGATTCCTCCGGCGAAAACATGCTTTTGGAGGCGGAGGCGCGTGTCATTGCAACGGTCAGTGCATTTGAGCAGGCCGAAATTACCGTGGTAACAGACGCCTATTCGACGCAATACGAAACGGCGCTTTCGTACCGGCCGGTTTCCTTGCGGCTTGTTGCCGATGTCATGCGGGAAAGCGCCATCCAAAAGATTACGCTGAACCTGGGCGACACCGAACTTGTGAAAATTACGGATATCTGGAATGAAATTGTGAATGTGCAGTCGGAGGTCGAAAACGGCAAGCTTCTTTGCCGCGGAAAAATGAATCTGTGCATCCTGGCGGTCAATACAGCAGGAAAGCCGGTCTA
Source organism: Yeguia hominis (assembly GCF_014384705.1). Classification (GTDB taxonomy): domain Bacteria; phylum Bacillota; class Clostridia; order Oscillospirales; family Acutalibacteraceae; genus Yeguia; species Yeguia hominis. The sequence goes on along the minus strand of NZ_JACRSN010000001.1, from coordinate 70,575 downwards.
CTTTGAGCGGATGGCGGAAATTCTCTATACCAAAGAGCGTGCCGGCCTGCCGGAAACAGCAATTTGCGATACGGACGCCGCGGTGACCAATATTGGGTATCGGATTTCCGGAACGTCCGAATTGGAAATCAAAGCGGAGCTTCAGCTGGAAATCCAAATTGCGGTCAATGTTTCCGGGAGAGAGCTGGAATCCGTGTATGAAGACGAAGGGCGTCCGAGAAACGACGGCCAGAAGGCGGCCCTGACCATCTATTATGCGATGACCGGCGAATCGCTTTGGGATATTGCGCGGACCTACTGCACCTCTGTTGCCGCAATTCAGGCGGAAAACGGAATGACTTCGGCGATTGCGGAAAGCGGCGGAATGCTGCTGATCCCGTCCTGAACAGGTGCGGCTTCATGAATCGGAACGTAAGGCGGAGCAATAGGAGGATCAGATATGGATGAACGAAAAATCTACAGCGATATTTCCAAGCGAACCAACGGCGATATTTATATCGGCGTAGTCGGGCCGGTACGCACCGGAAAGTCGACCTTTATCAAACGGTTTATGGACACCGTTGTCATTCCGCATATGGATGCGGACTATGCACGGGACCGAGCGGTCGACGAGCTTCCGCAGTCGGCTTCCGGCAGGACGATTATGACCACAGAGCCGAAATTTGTTCCGGAACAGGGCGTTACGGTCCACATCGACGACGCTGCGACCTTCCGGGTCAGACTGATCGATTGTGTCGGCTACATCGTTCCGAGCGCAATCGGCTATATTGAAGAGGGCGCGCCGCGGATGGTCAAAACCCCGTGGTACGACGAGGCGATCCCGTTTAATATGGCGGCGGAATTGGGAACGCAGAAAGTCATCACCGAGCATTCCACCATCGGACTGGTCATCACGACGGACGGCAGCATCAGCGATATTCCGCGGGAAGAATACGAAGAAGCGGAAACACGCGTGATTTCCGAACTGCAGGCGATCAACAAGCCGTTTATCGTGCTGCTCAACTGCGTGGAGCCGGCGTCCAGCGAGGCACAGTCGCTTGCAAAAGAAATGCAGGAGACCTACGGTGTACCGGTGCTGGCGGTCAATTGTCTGGAGATGGACGAAGGGCAGATCCGAAAGATCATTGCAAAGGTGCTGTTTGAGTTTCCGGTTCGGGAAATCTGCATCGATTTGCCGCAGTGGGTTGCGTCTCTCGAAAAGACCCATTGGCTGCGTGCGTCCATTTTTTCCACAATTCAGGGCGCGGCGGCAAAAATCAGCCGCATCCGCGAAGTTGCCGACGTCGTAGATGCGATCCGGGAAAACGAATATTTGGAGGATGCCGCCCTGACTGCAGCGGATCTTGGCGTCGGGAGTGCGCGGATTCGGCTGCGGCTCAAAGGAGAACTATTCTACAAAGTACTCGGCGAAAAGACCGGGCTCGCAATTGAGGATGAAGCCGGTCTGCTTTCTCAGATTTTGGAACTCTCCGCGATGAAGAAAGAATACGAAAAAGTGCGGGAAGCCTATCACGATGTCGAAGAGAGCGGGTACGGAATTGTATTGCCCGGGACGGAAGAACTGACCTTTGAAGAGCCGGAGATTATCCGGCAGGGCGGAAAATACGGCGTGCGCCTGCGGGCGGGCGCGCCGGCGATCCATATGCTCAAAACGCAGATCGAAACCGAACTGACGCCGATTGTCGGTTCTGAGGAGCAATCGGAAGAACTCGTGATGTATCTGCTCAAAGAATTTGAAGAAAATCCGGCGAAAATTTGGGAATCCAATATTTTCGGAAAATCCCTGCACGAACTGGTCAACGAGGGGCTGCACAACAAGCTGCTGCGGATGCCGGCCGATGCGAGAGGAAAGCTGCGGGAAACCATCGAGCGCATTATCAACGACGGCTGCAACGGCCTGATTTGCATTATCCTTTGATTAAAATTTTTAAACGTGCCCTCGGAAGTTTTTTCGGGGGCACTGCTTTTTGGGAACCCCGATTTGCCGGACAGCGCGTGCGCTGAGCCGCACGGAAGCGTGTTGGAGGGTCCGCTGAAACACGATGCGAAGCACGCGGGGGAATTTGCTGTGCAGCAGGCAGCGCGGCATTGCGGACCATGATGGAACTGCCGGACAACAGGCAAAACGCGCGGCCTTCCAAAAACGCGCAGGCTTTATTAAAAGGAAAGGAGCGAAAGAACATGCGGGAACGGGAATCCTATTTCACAAAAGCAGAAGATCTTGCAAACGAACCCGAGACGACTTCCGGCACGGATGATTTTGAAGTCACCGGCGCTTCTGCGCAGGAATCGGAAGAGGCAGACTGGGAAAAGGAACGGAAACGGGAAGAAAAACGCTGGTTTACCGCAATTCAGATTGCGGCCTGTGCGCTGATCCTGCTCGGAATGCTGGTCTTAAAATCGCTTGGCGGCCCGGTTTACGAGACTGTACACGATTGGTACACGGCACATGTAAACGATTCTATTCTTGCGCAGGAGGACTGGAGCGCGGTGCTGAAGCTGCCGAAATCCGTACAGAACGAATTCCCCCAGGACGAATCCTCCGCGTCCTCGGCCCTGGAAAGCGCTCTGGAAAGCACAGCGCAGGAGACTTCCGCGCTGGAATCCGGAGATGCTTAAATGGCAGATTGGCCGCTGCGAGCTGGAAGTACAGTTCTGGTTTGCGGCGACAGTCACGGTGCTGATCCTGCTGTCTCCGGCCTTTGCAGGTGCGCTGCTGGCGGCCGGCTGCCATGAGCTGGGACATCTTGCCTCTATGCGGGCATGCGCCTGTATGCCGGAGAAAATTGTGCTGCATGCGTTTGGTGTGGATATTGAAGACCGGAAAAGCACGGGAAGCTACTTCCGGGATGCGCTGATTTCGCTTGCGGGCCCGGCCGCAAATCTGCTTCTTTTTTTGTGCTGCCTGCCGTTTGCGCCGTTTCAAAGCCCGGTTTTGCAGAGCTTTTTTGCGGCAAACGGCGCACTGGCGGCATTTCATCTGCTGCCAATTGCGCCGTTGGACGGCGGACAGGCGCTTTTTGCGCTGCTTTCCCGGCGCCTTCCGACGGAGCGTGCCGGAACGGTAGTCTGGGCGTTCTCGCTGCTCATTTTGCTGCCGCTTGCCGTTTTGGGATTCTGGGTGCTATTGCAGTCCCGGTATAACTTTTCTCTGCTGGCGGTTTCTGTTTATCTGATGTTCCTGCTGGTGTTCAAGCGCGGGAGATTCTTTTAAAAGAATGGAAGCGGAAAATCCGTTGCATTGCCGCTTGTTTTTCGATATAATAAAAAGAACGCCATTTATCACAAAAAATGGGAAGGGACAGGAGAAAACGGATATGAACCGTGAACTGGAAAAACTGCTCGATCGTGTGCAAAAGCCGGGACGATATACCGGCGGAGAACCGGGATCGATCATCAAAGACCGCGAGAAAGTCGATGTGCGTTTTGCGTTCTGCTTTCCGGATGTGATGGAAGTCGGCATGTCTCATCTGGGTATGAAAATCCTTTATGGAATTTTTAACCGGGAACCGGACATCTGGTGTGAGCGCGTATTTGCCCCATGGATTGACATGGAGGATGAAATGCGCCGGGCCGGTATGCCGCTTTATGCGCTGGAAAGCGGAGATCCCATCCGGGATTTTGATTTTATCGGCTTTACGCTGCAATATGAACTGAGTTATACGAATGTGCTCAATATGCTTTCGCTTGCAGGCGTTCCCTTGCGTGCGGCTGACCGCAAGGAGCTTGCGCCGCTTGTGGTTGCCGGCGGGCCGTGTGCCTGCAACCCGGAGCCGCTCGCCGAGTTTATCGACCTGTTTTTTATCGGCGAGGGCGAAGAGGTGGATCTCGAAGTGATCCGGCTTTATCAAAAATGCCGCGATGCCGGAAAGACCAAACACGAGTTTCTCTGTGAAGCGGCGCAGATTCCGGGCGTCTATGTGCCGTCGCTTTATGAGGTTTCCTATCATGAGGACGGGACCATTTCGGAGATCCGTCCGACCTGCGGCGCACCGGCGACGGTATGTAAGCGAATTATGCCGGACATGGACAAGTCCTATTATCCGGAGAATTTCGTGACGCCACTGATTGAAATTGTCCACGACCGCGCAGTTGCCGAAGTGTTCCGGGGCTGCATCCGGGGCTGCCGGTTTTGCCAGGCGGGATTCATGTGCCGCCCGGTTCGGGAAAAGTCCGTGGAAACAGTCAACGAGCAGTGCCGGGTTCTCTGCGAAAACACCGGCTATGATGAAATTTCGCTCTCTTCCCTGAGTACGAGCGATTACTCCAAACTCGACGATCTTCTTGATACGCTGCACACCTGGACCGAAGAAGAAAAAGTCAGCGTATCGCTGCCTTCGCTGCGCGTGGACGGCTTTTCCACCGAACTGACAGACCGGATTCAGTCGGTCCGCCGCGGCGGGCTGACCTTTGCGCCGGAAGCGGGAACCCAGCGGATGCGCAATGTTATCAATAAGGATGTCACAGAGGAGCAACTTCTGAAAACCGTCAATATTGCATTTTCCGGCGGATGGACAAAGATCAAGCTCTATTTTATGATCGGATTGCCAACGGAGACGGATGACGATGTTGCGGGAATCGCGCGTCTGGGGCAGACGGTTGTGGACGCGTATTATCATAACCCGGACAAGCAGAAGGGCAAGAGTGTGACGGTTACCTTGAGCGTGGCCTCATTTGTGCCGAAGCCTTTTACGCCGTTTCAGTGGGAGGCACAGGCGGATATTCCTGCGCTGCGGCATAAACAAAAGGTGCTCGTACAGTCGCTGACGACGAAGAAAATCAACTGCAACTGGCACGATGCCGATACCAGCTGGCTCGAAGGCGTTTTTGCGCGCGGAGACCGGAAACTCGGTGCCGTGCTGCTGGAAGCAAACCGGCAGGGACTGCGGTTTGACGGCTGGAGCGATTGCTTTTCGCTGGAAAAATGGCGCAAGGTGTTTGAGGCGACCGGCGTGGAGCCGTCCTTCTATAATTGCCGCAAGCGTTCCTTTGCGGAAATTCTGCCTTGGGATCATCTGGACTACGGCGTGAAAAAATCGTATTTGGAGCGGGAGTGCAAGCGCGCCTATGAGGCGGTTGTGACGCCGAATTGCCGCAAACAGTGTTCCGGCTGCGGCGCAAACCGTTTCCGGGATGTGAAGGGGGGAATTTGCCCGTGATGCTTCCAAAACGTCTGTGGTTCAGCAAAGAAGGACCGGCGAAATATATTTCCCATCTGGATTTGAACCGTTATTTTGCAAGGGTGTTCCGAAAGGCAAAGCTTCCGCTTTGGTATACCGAGGGGTTTAACCCGCACCCGTTTATGGTGTTTACGCTGCCGCTGTCGCTGGGAATGACCGGAAAGCGCGAATCACTCGATATCCGGCTCACAGAAGAGATGGAAAAAGAAGAGATCCTCCGGCGGCTCAATGCGTCGCTTGCAGCGGGAATGCACTTTTTTGATGTGACGGAACCGCTGAAAAAGGCGGGAGACGTCGCCTATGCGGCTTATACCGTTTTCTATGACCCCGAAGAAGGAACGCCGGAAGCGCTCGAAAAATCCGCGGAAGCGCTGTGCAAGGCGCCGCAGGTCATCGTTGAGAAACGCTCGAAGTCCGGGGCAAAGCCGTTCGATCTTGCACCGTATCTACAGGATGCAGTCGTAAAAAGCGTCCCGGACGGCGTGCAGGTTTCGATGATGCTGCCTGCCGGAAGCCGGGAAAATGTCAGCCCGAAACTGTTTGGCGAGGCGCTGCGCGCGTCCTGCGGCATTGCGTTTGCGGAATCCATTGCGCGTGTGGAGATGTACGATACCGATCGCGCGATTTTTCGATAAATCTATATCCCAAATCAGAGAACGTCAAACCTGATAGACCGTGAGTATAATGGAAGATTGCCTTGTATGCTGTCCGTCTATTGGCGGGTCGAACTGGCACAAGATGCTGCAATGCAGCCTTTTCTAGCGTCGATGCGGTGTGCTGGCACAATACAAACGAACAGTTTACGACTGAGAAATTTATTGCGGCGAACGAACCGATTCCCGACGATTGGGATGGCACTGTGTAGCGCGTGGAACGCGTTACCGGCGGTTATGTGATGATGCCTATGTGTTTTCGAAAACGCAGGCTCTGTCTTTTTATGTTGTCTCATTTTTTCGGATTGGACAAGGGCGTATCACGACACTGGACAAATACTGGGGAGTGAATGAGCTCTACCTCAATGACAGGAGTTGCACATAAAAAACATTATCGGCAAGGAGAAAGGCAAATGATCGAAGTCAAACAGCTGACCAAAGTTTACTCCGGCGCGACGCCGGTGACTGCCCTTGATGCACTCTCTCTAACCCTGCCGGATACAGGAATGGTATTCTTTCTCGGCCGTTCCGGCAGCGGAAAAACCACTCTGCTGAATTTGCTGGGCGGGTTGGATGGTTTTCAGGGCGGCGATATCCAGGTGGATGGGATTTCGCTGCAGGGACTTTCTGCCCGGCAGCTGGATGCGTACCGTAATACCTATATCGGCTTTGTGTTTCAGGAATACAACTTGCTGGATGAGTTGACTGTGGCCGAAAACCTGGCTTTAGCACTGCAACTGCAGCAGACGGAGGTTTCTTCAGTTGCTATGGAACAGGCGCTGGCCGCCGTTCATTTAGAGGGATACCAAAGCCGCCGCTCCGGCGAGCTTTCCGGCGGACAAAAGCAGCGGGTTGCCATTGCCCGTGCTCTGATTAAAAATCCCAAGCTGCTGCTGGCGGATGAGCCGACCGGCGCATTGGATACGGAAAATTCGCGACAGGTATGGGATATTCTCAAGGCACTTTCGCGGGATCATCTGGTGATTGTTGTGACCCATGACCGGGAGTATGCCGCACAGTATGCCGACCGGATCGTGGAACTAGCTGATGGACGGGTGCTGGCAGATACAGCACCGCAGTTTGCTGGCGTACCCTGTGCCGGCGGACTCTCTGTTCAGCCCACCCATCTGCCGGCACGTGTTGTCCGCCGGATGGCGTGGAACGCTATCCGGACGAAAAAGCTGCGCTTTGCCGCTGTAGTGGGACTATCGGTGATCGCTTTTTTGCTGGTGGGGTTAGCCGACGCCTTCTCCAGCTACCGCTATGAGGAGGCCTTGTTTCGCTCTCTGTATGAGGAAAACAGCGCAGCCACTGCCCTGCGCAAGGAACAGCAGATGGATTACGGTGACGGTGCCGACTGGTATCACGATGGGTTCCGCATGAGCGAGGACGAAATCATCGCGTTGGCGGAAAAAACCGGATGTGCTGTAAAAGGTGTGTATACACTGCCAAAGGCGATGCGCATTGAAAGCAATTATTGCTCCACTGAAGTGACCAACCAGAATTACAGCCGTTATGTGGCGGAACTGTCCGGGTTTATGGAGTTAAGCGAAGAAGAACTGCCGACCTTCGGACTGGAACTTTTAGCCGGAAAAATGCCGGATGGCAGCCGAGATGAAATTGCCCTTAGCCGATATGTGCTGGAGTCTTTTGAAGGCGCCGGATACCGGGAATATACCGGCCCCCGATACTATGTAAAGCATGAGGACGGCAGCGAAACCCCATATACCTTCGATGAATGGGTTAAAACCTATTACCAAAAACTGCCCGATTTTTTTAGTTATCAAATAGATCTGCAAAGTTACCGGGATGAAGCGCCGGAATACACCATTGCAAAAGCGGAGGATTTGATTGGCAAAACCGTCTTTATCGGCGACCGTAATTACACTGTACCGGGTATTGTCGAAACCCATTTTGACAATACCCGGTACAAGGGGACGAAGCGATTGGATTTGACTGCCGACAACACTGCCGACCTCAAAGAGTGGATGCAGGCAAACCAGCTGGATGCCGAGCGGCAGTACGGGCTTTCTACACTGGCCTTTGTCGGCAGCGGAAAAATTCGGGAAATTGCCGCGCGCTATCCGGCTACGGTAACGGTGCACGACGGAAAAATTCAGATAGAAAACGATTACCTTGATATGACCACGACCACCATCGCTCGTCTGTGTGATCTGGGGGAAGCCGCTAAGGGCGTTTACTGCCGCGGACAGGTCGATGAAAACGGTATGCCACAGCCAGGATTGCCGGAAAACCTACGGGAACGGGAATTTCTGGCTCCGGAAGCGCTGCGAAATCCGGTCGGAAAGGATACGCAGACGGTTGCCGCCCTTGATTCCGGAAAGGCTTATGAGAATTTTCAGCTTAGTGTGACCTTTAACGATGGGCGAAATGCCTGGTCTTCTGTTGGCTACCAGATGCGCGGTAACCTGGATCTATGGAATTACTATGGCACCGAAATTTATGATGTGCAAGGCTTGCTGGTTGTCTCCGACGCCACCTTTGAAAAACTTTCTGAAGGACGCGGCGGCTTGTATGCCTTTGCCATTGCCTCGCTGCCGCAGGGCAAGACCGCTCTGCGCCAATTTCTTTCCGTCTGTTTCGCATCTGACGGCGGCATTCGCTATGCGGCAACGAATGCGGCCACCTGTCAGATGAACATGATGAATGAAACGCTGATAACGGCGACCCGTCTGCTGCGGTATATAGGGCTTACGCTGACGCTGTTTGCCGCTCTGCTGATGTTTCAGTTCATATCTGTCAGCATCACCGCACGCAAGCGGCAGATTGGCATTATGCGGGCGTTGGGTGCCGGGCAAAGGGATGTGTTTCGTATCTTTCTGTATGAAAGCCTTTTTGTGGCGGCCGTGAATGCATTACTTTCCGGTTTGCTGGTGTTTGTTGCGGCTATGGTAGGTAACCGCATATTGGCCGCGCAGTATGGACTGTTGTTCTCCTTGCTGCAGCCCGGCATACGGCAGGCTGCGCTGCTGGCGGCTTTCAGTTTTGGCGTGGCGCTGCTGTCTAGCTGCATCCCCATCCGCCGTATTGCGCGGCAACGTCCGGTAGATGCGATCCGGCAATGACCTTATGGGGAATCAATGATTTTTAATCGATAAATCTTGAAAAAATACTTGCAACTGCGGGTGCTTTATGGTATGATAATTAGGCATTTGGAATCTTTCGGCTGTTTTGGCCGTTAGGGATCAATTGGGTGGGGGAAACCCCTGACATTGAAGCGGACAGTCCTCTGTTTAAATACAAGAATGTCTGAACCATCAAGGAGGAAATGAAAACATGGATGCACTGAAATTGATTGCAAACGATTCTCTTAAGGAAACCATTCCGCAGTTTAACATCGGCGACACGGTTCGCGTAAGCGTAAATATCCGTGAAGGCGAACGCGAAAGAATTCAGCAGTTCGAAGGAACGGTAATCGCCCGCAAGGGTTCCGGCGTCGCAGAGACCTTTACGGTTCGCCGTGTGTCCTATGGTGTCGGCGTGGAGCGTGTGTTCCCGATCCATTCCCCGAACATCAAAGAGGTCGCAGTAATTCGCCGCGGTCGTGTGCGTCGCGCGAAGCTCTACTATCTGCGTGATCGCGTTGGTAAGGCTGCAAAGGTTAAAGAACAGATCCGATAACAGAATTTTTTTCAAAAAGGGACATCTGTGTGTCCCTTTTTTCTTTAAATAAAAAGCTGGGAGGCTTTTTGATGGAGCAGGAGAAAAGACTGCCGGAAACGGAAAACATCGAAAAGGATCCGCTGGGACGCGGCGTCCGCAATTGCTTTGAATGGTTCGAAGAAGTGATCATTGCCGTTGTGGCGGTTGTTTTGATTTTTGCGTTTCTGTTTCGTGTCGTTACGGTGAACGGCGATTCGATGCTGCCGAATTATACGGAAGACGACAAGCTGATTATTTCCGGAATGTTTTACGAGGTCAAACAGGGCGATGTGGTCGTGGTTGTCAACGTGCTGGAAGATCCGATCATCAAGCGCGTGATCGCCTTGCCCGGACAAGTCGTGGACATCGACAATGACACCGGCATGGTGTCGGTGGACGGCGAGGTGCTGGATGAATCTGCTTATACGGAAAACGGCCTGACCGTTTCCTATGGAGCTGATATGATGACCTTTCCGCAGACCGTGCCGGAGGGCTGTGTCTTTGTTCTGGGCGACAACCGTGTGATTTCAAAAGACAGCCGGTATCTGGCGGTCGGTATGGTGGACAGCCGGAATATTCTCGGCAAAGTCGAGGTGCGGATTTTTCCGTTCGATAGGATTGGAAAGGCAAAATAATTGCGTTTTGGGGAATTCGCACGCTGATAAGCCGGAACGCCGCGGACGCGAAAATGTGCAGGCGGTTTGAACAGGCTGGACCAGTGTGCAGCGCCCCGCCGGTTTTCGTGCGGAGAAACAAAGGGAAGTGATTTCGATAGACGAGCCGAATCTGATAGAGACCAATATCCAGTGGTTCCCGGGTCACATGACAAAGGCGAAGCGAAAGATCGAACAGAGCCTGCGTCAGGTGGATGCTGTAGCGGAGCTGATCGACGCGCGCGCGCCGAAAAGCAGCCGGAACCCGGTGCTGGATCGGCTGATCCAGAAAAAACCGCGGATTATTTTGATGAATAAATGCGATTTGGCGGACCCGGCGCAGACCAGGGGCTGGATTTCCGCATTTCAGGCCCGCGGGATTCCTGCACTGGCACTCGATTGCCGGACCGGAAGAAATGTCGGGCAGGTGCTTCCGGCGATTCGGGAGCTGCTGAAATCGAAACTTGCCATGTGGGAAGAAAAGGGCATGACCGGGCGGCCGATCCGGATCATGGTTGTAGGCATTCCGAATGTCGGAAAATCGGCCTTTATCAACCGGATGTGCCTTGGCGGAAAGGCCGGAAAGGCGGATGTGCAGGACCGGCCGGGCGTCACGCGGACAAACCGCTGGTTTACCATTGGCAAGGGCTTTGAGCTGCTCGATACCCCCGGTGTGCTCTGGCCGAAATTTGAAGATCCGAGAGTGGGGGAACTTTTGGCTTTTACCGGTGCGGTCAAGGATCAGGTCGTCGACACGGAAGCGCTCGCGGCCCGGCTTCTGGAAACCCTGCGGGAGTCTTATCCGAGTGCACTCTGTACGCGGTATAAGCTGACGCCGGATGATTTACAGGAAGGCTCCGGCTATGACCTTCTTGCGCGGATCGGGAAAAAGCGCGGGATGCTGATTTCCGGCGGCGAGATCGACACCGAGCGCGCGGCGGCCATGCTTCTCGATGAATTCCGCTCAGCAAAGCTTGGCAAAATCACACTGGAGCGCGCAAACTGAAAGGCGGGCTGATGATGGATTGGTATTGTTATGAACATTTAGCGGCAGAAAAGGGCTATTCCCGAATTTGCGGCATTGATGAAGCAGGGCGCGGGCCATTGGCCGGCCCTGTTTTTGCGGCTGCGGTGATTCTTCCGCCCGGAGCGGAGATCGAAGGTCTGAACGATTCCAAAAAGCTCAGCGCGAAAAAGCGGGAAGCCCTGTTTGACGTGATTACCCAAACGGCAGTTTCCTATGGAATCGGATTTGCCAGCGAAACCGAAATCGATCAAATCAACATTTTACAGGCGACGTTTCTCGCGATGTCGCGTGCGGTAGAGGCGCTTTCCAAGCCGGCAGATTATGCGCTCATCGACGGCAACCGGATGCCGCCGCTTGCAATTCCGGGAGAGACAATTGTAAAGGGAGACGCACTGAGCGCCAGCATTGCGGCCGCCTCTATTTTGGCGAAAGTTTCCCGAGATCGGGTGATGGAGGAAATCGACCGGATTTATCCGGAATATCAATTTGCGAAGCACAAAGGGTACGGAACGGCGCTGCACCGGGCGCTTTTGCTTCAGTACGGCGCGTCTCCGGTACACCGGAAAACCTTTTTAAAGAATATTTTGGGGCGTACGGAATGAACACGGCATCGGGCGCATTTGGCGAACAATATACGGCGGCGTATCTGCAGAAACACGGATTTACGGTTTTGGAGCGGGATTTTTCCGTGCGCGGCGGAGAACTTGACATAATTGCGCGCAACGCGCAATATCTTATTTTTGTAGAAGTGAAGACCCGGTCGCAAGGTGCGCTGACTGCGCCGGCAGAAGCGGTCACAGCGGCCAAACGCAGGCGGATTGCACGGGCGGCGCTTTGTTATCTGCAGGCGCATCCGTCTGATTTGCAGCCGCGTTTTGATGTTGCCTGCGTCGAAATCACGCAAGAAAAACCGATGCGCGTGACGTCTTTTTCCTATTTTGCAAACGCATTTTTCCCGGAGGTGGGCTTCTTTTGAATCTGTTTGATTTACACTGTGATACGCTGACGGCATGTCTCGAAAGAGGAGAGTCTCTCTATGAAAATGCAGGGCAGCTTTCTCTGCGGCGCGGTGCAGCATATGCGCCGTGGCTTCAGTGCTTTGCCGTGTGGATTCCGGATGATCTGCGCGGAGCGTCTGCATTTGCGCGGTTTTCAGCCGCTGCCGATCTCCTCACGCAGACGGTAAAGACATACCCGGATCGAATCCGGCAGTGTTTTTGCCGGGAAGATTTTGAAAAGGCGGAGCAAGCCGGACAGTGCGGCGCGATTTTGACGATTGAAGGCGGCGCGGCGCTTGGCGGACGGCTCGAAAATCTGGAACTGGCGTTCCGGCGCGGCGTCCAGGTGATGACGCTGACCTGGAACGGACGGTGTGAGCTCGGCGACGGCTGCGGGGTACGCCACGCAGGCGGGCTGACAGCATTCGGAAAAGAAGTGGTGCGCCGGATGCAGACGCTCGGCATGGTGCCGGATCTTTCCCATGCGTCGGATGCGCTCTTTTGGGATACGGCATCCGCGACGGACGGCCTGCTGATTGCGACCCATTCAGACGCCCGCCGGATTTGCGAACATCCGCGCAATCTGACCGATGAGGCGTTTTTGGAAATCCGCAGGCGAAACGGCCTGGCGGGACTGAATTTCTGTCCGGCCTTTTTGCGGGAGGATGCATCCCGCGCCTGTGCGGAGGATCTTTTGCGGCATGCAGAGCATTTTCTTTCGCTGGGCGGGGAAAATACCCTCTGTATGGGAAGCGATTTTGACGGAACGGATCTGCCGGACGGAATTCGCGGAATCGAGTCCATGGAGGATTTAGCGGAGATGTTCCTGCGGCATGGCTATTCCGAAGCGCTGGTGCGGAAGATTTTTTATGAAAATGCCAGAGCCTTCTTCATTTCCCTTTGACAATACCTGTGGAATATTATAGAATGAAACATGCAGAAATGCTGAAAAAACAGGACTGCAAAACAAGCGGTGCGCGGGACTTCCCGTGCGGACGGGAGGAATCAAATTGAAATACAGAAGTACGCGAAACCCAGAGGAACTGGTTACGGCTTCGGAAGCGATCACCCGCGGAATTTCTGCGGACGGCGGTCTGTTTGTTCCGGAATCGCTCCCAAAGTACACCTATGCGGATCTGACGGCGATGCAGCTGATGTCTTATCAGGAGCGTGCGGCCTTTATCCTGAAGGATTTCCTGACGGATTTTACCCGCGAGGAAATTGAAGAATGCGTGCGTCTTGCTTATACAGAAGAAAAGTTCGGCGGCGAGACGCCGGCGCCGTTGACGCTTGTCCCGGATGGGGAAGGCAGCCTGTACTTTTTGGAATTGTGGCACGGACCGACCTGTGCGTTTAAGGATATGGCGCTGCAGCTTTTGCCGCAGCTATTGACCCGGTCGGTACAGAAGGCCGATCCCGGCAAAACGGTGCTCATCCTGACGGCGACGTCCGGAGATACCGGCAAGGCGGCGCTCGAGGGCTTTAGGGACGTTGACGGCACGAAAATCATCGTGTTTTATCCGGAGAACGGCGTCAGCGATATGCAAAAACGCCAGATGGATACGCAGGAAGGCAAAAACGTCGGCGTGAGCGCGATTCGCGGGAACTTCGATGACGCGCAGACCGGCGTCAAGAAGATTTTTGTCGACCCGGCCGTCAAGGCGCGCCTTTTGGAACACAATACGGTCTTTTCAAGCGCCAACTCCATCAATCTCGGCCGCTTGGTGCCGCAGATTGTCTATTATTTCACCGCTTACTGTGAGCTGATGAAGACCGGCGAAATGGATTATGAAGGCGAAAAGATCAACATCGTGGTGCCGACCGGAAACTTCGGCAATATTTTGGCCGCTTATTATGCGGTGAAGATGGGTCTGCCGGTTAATCGGCTGATTTGTGCTTCGAATGAGAATAACGTTCTGACGGATTTTCTGAACGATGGGGTGTACGACCGGAACCGGCCGTTCCACACAACAATTTCTCCGTCGATGGATATTTTGATTTCCAGCAACCTCGAACGGATGCTTTATGATATGAGCAGCGCAGAGCAGGTTCGGGAGTGGATGCGTCAGCTTTCGGCGAACGGCTCTTACCGCGTTACAGACGATGTCCTTTTGCAGATGAAGTCGCTGTTCAGCGCCGGTTTCTGCACCGACGCAGAAACGAAGGAAACGATTCGCGATCTGTTCCAGAGCGAAAACTATCTGTGCGATCCGCATACGGCAGTTGCAGTTAAAGTTTATCACGACTATGTTGCCCGTACCGGCGACCGGAAAACACCGACCGTGCTGGTTTCGACCGCAAGCCCCTACAAGTTTGCAGACAGCGTGCTCAGTGCGGTGAAAGGCGAAGATGCTGTCGGGGACGATCCTTTTGAAATGATCGGCGAATTGGCGGCCGTTACCGGCACACCGATTCCTGCGCCGATTGCAGCGCTGGAGGGCAAAGAAGTGCGCTTCCGGAATGTGTGCGACCGGGACGACATGCAGGCGATGGTTTACCGCCTTGCAGGGATTGAGTAACGCAGATGGCGGTATTTGCAATTGCGGATCTGCATCTGTCGCTTGGAACGGATAAGCCGATGGACGCATTCCCCGGATGGGGAAATTACGTAACGCGCATTGCGGAAAACTGGCAAAAGCTTGTCGGAGAAAACGACACCGTGGTTCTCGGCGGGGACTTTTCCTGGGCCATGAACCTGAAGGAAGCCGGGCCGGACTTTGCGTTTCTGCATGCGCTTCCCGGAAAAAAGATTCTGCTCAAGGGCAATCACGACTACTGGTGGAACACCAAATCGAAGATTGACGCCTATTTTCAGGAAAACGGCTTTTCAGACATGGCGATTCTGCATAACAATGCCTATGCGATTGGAGAAATCGCCGTGTGCGGGTCGCGCGGATGGCTCTACAATGCGGAAACGGCGGAGGACCGGAAAATCGTCGCGCGGGAATGCGGACGCCTGGAAACCTCCATTGCCGCTGCGAAAAAAACAGGAAAGCGTCCCGTTGTGTTTTTGCATTATCCGCCGGTTTATGACGGTGCGGAATGCCGGGAGATTTTGCAGGTTCTGGAGCAGAATGAGATTGCGGACTGTTATTTCGGACACATCCATGGAGCCGCGGCAACGCGGAAAGCGGCGCTGCGGGCGTGGGGAAATGTGCGGATGCATCTGATTTCCGGGGATTTTGTGGGCTTTGCGCCGGTTTTGGTCGCCCGGGAAGCAGAAAGTATTTAAAAAAGTGTAAATATTTCCGGGAAACATATAGAATATTTTTTCGGGCTATGGTATAATGTCACGGAATGATTTTCAGAAATCGATAGAATCAGCAGATTTATGGGGCGCGGCCCTATACAGAGAAGGGAAAGGAATGGTCAAAAGTCATGAGTTTGAAAGCATCCAATAAAGTGGATACCAATCGTTGGGAGCTGGAAGTCGAGGTTGGCGCAGAGCAGTTTGAAGACGCCATTGCCCGCGTATTTAAGCGCGAAGCAAAGAAGATCCAGATTCCGGGATTCCGCAAAGGAAAAGCGCCGCGTGCGTTTGTTGAGAAATATTACGGCGAGCAGGTCTTTTATGAGGATGCGGTAAACCTTTTGGTTCCGGGCGCTTTCGAGGAAGCGATTAAAGAAGCCGGCCTTGACGCAATTCAGGACGACGCGGATCTGGAAATTGTGTCGATCGGCAAAGAGGGCTTTACGTTTAAGGGTAAAGTTACCACCAAGCCGGAAGTTTCGATTGCAGACTATAAGGGCATCGAAGTGAAAAAGCCGAAGGTTGACGTCACCGAAGAAGATGTTGACAAAGAGGTCGAAAAAGTTCGCGAGCGCAATTCCCGAATGATTACGGTGGAAGACCGCGCAGCGCAGCTGCAGGATACCGCTGTGATTGATTTTGAAGGCTTTGTCGACGGCAAGGAGTTTGAAGGCGGAAAGGGCGAGAACTTCAGCCTTTCTCTTGGTTCCGGCCAGTTTATCCCCGGCTTTGAGGATCAGGTTGTCGGACACCACACCGGCGATACATTTGACGTCACCGTAACGTTCCCGGAGGATTATCACGCAGAAGATCTTAAGGGAAAAGAGGCGGTCTTTAAGGTAACCGTACATGAAATCAAAGCCAAAGAGCTTCCGGAATTTGATGACGAGTTCGTAAAGGATGTCAGTGATTTTGATACCATCGCGGACTATCGCGAGGATCTCAAAAAGAAGCTGACGGAGTCCCGCGAGAAGGCGGCGGACGATGAAGTGGAAAATGCGCTGATCGACGCGCTGATTGAGAAACTGCAGGCGGATATTCCGGAGGCAATGTTCAAGAATCAGGCAGAAGAGAGCGTGCGCGAGTTTGAATATCGTCTCCGTTCGCAGGGAATCGATTTTGACATGTACGCCAAATATACCGGCATGGATCGCGATGCAATCCGCGCTTCGGTACGCCCGCAGGCGGAACGTCAGGTGAAAATCCGTTTGGCGCTTGAAAAGATCGCAGAGCTGGAAGACCTCAAACCCACGGAGGAAGAGCTTGCAGCGCAGTATGAGAAAATGGCGAAGGCCTATGAGATGGAAGCCGACAAGATCAAGGCGTTCATTCCGGAAGAGGACGTTGCAAAGGATCTTTCCGTAGAGAAAGCGATTGCATTTGTCCGCGACAATGCGAAAATTGAAATCTTCGAATAAAAAATCCTATAGCTGTCAATGCTGAACATGAAGCAGCTCAGAAAAGGGTATCGCAGCCGTCTTTTATGACAGCTGCGGTACTTGAGTATACGGCGTCAAACGGCGAGCCCCGATGAGAGCGGGAATCTCTAGAACCCTAAAATGAAGTCAGACGCACGTTTGCGCGCAGAGACAGAAAGCAAGGAGGCATTTTTATGGCGTTAGTCCCTTATGTTATCGAGCAAACCAACCGTGGTGAACGGTCTTATGATATTTTTTCGCGTCTTTTGAATGACCGGATTATTATGCTGCATGAAGAAGTCACCGATGCTTCTGCAAGCCTGATTGTTGCGCAGCTTTTGTATCTTGAGGGCCAGGATCCTTCGAAAGATATCAGCCTGTATATCAATAGCCCGGGCGGCTCTGTCACAGCCGGTCTTGCGATTTATGATACGATGCAGTATATCCGCTGCGATGTTTCCACCATCTGCATGGGTCTTGCGGCCAGCATGGGCGCGTTTTTGCTTGCTGCCGGCGCGAAGGGCAAGCGTTTTGCGCTGCCGAACAGCGAGATTATGATTCATCAGCCCAGCGGCGGTGCGCAGGGGCAGGCGACGGATATCATGATTCAGGCGGATCATATTAACCTCGTCAAAAAAAGACTCAACCGGATTTTGTCGGAACGGACCGGCCAGCCGCTGGATGTGATTGCGCGCGATACAGAGCGTGACAACTTTATGTCCGCAGAAGAAGCGATGCAGTACGGCCTGATCGACAAGGTGATTGAAAAACAATAAAAGCGGAGCGGTTTTACTATGAGCAATACGGAAAACAGAGAAATTTTTTGCTCGTTTTGTGGTGCGCCGCAGGCGCAGACGAGAAGGCTGATTGCAGGCCCCGGCGTTTATATCTGTGATGCCTGTATCGAAAAATGCCTGGACATTCTTTGCGCGGAGGAAGATTTTCCAAAGCACAGAGCACGGCAGGCAAAGGAAATTCCGGCCTCTTTACCCAAACCGCACGAGATTAAAACGCTTCTCGACGAATATGTAATCGGACAGGACGACGCGAAGGTTGCCCTTTCCGTTGCGGTTTATAACCACTACAAACGAATTTATTACGGCGGCGAAGGTGAAGTCGAGATCGGCAAGAGCAACGTCTTGCTGCTCGGCCCGACCGGCGTCGGCAAAACGCTGCTTGCGCAGACGCTTGCCAAAATGTTGGAAGTACCGTTCGCGATTGCGGACGCTACGACTCTGACAGAAGCCGGCTATGTCGGTGAGGATGTGGAAAACATCCTGCTGCGTCTGATTCAGGCCGCCAATTACGATATTGAAAGGGCCGAACGCGGCATTATCTATATCGATGAAATTGATAAGATTGCGCGCAAATCGGAAAATCCTTCGATTACGCGCGATGTCAGCGGCGAAGGCGTGCAGCAGGCGCTGCTGAAAATCCTGGAAGGCACGGTCGCCAACGTTCCGCCGCAGGGCGGGCGGAAGCATCCGCAGCAGGAATTTATCCAGGTCGACACGTCGAACATCCTCTTTATCTGCGGCGGTGCGTTTGACGGGCTCGAAAAAGTGGTCGAAAAACGGACGGATTCCTCTTCTATGGGATTTGGCGCACAGGTGCGCAGCAAGGCAGAGCTGGATACCACGGCGTGGATGTCGGAAGTGCAGCCGCATGACCTTGTGAAATTCGGTTTGATTCCGGAGCTGGTCGGCCGGCTTCCGGTCATCACGGCGCTCAACGGTCTAGATGAAGAAGCGCTGGTTCGCATTCTGACGGAGCCGAAAAACAGCCTCGTCAATCAGTTTAAGTGGCTGTTTGCGCTGGATAAGGTGGATCTGGAATTTACGCCGGAGGCACTTTCCGCCATTGCCAAGCAGACGCTGGAACGTCACACTGGGGCGCGTGGACTGCGTTCCACAATGGAGCATATTTTGGAACCGCTGATGTACGATATCCCTTCTGACTATACGGTGGCCAAGGTCATTGTGACGCCTGAAGTGGTGCAGGACGGTGCGGCGCCGGAATTGGTTCGGGATACGAGCCGGAAACCGGTTAGTATCCAGATGTCCGCCGGAAAGAAAAAATCCGGTCATAAGGATACTGCCTGAAAAAGGGGCTGCTGCGTGTCGGAGCATATGCAGCAGCCTTTGTTGTTATGATTTGGAGTTTAATGCATATGAGTACGGTAGTAAAAGTTACAAGAGCAAAAAATGAGGGGATCCGGTTCCCGGCGGTCGCACTGCGCGGCCTTGTGGTATTTCCGGAAATGTCCCTGCAGTTTGATGTCGGACGGGAGAAGTCCATCCTTGCGGTTCGCGAGGCAATGGGCAGAGATCAGCTGATCTTTTTCACAGCGCAAAAGAGCATTGAAGATGACGAGCCGTCCGGAAAGCAGCTTTTCCAGATGGGCGTTGTCGCACGGATTAAGCAGACGCTGCAGCATGGAAACGACGGCGTGCGCCTGTATGTGGAAGGTCTGTACCGTGCAAAGATGCTGGGCATTACCCAGGAGAGACCGTTCCTGGAGGCGGAAGTTCAGCCGTTTGAGGAACAGGCGCGGCAAAAGGGCCCCCGTGCGGAAGCGCTGGTGCGGTATACCAAGAAGCTTTTTGAGGAATACCTGAAACTGTCCCGTATGGTGCCGCCGGATATTATTATAGGCGTTGTGAAGGAAGACGACTGCGGAAAGCTGGCAGATTTTATTGCGGCGAATATCGGTCTCGATTATGCCGACAAACAGGAGGTTCTCGAAGAACGCAACCCAATTAAGCGGATTACCGTGTTGACGGATATTCTCGAAAATGAACTGCAGGTTCTCTCGATCGAAAATGAGATCAGTGAAAAGACCAAGGAACGGATCGACGACAATCAGCGGGAGTACTATCTGCGCGAACAGCTCAAGGCAATTTCAGCGGAACTTGGCGAAGAGGACAGTCCGCAAGGAGAAGCGGAGGAATTCCGCAAACAGGTTATGGACGCCGGACTGCCGCAGCTGCAGCAGGAGAAGCTGCTGCATGAATGCGACCGCTTGTCTAAGATGCCGTACGGGTCCCACGAGGCAAGCGTCATCCGGGGATATCTCGAGATCTGTCTCGATCTGCCCTGGAATAAACAGAGCAAGGAAACGATCGACCTGAAAAAAGCGGAACGAATTTTGAACCGCGACCACTACGGCCTGACCAAGGTAAAAGAGCGAATCTTGGAAACCCTTGCGGTGCGGAAGCTGGCGCCGGATTATAACCGGCAGATCATTTGCCTTGTCGGACCGCCGGGCGTCGGCAAAACTTCGATTGCAAAATCGATCGCCAAGGCGACCGGGCGGAACTATGTCCGCGTTTCGCTGGGCGGCGTGCGGGATGAATCCGATATTGTGGGCCATCGCAAAACGTATATCGGCTCGATGCCCGGGCGGATCATTGCGGCGCTCAAACAGGCCGGCACGAACAATCCGCTGCTGCTTTTGGATGAAATTGATAAACTGGGACAGAGTTTCCGCGGGGATCCGTCTTCTTCTCTGCTGGAAGTATTGGATCCGGAGCAAAATGCAACCTTCCAGGATCACTTTATCGATATGCCCTTTGATTTAAGCAATGTGCTCTTCCTGACCACGGCAAATGATTATACGGCAATCCCCGGGCCGCTGCTTGACCGGATGGATGTCATCACGCTGCCGAGTTATACCCATGAGGAAAAGTTCCATATTGCGACAAAGCACTTGATTCCCAAACAGCTCAAACGTCACGGAATTTCGCCGAAAGTGCTGCGCTTTACACCGGCTGCGGTCCGCGAAATGATCGACGGCTATACGAAAGAAGCCGGTGTCCGCAATCTGGAGAGAACGATTGCGTCGGTGTGCCGGAAATGCGCAAAAGAAATCGTTTCGTCGGAAACAGAAGAAAAGATTGTGATTACGCCGGCGCGCCTGGAAACGCTGCTCGGCGCGAAAAAATTTAAAGAAGACGACCGCCAGACAACGGACGAAATCGGTGTGGCGAATGGTCTTGCCTGGACAAGCGTCGGCGGAGAGACCATGCCTATTGAAGTTGCCGTGATGGACGGGACCGGCAAAATTGAGCTGACCGGTTCTCTTGGCGATGTGATGAAGGAGTCGGCCAAGGCGGCGATTACCTATATCCGCGCACATGCTGTAAAGCTGGGGATCCGGAGCGATTTCTATTCAAAATGCGATATCCATATTCATGTGCCGGAGGGTGCAATCCCGAAGGACGGACCTTCTGCAGGCATTACCATGGCGACGGCCATTACCTCTGCGCTCAGCGGCATTCCGGTGCGGCACGACGTTGCAATGACCGGAGAGATTACGCTGCGGGGACGCGTACTTCCGATCGGAGGCCTGAAAGAAAAGAGCATGGCTGCCTATCGGGCGGGCATGAAAACGGTCATCATTCCGTATGGCAACACACCGGATCTCGATGAGGTCGACGAGGCAGTCAAAGAAAAAGTTTCGTTTTTGCCGGTGCAGCGCGCGGACGAAGTCCTGCAGGCGGCGCTTGTGCGGATGCCTGCCCCGCAGCAGGAACATAACGTGCATCTGCCGGAGGGACATTCTGTGGGAACTTCCGCCCACATTTGCCAGTGAGGGCCGAAATGATGAATTTTCAGAATTGTTCGTTCGAGTCTGCGGCAGCACTGCAAAAGCAGCTGCTTCCTTCGGATCTCCCGGAGATCGTGTTTTCCGGAAGATCCAATGTCGGGAAGTCCTCGCTGATCAACAAGCTGGTCAACCGAAAGGCGCTCGCGCGCACCAGCAGCTCGCCCGGAAAAACGGCGACAATCAATTTTTACCGTGTGGATCGCTGCCGGTTTGTCGATTTGCCCGGATACGGCTATGCGAAAGTTTCGTTTGCGGAGAAAAAACGTTGGGGAAACCTGATCGAAGGGTATTTTTCGTCCGGCCGACAAATTCAGCTGGTGGTACAGATTGTCGATATGCGGCACGCGCTTTCCAAGGACGACTGCAATATGATTGACTATCTGATTGCAAATCAGTTCCCGTTTGTCGTGATGTGCACAAAGGTGGATAAACTCAACCGTGCGCAGCGGGAACAGCAATCTGCATATTTTGAGGAACTTTTTACGGATAACGGTTATCTCTGGCTGCCGGTTTCGGCGGCAAATGGAGAAAATGTGGAATTGCTTCGGGAAATTATCACGAAGCACAGCGAAATCTAATGTTTGGAGGGCCAATGGCAATGCTTCTTTATGACGGATTTGACATCAATGAAAACGGACATCTGACAGTCGGCGGATATGATACGCTTGCGCTTGCTGAGGAATTCGGCACACCGCTCTATGTGATGAATGAGGACAAAATTCGCGAAAACTGCCGTTCGTTTCTGGAGTCCTTCGGCCGGTATAACGGCGGAATGGGAAAGGTTACCTATGCGAGCAAGGCGCTCAACTGCAAAGCCATGTGCCGAATTGCCGCAGAGGAGGGCCTGTGTCTGGATGTTGTTTCCGGCGGAGAACTTTACACGGCGCTGCAGGCTGGATTTCCGTCAGAGCGCATTTATTTCCACGGGAATAACAAGACCCCGGACGAGATCCGGTATGCGTTGGAAAGCGAAATCGGCTGCTTTATTGTCGACAATCTGGAAGAGCTCAAATTGCTTCAGAGCGATGCCGCAGAGCTTGGAAAAACTGCGGTGATTTCACTGCGCGTAAAGCCCGGAGTCGACGCGCATACACATGACTTTATCCGAACTGGCCAAATCGATTCGAAGTTTGGATTTGCGCTGGAAACCGGCGAGGCGCTTGACGCTGCCAAAAAGGCCGCGTTGTATCCCAATGTCCTGCTCAAGGGGCTGCACTGCCATATCGGCTCCCAAATTTTCGAGACAGATCCGTTTGTGCTGGCCGCAGAGCGGATGGCGACCCTGATGGCGGAAGTCCATCAGGAAACCGGAATTACCATTGAGGAACTCAATCTTGGCGGCGGGTTCGGGATCAAATACATAGAGACCGACCGTCCGCTTCCGCCGGAATATTATATGGAATTGATTGCGGATGCAATCGGGCATGTCTGCACGCACTACAATCTGCCGCTGCCGCACCTTGTCGTAGAACCGGGCCGCGCGATTGTCGGCAATGCGGGCATCACGCTCTATACGATCGGTAATATCAAGGAGATTCCGGGCATCCGGACGTATGTTTCAGTCGACGGCGGCATGGGGGATAATCCGCGTTATGCGCTTTACAAATCGGATTATACGGCTGTCGTGGCAAATAAGGCGTCGCAGCCTGCGGACGAAACCGTCACGATCGCGGGAAAATGCTGTGAAAGCGGCGATTTGATTCAGGAGAATACCAAAATCCAGCAGGCAGAGCCGGGCGACATCCTGGCGGTATTTTCTACCGGCGCTTACAATTACTCGATGGCCTCCAATTACAACCGGATTCCGCGCCCTGCGCTGGTCATGGTGAAAGAAGGCAAACCGTATTTGGCGGTGCGCCGTGAAAGCTACGAAGATTTGGTGCGCAACGACCTGTAAAAATTGATTTGCCCCGCCGTTCCGGAAAGGTACGGCGGGGCTTTGTGTATTTTGCGTTCCAACAGCCCGGCGTATTTCTCATTTTATTTTCCGGAATGCAAAAAAGACGCAGCAAAGCCGGAACGGTCAGACTGCGTCTTTTGAACCATCACGTGGAAAGCAGGCTTTTTACAGAACGCGCTTTGAAGCTTGCGCGATATGCAGAGAAGGCAGACAGGGTCGTTTTGCGTACGGAAAATCAGGCTCCGGTGATGCGCCTTGCGATGGAGCCAGACGGTAACAGGACTACATTTGTTTCAGGTTGTTTTAGAAAAATTGCAGCAGAACGCTTTGCCTCCTGTCGGAATGATCGGCGGAAATACGGGATGTTTCGCGTATTCTCGCAGATTAAAAGAACCGAAGCTGTGTCCCGCTGCGGACAGACGCCCGTTCTGCAAGGCGCTCCGCATGAACGGCGGAATCCGGAAGCTCCGCAAGGAACGAAGAAGGCGTTTTGCCGGTCAAAAGAAGCAATTCCTCTTTTGCGCGGGTAATCCCGACATAGAACAGACGGCGTTCCTCTGCGGGATCAGCAGTTCGTCCGGGCTGTGAGAGCGGAAGGAGATCCTGTTCCACACCGCAGAGAAAGACGACCGGAAATTCCAGCCCTTTTGCCGCATGCAGCGTCATCAGAGAAACGGCGTCCGACCGATAGGTTTTGCCGCCGCTGCGGGTCAGGTCGCTTTCGGTACCGAGCGTCAGGTTTTGCAGAAAATCCGGCAGGCTGCGGAACAGGACAGCCTGGTTCCGCAGCTTTTCCAGCGCCTCTGCACCGCTACGCCCGATATCGGCGTAAAACTGATCCAAAAGCTGGTGCGGACGGCTCTTTTTGAGAAGCGGCAGATATTTTTCGCGGAGTTCCTGCCACTGCGGAACCGATTCCGGCGCAACGCTTCCTGCAGCAACAGAACGAACCAGCGCCGGCGGACAGGAAAGTCCCTCCAGCAGTGCCGTGCGCAGCGCGGTTCGATCCGCAGGACAGAGCAGTGCGCGGAAAAATGCGAGAACGCCGCGAACCTGCGGATCGCGGAGAAGCGATTCCCGTCCGGTGACGGTATAGGGGATGCCCTCTTTTTGCAAGCATGTTTCGAGCAGCTCCGCCTGTCGGTGCGTCCGATACAGACAGGCAATTTCGGAGAAACTGCGCACAGCGCTGCCTGTTTGCAGTTGTGCGTCGAGCATATCGATTCCGCCGACCATCCGATTGATTTCCTTTGCGACAAAGAGTGCTTCGGAGAATGCATCCGGCGCGCGCAGCAGACGGACAGGCGCTCCGCCCGGCCGGGCGGGCTCTAGAGCAAGGCGCGTATCGCTTGCATTCCGCGCAATGGCAGCGCCGGCACAGCGCAGAATTTCCGGTGTGGATCGGTAATTTTGGCGAAAGACAATTTGCCGGGCATCGGGGAAATCGTCTTTCAGGCGTGTGAAGCACTGCGAATCCGAACCGCGGAACCCGTAGATCGACTGATCCGGGTCTCCGATCACAAACAGACTGCGGCTATGCTGGCTCCATTTTTGAATCAAGCGGTATTGTACGCAGTTGATATCCTGAAACTCATCGACCAGCAGATGCGAAAACCGAACCTTGCGCTTGAGCGGGAAGGATTCCTCCAATACACGGAGCAAAAGGTCATCAAAATCCAGAGCGTCCGCCTGCTGCAGACGCGCCTGATAATCGGCGCAAATTTCCGGGGTCAGCAGAGCGGCGGCTTTTCCTTCCGGCGTGCAGCCGTTTTTGATTCGAGAGATTCCGCTGAGCAGCTGCTTTGGCGTAAGCGAGAGGGAAAAGGCGCGGACAGTTTCTTCAGCAAAACAGAGCGCATCCTCTTCGCTGAGCAGAGTTGTTTCGATTCCGGCTTCCGCAAGCAATCGCAGACAGATTCCGTGAAAGGTTCCAATGGTGACGGCAGCGGCCTTTTGACCGGTTTGTGCAAGCCGGTCCCGCATTTCCCGGGCCGCCTTGTTGGTAAAGGTAACGGCAGTGATGGCGCTTGGCGGGGTACCGGTTTCCAGAAGATGTGAAATTCGGGCGATCAGCGTTTTGGTCTTTCCGGTGCCGGGACCGGCAATGGCCAGAATGCAGGCGTCCTCGGCGCAGACGGCGGCCTCCTGTTCGGCGTTCAGATTGTTTTTGGCGGGTGCGGAAGGCGCGGACGCCTCTTTTGGGGCGTTTTGCGGCGCCTTGGCCGGCGCGGGGCGGCGTTTCTTTGGCGGGCATGCAACCGCGGTGCCAAAAAGACTCATTTGACCCGATAGCATACTGATTTCCGCCGGCTCCAACAGGTGCAGCTTTCCGTATTCCCCGTCATAGCCGGGATCCATGGTAAGCGTGCCCGCGCGCATACGGCGGATGCCTTCTGCCACGCACGGTCCGGCGACAGGTTCCAATTCCGACACGGAAAGGCTGCGCAGAATGGAAAACTCCGATCCCAGCGTTTGCAGGAGATGTTCATAACAGGTCTGCACCTTCATGCTGGCAGGCGTAAAGCCGGTCGAAGCGGCGATGACTTCTGGGAGCGGAATCAGATTTTCATACGGGCGTGCGCCCGGCGGGATGATACCGGCAGGGCGATCTGCGAGCGCTTCGACGCGGTGCAGCACGCCAATCGTGAGCTTTTTGCCGCAGACCGGACAGATTCCGTCGGTCTGCAGCGTTTCGCCCGGCGTCAGGCAAACGCCGCAGTTGCGGTGCCCGTCGTAGTGATATTTGCCCTCTTCGGGGAAAAATTCAATGGTTCCGTAAAAGCCCTGCGGATCTTCTCCGCGCAGGGCACGCCGGATGGCGGGGTAATTGCAGGCGGTACGGAAAAGGTTGGCCTCCCGTCCGAGTTTTTGCGGCGAATGTGCGTCTGAATTGGAAACCATCACATACGGATCAAGTGCAGAGAGCTGCCAGTTCATCGGCGGATCGGAGGAAAGGCCGGTTTCAAATGCGCGAATCTCCGAGGAAAGATCCCCGAAACAGGCCTCGACGCTGTCAAAACCGGAAAATGCACCGAACATGGAAAAGTGCGGCGTCCAGATATGCGCTGGAATCAGCATAGCGTCCGGGCAGACGTCAAGCGTAATTTCCAGCAGATCCCGGCTGTCGAGCCCGAGAATCGGGCGGCCGTCGGAATGCAGATTGCCGATTTTCTCAAGACGCCGGGAAAGCGCTTCGGCTGCCTCAAGGTTCGGCAGTAAAATCAAGTTATGAACCTTTCGGGTGCGGCCGTCCTTTTTATAGATCGAGCTGATTTCTCCGGTGACAAGAAATCGCGGATCCGAAACCTCGCCGGCAACGGAACAGGGCAGACGCAGAGAGTCCCGCAGACGGTAAAGCCCCTCTTCGGCGGGAACAAGGGCCTCTTTCAGCTCGGCGCGCCATGCGGGATGGGTGAAATCCCCGGTGCCGAGAAGCGCGATGCCCTTCTTTCTGGCCCAAAGATCCAAATCAGGCAGCGCGCAGTCGCGGCTGGTCGCGCGGGAATAGTGGGAATGAATATGGAGATCTGCGATGAACATGGCCGGGTTCCTCCAGAAAGCTTAGAATACTTCTATCATAGGCGGTTTTGGCCGCAGATGCAAGCGCAGAATTCAGGAAGAAAGATGGAATCACAAGGCGGGATGTGGTATAATAATCTAGCGAGAATAACCTCAGCCAGACCCCCAAGTACCGGCGGGGAATCGAACTGGCCAACTGCCGCAGCCCGATAGCAGAATTGTCCCACACCATCGGGCAAAACGGCGTTTTGGCGGGAGATACAGAGGCTTGCAATAGAAGTCGGACATTTTTGGAATGGAGCGGTATCATGCAGGAACGAGAAGGGTTGCGCGAAAAATTGGGGGCGCTTGCAGATCCGGAATACCGGGTATTTACGGCGCGTTTGCTGCCGACGGTCGGGGAAAACCGAATCCTCGGCGTGCGGTTGCCTGCGCTGCGCAAACTTGCCAAGGAACTGGCGCACGGAGATTGGCGGGCCTATCTTGCAGGCGCTTCAGATGATTTTATGGAAGAAATCATGCTGCAGGGCATGACGATCGGCGGCGTCCGGGCGGAGCCGGCGGAAATTTTGCCGTACGTTGCGGCATTTGTTCCGAAAATTGACAACTGGTCCGTATGCGACAGCTTTTGCGCCTCTTTGAAACTTGCCCGCCGCGCGCCGGAGGCTGTCTGGGATTTTTTACAGCCCTATTTACAGGAATCCCGCGAATATTACGCGCGGTTCGGCGTGGTGATGCTGCTGGATCATTTTATAACGGAATCCTATCTCCCGAAGGTAATTAAGGCGCTGGACAGCGTCGCCTGTAACGGGCAATACTATGTGCAGATGGCCGTTGCGTGGGCTGTATCCGTCTGTTTTGCGAAATTCCCGGAGCAGACGATGGACTATTTGCGCGGGGACACGAATCTTGACCTCTTTACTTACAACAAAGCCTTGCAGAAAACGCGGGAATCTTTTCGCGTCGATGCAGAAACCAAGGCAGTTTTAAAACAGATGAAACGGAAATAGAAGGAGGCACAGCATGGAGTGGTTTGATCTTATGGACGCAACCGGACGGAAAACCGGCGAGAAAAAAGAGCGGGAGGCCGTCCACCGCGACGGCGACTGGCACCAGAGCGTACATGTTTGGGTGATCCGAAACGGCGAAGTGCTGCTTCAGAAACGTGCGGCGGACAAGGAATGCTTTCCGGGGTGCTGGGATGCCGCCTGCACAGGGCATGTTTCCGCCGGAGAAGATATTTTGGAAGGCGCGCTGCGGGAACTTCGGGAGGAAATCGGCGTACAGGCAAAGCCGGAAGCACTGCGCTACCTCTTTACCCAACAGCTTTGTGTGCACAGCGGCGCGTTTTGCAGCAATGAGTGGAACGACGTCTTTTTGCTGGATCCCGCGGAACTTCCGGAAAAGCTGCAGTTTCAGCGGGAAGAAATTTCTGCAGTCAAATGGATGGACGCCGCGCTGCTCGGGGAGCGGATTCTGATGCACGATCCGCTCTATTGCATGTCGGCGGAAGAATACCGGCAGGTATACCGGCAATACAGTCAGCTGCCGCGGGAGGCTTTATGAATGTTTTGGTAACCGGCGGCGCAGGATTTATCGGAAGCGCCTTTTTGCGCCGGATGCTGGCGCGGCACCCGGCGGATCGCTTTGTCAATCTGGATTTGCTGACGTATGCTGCAAGTCGTGAGGCGCTGGAGGGCCTGCAAGGGGCTTCCAACTACCGGTTCCAAAAGGGCGATATCGCCGACCGGGAGCTTGTCTTTGCGCTTTTTGCGCAGGAGAACTTCGATGTTGTCGTCAATTTTGCCGCAGAGAGCCATGTGGACCGTTCCATCCGCGATCCGTCGCTGTTTTTGCGGACCAATTTGTTGGGAACCCAGGTGCTTCTCGACGCCGCCCTGCACTTTGGCGTTTCGCGGTTTCATCAGGTTTCGACGGACGAAGTGTATGGAGAATTGCCGCTGGAAAGCACAGCCCAGTTTACAGAAGACACGCCGCTTCGGCCTTCCAGTCCGTACTCCGCAAGCAAGGCGGGTGCGGATCTGCTTGCGTTTTCCTATCATCGCACCTATGGATTGCCGGTCACGGTTTCGCGCTGTACCAATAACTTTGGACCCTATCAGCATCCGGAAAAGCTGATCCCGCACGCGATCCAATGTGCGCAAAACGGGCAGCCGGTTCCGGTGTATGGAACCGGGAACCATGTGCGGGATTGGATTTTTGTGGAAGACCACTGCAGCGCGATAGAATGCATTTTGCAAAATGGACAGCCCGGGGAGCTTTATTTGATCAGCGCAGAGGAACCGCGGGACAACCTCTCGCTTGTACGGGAAATTTTACGGCTGCTCGGAAAACCGGAGACCCAGCTGCAGTTTGTTGCGGATCGTCCGGGTCATGACCGCCGGTATGCGCTCAGCGCAGAAAAGCTGCGCAGGACGCTTTCCTGGCGGCCGGAACATCGCTTTGCGGAAAGTCTGCGCAAGACGGTGGAATGGTATGTCGAGAACCCGTGGGCGCTAAAGCGGCCGGGCGGCGTAAGTTTTACAGAGAAAGAGGGAAGTGGGGAACATGTATTATCAGATCGGGACAGCGCTTCAGCCCTGTGAGGCCGGAGACTGCATGCGGGAAACCGGCGGATTTGCCGCCGTGCTGACACCGGAAGAAACGGCGCAGTCTCCGCTTCTTGCCGGAACGGATCCGGCGTTTCTGCAAAAATGTGAGCGGATCCGGTACTGCAAAGCGGAGGTTTATCCGGATGCCGTTCTCGGAACCATTGCCGTTCCGGCTGAGAAAGGAAACGGGTATCGGGAACTGGCATATTGTCTGCGGAAAAATCAGGTGATCTTTTGGGACAGCGCCGGAATTTGTGAAAAGCTCCTGGAGCGGATCGCCAAAACGCGGAAATGGAAGCATCCGTCGGCGGGACTGCTCTTTTGTGATGTCATCGATTTGCTGACGGAACAGGATTTTTTGCGCCTGGAAGAAGAGGAAAACCGGATTGCGCGCCTGGAGACGGAGGTGCTCGGCGGCGCATGTCCGAATTTTAACCATCAGATGCTGCACCTGCGCAAGACGACCATGCGGTTTTACCGGTACTACACCCAGCTGACAGACGCCCTGCACCGGCTTTTGGAAAATGAAAACGACTACCTGGATGATACCGCCTGTCTGCATCTGCGGATTTGCATGGACCGCCTGTCGCGTCTGCAGGGGGAAACGCAGATGCTGCGGGAATATTCGATGCAGGTGCGCGAGGTGTACCAGGCACAGCTCGATATCCGGCAGAATAAAATCATGAAGATTCTGACCGTTGTGGCGACCATCTTTTTGCCGCTGACGCTTGTGACCGGCTGGTACGGCATGAACTTTGCGAACATGCCGGAGCTGAAATGGCGGTACGGCTATGCGCTTGTGATTGCGGCCAGCGTGCTGATCGTTGCGGGAAGCGTTTGGATTTGTAAAAAGAAAAAGTTTTTGTAAAGTTGCGCTTGTAAAGGGCCTGTTCGGGTAAAATCCGGACAGGCTCTTTTTGTATGCGATTTTACCTCCATTTAACATTCCTGCACTTTTACATTTTACATTGTAAATTTACCATAATACTTGTAAGAACGAAAAAGACAGAATAAAAAAAGGAGAATGAACCATGAAAAAGATTGGATCACTTATGCTGGTGCTCGTATTGATCCTTGCCGCAATGGCGGGATGTGCATCCGGCAACACGGAAAGTTCAAGCAGCACAGCGTCTGCAGCGGAATCGCAGACATCGCAGGCAGAAAGCACTTCGGAACCGGCAAACGCAGACCTGGGCGCGATCAGCGTCGTTTCCCGTGAAGACGGCTCCGGAACCCGCGGCGCATTCATTGAACTGTTCGGGATCGAAGAAAAAGATGCCGACGGGAACAAAATTGACAACACGACTGAGGAAGCGATTGTGACAAACAGCACCTCTGTCATGATGACAACCGTGGCAGGCAACCCCGCGGCAATCGGTTACATTTCGCTCGGCTCTTTAAACGATACGGTGAAGGCGCTGAAAATCGACGGTGCGGATGCAACGGTCGAAAATATCAAGAGCGGCAGCTACAAGGTGTCAAGGCCCTTCAACATCGCAACCAAAGGCACACTCAGCGAAGCGGCGCAGGATTTTGAAGATTACATCCTGAGCGCAGAGGGGCAGGCAGTCATTGAAGAGAACGGCTACATTGCAGCGGATGACGCAGCAAAACCCTATGCAGGCAAACAGCCTTCCGGCAAGGTTACCGTGGCAGGATCCTCTTCGGTCACACCGGTGATGGAAAAACTGAAAGAAGCCTATGCAGCAGTCAACCCGAACGCAGAAGTTGAAATTCAGGAAAGCGACTCCACAACCGGTATGAACTCCACAATCGAAGGCATCTGCGATATCGGAATGGCATCGAGAGCGCTTAAGGACAGCGAAAAAGAAGCAGGCCTGACGGAAACAAAGATTGCAATCGACGGAATCGCCGTGATTGTCAACAAGGAAAACAGCTTTGACGGCATGACCAGTGAAGCGGTCAAGGGTGTCTTTACCGGAGAAATTACAGACTGGTCTTCTGCAAAATAAAAAAGAACGTTTGAGAATACGCAGGGCAAATGGGAAACGGTATCTGTTACCGTGGCCCGTTTGCCATATGGGAGGAAGCTATGAAAAAACCGATGGAATCCGCGATGCGGGTGGTGTTCTTGGTTGCGGCCTGCGCGTCCATTTTGGCGGTGGCCCTGATCTGTATTTTCCTGTTTGCAAACGGGATCCCGGCAATGGGGAAAATTGGCGTCCTCAAGTTTTTGACCGGGCAAAAATGGAAACCCGGCAATGACATTTACGGGATCCTGCCGATGATTCTCGGCAGCTTCTATGTTACGGCAGGCGCGCTCATGATCGGCGTGCCGATTGGAATTTTGACCTCGATTTATATGGCCCGGTTTTGCCCAAAAGGACTGTATCGGTTCTTAAAACCGGCAGTCGGGCTTTTGGCGGGCATTCCCTCTGTTGTTTACGGCTTTTTCGGAATGGTCGTTTTGGTCCCGATCGTGCGCGATCTGACCGGAACAGACGGCAACAGCATCTTTACCGCCTCGCTGCTGCTCGGCATGATGATTCTGCCGACGATCATTGAGGTTTCGGAATCTGCGCTCCGTGCCGTGCCGGAAAGCTATTACGAAGGCGGGCTGGCGCTTGGTGCAAGCCATGAGCGCAGTGTATTCTTCACGGTTCTGCCTGCTGCAAAATCCGGCATTTTTGCCGGTGTCATTCTCGGAATCGGGCGTGCAATCGGCGAGACGATGGCGGTCATTATGGTCGCCGGAAACCAGGCGCGGATGCCGGCAGGACTCTTCAAGGGCGTGCGGACGCTGACAACCAACATTGTCATGGAGATGGGCTATGCCGCCGATCTGCACCGGGAAGCGCTGATTGCCACGGCGGTTGTGCTCTTTGTCTTTATTCTGATCATCAATACCGCGTTTTCGCTTGTGAAACGGAGGATGGCATAAATGGAATCGATTAATAAACGCTCCTTGCGCCAAAAATGGGCTTCTTACCGGCGCAGTCCTCTGTCGCTTGTGCTGTTTTTACTGGTTTCGCTTGCCGCCCTCCTGACGATGCTGGTGTTCCTGTTTTTGGTGGGATATATTCTCGTGAAAGGAATTCCGCATCTGAAGCCCTCGCTTTTTGCATGGCACTATACTTCTGAAAATGTCTCAATGACGCCGGCGATCGTCAATACCGTCACCATGACGCTTTCGGCGCTGCTGATTGCGGTTCCGCTCGGTGTGTTTGCGGCGATTTATCTGACCGAATATGCAAAACGCGGCAATAAGCTGGTTTCTGTAGTTCGGATTACGGCCGAGACGCTCTCCGGAATTCCATCCATCTGCTACGGCTTGTTCGGCATGTTGTTTTTCGTCACGGCGCTGAAATGGGGATATTCCATGCTCGCCGGTGCATTTACCCTTGCAATGATGATTCTGCCGCTGATTATGCGTACGACAGAGGAAGCGTTGCGGAGCGTGCCGGATTCCTACCGGGAGGGCAGCTTTGGACTCGGTGCCGGAAAACTGCGGACGGTGTTCCGGATTGTATTGCCTTCCGCGGTGCCGGGCATTTTGGCGGGCGTGATTCTCGCAACCGGCCGAATTGTCGGGGAGACGGCGGCGCTGATGTATACCTCCGGAACATTTACAGAAGTTGCGGCAAACCCGATGGCCTCCGGACGTATGCTTTCGGTGCACATGTACTCGCTCTCGCGCGAAGGCCTGCACGTCAACGAAGCCTATGCGACGGCAGTGGTGCTCTTGCTTGTTGTCATTGGAATCAATGGCCTGTCGCAGCTTGCGGCAAAAAAACTGATGAAAGGATAAAGGGGTATGGAGAAATTTCAGATCCAGAATCTCGATTTGTATTACGGAGAATTTCACGCGCTCAAGGATATCAATATGCGGATTCAGGCCAATGAAATCACCGCGTTTATCGGGCCTTCCGGCTGCGGAAAATCCACGCTTTTAAAGACGTTGAACCGCATGAATGACCTGGTGGAGGGCTGCCGGATTACAGGCGGCGTTTCGCTGGATGGCGAAGATATTTACGGGGACATGGACGTGAACCTCCTGCGCCGCCGGGTCGGAATGGTCTTTCAGAAGCCGAATCCATTCCCGATGAGCGTCTATGACAATATTGCCTTTGGCCCGCGCACACACGGCATTCACGCCAAAGCCAAACTCGACAATATCGTTGAAAAGGCGCTGCGGGATGCAGCCATCTGGGACGAGGTCAAAGACCGCCTGAAAAAAAGCGCGCTGGGCCTTTCCGGCGGACAGCAGCAGCGGCTTTGTATCGCACGGGCGCTGGCGGTGGAGCCGGAGGTGCTGCTGATGGACGAGCCGACTTCTGCGCTGGACCCGATTTCTACTTCTAAAATTGAAGATCTTGCCGTGGAGCTCAAAAAAGATTATACTATTGTTATTGTTACGCACAATATGCAGCAGGCGGTTCGAATTTCTGATAAGACCGGATTCTTCCTGCTCGGTGAGATCGTGGAATTCGGCGAAACGGAAAAACTTTTCTCTATGCCGACCGATAAGCGCACCGAGGATTATATCACAGGGAGGTTTGGATGATGCGCAGCAAATTTGATGAACAGCTCAAACAGTTAAATGTCGAATTGACCGCGATGGGCGGATTGTGCGAAACGGCCATTGCAAACGCCGCAAAGGCTTTGATGACCGGAGATCCGAAGCTCGCAGAGAATGCCATTACCATTGACGCGCAGATTGACGACAAGGAACGCGAAATTGAATCGCTGTGTCTGAAGCTTTTACTTCAGCAGCAGCCGGTTGCACGCGATCTGCGGCAAATTTCTTCGGCGCTCAAAATGATTACCGATATGGAGCGTCTGGGCGATCAGGCGGCCGATATTTCCGAAATTGTAACGCTCGAGAACATCCGGGCGTCGGAGAGCGCGGGGCATATCGGCGATATGGCGCGGGCGACCATCCAGATGGTCAACAGCAGCATTGAGGCGTTTGTCCGCAGAGATTTGGAACTCTCGCACGAGGTCATTGCGTCCGATGATGTGGTAGACGCGCTTTTTGACAAGGTCAAAGGGGAAATTATCGAAATGATCCGTCAGGACAGGGCAGACGGAGAACACGCAATCGATCTTCTGATGATCGCAAAATATTTTGAGCGGATCGGCGACCATGCGGTCAATATTGCAGAATGGGTGGAATTCTCGATTACAGGCGTCCATGCAGAAAGCGACGTGGAGAAGGAGTAAACGCGACATGATTTACTGTGTGGAGGACGACGAAAATATTCGGGAACTGATTGTATATACGCTGCAGTCTACCGGGTTTGAAGCGGCGGGTTTTGCAGACAGCGAGACGTTTTGGCAGGCTGTCGCGAAACATACGCCTTCTCTTGTAATCCTCGATATCATGCTGCCCGGCGAAGACGGACTGTCCATCCTCAGACGCCTGCGCGGAAACAGCAAGACCGGACGCATTCCGGTCATCATGGCGACGGCAAAAGGAACCGAGTTCGACAAGGTGACCGGCCTCGATGGCGGCGCTGATGATTATCTGACAAAGCCGTTCGGCATGATGGAACTGGTTTCGCGCGTGAAGGCGGTTTTGCGCAGGGTAGAACCCGAAAAAACGCAGGAATTGCGTGCGGGCGAGATCGCGCTCGATGTCACCCGGCATACGGTGACGGCGAACGGAGAACCGGTTTCGCTGACACTCAAGGAATTTGATTTGCTCCGCTGCATGATGGAACATCCGGGTGTCGTCTTTACCCGGGATCAGCTGCTCGGAGAACTCTGGGGCTACGATTTTGACGGAGAGACCCGCACAGTCGACGTTCACATCCGGACATTGCGCCAAAAACTCGGCGCGTGCGGGGAACGGATCGAGACGGTACGCGGGGTCGGCTACCGGATTGGAGGGTAAAATGAGACAGCGTGTTTTTCGAAATATGAGTTTGCTTGCGATCATTGCGCTGCTTTTGGTTGCGTTTCCGGTATGTTTTGTCAGTTATATGAATTTTCAGAAAGAAATCCGGGAAGAAATTCGCCGGGAGACCACCTATATCGCAGCGGCGATGGAGGAGAATCCGGATTATGCCGAGCAGCTTCCCGCAGCGGACCGGAACCGGATTACGGTGATTGCGCCGGACGGCACCGTCCTTTATGACAGTGCCGCATCGGCCGGAGAGATGGAAAACCATCTGGAACGTCCGGAAATTCAGGCCGCACTTACAGAAGGCAGCGGGGAATCGGTGCGGATGTCCGGCACGATCGATCAGCAGACCTTTTACCGTGCGGTTCGTCTGAACGACGGATCGATTCTTCGTGTCGCTGCCACGACCGACAGTATGTTTGCCGCCTTTGCCGGCAGCATTCCGTATTTAGTACTGGTGTTTGCAGCCATTCTGATCATTGCACTTCTTTTGGCGGGAGGCCTGACCAAACGAATCGTCAAGCCGATCAACGCGCTTGATTTGGAGAACCCGCTCTCGAACGATACCTATGATGAGCTTTCTCCGCTGCTTTCCCGGATCGAAAAGCAAAACCGGCAGATTCAGACCCAGATTGGGAAATTGACAGAGAAGCAAAGCGAGTTTTCTGCAATTTCGGAGAATATGAGCGAGGGGATGATTCTCCTAAATCCGGAATGCGATGTGCTGTCCATTAACAGCAGTGCAGTTCGGCTGCTGGGAATTCCGCCGCGCGCGTATGCTGGCGAACATATCCTGACCGTCAGCCGGGAGCCGGAATCCAGCGCGGCAGTCGAAAAGGCGCTTTCCGGAAAAGAAGGCCGGTGCGTCCTCAAGAAAAACGGCCGGTACTGCGAATGGATGGCCAATCCGGTGCTCGAAGGAGAGTCGGTCCGCGGCGTGGTGGTTCTGATTCTCGATGCGACAGAGAAATATAACGCGGAGAAAATGCGGCGTGAGTTTTCAGCCAATGTTTCTCACGAATTAAAGACGCCGCTCCAGTCGATTTCCGGTTATTCGGAGCTGATGAAGGACGGCATCGCCAAGCCTGCAGATGTCCCGAAATTTGCGGAGCGAATTTATCACGAATCGGCTCGGATGATCGCGCTGATTGACGATATTATCCAGCTTTCCATGTTGGACGAAGGGACGCAGGCGCTGCCGTTTGCGTCGGTCAATCTGTATGAAATTGCCAAGAAAACGGTTTCTCAGCTTGCACCGCATGCACAGGCAAGCGGCATTCGTTTGACGCTGAATGAAGGAGAGCCGGTGAAGATTTCCGGCGTGCAGCGCCTTTTGGCGGAAATGATCGGGAATCTTTGCAGCAATGCGGTGAAATACAACCAGCCCGGCGGATTTGCCGAAGTCTCCGTCGAAAAAGAGGACGACCGCGCGGTCCTGACGGTGCGCGATAACGGCATCGGAATTCCGCAGGAACAGCAGAGCCGTGTGTTCGAACGCTTCTACCGCGTCGACAAGAGCCGGTCCAAGGAAACCGGCGGAACCGGGCTTGGCCTTTCGATTGTCAAGCATGCGGCAATTCTCCATCATGCCTCCATTGACCTGCAGAGCAAGGAAGGCGAAGGAACGACCATTCGCATTGTGTTTCCGAAAACAGAATCCTAACGTCAGAAAAACCGCCCGCGCCGGATGAAAAAATCCGGTGCGGGCGGTTTGCTTTTGTGCGTTTTGGTTATGCGCTTTTTTGCGTTGGCCGCAGGAATCCTTATCCGTGCAGGCGTTTGGCGAAGTCGGCCATGGCTTCCGAAATCCGGATTTGCTGCGGACAAACCTGTTCACAGCTGCGGCAGCCGATGCAGGCGGACGGCTGTTTGTCCTCCGGGACGGCCATCAGTGCCATAGGTGCGAGAAATCCGCCGTTTGTAAAGCTGTGCTCATTGTAAAGGTCCAAAAGCATCGGAATATCCAGCCCCATAGGACAATGGCTGACGCAATAACGACAGGCGGTGCAGGGCAGTGTGTCGCCGAGCATGCCGTCGGCAATGGAGAGCAGCGCCTCTGTTTCGGGCTCCGAGAGCGGACGCGCCGTCTCAAACGTCGCGATATTTTCTTTTAACTGGTTTAAATTGGACATGCCGGAAAGCACGGTTGTCACGCCGGGAATTCCCTGCAAAAAACGGAATGCCCAGGCGGGCGCCGATTCCTCCGGGCGCAACGCCTTCAATCGTGTCATATCTGCGTCGGGCAGACTTGCCAGCCGGCCGCCTCTTAACGGCTCCATAACCCAGATCGGAATGTTCCAATCCCGCAGGAGGTTTACTTTTTGCTTGGCATCCTGGAAAGACCAGTCCAGATAATTGAGCTGAATCTGACAAAATTCCATTTCGGCGCCGTAGGCTTTCAGAAACCGGGTCATGACTTCGCAGCTTCCGTGCGAGGAAAAGCCCAGATGCCGAATCCGCCCGTTTTTCTTTTGCTCCATCAAATAGGAGAAAATGCCATATTGCTCGTCGAGATATGCATCGATGTTCATTTCGCAGACATTATGAAACAGATAGAAGTCAAAATATGTCACGCCGCATTTTTGAAGCTGACGCTCAAAGATTTCTGCGACTTTCGGCATGTTTGAAAGATCGTATCCGGGAAATTTTGTGGCCAGATAATAGCTGTCCCGCAGATAGGCGGAAAGCGCTTTGCCGATCTCAATTTCGGAATTGCCGCTATGATAGCCCCAGGCAGTGTCGTAGTAATTAATGCCGTGTTCCATTGCATAGGCGACCATTTCTGCGACCGCTGCAGCGTCAATTTGCGCATCGTTTCCGTCGACAACCGGCAGACGCATGGCGCCCAGCCCGAGCGCGGACAGACGGATGTCCTGAAAATTTCGAAAAATCATGGAAGGCCCCTCCTGTTTTCGTGAGATTTTTAAAATCTGCTTTTCTTTTATTATAAAATCTGCGGGTTTAAATCGCAAATATAGATTTTTCAAAAGATGTTGAATTCTGTAAAAATACGATTAAAAGCAATCAAAGGAGCTGACGGCCGATTCCCAAGGGCAAATATACCTGCTAGCGTGTTTTTTGGCGCGCTTTTCTCTTTGCGCTTTGGCGGGTGTCAGCACGACGGCGTTTCAAGAAGCAAACATTGCGTGAACGCTGTGTTTGGCGGATATCAGCAGGCAGAAACGGCAAAAACCTGCGGCCCCCAAAGGGCTTGCTGCAGGATAGACGCATTCCTGTCCGCCAAAACGATGGCATCGCTTGTTTCTCAACGAAGAATAAGAACCCGATAAAAAACAAAAAGCCGTCTCAAACAAAATCTGTTTGAGACGGCTTGGAGCTGGTGAGCGGACTTGAACCGCTGACCTGCTGATTACGAATCAGCTGCTCTACCGACTGAGCCACACCAGCAATTTTGCACCATTTTTGGCGACTTGAAAATGATACCACATTTCACAAACGGTGTCAAGCTGTTCCGGCCCGGATTCCGATGAATTTTTCCAAATCTTCTCCGACTTCCTGAAAAAACCTCCTCCCAGCCATTTTTACGCCGGGAGGAGGTGCAAAATACGTTACAGGGAAACCTTTACGCCGCCGGCATTCCGGATGGAAAGAATGTGGCAGGTGTCTTTGCCGAACACGGATTCGATTTCCGCCTTGTACCGCGGAACGAGATCCAGGGGCACAAATGCCTGCATCGTGCCGCCAAAGCCGCCGCCGTGGATACGCCAAGCGCCTTTTCCACGGAGAATCCGTTCGGAAACGGCAAGCGCAAGGCTGACTCCCTGCGATTGCGGATCTTTGATGGAATAGGCATTTTGCAGATACATGGCGGAAGAATCCCCGGATTCGAGAATCAGCTCTTTAAAGTACTCAAAATTGCCGCCCTTGAGCGCGTGGGCTTCTTCCTGTGCGCGCCGGTTGTCCGCGAAGAAATGGATCGCACGCAGGGCGGCGCGGTCGCCGGTTTGTTTGCGGATTTCTCCGAGACGGCGGAAAAATTCTGCCTCGTCGGCTTCCCGCAGATGTTCACAGCCGAGCAGCGTCGCAACTGCCTTCATCTCACTTGGAATGGAAGCATAGTCGCTTGTAAGGTCGGCGTGGCTTCCGCCGGTGTCGACGATACACATGGCGTACCCGACGCCATCAAGGCTGAAAGAAACTTTTTCGAGAACCGGTTTTTCAGGATCCCGGAAATCGATCGCCGTAAAGCCGCCGACCGAGCTGGCCATCTGGTCCATCAATCCGGAGGGCTTTCCAAAGTAGACATTTTCGGCGTACTGCGAAATCTGTGCGGCGGTAATCGGGTCAATGGCGCCGTCGTTATAGAGATGGCTGATGATCGTCACGGCCAGCACTTCAAAGGAAGCGGAACTCGAGAGGCCGGAGCCTTTGAGAACCTGGGACATGGTGAAGGCGTCGAAGCCGCCGATTTGATAGCCAAGCTGCTTACAGCGCGCGCAGATACCGCGCAAAAGGGAAGAGGAACGCTCTTTTTCCGATTCCTGTACGGAGAGATCGGAAAGATCAATGACATCCATTTTTTCGTATTCAATGGATTTGAGGCGGATGACATTTTCATCATTTTTGGCGGC
Source organism: Yeguia hominis (assembly GCF_014384705.1). Classification (GTDB taxonomy): domain Bacteria; phylum Bacillota; class Clostridia; order Oscillospirales; family Acutalibacteraceae; genus Yeguia; species Yeguia hominis. Next base: position 30,635 of record NZ_JACRSN010000001.1, on the reverse strand, counting down.
AGCAGCCACAATGTCCAGATTGACCGCCGCTGCCAGGACACAGCCGCGGTTATGGTCGGTGTGGTTTCCGCCGATTTCTGTGCGTCCGGGTGCGCTGAAGTACGAAAAATCGCGATTGTTTCCGAAATATTCGGAAAATCCCTCTTTTATGGTTTCATAGCGCTGTTTTTGCGCGTCAAGTTGGTGCGGATATAATGCCTGAAAGGATTCGGTCATGAAACTCCCTCTTTTCTTTGAAAATAATGGCCGGATAACCGGGACATTAACGTTCATGCTTCTGCAATTTCTTATTATATACACAGGCGGCTGGGAATGTCAATTGCTGTTTTGGAGAGAAAGAAAAAGAGACTTACAGCGCTAGAAAGTGACATAAAACAAAAATAAATGATACTATATGGTAAAAATACAAGTTGCAATCGCAAGTAAATGATGATAGAATAGAGTCATTCCAAAGGAATAGATTGAAAATTTGCGGAGGTGCAGCATGGCGGGATATCTCATTGGGATCGACATCGGAACGCAGGGAACCAAAGCAGTCCTTTTTGACACGGAAATGAACACGATTGCGTCTTCGTTCGAAGGCTCGAAACTGATTCAGCCCAAGCCGGGCACCGTCTGGCAGGAGGCGGACGACATTTATGAGTCCTGTATTCGCACAATTCACGACATCATCGAAAAATCCGGCGTCAATGCGACGGATATTTTGTCTGTTGGAATTGATTCTCAGATGGCCGGTATCATGGGCGTCGGCGCAGACGGCGAAGCGGCAACCTATTATGATTCCTGGCTCGATACGCGCTGTGACGCTTATGTGGAACAGATGCGTTCTGTCGCAGGGCGGCGGGTTACGGAGATCACCGGCGGTCCGGTAACCTATACACACGGCCCGAAAATTCTCTGGTGGAAAAATGAACATCCGGAGGCGTACGAAAGAATTAAAAAGTTTGTCCTGCCGCACGGTTATGTGGTCGGAAAAATGACCGGTTTGCGCGGGGAAGAGGCGTATTTTGACTATACCTGCATTCAGTATTCCGGCTTCGGCGACAACAAAAACAAGGTCTGGTCGGACGAATTGCTGGAGACTTTCGGGGTTTCCAAGGAAAAGTTCCCGCGGATCGTCTCGCCGTTTGAGGTGATTGGAACCTGTACGGCAGAATGTGCGATGGCGAGCGGCCTGAAGGAAGGCACGCCGATTGTTGCGGGCGGCGGCGATACAGCATGTTCGGTATTTGGGTCCGGTCTGTTTGAAAAAGATCTGGTGCTGGACTGCGCCGGAACGGCGTCCGTCATGTGCAGTGTGGTGGACGAATTTGTGCCGGATACCGAGTACGAGACCCTGACGATGATGCGCTCTCCGGTGGACGGCTTATGGATGCCGCTGGCTTACATCAACGGCGGCGGACTTTGCGTGCGCTGGTTCCGCGATGAATTTACCGGCGAACCGCCGATGTCTTACCAGGAACTGGAGAAAAAGGCCGGCGTGCTTCCGGCTGGCAGCGAAGGAATTCTCTTTATTCCGCACTTTGCCGGACGCGTTTTGCCGAACAACCCCTATGTCAAGGGCAGCTTTATCGGACTTGACTGGAAACACAAAAAAGAACACCTGTTCCGTGCGGTCATGGAAGGCGTCGCCTATGAGTATCATTATTATCTTTCCGTCCTGAAGACGCTTTATCCGCACAACCGGTTTGAAAATATGTACGGAACCGGCGGCGGCGCGAAGTCCGATGTGTTCAACCAGATCAAATCGGATGTTTTGGGTCTCAACGTCATCTCCTTCTCGATGGGAGATACGGCTCTGGTCGGCAGTGCGGTCATTGCAGGCGTCGGTGCAGGCGTTTTTACAGATTACCGCGAACCGATCCGCAAGATTATGCATCCGGTCAAGAGCATTCATCCGAATGCTGCAAATCATGAAGCGTACGGGGCGTATGCAGAGACCTATTTGCAGACAATCGACGCGCTGACCGGTGTTTACAAGTCTAAAATTTATCGATAATACAATCCAGGAGGTACATGACGATGTTAGCTGCAAGAATGTATGGAATCAACGATCTTCGTGTGGAAGAAGTTCCGAAGCCCAAAGTGGGAAAAAATGAGATCCTGTTAAAGATCAAGGCAGCCGCAATTTGCGGAACCGATGTCCGGATGCTGACCGCGGGCGCAAACGGAATTGACGCCGACCATCCACTGACGCTCGGCCACGAGTTTGCGGGCGTAATTGACGAAGTCGGCGAGAACGTTACGGCGTATCAGGTCGGCATGCGCGTTGTGGTTGCGCCGAATATCGGCTGCGGAACCTGCGATATGTGCGTCAGCGGAAACGGCCATCTGTGTCCGGATTACCGCGCGCTGGGCGTCAACACGGACGGCGGTTTTGCGGAGTATATGCTGATTCCGGAAAATGCAGTGCGCAGCGGCAACGTGACGGTTCTGCCGGATAACGTTTCTTTTATCGCGGGTGCGCTCAACGAGCCGTTCTCCTGCGCGCTCAACGGTTCGGAGCACTGCCATATCCAGCCGGGTGATTTCGTTTTGATTGTCGGCGCGGGCGTTATTGGCCTGATGCACGCGAAACTCGCGAAAATGGCGGGCGCCGGAAAAGTCGTTGTCAGCGATCTCGTAGAAGAGCGCCTGGAACAGTGCAAAAAGATTGATCCGGATTTCATCACCGTGGGTCTGGTAGACGATGCAAAAGTGAAAGAGCTGACCGGAAAACACGGATTTGACGTCATCATTACCGCGTGTCCTTCGCCTGCGGCGCAGAAAGCGGCGTTCGGTCAGGCAGCGGTAAACGGACGCGTCTGCTTCTTCGGCGGACTGCCGAAGGGCAAAGAGTTTGTAGAGCTCAATTCCAACATCATTCATTATAAGCAACTCGTTGTGACGGGCACGACGCGTGCAAGCATCACGCAGTACCGCAAGACGCTCGGCTTTATCGCCAACGGAACCGTAAAGGTTGACAATCTGGCGACAAAGTGCGCGCCGATTACCGAAATCCACGAGCTGTTTGAGCTGGCAAAACAGGCGAAAGGCCTGAAAAACGTCGTATTGTTCGACTGATTTTTCCAAAAGAATCTCTGCATTCTACAATGCCCCGTTCTGTGCAACCGCGCAGAATGGGGCATTTTTGCGTGAGATGTAGGACCTGGTTTCGGGAAACGGTTTCGTTGCAAGAGCGTCAAAAGAGGAAAGCATCGGGAGAATGGAGGAAAAGAACCTGGTTCAGCTCTTTACTTTTAAACTTTTATGTGTTACTATTTTAGAGGTGAAAAGCAAAGGAGCGTGAAAAAGTTGAGCAGTAAACTGAAAAATGAAAGCACGGACTTCTTGTTTAAGGCAATTTTGGAGCTGAAAACGTTAGAGGAGTGCTATGACTTTTTCGAGGATCTCTGCACGGTTCCGGAGATCAAAGCGATGTCCCAGCGCTTAGTTGTCGCGCATATGCTCAGCGAAAAGCGGGTTTACAGCGACGTGGTTTCGGAAACCGGCGCATCGACGGCGACCATCAGCCGTGTAAATCGTTCGCTTCATTACGGCTGTGACGGTTACGAGCTGGTTTTTCAGCGTATGGCGAACCGGAAAGAGGAAGAAAAATGAGCGCATATGCACCTTTTGCGCCGTATTATGATGGCCTGATGCGCAAAGCGGGCTATTCGCAGCGTGCAGACTATTTGTGCAGCCTGCTTGCGCATTTTGAACATGCGCCGGGCCTAACACTGGATCTTGCCTGCGGAACGGGCAGTATGACGGTGGAACTGGCGAAACGCGGGTTTGATATTTACGGGACGGATGCGGACGCAGCAATGCTTTCCGAAGCCATGCAGAAGGCGGATGAGGCCGGACTTTCAATCTTGTTTTTGTGTCAAAAGATGCAGCAGCTGGATCTGTATGGAACGGTGGACACCGTAATCTGTACGCTGGATGGTCTGAACCATCTTTCCGGTGAACGGGATCTGCGCAAAACATTTGAGCGGGTTTCGTTGTTTTTGAATCCGGGGGGATATTTTCTCTTTGATATGAATACAGTGTATAAGCACCGTACTGTTTTGGGGAATCACACGTTTGTCTATGATACGGAGCAGGTCTTTTGCGTTTGGCAGAATGCGTTGGATGCAGAGACAGACCGTGTTTCCATTACGCTGGATTTCTTTGAGAAGGAGAGCGGCACGGTTTACCGGCGGTCCAGCACCCATTTTTACGAGCGCGCATATTCGCAGGAAAAACTGTGTGCGCTTTTAGAGGAAACCGGGTTTCAGGTGCGCGGGGTATTTGCGGATATGACGATGCTGCCGCCGGATCCAAATTGTGAACGGCTTGTGGTGGCTGCGCAGAAACGGGAAGCATAAAGAATTTCTTGCGCGAAAATTTAAAAAAAGTATTGACATTCATTTGTCGCTGTAGTATTATATTATACGTCGCTGATGTGCGATAGGGCACAAGGACGCGAATGACGGGAGCATAGCTCAGCTGGTTAGAGCACCTGCCTTACAAGCAGGGGGTCATAGGTTCGAGTCCTATTGTTCCCACCAAATTATGGCCCGGTAGTTCAGTTGGTTAGAACGCTAGCCTGTCACGCTAGAGGTCGACGGTTCGAGCCCGTTCCGGGTCGCCATAATTTGCCTCTGTAGCTCAGATGGTAGAGCAGGGGACTGAAAATCCCCGTGTCGGTGGTTCGATTCCGCCCGGAGGCACCAGCAGCTTTTCTTAAGAAAAGCTGCAAAAATGCGGACGTAGCTCATCTGGTAGAGCGCCACCTTGCCAAGGTGGAGGTAGCGAGTTCGAGCCTCGTCGTCCGCTCCATAATAGGGCGCGCACTCATTTCGTTGTGGGTGCGCATTTTATCCTAAAATGGCGACATGGCCAAGTGGTAAGGCAAGGGTCTGCAAAACCCTCACTCCCCAGTTCGAATCTGGGTGTCGCCTCCAATTAGACAGTACCCATGCATAACGAAAGTTATGCATGGGTTCTGTTATTGGTTGTACCAAAGGCACCCCCCGGCTATGCCGGGGGTAAAAAAATAGCTTATAGCGAGGAGTAGAGTAGACAAGAAAAAAGCTCCCTGTTAGATAAGAAGTGGTTTGTCGACCACACAACAATCAAAACAGGGAGGACTTTCACGTGAAAGAAAAAGACATAAACAGATTAGATCATACGACATGGAAAGGTACTGTTAAGATTTATGCGCAAAAAGGTTTGCAGGCTCCGGCTGAATGAGAAGTCAGCCGGCAATAAGGAGACCATCCCGTCAAACAGTAAGTCTGGTACTGGACACGATCCGTTTGGCCATGAAGAAAGAGAAAATCGCTGCGGAGTTGCAGCTCCAAAGCGACTAGGGCTTTCAATACACCTCACAAGCATACTTCAAGCTAACACAATCTTATGGCATAATGCCATCCATGTCAAGGAAAGGAAATCCTTATGACAATGCAATGGCGGAAAATTTCTTCTCTATTCTAAAAACAGAATGTATTTATCGGCACAAGCCAAAGACGTTCCGGGAAGCAAATGATCTGATCGACAGATACATTCACTTCTACAACTATGAGTGCATTCAGGCAAAAACAGGAGTGGCACCGCTGACGCTGCACCACTCTGCTTAAAATTGAATATTCCTACACAGGGCTGCTTTTTTGAGCTGTCCGCACATTCTGAGGCTGTCTAGTGCGCTCCGGCCACTTTTATTTGCGCATCCAACACGCGTGTTCTTTAAGAATTTCGCTGTTCTGTCAGGGCTTCTGCGGTTTGGATCAAATCGGCAAGGCATCCGATTTTCAGATTGCTGTGCAGAATTTCATCCTGCAGATCGGCCGGAAGCGCAGAAAAGTATTCTTCCATTGCGTCGTCAAAGCGGAAAAGATCAGGCATGTTTTTCACCTCCGGCGCTTATTCTGTACGTGCTGAAAACGCTTATGAGCGGAAATTTTTTCCGAAAAATTGAGCGGACCACCGGAAAGACGCTTGCAAACAGCGGCCCGCTATGCTATAGTCAGAACCGAAAAGTGTTTGCGGCCTTTGCTCGAAAGTTCAAAACCGATCCAGATAAAGGCCGTTTTCGGCTGGGGTTGCGGTGTTTGGGACGCGGTTTGGTTTAGAATATGGATGCCGGCGTTCGCATCTGCAGCGCATTTGCCCCTCCAAAACCAAATTTCAAAAAAACTTGAACAGGTACGGATCTTTGATTTTCTGCAAATGTGTCTCAAAATTCGGACAGATCGTCCAGGACGGCGCATAATTTAAAATGAAAATCCGACCAAATCCGACCAAACGAAAAGGAGATGCAGCAATGATTCGATTTGCGATACTCGGCGCAGGCTGGCGGGCCGCATTCTTTTTGCGGGTTGCGAAGATGCTTCCGGAGATGTTTTCCGTTGCCGGGGTGCTTCTGCGGAACCGCGAAAAAGGAAAAAGATTGGAAGAAACAGAGCATGTTCCGGTCTTTTATGATTTTGATGAATTGATGAAAGAGACATTCGATTTCGCTGTGGTTGCGTACCCTTGGGAAGTTGCGTTTGAATGGAACCAAAAATTGTTTGAGCGGCAAATCCCCGTACTTTCTGAGACGCCGATTGCGCCGGATTTGGAAGCGGTCGATCAGATTTGGGAGGCTGCAGTGCGCTGTGGCGCAAAGGTGCAGGTTGCGGAACAGTATTTTGCGCAGCCTTATCACAGTGCGCTTTTAAACATCCTTTGCGAAGGCAAAATCGGCGTGCCGACGGATCTGCTGATTTCGATGGTTCACGGCTATCACGCAGTGAACCTGATCCGCCGGTATCTCGATGTGGGATTTATGCCCTGTACAATTTCCGCCAAACGCTTTTCGCAGGAACTTGTCGAAACCTGCGGCAGAGACGGCCTTGTGCAAAACGGCGCGCTGCACACAGCTGCCAGAGATACGGCAGTTTTTACGTTTGAAAACGGCAAAAACGCCTATTTCGATTTCTGTGAAGAACAGTATTTTTCTGGGATCCGTTCCCGGTTTTTGCGGATCAGCGGAACGCGCGGAGAGATTTTCGACCGGACGGTACGATATCTGAACGAGGAAGGCGACTGTGCCTGTTCGGAAATTCAGCGGGTCGAACTGGGGCAATATTCCAATCTGGAGGGCGATTCTCTGCGCGGGCTGATGCTGGACGGCCGGTATATTTACCGAAACCCGTTTGCAGAACGGACGGTTGCGGATTTCCGGCGTCTCAGCGACGAAGAACTTGCGCTTGCCAAGGTGCTTCTGGATATGAAAACGTATGTTGAGACAGGAAAAGAATTTTACGGGCTGGCGGAGGCCTGCCAGGATACCTACCTGTCGCATTGCCTGACAAAGGCGCTGGAGACCGGAAAACCGGTTCAGACCGAAAGAAAACCATGGTATCGTCCGTGAATCAAAGAGCGCTTGTGCCAAAGAGTGAAAACCGCCGGGGGAATCTCAGAAGATTCCTCCGGCGGTTTTGCGTGGGGCTGCCGGTCAGACAAAAAACGCACACGGCATCCAAACGAAGCGGGATGCGTCTTGCAGAAAAAAGAACGGTTCCGCAGGAAAAAAGGGAACCGTTCTTCTGTTTTGTGTCACAAGGTACTGTCAAGATTTATGCGCAAAAAGGTTTGCAGAGTCCGGCTGACTTCTCATTCAGCCGGACTCTGCAAACCTTTTTGCGCACAATGCTTGATGGTATCAGGGAAAATCAGAATAGGCATCTGAACAGACAAACAAGCTTTGTCAAAATTGGCGAAGATTGTTTGTATCGTTTTTCGTAAAATTACGATATGTTTTTGGAGAAATCCCAACTTCTTTTTTAAAAATCCGATTGAAATATCCCGCATCAGAAAACCCAACCTGTAAGGCAATATGATAAATACAGTCATCCGTGTTGCGAAGAAGTTTTTTAGCTTCTTCCAGTCGAATATTTGTAATATAACTGATTAGTTTAGTTCCGGTAACAGTATGAAACAGATTACTGATATGAGAGGCACTAATTCCAAAGTGTTCAGAAAGTCGTTCCAAAGAAAGGTCTTCGGCGTAGTGGATATGCACATATTGTTTGATCTGTTCAATTTTAGTGTGATGACGTTTTTTTAACAGGACTTGCATCTGTTTCGTAATTTCCAAAGTGTACGTGCTGAAAAACAGGTGAATTTCTTCGAGTGTTTGAAAACAAGGAAGCTTTTTTATGATGTTGTTTACATCATAACCAGGAAATTCAAAAGGCGTTTGTTCAACCAGATTACTAATAAGGTAAAGGAGGCGTTTAATCCAATCTTCTAATTGATTAATTGGCAAACGCTCTTTTCGAATAGCTGTGAAAAAAAGCGTTAAACCATTTTCTGCGGAACTAAGATCTCCAGCGCCCATTGCGTTGACGATTCGTATGCAAAGCTCCTGGGGGAAGGGAATACTTTTGCTCTTCAGTTCTTGATATATAAAGATTTTGTACTTTTTGGGAATAGCTTGAGAATAAAGCGACTGGTTTACTGCAATATAAGCTTCCTGATATGCTATGGAAAGTTCTTTTGCATCAAGTTTCCGCTGACTAATACCAAAGAAAAAATGTGGATTAATTTGAGCAAATTGCTGGAGTTGGGCATCTCCTCCTTCCGAGGTTAGGATGAGAGCAAAATAAGAGGGTTCAATAGAAAAAACAAAAAACGGATTGGAAATATTCTCTGGAGGCAAATTAAACGAAGAATTGTCCTGCAAATAGGAAACAGCTGATTTTAACACCACGATATGATAGCTTGGAGGAATTTGACAGACTATACTTTCAAAAAGTGGGCGGATAGAAATGTTTCCACGCAAAAGTTCATTGAAAAGAAAGTTTAGATAGGAAATTCTATGTGGTGGGTTTGAAGATGGAAAATCGGCATTTTGACTTTGCAATTTCCGAATTTCAAGAATACGATCTAATTCTTGGTAAAATTCTTTGGATACAAGTGGTTTTAAAAGAAAAGCATCAGCTTTTAGGGTCAGAGCAGAACGTGCGTACTCAAATTCGTCATATCCACTGACAAAAATTACCGAAACCGAGGGATGCAAAGTTTTTGCAACACGGATTAGCTCCAAACCGTTCATATTTGGCATGCAAATATCGGAAATTATTAAATCGAGAGAATTGCAAGTTTTTTTAATGAACTGTAATGCACTTTGACCATCAGCAAAGGATCCTACAATTTTCCACAACGGACTATGTTTAGATAGTAGAGTGCTGATTCCATGACGCGCCACAGATTCGTCATCTACGATAATTGCAGTATACATCCATAATCTCCTTAGCGTTTTATTGGGAATCGGATGTGCACTTCAGTTCCGATTCCGAGTTCAGAATGAATAGTTACACCATAATGGTAGCCAAAATTAAGTTTAATAAGTTGATCAATGTTATAGATGCCGATACCAACACCAATACCTAACTGAATAGCTTCTAAATGTTTTGGATCCATTCCAACGCCGTTGTCAAATATTTGAATGAGCAGAGATTCGCTTTTTTCAGAAAAAATTCGGATGTGAATAACACCACCGGAGAGTGTGTTTTTCATGCCATAAATGATGGCATTTTCGATAAATGGCTGTAAGATTAAGTGAAAAACTAGGCAGTCAGAAAGGGATTCATCTATATCGAACGTTACAGAAAAGCGATCTTCAAACCGCTGTTTCTGAATAAAAATATAATTTTTTGTCCAGGTTAATTCCTCTGACAATGTTACATATTTTTCGTTACTTTTTTTTATTGAATAACGCAAGATGGAACATAAAGCAGTAACAGTATCTGAAATTTTGTGCTCATTATGTTCGATCGCCATCCAGTGAATGGTGTCAAGAGTGTTGTAGAGAAAATGCGGGTTGATTTGTGCTTTCAGCGCTTCATACTCAAGACGGCTCTGCTCTTTTTGGCTTTTTTTAACGATTTCCAGCAGATGTAGATTTTTCTGATACATATTATTAAAACTTTTATAAAGAACTCCGAATTCATCGGTATGGCCTTTGTCCGGCAAAAATTGTGGATTTTTAAGATCAGATATATTAATTAGAGCAATCATACGGTGTAGCGGAGTTAAAATAAACGTTTTCAGAATCAAAAAAAGTGTTGATGATAAAAGTAGAAAAATAAGGAACAGAATTATAAAGTAAGAAGAGAAAATGAAACTTAAATCGATCATATCTTCTTCTGGTACAAGTATAAGACAATGCCAAGTCTCCATTTCTCGTGAAGATACTGCAGAATGGTAAATAAAAATGTGGTTGGTTTCTTCGCCGCTTTTTTGGGAAAAGTAGTAATTTATAGGAGAAGAAAGAGTGGACGAGGAATTGCTCCAGAGAAGGTCATAGTTTGCATTTGTGATGTAGATTTTGCTGTTTTCTGTAAAATATATTTGATCACAAGTTTTTGATAACACAGAATCGTCATAACAGACGATCATACTCGCAAGTGAAGCAAAGGACTTGGTATTGTCGCGGATCAACATTCCTATCGGCAAACTGAAACCACCAGATTTTTGTGCTATTGTTGGAAAAGCACATGGTTTCCCGTTTTGAAATGCTATTTCTTTTCGATAAGTTTGGTAGATTTCTTGTACATTTTTAAACGAAATTTCACTATTTTTAGAATAATACATAATGTTGGTATTTTGAATAGATAGAAATGCTGATGAAATATCCAGATTCAGCCGGGTTAAATAAACCAAATATTGTTTAAGGGTATTTTGTTCACTGACCGATAGTTCCCTCTTTTCGGCCTTTGATAAAAGGTTCATAATGTTGCGGTCATTATAAATGCTGGTGACATTGTTGTAAAGAAAGCTGCGTTGATTATTTAGATTACTTGTCCAATAGACGAGATCTTGTGCCATGCGGTCGCTTTTATACTGTATGGACTCATTTTTTAATTGATTATAAAAGAAAGTGCTGGCAATTATCATAGGGATGGCGGCACAAATAAGAAAAGCAAATGCCACTTTAAATTGTAAAGATAGATTGATAAACCACCTTGCGATACCGTTAGACATACACATCACTCCTGTAAACTTATACTAAAAGAAAATGTAAAATAAGTCAATATATTGACAAACTTATAAAAGATTATCCGATAAATTAAAAAAAATTACAATTTACAAAAAGAGTTTTATTCTATATCATGTAAAAAGCAACAAGCAAACAAAATTATTTTAGGAGGAAAAACAATGAAAAAACGTATTCTAGTGATTTTTATGACATTGGTACTGGTTCTGTGTGCTGGTTGCGCGCAAACAAGCGCATCGATTCCGGATCCGGATGCAGAAAATTCCAGTAGTACAGGCAGTGCTAGCGAAAGTACAAAGCCGAGTGGAAGCCGCGTTGAGCTGCAATTTTGGAACCACCTCAATCCAACGAATGCTTTGCATCAGTGGTGTCTTGATGTTGTAGATGAATTTAATGCATCGCAGGATAAATACACGATTGTATTTGATAGTGTGCCGATTGATGAATACATGAACACCAAGCTTCCAACAGCGTTTGCGACTGGCTCCGGCCCAGACATCTTTTATGCAAGTCCTGGAAATATCGGGCAGTTTTTAGATGGTGAGGTTTGCGTACCGTTGGAAGAATATCTTACAGAGGATGAAATGAATGACTTTGTATCTGGAACACTGGACGTTTCAACCAGAAACGGGCATCTTTACGGTATTCCCACAATGTCTGATCTTTGTAACTTCTGGTACAATGCGGATATGCTAAAAGAAGCGGGTGTAGAGCCGCCAAAAACTTGGAGTGAATTAAAATCAGCTGCAGTTGCATGCAATACGAACGAGCACTCCGGATTTACATTTGAAATTAATAAAGGAGACTGGCAGACGTGGAGCTTTATGCCGTTTGTCTGGATGCAAGACGGCGGAGATTTCTTTGATGAGAAGGGGAATCCGTTACTGGATTCTGATCAGGTAATTAATGCGCTACAGCTTTGGCGCGATCTTCTGGATTCCGGTTCTTGCACAGAAACACTTTCCCGTTCCTGTTCTGATATTGGCATACTTGCCGACGGTGAGACAGCGATGCAGATGAACGGTTCTTGGGCACCTGCTGTTTTAGAAGCAAATTATCCAGATGTCAACTTGGTTGCTGCGGAGATTCCGATCCCCGATGAAAACGGACATACCGCTACAGTAGCGGGTGGTTGGAGAGTTTTGGTAAACAAAGAAACTGCTTCGATTGAAGGTTGTATGGAATTTATCCGATTTGCATATCTCGATAATCCGCCGGAGAAATCCAGTTCGTATCTGACATATAATTTTGGATATTCTGCAAGACAATCTGTTATTGACGCTAATAAGGATCTTTATTTGAAGGGACAGCGTGCAGTTTTCACAGAGGTATTGAACCCTTCTGCGAAAGCAGAACTTGCAGTTCCGGCAGAAGCATCAGAGATTCTCAGCGATATGATTCAGGATGCGTTGTATAATATGACGCCGACAGAGGCTGCGCAAAAGGCACAGACCAAAATGTTAGAATTTGCTTCCAGCTATAATGGAATCTTAGGTTAAAAAGCAGTTTAAAGGGACGGACATTCTAAGATTTGTGAGAAGAAAGAATGTCCGTCCCATCAAAAAAGGAGGGGCGTACTCGTGAATCAAAAAAGACTGAAAACGAAAACAGGAGAAGCGCTTTCTGCTTATCTGATGATCCTTCCAGATTTTATTGGACTGCTCATTTTTCTGTTTGTTCCAATTCTCTATGCGCTTTATATTTCTTTCTTCAACTGGGACGGATTATCGGAAATGCATTTTTCCGGGATTAAGAATTATATTGCATTGATAAAGGATGATGGATTTTTAAATTCACTTGGAGTTACGTTGCATTATGTAATTATCTATGTGCCGGCTGTTTTTATTGTTTCTCTGTTGCTTGCGTTATTGGTGCAGGCGATAGACGGAAAAGCGCAAAATATTTTTAGAAGTCTCTATTTTGTGCCTTATTCAATTTCTACGGTTGTAGCGGCAACGATTTGGTTATTTCTTTATGATAATCGAAAAGGATTTTTTAATACGGTTTTGACGGCGGTTGGACTCCCGCGCGGAACCTTCCTTTCTTCCGGTGCCCAGGCGCTTGAATCGGTTGCTGTCGTGGGAATTTGGTTGGTTTGTGGATACAATATGGTGATTTTTTTGGCTGCAATTAAAGATGTTCCGCGTAGCTATTATGAAGCAGCTGAAATTGATGGAGCAAGTTCTCTGCGGAAATTTTGGAATATTACATTGCCTTCCATTCGTGATACCAATATTTTTGTTTTGGTTGTGACGACGGTCAATTCATTTCAAGTGTTTGATCAAATCAAAATTATGACGGCTGGAGGACCAGGAAGAGCTACAGAAGTTACAGTTTATTATATTTTTAATCAGGCCTTTGGTGTCTATCGATTTGGCTATGCTTCTGCGGCGTCGATTCTTTTAGCACTGATTATGTTTGCGCTGACAATGATCCAGTTCAAAATAACGGGAATGATGAAAGAGGGATAGAGATGAAAATACGAAAAAAAACTTTGCAGTGTTTGTTTATCCTTCTAGGAGTGGTAATTGCCGTATTGTGGTTGCTTCCGGTATATATTCTAGTTATTTCCTCAATCAAAGAACCGGCCTCAATTTTTCTCTTTCACTTGTTTCCACCTGCTGAAGAGATTCGCCTACAAAATTTTGTAGATGTCTTTCAAAAGGTTAAATTTTTACGGTATATCTTGAATTCCTTTGTGATTGCGACAACGGTTACGCTTGTTGCATTGCTATTTCATATGATGGCTGGATTTGCTTTTTCTACATTGCGTTTTCCGCTGAAAAAGACGATTTTTACTTGGATGATTAGTACTATGATGATCTCTTTTTCGGTAATTATGATTCCGCTATTTATTATTGTAAAATCTTTGGGGTTGATTGATACACTTTGGGCGGTTATTTTGCCAATGATTCCACATGCATATGGAATTTTCCTGTACCGACAATTTTTTAAGGGTGTTCCCCGCGATTTATATGAGGCAGGAATTATTGATGGAGCCTCTCATTTTAAAATTTTATTCCGGGTTTATACACCGCTTTCTGTGCCAATTACGCTGACAATGGCAGTTTCCTTTTTTCTTACGAACTGGAACAATTACCTCTGGCCGATGGTAGTAACACAGAAACAAGATCTTTGGGTTGTACAGGTTGCAATCAGCAGCTTTAAGGATGCTTATTCCGCTCAATGGAATTTAATTCTGGCAGCATCTGTAATTGCGGCAATTCCTACGATTGTACTCTTTGTGATTTTTCAGCGTTATTTTGTTGAAGGAATTAAGCTTTCCGGAGTGAAAGGTTAATTATATAATATTATTACTGAAAGGAAAGGTTGAAAAGTATGTTTGACAATTCTATGTATTCAGTTCCGAAAAACATTCAAACGAGATGGTGCAGTCCGGAGAATTATACCGGAGAGAAGGGGAAAGCCGGAATGACGCGTGGCGGCCGGAAAGGTTCTGCGAAATTTACCTTCCGTGATGGTGAAGAAAAAGTATTAGCCTTTGAAAAAGAAGGAACGGGTATTGTGCGTCGTATGTGGATGACACTTAGTGATTTTTCCAAAGAAGTTCTTCGTGGTGTTACCATTGAATTTTATTGGGATCAGGCGGAACAGCCTGCAGTGAGTGTTCCAATTGGAGATTTCTTCTGCCATAGCATCGGAAGAATGGCGACGTTCAAATCCGCGCTTTTTACAAGCCCGGAAGGTAGAAATTTCACCTGCTTCATTCCGATGCCTTTTCGCAAGGGGTTCAAGGTTTTGATTCGCAACCAGAGCGGAAAAGATATCCTTCAGGTTTATTATGACATCAACTATACATTGGGCGATGAACTTGATGAGAATGTGATGTATTTTCACGCTTGGTTTAACAGAGAAAATCCAACTACAATTCGGCAAGATTATAAAATTCTTGCTAAGGTTGAAGGTCGCGGTAGATATCTCGGTACAAATATTGGTGTTCTCTGTAATACAGAGCTTTATTGCCAGACTTGGTGGGGAGAAGGTGAGGTGAAAATTTATCTCGATGGAGATGAAGAGTATCCTTCTCTTTGCGGAACCGGTTCGGAAGATTATTTGGCCAGTGCATGGGGACAAGATTATTTTTATGATCTCTACTGTGGATGCCCAGTATATGATTCGGAAAAGATGGAACTTGATTTTTTCCGTTTCCATGTGGCGGATCCGGTTTATTTCCAAAAAGATATCCGCGTAGAAGTCCAGCAGATCGGTGCAGTCGATACATTTGAACTGAAATATGGTCGAGCAGAACTTGCATTGTTGCATGAGACAAAAGGGTATTCATATCCTTCTGTTAATGGAAATTATGAGACAGATTTTGTTCATCCGGAAGAGGATCCTGAGTTTGGGCAGGGGCTTCCATTCCTCTATGAACGCAGTGACGATTGGTGTAGCTGTGCCTATTTTTATCTGGATCAGCCTGTTAATACATTGCCGCTTCTTTCTCTCGAAGAACGATTGATCAAATAAAGGAATAAAACTTCAGAAAGTAGAGAGTTCGGGCTGCAACACTCCAGTAAAATTGCGCCTTTGCGCCGGATTTGGAAGCGGTCGATCAGATTTGGGAGGCTGCAGTGCGCTGTGGCGCAAAGGTGCAGGTTGCGGAACAGTATTTTGCGCAGCCTTATCACAGTGCGCTTTTAAACATCCTTTGCGAAGGCAAAATCGGCGTGCCGACGGATCTGCTGATTTCGATGGTTCACGGCTATCACGCAGTGAATCTGATCCGCCGGTATCTCGATGTGGGATTTATGCCCTGTACAATTTCCGCCAAACGCTTTTCGCAGGAACTTGTCGAAACCTGCGGCAGAGACGGCCTTGTGCAAAACGGCGCGCTGCACACAGCTGCCAGAGATACGGCAGTTTTTACGTTTGAAAACGGCAAAAACGCCTATTTCGATTTCTGTGAAGAACAGTATTTTTCTGGGATCCGTTCCCGGTTTTTGCGGATCAGCGGAACGCGCGGAGAGATTTTCGACCGGACGGTACGATATCTGAACGAGGAAGGCGACTGTGCCTGTTCGGAAATTCAGCGGGTCGAACTGGGGCAATATTCCAATCTGGAGGGCGATTCTCTGCGCGGGCTGATGCTGGACGGCCGGTATATTTACCGAAACCCGTTTGCAGAACGGACGGTTGCGGATTTCCGGCGTCTCAGCGACGAAGAACTTGCGCTTGCCAAGGTGCTTCTGGATATGAAAACGTATGTTGAGACAGGAAAAGAATTTTACGGGCTGGCGGAGGCCTGCCAGGATACCTACCTGTCGCATTGCCTGACAAAGGCGCTGGAGACCGGAAAACCGGTTCAGACCGAAAGAAAACCATGGTGTCGTCCGTGAATCGAACAATGCTTGTGCCAAAGAGTGAAAACCGCCGGGGGAATCTCAGAAGATTCCTCCGGCGGTTTTGCGTGGGGCTGCCGGTCAGACAAAAAACGCATACGGCATCCAAACGAAACAGCATGCGTCTTGCAGAAAAAAGAACGGTTCCGCAGGAAAAAAGGGAACCGTTCTTCTGTTTTGTGTCACAAAAAGTGGTTTGCAGGGCTTCCCAGGCAGAAATTTTGATTTACAACAAAGCCGGCAAGGCGGCTTAAATCGGCTGCCTGTTGGAACCTCAGGACGCGGACGGTGTGTTTGCAATGATTTCCCGAATGAGCGATTCCGCCTTTACGGCGTCGGCGCGCCCTTTGGTCGCTTTCATGATTTGCCCGAGCAGAACCTTGAGCGCCTTTTCTTTGCCGGCGCGGAAATCCTGCACTGCTTTTTCGTTCGACTGCACCGCCGTTTGGCAGAGTGTCTGAAGTGTTTGGTCGTCAATGCCGGCAAGGTCGGTTTCGGTCAGAAACGCGGAAGCGGGTTTGCCGGTGTCGAGCATTTTTTCCAGTGTGGCGCGCAGAAGGTTCATCCGAATTTTTCCCGCATCAAAGAGCGCTATGAGTTCCCGCAGCGCCTCCGGTGAAACCGGCAGTTCGAAAGTTTCCTTTTCCTCTTCCGTGGAAAGCCGGCTGAAAATCGGTCCCAAAATGCAGTTTGCCGCCGTTTTGGGGCTTTTCGTTTCCTTGCTTGCCGCTTCAAAGTATTCGGCGACCCGACGGTATTTGACCAGCAGCTGTGCGTCCGCCTGCGGCAAGCCGAGCTCCTCTGTATAACGGCGGAGCTTTTCGGTCGGAGACTCCGGAAGCTGTTTGCGCAAAGCTTCGACACGTTCGCGCGTGACATGAATGGGGACAAGGTCCGGTTCCCGGAAATACCGGTAGTCGTGCGCATCTTCTTTTCCGCGCATCGGTTCGGTGCGGTTTTCGTCCGGCAGATACCGCAGGGTTTCCTGTCGGACGGTTTCGCCGCTCTCAAGCAGATCGATCTGACGCTCCATTTCGTACTGCATCGCGCGCGCCATGAAGGTAAAGGAGTTCATGTTTTTGATTTCCGTTCGGGTGCCAAGCGTCTCACTGCCCTTTGGCCGGACGGAAATATTGACGTCGCAGCGAAGAGAGCCCTCCTGCATTTTGCAGTCGGAAACGCCGATATGCCGCATAATCAGCTGGAGGGTTTCCACATATTCGCGTGCTTCTTCAGCGCTGCGGATGTCCGGTTCAGAGACGATCTCAATGAGCGGGACGCCGCCGCGGTTATAGTCGACATAGGTGTTCCCGCGCTCATGAATGAGTTTTCCGGCATCTTCTTCGATATGAATCCGGGTGATTCGAATTTTTCGGCCGTTGGAAAGCGGAATATAGCCGTTTTTGCACAGCGGCATATCATACTGCGAAATCTGGTAGGCTTTTGGGAGATCCGGATAGCAGTAGTTCTTGCGGTCCATTTTGGAATACTCTGAAATTTCACAATTTGTTGCAAGTCCGGCGAGAATTGCATAATTGACGACCTGCTCATTTAAGAGCGGAAGCGTGCCGGGAAGTCCGATGCACACCGGACAGCAGTGGGTGTTCGGTTCGGCGCCGAATGCGGTTGTACATCCGCAAAAGATTTTTGTTTTTGTTGCAAGCTCGACATGTGTTTCCAGTCCTGCAACCAGTTCATAACCGCTCATAGCTGAACCCCCAATCCGGATTTCTGGAATACGCGGTCTCCTGCTGCGCGCTCGTATTGATAGGCAGCACCGAGCAGACGCGCTTCCGAAAATGCTGCGCCGATCAGCTGCATGCCGATCGGCATACCGTCAGTTCCGGTGCCGCAGGGCAGCGAGATGCCGGGCAGCCCGGCAATATTGACCGGAACGGTGCAGACATCGGTCTGGTAGGTTTCGACAGGATCCTGCTGCGTAAAATGCAGGGGGAATGCCGTTGTCGGGACAGTCGGCGCAACCAGAAGATCGTAGTGGGAAAAAGCCTCGTCAAATGCCGAGACAATCGCACCGCGCAGGTTTTGCGCTTTTTTGTAGTAGGCGTCGTAATACCCGGCGCTGAGAACATAGGTGCCGAGCAGAATCCGGCGTTTGACCTCTGCGCCGAACCCTTCGCTGCGGGTTTTGCACATCATTTCGTGTGTGCCGGTATAGTGCGGGGTCTGATACCCGTAACGAATGCCGTCGTACCGGCCGAGGTTTGAAGAAGCCTCTGCACAGGCCAGAATATAATAAACGGGCAATGCGTACTGCAGCGCCGGCATCTGGAACCATGTGACGGTGGCGCCGAGCGAACGGTAGACGTCGAGTGCCTGCAGAACGGCGCTCCGGACATCCTCGCGAATCCCGGTGAAGTATTCCTCGGCAACGCCGATTTTGAGTCCGCGGAGGTCCAGATCGAGCGTAGCCGCAGTGGGTGCGGTCTGTCCGCGGGAGGTTGCGTCCCGACGGTCTCGGACAGAAATTGCATCATAAACGAGCGCTGCGTCCTCGACACTTGTGGTAATGGGGCCGATCTGATCGAAGCTGGAAGCATATGCGATCAGTCCGTATCGGGAAACGGCGCCATAGGTGGGCTTAAGGCCGACGATTCCGCAGAAGCTTGCCGGCTGACGGATGGAGCCGCCGGTGTCGGAGCCGAGTCCGTATGCGGCAAGTCCGCCGCCGACTGCGGAAGCCGTGCCGCCGGAACTGCCGCCTGCGACGCGCTCCGGATTATGCGGATTTTTCGCGCCGCCAAAACAGGAGGTTTCGCAGGAAGACCCCATGGCGAATTCATCCATGTTTGCTTTTCCAAGCAGAACGGCATTCTGCGCTTTGAGCAGTTCCCAGACGGTCGCGTCATAAATCGGCTGATAGCCGGAGAGAATTTTGGAACAGCAGGTGGTTTCCAGGCCGCGCGTGGAAATGTTGTCTTTGAGCACCATGGGAATGCCTTCCAGCGGCTGAAGCGGTTCTCCTGCTGCAATTTTTCGGTCAACGGCGTCGGCACAGGCCAGGGCGGTGTCCGGCGTCAGATGAACGAGCGCCTGCAGTGCCGGATTTTCCGCCTCAATGGCACGCAGATACATAAGGGTAAGCTCCCGACAGGATAGTTCCCGGCGGCGCAACAGCGAACCGAGATACTGAATTTGATTTCGCTCCATTGCGCGTCCCCTCACTTTCTGTTCGGCACGAAAAAGCAGCCGTTTTCCTGACGCTCTGCGTTTTGCAGAATTTCTTCCTGCGGCAGGGAAGGCGTGACCACGTCGGGGCGGAATCCATTTTCAAGATGGTGAATGTTGTCAAAGCCGGTGTCAGAGACCGGCGCATGGCTGACCGTATCCGCAAATGCAATGATTTTTTCCATTTCCTGTGTGAGCGCGTCCAATTCTTCGTCCGGCACTTCCAGCTTTGCCAGAAGGGCAATCGACCGGATTTCTTCATGTGTAATCATGGCGGCGCCTCCTTATCGGATTTTAATATGGGCTTCCCGCAGCTGCTGCTCCGTAACTTCGCCCGGCGCACCGAGCAGAACATCCTGCGCATTGCTGTTCATCGGGAACGCGATGACCTCCCGGATGCTTTCCTCGCCGCACAGGAGCATCAGCATGCGGTCGATTCCGGGCGCCATGCCGGCGTGCGGCGGCGCACCGTACTGAAATGCATTATACAGGGAATGGAATTTCTTTTCAAGTTCCGCCTCAGAATATCCGGCGATGGAAAAGGCTTTTTTCATGATTTCAATATCGTGGTTGCGTACGGCGCCGGAGGAAAGCTCCACGCCGTTGCAGACAATATCATATTGATAGGCGAGAATGGTTTCCGGTGCTTGCTCGCACAGCGCCTGCATGCCGCCTTGCGGCATCGAGAAGGGGTTGTGTGTGAACGCATAGGCGCCGGTTTCCTCGTCGATTTCGTACATCGGGAAATCCGTGATAAAGCAAAACCGGTAGGCGTCGTCTGCGATGAGAGAAAGCCGTTCGCCGAGCGCGGTGCGGATCAGGCCCGCATAGTGGGCGGCCTCCCGTTCGCGGTCGGCGATAAAGAAAATGACATCGCCGGGTTTTACCTGGGTGCGGGAAAGAAGCGTTTCTTTGTCGGATTCCGACATGTATTTATCCAGCGGACCGATGAGTTCTTTCTCCGTCCCGATTTTGACGTATCCAAGTCCGCCCATTCCGAGGGACTCCGCATAGCTTTCGAGTGACCCGAAAAAGGTGCGGGATTGAGCGGCGCAGTCCGGAACGGCGATAACGCGCACGGTTTTGCCGCTAAACGGCCGGAACGAGGAATGGACAAAGAGGTCGCTGATATCGGTGATGACCAGCGGATTGCGCAGATCGGGCTTGTCGGTGCCGTATCGGAGCATTGCCTCCGCATACGGGATCCGCGGAAACGGCGCCGGGGTGACGGCTTTTTCAGAAAACCGTGTAAAGAGCGCGGGAAGGACCGCTTCTGCTACGGCAAAAACATCTTCCTGCGAAGCAAACGCCATTTCAAAATCCAGCTGGTAAAACTCTCCCGGAGAGCGGTCGGCGCGGGCGTCTTCGTCGCGGAAGCAGGGGGCAATCTGAAAATACCGGTCAAAGCCGGAAACCATCAGGAGCTGCTTGAAAATCTGCGGCGCCTGGGGCAGTGCATAGAATTTGCCGTGATGCCGGCGGCTGGGGATTAGATAATCGCGCGCGCCTTCCGGCGAAGATGCAGAGAGAATCGGTGTCTGGATTTCGAGAAAGCCGAGTTCCTGCATTTTGCTGCGCAAAAAAGAAATGACCTCTGCGCGCAGAACAATGTTCTGGTGCACTTTCGGGTTACGCAGATCCAGAAACCGGTATTGCAGCCGGACGTCCTCTTTGGTGTGTTTGGAGGATGCCACTTCAAACGGAAGGTTCGGGAGGCATTTGCCGAGGATCGTCAGACTTTCGGCGCGCACCTCTACGATACCGCTTGCAATTTTCGGGTTAATGGTTTCCTCGTCGCGCAGGACAACCGTCCCGGCGACAGAAACGGTGCATTCGCGGCTGACGCCGTCTAGGAGGGAGTCCTCATGAATGACAACCTGCACGACACCGTAATGATCGCGCAGATCCAGAAATTGAATGCCGCCGTGGTCCCGGATATTTTCGACCCACCCGGAAAGCCGCACGTTGCAATTCAAGTTCTGCTCCCCAATTTCTCCGCAGGTGTGGGTCCGGTAGGTGGTTTTGCCGGTCATGTTACACGATCTCCTTTCGCGGCGGGAAATCCGCCTGTCTGATTTATTGATTCTCACCGCATGGCGGCGGAAAAAGCAAAAAGAAAAGAGCACCCGAAACAACTGTTACGGATGCTCCATTGCATTCTTTTCATAAATTTCTGGATCAAACCGGGCAAATGCCATTTGCAGCGCCCTTGCTGCAAAGAACCCTAGTCTCATCGATTTCATAAATTTATTGTAGCACAGAATGTGCAGGGGATGCAATAGCAAAAATCACGGTTCATACTTTTTTCTGAAAAAGGTTTTTGTGTTTTTTGCAGGTGATTAGAGGTGAAAAAGCCATGAGGCAACGGAAAAATAAAGCAGAACGGAGCCGAGATCCGCGATGGTGTTGATGAGCGGAGAAGCCATCACAGCCGGATCCAGATGCAACCGTTTTGCAAGCATCGGAAGCGCGGCGCCGATCAGTTTGGAAAAGAGAACGGTGCAGGCGAGCGAGATGGCAAGAATCAACGCGAGGGTGGGGTTGTGGTATTGCAAGAGAATGCGGGCAGTGCAGACGAGAATGAGGGCTGCGCCCGCAAAAAGGGCGATTTCCGATTCCTTGAGCAGAACCCGGAAGAAATCCCGGAAGCGCACCTCGCCGGTTGCCAGCGCGCGAATGATTACGGTGGAACTCTGCGATCCGCAATTTCCGGCAGTGTCCATCACCATGGGCAAAAAGGAAACCAGCAGCGGCAGTGCGAGAAAAGCCTCCTCGTAGCGCGTGATGACTTCCCCGGTGAAAATGGCGGAAAGCATCAGAATGAGCAGCCAGGGCAGGCGGCTTTTGGCATGTGTCCAGTCGGACGTTTCAAAATAAGAAGCCTCTGCGGACGCAGAGCCGATGGCGGCCATCTTTTCAAAATCTTCTGTTGCCTCTTCGCGGATGGCGTCGATGGCGTTTTCAATGGGGATGATGCCGAGCAAAACACGGTGCTCGTTGACCACGGGCAGGGAAAGCAGATCATATTTTTGCAGCAGCCGGGCGGCATCCTCCCGGCTCTGCGTGTAGACAACGGAAACCGGCTTCCAGTCGGTCAAATCTGCGACGGCAGTCTGCGGCTCACAGGTCAGAAGGTCGCACAGTGCGACGGTTCCGGTCAGACGGTGCTTTCCGTCCGTGATGTAGAGGGTATAAAACGGGGTTCCGGTTTTCCGGATTTTTTCAAGCGCAGCATCCGCACGCATTCCCGCGGAGAGGGAAATATATCCCGGATTCATCAGCTCTTCGGCGGAATTTTCGCTGTGCTGCATGGATTTTTTGGTCATCCGATTCATGGAAGATCCCTCCTTTACAATAACGGCGCAATCAGCGCAGGAAGGACAGTCTTTCAAACAGGCAAAGCAAACAAGCCATCCCGAAACGGGTGGCGGGCAACGCGGCGAGACACACAGATGGGGTTGCCCAACCTGTCTCGTCAAAAATAGAACACTCCGGCTGAAACAGCAAGAATATGCCGAAACTGCAGCACGGATATTTATAGTCAAAAGGTCGATAGAGCGCTTTCCCGGCGGACTGTGCAGGCCGGCTTAAGGCATCTCTGCGGCCGGAAAAAATCGTTCATGAGAAGCGGTTCCAAAGGCGCTGCGCCGGAAAGCGGGAACGCTTACAGCTGAAAGACTGCCGTTGCAATACAAAAATAGATTAAAACAGAGCAGGCATCGACGATGGTGGTGATGAGCGGAGAGGCCATAATTGCCGGATCCAGCTTGCATTTTTGTGCGAGCATCGGCATGATGCAGCCGAGCGCTTTTGCGACGAAAACAGTGCAGATCAGCGCAAGATCCATGACAACAGCAAGACGCCAGTCGCCATATTGTATGATGATGCGCACGCCGTTGACGATCGCCAGTGCGATGCTGACCAAAAATGCAATCCGGGTTTCCTTAAAGAGGACGCGGAAAAAATCTTTCAGCCGGATTTCATCGGTGGCAAGTCCGCGAATAACCATGGTGGAACTTTGCGCGCCGCAGTTTCCGCCGGTGCCCATCAGCATCGGAATAAATGCGACCAAAATCGGAACGGCGGCAAAGGCATTTTGATAGTGGGTGATAATTTCTCCGGTTACGGTTGCAGAAAGCATCAGGACAAGCAGCCAGAGAATCCGGTTTTTGGCGTGTCTCCAACTCGGCGTTTTGAAATAGGCCTCTTCGTTTTGCTGGATGGCCGCCATCTTGGCAAAGTCTTCTTCGGTCTCTTCCTGGATGACATCCATTGCGTCGTCGACGGTGACAATGCCGACCAGACGGCTTTCCTTGTCGACAACCGGAATGGCCAGAAAGTCGTATTTGTCGAACAGTTTGGCAACGTCTTCTTTGTCGTCCATGGTGTTTACATAAATGATATTGGTTTCCATAATATCGCCGATAATCTTATCCTTTTCGGATAAAAGCAGCATTTTTACGGAAACAAGCCCGAGCAGTTTGCGGTTCGGATCCGTCACGTAGCATGTGTAAATCGTCTCTTTGTCCACGCCGGTTTTCCGAATGCGGGTAAACGCCTCTTCGACCGTCATCTGCTTTTTGAGATCGACATATTCGGTTGTCATAATACTGCCTGCACTGTCTTTTGGATAGTGCAGAATCTGGTTGATGGACTGCCGCATTTCGGGGTCCACATTGCGCAGAATCCGCTTGACAACGTTGGCGGGCATTTCTTCGATAATATCGACCGTATCATCGACGAACATCTCGTCCATCACTTCCCGCAGCTCTTTATCGCTGAAGGCGTGAATCAAAAATTCCTGTTCGTCATTGTCCATCTCGACAAATGTATCCGCAGCAAGCTCTTTCGGCAGAATCCGAAAGAGCGGGGGCAGGTTTTCCTCCGGGACCTCGCCGAGCAGGGCGGCAATATCGACAGGGTTCAGGTCCGAGAGAATCTGACGCAGCTCTCCGAACCGTTTTTCACGCAGAAGCGTGAGAATGTATTCTTCTGTAATGGTCATGGTTTCCATGCTGAATCCTCCTAATCATCCCCGATTTTCATAAGGAAGCAAAGACATCCAGAGACCGTACAGCAAAAGGTATTTTAAAGGCCCAGCTGGTGGGCTGTCAGGCGCGAAAACAGACGCGCCTGCTGCGGCTGTGTTTTGAACAAGAACGGCCGATGAAAAAGCCAGTGCTGATACGGTATGTTGTCGCCGCTACTTCCTGCGTCCATTTTCTCACCTCCCAAATGCAGTTTGTCCGCAGAGAACCTTCTTTTGCATGACGCTGAAAATGCGCAAAACCGCCTTTTGATGCCGTCTTTCGGGAATCGGCGCTGCGCCTGATGTTCAGCCGATGCAGAGAACCGCTTGCGAAGAAATGGTTCTGGCGGGCTGAAAGAAAATCCCGGCTGCTGTGCGAAATAAAAAATCCCCGCCACCTGAAACGGTGACAGGGATTAAGATAACCATACCCATAGAAAATAACCATAACACGGCAAAATACCGTTTTATCACCGTTCAAGCTTCAGCTTCGCAGGGCGTGAAATTGCGTTAGAGCATGCCTTGGATTCGACATGACCTGTTGACCTTCTCACAGTGTCTCCACTGTTTCGCGGCAGCAACCCATATCCCTGTGGTAACCTCACCTACCGAGATATTCAGTTCTATTTTCATAATAGGCGTTTTTTAACAGTTTGTCAATGACTTTTTCGACGCTTTGGCGGTTTTTTTACTCGGTCATGAACAGAATTCCGAGCGTGTTCGGGCCGCAGTGCGAAGCAATGGTGCAGGAAGCGGACGTGTCATGGATTTCATCGAAGTGCATGGTTTCCTGGATGGTTTTCCGAACCAGATCAACAAGCTCCGGATCGATGATGGAATGCGTGATGAAAATATGCTTTGTCCGGATGTTTTCGTAAGCGGCAAGCTGATCTTTCGTATATTTTACCAGGACCTTGGCGAGCTGTCCGCGGTATTTTCTTGCAACGCCCATTTTGCCGGTCGTATTGTCGACCTCAATGCAGGGCTTTAAGGAAAGCAGGTTTGCACCCAGCGCAGCCACGGCGGAGCAGCGGCCGCCGGCGTGCATGAACTCCAGCGTGTCGAGAATAAAGCTTCCGTGTACTTTGCTGGTCATGGCCTGCAGACGCTTCTGAATTTCCGGCGCCGGAATTCCCTCGCGGATCATCTCGGCAGCCTCGATGACCAAAAGTCCGCTGGCGCTGGAAAGATTCAGGGAATCTACCGGATAAACGTGTCCGAGTGTTTCTGCAGCGGCAAGGCAATTTTGATGCGACCCAGAGATCGCGTGGCTTAAGTTGATATGGACAACGTCGAATCCGGCCTCAACCCAGGGACGGAACCGTTCGACATATTCGGCGGTGTTGATCGCAGCGGTTTTCGGCAGGACTTTTTTGTCCCAATAGGCGCGATACAACTCGTCGGCTGTGATGTCGACGTTATCGATATAATCCTGTCCCTCTAAGATAATATGATAAGGCGAATAATAGACTTCATAGCGCTTTTTTAATTCCTCGTTCAAATCGCAGGTTGCGTCAGCACTGAGGATGATTTTTCGTTCCATATTGCATTCCTCCGTAATAATCCTGTTACAGAATTGATTTAGTATAGCACAGAATCGAGGGGATTTCTATCCTTAAATCGCATAAAAACGGGAATTTTTATCTTTTTGCGCAAAACAGAAAAAGAAATCTTTAAAAATAGACAATTTTGACGATGAAATCGAAATAAAAATACAAAAAACAACAAAATCCGCGAAAACACAAAAATATTCATAAATTTTCCGTTATTATATGTTATAATAACAAAAACGATACTTTGGAGGCATGACTGACATGAAAGCAAAATCCCTGCATTTTTCCAAGACCGGAGCCGCTCAGCAAATCGCTGCGGAGTTCGGAAGAATTTTCGAATGTGTTTGTGATAAAATTCCGCCCGCATATCCCTGCGAGAACGAGAAGATTGTCTTTATCGGCGTTGAGATGTCCGGCCGTCTGGAAAAACCGGTCGAAGCATTCTGTAAGGACCTGAAACCGGTTCGGGCAAAAAATGTCGCATTTTATGTGATTAACGGCAAGGGCGATGTCTCCGGTCTTGAGGAAATTTCCAAGACGCTCGAGGCAAACGGCGTGCATGTTGCGGCAGAGCCTTACGGCATTGCAGTAAAAAGCGGCCTGTTTAAAAAGGCTTCCGTTACCGACGCAGATATTCAGGCAGCGGTTGCCTGGGCGAAAGAGATCATTGATAACAAGCTTGCAAAATAAAGTAATTTGGCAGCCTTCCGGAGATCTGGAAGGCTGCTTTTTTATATGCTGCATATGCGCTGCAAAAATCGGAAAAAACAAAAGCCCTGCTTTTGCGCAGGGCTCGTTTCCGGAATCTGTTTCCGGAATCTTTTTTAAAATTAAATATGCATCTGCCTGCAGCTGCGTATTCGCGGCGGAATACCCTAAAAAGCGGGAATCTCAGGATTTGGATTCCCGGCCGAGCAGCCAATCAACGGAGACGTTTAGAATATCGGCAAGTGCAGCGAGTTCAAAATCCGTTACATAGCGCAGCTGGCCTTCCAGCTTGGAAAGTCCAGAAGCATTCATGTCGACGCCGTTGACCTGAAGCTGTGCCAAAAGCTCTTTTTGCTTCATGCCCTGCTCTTTTCGCGCCCGTTCTACACGCGCGCCAACTACATTTCTGGTTCCCAAAGACTGCTTGCGCAATCTCATGACGCCTCACCTCCTGGCGGTTTTCGAATTTCCGGTTTCCTATAGGGTATTATACTGGTATTTGTATCGTTTTGCAAGAAGCAGCATGATTTTCCAAACGAAAACAGCAGAGCAGCGCCCGGCGGCCTATCTGCGTGTAAAATCAAAGTGAAAAGGGAATTGTAAAACGAGCGCAATCCTGCTATAATGACGAAGATGTTGCAAGAAGCGGCAAGCCTGTATTTCATCAGAGAGAGGGATCAAGGATGGTAAAAGAGGAAAGCCGGATAGAAAATCTCACAATGCTTGTGGATTTTTACGAGCTGACTATGGCAAACGGTTATTTTGCGAATGGATTTCAGGACAAAATCGCGTATTTTGATATGTTCTTTCGCAGAATTCCCGACAATGGCGGTTTTGCAATTATGGCCGGCGTCGAGCAGATGGTCGAGTATTTAAAGAATCTTCATTTCTCACAGGAAGATATCGATTATCTTGCGGGAACAAGTCAGTTCAGCCCGGCGTTTTTGGAATATCTGAAAAACTTTCAATTTGCCTGCGATGTCTGGTGCATTCCCGAGGGAACGCCGATTTTTCCGCAGGAGCCGATCGTTACGGTTCGCGGACCGGTCATTCAGGCGCAGTTTATTGAAACGATGATTTTGCTTTGCATCAACCACCAAAGTTTGATCGCAACCAAATCTAATCGAATTGTCCGCGCGGCGCAGGGACGCGCGGTGATGGAATTTGGATCCCGCAGGGCGCAGGGATACGGCGGCGCCGTGCACGGCGCGCGCGCTGCGTTTATCGGCGGATGTGCGGGTACGGCCTGCGCAATCAGCGATATCCGGTTCGGTGTTCCGGCGCTCGGCACGATGGCGCATAGCTGGGTGCAGCTTTTTGACAGTGAACTCGACGCATTCCGCGCGTATGCACGAGAATATCCGCATAATTGCGTTTTGCTGGTCGATACCTACAATGTCCTCAACTCCGGCGTGCCGAATGCGATCCGCGTGTTTGATGAGGTGCTCAAACCGATGGGCGTCCGCCCGGCCGGGATCCGGATTGACAGCGGCGACATTACCTATCTTTCCAGAAAGGCGCGGAAAATGCTGGATGCGGCCGGATATCCGGACTGCAAAATCTGCGCGTCCAATTCACTCGACGAATATATTATCCGCGATATGCTTCTGCAGGGCGCGCAGGTGGATTCCTTCGGTGTCGGCGAGAGGCTGATTACGTCTTCCTCAGAGCCGGTATTCGGCGGCGTTTATAAACTTGCTGCCGTACAGGCGGACGACGGAACCATTGTGCCCAAAATCAAGCTCAGCGAAAATGTGGTCAAGATTACAACGCCGGGCTTTAAAAGCGTGTGGAGACTCTACGACCGGGAAACGGGCAAGGCGATTGCCGACGTGATCACCATGCACGATGAAGTGATCGACGATACAAAGCCGTATACGATTTTCGATCCGGAGCACATCTGGAAACGCAAAACCGTCGAAAACTTTACCGCGCGCCGGCTTCAGGAGAAGATTTTTGAAAAGGGCCGCTATATCGGCAAAGACCGGACGCTGCAGGAAATCAAGGCGTACTGCAAAGAGCAGGTGGATACCCTCTGGGATGAGGTTACCCGCTTTGAAAATCCGCACGTCTACTATGTGGATCTTTCGCAAAAACTTTGGACAGAAAAGAATACACTGCTTTCGCAGAACCGGAATTGACACCGGCTCCGGTTTTGTGATACACTAATTGCGTGAAAAGCGAGCAAGCCGGGCAGCCGCGGGCACAGTCTGAAAAGGCGTGTCTGAGGAAAGTCCGGGCTCCATAGGGCAAGGATAACGGCTAACGGCCGCCGGGGGCGACCCCAGGGATCGTGCAACAGAGAAATACCGCCGTGCTTTTTTGCACGGTAAGGGTGGAAAGGCGAGGTAAGAGCTCACCGGCATGCAGGAGACTGCATGGCCCTGTAAACCCTATCCGGAGCAACACCGTGGAGGAACATTTGCGCTTGCCCGGCGCGTTCCGCGGAGGTGGCGTGAGCCGTATGGCAACGTACGGCCAAGATAGATGGCTGCTCAAGACAGGACCCGGCTTATAGACTTGGTCGCTTTTACAGACGATTTCCCGGCTTTCTTCTGCGAAGGCCGGGTTTTCTTTACCGGAATCCAAAAAGGAGATGAGAAGATGAAAGCCCTCTTTATCGGCGGAACGGGAACCATCAGCACGGCAGTATCTGCGCTTGCGGTGGAAAAAGGGATCGAACTGACGCTTCTGAATCGTGGGACGCATCTGCAGGAGGTGCCAAAAGGCGCGCGCGTTTTACGGGGGGATGTCCGGGACGAAGCGGCTGTGGCGTCTCTTCTGAAAGACGAGACATTCGATGTTGTGTCCAATTTTATCAATTTTGTTCCGGAACAGATCGAGCGGGATATCCGGCTGTTTTCCGGAAAAACTAGGCAATATCTGTTTATCAGCTCTGCTTCCGCTTATCAAAAACCGCTCTCGCATTACTTGATTACCGAAAGCACGCCGCTTGCAAATCCGTATTGGCAGTATTCCCGCGACAAAATCGCCTGTGAAAACCGGCTGATGGAAGAATACCGCCGTACAGGGTTCCCGGTCACGATTGTCCGGCCGAGTCATACGTACAGCAAAAAGGTTCCGGTTGCCATGCACGGTGCAAACGGCTCCTGGCAGGTGATTCTCCGAATGCTGGCAGGCAAACCGGTTCTTGTGCATGGAGACGGTTCTTCGCTTTGGACGCTGACGCACAGCGTGGATTTTGCCAAAGCATTTGTCGGGCTGATGGGAAATCCGCACGTAATCGGGGAAGCGGTGCATATTACAAGCGACGAGACGCTTTCCTGGAACGCCATCCATCAAATTTTGGCCGACGCACTCGGTGTGGAATATCGTCCTGTGTATTTGCCGTCTACAGTCCTTGCAGCGTCTCGCCCGGAACTGGAAGGCGCTCTGCTCGGGGATAAAGCGGTGTCAGTTGTTTTTGATAATACAAAAATCAAGCGTTTGGTTCCGGGATTTACGGCGGAAATCCGGTTCGATCAGGGCGTCCGAATGGCGCTTGCGTATATGCAGACCCACCCGGAAATGCAGTGTGAAGATCCGGAGTTCGATCAGTGGTGCGACAAAATGGCAGATTTGTACAATAATTTAATCTGAAACGAGGCAAATTCACGGAAGCAAAAAGTTTTTAAAAAAATGTCGAAAAACCCCTTGACTTTCACTGGGATCGGTGCTAAAATAAATCTCGCTCTCCCGGAGACGGGCGGGCGGCGGACCTTGAAAATTAAACAACAAGAGCGAAACGGACCTGAAGATTCTAAAGGGTTTCGAGAGAGACGGTTTTAGAG